>CAWFMY010000017.1:0-6009 GCA_963816925.1 uncultured beta proteobacterium | reverse complement strand
CAGACCGTCGATTGCGACGTCGTGATCGTGGGCAGCGGCTACGGCGGTGCGATTGCCGCGATGCGCCTCGCCGGCGCCAAGGACGCGAACAATCGGGAGCTCACGGTGGTCGTGCTCGAGCGGGGCCGCGAATACCTGCCCGGCATGTTCCCGCCGCGGTTGTCGGACCTGGCGGGCCACGTGCGCTTTTCTGCCGAAGGCACGGCGTGCGCGCGCGGCGAGCGCGAAGGACTGTTCGACGTGCGGATCGGCGCCGATGTCGGCGCCGTCGTCGCGAACGGCCTCGGCGGTGGCTCCCTCATCAACGCGGGTGTCATGGCGATACCCGACCCGATGGTGTTCAACCGCCGCGCCTGGCCGAAACGGATCCGGGATGAGGCGGCCACGGATCGCGACAAACGCTTCGCGAACGTCAAGGAGCTGCTCGGTGGAGCAATCCGCGCCGACAAGATCGATGGATTCGTGCCGAAAAAGGGCGAAGAGCGCGAGCTCGTCGACAACACAGTCAAGCTCAATGGGAAAAAGATTCCCGAGAAGTACACGGTGTTGCAGCGCATGGCGACCGTGCACGGCGGCGCACCCAAGCAGTTTGGCGCGGCCGCGATTACCGTGGCGCTGACGGCCAATCGTGTGTCGTCGGCGCAGGTCGCGCTCGACGAATGCCTGCGCTGCGGCGATTGCGCAACGGGCTGCAACCACGGCGCCAAGGATTCGCTCGACGTCAACCTGCTCCGCACCGCGGAACGGGCGGGCGCCCGGATCTATACGGGCGCAACGGTCCTGCGTCTTGCGCGACGGCACGTCGACGAATCCGGGATTGGCGTCGCGCGCGGGGGCACCGGCGGAACGGGCGGCGACGGGGCGGCTCCTAACGCGTGGGTGCTCGATGTAGTGCATACCGACGCCGATCTGCGCGCGCGCCAGGGAGCGCCGTTCCGTCTCGTCGCGCGCAAGGTGATTCTTGCCGCAGGCACCTTCGGCTCCACCGAGATCCTGTTGCGCTCGCGCAGTGACGAGCTCGTTTTCAGCGCGCGCCTCGGCCAGTGCTTTTCCACCAACGGCGACATGATTGCGGTCGCCTACGATCAGCGCGAACACGCTGGCAAAAAGCGTGTCACCGTCAATGCGATTGCCGACGAGCGGCAGTCGCCCGGCACACGCAGCGTCGGTCCTACGATCACGGGCATCATCGACCTGCGCGGCGAGAAGTGCAATGTCGTGATCGAGGAGATGGCAGTCCCCGGCCCGCTGCGCCGCGTGTTCGAGGAGATCGTCACGACTGGCAACACGCTGCGCCAGCTGGGAAGCACCGATTTCGAACCGCACAGACCGGGGGAGCCCGACCATGATCCGTGCGCCGTCAATGGCGCCGCGATCGCAAGCTCGTCGATTTTCGCGGTAATGGGCGACGACGGTGCGGGGGGCGCGCTCGAGCTCACAGGGGAAGTCGACGACGAGAACGACGGTGACGGTGCCATTCGCGTGCGCTGGCCGGAAGCACGCGACCATCCCGTCTTCACTGACGGCATCAAGGCGCTGCGCACACTCGGCGAAGACTCGCGCATCCTCGGCGACGTGCAGGCCAACCCCGCGTGGCAGATTCTGCCGGACGACATGCAATTCCTGATGGACGACAAGCGCGGGCCGCTCCTGACCGTGCATCCGCTCGGCGGTTGCCCGATGGGGGAAGCCGCCATTCCGGTGCAGGACCCGCAGGAGGACAAAGGCATATTGCTGCCGCAGGGCGCGGTCAACGAACTGGGACAGGTGTTCGACTGCGCGAAGCCGACCGACCTGCAAACGGTTTTCGGTAGCCTCGTGGTGCTCGACGGGTCGATCGTGCCGACCTCGCTCGGCATCAATCCGTCGCTCACCATTGCGGCGCTTGCATGGCGCGCGCTCGACGGGCTCATCGACAAATGGAATCTGACGCCGCCGCCCCAACCCGACCCGCAGCCCAGCGTCCGACCCCGATTCCGGACGCTGCCGGATCCTCCGGAAGTGCCGGTGGCGACCGAGGCCCAGATCATCGAGCGCATGTCGGGCGAGGCACCGCTTCCCGCCATCAAGGGCGGCACGATCCTGGCCCGCGTCGAATTGACGCTGCATTTTGTCCCGTCGCCGCTCGCGCCGATGTTTCTGCCCGATCCGCTGCGCGACCGATCCGGGAAGCCTTCGCACGCCAAGAAGGATCCGCGCTCCGGCGGCAGGGTGCCGCTGAAGCGCGAGCTCGTCGTCGATCACGAGAAGAGCCGGCTGCGGGTGTTCGTCGCGGAGGAATGGAACGACTGGCATCGCGGTGACGGGCGCGAGGAGGAGCTTGACGCGCTGGCGCATTTTTCGGCGCCGCTGAGGGGGACGCTTGCCTTCATGCAGCGCGAGACGTCGACGTACACGAAACGGCGCTGCCGGGCGATCGTCGCGTGGCTGTTCAACCGCGGCATTCGCGACACCTGGCAGGCGGCCGCCGAAAAGGTCAAGGATCTCGTCCTGGGCGTGAAGGAGAAGCCGCTCGATCCGCCGGACGAGGATGAGAAGAAGTCGCTTTGCATGCGCCTGCCTTTTTTCCGCGACTCGTGCCGGCGCTTGCGCAAGCGTTTACTGGCGCTAAGGGCGCTGGCGTCGCACGGCGGCGAGGTCCGCCTGTTCGAGTACGCGCTGGCGATCGACAAGGCGCGGGGCAAGAAGCTCGACAAGGCGATCGACTTTGGTGCGATGACGGAACACGACGAGATCCTCGGCAAGAAACGCATCACCTACGGAAGAAAATCGAATCCCTGGTGGCAGATGAGCCGCCTGTCGCTCGACGCCTTCCCCGGCCTGCAGTCCGCCGCGGAGCCGCCGGTGCTCGACCTCGACGTGTCCTATCTCACGCAGCAAGGCGTGCCGATCCTGCGGATCCTGAAGCAGCAGGACGAGGTCGCCGCGATCGGCGATCTCGGGGCGCTCGCCGGCTACTTCCTGCGCTTGCTGCTGACCCTGCATGTGTGGAGCTTCCGCAAGCCCGATCCGGCGGACCCCGGCGAGCCGCAGCGACTCCCCGGCATCGTCAAGGGACTGCCCGATCCGGAAATCTCGGAGTTCGAAGTGGCGTGTCTACCGGACGGCCCTCCGGTGCGCGCCCGGCTTACGCGGTATGCGCGGCGGGCGTCGACGCTGCCGCCGCTGCTGATGATCCCGGGCTACAGCGCGAGCGGCACGACCTACGCGCATCCGGCGCTCGATCCGCACGCGGCCGGCTATTTCTGGGATCGCGGGCGCGACATCTGGATTCTCGACATGCGCACGAGCTGCGGCATGCCCACCGCGCGGCTGCCGTGGAAGTTCGAGGACGCGGCGCTCGCCGACATTCCGAAGGCGATCGATTACATCTGGCAAACCGTCGACGCCGAGCGCAGGATCCAGAATCCCGCTGCCGATCCGCCGAAAATCGACGTCCTGGCACACTGCATGGGCTCGGTGATGTTCAGCATGGCGATGCTCGCGCCGCCGGAGTCGGGCGACCCGTATTTCCGCGAGCGGCACGAGCTGCCGCTGCGCGTCGGCAAGGTGGTGCTGTCGCAGATCGGGCCGGTCGTCGTCTTCACGCCGGCCAACGTCCTGCGCGCCTACTTGATGAGCTATGTCCGCAATTTCCTGCCGCTCGCCAGCTACGAATTCCGGATCGGTCCCGCACCGTCGCTCGGTGACCAGCTGATCGACCGGGCGCTGGCGACGATGCCCTATCCCGTGCAGGAGTTCGGCATCGAGAATCCATGGTTTCCGCCATGCAAGCGCACGCCGTGGGTGGGCTCCCGCCACCGCATGGATGCCCTCTATGGGCGCGACTTCAACGTCGACAACATGAGCCCGCGCGTGCTCGACGCCATCGACGATCTGTTCGGGCCGCTGTCCACCGACACGGTCTCGCAAGCCATCCATTTCGCGCGGCTCGGCGTCATCACCAACTACGCTGGCCGCAACGTGTTCGCGACGCGCCGCAATCTGCTCGAGCGCTGGGGAACGACCCGGCCGACGCTGTCCATTCACGGCGAGTTCAACGGTCTCTACGACGTCGCGACGCTGGCGCGAATGAACAAGCTGTTCGCGATCGATCTCGGGATGAATTTCACGCCCCATGAACTCAAGGGGATGGGCCACCAGGACTGCCTGATCGGGAAGCGGGCACGCGAAGTCTTCGACGTGGTCGAGGATTTTCTGAACGGCAAGAAAGTCGATGAACATGACGACCGACGGGCCTGACGACGACCGCTGTGAGATTCCGAGCCGAGATCTGCTGGCTCGGGCCGATCATGGGCGCGCCGGAGGAGAGCGATGAACCCGACAAGGTGAAGATCGCCGGCGCCGAGGACCCCGCGCTTGGCAAGTCATTCGTGGTTGCGCTCCTGCGGGTGCAGGAAAAAGACGGCTATTTCAGCGAAATCCCGGCGAACAAGCCGCGCGAGCTCACCGACGACCCGACGAACAAGCCGCGCGAACTCGCGTCGCCCAAGTCGGATCGACACGGCTGGTTCGCGGTCGCGGCCCCGACGGAATTGTGGCAGGAGCCGGCCGAAGGCGTGCTCGTGGTCCTGCTCTACAACCAGTCGAAGGACCTCGCGTATTACACCTACGACGACTACAAGCCGACGCACAAGCCCGTCGGCAAGGAACAAATCCGTGGCGCGCGCGCGATGCTCTCCAGCGAGAAGATCCCGGACCCGATGCCACCCGCCGTCCATGACAAGATCGCGAACGCGATCGAGGCCGCGATCGTCGAGCTGCTGACGACGCAGAAGGCCAAGGATATCCGCAAGGGGCTCGCGGAGCTGCGACCAACGCCAGAACCGAAGCCTGATGCCGAGCGCGAGCTCGTGTTCGCCGTCGCGAGCTGCCAATATCCATCGGCGATGCTCGAAGGTGCCGTCGCCGGCGCGTCGTACGGCCGGTTGGCCGATTGGGTGTCGGGCAAGCATTACCGGCGGCCGCAATTGCTGCTGCTTGTCGGCGACCAAATCTACGTCGACGGCACAGCCGGCCTGTTCGACCCCACGTCGCAGTTCGACCGCTTCGTTCGTCCGTACGAAATCCTCTATCGCATGAACCCGGTGCGCGACGTGCTGCGGCGGCTCCCGGCCTACATGATGATGGACGACCACGAGATTCGCGACAACTGGGAGCCGCGCGTCGACGACACGCGCCCGGATCGCGAAATGATCGAGGGGCGGCGTTCGTATCTCAAGTTCCAGCGCCGCGCCGGACCGCCGGAGGTGAGCCCGGTGGGCGACTCCAGCCATCCGATCTGGTTCGCCATCAGGCGCGAGCCCTTCGGCGTGTTCATGGCCGATACGCGGACCGAGCGCAAGATGCGCACCGCGCGTCACGTCGCGCCGGCGCGCATCATGAGCCATGCGCAAATGGCGAAGCTGCTCGAATGGCTCAGCGACGGGAAGGACAAGGACATGCCCAAGATCGTGGCGACGCCCTCGATCCTGCTGCCGCGGCATGCCCGGGCGCTGCAGAGGAACAAGGTAGTGAGCGCGCTGCGTTCCGACGGCTGGGACGGCTATCCGCATTCGCTGCGCGAGGTGCTGACGCACATCGCGCGCGAAAAGATCCGCAATGTCGTGTTCGTCTCCGGCGACGAGCACCTCGCCTGCGTGGCCCGGGTCGTACTCGATGCGGGGGACGGCGACCCCGTCGTGTTTCATTCGGTCCACAGCTCGCCGCTGTTCGCGCCGTTCCCGTTTGCGAATTCGGTGCGCGAGGACCTCGTCGCGCACGAGGAATTCGACTTCCATCCGGCACGCGATCGCGGCGGCGGGTCGGGCCGACGACGACGATGGCGGTGGCGATGACGCCCGGTGGCGGGCGAGAGTTGCGTTGCCGCGTCGAGACGAAATTTGCCGCAGCGGGCGACGGCTTCGCGGTGCTGCGCGTCTACGGCAAGCCAGGCGCTTGGAAGATGCAATGCGACTTCGATCGCGCCGGCGGCCCCAACGCGGGGTCGTGCTTTACCTACACGCTAAG
>CAWFMY010000016.1:0-91359 GCA_963816925.1 uncultured beta proteobacterium | reverse complement strand
CGGGCCTCAGGGGTGACGTGCCCGGCCGGCCGGTCTGCCGACTTCGTCGGATAGCGTGGGGGGCGGATCCTCCGCGCTGTGGTAACGCGGCAGCCGGGCCAGCGTGTCGGTCGGCGTGCCGTCTCTCCTGCAGCTGTAGAGGTAGGCGTGCTGGGCGCGTTTGACGTTGACGCCGACATGGTCGGTATTTTGATAGCGGTCCCCACCGACGGACACGAGCACCCAGACGATGTCGCCGCCGCGAATGAGCTGCACGACATCGGCGATCCAGGTCGGCTCACCGGTTTTGATGACAAAAGCGCCCTCGTGGTCGTGCCGCACGAATTTATGCAACATCACCTCGTCGATTTCGTCGAGGTTCGCATTCCAGTGAATCGCGCTGATGCCGTAGTGGTGCATGTCGACCTCCGATCAGGTCAGCCTTGGGGCCCGGGAACGAAATCGAACCGGCAACCTGCCGCTCGGGACGCGGCGGCTGTTCCTGGTCGACTACCGAGCGATCGTGCGTCTAGTTTAGCGCGCGGCGGGTCCGCTGCGGATGCAACAACCCGACGCAACGTGTCGCCTGATGCGGGACGCGTTTCAGACAGGCGGTCCGCGAGGGCCGCCCAAGCCCCGCCGATTCGCTGCGAAACGCCCGTTTTGCACGGGCGCCCCCAGGTTGGCGTCAGCGCTCGTACTTGAACGACAGCTGGACGCGCGCGCGGAAAGCGACGACCTTGCCGCCTTCGACTTTCATGTCGAGCTTGCCGATTTCAGCGACACGCAAATCGCGCAGCGTCTTGCTTGCCGCGGAGACTGCGTTCGTCGCGGCGTCCTCCCAGGATTTGGTGCTGGTGCCGATCACTTCGGTGATCCGATAGACGCCATCGCCCGCGCTCTTCTTCGCCATGGTGCGTGTCCTTTCAGTTTTGTGGGTCGCGCGGCGCAATCGAGGCCGAGCCGCAGCGGACCGATTCATCATACGCCGGCGCCCGCCGGCGCACATCGTGCAGTGCAGCGCGGCGATGGGTCGCGGATCCGCTCATTCAGGCATGACGACGTCGTCTGCTAAGCTTGCCGCGTCACGAATGCGGGAGGCGGCATGGGTGGATTGAGGGAGCGTTTCGGGCGCCGATTGCGCTTGGGCATCGTCGGCGGCGGTCCCGAGTCCTGGATCGGCAAGATGCATCGCACCGCCGCGGAGCTCGACGGTGCCTGGCAGGCCGTGGCCGGCGTGTTCTCCAGCGATCCGGCGCGCTCGCGCGCGAACGGCGCAGCCATGGGATTCGATGCCGCCCGCAGTTACGGCGACCTGGCCGAGATGCTGGAAAGCGAGCCCCGGCGCAACGACCCCATCGACGGCGTCGCGATCATGACGCCGAACGACACCCACTATGCGGTCGCGAAGGCTGCGCTCGACGCGGGCCTCGACGTCATCTGCGACAAGCCGGTCACGCACGATTTCCGCGAAGCCTGCGACCTGGTCGCGCGGACGCGGAAGCGGGGGCGCCTGTTCGCCGTCGCGCATGCCTACTCCGCCTATCCGATGACGCGCCATGCGCAAGCGCTGGTGCGCGATGGCACGCTGGGCGATCTCCGGCTCGTGCGGGTCGAGTACATCCAGAGCGGCCTCGCGACGCGCCTCGAGGACGGGCCGCAGACGAACCGGCTGCGCTGGATTCTCGATGCCAAGCGGAGCGGGCAGGCGCTGGTGATGAGCGCGATCGGCTGCCACGCCCAGCACCTCGCGTGCTTCGTCTCCGGCCTTCGCGCCGAGCGCCTCTGCGCCGACGCGGTGGCGCTGTTGCCGGGACGCAAGGTCATCGACTACACGTCGGCGATGATCGAATTCGAGCGCGGCGTGCGCGGCACCTTCACGGTGACCCAGGCGGCGGCGGGCGGGGAGAACGACATCCGGCTTTCCGTCTACGGCGAAAAAGGGATGCTCGACTGGTCGCATCGCGAGCCGAGCTACCTTCGCGTTGCGCTGCAGGGCGAGCCCGTGCGCGTGGTCGGCCGCGGCGATCCGTTCCTGCCGCCGGACGTCATCGCCGCCGGACGCTCGCCGCGCGGGCATCCCGAGGGCCTGCGCGAGGCGTTCGCGAACATCTACAACGAAGTGGCGCAGGAGCGGATGGCGCTGGCGCTGGGCGAGACCCTCCCGCGGCTGCCCTATCCGCGCATCGAGGACGGCGCGCACACGATGGCCTTCATCGAGGCGTGCCTCGCCTCGCAGCGAACCGGCGGCTGGGTGGATGTCGCGCCGTTGCCGCCGGTATCCGGCTAGAAGCCGAACGAAATCACCCTCACGCCGAAGAGCGCGAGGTGAAAGGTCATGACCAGGAGCGAGAGCACGATGCCGGCGACGATCGCGATGACGTCCTGCCGCGCGACGGGCTCGAATTCCTTCACCGCATTGCGGCTCACCGCCGAGGCGAGGTCGACGAGCGCCCACGCGAGGAACGCGCCGAACAGCACGGTGCCGCGCGTGTCGCCGTTCGCGCACAGGTGAACCGCTGACCAGAGGATGACGCCGAGCAGCATCGGGTGCTTCAGCGTCTTCCGGATATGCGTGCGCATGTTCGCCGCGGCGAGCAGCACGAACGACGCGGCCATCGCATACGGCGCGATGGCGATCGCGGCCGGAAGAGGCGCAAAGAGCTGTTCGCCGGGGCCTGCGGCGCGGTAGCCGACGACGATCAGCACCAGACCCGCGAGCGACAGGATCGTGAACGCGCCCTTGTAGCCGTTGGCGCCGAGGCGCGCGGCGAGCGCATCGCGCAGCGGCGGCACGACCGGCGCCAGGTGAATGCCCAGAAACAGGATCAGGCCGGCGGCAAGCAGGGTCACGACGGGGTCCCGGATCGGACGGAACTGAACAGCGCGCGCAGATCCGGCATGCTGCCCAGGCGCGCGCACAGCGCCTGCACCTGCGTTGCGCGATCGGCGCCCAGCACCGGATCGACGAGGCCGCGGAACTTGCGCGCGAGGTCGTCGTCGCTCATGGGCCGCTCGAGGCTGCCGACCGCGTGCGCGACCGCGCAATGGAGCGTGCGACCGTCCGTGCAGCGAATCGTCACGTCCGCGGCGGCCTCGCCGATCGCCGGGTCGACCGTCGCGTGGACGCGTCCGCGCAGCGCGACCAGGTCCTCCCGTGCGACCACGTCATCGGCGAACTCGCCTTCGCCCGCCCGGCCGAAGACGAGCCCCGCCGCGCATGCGTGATAGACGCTGAATTTGCCTTCGAGCCCCGTGCGGGGCGCCGTCTTGCCGGTCAGCTCGAGCACGAGCGGATGGACGCGGAGGTCCACGCGCTCGACGTCCGCCGCGGCGAGCCCGTGCGCACTGCGCAGCTGCACGCAGCCGTCGATCGCCGGATGGATCACGACGCCGCACGCGAACGGCTTGTACGTGTTGAACGAAATCTCGAAGCGCTCGCCGAGCCCCTCGGTAATCTCGCGCCAGTCGCATTTGGCCGAATACGTCTGCAGCAGGCCGCGCGGCGCTTCGAGCGCCCGCGGCGATGCCGTGTAGCCGTGCTTGGCGAGCAGCGCCGACACGAGGCCCGCGCGAGCCGCGGCCCCCGGATGCAGCGCCTTCGTCATGGTCCCGAACTGCTCGCGCACGCCGACCGGCTGCGATGCGGCAATTCCGAGCGCCATCGCGGTCCGCTGCCCGTCCAATTGCGAAAGGCGGGCACAGGCCGCGGCCGCGCCGAGCATGCCGGTGGAGCCCGTGATGTGCCAGCCGCGATCGTAGTGGTCCGGATAGATCGCGTTGCCGACGCGGCACGCCACCTCGATGCCGAGGACGACCGCGTCGACCAGTTGCCGTCCGCCGGCCCCCGTGAGTTCGGCGAGCGCCAGAGCGGCGGAGGCGACCGGCCCGGCCGGGTGGATGATCGTCTTCAAGTGCGTATCGTCGAAGTCGAACGTGTGCGACGAGATGCCGTTCAGCATCGCGGCGCTCGCGGCGTCGACGCGCTCGCCGCGGCCGTAGAGCGTGGCTTGCGGCGCGGGCGCGAGCTCGGTCACGGCGGCGAGCGCCGCTTCGAGCGTTGCATGCCTCGACGCGCCGATCGCGCAGCCGAAATAATTGAGGAGCGTCCGCTGCGCCTCATGCTCGACCGCGTCGCTCCAGCCTCGCGCTGGATGCGTGGCCACGAAATTCGCGAGGATCTGCGTTGCCGCCGGCGCCTTCGCATCCGCCGTGATGTTCGTGTCGCGCGCCATGGTCGCCCCGGTGTCCCTCGGTTAGCCCTCAGTCTTTGACTTCGATGTGCCGTTCGTTCGCGAGCTTCGTCCAGCGCGCGATGTCGTCGCGGATGTAGCGGCCGAACGCCTCGGGCGACATCGGCATCGGCTCGAGCGCTTCGCCCGACAGCCGCTCGGCGAGCTCCGGATTCTGCAGCAGCTTGTCGATCTCCTCGTTGAGCCGCTTGACGATCGGCGCCGGCATGTTCGCGGGGCCGACGATCCCGTACCACTGCACGCCGTCGAATCCTGGAAAGCCCGCCTCGGTGAACGTCGGTACATCGGGCAGCAGCGGATGGCGCCGGGTGCCGGTCACCGCCAGCGGCTTCACCTTGCCGGCCTTGATGTGGGGCAGGGCGGCCGCGAGGCCGGGAAACATGATCTGTGTCTGGCCGCCCAGCAAGTCGACGAACGCCGGGCCGATGCCGCGATACGGAATGTGCACGACGTCGAGATCGGCCGCGACCTTCAACTGCTCCATGGCGAGATGCGTGAGCGTGCCGGGGCCCGACGAGCCGTAGGACAGCTTGCCGGGATTCGCCTTTGCGTACGCGATGAGATCGCGCAGCGTGGCGACCGGCAGCGATGGCGAGACGACGAGCACGTTGGGCGTGCCGCCCACCATCGCGATCGGCGTGAAATCGCGGATCGCGTCGTAGGGTAGCTTGCGGACCGCCGGATTGGTGCCGTGGGTGCCGACGTACCCCACCATCAGCGTGTAGCCGTCCGGCGCCGCGCGCGCGGCGGCAAGGGAGCCGACGACGCCGCCCCCGCCGCTCATGTTCTCGACGACGATCGGCTGCCCGAGCGCCCGGCCGAGGCGGTCGCCGATCGTGCGCGCGACGAGGTCGACGCCGCCGCCGGGCTGCACCGGCGCGATGAGCTTGATCGGCTTGTTGGGATAGCCGCTTTGCGCACGCAGCGGCGGCGCGAGCAACGCAAGGCCGATCGCGCCCGCTTTGGCCACCGCGGCAAGAAACGCGCGGCGTGGCGAACGTTCGAGGCATTCATTGTCGGTCACGGTTCTTCCCCCGGGAAAGTGGCGTCGGATGCGCGCATTATCGCGCAACGTTCGCGGCGCGGGATAGCGGCTCCTGCGACCTTGGTAGAATATGCACATCAGGTCGTGCCCTCATTGCGAGGCCGGCTGCCGGAAAGCTTCCGTTGCCCCGCCCATTCTCGAAAGCAGGCATCTCCCATGCGAGTTTTCAATTTCAGCGCCGGCCCCGCGGTGCTGCCGGAAGAAGTGCTCCAGCTGGCCGCCGCCGAGATGGCGGACTGGCACGGCAGCGGCATGTCGGTGATGGAGATGAGCCACCGCGGCAAGGAGTTCATCGCGATCGCGGCGAAAGCCGAGGCCGATTTCCGGTCGCTGCTCGCGATTCCCGCGAACTACAAAGTGCTGTTCCTGCAGGGCGGCGCGATCGGCGAGAACGCGATCGTGCCGATGAACCTCGTCGGCGGCAGAAAGTCCGCCGACTATGTCATCACCGGCGAATGGTCGAAGAAGTCGATCAAGGAGGCGAAGAAATACTGCGCGCCGCGGGTCGCCGCTTCGGCGGAGGACCGGCAATTCACGTATGTCCCGCCGCGCGCGACGTGGCAACTCGACCCCGACGCGGCCTACGTCCACGTCTGCACGAACGAGACGATCGGCGGCGTCGAATATGCGTGGACACCCGATACCGGCAGCGTTCCTCTCGTCTCCGACATGTCGTCGCACATCCTGTCCCGCGTGATCGACGTGTCGAAGTTCGGCGTCATCTACGCAGGCGCGCAAAAGAACGCGGGAACGGCCGGCATGACGCTCGTGGTCGTGCGCGACGACCTCCTCGACCGCGCGTTGCCGATCACGCCATCCGCCTTTCACTGGAAGGAGCAGGCGGCGGCGGAGTCGATGGTCAACACCCCCGCGACATGGTCGATCTACATCGCCGGGCTCGTGTTCGAATGGTTGCAGCGGCAGGGCGGACTCGCCGCGGTCGAGCGCCGCAACATCGAGAAGGCCGCGCTCCTGTACGACTACCTCGATGCCACGGAGTTCTATTCGAATTCCGTCCGGCGGGAAGACCGCTCGCGGATGAACGTTCCGTTCAAGCTGCGCGACGAAACGCTGGACGAGGCGTTCCTCAAGGGCGCCAAGGAAGCCGGCATGGTGCAGCTGAAGGGCCACCGCGCGGTGGGCGGCATGCGCGCGTCGATCTACAACGCGATGCCGATCGAAGGCGTGCGCACGCTCGTCGCGTACATGAAGGACTTCGAGCGCCGGCATGGTTGAGTCGAAGAAATACCAGGTCCTCACGCTGAACCCGATTTCGGCGCACGGGCTCCACCGCCTGCCCGCGGCGCGTTACGCGGTGGGCAAGACCATCGAGCATCCCGATGCGATCCTCGTGCGCTCGCACGACATGCACGCCATGGCGATACCGCCGTCGGTCAAGGCCATCGGGCGGGCAGGTGCCGGAACCAACAACATTCCCGTCGCCGCGATGTCGCAGCGCGGCGTTCCCGTCTTCAACGCGCCGGGCGCCAACGCCAACGCGGTCAAGGAACTCGTGCTGGCGGCGCTCCTGATCGCGGCGCGCAACGTCGTTCCCGCGTTGCGCTACGTTGCCGGCCTGGACGCGACGGCGGCCGACCTCGAGCGTCAGGTCGAGGACGGCAAGAAGCAATTCGCCGGCGTCGAGCTGCCGCAGCGCACGCTGGGCATCGTGGGGCTGGGCGCGATCGGCAGCCTCGTCGCCGACACCGCGATCAAGCTCGGCATGAAGGTCATCGGCTACGACCCCGAGATCACGGTCGAGGCGGCATGGCGCCTGCCTTCCAGCGTGAAGAAGGCGAACAGCGTCGAGGAACTCCTGAAGCAGTCCGACTTCGTCACGCTGCACGTGCCGCTGGTGGCGGCGACGCGCGGCCTCATCGATGCAAAGCGGATCGCCGCGATGAAGTCCGGCGCGGTGCTGCTCAATTTCGCGCGCGACGGCCTGGTCGACGATGCCGCGCTTGTCGCCGCGCTGCACGCGCACCGGCTCAAGGCGTATCTCACGGATTTCCCGAGTCCCGCGCTGCTCGCCGAGCCGCGCGTGGTCGCGCTGCCGCACCTCGGCGCGTCGACCGAAGAGGCGGAGGAGAATTGCGCGGTGATGGTCGTCGACCAGGTCCGCGAATTCCTCGAGCACGGCGCGATCGCCAACGCGGTCAACTTTCCCAACGTCGACATGCCGCGCGAATCCGCGCACCGGGTCGCCATCGCCAACGCGAACGTGCCGAACATGCTGGGCCAGATCTCGACCACGATGGCGCATGCCGGCCTCAACATCCACACGATGGTGAACAAGTCGCGCGGCGAAATGGCCTACACGCTCGTCGACGTCGACAGCCCGGTGGAAGCCGGCGTCGTGGCGGCGCTTTCGGCGATCGAAGGCGTGCTGTCCGTGCGGGCGATCCCCGCCGATTCGTAGCGGCTCCGCTGCTTCAGACGAGGCGCAACCCCAGTTTTGCCGCCGCGTAGACCGCCTCGGTCCGGTTGCGCGCGCCCAGTGTGCGCAGCACCGCCGACAGGTGCTGCTTGACCGTGCTCTCCGACAGCGCGAGATAGCGCGCGATCAGCTTGTTCGGCTGGCCCTGGATCACGCAGCGCAGGACCTCGACCTGCCGCGGCGACAGGTTGCGGAGCACCGCGTCGGGATTGGCGGGTGCGTCGGCGGCATCGGCGCGGGGCTCCTCGCTGTCGAGGGCGGACAGCGGCAGGTAGACGCCGTGGGCGAGGATCAGGCGCAGCGCCTGGATCAGTATCTCCGGGGTCGACGACTTCGGCACGAAGCCCATCGCGCCGTGCTCGATCGTCGCCCGGATCATGCGCGGATCGTCCTCGCCCGAGAGCACGACGATCGGCGATTGCGGATACACGTCGCGGATCGTGGCCAGCGCCGCGAGGTCGCCCACCCCCGGCAGGTTGAGGTCGAGCAGGATCAGGTCGAACGGCGCCGCATCCTGCTTCGCGACGGCGGCGTCGACGCTGCCCGCCTCGTCGATCAGCAGGTGCTCGTCAAGCCCGCGCAGGAGGAACTTGAGCCCTTCGCGGAACAGCGCATGGTCGTCGATGAGCAAAAGGTGCAACCGCGGCGCTCCTGTCGGTTTCGATTGCGCAAAGTATAGCCCGGCGGCCGGCCACCCGGCCGTGCGTACTGCCCATTCGTACTATCCGCATGGCCGGCGCATCCGGCCGTCTGCCCAATAGGCGCGTGCCGGTGTTCCTCGCAGAATCGGCTCGACGGTCGGGAATGGCCCGGCCGCCGCAACGAGAGGAACCAGGAATCATGACCACACGCGAAAACAGATTGCTGCCGATGAGCGCCATCGCCGCGATGCTCGCCGTGACCACGACGATCGTCGGGCTGGCGTACTGGGTCGGCGACGCACTCTCGCCTGGGCTCGCCGCGGTCGTCGGCGTTGCGACCACGAATGCGGCGGCGGCCCGGACGCCGGCTGCACCCACGCGCGCTCGGCCAATCGCCGCGCCGCCCGTCCAACCCGAACGCGCTCGCGCCGGCACCGAAGCTCGCCGGCCGCGCCGATGCGAACGCGGGTCGCTGAGCGGCCCGCAACATCACGGAGGATGACATGGGAGTCCTGCTGCAACTGATGGCGCTGCCCGCCGCGTGCATGCTCTTCGCGTGGGCGCGCCGCGGCGGCGGAAACCCCGTCGCCCTGGCCCTGCGGCGCATGGTCGCGCTGCTGGCGGTGCACGACATCATGCGGGAGCGGATCGCCGGCGGCGGCGCGCCCGCGTCGACAAGAACCGCGGTGAAAGTCGTCCGCCTGGCGGTGTCGCCGGGTGCCGCGCATCGGGCGATGGCGAAGGCGGGGCGGCTTTCCCGCAATGCGTCGCCGCCGCGTGTGGCCGCAATCGACGACCCGCAGCTGCGGATGCGACGCATTCGCCTCCGCTGGGCAGCGGGCAATCCATGATCCCGGACGCACGTGGTCGCGTGACCGACCGGCCGGGCCCGCGGAACCCGCGCGGTGTGCGGGACAACGAAGCGGCGGGCCGGCTTCCGGCGCGCGGCGCTCACGCGGAAGACGCCGGAAAGCGTTGGCTTCGCGTGGCGGCTGGTTTATTGTGGGCGCCGGACATCGAGGCTTCCGTCGCGCCCGGGGAGAACGAGTGCATGCGATGACGCAGCAGGAGGCGTCGGTCGGAACGGCAAGGACGCTCGAAGAGGAGCTCCTGCGGGCGCTCGCCCGGCAGACGCGCCGGGTTCCGATCCCGGTGTTTCTCGCCACCCTCATGATCGCGGCGCTCGCGGCGCAGAAGGTGCCGGTGGCGGCGTGGGGCGGCTGGCTGCTGCTGGTCGCGATCACCCTCGTCGTCCGCCGGACCGTGCTGTGGCGACTGCCGCGGCTGACGGGTTACACCGATCGGGAAAAGCTCCGCATCGCGATCCTGCTCAACGTCGCCAACGGCGTCGTGCACGGCCTGTCGCTGCTGTTCATCCCGTTCCTCCCGGAGTTCGAGCGCGCGATCCAGTCGATGATCCTGGTCGGCCTGTGTGCCGGCGCGGTCGCCACGAACGTCGGCTACATGCCGGTGCTGCTGGGCTACCTCGTGCCCACGCTCCCGCCCCTCGCGCTGATGTGGGCGCTGAGCCCCGGGATCGCGGAGGTCGGCTGGATCGAGCGTTCGACGGCGATCCTGATCGTGCTCTTCGGCTTCATCCTGGTCGCACTCGGCCGCGATGCCTTCCGGCTGTTCCGCGAATCCTTCGCGATGCGGATGGAACAGGCGGACCTCAACCGCAAGCTGCAGGCGGCGCTCGAACGGGCGGAGGACGCGAACCGGGCGAAGACGCGCTTCCTCGCGGCGGCGAGCCACGACCTTCGCCAGCCGATCCACACGCTGAGCCTGTTCGGCGCGGCGCTCGCGATGTGCAACCTCGATGCGCGGACGCGCGAAATCTCGCAGAACATCAACGTCGCGTTGCAAGGGATGGCGTCGCAGTTCGACGCGCTGCTCGACATCTCGAAGCTCGACGCCGGCGTCGTGCATTCCAACCGGGCGCTGCTGGAGCCGCGCCGCCTCATCGAGCGCCTCGTGCGCGAATTCGAGCCCGTGGCCCACGCCAAGGACCTCGCGATGACGGCGTCCTGCCCGTTCGAAGGGATGGTCGAGACGGATCGCCTGCTGCTCGAGCGCATCGTGCGCAATCTCATCGACAACGCGATCAAGTACACCGACGCCGGGAGCATCCATTTGGCGGTGACGGCCGCCGGCGACGAAGCGGTCCTCGCGGTGACCGACACCGGCCGCGGCATTCCGCCCGACGAGCACGCGCGCGTGTTCGAGGAGTTCTACCAGCTCGACAACCCGGAGCGCGACCGCACGCGCGGGTTCGGACTGGGCTTGTCGATCGTGAAACGCCTCGCCGACCTGCTGGGAATCCGCATCGAAATGGAATCGGCGCCGGGCAAGGGCACGACGTTCCGGCTCCATCTCCCGGCAACCGCAGGCGCCGGCCCGGCGGCGGCTTTGGCCTCGGCCGCGACGACGAGCGTCGCCGGACGCCATGTGCTGGTCGTCGACGACGAGGGGCACGTTCGTCTCGGCATGAAGACGCTGCTCGAGGGCATGGGATGCCGCGCCACGCTGGTCGACGGGACGGCGCGGGCGATCGCGGCAGCGAAGGCAGACCGGCCGGACATCGTCGTGGCCGATTTCCGGCTGCGCGGCGACGACAACGGGATCGCCGCCGTGCGCTCGGTGCGCGCCCTCTACCCCGACCTGCCGGCGATCCTGCTGTCCGGCGACACGGCGCCCGACCGGCTGCGCGAGGCGGAGGCGGCAGGCATCGCGCTGTTGCACAAGCCGGTGGCCGTCGACGACCTCGCGCGGCGATCGCCGATGCGGGCGAGCCGATCTGGCGGAGTCCAGATCATGAGCGACGCCCGCACACGCGACCTGGCCCCGCCGACGACGCGGCGCCGACCGTCCTGGCTCTCGCGCGGATTCGAAGAGCTCGTCGCGCGCCGCGAGCCGGAGCCCGAGCCGCAGACCGTCGATTGCGACGTCGTCATCGTCGGCAGCGGCTACGGCGGTGCGATCGCCGCGATGCGCCTCGCCGGCGCGAAGGACGCGAACAGTCGGAAGCAGCAGCGTGTTCGTGCTCGAGCGCGGGCCGCGAATACCTGCCCGGCATGTTCCCGCCGCGGTTGTCCGATCTCGCCGGCCACGTGCGATTCTCCGCCGAGGGCACGGCGTGCGCGCGCGGCGAGCGCGAAGGGCTGTTCGACGTGCGGATCGGCGCCGACGTCGGCGCCGTCGTCGCGAACGGCCTCGGCGGCGGCTCGCTCATCAACGCGGGCGTCATGGCGATCCCGACGCCGAAGGTGTTCGCCCGCCGCGCCTGGCCGACAGCGGATCCGGGAAGAGTCGGCTCGACGATCGCGACAAGGCGCTTCGCGAAGGTCAAAGGCGCTGCTCGGTGGAGCGATTCGTCGCCGGCAAGATCCACGGATTCGTGCCGCCAACGGGCAAGGAGACGGAGCTCGTCGACAACACCGTGGAGCTCAACCCGGGAAAAGATTCCCGGCGAAGTACAACGGTGCTGAAGCGCATGGCGACCGTGCACGGCGGCGCAGCCAAGCAGTTCGGTGCCGGCCGCGATTACCGTGGCACTGACGGCCAAACGCGAGTCGTCGGCACGCGTGAAGCTCGACGAATGCCTGCGCTGCGGCGATTGCGCGACGGGCTGCAACCACGGCGCCAAGGATTCGCTCGACGTCAACCTGCTCCGCACCGCGCAACGGGCGGGCGCCCGGATCTATACCGGCGCAACGGTCCTGCGTCTCGCGCGACGGCACGTCGACGACTCCGCCGCGCACCCGGCGGCGACGCGGCGGCGCCGACCCGAACGGCGACGAGCGCCGTGCTCGAACGCGTGGGTGCTCGATGTCGTGCATACCGACGCCGATCTGCGCGCGCGCCAGGGAGGACCGTTCCGTCTCGTCGCGCGCAAGGTGATCCTTGCCGCGGGCACCTTCGGTTCCACCGAGATCCTGCTGCGCTCGCGCAGCGACGATCTCGTGTTCAGCGCGCGCCTCGGACAGTGCTTTTCGACCAACGGCGACATGATCGCGGTCGCCTACGACCAGCACGAAGCACGAGCCCCGACCGGGTCACCGTCAATGCGATTGCCGACGAGCGGCAGTCGCCGGCACACGCAACGTCGGTCCGACGATCACCGGCATCATCGACCTGCGCGGCGAGAAGTCGCAGTGTCGTGATCGAGGAGATGGCGGTTCCCGGCCCGCTGCGCCGCGTGTTCGAGGAGATCGTCACGACCGGCAACACGCTGCGCGAGCTGGGAAGCACCGACTTCGATGACCACGACGCCGGTGGACCGCCGCACGATCCCTGCGCGGTCAATGGCGCCGCGATCGCAGCTCGTCGATCTTCGCGATCATGGGCGACGACGGCGCGGGCGGCGCGCTCGAGCTGGTCGGCGCGAGCGGCGAGACACGACGAGAACGACGGCGACGGCGCAATTCGCGTGCGCTGGCCCGAAGCGCGCGACCATCCGCGTCTTCACCGACGGCATCGGGCGCTGCGCAGGCTGGGCGAAGACTCGCGCATCCTCGGCGACGTGCAATCCAATCCCGTCTGGCAGATTCTGCCGGACGACATGCAATTCCTGATGGACGACAAGCGCGGTCCGCTCCTCACCGTGCATCCGCTCGGTGGCTGCCCGATGGGCGATACGCCGGCTTCCGGTGCAAGGTGCACCCTGAATTGCCGCAAGACGAAACGCTGCTTCCGCAAGGCGCGGTCAACGACCTGGGACAGGTGTTCGACGGCGTCGAAGCCGATCGCCGCAACGGCGGTCCTTCCCGGGCTCGTCGTGCTCGATGGATCGATCGTGCCGACCTCGCTCGGCATCAATCCGTCGCTGACCATTGCGGCGCTCGCGTGGCGCGCGATCGAAGGGCTGCGCGAAGGTGGCAACTGTTCCGATCCGCCGGCGAAAGTGCCCGAGCCTGCGGAGCGCCCGGTATTTCGGGTGCTTCCGGATCCTCCGGAAGCGCCGGTGGCGACTGAATCCCAGATCATCGAGCGCATGTCCGGCGAGGCACTGCTACCCGCCATCGGCCGCGGCACGATCCTCGCCCGCGTCGAGTTGACGCTCCACAGTGTCCCGTCGCCGCTCGCGCCGATGTTTCTGCCCGATCCGCTTTTCGAGGCGGACGGCAAGCCTGGCGGAGAACGCCGATCCCGCGCGCCGGCGGCAACGTGCCGATGAAACGCGACGCTCATGATCGATCCCGCGAAGAGCCGGCTGCGCGTCTTCGTCGCGGAGGAATGGAACGACTGGCATCGCGGTGACGGGCGGGAGGAAGAGCTCGACGCACTCGCGCATTTTTCGGCGCCGCTTGGCGGGAAGCTTGCCTTCATGCAGCGCGAGGCGTCGACGTACAAGGAACGGCGCTGCCGGGCGATCGTCGCGTGGCTGTTCAATCGTGGCATTCGCGACACCTGGCAGGCGGCCGCCGCGAGGGTCAAGGACCTCGTCGTGGGCGTAAAGGAGAAGCCGCTCGGCCCGCCGGACGAGGACGAGAAGAATTCATTTTGCATGCGCTGGCCTTTTGTCCGCGACATCGTGCCGGCGCTTGCGCAAGCGCATCGAGGCGCTGCTGGCGCTCGCGTCGCACGGCGGCGAGGTTCGCCTGTTCGAGTACGCGCTGGAGATCGACGCCGTTCCAACGAAGAAAATCGACAAGGCGATCGACTTTGGCGCAATGCAGGGAGAGCACACGATTCGCGGTCGCAAGAAACGCATCACCTACGGAAGAACGTCGAATCCCTGGTGGCAGATGAGCCGCCTGTCGCTCGACGCGTTTCCGGGACTGCAGACCGGCGCAAGCCGCCGGTGCTCGACCTCGACGTGTCCTATCTCACGCAACAGGGCGTGCCGATCCTGCGGATCCTGAAGCAGCAGGACGAGGTCGCCGCGATCGGCGATCTCGGGGCGCTCGCCGGCTACTTCCTGCGCTTGCTGCTGAGCGTGCATGTGTGGAGCTTCCGCAAGCCCGATCCGGCCGACCCCGGCGAGCCGCAGCGACTGCCCGGCATCGTCAAGGGACTGCCCGATCCGGAGATCTCCGAGTTCGAAGTCGCGTGTCTAGCCGAACGGCCGTCCGGTGCGCGCCCGGCTTACGCGGTATGCCGCGGCGGGCGTCGACGCTGCCGCCGCTGCTGATGATCCCGGGCTACAGCGCGAGCGGCACGACCTACGCGCATCCGGCGCTCGATCCGCACGCGGCCGGCTATTTCTGGGAACGCGGGCGCGACATCTGGATTCTCGACATGCGCACGAGCTGCGGCATGCCGACCGCGCGGCTGCCGTGGAAGTTCGAGGACGCGGCGCTCGCCGACATCCCGAAGGCGATCGATTACATCTGGCAAACCGTCGACGCCGAGCGGAAGATCCAGAATGCCGCACTGGCCGCCGACGCGCGGGCGAAGCCATCCCCGACGTCGCACCGCTGAAGATCGACGTGCTGGCGCACTGCATGGGCTCGGTGATGTTCAGCATGGCGCTGCTCGCGCCGCCGGAGTCGGGCGACCCGTATTTCCGCGAGCGGCACGAGCTGCCCCTGCGCGTCGGCAAGGTGGTGCTGTCGCAGATCGGGCCGGTCGTCGTCTTCACGCCGGCCAACGTCCTGCGCGCCTACCTGATGAGCTATCTCCGCAATTTCCTGCCGCTCGCCAACTACGAATTCCGGATCGGTCCCGCACCGTCGCTCGGCGACCAGCTGATCGACCGGGCGCTGGCGACGATGCCGTATCCCGACAAGGAGTTCGGCATCGAGAATCCGTGGTTTCCGCCGTGCAAGCGCACGCCGTGGGTGGGCTCCCGCCACCGGATGGATGCCCTCTATGGGCGCGACTTCAACGTCGACAACATGAGCCCGCGCGTGCTCGACGCCATCGACGATCTGTTCGGGCCGCTGTCCACCGACACGGTCTCGCAAGCGATCCATTTCGCGCGGCTCGGCGTCATCACCAACTACGCCGGCCGCAACGTCTTCGCGACGCGCCGCAATCTGCTCGAGCGCTGGGGAACGACCCGGCCGACGCTGTCCATTCACGGCGAGTTCAACGGTCTCTACGACGTCGCGACGCTGGCGCGAATGAACAAGCTGTTCGCGATCGATCTCGGGATGAATTTCACGCCCCATGAACTCAAGGGGATGGGCCACCAGGACTGCCTGATCGGGAAGCGGGCACGCGAAGTCTTCGACGTGGTCGAGGATTTTCTGAACGGCAAGAAAGTCGATGGACATGACGACCGACGGGCCTGACGACGACCGCTGTCGGAGATTCCGGGCCGAGATCTGCTGGCTCGGGCCGATCATGGGCGCGCCGGAGGAGAGCGATGAACCCGGCAAGGTGAAGATCGCCGGCGCCGAGGACCCCGCGCTTGGCAAGTCGTTCGTCGGTTGCGCTCCTGCCGGTCCAGGAAGGGACGGCTATTTCAGCGAATCCTGGCGAACACGCCGCGCGAGCCCTCGACGCCGTGCATCGGATCGGCAGGCTGGTTCGCGGTCGCGGCCCCGACGGAATTGTGGCAGGAGCCCGCCGAAGGCGTGCTCGTGGTCCTGCTCTACAACCAGTCGAAGGACCTCGCGTATTACACCTACGACGACTACAAGCCGACGCACAAGCGCGTCGGCAAGAACGAAATCCGTGGCGCGCGCGCAATGCTCTCCAGCGAGAAGATCCTCGGACCCGATGCCACCCGCCGTCCATGACAAGATCGAGGACGCGATCGAGGTCGCGATCGTCGAGCTGCTGAACGCAGAAGGCCAAGGATATCCGCAAGGGGCTCGCGGAGCTGCGACCAACGCCGGAACCGAAGCCTGGATGCCGATGCCGAGCTCGTGTTCGCGGTTGCGAGCTGCCAGTATCCGTCGGCGATGCTCGAAGGTGCCGTCGCCGGCGCGTCGTACGGCCGGTTGGCCGATTGGGTGTCGGGCAAGCATTACCGCGCGGCCGCAATTGCTGCTGCTCGTCGGCGACCAGATCTACGTCGACGGCACCGCCGGCCTGTTCGACCCCACGTCGCAGTTCGACCGCTTCGTTCGTCCGTACGAAATCCTCTATCGGATGAACCCGGTGCGCGACGTGCTGCGGCGGCTCCCGGCCTACATGATGATGGACGACCACGAGATCCGCGACAACTGGGAACCGCGCGTCGACGACACGCGCCCGGATCGCGAAATGATGGAGGGGCGGCGCTCGTATCTCAAGTTCCAGCGCCGCGCCGGCCCGCCGGAGGTGAGCCCGGTGGGCGACTCCGAGCCATCCGATCTGGTTCGCCATCAAGCGCGAGCCCTTCGGCGTGTTCATGGCCGATACGCGGACCGAGCGCAAGATGCGCACCGCGCGCCACGTCGCGCCGGCGCGCATCATGAGCCATGCGCAAATGGCGAAGCTGCTCGATTGGCTCAGCGACGGGAAGCACAAGGACATGCCCAAGATCGTGGCGACGCCATCGATCCTGCTGCCGCGGCATGCCCGGGCGCTGCAGAGGAACAGGGTGGTGAGCGCGCTGCGTTCCGACGGCTGGGACGGCTATCCGCATTCGCTGCGCGAGGTGCTGACGCACATCGCGCGCGAAAAGATCCGCAATGTCGTGTTCGTCTCCGGCGACGAGCACCTCGCCTGCGTGGCCCGGGTCGTACTCGATGCGGGGGACGGCGACCCCGTCGTGTTTCACTCGGTCCACAGCTCGCCGCTGTTCGCGCCGTTCCCGTTTGCGAATTCAGTGCGCGAGGACCTCGTCGCGCACGAGGATTTCGATTTCCATCCGACACGCGATCGCGGCGACGGGACCGCGCCGACGACGACGATGCGGCGAGTGGCGATGACGCCCGGTGGCGGGCAAGAGTTCCGTTGCCGTGTCGACACCGAATTTGCGCGCGCCGGGTGACGGCTTCGCGATGCTGCGCGTCTACGGCAAGCCAGGCGCGTGGACGATGCAATGCGACTTCGATCGCGCCGGCGGCCCCCACGCGGGGTCGTGCTTTACCTACGCGCTAAGCTGAAACGCGCTCAATCGGCCTTGTAGACGACGCTGAACGGCTTCGGGAGGTCCTGCAGGTCGGTGACGAGGCGCACCCTGACGAACGAATGGAGCCCGCGCAACGCGGTGCGGATCGCAGTCGCGCCTTCCGCCTTGGTCGCCATTCGCCAATTCGTGCGCCGGGTCACGGATCGCAGTGCGCACGACGACGCCGAGCGAGAGTTCGGAGAGCTGCGGATCGCGGCTCATGTAGCCCCCGAACGGCGCGAGTGCTTCGATCTCGAGCGGGATGCGCACCCATTCCGTGTTGATCTGCGCGGCGAGCCCGCAGGCCTCGGTCACAAGCTGTTTCGCGCGCTCGCGCGGCAGCGGGTCGACGATGCGCGCTGCCGCGATCTCCGCGAAGCGCGGTGCGACGCCGTAGACGCCGGGCAGTTCCGGGCGCGGCTGCAACAGTCCCTCGGCGACGAGTTCATCGACCAGCGAGAGGCCCTCGACCGTGTCGATGCCGAAATCCATGAGCAACTGGCGAGACGTCACCCGCGCACGTTCCGGCGCCAGGCCGGCGACCCGCGCGACGATGCGTGCGGCGGCCGCGCGCAGCTTGAGCGGCTCGACGCCGAAATAATGGCGATGCTTGAGAAGGACGTGGAAATCGCGGTGCGAGGACTTGCGGCGTTCCATGGTGCTATGACAATAGCATAAGTGGCCGCGGATTTGGCAAGCGGCCCGACCGAAGGTCAACGGACCGCCGTCGTGCCCCCGGCCGCTGACCCCTTCAGTCAGTAAGGGATTCGAGGATGGCGGCGCTGGCCGACACGCCGATGCGGTTCGCGCCGGCGTCGATCATCGCCAGCGCGTCGGCCAGCGTCCGGATGCCGCCGGACGCCTTGACCCCGAAGGCCGGCCCGACGGTCATCCGCAGCTGGCGCACATCGGCCGCGGTCGCCCCGCCGGCCGGGTGGAAGCCGGTGGACGTCTTGACGAACGCCGCGCCGGCGTCGACGGTGAGCCGGCAGGCAAGGCCCTTTTCGGCGTCGTCAGCGCCGCCGTCTCGAGGATGACCTTCACGGGAATCCCCGGCACTGCGCGAACGACCGCCTCGATCTCCGCCGCGACCACGGTCGCGTGTCCGCTCTTCAGCGCGCCGAAATTCATGACCATGTCGACTTCCGCCGCGCCGTCGCCGACCGCCATGCGCGGCCGACACGTGCCTTGACCTCCGCGCGATCGCAGCCGTGCGGAAAGCCGGCGACGGTGACGACGCGGGCGTCCGTGCCAGCCAGCGCGGCCGCGGCGACGCGCACCCAGCAGGGCTGCACGCAGTAGTACCCGATGCGCCATTGCCGCACGATCGCGGCGCCTGCGCGGATGTCGGCGTCGGTCGCCTCCGGCTTCAGCACCGAATGATCGAGGAGGCGGGCGAGCTCAGCGCGGTTCACGGCGATTTCCTTGCCGGATCGCGGACGCGCGCGATGCGCTCGGTGAGCGAGCGATCGAGGTCGGTCGATTGCGCGACTTCCGGGGTCGTGTCGGGTACGCCGAGGTAGTACACGAGGAGGGCGGGCGGCGCGGCGGCCGGCGCAGCGCCGCTTCTCCACAGCCTGATCTCGGTGCGCGGAAAATCGGCGAACGTCGCGCGCGGCACCTTGAGGTCGAAGGGGCCGCCGACGGAAGTCGCTGCCAGCAACGGCTTCTCGCTTTGCGTGAACGGGTCCTTGCCGACGACCTCGATCCAGGCAAAGGACTGGGCATCCGGCTCGATGCGCATGACGACCGCCGTGTCGCCTTCCTTCGGCGCGCGAAGCACGGCCCAGGCCAGCGCCAATCCCGGCGTCGCGAATGCGTCCGCGGAGCCGTGGACTTCGCGGGTTGCGTCCGCGGCGACCGCGGGCAGCGCTAGCAGGCAGGCAACCGCGCAGGCCGCGCAATAAGCCGAGATTCGTCTCATCGCGGCGCCCCGGCGAGCAATGTCGCCGCGTCGAGGGCCGGGCGCAACGATACGGCGGCGCCGTCGGCGACGACCTGGACCTGGCCCGCGTTGTAGCGGACCACCTGCAGCAAGGTGTCGCCGCAGCGCACGAGATAGTCGATCTTCTCGCCGAGGAACGCGTGCGACACGACCGTCCCGCGAATCGGTCCCGCGCCGGCGTCGCTCTCGATGGCGATCGCCTCGGGCCGCAGCAGCAGCGAGACGCGGTCGCCGGCGGCGAAACGCTGCGTTCCCGGCGGCACGCGCATGACGATGCCCAGCGCGTCGACCGCGACCACGTCGCTTTCGACCGCGACGATGCGCGCCGGAACGAGATTGACGCGGCCGACGAAGCGCGCGACGAACTCCGACGCCGGGCGAAGGTAGAGGTCCTGCGCGGAGCCTTCCTGCACGACACTCCCCTCGTTCATGACGGCGATGCGGTCGGAGACCGCCATCGCCTCCTCCTGGTCGTGCGTCACGTAGATCGTCGTGATCGCGAGGCGTTGCTGGAGCTCGCGGATTTCCTGGCGCATCGTCACCCGCAGCTTCGCGTCGAGATTCGACAGCGGCTCGTCGAACAGCAGCACGCGCGGCCGGATGACGATCGCGCGCGCGAGCGCCACGCGCTGCTGCTCGCCGCCGGAAAGCTGTCCGGGAAACTGCTGCTCGTAGCCGGCGAGCCCGACCAGCGCCAGCACGTCGCCGACCGATTTCGCGATAGTCCCGGCGGGCTGCCCGCGCACGCTCAATCCGTACGCCACGTTGTCGGACACCGAAAGGTGCGGAAACAGCGCGTAATTCTGGAACACGAAGCCGATGTCGCGGCGGTTGGCGGGGACGCCCGTCACATCCTGGTCGCCGAAGTACACGCGACCCGCGTCGGGATGCTCGAAGCCGGCGACGATGCGAAGCGTGGTCGTCTTGCCGCAGCCGGACGGCCCGAGCAGCGTCAGGAACTCGCCGGGCGCAACGTCGAGGCGCACGTCGCGCGCGGCGTAGTGCTCGCCCTTCACGCGATGCGAATATCGCTTCGACACGCCGTCGACGCGCACGCCGATCTTGGCTTCCGCCACGATCATCCTCCCAGCAGGCTCGTCACCGGCATGGCACCGGGCGCGCGGAAGAGCCGCACGAGGCGCGCGATGGCGGCCATGACGGCGAACACGATAACGACCACCAGCACCGAGAACGCCGCCGCCGGCCCGAGCGACAGCTCGGTGATGTTCTCGAGGATCTTCACCGTGATGAGTGTCCAGCCGACGGAGACGAGGAATATCGTCGCGCTGATCGCCGTCATCGAGCGAATGAACACGATGGAAAGCCCGGCGAAGAATGCCGGCACGATCAGCGGCAGCGTGATCCGGCGAAAGGTGGTCCCGCTGCCCGCTCCGAGACCCGCCGACGCTTCCTCCAGGCTCTTGTCGATCTGCTGCAGCAGCGCGACGGTCGCGCGGATGCCGGTCGGACCGTAACGGAAGATGTAGCAGGCTACGATGATGAGCGCGGTGCCCGTGAGCTCGATCGGCGGATCGTTGAACGCGATGAGGTAGGCGATGCCGACGATCGTCCCGGGCAGCGCGTAGTTGATCATCGACACGAGTTCCATGCTGCGCCGGCCGATGAACTTCTTCTTCGTCACGAGGTAACCCACCAGGATTCCGTACAGACCGCCCAGCGGCATCGCGAGGCCGGCGATGATGAGCGTATCCCGGATCGCCTTGAGACCGTCGGTGAAGATCACGCGATAGTGCTGCAGCGTCAGCGCATGGTTGGCGCCGAGCGCGACGACGAGCGACGCGTAGAGCAGCAGCGCGTAGAAATACGCGATGACGAGCGCCACGACGAAGCACGCCGCGAGGAGCGCCGTGCGCATCGCATTCGAGACGCTGTCGAACGGCGTCTGCCCGGCGCCCTTGCCGGTGATCGTCACGTAGAAGCGCCGGCTCACCCAGTAGCGCTGCAGCACGAACACGACGAGCGCGGGGACGAGCAGTGCGAACGACAGCGCGGCGCCGCCGCGCAGGTCGTAGAGTCCGGTGATCTGCAGGTACGCCTGAGTCGGCAGCACCGGGAACTGGTTGCCCCCGAGGATCAGCGGCGTCGCGAAGTCGGCGAGCGAGGCGGCGAACAGCAGCAGGAACGCATTGGCGAGCCCGGGAATGCAAAGCGGCAGCGTCACCGTGCGGAAGACGCGCCAGCGCGATGCGCCGAGCGAGAGCGCCATCCCTTCGATGTTCGAGTCGATGCCGGCGATCAGCGGACGAAGCGTCAGGTAGGCGATCGGAAAATACGTGAGCACCTCGGAGAAGAGCGTGCTCGGCAGGCCGTAGACCGTGACGCCCTTGAGGCCGAGCACGTGGTACGTGATGAGACCGCGCGGGCCGAACGAGAAGATCATCGCGATCGCCGTCGTGAACGGCGGCGACACGAGCGGCAGCAGGACGCTCGCGTCCATCGCGGTGAGGAGTCCGCGCGGCAGCCGCGCGCGCGCGGCGGTGAATGCGAACATGAAGCCCAGCGCCGTTCCGGCAAGACCGACCAGCGCAGCCAGCAGCAGGCTGTTCCAGAAGGCCTGGACCTGGTGCCGGTCGGTCAGCACCGTCACGATGCCGGCGGTCGAGAAGGCTGCCGTGGTCGAACAGCACTCGCCCCAGCAACATTGCGAGCGGGTAGAGCACGAACAGCGCGAGCAGCGCCCATAGCGCAAACGCGGTCGCGGCGACGGCGGGATCGCGGTGCGGCGACGTGGCGCTCGACATCAGGTTTCCCTCTCCCGCGCGGCAGGAGAGGGCCGGGGTGAAGGCACCGGACTACGGATTCAATACTTCCGCGACCCACCGGTCCACGATGCGCTTGCGATTGGCGCCCGCGTAATCGGCGTCGATGGGGAAGATCTTCGCGTCCTTCAGCACCGCGGCCAGCGAGGGCTCGAGCGCGACGTCCGGGTGCGCGGGCACGAAGTTGATCTTGTACTTGGCGAACTGGTTCTGCATGGCCGGCGAGGTGGCCCAGTCGATCAGCTTTTTCGCGGCCTCCGGATTCTTGGCGCCCTTGATGAGCGCGATGCCTTCGGCCGCGGTGCCGATGCCTTCCTTCGGGAAGCTGATCGACACCTCATAGCCCTTCGCCTTGGTGTCGAGCGCGTCGACGATGAAGAAGATGCCCCCGCCCGCCTGGCCCAGCCCGACGGGCAGCGTGCCGCCGCCGCCGCTCTTCGTGTAGAGCTGCACGTTCGGCCGCAGTTTTTTCATGTAGTCGAACGCCTTGTTCTCGTCGCGGCCGTTGACCTCGAGGATCGAGAAGATGCGCGTGACCGCGGTGCCGGACGTCCGGGCATCCGCCATCTGCAGCATGTTCTTGTACGGCGGGGCCAGCAGGTCGTTCCACGATGCCGGCGCCTTGAGGCCGTTCTCCTTCACGAACTTGTCGTTGGTCATGAAGACGAGCGGGTCGTCGGCGATCGCCACCCACTGCCCGTCGGCTTGGCGGAAGCGCGCGGGCAATTTCGCGAACGACGGCGGCTTGTACGATTCGAACACGCCCTCGCTGACGCCGGCGGCGAACGTCTCGACCGGGCCGCCGAACAGCACGTCGACGCGCGGATTGTTCTTTTCCGCAATGATGCGGGCGAGCGCCTCGCCGGACGAAAAGCGCACGAAATTGACCTTGATGCCGGTCGCCTTCTCGAACTCCTCGAACATCGGCTTGGCCCAGTTCTCGGGCCAGATCGAATAGACGTTGAGTGTCTGCGCCGAGGCCGTCAGCGCGCCGAAGAGCAGGGGAAGCACGGCGGCGACTCCCAGGACATGCCGCAGCCAGCGATTCTTTGCCATCATTGCATTCCTCCAATGTGCGCCGCCCGCCGCCATCGGTGAGGCGACGGTTGCAGCGTGCGGACGGTAACCCTGCCGCGGCGGCCGCGTCAAATCTGCTGGCTGTTGGTGATGGTCCCCGACGTCGCGCCCGCCACGTTGTCCTCGACCGTGTTGTTCTGCAGCGAGCGAAGGACCGAGCCGGTCGTCTGCTCCATGCCGAAATTGACGTTGCGGGCCAGCGTGCTTGCCGTGACCCCGACGGTGGCACCGACCCCCGCGGCGAGCGCGCCGGACCCGGTGTTCGCGGTCGCCACCACGCCGTGCAGCGTGAGCACGGTCGTTCCGCCCGAGGTCGTGCCGGCGAAACCCGAACCGCCGTTGACATTGGCCGCCGAGTTCTCGACCGTGACGACAGCTGTCCGTCCCGAGCCGGTGAACACCGTGACGCCATTGCCCGCATTGCCGGTCGCGACGCTGTTCCGGATGAGCGCGCGCACGAGGACGTTCGACGACGTGTTGATGAGGATCCCGTCGTTGAAGTTGTTCTCGACGCGCACGCGGTCGAGCGTGCCGGCGCCCGCCTCGGCGATGAGCGCGTAAATGGCGACGCCGCTGATGGTCGTGTCGGTGACGATCCACGTCGAGTTGGCGGCCTGGACGTAGATACCGTACAGGTTGAGGTCGGCGATCGCGCAGTGGTCGACCGCGAGCTTCGCGCCCTGCTGGAAGCGGATGCCGGTGTCGCCGCCCTGACCGTTGATCGTGAGCCCGGACAAGCGCACGCGGCTGCCGATGCCGGTGACCGTGACGCCATCCCCGGCGAAGACGCTGATCCCGGCGTAGACGCCTGGTGCGGCGATGATCGACACCGATTGCGCGATCGCCACGGGTCCATAGCCGGCGGAGTCGATGACGATGATCTCGCCGCCCGAGTTCGTCTGCGTCAGCGCGGCGGCGAACGACCGGCACGGTTGGGCGAAGGTGCAGAGATTCGTGTCCGCGCCGGTGGAGGCGACGAAGGAACGCTGCGTCTGCCCGAATGCCGCGGCCGACCAGGCGAGCGCGCAGGCCATGAGCCCGATGACGCCGATGCGGCGGGCGATGGAATTTCTCATCGTTGCCTCCCCGAAGTGAATTGCCGCGCGCGGCCGGATGCCCCGGCGGCTTGCGCGGTCATTCTGCGCCATTTCGGGGTCGCCCGGTACCGGGTCGGGTCGCGCGACTTGCCGCAGCACGACGGGCCGCTCGGGGCAGGGTGTCCGCGTATCATGCGCAAGTGCCGGGACCGCAGCCGCGATGCGATTCGCCGCCGGCGCCACCTTGGAGGAAGCGCCATGTTGCGTTGGATGATGATCGTGCTGTGCGCCGGAGCCGCCGCCGCGTCCGCGCAGGCCCAGGACTCGCGTCTCGACGCGATCCAGAAAAGCGGCGTGCTGCGCGTCTGCACGCCAGGGGATTACAAGCCGTTCAGCCTTGCGAAGCCCGAGGCGGCGTGGGAGGGCATCGATGTCGACCTCGTGCAGTCGATGGCGAAGGCGCTGGGCGTCAAGGCCGAGTTCGTGAAGACGAGCTGGCCGAAGCTGATGGACGATTTCGTCGAGAAGTGCGATCTGGGCGTCGGCGGAATTTCAGTGACGCTCGACCGCCAGAAGCGCGCGTACTTCAGCCAGCCGTACATGGTCAACGGCAAGGCACCGATCACCAAATGCGAAAACGTGCAAAAATTCCAGACGGTTGCCGATATCGACAAGCCGGGTGTCACCGTGATCGAGAATCCGGGCGGCAGCAACGAGCGCTTCGCGCGCGCCAACTTCAAGCAGGCGAAGATCGTCATCCACGACGACAACACGACGATCTTCGACGAGATCCTCAAGGGCAAGGCCGACGTCATGATCTCGGAATCGGTCGAGACGCTCGTCCAGCAGAAGCTGCGTCCCGGCCTTTGCGCCGTCAACCCGGACAGGCCGCTGCAGTACGGCGAGATGGCGTGGCTCCTGCCGCGCGGCGACGGCGCATGGAAGTCGTGGGTCGACCAGTGGCTGCACCTCGCGAAGGCGAGCGGCGACTACGACCGCACCGTCGCGGTCTGGCTCAAATAGTCCGCCGCGCGCGTCAGGCGCGAGGCGGAAGCACGATGGGCCGACCGTGCGGCGTGTTCCGCGCCGCGTCCTCCCATTCGTCGCGACGGTACCGCAACCGGATGTCGTCGACGAGGCCCTTGCGTGTCGCAATGCGCTCGAGTGCCGTCAGCCAATGCTCGTAGTACCGTTCGCCGGTGTCGGCGTCGCCGCGCGATCGCACCTCGGCGATGACCTCGCCCAGCGTTGCCGCCCATTCCTTCCAGGTGAACGCACCGCGCTCGTGCAGCGACAGCGTGAGCGCGAAGGCCTGGGCCTGCCACGGCGCGCCGAAGACCGGGCCGTCCGCGTCGCGCGGCATCCCGGCGATGTCGTCGGGGTCGGGCGTTCGCATGTCAGCGCGCCTCGAGGTAAGGCTCGAAGCAGTCGACGTGAACCGCATCGGCGCTCGTATGCGGTCCCCACAGGTCGCGCGCCGCGAAGCGCACGGTGTAGAGCCACTGCGGCGCTTCATCGCGGCCCTTGGAATTGACGTCGGGATAGACATGCGCGCCATGCATCGCGACGATCGTGCCGGGCTTGCCCCGGCAGTACCGCGGCAGCCGCGTGTGCGTCGGCGGATTGACGTTCAGCGTCCGCACCGCATCGCCGGGCGCGAACCGCGGCGCGCCCGGGAGGGTTCGCCGTGTCGAGGCGCCGCGAGCAAGCGCCGAAGCGACGTCGCCCGCGTCGAGCCGCCGCGGGATCGGTCGCGCGGGCTCCTGCATGCGCCCGGCCGCGATCTCGGCGGCGTTGACGAGGCCGCGTTCGCGCAGGAGCACCTCCATTCCGCCGAGCCAGATTTCGTAATAGGTGCTCGCCAGATATCGTGCCGGCGGAAGACTCTCGCGCGCCGAACGCGCCTGGTCGAGGTTCCACGCGCCGGTCGCACCCATCGCGAGCGTCAGCGCGAAGGCGCGGCGCTCCCACGCATGGTGAAACCATGGTTCGTTCGCTTCGGGCGTCACCGCGCCGAAATCCTGCATGCCGCCCATGTCGTGCACGCCGTTCATGGTGACGCCGCGGTGCGCGGCTCGGGTGTGCGCGCGAGGCCGGTGCCGATCATCGAGTCGCGCGTGACCAGCGCCGCCAGCCGCTCCTCCGACCAGCCGTCCGTGCCCGGTGGCTGCGCCGGCAACACCAAATAGCGAATTTCCGCGGTCGAATCCCAGACCCGTACCTCGACGTCATCGGGCAGGCGCACGCCGAAATCGGCCAGCACGCCGCGCGGATCGATGACGGCCCTTGCGCGGTACGGCGCCGATTTGTACCAGACCGGCGGCAGACCGAGCACCGGCCACGGGTAGCAGGAGCAAAGCGTGCAGACGACCATGTTGTGCACGCGCGCGCTGTTCGGCAGCGCGACCATGTGCTCGCCCTGGCGACCGGTATAGCCCAGCGATGCGATCGCCGCGGTCGCATCCGCGAGCAGCCATTCGCGATACCGCGCATCGGCCCAGGCCTTGGCGACGACGCGGGCGCCGTTGTGCGGGCCGACGCGGGTCTCGTAGTTCTCGATCAGCAGATCCAGGGCCGCGGGATCGACGTAGCCCTTTTCGACGAGCAGGGATTCGAGCGCCCGCACGCGCAGGTCCATCTCGGACAGCTCGGATCCGCCGTGGTCGTGGCCATGATCGTGGTCGATGGATCGTGATCGTGACCCATGGGTGCAATCCCCCTAGAGAATCCGGTTGAACCAGAGCAGCGACAGTGTCGCCGACAGGAGCGCGAGTACGGCGGCGGCCGCCGCGAACAGCGCCGTGATCTCGGTTTCCTTCTGCTCGAAGAAGAGCTTGGTGTTGAGATTCTTGTAGATCTTCTGCAGGTCGACCGCGTTGCCGGCGTAGAAATATTCGCCGCGCGTGACGTTGGCGATGGTTTTCAGCGACTCCTCGTCGAGGCGCACGCGCATCGACCAGCCCTCGGCGCCGATGATCTCGCCGCTCGTCGTGCCGACGCCGACCGTGTAGACGCGCACGCCGCGATCGGCGGCCATGCGCGCGGCTTCGATCGGGTCGGGCCCCGTCGTCGTCTGGCCGTCGGTCAGCAGGATGATCGCCGCCGCCAGATACGAGCCCGGGGCCACGGCTTTCGGGGTTTCCTTGCCCGGGGTCCCATCGATGGCCTTCGCTGCGTCTTTCGCGGCCGCCTTTGCCGCGTCACGCCGCGGCGTTGAACGACCGCAGGTCGAACTCGGCGTCGGGAAAGATCGTCTTCAACGACACGAGGATGCCGCTGCCGATCGCGGTGCCGCGCTGCAGCTGGAAGCGCTCGATCGCGCCGAGGATGTCCTCGCGACTGTGCGTGGGCGACTGGACGACCGACGCGGTCGCCGCGAAGGACACGACGCCGATCCGTGTCGTCTTCGGCTGGTCGGCGACGAAACCGCGCGCCGCCTCCTGCGCGGCGACGATGCGGCTCGGCTTGACGTCGGTCGCGCGCATGCTGCCCGAGACGTCCATGGCGAGGATCACCGTTTCGTGGGCGGAGGGCAGCGTCACGACGGCTGCCGGACGCGCGACCGCGACGATCATCAGGATCAGCGCGGCGAGAAACAGCAGCGGCGGCGCGTGGCGGCGAAAGCGCCCGGCGCCCTGCGCGTCCCGGATCAGCATGAGGCTCGCATATTTGAGCGCCGACTTGCGCTTCCGGCGCAGCAGCATCACGTAGACCGCCACGACCAGCGGAACCGCCAGCAGCAGCCACAGCAAGTGCGGCCACGCGAACGTCATGACATGAAGTCCGAGATGCGCGGGAAGGCTGCCGCCCGCGGCGAGCTGGCTGCGCCGCTTGCGCAGATCCGCGAAGCGCAGGATCGCGTCGACGAGATCGTCGCCGGTCGCAAGCTCGAGTGCATCCACGCCCGCCGCCTGGAACGACCGCCGCAGCTCGGCTTCACGCTCCTTCGCCGCGGCAACGAAGCGCTTGCGGAAGCCGCGATCGTGGGTGTCGACGAACAGCTGCTCGCCTGTCTCCGCATCCTGCACGACCAGAAGGCCGAGATCGGGGAGCTCCATCTCCAGCGGATCGTAGAGGCGCACCGCGACGACGTCATGGCGCCGCGCGAGATGCGCGAGCGGCTTCGCCCAGCCCGGCGTGCTGATGAAATCGGAGACGACGAACACGAGCGAGCGCCGGGGCGCCACGCGCCACGCCATTTGCAGGAGCTCGGCGAGGTTGGTGGCGTTCGCCTGCTTCACGTCCGGCCGCGTTTCCATCCGGTGCAGCAGGTGCAGCACCTGCCGCCGGCCGCTGCGCGCCGGGATCACCGTGTCGACGCGATCACCGTAAAGCAGCGCGCCGACCCGATTGCCGTGCGCCGTGAGGATGCGCGCCAGCACGGCGACGAAATCGGCCGCCACCGTCCGCTTCTCGAGGGCCTGCGAGCCGAACGCGACCGACGGCGAGAGGTCGAGCAGGAACCACGCCGCGACCTCGCGCTCCTCGTGGTATTCGCGAACGTAGGGCGTCTGCAGCCGCGCGGTGACATTCCAGTCGATATGACGGACGTCGTCGTGATAGACGTACTCGCGGAGGTCGGCGAGGTCGAGCCCGTAGCCGCGAAAGAGCGTGCGGTAATCGCCGTGCAGCACGCCGTCGAGCCGACGGATCACCGTCCACTCGAGCCGCCGCAGGACGGACTCAGGCGCCCGCGTTGGCGAGCGGCTCGATGCGGACATGGGTTTCGAGCGGTTTCTCCGGCGCTCGCACCTGCTGCATGATGCGCGCGATGAGCTGGTCCGGCGTCACCGCGTCGGCGAGCGCCTCGTACGACAGCGACAGGCGGTGCCGGAGCACGTCCGGCGCGAGGTCGGTGACGTCCTCGGGCAGCACGTAGGCGCGCCCGCGCAGGAACGCGAGCGCGCGGGCAGCCTCGACCAGGTGGATCGTCGCGCGCGGGCTCGCGCCGAACGTGATGTAGCGCGCGAGGTCCTTGATTCCGAACCGTTCGGGCGTGCGCGTCGCCGCGACGAGCCGGACGGCATATTGCATGAGTGCCGGATCGATGTAGCCGGTCCGGCATTCCCGCTGCAAGGCGGCGAGCTCGTCGGTGGTGGCGACCGCCGCGACGTCCTGGGCGACGCCGGTGACGCGCTCGACGATGACGAACTCCTCCTCTTCGCTGGGATACCCGACCAGCACCTTCATCATGAAGCGGTCGACCTGTGCCTCGGGCAGCGGATACGTGCCTTCGGTCTCGATCGGATTCTGGGTCGCCATCACGAGGAACGGAAGGGGGACGCGGTGCGTCTCGCCCGCGATCGTCACCTGGCATTCCTGCATCACCTCGAGCAGCGCGCTTTGCACCTTCGCCGGTGCGCGGTTGATTTCGTCGGCGAGCAGCAGATGCGTGAATACCGGGCCGAGCGACGTGTTGAACTCGCCGGTCTTCTGGTTGTAGATGCGCGTGCCGACGAGATCGGCCGGGACGAGGTCGGGCGTGAACTGGATCCGGCGGAACGTGCCGCGGATCGTGCGCGCGAGCGTCTTCACCGTGAGCGTCTTCGCAAGGCCCGGGACGCCTTCGACGAGCAGGTGCCCCTGCGCGAGGATCGCCACCAGAACGCGCTCGAGAAAATGGTCCTGCCCGACGACGATCCGCTTGACCTCGTAGAGAATGCGCTCCATCAGCGGCGTCACGCCGCCGTGGTTGGTGGGATCCTGCATGGGCTCGATACCTCCGGGGACTGGCGTGTCGGAAAAAATCAGTACGGTCTCAGAACGGTCTCAGAACGGAGATACGCCGATCGCCGCTGCCGCATTCTCGATCGGCACCGCAAAGCCGATGCCGATGAACACGCGCTGGTCGGTCGGGTTGAGGATCGCGGTGACGATGCCGACGACTTCGCCGTCCATGGTGACGAGCGGCCCGCCCGAATTGCCGGGATTGGCCGCCGCGTCGAACTGGATGAGGTTCGTCAGCACGCGCTCTCCTTTGGGCGAGCGGTACTCCCGGGCGAGGCCCGAGATGACGCCGGACGACACCGACGGTCCGATGCCGAACGGATAGCCGACGGCGACCACCTCGTCGCCCGGCGCCAGATCGGCCGTGGAGCGCAGCGTCGCGGCGGGAAGGTCGTCCGGAATCTTCGCGGCCTTGAGGACCGCGAGATCGTGCTCGGGACGCGCGCCGATGACGGTGGCCTCCGATTCGAAGCCGTCGTGGAAGCGCACTTCCACCCGCTCGGCGCCCGCGACCACGTGCAGGTTGGTGAGGATGATCCCGGTGTCGACGATCACCACGCCGCTGCCGATGCCCTCGACCATGTGACCGTCCTTTTCCTGCTCATGCCCGAGGCCGCGCACGCGCACCACGGATTCGCGGACGGCCTCGAAGGCCTTCGCCGCGCGTGACGGGAGCGCAGCGGTCTCGAACGTGTGCAGCACCGCGGCGTCGATGTCCTCCTGCGTGATCGCGCGCGGCCTCGGCACGAACGTTGCGTAGAGGATGACCGCGGCGAGGGCGCAGAGGCCGCCCGCCGCGACCAGCAGCAACGATTGCCGGCGCTCGCGCAACGCGTTCCGCCACTTCGGGCGGGATGCAACCGCCGTGGCCGGCGCGGGCGCCTCCGCCGCCGCCTGCGGCGAAGGCTTCGTGCTGCGGCTGTAGAGCGCGATCTTGCGCATCACCGGCACGCGATGCGTCGCCCGCCGCTACTTCTTCGCCGGCGATGCCGGTTGCGTTCGCGTCATGCCGACGCCGCCCCGTGCCACGCCGACCGTGCGTGTCGTGGTCGCTCCGCCTTTTGCGGGCGCGGCCGAGTTGGCCGGAATGCCCTCGGTCGCTGCCATGGTCGGATACCCGGCGACGATCTGGTCGACCGTCAGCGTTCCCGGCGTGCCGGGCCCGGTCAGGAAAGCGAGCGGGGCGCAGCGGTCGGTGTCGACGAACAGCAGGTACTCGCCGCGCTGCCGCATGGCCTCGCGGGCAGCATCGCCGCGGATGCTCATGTCGACCGGGGGTTGGGCGTCACGGTAGATGACGGTGTCGCTGCGGTTGTAGACGAAATAGCAGGTGGTCGCCAGCGCCGGCGCCTGCAGCGCACCGAACGCGACCCCGGCGAGCAGGGCACTGCACCAGGTCGATCGCATCATCGTTCTCCTTGGTCGAGGATCGTCAGGGATGCCAATGGGAATCTCACGGCGCGCACTTGCCGATATAGCCGTCGGAAACCGATCCCTCGTGCTCCGACGGGGGGACGCCGCGGCCGTCGAACAGCACGGGAATCTGGTTGGGCGCGCCGAGCTTGCCGTCTGCGCGCCGGCGTTCGTTCAGCACCCGGAAGATGTTCCATTCGTCGTGCGCTCCCCGGCTTACCGTCGACGACGCGCGCAACGCGTAATAGCGGCGGAACATCGGCTTCGTCAGCCCGCCCGCCACGGCTTTCTCGAATTTCGGATCCGTCTTCACCCGCTGGTCGAAAAACGCGTCCAGCTTGGCCATGTCGGCATTGCCGTCGAACTTGAAGTAGCGGGCGAAGTCCTGGGGCCCGGCGAAATAGACGAAGTCGAAATCGCCGAGGCCGTCCGGCCCCTCGAGCAGCGTCGTCCACATCAGCATGTAGTCGGCGCCGGTGCCCTTGGGCAGGTCGGCGTCGAGCGTTCCCGGGATTCACGACATAGAGGTAGTCGGCGCCGAAGCGCTTTTCGATCGCATCCTTCGCGCTCATCGCGACTTCGGCGTTGATGTCGAAATTGCCGCCGCCCGCGGACGACAGCGGGACGCTCAGGTAGCCGACCGCCTTGCCCGCCTTGCGCTGCTCGGCGATCACCGCGCGAAAACGGTCGACCTTGGCCGCGATGACGGGTTTGAGCTCGTCGTTGACGCAATAGCAGACGCCGATTTTGGTGCACTCGGTGACTTTGGCGGCAAGCGCGACCGCCGGCGCGATCGCGAGGGCCATTCCGGCGGCCACGAGCGCGAGGCGAAGTCCGCCAGGTCGATGAGTTTGCACGGTTCCGTTCTCCTGCAAGACGTTACGGCCGCTTCGACGACGGCCGTCTGCGTGCCCGAGCGGCGCACCGCGCGCCGGGTTGCAGCGCCAACATAAGCTGACCTCTGATCCTCGTCAACAGTTCCGCGCCTCCGGTCCCTTGACTTCAATTCTCCACGGGCGCCCAATGGCCTCGTTCCGGTCCGCATTACGAGGGTTCCATGGCAATCCGCTCCGTCCGCTCCGTCGTCGCCTCCCAAACCCCGCTCACGGTGCCGAAATCCACCACCGTCCTCGAAGCCGCCCATCTGATGAAGGCGCAAGGCAAGGGCGCGCTGATGATCGTCGAAGGCTCGAAGCTCATCGGCATCTTCACCGAGCGCGACGCGCTCTTCCGGGTGATCGCCCCGGCGCGCAATCCGGAGACCACGCTGCTCTCCGAGGTGATGACGCCGCAGCCGCAGACGATCCACCCCGACGAGCCTTTCCTGCACGCGATGCGGATCATGCATCGCGGCGGCTTCCGGCACCTTCCCGTCGCCGAGCATGGCCGGCCGCTCGGCATGGTCTCGGCGCGCGACGCGCTCGACGACGACCTCTACGAGCTCAGCGTCAACCTGGAGCAACGGGAAAACATGCTCGAGTAGTCGATGCCGCTGCCGCGGTGCGCGCTATCATGGCGCCCCGATCCTCTCGTGGAAGCGGCATGACGATTGCTCGAGGACGCTCTGTCCTGCCATTTCTCGCGGCGTGCGCCTTCGCATTCGCCGCCCACGCCGCCGATCCGGCGAAGGTGCTGCGCATCGCGTCGCCGGACATCGACACGCTCGATCCTCAGCAGTTTGCCGACGATCCGTCGTTCCAGATCGTCATGGCGATCTTCGAGCCGCTCTACGAGTGGGACTACTTCGCGTCACCGCCGACGCTGGCGCCGCTCACGGCCGCGGCGGCGCCCGAGATCACCGACGGCGGCAAGACGTGGACCGTCCGGATGAAGAAGGGGATCCTCTTCACCGACGACCCGGCGTTCGGCGGGAAGCCGCGCGAGCTTACGGCCGAAGACTACGTCTATTCGTACAAGCGCTGGATGGATCCCAATGGACGGCGTGGAGGACAGCCGATCCTCACCGATCTCCTGATCGGCGCGCGGCCGGTCGTCGACGCCGCCGCGAAATCGGGCAAGTTCGATTTCGACCGCCCGATCGAAGGCCTGAAGGCGCTCGATCGCTACACGCTGCAACTGCGTCTGACCGAGGTCAACTATCCGACCATCCGCGACACGTTGAGCTTCGTCCCCGCATCCGCGCGCGAGGTGGTCGAGGTGGCGGGCCGGGACGTCAAGACCCGGGCCGTGGGCACCGGACCCTACATGTTGAAGGAATGGAAACGTGGCTCGCGCCTCGTGCTGGAGGCGAATCCGCACTACCGCCCGGCGACCTTTCCCGCGAGCGACGATCCGGCGAATGCGGCGCTCGAGCGCAGCATGAAAGGCAAGGTCATTCCGCAGATCGGGGCAATCGACATCGCGATCATGGACGAGGACCTGCCCCGCCTGCTGCAGTTCGAGCGCGGCGGCCTCGACGTCATCGTGCTGCGCGGCGATATCGCGAGCCGCCTCGTCACCGACGGCAAGCTCAAGCCCGAGTACGCGGCCCGCGGCTACGTTCGCCTCGTATTTCCCGAGCCGTTCACGTTCAAGTTCTATTTCAACATGAAGGACCCCGTCATTGGCGGAATGGACAAGGATCGCGTCGCGCTGCGGCGCGCGATGGCGTACGCGGTCGACGTGGACGCGTTGATCCGCGTCGTCTACGCGGGGCAGGCGCTGCCGGCGAACCAGTTCGTGCCGCCCGGCGTGGGCGGCCACGACCCGTCGCGTCCGCTGAAGGCGCTGTACGACCCCGCGGCGGCGAATGCGCTCCTCGACCGCTTCGGCTACAAGGCGCGCGACGCGGAGGGCTTCCGCAAGACGCCCGACGGCAAACCGCTGACGATCAACATGACGCTGCGTTCCGGGGCGATCATGCGCGAGGTCCAGACGCTGTGGCAGAAGAACCTCGAGGCCGTTGGCCTGCGCACGGACTTCCATGTCACGCCGTTCCAGGATGCGATCAAGGAGCTGGAGCGCGGACAGTTCCAGACCTATTTCGGCGGGTTCGGCGGCTCGCCCGCCGGTTACGCGGTCATGTCGCAACTGCACAGCCGCCAACCGCAGCGCGTGAACGTCACGCAATTCAAGAACGCGGATTACGACCGGGCGGCGGAGGAATTCCTGCGCAGCGCGACCAGCGCCGAGCAGATTGCCGCCGCGCGAAAGATGAACGAGATCGCGCTTACGTGGATGCCCGAGTTGCCCGCCATGTTCCGGCTCGAGAGCAACATCCTGCAGCCGTGGGTGCGAGGCTATGCGCCCCCGATCTTCACGAGCTACTACAAGTACCTGGACATCGACCTCGCACAACGCAAGGCGGCCATCGCCAAGTGACGAACCGGCGGGTCACAGACCCGACAACCTGTTGAATCGTATCGGTTAGTTGAGGTGTTTCGGCAATTCGCTACGGGCCACGCCACGGCGTGGTCGGCGTGCGCAGCGGTGAAACGACGCGATAAACCCGTACATAGCGGTCGGGATCGCGCGGCCCCGGAAACGTGATCGCGTAATTCGCGGCGTAGCTGCTCTGGGTGTCCGGCTCGAGCGCGGCGGCGATCACATTGCCGAGCGGCTGGTCGAGCGGCACGTACAGGTCGCCCGCGCGCACGGGCAAGGTCGTTTTCTCGATGACCGTCGTCAGGTTTACGACCTTGATCGCGTTCTCCTCGTCGTTGCGGCGCACGTCGTCCTTTTTCGCCACGACCGCCCCGGCAATGCGGAACCGCTCGACGTCGGCCGTGCCGTCGCCGTCGACCCGCAGGACCGTCGCGCCGAGATTGCGCAACCGGTCCGCGGCGGCCGCCTGCGACGCCGGAAGCAGGTATCCGTAGGGACGCGTGCGAACAAGGGTCGGCCGTATCTCGAGCGCGTTCGACCAGTCGACCTCGACCGGTTTGTCCGCGCCGGTGTCGGGATCGAGCATGACGAGCGTATTGCGCCCGGGCGTGGCGGCGCCGGTCACCACGAATTCGCCCTTCCCGGCAGCGGCCACGACGTCGTCGCGCGCGTGCTTTTCGAGCGCGAGGATCGCCGCCGCGTTGCGCGCGGTGATGTCGATGATCGCGTTGTTCGCCACGAGGTGGCTCTCGACCCGGCGGCGCATGTGCGCGAGGCCGAGGCCGACGCCGCGGGATTCGACGAGGAAGCTGATCGCGTTGCGGAGCCCCGCGACGTTGCGCCCGGTGTCCGGCACGACCCCGCCCATCGACACCTTGAGGTCGTCCATGTCGTAGGACGTCGCGAAATACCAGGAATGCGCGAATCCGGCGGCATCGAGCGCGCGCGCGAGTGGGACCCTGAACATCGTTTCCGAGGCCTCGGCGATGGCCGGCGCAAGGTTCGGGACCGTCGCATACTGGATCAGCACGTCGTAGCGCTGCACCGCGCCGAACTTCTCGAACCAGCGCGTCTTGACCCCGAATTCGTGGCTGTCGATGACCACGGCCGGCTGGTAGGCGGCGAAGATGCGTCCCAACGCGCGTCCTTCGGGGGTCCACTGCAGCAGGTGGTCGCGGTTGACGTCGAAGCCGTTGACGGTGCCCCGCGTGTAATTCTGCGCGCCATCCGGGTTGGCCCGCGGCACGATCAGCACGTTGACGCGGTCGAGCACCGCGCGCCGCTCGCCGGCGAGCTGCAGCGCGAGCGCCAGAGCCGCTTCACCGCCTCCGGGCTCGTTGCCGTGCTGCTGCCCGATCACAAGGACCGTCGGCTTGCCGTTCGCGGCGAGGTCCGCCGCGCTGCGGGTCGGCGGATGCGCGAAGATGAGGAGCGGGATCGCGCGGTCCTCCTGCGACTGGCCCGCGACCTGCATGCGCATGTCCGGCGCACGGGCGGCGAGCTCGTCCAGGAACTTCATCATTTCCGCGTAGTCCGTGAAATAGCGCCGGTTGGCGCGGAGCGCCGGCGTGGCGATGGGCGTGACCAGATCGGGAAAGCGCGCGGCGACCGCCGGCGATTCGACGTAATTCTTCGTCGCGTCGTAGTACGCGTCGCCGGGCGGCGAGGAAATCGTCGCGAACACGGCGATGAGGAGCGCGCAGCGGCGGCGCGCGTCCGCACGATCGATCCGGTTACGCCGTCGATGCGGTCAAGCCCAAGCATGGCCATTCCGGGTCATGCCGGCAGCGTAACATTTCCGGTTCGCCGCCGGACACCGCGCCGCCCATTGTGCCGTGGACCACATCGGCGGGAAAATAGCCGCTGACGGGAAGGACTAAGACGCATGACGTTCGAGGCGCCGCTTGCACTGTGGCTGTTGCTGGCCTTGCCGATGCTGGCGGGATTGTATGTGCTGCTGCAGCGCCGGCGGTCGCGGGCCGCCGTCCGCTACGCGAGCCTCGGGCTGATCCGCGCGGCGATGGGGCCGCAGGCGCGTTATCGCCGCCACATTCCGCCACTGCTGTTCCTGCTCGCGTTCGGCGCGCTGATCGTGGCGATGGCGCGGCCGAGCGCCGTGATCACGCTGCCATCGGAGCAGCGCACGATCATCCTGGCGATGGACGTCTCGCTGTCGATGCGCGCGACCGACGTCCAGCCCTCGCGCCTCGCCGCGGCGCGCGAGGCCGCCAAGGCGTTCGTGCAGGAACAGCCGTCGGACGTGCGCATCGGCGTCGTCGCCTTCGCCGGCTCGGCGTCGATCGTCCAGAAGCCGACCTCGGAGCGCAAGGAGCTCGTCGAGGCCATCGACCGGCTGCAGCTGCAGCTCCACACGGCGATCGGCAGCGGCATCATCGTGTCGCTGGCGGCGCTGTTCCCCGAGGACGCCGCGGAGCTCGAGGCCGCGAACACCAGCGCGCGCGGATGGCGCGAAGGCACGCGCAGTGCGGCCATCGACAAGCCCAAGGCCGCGCCGAAGAAGGAATTCAAGGCCGTGCCGCCGGGATCGAACCACTCCGGCGCGATCATCCTCCTGACCGACGGCCGACGCACGACCGGCCCCGACACGCTCGACGCCGCCAAGCTCGCGGCCGACCGCGGCATCAAGGTCTACACCGTCGGCTTCGGCAACTCGCAGGGCACCACCGCGGATGCCGACGGAATGTCGATCTACATGCGCTTCGACGAGGAGGCGCTGAAGGCGATCGCGCAGGCAACGGCCGCCGAATACTTCCATGCCGGCAGCGGCGCCGACCTCAAGAAGGTCTACGAGACGCTCAATGCCCGCTACGTGCTGGAGAAGAAGGAAACCGAAATCTCGGCGCTGCTGTGCGCGTTCGCCGCGGCGCTGATGATTGCCGCCGCGGGATTGTCTGTGCTTTGGTTCGGCCGGGTCCGTTCCGCGCCGCAAGGCTGACGGCGCACCGGATCAGCGGGCCGGTGAATCCGGCGGTGCATCGTCGCCGGTGCCGAATTTCTTTGCCGTGAGCCTCTCGACCAGGATCCGCTCGCAGACCTTGAACACCAGGTAGAAGAGGATGCTGAGGGTCGCCGACAGGATGAGGTCGAAGAGCTGCTCGAGCGCGCCGTCTTCGATCACCATCAGCCCGTACTGGATGAACAGGTCGATGTTCATCTTGAGCAGCACGAACAGGTTGACCGACGTGACGCCGAAGAACAGGAAGAACGTCACCATCAGCACGAAGGTGAGCCAGGCGTGCGCATAGAGGAAGTCGAGCCAGCGTCTGGGCATGGGGAGCGGGTAGGGTCGCCGGTTCCAGTTCGAGCGCATTATCCGCCGCGCCTGCCGAGTTCCGTCGCGCGGACGAGCCAGCGCGCGCGGGTGGCGGCATCGCGCCCCTCGACCATCCCGATCAGCGTCTCGTGGATGGGCTCGACGCCGACGAAATCGAGCCGCGCGACGTCGATCACCGCGACCTCGTGGCCGCCTTCCGACGCGCCGGCATGATAGGCCTCGGCGAGCGCGCGACAGAGCCGCTCCGGCCGCGGCTCGGGGTGACCGAGGATGGTCAGGATGGGCTTGGTCATGAACGCCCGCATGGGGGAGGGCGGTGCGGTGCGGATCAGGTTACCACTTTCGCCGGCGCCGGGGCGACGTCCGCGCCGGCCGCTTTCGCCGCGGCAACGCTACACTTGGGGTCTCTGCCGTATCCCGGCTGCACGGACATGGCCTCGACCGACCTCGAACGTCAGCTCGACAACCCCGCCTGGTCTTGCCTGGCCGAGCCGCCACGCGCATCTCGCGCTGGGCGGGGCGCGCGTGCGTCGCTATCCACCCGACATCTCTCCGATCGCCGGATTTCCCGCAGCGGGCGAGGCGAGCGTCGAGGCGCTGGAGGCGCTGGTCGCGGTCGGCGATGACATCGGGGCGATCGGGCCCAGCGTGCCGGCGCTCTCCTCGAACTGGGAGACCGTGCTGGAAACGTCGCTCGCGCAAATGATTCGAATCGATCGCTCGCCGTTGCCGGAGGGCGACGTCCAAAGCGTTGCGCTCGGCGAATCCGATGTCGCCGACATGCTGGCGCTGGTCGAACTCACGCACCCGGGACCGTTTCGTCAGCGCACCGTCGAACTGGGGCAATTCATCGGCATCCGTGAACGCGGTCGCCTGGTCGCGATGGCCGGCGAACGGATGTGGGTGGGCGAATGCCGGGAAGTGAGCGGCATCTGCACGCATCCCGACGTGCAGCGGCGGGGTTATGCGCGGGCGCTGACCGGCCGGGTCGTCAACCGGATGCTGCGCGCGGGGCAAACCCCGTTCCTGCACGTGATCGGCACGAACGCCGGCGCCATCGAGACCTATCGCGCGCTCGGATTCGAGCGGCGCGCGGAATTTCCGCTTTTGCACGCAAGGCGCGTGCGATGACCGAGCTCTCATTTTGCTGACGCCATGACCTGGTCGCTCCTTGCGCACGATGCCGATGGCGCCTTCGGCATCGCGATTGCGAGCCGTTTCCTCGCGGTCGGGGCGTTGTGCCCGCACGTGCGCAGCGGCGTCGGCGCGCTCGCGACGCAGGCGCTCGTCAATCCGATGTACGGCGAGCCCGGTCTCGCGCTGCTCGCGGAAGGGACGCCGCCCGACGAAGTCGTGCGCATGCTGATCGAGCCCGACGCCGGGCGCGACCATCGGCAGGTGCACGTCCTCGACGCGCGCGGTCGCGTCGCCGCACACACCGGCCGGGCGTGCATCGAGTGGTGCGGCCATGTCGCGAGCGAGCACTACAGCGTCGCCGGCAACATGCTCGCCGGGCCGCAGGTGCTGCGCGAAACTGCGGCCGCCTACGAGAAATCGGCCGCCTTGCCGTTCGCCCTGCGCCTTCTCGTCGCGCTGGAAGCGGGCGATGCGGCGGGCGGCGACAAGCGCGGCAAGCAGGCGGCGGCGCTCCTCGTGTACACGACCGAGTCGTATCCCGCGCTCGACCTTCGCGTCGACGACCACGAGGAGCCGTTTCGCGAGCTGCGTCGCCTCTACGAAAAGAGCGGCGATCGACTGCAGCCGTTCGTCGCCTGCCTGCCATCGCGCGCGCATCCCGCGGGCATCGTCGACCGCGCCGACATCGAGGAGCGCATCGCGCGGTTCGTGGCGGAACGGACGCGCCCGAATCGATGAGCAACTTGCTGGAGGTCCGGAATCTGCGGACGTTGTTCAAGGTCGAAGGGCGCGAGATTCCCGCGGTCGACGGCGTGAGCTTCGAAGTCGCTCCCGGGCGCACGCTCGGCATCGTCGGCGAATCGGGCTGCGGCAAGAGCGTCACCGCACTGTCGATCATGGGTCTCGTCCCGCAGCCGCCCGGCCGGGTCGCCGCGGGCGAGATCGTGTTCGAGGGAACGGACCTCCTGACGCTGCCGCCGGCGGCGATGCGCGAGCTGCGCGGCAACCGCATCGGCATGATCTTCCAGGAGCCGATGACCTCGCTCAATCCGGCCTTCACCGTCGGCGACCAGATCGTCGAGGTGATCCTGCGTCATCGCCCGGGCAGCCGTGCCGACGCGAAGGCGCGGGCGATCGAGATGCTGCGCAAGGTGCGCATCCCGTCGCCGGAGCATCGATTCGGCGAGTATCCGCACCGGCTTTCGGGCGGCATGCGCCAGCGCGTGATGATCGCGATGGCGCTGGCGTGCGGCCCGAAGCTCCTCATCGCCGACGAACCCACGACCGCGCTCGACGTCACGATCCAGGCGCAGATCCTCGATCTCATGCGCCTGTTGCGCGAGGAGACCGGCACCGCCATCGTCCTCATCACGCACGACCTCGGCGTCGTCGCCGAAGTCGCGGACGACGTCGTCGTCATGTACGCGGGCCGCATCGTCGAGCGCGCGCCGGTTGCCGCGCTGTTCGCGGAGCCGCAGCATCCGTACACGATCGGGCTCCTTGGGTCGATTCCGCGCCTGCATCTCGAGCAGGACCGGCTCGCCGCGATCGAAGGCCAGGTGCCGGGGCCGGAGGCCGCCGTGCAGGGCTGCCGCTTCCATCCGCGGTGTCCGTTCGCCATCGAACGCTGCCGGCGCGAGGATCCGTCGCTGGTCGACATCGCGCCGGGACATTCGGCCGCATGCTGGCGCGCGCCGCTCGAAGGGGAGATGGACGCGTGAGCAATCTTCAACCCGGCGCTCTCCTGCGCGCGGGAGACGGAGTGTCCGAACCGCTGCTTCGCGCCCGGGGACTCGTCAAGCACTTTCCCGTGCGGCAAGGGTTTTTCGGACGCGCGAGCGGGTTCGTGCGCGCGGTGGACGGCGTCGACTTCGAGCTCGCCATCGGCGAGACGCTTGCGCTTGTCGGCGAATCGGGCTGCGGAAAATCGACGACGGGGCGTCTCGTGCTGCGCCTGCTCGAGCCGACCGCGGGCACCGTCCTGTTCGACGGTGAGGACCTTACGACGCTCTCCGGCGAAGCGATGCGGCGGCACCGCCGCGCGCTGCAGATCATCTTCCAGGACCCGTTCGCGTCGCTCAATCCGCGGATGACGATCGGGCAGATGCTCGCCGAGCCGCTGGCGCTGCACGGCCTCGCGGAGGGGCGCCGCGCGGAACGCGTCGCCGAAGTGCTGCAGCAGGTCGGCCTCGCGCCGATCCACGCGCGGCGCTATCCGCATGAATTTTCGGGCGGCCAGCGCCAGCGCATCGGCATCGCGCGCGCGCTGGCCGTCGAGCCGCGGCTCATCGTATGCGACGAGCCGGTTTCCGCGCTCGACGTCTCGATCCAGGCGCAGGTCATCAACCTGCTGCGCGATCTGCAGCAGCGGCTCGGCCTCGCCTACATCTTCATCGCGCACGATCTCGCCGTGGTCCGGCACATCGCGACCCGCGTTGCCGTCATGTACCTCGGACGGATCGTCGAGTACGCCGACAAGCGCGCGCTCTTCGCGTCGCCGCGCCATCCGTACACGCAGGCGCTGCTGGCGTCCATCCCCGTGCCGGAGCCCGCGCTGCGGCGGCAGCGGATGCTCATCGCGGGCGACGTGCCCAATCCCATGGATCCGCCGTCGGGATGCGGGTTTCGCACGCGCTGCCCGCATGCGCGAGCGAAGTGCGCCGAGGAGACGCCGGCACTCGAATTCGACGCTGGGCACGGGGTCGCCTGCCACTTCTGGCGTGACCTGCCGGCGCCGACGGAATTCGCCCCGGATGCGGCCGCGCTGCCGCGGAATGCGCGGCTCCTGCGCCTCCAGGCGGCGTTCCGTTCGCCGCCCGCGTGAGGCATACGGCGCGCCGCACGCAAGTGCTATTCTCATCGACAGCCTCGGCGATCCCTCGTGGTCCCGCCTAGCAAAGTCCCTTACCCCACTACGGAGATTTCAACATGACCCCGACTCCGCGATGCGCGCTGATTGCCGCGGCATCCGCATTCGCCGCGATGCTCGCTTGCGCGCCGGCCGGCGCGCAGACGCTGCGCATCGGCCTGGCCGAAGATCCCGACGTGCTCGATCCGACGCTCGCGCGGACGTTCGTCGGCCGGATCGTCTTCTCGGCGCTCTGCGACAAGCTCTTCGACATCGATGAGAAGCTCGCCATCGTCCCGCAGCTCGCGACGAGCTACGAATGGGCGCCCGACGGCAAGGCGCTGACGATCCATCTACGGCCCGGCGTCACGTTCCACGACGGCGAGAAGCTCGACGCGGCCGCGGTCAAGTACAGCCTCGAGCGGCACAAGACGATGGCGGGCAGCAACCGCAAGGGCGAGCTCGCGCCGGTGACGACGATCGACGTCGTCGACCCGATGACGGTGCGGCTCAACCTCTCGGCGCCGTTCTCGCCGCTGCTCGCGGCACTGGCCGATCGCGCCGGGATGATCGTGTCGCCGAAGGCGGCGCAGGCCGCGGGCGACAAGTTCGGCGCCAATCCGGTGTGCACGGGGCCGTTCAAGTTCGCCGAGCGGGTCGCGCAGGACCGCATCGTGCTCGAGCGGTATCCGAACTACTGGAACAAGGGCCAGGTGCATCTCGACAAGATCGTCTACCTGCCGATCGTCGACTCGACGGTGCGCCTCGCGAACCTGAAGTCGGGCCAGCTCGACTTCGTCGAGCGCCTCGCGCCGTCCGATGTGCCGGCCGTCAAGTCTGATGCGCGGTTCAAGCTCTCGAAGATCACCGAGATCGGCTATCAGGGGATCACGATCAACACCGGCAAGAGCGACCTCGCGCAGAAGAACCCGCTCGGCAAGGATCCGCGCGTCCGCGAGGCCTTCGAGCTCGCGCTCGACCGCGACGGCATCGTCCAGGTCGTGATGGAGGGCGAGGCGGACGCGGGCAACCAGTGGGTCGCGCCGACGAACGCCTTCTACGCGAAGAACATGCCGATCCCGAAGCGCGATGTCGCCAAGGCGAAGAAGCTGCTGCAGGAGGCCGGCGTTCCCAACCCGACGCTCACGCTGATGGCGCCGACGACCGCCGATGGGCAGAAGCTCGCGCAGGTCGTGCAGGCGATGGTCAAGGAAGCCGGCTTCGACGTGAAGCTGCAGGCCACCGAGTTCGCGACCTCGCTCGACCTCGCCGACAAGGGCCAGTTCGACGCCTACGTGCTGGGCTGGAGCGGCCGCGCCGACCCCGACGGCAACATCTTCAGCTTCAACGGGTGCAAGCAGCCGCTCAACTATTCCGGCTACTGCAACAAGGAGGTCGACGAGCTGCTGGTGCGGGCGCGGACGTGCGGGCGACCTGGCGGAGCGGAAGAAGGCGTACGACCAGATCGCCGCGATCGTGCTCAAGGATCGCCCGATCATCTATCTCTATCACCGGCACTGGTTGTGGGCGTACTCGAACAAGCTCTCCGGCCTGCGCACGGTGCCGGACGGCCTCGTTCGCGTCCAGGGTTTGAAACTCGGCAACGGCAGCTGACACGCGCATGTCGCGCTTCCTCGGGCATCGGCTCGCGACGATCGTCCCGACGCTGCTGTTGGTCTCGATGCTGGTGTTCGGGCTGCAGCAGCTGCTGCCCGGAGACGCCGCGGTGGTGCTCGCGGGCGAGGATCGCGACCCGAGCGTCGTGGCCCACCTGCGCGCGAAGATGCATCTGGACGAGGCGCTCCCGGTCCGCTACGCGTATTGGCTCGGTGGCGTGCTGCGCGGCGACCTCGGTGAATCGATGCGGATGCAAAAGCCGGTGACCGCGCTGATCGCCGAGAAGCTGCCGGTGACGATCCAGCTCGCCGCGATGGCCATCGTGATCGCGCTCGCGATCGGCATTCCCGCGGGCATCGTTTCCGCGGTATACAAGGGAACGGCGTGGGACTACGCGGCGAACGCCGTCGCGCTGTGGGGACTGTCCACGCCCAACTTCTGGCTCGGGATCATGCTGATCCTGCTTTTTTCGGTGTCGCTCGGCTGGCTGCCGGCGTCGGGCTACGTGAGCCCGTTCGAGGACCTTCGCGCCAATCTCGCGTCGATGATCATGCCGGCGTTCGTCCTCGGCAACGCGATCGCCGCGGTGCTGATGCGCCATACGCGCAGCGCGATGCTGCAGGTGCTGTCGTCCGACTACGTCCGCACGGCGCGCGCCAAGGGGCTGGACGAGCGGGTCGTCGTGCTCCATCACGCGCTGCGCAACGCGCTGGTGCCCATCATCACGCTGGGCGCGCTCGAATTCGGCACGCTGCTGTCGGGTGCCGTCCTGACCGAGCAGGTCTTCACCATTCCGGGCTTCGGCAAGCTGATCGTCGACGCGGTGTTCAACCGCGACTACGCGGTCGTGCAGGGCGTCGTGCTGTTCACCGCCACCGTGTACATCACGCTCAACCTGCTCGCCGACGTCGCCTATTTTCTCGTCAATCCGAGGATGCGGAGCTGATGGCGACCCTGGCAATCGACGTCCTCCCACGCGAGACGAGCCCCGGCCAGCGGGCGCTGTCCCGCCTGTTGCGCCGGCCGTCGGCGATGGTCGGCCTCGTCGTCGTCGCCGCCTTCGTCGGGCTCGCGCTCGCGGCGCCGCTCATCGCGCCCTACGACCCGGTCGCGACGAGCTGGAGCGCGATCCGCAAGGCTCCCTCGGCGGTGCATCTCTTCGGCACCGACGAGCTCGGGCGCGACGTGCTCTCGCGCGTGATCTTCGGCGCCCGCGCCTCGCTGCTCGCAGGCGTGGTGTCGGTGCTGATCTCGTTGTCGCTCGGCATCCCGGTCGGTCTCCTCGCGGGGTACGTCGGACGGTGGACGGATGGCGTCATCTCGCGCGTCACCGACGCCATGCTCGCGACGCCGTTCCTGATCCTCGCGATCGCGCTTGCCGCATTCCTCGGGCCGAGCCTCACCAACGCGATGATCGCGATCGGCATTTCGGCGACTCCCGTGTTCATCCGGCTGACTCGCGCGCAGGTGCTCGCGGTCAAGGTCGAGGACTACGTCGAAGCCGCGCGCGCCGTCGGCAACCCGCACTGGCGGATTGCGCTGCGCCACATCCTGCCCAACGTCGTGCCGCCGCTCATCGTCCAGGCCACGCTTGCGATCGCCGCGGCGGTGATCGCCGAGGCGAGCCTCTCGTTCCTGGGTCTCGGGCAGCAGCCGCCCGCGCCGAGCTGGGGGAGCATGCTCAACACGGCGAAGAACTACGTCGAGCAGGCGCCCTGGATGGCGATCTGGCCGGGCGTCTCGATCTTCGTGCTCGTGCTGTCGTTCAACCTGCTGGGCGACGGGCTGCGCGACGCGCTCGACCCGCGGCAGGCGTAGCGTTCATCGCGGCGCTGGATTTGCCGCCAGGGGTTTCAGCTGTCCGAGCAGCGTGGGGATGAGCTCGGCCACGGTCGGATGGATGTGCATGGTCCTGCTGATGGCGGTATAGGGCAGGCCGCTTGCCATGACGTCGATGATGCAGTGGATCGCTTCGTCGGCCTCGATGCCGAGGAGCGCCGCGCCCAGGATGCGCTTGGTCTCGGCGTCGACCAGCACCTGCATGAAGCCCTGCGTTTCGGAGCGCTCGCGCGCGCGGCCGACGCGCTTCATCGGCATGTGGCCGACGAGCGCCGGCCGCCCCGATGCCCGGACCTCGCGTTCGGTCATCCCGGCGCGTGCAAGCGGCGGATCGGTGAACAAGGCGTAAACGGGAACGCGGTCGGTGACGCGGCGCCGGTCGCCGTCGAGCAGGTTGGCGGCGACGATCTCGTAGTCGTTGTACGACGTATGCGTGAATGCGCCGCGCCCGTTGACGTCGCCGAGCGCGAAGATGCCCGGCACGTTGGTCCGCAATTCGTCGTCGACGGTAATGTAGCCGCGCGCGTCGACCGCAACGCCTGCCTTGTCGAGCCCGAGGTCGCCGGTGTTGGGTACGCGTCCGACGGCGAGCAGCACGTGCGATCCGGCGACCTGGCGCGGTTCTTCCTCGCAGCTCACGTTGACGCTGATGCCGTCCGCGCGCTTGTCGACGGCGAGGCACGTCGCGTTGACGCGCACCGCGATGCCTTCGCCCTCCACGATGGACCGGATCGCCGCCGACACCTCGTCGTCCTCGCGGGCGACGAGGCGCGGCGCCATCTCGACCACGGTGACCCGGCTGCCGAAGCGCCGGTACATCTGCGCGAATTCGAGGCCGATATAGCTGCCGCCCACGACGATCAGGTGCTCGGGCAGGACGTCGACGTCCATCATGCGCGTGCTCGTGAGGTAGTCGATGTCGGAAAGGCCGCGCCATTCCGGCACCGTCGGCCTGCCGCCGGTGTTGATGAAGACCTGCGGCGCCGTGAGCAGCCGGTCGCCGACACGGACCGTGCGCGCGTCCTCGAAGCGGCCGTGTCCGCGGATCAGCGTCACGTTCGGCGTGTCGTTCAGCCAATTCGTGACGCCGCTGTTCGATTGGGCGACGACGGCGTCCTTGCGCGCCTTCACGCGCGCCATGTCGACGCGCACCGCGCCGTCGACGACGACGCCGAAGGACGCCGCGGTTCGCGCGACGTGCGCGGCGCGCGCGCTCGCGATCAGCGTCTTGGTCGGAATGCAGCCGTTGTTGACGCAGGTGCCGCCGACCAGCTTCCGCTCGACGATCGCGACCTTGCGGCCGGCGCCGGCCAGGCGAACGGCGAGCGCGGGGCCGGCCTGACCGGTGCCGATGACGATCGCGTCGAAGGACTCGGCCATGCGTGTCTCGGGCGGCGCTCGGCGAACCCCGTTACGTCCCGGTCGCCCTTTCGCCGTCGGTCACGAAGACCGGATCGGTGAACAGCGACGCGATGCCGACCTTCCGGATCGCGGGGTTCTCGGGCACGACGAACAGGATCGGCGAGATGAGCTCCTCGAAGATGCCGCGCAGGCTCCGCGCGCCGGTCTTGTACTCGATGGCGATTTCCGAGATCTGCTCGAAGACCTTGCGCTCGACGGTGAGCTCCACGCCTTCGTGGCGGAAGATCTGCTGGAACTGGCTGTAGATCGAATCCCTGGGCTCGGTGAGGATGCGCACCAGCATTTCGCGGGTGAGGTCGCCGAAGCGCGCGATGATCGGCAGGCGGCCGGTGAATTCCGGGATCAGCCCGAACACGAAGAGGTCGGTCGGCTTCACGCGCGTGTTGAGCCGGTCGAGGATCCGCTTGTTGTCGGCGTTGTCGGTCGAGATGAACCCGAAGCCGTGCGTCTGCGTCATGATGTCGTCGAGGCCGACGAACGCGCCGCCGCAGATGAACAGGATGTTCGTCGTGTCGACGTAGCGATCGTCGGGGAGCTTGACCTGCGAGCCCTCCATGATCTTCAGCAGCGCATGCTGGACGCTTTCCCCCGACACCGCGCGCGGCTCCTTGCCTGCCTTGAGCTTGTCGATCTCGTCGATGAAGACGATCCCCTGCTGCGCTTTTTCGATGTCGCCCGCGGCCTTGTCGACGAGCCGCTGCAGAATGGCCTCGATTTCGTCGCTGACGTAGCGCGTCTGGGCGAGCGAGGTCGCCTCCGCCGTGACGAACGGCACGCCGAGAATGCGCGCCAGCGTCTCGCACATCAGCGTCTTGCCGGTGCCCGACGGCCCGATCATCAGCACGTTGCTCTTGGTGATCGGCACCCCGTCCTGCGCCGACTGCGCAATTTTTCGGAAGTGAGCGTAGACGGCGACCGCGACGGTCTTCTTCGCGTCGTCCTGGCCGATGACGTAGCGATCGAGCGAGTCGACGATCCCGCGCGGGGTCAGTTTCGGGTCGAGCACGGTTGCCCTTGTGGTTCGGGTGGCAGCGGTATCTTACCGCGCTGCCGGCGGGGCGACCGCGGCGCCGTCGATGCCGTGCTTGCGCAGCGCCTCGGCCACGAACCCGGACGCCTTCATGTCCTCGACGAAGGCGGCGAGATAGCGGGCGCCCGCGGGGCGGCCCTTCGGAGTCGCCATCGCCTGCTGGATCACCATGAAGCGTCCGTCGAGCAAGCGCACGCCCGGGATCGTGCGCGCAGACGCTTCGAGCTGCTGCTTGACGCCCGCGCCGGCGTCGATTCGTTGCGCGACCATCGCGGCAACGACCTCCTGCGACGTCGCCACATGCACGATCGTCGCCTTCTTGAACTCGCGCGCGAGATAGAGATCGTAGGCGCTGCCCTTCGCCGCCACCACGCGCACACCCTCCCGGTCGACGTCGTCGTTCGCGCGGATCGGCGAGCCCTGCGGCACGACGAAGGCACCCTCGATCAGCACGTACGGGGCCGAATAGTCCATGTCGGCCGCGCGCTTCGGGTCGATCGCGACGAAGGCGATGTCCCACGCGCCGGTGGTCGCGTTGTCGGTGACCTTGCCGGCGGCGTCGTACGTGACGAGCTCGAGCGGCACACCGAGCCGCCGCGCGAGTTCGCGCGACAGGTCGACCGAAACGCCCCGCGGCTCGCCGGTCGCCGGGTCCTTGGACGCGAGGATCGGATTGCCGTAGTTGATCGCGGCGCGCAGCGTGCCCGAAGGCGCGAGCTCGGTCGCGATTCCCGGCGGGGCGTTGACCGGCATGGAAGAAGTCGCGCACGCGTTGGCGACGAACGCCAGCGCGAGCACGATGCCCGCACGGATCACCGGGGCGACACGAGCATCCGGTTGGGGACGACGGCCTGCCGTGCGTTGCGGCGGTCGTTCCGCGCGTTGGCGCCGCGCGGCCGCCCCGTCGGCGATGGAGCCAGATATCCGTAGCCGCCGAACATCCCAGAAGGGGCGTAATCGGCGTAGTCCGTCACCGGCATAGTCGTCGTAGCCCGCGTAGTACTCCGGCGCCGGGGCGTACGTGCGCTGCAGCGCCGCGCGGCGCTGGTCCGTGATCCGCTGCGCAATGCTGCGATCGAGCGCGTCGCGCTCGCGCTCGAGCCGTGCCACGGCGGCGGGATCGGCATCGCCGGCACGGAGATCATCCATGCGCTCGCCGTCCTTGCACGGAATGTCGGTGTAGACGAGGCCCAGGTTGCGATCGAGGCACTTGTAGATCGGTGCCTGCGCGGCGGTTGCGTTCCCGCTGCCAAGGCCGATCACGCCAACGGCAAGGACGGCGCCGACCGCGCGGCCGATGCGATGCGCGATCCCGGGAATGGATGGAAGACGGTTCATGTCACCGCTCCTGCTCCGGTGATCCTGGCGGCGCCGGGGTGTCACGAAGCTCTGGCGAACAATTCTACGCCTGTAGGCTAACAGTCTCCGCCCGCCATTCGTTCCCTTGGCGCCCGGATTCCGGATCATGGTCACTTACCCTGCGCCGCGGCAAGTTCGGCGTCGAGCTTGCGCGTCCGCACCGCGGCAGGGCGCGCGGCGACACGGGCGACGTAGTCGTCGATGACCGGCGTGTGCGGCACGAGCCCGAATTTCGTCGTCCAGCCGAGCGCCGTGCCCCACAGCACGTCGGCCGCGCTGAAGCGCTCGCCGAGCATCCAGGGCCCCCGCGCGAGATTGTCCGTCAGCGTCTTCAGCATCGTGTCGTAGTCGCCGTAGGGGGAGGTCGATGGCGGCGCCGGATCGCGCTTTTGCGAGCGGTCGATGAGGGCGGGCTCGAAGCACGAGCCGTAGTACACCATCCAGCGCAGATAGGGGCCGCGCAGCGGATCGCCGATCCCCGGCGCGAGGCCCGCTTCGGAGTACAGGTCCGCGAGGTAGATGAACACCGCGGCCTGCTCGGTGACGAGCGCGTCGCCGTGCCGGATCGCCGGGACCTTGCCCATCGGATTGACGGCCAGGTAGTCCGGCTTGCGCTGGTCGCCGGCTTTCATGTCGAGCACGTGCAACTCGTAATCGGCGTGGAGCTCTTCGAGGAGAATCCGGGTTCCGGTCGAGCGCGTGTTGGGCGAATGGAAGAAAGTGACTTTGCGCGAAGCGATCATGGCGTCCTGCCGGAGTTGGATCAGGGCTTCACGAAGCGCAGCGCGAACTTGTCGGTCGGCACCTTGGGCTCGTTCGACGATTCGGTCCGCGCGTCGGCCGGATTGCGCAGGAAATTCCCTTCGGACTGCAGCACGAAGCCCGCCTGCTGCAATTCGCTGCGCACGACCGCTTCGTCAATTCGGTGCAGTGTCTTGCCGTCGGTGATGCCGGTTCCCGCCCTGGCGGAGTGGTCGACGATGACGAGGCGGCCGCCGGATTTGAGCGCGGCGAAGAGGCGCTGGTTCATCTTGGCGCGGTCGACCGGCAAATAGCTGATGTCGTGGTAGTTGTTGACGATCGTGATCAGGTCGAACTTGGGCGCGTCCGGCGGCACCGGATCCTCGAACGGGCGCTCGACGACGATGAAATTGGCCTGCGGCGCTTCGGCGAGGCGCTTTTGCAGCGTCGGACCGGGGCGTGGTGTTTGCGCGTACAGCGTGCCCCCGGGCGCGACCGCGAGGGCCAGCAACTGCGACGTGTAGCCGCCGCCCGCCGCCACGTCGAGCGCGATCATCCCCGGCTGCGCCTGCGTGAAGGGGAGGAAATCGGCGGGATCGCGCGACGCGTCCATGCGGCGATCCTGATCCGTGCGGATGGGGTTCGCGATCACTTTCTGGTAACGATCCGCGGCCGCGCGCGGATCTGTCGCGGGCGTCGTCGTGCAGCCGGCGAGTCCGGCGACGAGGACGGCGATTCCGGCGAGCAGCGCGACGCGATGGCAAAGCACGCGGGACAGGAATTTGTTCATCGGCGATTCCAGTTCGGGTTGTGAACGACGGACGGGACCGACGAACGTGCGCCAGGCACGCGGCGGCCTACTTGAAAGGCGAATCGGTGCCGGGCGATTTCACGGCCGGCGACGGGAGCTTCTTCGACGCGCACAGCCAATTGAGCATGCCCTCGCCCAGCGTGTTCGCCTTGATCTTGCGCAGCTCGAGCTCCTTCGGCGGGATCTCGAACCGCGCGACGACCGCCTGCTTGTCGTCATGGTAGATCATCGCGGCGGCGCCCATCGTCCTCTTGGCGCAATCGGCGACGTTGTACGCCATCATGTCGACATACTGCCGCGTTTCGCCGTTCACGTCGTTGATCGGCAGCGGACTCTTGAGCGTCGTGCGGAACCAGCCCTGGCGCCGTCCGTCCGCAGCGGTAACGGGCGGCGACGCCTGGACGTAAACCTCGGCGCCGTCCGGCTGCGAGCCGAGGTAGACGAATTTGTCCGCGGCGCGAGCCGCGGGTGCGAAGGCGAGCGAGACTGCAACGGCGACGGCGACTCGCAACCGGCAGGGCATCGGGCGGAATGCATTCATTGGCCGGACATTATCGCCGGTTTCGCCACCTTTCTCCCAGCGCGGCGGTCACTGCTTCGCGTACAGCTGCGGCCATTCCTTCTGCAGCGCGCCCAGCTTCGGCAGGTCGTTGTACACGATGTACGGCTGCGTCGGATGCAGCGCGAGGTAGTTCTGGTGGTAGTCCTCGGCGGGCCAGAAGGCCGGCAGCTTCGCCACCTGCGTGACGATCGGGCTGCCGAAGAGCTTGGCCTGATCGAGTTGCTGGACGTAGGCCTCGGCGACACGCTTCTGGTCGTCGTTCACGTAAAAGATCGCCGAGCGGTACTGGGTGCCGTGGTCCGGTCCCTGCCGGTTCAATTGCGTCGGATCGTGGGCGACCGAAAAGAACACGGCCAGCAGCTGGCCGTACGACACCTTTGCCGGATCGTAGGTCACCTCCACCGATTCCGCATGGCCGGTCTTGCCCGTGCCGACCTGATCGTAGGTCGGTTTCACGACCATCCCGCCTGCGTAGCCCGACACCGCGCGCGTCACGCCCTTGACGTGGCGGAAGACGGCTTCGACGCCCCAGAAGCAGCCGCCCGCGAACACCGCCGTCTGCGGGCCCGTGGCCGCAGCCGCCGGGATGTCGATGGCGGGTGGCGGCAGCGGCGCCGCCAGCGCGCTCGCGGTGCCCCCCAGCGTGAGCGCGGCCAGGATCGTCGCCAATCTCCCGCGAATTCTGCCTTGCATGGTCATTCTCCTGTTCGGTGGACGCCCTGGAATCTCCGGGGCGTCCCCATTGGTCGCCGCAACGCGGCAAACATTTCAATGCGAGCGTTCGACCGTCCGGAGTGGCATCCGTTCCTTGCCCACACACCCGGCCGCCACCGCTCGGCCCCTGCTATGATTTGGACGTCGGCCCCATTTCCGGATGCCGCATCATGCTGCCGTTCCGCCTCCTCCCGATGATTCTTGCATGGTCCGTGTTCGCCATGACAGGGTGCGGCTCGACCCAGGTCCGGACCGTCGACGAATACGACCCGGGTTCCACGCCGCAAGCGCAGTTCGCGAAGGGGGCGGCGCTATGCGAAAAGCAGGCCGAGACCGACGAAAAGAGCATGGGCGGAACGATGGACCCCACCCACGGCACGTACAACCGGATGTTCGACGCGTGCATGCGCGCAAGCGGCTGGACGCGCAAGCCGCCGAAATGATCCCGGGCGGGCGCCGGGGATAACGGCGCCCCATCTCGTTTGCCGGCGCTGGGGCGCTGGCGCTCCGATCCATCGCATCGCCGGACTTGACACTGCCGGCGCTCGTCCGTATCGTCTTGGTTGAACGATCAACTAACTCAATGAACAATGACGTCCTCGACCCGCGACCGCCTGGTCGACACCGCGATGCAGCTCTTCTGGGCGAAGGGCTACGCCTCGACGAGGGTGGCCGACGTGCTTCTCGTCGCGGGGGTGAACTTCCGTCGTTCGGCGCCGCGCCCTTCGAGCCACGGCCCGCGGTTGCTCGCCCGCCTCGCGTTGCGCGAGGATGCGCGCGACCTGGTGGACCGAGCCGCCTGCCGGAAATACGGCAATCAGCTTGACGGGTTTCGTCGGCCACGTCTGCGCGACGACGTTCGGGACGAAGCCCGCGGCGAACACGAGCGCGAGGGCGACGAGGCAGGTTCGGCGTGTAGTCATGGGTGTCGGGGCCGCGATGCGGTGGATGCGAGCGTAGATTAGCATTTGCACGCCGTCGAATATTCGACACGGGACAGGTTGTTGCTTTCGTGCGAGTCGGCATACCATATCCGCATCGCTGTCGTCATCGATCACAACCTGAGGAGGTCGCCATGCTCCCACGCACGTTCATTGCTTCCAGCGGACTCGACACCAACGACGGCCGTCTCGCCACGCCCTGCCGTTCGATCGGCGCCGCGCTGGCCCTGACCGACCCGGGCGGCGAGATCGTCGTCCTCGACTCGGCCGGCTACGGCGCCGCCACCATCAACAAGTCGGTCTCGGTGATCGCGCCGTCCGGCGTGTTTGCCGGCATCACGGTCACCGCGGGCACGGGCATCGACGTCACCGCCGGAACGGTCACCCTGCGAGGTCTGACGCTGCACGGGGCCGGCGGCGCGATCGGGATTCACGTCGGGAACGCGATCGTGCACGTCGACGGTTGCACGATATCCGGCTTCGCGCAATTCGGCATCCACGCCGACACCGCGAACGGCGCGGTTTACGTGCGCGACACCCAGATCGCGAATTGCGCCGATGGCCTGCGGTTCGAAGGCGCCGTGCGCTTCGCGCTCGATCGCGTCAGCACGGAAGGCAACGGCAACACCGGCCTCAACGTCTTCCCGGGCGCCCGTGGCAGCGCGCGGGGACTCGCGAGCGGGCGCAACGGCAATCAAGGCGTGGTGGTGCAAAACGGCACGGCCGGCGCCGACTGCTACCTGGCGCTCGACGGCGCCATGATCGCGGGCAACGGAAATTCGGCCATCAGCGTGTCCGTGTCCGCGCCGGTCGCCGCCAAGTCGAATGTCACGATCACGCGCAGCACCCTCGCCAACAACGGCGCGGACGGCGTGCTCGTGTCGACCCAGGGTTCGGGCGCCGCGACCGTGGTCGTATCGGACTGCGTGATCGACGCCAATGCGCTGCGTGGCATTGCGGCGATGGGCGCCGGCGCAACCGCGGTGGTCTGCGGCAACCAGGTCACCCGCAACGCCGGCGTCGGGCTGTCGCAGTCCGGCGGCGGCGCCCTCAAGACCGAGCAGGACAACCTGGTCGACGGCAACAACCAGGGCGCCGCGCAGACGCTCGGGGCACTGACCGCGGTCGCCGCCGTCTAGATTCGCGGTGCGCGGGTCGGGCGGCGCGTCAGGCGTCCCGACGCTATCGATATTGCCGATCCGCATCTTGCAATTCCGGCCGGACGGGCGCACTTTTCGATTCCGCGGCGGCGCGGGCGTGTCTTCCGCCCGCCGCAAATCCAATGGAGGCATATCGTGGCAATTCGCATCGGCGACACCGCACCCGACTTCACGGTCGACACGACGCAGGGCCCCATCAAGTTTCACGAATGGATCGGCGACGGCTGGGCGATCCTGTTTTCGCATCCGAAGGACTTCACGCCGGTCTGCACGACCGAATTGGGCTACATGGCCGGCCTCAAGCCGGAGTTCGACAAGCGCAACACCAAGATCATCGGGCTGTCCGTCGACCCGGTCGATGACCACAAGCGCTGGCTGAAGGACATCGAGGAGACGCAGGGCCACGCGGTGACCTATCCGCTGATCGGCGACCGCGACCTCAAGGTGGCGATGCTGTACGACATGATCCATCCCAACGCCAGCGCGACGCAGCCGCGCACGGCCGCCGACAACGCGACGGTGCGGTCCGTGTTCCTGATCGGGCCCGACAAGAAGGTCAAGGCGATGCTCACCTATCCGATGAGCACCGGCCGCAACTTCGATGAAGTGCTGCGGCTGCTCGACTCGATCCAGTTGACCGCGAAGCACAAGGTCGCCACGCCGGTGAACTGGAAGCACGGCGAGGACGTGATCATCGTCCCGTCGGTGTCGGACGACGAAGCGAAGCAGAAGTACCCGCAGGGCTGGAAATCGCCGAAGCCCTACATTCGCGTGATCCCGCAGCCGAAATAGTCCCGACGAAAACGCGGAAGCAGGCGGCCGCCCGCACTATTGCGCTGCTGGCGCGAAGCAGTCGAGCAGCGTGATCGCCTTGTCGTCCGGCAGGTCCCAGCCGTAGGCCTCGCCGAACCACGTCCTGTTGCGCTCGAGGTGCGCGCGATAGGACGCGGCGCTGAACTGTGGCACCTCCTTCATCCAGCTCGCGCAGCGATCGTGGATCTGGGTGCGCAGGCGATCGACGCTGAAGAAATAGCGCGACGGGTTGAACGCCTCGTTCAGGTGCTCGCTGATGTACGGTTTCAGCAAATCGGTGTTGTCGCGCGCCGGGTCGATGGCCCAATGCGCGCCATCCCGGCGGAGGATGGGCGCGAGGGTCGTTTCACCGATCTTCACTTCGTGAAACAGGTTGTAGTAGAACTTGAGTCCCGCGTAATTGCCGGCGAGGTCCCCGTTCGAGTACACGCCGGTCAGCAGCACGCCGTACAGGCCCAATTCCGTCAACACGCCGTACTGGACCGCGCCCGCGATGGCGGTCGCCTCGTCGGCCCCGCTGGCGCGGGCATCGACGTACCGCGTGTAGTACTCGTAACCCTGCTGGAACACGTGGCCGATCTTGTCCGTGCCCTGGTCGACGCCGTACAGCCGGATTGTCGGGCAGTCCGTCATCATGTGGGACAGGGGAAACGGCGCGGCGACCCACGCATAGATCGAATCGGTGTACGCGGGCTTGAAGCGCACGTTGCGGCCGGGAAACGTGCCATAGCGCAGCGACCGCTCGACGGTGGATTCCGGAAGGCCCACGCCGGTCTGCTCGTAGACATGCTTGACGAGATCCGATTCGACCTTCGCGTCTGACTCCGCGGCGGAGTTGAGTTGCACTCGCTCGTCGATCCTGACGTTGAGCTGCGCGACCTCGGTGCGGAGGATGTCGAGCACGATCGCGCCGAGGTCCGGGCCGAGATCGTCCAGCGGCGAGGGTGGCAGCGTGAACTGGTCGGTCTCCGTCGCGCGTGCGTCGGGCGCCGCCGCGAGAGACCCAAGCGCGAGCATGCACGCGATCAGCAGGAAGGACAGAGGGCGCATCGAGGATCCACGGGTGATGGCCGGACCGGCCGATGCTGCGGCCGGTGGCAAATCGGAGAGGCGCGCCCGCTTGCCGAGCGGCCTCACGGCACGACACGCATTATAACGGTTGCTGCCGCGCAGCGCGGGATACACGGGGCGGCCCTTCACCAGCGCCATGAACTCCGCCGTTGTGCGACGTGGGCCGGACTTTGCCTCCCGTCGTCGCGCCTTCGTTGACATACGTGGCGATCTGCGTCACGCTGGGCGACGTCATCGTGGAGCGCGATGCGGAAGGCGCCGAGGACGTCTTCGGCGACGGCGTGAATATCGCCGCGCGGCTCCAGGAAATCGCCGAGCCTGGCGGCATCGTCGTCTCGCATACGGTAATCAATCACGTCCGCAACAAGGTCACGCTGGAATTCGTGTCACTCGGGGAGCAGTACCTCAAAAACATCGAGGAGAAGGTCGCCGTGTTCGATGTGCGCCTGGGTCAGGAGCCGCCGCGGAGCGCGCGCGCCCGGCACGTCCTGGTGCGGCCCGCGGTGGCGATCATGCCGTTCCGGAATATGTCGGGAGACCCCGGCCAGGAGTACTTTGCGGATGGCATCACCGAGGACCTCATCACCGCGCTGTCGGCGTGGCGGTGGTTTCCCGTCATCGCACGCAACTCGACGTTTGCGTACAAGGCGCGCACGGTGGATGTCGCCGCGATCGGCAAGGCGCTTGGCGCACGATACATCGTTGAAGGCAGCGTCCGACGTCGAATTCCATGGTCCTGCCGTGCAGGATCGATCGAGGGGTGCATCGAAGGCCTCTGTGCGAAAAGCGCGATTTGCTATCCGGCTCGCAACGCCGATTGCTTATCCGCCTGCTCACGTTCCGACCTTGGGGCCGGCCAGCGCCATGGCCTTTCGGTATGCCGGACGCCCTTCGATCCGCTTCAGGTAAGCCATGATGTTCGAATACGGCGAGAGATCGTAGTCGAGGAAGTGCCGCATCGTCGTGAACGTGAACGTCATCATGACATCGGCCGCCGTGAAATCCGCGCCGACAAACCACGGCCCCTCCGCAAGTTCCGCGTCGACGAAGGACAGCATCTGCTTCATTCGCGCGAGCACCCGAATCCCGGCCGGCGTCTTGTCGCCATCGGGAACGCGCGTCAGCACGAGCGCCACGATCATCAGCGACATGAGGCTGCCCTCGGAGAAGTGCAGCCAGTAGAGGTAGCGCGCGTACGCCGCCGCGTCGGGCCGCACGGCGAGCCTGCCGCCCGCGTGGCGGTTGACGATGTACTCGACGATCGCACCCGATTCGGCGAGCACCGTGTCGCCGTCGCGGATGATCGGCGCCTTGCCGAGCGGATGGACCGCCTTCAGCGCGTCCGGCGCGGCGCCGTTCGACTGGCGCAGATGGAGCTCGAGCTCGTAGGGCAGGTCGAGCTCTTCCATCAGCCAGACGATGCGCTCGGAGCGCGACGTATCGAGGTGGTAGATCGTGATCATCGAAATCCTTTCCCGTATACTGTTGCGGTCCTGCGCAAGGATACAACGCCGATGAATTCCCCCGAACAAACCCTCGCCGTGCTGTTCGCGGATATCGCGGGCAGCACCCGCCTCTACGAGCAGCTCGGCGATGCGAAGGCGCTGGCCACGATCGACCGTTGCCTCGCCCTCGTCCGCGAGGCGTCGCTGGGGCATGGCGGGCGCGTCGTCAAGACGATCGGCGACGAGGCGATGGTCGTGTTCCCGACCGCCGATGCCGCCCTGATCACGGCCGGCGAGATCCAGCTGCGCATGAACGATCTCGCCAATCAGGACAACGTGCGGGTGGCGTTTCGCATCGGCGTCCATTGCGGCGCCGCGATCGAATCGCAGGGCGACGTCTTCGGCGACTCGGTCAATGTCGCCGCGCGCATGGTCGCGCTCGCGAAAAGCGGCCAGGTCATCCTTACCGCATCGACCGCGGAAGGATTGTCGTCGGAACTGCGCGGCAAGCTGCGCGAAGTCGACGTGATGAGCGTCAAGGGCAAGGAAAAGGACATCTCCATCATGGAGCTCCTCTGGATCGACGACGCCGAGCTCACCACGCTGACGACGCGCCCGAAGATGCGCGTGTCGCGGCTCCAGCTGATCCATGGCACCCGTGAGATCGACCTCGGTCCCGGCGCCACGACGCTCACGATCGGCCGCGATGCGCAGAGCGACGTGGTGATCGCCGACCGGCTCGCCTCCCGGCAGCACGCGCGGATCGAGCGCCGCCGCGACAAGTTCGTGGTTATCGACCAGAGCTCCAACGGGACCTTCGTCACCGTCGAGGGCGAACCGGAAGTTCAGCTGCGGCGCGAGGAAATGTTTCTTCGCGAAAGCGGGCACATCAGCTTCGGGCACGCCTACGAAGCGGATCCCGTCGAGACGCTCGTGTTCAATTTCATCGCGGGCGACGTGTAGGCGCGAATGTCGCGCGGCGCCGGCCCGCGCGGCAATGCGACGCGATCAGGTCGTCAGCTTCTTCAGCGTCGCCGGATCCTTGATCACGCTCTTCTGGCGGCTCAGCGGGGCGCCATAGAGTCCGGCCGGCGGATTCGACTCGAAGCGCGACAGGACCGTCGCGTCCGCGCAGGCCTTGTCGAACGTCACCGTCACCGTTTCGCCGCTCGTCGCGCCCAGCGCGAAGCACGCCTGCCCGAGCATCGCGTTGAGCGGCTTCAGCACGCCGATGGCGACGAGATCGCCGGCCGATCCGCTGCCGGACAGCTGCAGCGCATAGACGCGCGGCTTCGCGGGCGCGCCGGGGGTGACGGCGATCACGCTCGGCAATCCAATGAGCTCGCGCGCCAGTGCCTCCTCGGCCGCGGAGTTCGGCATGCCCTCGACGTTCAGCGTGACCTTGTTGCTCGCGACGTTGCCGTGCTGCAGGAAGAAATCGCGCGAGAATTCGTCGGCGATTCCGGCGCCGATCGCCTTGATCGCCTCTTCCTCGCTTGCCCAGCTGCCCACGCCCTTCGGCAGCGCGGTGTTGAAGTAGATTTCCTCGCCGGTCGCGAGGTCGACGCATTTCACCGTCCATGACGTCAGCGTGTATTTCGTCACCGGCAGGCCGGACGCCTCCAGGCGGATGGTCATCTTCTTGATCTTCGCCTCGCCGCGCACCGCGAAATCGGCGCGCTGGTTGCCGTCGGCGCCGCCTTCGGCCCACGTGCGGAAGCCGAATGTCTTGATGCGCTCCTTCAGGATGTTTTCAGCGACCGGCGAGATCTGCGGCGGCGCGTCCGGCTGCTCCGAATCGCGGGTGGTCACCTGCACCGAGACCTTCGGATCCCCGCTCGCGCGGATCATCTCGACCCGCTCGTCGCGCGTCATCTGGTTCAGGGATTTCTGCAGCGCCTTGACGTTGACGACGGCCTCGGTGGTGACGGACATGAGGCCGTCCTTTCCGACCTTGGGCTCGCTCTCGCGCACCACCGCCTTGATGTAATTGCCGCTGTTCGCGAGCAGCTTGTCCTTCAGCAAGTCGTAATTCTTGTCGAGCGACTTGGTGTCGAGCAGCAGGCCCAGCGCCTTGGCTACGATCTGGCTCTTGGCATCCGCGCGCGCGTCGTCCTGCTGCAGCGTCTTGTTGGCGCTGTAGCGTGGATCGTTGGGATCGACGAGGCCGACCGCGGAAATCTTGATCGTGCCGGGGTCGCCCGCGGGAGCCGCCGCCGGCGTTGCCGGCGGGGCTCGGAGGCGAGGGCGCCTGCGCCACCACCGGCGCACCAGGCGTGGGCGCCTGCGCGGTGGTCGTCCCGCCGCTGATGCGCTGCCAGGCGAACCAGACGGCGGCGCCTACCGCGATGACGACGGCGCCGATCACAATGGCCGTCGCCGGATTGTGCGTCGACGCGGCGGGGGCCGCGGCGGCGGGCGGCGGCGGCGCGCTCGGCGGCGGTGGCGATGGCGATGCCGAGGCCGGTGCCGGCACGGCGACGCCCGTCGACGTGGCCGTGGTTTTCATGGCGGCGGCGTCGAGCGGCACGATGATCGTCGCATCGGAGCTGCCGGCGTGTGTGGCGGCGGCGAGCGATTTCGTCGTCGAGGCCGCGGCGCCGATCGCGTCGGCGAACTCCTGCGCGGTCTGGTATCGGTCGTCGGCGTTCTTGGCCATCGCCTTGCGCACGACGGCATCCATCACCGGCAGCACCTGGATGTTGATCGACGACGGCGGCAGCGGATCTTCCTTCAGCACCTTCTGCATGGTCGTGGTGGCCGAACCGGAGAACGGCCGCTCGCCCGTGAGAAACTGGTAGAGGATGACGCCGGCGGAAAAGAGGTCCGAGCGGCCGTCGACCGGCAGTCCCATGATCTGCTCGGGCGACATGTAGCTCGGCGTGCCCAGCACCGTGCCTGCCTGGGTGAGGTTCGACGTCTCGATGTGCGCGATGCCGAAGTCGCCGACCTTCACCGAGCCGTCGGTCAGCAGGAAGATGTTGGCGGGCTTGATGTCGCGATGGATCACGCCCTGGCGATGCGAGTAGTCGAGCCCGCCCAGGATCTGCGTCATGATCTTCACGACGTCGGGAATGCGGAACCGCTCGTTCGCCTCGAAGCACGCCTTGAGCTCGCGTCCCTGGACGTATTCCATCGCGATGTACCAGACGCCGCCTTCCTCGCCGAAATCGTAGATCGCGACGATGTTCGGGTGGTTGAGCCGGCCCGCCGCCTGCGCCTCGCGGCGGAAGCGGTTGATCATCTGATTCGAATCTTCGCCCGACAGCTGGTCCTGGCGGATCGTCTTCAGCGCGACGACGCGCTTGATCATCGGATCGTAGGCCTCGTAGACGACGCCCATGGCGCCGCGGCCGATCTCGCGCCGGATTTCGTATTTGCCTATGTGGTCGATGTCGGGCATTCGTCGCTCCTGCCGCAAAACGGCGACGCCGGCAGGGGGCCGGCGTCTGGTCGTTTTTCCAGCCGCCGGTTACTTGTACTTGGCGTCGATTTCCCACACGGACTTCTGCACGAGGCGCTGCACCATCGTGTCGAGCGACACGCCGCCCTGCTGCGCCTTGTTGACCCCGAGCGCGCCCGACGACACGGCGCCGATTTCCATCTTTTCCTCGGTGTACCCCGTCGCGACCTGCTCCGTCGTTTCGGCGTTGATGATCTTGTAGCGCATGCCGATGACCCAGACGCTCGTTGCTTCCTCCGAATGCACGGAGCCGACGGCGGTCCCGCCCACGGCGCCGGCCGCGGCGCCGCCGCGCGATCCCGAGAAGGCGCCCAGCAGACCGGCCATCTGCCCCAGCGTGCGGCCGTCGAAGCCCGACTGCGCGGAAGCGACCTGCTCGGTCTTGAGGATGTCGAACTTGACCACGTACTTGGTCGTCTTGAGCTTGCCGATCCGCAGCATCTTGCGCGCGGAATCAGGGTCGCCGAGGTTGTAGGCGAGCTCGAATTCCTTCAGCAGCGGACCGAGGTTCGAGCGCTCGAGCACGCCGAAATTGGCGCTGCTCAACTCGATCTCCCCGAAATCCGCGATGTTGTTCGTCGTGAATTTCTGCAGGAACGTCGCGTTGTTGCTCTTGATCTCGCCGGGAATGACGACGACGACCGGGCCCTTCTTGTTGGCGTTGGTGTAGTTGATCGGCTGATAGATCGTCTGGTCGGCGGCGGCATTGGCCTGCTGCGACGTTTCGCGCCCGGCGGTTGGCGACGGATTGCCGTAGGTCGGCTGCGCCGAGGCGGCCGTGGCGGCTGCCAGGAGGGACAATCCCAGCAGGTATTTCAACGTGACGAACAATGCGCGTGGGTTCATGACAAGTACCTCCGTGTGCTGAATCCGGTAACTCGCGAGATCAATTGGGCTGCTTCTGTGCCGGCTTCCCGGTCGGTGGCGCCGTCTTGCGGCAATAGTCCTCGTAGAGCGTGGCGACGACTTCGTCGGCCTGCTCGTTGACGAGCGTCAACGCCATCCGCGTCACGTTCGCGCCGGCGTACGAGGCCGAATGCGCTTCCGTCTCGGAGATGATCCGGCCGTTGCCGGACAACGTGAACTGCATGTTCACGTCGACCTGGTTGACGTTCATCATCGGATTCCTGACCGCCTGCGCCGAAATGAGGCCGCGCAGCACGAAGCTCGCGCCGAGCCGCTTTGCGGCACTCAGCATCGCCTCCTGGTCGTTCTTGAGGTACGCGTCGATTTCGGCCTGCGCGATCTGCCGGCGGATTTCCTCCGGCGTGTAGGTCCGAAGGCCGAGCGAGCGAAGCCGGTTGTTGATGGCGTTGAAATGCGCCCCGTAATTCTGCTGTTCGGCCGCGATATACCCGTTCGACTGGCGTTCGCCGATCAGGACCATGATCTTCTTGTCCTTGATCGCGGCCCGGCAGGGGGTCGACAGCTGCTGGGCGATGCGGTCCTGCTTCGCCTGCTGTTCCTGCTGCTCCTGAATATCCGCGGCGTCCGGCTGCCCGAACTTGAACCCCTGCTGCTGCGCAAGCGCCGCCCCGGACGCCAGCAGCGTGAGCAGTACAACGGCAAGAAACGGGCGCGCGGACGGCATAGGGGCGGAATGGGCCCGGCAAGGCCAAGTCATGACTCGATGGAGGGTGAGGTTAGCCTAACGGGGGCGGGAAATCCATATGGAATATTCGGCTCGCCGTTCCGGTGCTGCACCGCTCCGGGGCGTGCGACTTGTGGGCAACAAAACTCGGCAAAGGTCGATGTCGGGGGTCCTGAAGGCAATATTCCCCACTTATTACGGCTCCGCCCCCCAACTGGATGCAATGAGCACCGACGGCATCGCCGGCCCGCTGCGAGCGAAACGGCTCGCCGTCGACGGCCTGTCGGTGGCGAATACCGCGAACTGCCGTGCTGATCGCCGTCTGGCTCGTCACCTCGTGCTCTCGTTCGTGCGCCGCGGGTCGACACGCGCGTCTTCATTGCCTCGCTGGTCACGATCTCGCGCGATTGAAGGACGTGAGACGGCGGCTTTGACGCAAAATGACACACGCCGGCGTCCGCGGGCGTCAACGCCCCGAACTCGGCGCGCGTTGTTGAGTCAATGCCGTAGATTCACTCTCTTTCAAGGAAATACCGGAGCATCCATGAAAAATTCGTTTCTTGCCGCCGTTGGCATCGTCGCCATCTTGTTCGTCTCGCACGCGAGTGCGCAGGTCACCTTCTACGAGCAGGAAGGATTCCGCGGCCGCACGTTCACTGCAAACGGGCCCGTCGACAACCTCGACGGCAGCGGCTTCAACGACCGCGCATCGTCGGCGATTGTGCAGAGCGGGCAGTGGCAGGTGTGCGAAGACGCCTATTTTCGCGGCCGCTGCATCGTGCTGAAGCCGGGGCAGTACCCGTCGCTTGCCGAGATGGGGTTCAACAACGTCATCTCGTCGATGCACCGCGTGCAAGGGCGTCCCGACTACGTCTATGCACCGCCGCCCCCGCCGCCGGCGCCTCCGCCCTATCCGTACTATCCGCGCCACGGCGAGACGCTGTACCAGGCGAATGTCGTCGCCGTCCGCGCCGTCCTCGGGCCGCCCGAGCAGCGTTGCTGGGTGGAGCAGCAGCAGGTCGTGAGCGGCGGCGAGCCCAACGTGGGCGGAGCGGTCATCGGCGGGATCCTGGGCGGCGTCCTCGGCCACCAGGTCGGCAGCGGGCGCGGCAACGACGTCGCGACGGCGATCGGCGCCGTCACCGGCGCGGCGGTCGGCGCCAACGTCAATCGCGGCGCGCAGGTCCAGACGCAAAACGTGCAGAAATGCGCGGCGGTTCCCGGCTCGGCGCAGCCGACGTACTGGGATGTGACCTATGTGTTCAACGGCGTCACCCACCGCGCGCAGCTCGCGTTCGCGCCGGGAGCGACGATCACGGTGAACGGACGGGGCGAGCCGCGCGTGTAGGGCTTGCGGCGGGTACTCGCTACTCGCTGCTCGAGTCCATCTCGCGCAGGAACGAGCGACGGTCCTGGGTGCCGATATGGCCCGCGACGATCTGCAGGAATTCGTCGCGGGTGCACGCCTGGTCCGCGGCCTTGCGCGCAACGACCTTGGCGATCGGCCCGAGGTAGACCGCCAGCCGCTGGGTCGTCTGGTTGATGAAGGGTGCTTCGAGCGGCTGGGTCGACAGCGGCGGCCGCGCCGCCGTGCCGCCGGTGCCGCGCGGGTCGACAGCGGGCGATGGCCGCCGCTCGTTCCCTTCGACCCGGTCCCGGTCCCGTGTCCCGCGCCGTCGCTGGCCGGCGCCGTGTCGAGGAAGCGCCGGCGCTCGTCGCTGTTGCCGATGTTCGTGCCGAGTAGCGCGTACAGCTCCGTCACGTCGTGCGCCTGCGTGGCCGCGTTGCGCACCAGGATCTTCGCGACCGGGCCCACGAAGTGCGTCAGCGCGCGCTCCACCGTGGCGAGCGTCGCGTCGTTCCACGTCGCCGCCAGCGGCAAATCGTGGCTCCCGGTGACGACGTTGAGCAGCGTGGCGTCGAGCGCCTCGATGCTCACGCCGGGCGTCCCGGCGACCACGCCGTGCAGGGCGGACAGGAACGCCTGGGCGCTCTGAAAGCGTGCGTCCGGTGATTTCGCCAGGGCGGTCATGACGAGCTTGTCGATCGCGGGCGGCAGCGCCTGTTCCGCAACCTGCGTCGGCGGGCGCGGCGCCTCGTTGCAGATCCGGTAGGCGATCATCTCCGCCGATCCGGTGAAGGGCCGCTCGCCGGTGAGGAGCTCGTAGAGGATCACGCCGGCGCTGAAGAGGTCGGCGCGGTGGTCGGTTGCGAGGCCCTGGCATTGCTCGGGCGACATGTACGAGGGCGTGCCCATGACCATGCCGGTCTGCGTGAGGCTCGTCGTGTCGACGCGCGCGATGCCGAAGTCCGCCACCTTGACCTGGCCGCTCGGCGTCAGGATGACATTCGCGGGCTTGATGTCGCGATGGATCACGCCGCGCGCGTGCGCGACGTCGAGCGCCAGCAGCAGCTGGGACACGATCGACATCACATGGGGCAGGTCGAAGCGGGTCTTGCGGTCGAGGTGGGCGCGCAGGCCGGTGCCCTCGACGAATTCCATCGCGATGTACGCGACGTTCTCTTCCTCGCCGTATTCGTAGATGCCGACGATGTTGGGGTGGTGCAGCCGCCCCGCGGCGCGCGCCTCGTTCTTGAAGCGGCCGATGAACTGCTCGATGAGGTCCGGGTCGACGAGGTCCATGCGCACGGTCTTGATCGCGACCGTGCGCTCGATGTTCGGGTCGAACGCCTTGTAGACGACGCCCATGGCGCCCTTGCCGAGGACGCTCTGGAGTTCGTACTTGCCGAGTTTCTTGACTTCGCTCATCGCTTGCGCGCGCGTCGGGAATCGACTCAGATTTCGAGCATCCGCATCGCCTGGATCAGGCTCGTCTTCATCCGACCCAGCGCATGGGTCAGAGTTCCGATCTCGTCCTTGCTCCTCGACTGGAATTCGCCCGCCTCGAGGTTGCCGAGGCTCACCGCGTCGGCGATGCCGGCAAGCCGCGTGACCCGGCGGATGACCATCGTGTAGAGCATCGCGTTCAGCAGCACGATCGTGACGACGAAGATGATCGCGAGCGAGAGCAGGAATGTGCGCAGCGCGCGATTGGCGCGCTCGAGCGGCACATTCATCGCCACCGACACGATCTGGGCGCCGATGATCTCGTTCATCTGCCAGCCGAATCCGTTGGCGTTGCCGTACACGTCGAGCATCGTCTTGGGCGCCACGTCGACGGTGCTGTGGCATTCGAGGCACGCGGCGCTCTTGATCTGGATCGGCCGGGCGAGGTAGAGCGTCCGTCCGGTGGGCGTATCGCGCTCGCCGATGATCTCGGTGGTGGTCGGCGTGCCGCGGAACGATCTGGACCACGTCGGCCTCCCAGTCGCTCGCCCGGTCGCGGGGATTGGACGGATTGAGGGTGGCTTCCTTGTAGGTGTAGTCGCTGTAGGTCTTGTGCAGGTCGTTGAACTGCTCCGTGGCCGCGTAGGCGGGGATCGTCTGCTTGATGAACTCCGTTTTCAGCTGCTCGACGAGCAGCGGCTTCATCTGGGTGTTCGTGTAGGTGCGAGAGGCCAGCGCGGCCTCCATCATCAGCCGCGCGTGCTGCAGGACTTCGTCGCGCGCGCTCTCCATCAGCATCTTCTTGGAGACGTAGCCGGCGGCCACGAAGCCGACGATGAAGACGCCGAGCAGCACCAGGTTGAATTTCCAGATCAGCTTCATGGTTCATTCCATTCCCGACGCGGTAGGCGGATTCTACTCGCGGCGCAGCAATCGGGCGCGGTGAAAATTCGACAAGCCGCTGCGGCGCGCTTTCCGGACGGCCGGCGATAGTGTGCCAAAATGGCCGTCGCCGCGGAGAGGGAAACGGCGGCCCCTGCCTTGCCGGAACGATGACGGGTCCCGACTTTCAGCGCTTTGCCCGCGGAATCAGCGCCGCCGCGCTGGCCGCGCTGCTGCCCGTTGCCCCCAACCCGGCGAGCGCCCAGGACGGCTACCCGAGCCGGGCGGTGAAGCTCATCGCGCCGCAGGCGCCCGGAGGCGGCGTCGACCTGGTGGCGAGGATCGTCGCCGAGCGGCTGGGCCGCGCAATGGGCCAGAGCTTCGTCGTCGACAACCAGGCGGGGGCCGGCGGGGCGATCGCCGCCCAGGCGACCGCGCGCGCCAAGCCGGACGGCTACACGCTGATGATCGGCTACGTGGCCACGCACGGGACGAACGCGGCCGTGAGGAAGAGCAACTACGACGCGGTGCAGGATTTCACGCCGATCGCGATGCTGGGCGGCACGCCGAACCTGCTCGTGGTGTCGCGCGCCGTGCCGGTCAGCACGCTGCAGGAGTTCGTCGCCTACGGCAAGGCGAACCCGGGCAAGGTCGACTACGGCACGTCGGGCGTCGGCACGCTCAACCACCTGCTGATGGAGCAGTTCAAGCACGCCTCCGGGGTGCCCAGCTTGATGGTGCCCTACCGCAGCATCGGGCAGGCGTTCACGGATTCGATGGGCGGCCAGATCCAGGTGATCTTCCCGGGGCTGGCCGCCGCGATGCCGCATGTGCGCTCCGGCGCGTTCAAGCCGCTCGCGGTGACCGGCGACGCGCGCAACCCGCTGCTGCCCGACGTGCCCACGTTCAAGGAATCCGGCTACGACGGCTTCGACGGGCTGACGTGGTACGGCATCGTCGGGCCGGCGCACCTGCCCGAGGCCATCACCCGGAAGCTCAACGAGGAAATCAACAAGCTGCTCGCCACGCAGGAGATGCGCGACACGTTTGCCGCGCAGGCGCTCACCGTGATGCCGATGACGCCGGCGCAATTCGGCAAGTACATCGCCGACGAGACCGCCCACTGGCGCTCGGTCGCCCGCGCCAGCAAGATCGAGGCGGACTGAGACCCGCGACGGTGGCCCTCCCGAAGATATCCGTGTCGGAGCGGATGGCGGCCGCGTTCGCCGGCATGCCGGCGGCGCTGCCCGCCGCCGTGGCGGACATGTGCGATGCCGTGCTGATGGACGTCGCGGGTCTGTGCGTGGCGGCGCGCAATGCGGATTACGTGCAAGCCGCGCTGCGGGCGAGTGCGGCACCTGGCGTTTGCACCATGATCGGTCATGCGGGCGGCTTCGACGTTGCCGCGGCAGCGTTGTGCAACGGCACGGCCGCCCATGGCGAGGATTACGACGACACGTTCGAGGGCGGCCCGGTGCACGCGGGCGCGGTGGTCGTGCCGGCGATCCTCGCCACCGCGGAGCAGCATGCGCTCGCCGGTCCCGATGTCGCGCGCGGCGTCGCCGTCGGCTGCGAGGTGATGTGCCGGCTGTGCCTCGTGGCGCCCACGCGCGTGCACAAGGCGGGGTTCCATCCCACGGCGGTATTCGGCGCACTCGGCGCCGCGGCCGGCGTCGCGTCGGCGCTGTCGCTCGGTGCCGCCCAGTGGTTCAACGCGCTGGGCATTGCCGGGAGCATGGCGTCCGGCATCATCGAATACCTGGCCGAAGGATCCTGGACCAAGCGCATGCATCCGGGATGGGCGGCGCAAGCCGGCTATCGCGCGGCGCGCATGGCGCAGGAAGGCTTCATCGGGCCGCGCACGCTGTTCGACGGCGAGCACGGGTTCTTCCACGCGTTTGCCAACGTCGACGGCTGCGACTTCGGCGCCATGCTCGACGGGGCCGGCGAGCGCTGGTTGTGCGCCGACATCGCGTTCAAGCCGTACGCGTGCGGCACCATGGCCCATCCGTACATCGACTGCGCGCGCAAGCTCGTGGCGGACGGCGTGCGGCCCGGCGACGTGGCGGCCATCGAATGCAGGACCGCCGAGGGCATCGTGCATCGCCTGTGGGAGCCGCTCGGCGACAAGCGGAATCCCCCCAACGGCTACGCCGCCAAGTTCAGCATTCCCTACGCGATCGCGGTCGGCATGCTGCGCGGCGACGCCGGGCTCGTCGAGTACGAGGACGCGGTCGTGCGCGATTCCGGCGTGCGCGCGCTCGCGTCGAAGGTGAGCTACGTGATCGATCCCGACAACCCGTATCCGCGGCAGTTCACGGGCCACGTCCGCGCGACGATGCACAATGGCGACGTGCGCGAAGCGAGCCAGGATCATTTCCGCGGCGGGCGCGCCGCGCCGCTGTCGGCGGCGGCGCTGGAGGCGAAATTCGCCGCGAATTGCCGCTACGGCGGCTGGACCTCCGGCCGCGCCGACGACGCGCTCGCCACGCTGCGCGCGCTTTGCGCCGCGCCGCGAATCGATCTCAACGTGCTGCGAGGCTGAATGGACACTGCACCGCTCAACGACAAGGTCGCGCTCGTCACCGGCGCCGGGCGCAACATCGGGCGCGCGATCGCGCTCGCGCTGGCGGACGCGGGCGCGAAGGTCGTCGTCAACGTGCGCGCGAGCCGTGACGAGGGTCAGGCGGTCGTCGACGAGATCGCGGCGCGCGGCGGCGAGGCGCTGCTGGTGGCGGCCGACGTCACGCGGCGCGCGGACGTCGATGCGATGATCGCGGCCGTGCAGAAGCGCTTCGGTCGCCTCGACATCCTGGTCAACAACGCGGCGATTCGGCACGAAGTGGCGTTTGCGGACCTGGCGTACGCCCAGTGGCGGGCGACGTTCGACGTGTGCGTCGACGGCGCGTTTCACTGCACGCAGGCGGCGCTGGCGCTGCTGCGGAAAAGCGGCGCGGGCGCGGTCGTCCAGATCGGCGGCCTGACCGCCTCTACCGGCGCGGCACACCGCGCCCATGTCGTCGCCGCGAAGGCCGCGCTGGGCGGCTTCACCCGCGCGCTGGCGCACGAATTGGCCGAATTCGGCATCACCGTCAACTGCGTCGCGCCCGGCCTGATGGACACGGTGCGCAACAGCGCCAGCGCCTCGGTCAATCCCGCGCATCACGCGACCCGGGCGAACCTGCTCGGACGCCGCGGCCATCCGGACGAAGTCGCGAGCGCGGTCGTGTGGCTCGCGGGTCCCGGCGGGCGCTTCGTGACCGGGCAGACGCTGCACGTCAACGGCGGCGCCTATCTGGGCGGCTGATCGGGCCGCGAGTAGAATCCGCCGCTTCGAGCGTGGAAGGAAAAGTCATGAAGCGCAGCACCGATCGCTTTCTCACGACGCACACGGGCAGCCTGCCGCGGCCCGACGACCTGATCCGGATGATGTACGCCAAGGAGGAGGGCATCCCGGTGGAGGCCGCGCCCCTCGCGCGGCGCGTGGCGTCGGCGGTCGAGGAAGTCGTGCGCAGGCAGGCCGACGCGGGCGTGGACATCGTCAACGACGGCGAGATGAGCAAGCCGAGCTATGCGACCTACATCAAGGACCGGTTGAGCGGTTTCGGCGGCGAGGGCAACACGTTCGTCTACCAGGACCTGGTCGCTTTCCCCAACCTCTCGAAGCGCGTGTTCGGCGACCCGGGCCGTTCGCGACGGAAGACGCCGGCGTGCAACGCGCCGATCGGCGTGCGCGATCCGGCGGCGGCGCAGGCCGACGTCGACCACCTCAAGGCGGCGTTCGCCAAGGTCAAGGCCGAGGAGATGTTCCTCACGGCCGCGTCGCCGGGCGTCGTGTCGTTGTTCTTCCGCAACGAGCATTATCCGAGCGAGGAGGCCTACCTCTACGCGATCGCGGATGCGATGCGGCACGAATACGAGACGATCGCCGGCGCGGGGATCGTGCTGCAGATCGACTGCCCCGACCTCGGCATGGGGCGGCACATCCAGCATGCCGACCTGAGCCTCGCCGAGTGGCGCAAGAAGGCGCAGCTGCATGTCGAGGCGCTGAACCACGCGGTCGCCAACATCCCGTCCGAGCTTCTGCGCATGCACCTGTGCTGGGGCAACTACGAGGGTCCGCACCATTGCGACGTCCCGCTCGCCGACGTGATCGACATCGTCTTTCGCGCGAAGCCGATCGCCATCGCCCTCGAGGCCGCCAACCCGCGTCATGCCCACGAATGGGCGCTGTTCGAAAAGGTCAAGCTGCCGGAAGGCAAGCTGCTGATCGCGGGCGTCATCGAATCGAAATCCAATTTCGTCGAGCATCCCGAGCTGATCGCGCAACGGATCGGCCGCTACGCGAAGCTGGTCGGGCGCGAGAACGTGATGGCCGGCAGCGATTGCGGTTTCGGCACCTGGGTGGGGCAGGCCGCGGTGGATCCGGACGTCGTGTGGGCCAAGATGGCGGCCATGGCCGAAGGCGCGCGCATCGCGACGCGCGAGTTCTGGAAGCGCTGATGGGCAAGGGGCGGCTCGAAGCGTTCAGCGACGGCGTTATCGCCGTGATCATCACGATCATGGTGCTCGAGATGAAAGTGCCGCACGGCACCGACGTGGCGGCGCTGGTGCCGCTCATTCCCGTGTTCCTGACCTACGTGCTGAGCTTCGTCTTCGTCGGGATCTACTGGAACAACCATCACCACATGCTGCACGCCGTCCAGCACGTCACGGGCGGCGGGCTGTGGGCCAACCTGCATCTGCTGTTCTGGCTCTCGCTGATCCCGTTCGTGACGGGCTGGATGAGCGAGAATCACTTCGAGTCGCTGCCGGTGGCGATCTACGGCGGCGTGCTTTTCATGTGTGGCGTCGCGTACTACATTTTCGAACGCATCCTCGTGCGCCATCACGGCGCCGATTCGGAGCTGTCACGCGCGCTCGGTGCGGAAACCAAGGAAATCGGTTCGGTCGTGATCTACGCAGTCGCGATTCCACTCGCCTTCTGGTATCCGGTGGCCGTCGTGCGCCCTGTACGTGCTTGTGGCGATCATGTGGCTGTGCCCCGATCCTCGAATCGAGCGCCTGGTCGCGAAATGACGAGTTCCGCACATTGGTCGTCTGCGCGCTCGCGTTGCCGGTGACGATTTCCATCGCGGAGAGAGGCCGGAAGCTTCGGCGCGCCATGAAGCGGCGCAAAATGGATCTGAGCGACTTGAATGGGGCGTTTCGTCGCTTTGCTCCGGACCTGCTCGTACGCATGCGGATGGATCCGGGATCCTATTGCTACGAGATCGCGCCGCGGGACGAAATGTTCTTCAACGCCATCATGCCGGGCTACGGCAACGAACCGAACATCTCGTACTTCAAGTACATCGAATCGGCGCTGCGAACATTCGATATCTACCGTCAGTTGATCGATTCATACGCGGGCGGTTTCGCGAACATTCGCGGCGTCCTGGACTTCGGCTCCGGCTACGGACGGCTCACGCGGTCGCTCGTGCAGCATCTGCCGCGAGAGAAGATCTGGGTCGCGGACATCTACGAAAGCGCGATGACGTGGCAGAAGGAGAAATTCGCCGTCAACACGGTGAATTCGGTCAACGACCCGGATCGATTCGCGCTGAATCAGTCGTTTTCGGTCGTCTTCGCAGGCTCGGTATTCTCGCACTTGCCGGATGCGCTGTTCCAGCGTTGGCTCAACCGGTTGTATCGGCTGACTGCGCCCGACGGAATCTTTGTCTTTTCGGTACATGGCGAAGCCCTTCTTCCGGCCGGCGAACGCCTGGGCCCGGAGGGTATTCGCTATCTCGCGTTCAGCGAAAGCGCTACGCTCTCTCCCGACGTCTATGGGATGACGTATGTGAGCGGTGACTACGTCGCTGCCTCGATTGCCCGGCTCGATCCAACCCGACACGTGCAATTCCGGCGATTTCCGCGATCGCTGTACGAGAATCAGGACCTTTACGTGGTCGCAGGTGCCGGCGTTGACCTCCGCGAAATGGCGCTGACGATTCCACTGCTGGGTGGCTTCGAACTGGTGTCGGGGCCGGCGGAGGGGGCGATCGAGTTTTACGGCTGGGCGGTCGACTTCAATCGCGGGCACCAGGTCACCCGGTTCGAAGTCTTCTGCGATGAGCAACGCATTCACGTCGGTGCGCCTACAGCCGACGCCGATCGCCTGTGGCATTACTTTCCGGGCGCCCCGAATATTCCCGTCGGATGGCGCTTCTCGTTGCCCGCCGGCCTTCGTCATCCCGAGCGCGTGATTCGCGTCGAGTTCTACAGCAGCAGCGGAGCGGTGGGTTATGCGTACGCGTCGATTCCGGACGGCGAGGTGAACCCCAAATCGATGAGAGGTCTTCTCACGTAGCGGATTGAAATCGGCGTGAACGCGACGGCATCGCCGCGCCGGCGGCGTCAGCCGGCGTCGACCTGCGGGGCGGCAGCTCCCCGGCTCACGTTCTCGCCGTCGCTTGCGCGGAGCGTCCAGAACGACAGCGAAGACACGATCGTAAGGCCGCCCAGCGTCAGGAAGGCGCGGTGGAGCGCGCTCGACACCGCGACGGCGTCCGTTTGCGGCAATCCCGCCAGGTACCAGCCGGTGATCAGCGACCCGCACGCGAGCCCGAAGCCGAGCGACATCTGCTGCAGCGTGCTGGCGATGGTGGCGGCCATGCTCGAATCGCGCGGCTCGATGTCGGCATAGGCCATCGAATTGATGCTGGTGAACTGCAGCGAGTTGAAGAATCCCTGCGCGAGGCCCATGCAGATGATCAGCGCAATCGGCGTGGCCGGCGTAACCAGCGAAAACGCGCAGATCGCGAGTCCGCTCATCACGGTGTTGACGACCAGCACCTGCCGGAAGCCGAAGCGCCGCAGCACGCGCACCGAGAAGAATTTCATGCCCATCGCGGCCATCGCCGTGGGCATCATCAGGAGCCCGGATTGCCACGCCGGCAAGCCGAGACCGAGCTGGTAGAGAAGCGGGAGCAGGAAGGGCAACCCGCCGATGCCGAGCCGCGTGATGAAGCCGCCGACCACCGACACGCGGAACGTGCGCACCTTGAACAGCGCCAGCCGGAGCAGCGGATGCGCGCTTTCACGGGCATGCCAGCCGAACGCCGCCAGCAGGCAGAGCGAAATGCCCAGCAGAATCGCCCCCGACGTGGGGTCGATCTCGTGCTCGCCGAACACCTCGAGCAGCCAGGACAACAGCGCCGCGCCCGCGCCGAACAGCACGAGACCCACGAGGTCGAGCGGACGCGCCTTCTGATCGCGGTAATCCGGCATGTAGCGGCGGATCAGGACGAGCGCAACGATTCCGACGGGAACGTTGACGAAGAAGATCACGCGCCACGACAGCCAGTGCACGATGAGCCCGCCGATCGTCGGTCCCAGCATCGGACCGATGAGCGCCGGGATGATGACGAAATTCATCGCCATCAGCAGCTCGGACTTCGCGAACGTGCGGACGATGGTGAGCCGGCCGACCGGCATCATCATCGCGGCGCCGATCCCCTGCAGGATCCTTGTTGCGACCAGCATCGGTGCGTTGATCGCGAGGCCGCAAAGGATCGACGAGATCGTGAAGATTCCGACGGCGACGGAAAACACGCGACGCGTGCCGAAGCGGTCGGCCATCCATCCGCTCGCCGGAATGCACACGGCGAGGCTCACGATGTAGCTCGTCACCACCGACTTGAGGCTCAACGGCGTCACGTTGAGGCTTTCCGCCATCGTCGGCACCGCGGTGTTGATGATCGTGGAGTCGAGCTGCTCCATGAAGAGCGCCGACGCGACGACCCACGGCAGGTACCGCTTGACGGTGGCGATGTCCGGCAGTGCAGCCATGCTCACTCGACCGGTTTACCCCGCGCGGCCTTGATCTGCCCGCGCTTCACCTTGCTGTCGACGCGCCGCCGCTGCGAGCCCTTCGTTGGCTTGGTGGGCCTGCGTACGCGCGGAACGTGGGCGGCGGCATCGACCAGTTCCTGCAGGCGCAGCATGGCATCCGCGAGGTTGCGCTCCTGCGTCCGGTGGCGCTGCGCCTTGATGATCGCGACGCCCGCGGGCGTGATGCGTTGATCGCCGCTCCCGAGAAGACGCGCCTTCACGGTGTCCGGAAGCGAGGAGGCCGGGATGTCGAAGCGAAGGTGAATCGCGGACGAGACCTTGTTGACGTTCTGTCCGCCGGCGCCTTGCGCGCGAATGGCGGTCCAGGTGACCTCGCTCGCGGCGACCTGGTGGTGGGACGCCGCGTCCGTAGCTCGCGCCATGGCGGAAGTATACGAGTCCGGCCGCTTGTCGCCGCGCCTTGCCGGTGCCCGGACCTTCGCGTTGCCCTTGTTCGATCGTGTCCTGCGGCCTGTGGACTTATCTCTGATTGCGGGGCTACGTCTTCGGGCGAAACGCGCTCTCCAGGAGGCCCTTGTCGACGCCGGGGGTCGCGCCATCGCCGTTGGCATAGCGATACAACGCCGCCGTGTAGATGCCCTGCAGCGCCGATTGCGTGAGCACGAGCACGATGAACATCACGACCGCCGCCGCCACGATCAGGAGGGCGAGCATCGGGCTGCCGATGACGCCGGCGATGGCTTCCGCGCCCAGCGCGACCGCGATCAGCAGAACCGTCAGCAGTCCGAAGACGAGGCCGATGCCCGCGTTGCCGATCAGCGTCTCGCCCCACGCCTTCTTGATGAGCTCTGTGCTGCGCGAGATCGCGTCGAGCGGGCCCACTTCCTCGGCGACCAGCACCGGCACGACCAGCGCCGTCGCGATCGCCCAGGCGAGACCGACCAGCGCCATGACGATCCGGCCGAGGAACCCGATCCGCTCGGCGATGAACCGCAGCACGATGCCGACGGTCGCGGCAATCAACGCATAGGCGAGAATCGTCGGCAACTTGGACGTTGCGCGGCGCAGGCCATCCGCGATGCCCGCCTCCTTGCCGTCCATGCGCCGCAGCGCGACCTCGACCAGCGCGACGTTGAAATAAATCACGATCGAGAACTGGATCCAGTAGAACACGAAGAGCGCGAGATAGGACAACACGTCCAGCGAATGCGGGACGCCGGTGCCCCGCAGGATGCCCGCCACGGCCAGCAAAGGCACCGCGAACGACGCCACGATCAGCACCATCGCCACGCCGGACATCAGCGGGAAGGCGAGCAGGCTCTTGTCCGCGAGCAGGAGTTTCATGCAGGCGATCGAAAGATTCCAGCTACGTTGGAGGCGAGCGAGCATGGCAGTTACTTTCCGGCCGGCCGGACGAGCGCCGCCTGCACTTCAGGAGGGCATGCGGCCTTGGCGTGATCCATGGCCGTGGATCCGCCCGCCATAGGCTGCTCGGGGTCGGCGCCCAGTGCGACGAGCTGCGTGACGGCGGCGGCGACCTTCGCTGGCGCGACCTGCGGCAAACCGCAATGCTGCAAGACGCCGCCGATCGGCGTCATCGGCGACGCCGTACCGTTCGGCATCATCAACGGCGCGTTCACGTTGCCCGCATTCACGAGGCGTGCGATCGTCGCCCGATCGCCGTCCCGCACCGCGCCGTAGAATTTCGCGAGATCGGCGCCTTTTGCGCCTGGTTGCGGCGGCGCGGGCTTCGGGAGGCTGCCCGCCGCGACCGCGGCAGTGCGTTCGCCCGACTCGCGCCACGACGGCTTGATCGATTCCAGCGCCGTGATCGCGGCCTGGCGGACTTTCGGATCGCTTGCGTTCGCGTAAGGGCGCAGTGCGTCGGCGTACACGCCCCCCGCGCTGTGCGCCTGACCGATGTAATCGAGCAGCTGCACCTGCGCAGTCACGTCGCGGTTCTGCTTCAGCGCCTCGAGATAGATCCCCGCGGAGCGGTTGAAATCGCGCTCGGTATAGCGCAGCGCACGCCCCGCCACGTCGAATGGCGGCCCCGCCGGTTCGCGCGCGAGCACCGCCTGAAACGCCTGCACCGCCGAGGGTTTGGCAGCGGCAAGCACCGCGGCGGGCCGGTCGCGCGTCGCATCGCTCGCGTCGGCGAGCGCGCCGAGCGCGATCACGCGCACGGCTTCCGGGGCGCTGCTCTCGGCAAGCTGCGCGAGTTCGGGCATGCCGAGCGAAGTCTTGCCCGCGACGTCCTTCAGCGCCCGCGCGGCAGATTCCTGCCGGCGCGGATCGGCCAGTGCGCGCGCTGCCGCCGGTACCCACACGTTCAGGTTGGCAGGATCGTCGAGCTTTGGCATCAGCTCGAAAGCAGCGGCGACCGTTGCCGGGCTCGGTGCTTCGGCTTCGACGATCAGCATGCGGGCGAACTGGTCGGGAGGGGGCGTTGCGCTCGCTATCGCCCGCAGCACGTCGGATACTCCCGGGCGGTCCGGGTGCAACGACGCTTCGAGTACCGAAAGGACGTTGCGATCGCGCGTCTGCACCAGCCGGAGCAACGCGGCGTTGGCGACCCGGATGTTGTCGCGCGCACCGGAGCTGTCGGAGGAGTCGAGTCGCTTGTATTCCGCAAACAGAAAGTCGAGCACGAAGGTCGCAAGCGCCGGGGCCGGGTCGACGCCGATGAGGCCGCGCGCGGCCTGGAAGCGCTCGTAAGCGTAGTACGCGCCGGGGGTGCGCAGCGCCTTGCGGCGGGCCTCGGCCAGCGCCGCCGGGGGTTCGCCCAGGCGCTCCAGCGCCTCTGCGGCGTTCATCGCCACGGAAACGCTGACATCACCAAGCGCGATTCGCAGGGCCGGAATGGCGGCGCGCGCGGCGGCCGCGTCCTCGGGATTTTCATTGCGCGCGACGGTCCATAAGGCCCGCGCCGCGGCGCGACGCACGGGCTCGCTCGGCTCATTCAGCGCTTCGATGAGGATCGGCACGGCAGCGCGGGGGTAGTAGCGGGCGAGCGATTCGGCCGCGCCGACGCGATCCTTGACGTCCATGCTGCGCGACATCAGGATGCCGGCACTTGCGCGCACCGACGCGTCGTCGGCGGCGCCGAGCGATCGCCGGAATACGCCACGGCGCACGCCATGATCGCGGCCAGGACGGCGCGGAGGGGCGTTCGCATCGGCGGTTCCGACCTTTCCCGTCGCATACCGGAAGCTTATCAACAAATGGGAGCCGCGAAGCGGGCCGGGTATCATTCGCGGGGTGCGCCCTTCCCGGGCGACGACGACACCGATGGCAGATCTCCCGACCGGCACCGTCACCCTGCTCTTCACCGACATCGAGGGCAGCACGCGGCTGTGGGAAGCGCACGCCGCGGCGATGCGCGCCGCCCTTGCGCGCCACGACGCCTTGCTGCGCCATTGCATCGACGATCACGACGGCCACGTTTTCAAGACCGGCGGCGATGCGTTCTGCGCGGCGTTTCACACGGCATCCGACGCCGTGGCGGCGGCCCTCGATGCGCAGCGCGCGTTTCACCGGGAGCCGTGGCCGGATGGAGCCAAGCTCCGCGTGCGCATGGCGCTCCATTCGGGTGCGGTCGAGCTGCGCGACGGCGACTATTTTGGCGCGCCGCTCAATCGCGTGGCCCGCCTGCTGGCGACCGCGCACGGCGGCCAGACGCTCCTCTCCGAGGTCGACGCACGACCTCTGCCGCGACCACCTGCCGCCGCTCGCCACCGTCAAGGCGCTGGGCGCGCATGGGCTGAGGGATCTCGGGCGGCCGGAGGCCGTGTTCCAGCTCGGGCATCCGGACCTGCCGCAGAGCTTTGCGCCGCTCAAGTCGCAGGCCGCGCCGGCGGACAAGGAAACGCCGTCGATCGCCGTGCTGCCGTTCGTCAACATGAGTCGCGACGAGGAGAACGAGTACTTCGCCGACGGGCTGTCCGAGGAATTGCTCAATGTGCTCGCGAAGATCCGCGGCCTGCGCGTCGCCTCGCGGACCTCCGCGTTCTCGTTCAAGGGCACGAACGTCGACATCCCGACCGTCGCGCAGAAGCTCAACGTGGCCACGGTGCTCGAAGGCAGCGTGCGCAAATCCGGCAAGCGCGTGCGCATCACCGCGCAACTGATCGAGGTCGCCTCCGATTCGCATCTGTGGTCCGACACCTACGATCGCGAGCTCGACGACATCTTCGCCGTGCAGGACGACATCGCGCAATCGGTCGTGAAGGAGCTCCGCACGGCGCTGATGGGAGCGACGGCGGAGCCGGCAGCCATCAAGGCGGCCGCCGCCGATGTGCGCCGGGCCACGACCGGGCGCGGCGACAATCCCGAGGCCTTCCAGCTCTATCTGCAGGGAAAGTTCTTCGGCGAACGTACCACGCAGGCCGATACGGACAAGGCGATCGGTCTCTTCAAGCAGGCGCTTTCCATCGAGCCCAATTTCGCGCTGGCGTGGGCGGGACTGTCGCGGGTCCACCAAACGCAAGCCGGGTTTGGGTTTGCGCCGATCGGCGAAGGCTACGAACGCGCGCCGCGAGGCCGCGCAGCGTGCGCTGAACCTCGCGCCGGACTCGCCCGAGGGCTACATCGAGCTCGGCCACATTCAGGAAGCCAACGACTGGGACTGGCCGGCGGCCGAGGCCTCCTTTCGGCGCGCGCTGGAGCTCGCTCCCGGCGATGCGCACGCGCTGCGCTCGGCGGCCGGCCTGATGCGGATCATGGGTCGGCTGGACGAGGCGCTCGAGCTGATCCGCAAGGCGATTGCGCTCGACCCGCTGTCGGCGCGCACGCACCGACAGGCGGCGATGAACTACCTGATGGCGGAGCGCCTCGACGACGCGGCGGCGTCGTTTCAGCTCGCGCTCGACCTCAACCCCAGCGCCGGCTTGCACCACGCATTCCTGGCGATCACGCGGCTTCTGCAGGGCCGTCCGGAGGAGGGGCTCATCCTCGCGCAGGTCGGAATCGCACGACGTGTTTCGCAACGTTGCCTGCGCGATGATCCACCATGCGCTCGGGCATCCGGCGGAATCGGAAACGGCGTTGCGGGCGCTGATCGACGGCTTTGGCTGGACCGCGGCGTATCAGGTCGCCGAGGTCTACGCTTACCGGAACGAAGTCGAAAAGGCGTACGAATGGCTCGAGCGTGCCTATGCGCAGCGCGACCCCGGCGTCGTGTACACGTCGACGGACAAGCTCCTGCGGCCGTTGCACGGCGACCCGCGCTGGCGCCCGTTTCTCGATCGAATGCGGCTCCCCTGAGCGCGAACGCTCGCGAGGTCAGGCGACCCGCGAGACGTGCAACGGCGGCACGCGGTCCGCCCACGGCAGCGCTTCCTCGAGCGCGGCGGCGAGCTGCAGGATGACATGCTCGTCCGCGGGCCTCGTGCCGAGCTGGATGCCGATCGGCAATCCGCTCGCGTGCATCGCCAGCGGCAGCGAGATCGCGGGCGTGCCCATGATGTTGTGCGGCAGCGTGAATTGGCAGACGCCGCGAAAGACCTTCTCCGCGGCGTCCGCAAACGTGACGTCGGTCCGCCCGAGGTTGTAGTTCCCCCACGGCTCCGAGGCCCTCGCCGTCGTCGGCGACAGCCAGACGTCGTGGCGCGTGAAGTAGGCGCCGAGCTTGCGGCGCGCCGTGTTGAGATAGGCCATCGCGTTCAGGAACTGCTCGGGCTTCATCCGCTTCGCGTGCTCGTAGATCGCGAAGGTGACGGGTTCGAGCGTGTCGGGACCGATCGCGCGACCGGTGCGCTGCGCGTATCCCGCGAGTCGCAGATCGAAGCCGAAGAACCAGACGTCCATCATCGACCGCATCGCCGTCGAGGCCGTCGAACTGCGGGCTCTCCTCGGTCACGTCGTGCCCCATGCGCGGCAAGGACGTGCGCGACGTCGGCAACCGCGCTCGCGACACCAGGATCGGTTGGCAGGCCCATCAGCGCGGTCGGTCGACCAGCCGATCCGCAGGCGCGCGGGTTTGCGGCGGATGAGCGCCGTGTAGGTCTCCGCCGGTTTCGGTATGACGAACGGGTCGCCGGGTTGCGGCACGGCGAGGCAATCGAGCATGGCTGCCGCATCGCGCACCGACTTCACCTGCACGAAGTTCTGCGCGAGGCCGTAGCCGACTTCGTCGACGATTGGACCGAAGGAAACGCGCCCGCGCGACGGCTTGAGGCCGACGCCGCCGCAGAAGCTCGCGGGAATGCGCAGCGACCCGCCGATGTCCGACCCGTGCGCGATCGGCACGATGCCGGCGATCACCGCCGCCATTCCGCCGCCCGTCGATCCGCCCGCCGAGTAGCCCGCGCGCCACGGTGTGCAGGTATTGCCGTAAAGCGCACCCTCGGTGGTGCCGGACATCGAGTACTCGGGCGCCGCCGAGCGGCCGAGGATGTTGACGCCCGCCGCGCGGAAGAGCTCGCAAAGATGCGTGTCCTGCGCCGCGACCATGCCGCGGCACAGGCGGCTGCCGAACTCGATCTTCCGGCCGCCCTCGTGGCCGAACACATCCTTCATCAGGAACGGCACGCCGCGAAACGGGCCGTTGCCGAGGCTCCGCTCGTCGAGTGTCCCGATGCGGTCCGGATAGGTCTCGACGACGGCGTTGATCGACGGATTGATCGCCGCGATCGCCGCTGCCGCGGTTGCGGCCAGCTCGGTCGGCGTCACTTGCTTGTCGGCGACGAGGGCCGCGAGCCCCAGGGCGTCGTAACCGGCGTATTCGGCGAGGTTCATGGATACAATTCTCGAAATCGGCGTGGCGGGATCGGGTTACGAATTGCAACAATGTTGCGACGTCGACAACTATGCAACGGCGAGCCGGCGGAATACCATGATCGCCATACTGTTGGCCATGACGATGAAGTTTATACGTCTCCTGCCCTGTACCCTGGCGCTGCTGACCGGCGCGCTTGGCGTGCCGTCCGCGCGCGCCGACGTCTACAAATGGGTCGACGAGTCCGGGAGGATGAACGTCAGCAACCTCCCGCCTCCCGAAGGCGCGCAAATCCTGAGCGTGTGCCGCGACGATTCCCAAGACGGCGGCGCAGATCGAAGCCGATCGCGAAGCGGCGCGCCGCGCCGAGATCCTGGCTTTGAACGACCGCGTATCGCGGCTTCAGGAGGAGCTCGATCAGTCGCGACGCCAGGCGCCGCCGATGGGCTACGGCCGCTCCGCCGGCCATGGCCTACATGCCGTCCCCGGGGCCGCAGTTTTCGAGTTGGGCGCCGCCGCCGGCGCCGTACTACGACGACACGCCGGCGCAAGTCACGATGAGCTGCGACTGGCCGTACTAACTGCGGGGGCGGTTGGGGCAATTGGAACAGCTGGGGGTACCCGCCCGCGGTCGTCGTCATCGGCGGAAACGATTTTCGTCGGGGCAATCCGCACCGCGGCGACCGCCCCGGCCATTCGCGTCCGCCCGGCCGGCCTCGTCCGATGGGCGTGGCGCGCAGAAGCTGAACCCGTCCTACGTCGACCATCGGATGACCGTCACGGACGCCGGCGGGAATCGATAGTTCGAGCCGGATCTCATTGTTCCAGGTTGATGTCTGGATCGCGATGTTCGCGTTCGGCTGCACCGTCGATCCCAACGCCGGGCCATTGATCGCTTCGAGCGACGGGCCGGCCAGGGTCATGACCGCCGCGTCGACGGAGACCGTCCCGGCGATGCGAATGTCGGCGTCGACCGGCTGGTCGCCGCTGCGATTGATGACGGCGAGATAGATGCCTCCCGTGCCGTCCTTCGAGGCGGCGACATCGAGATAGGGCACCGCCTTGCGCGCGCGAACGGTGCCGACCTGGCGCGTTTCGAAGTGCGGCCCGTCGACGGTCGCGCCGACCATTTCGGTGCCGAAGTGATTGCGATACAGATCGAAGACATGGTACGTCGGCGTCTTGATGATGCCGTTTTCCGTATCGGTCAGCAGCGCCCCGAACCACTTGCCCGTGGCGATGTTGTAGTTGGCCATCCACACTTCCCGGCGCATGAACTCGTGGAACAGGCTGGCCGTGTACAGCGCCGCGGCGAGCGTGCGCGACTGGTCGAGGATCGCCCGGAGCTGCTGCTGATCGCCGCCGCCGCCGAACAACGGAAAGTGCTCGGTGATGGCGATGCGCGTCGTCGCTCCGGCGCGCGCGGCGGTCCATCTCGATTTCACGTCCGCGATGTCCTCGCCGGTCCATTGCACTCGCGCGAACATCGATGCATACGCCGCCCCGCGATTGTCCCTGTCGCCGTAGTCGTAGGGGTCGAGGATGAGCGGGGCGAAGGCGTCGTGCAGCGCGATGAAGTCGATCTCGCCCGCGGTCGTCGAAAGCAGCGTCGGCAGCCAGTCCCGATTCTGCGCGCTGGTGTTTGCGGTGCCGGCGATCGCGCCCGCCAGCGCCGCGGGATCGCGCGCGCGCAGCGCCGCGCGCCAGGCGACATAGAGTCGTGCATAGGCGTCGGGCGTCTTGAAGATCGTGCGGTCGTTGCCGGGGATCGACGGACGATCGTTGTCCTCCGCAAGATAGATCTCGTTGCCGATCTCCCAGTACCGCACGGGAAATTGCTTCGCTGCGAAATGGGCCTGCCACGCGAGCGCTTCGTCCTGCGTGCCGGTCCCCGCATTCGCCGTGATCAGGGCTGCAGCACCCGTGGCGCGGCACAGCGCGATGAATTCGTCGGTGCCGAACGCATGCACGTGCTCCGTGTCGTCCATCGGGTTGCGCCCGATCGGGCGGCCTTCGGGCGGGCCGACGCCGTCGCGCCAATGATAGTGATCCGCCAGGATTCCGCCCGGGAAGCGCCAGACGGGAATCCGCAGCGCCTTCAACGGTTCCACGAGATCGGGCCGGAGCAGCCGGGTCTTCGGATCGAGGATGACGTTGCCGTTGTCGATCCATTCGACGGCGACGCCGTAGAGGTAGGGGCTGATCGGCGGGCCCGCCGCGCGCGCATCCACGGTGATGCTGGCGCGCGGCAGGGAGGTTCCCGGCTCGACGGTCCCGGATTTTCGCAGCGGTCCGAAGACTACTGCCAGAAGCAGCGCGATGCCGATCAGGACGAATCCGACATTGCGCGTCACGCTGCTCACCGTCGCAGCGATTCGAGCATGGCCTGGAAGTCGGCGGGCGCATCGCGTTCGAATGACAGGCGTTCCCCGGTGCGGGGATGGACGAATCCGAGCGCGCGCGCGTGAAGCATCGGGCGCGGCGATTCGATCCTCACTCCGGCGAAGTCGCGGATGTACACGCGCTCGCCGACCAGCGGATGGCCGAGTTCCGACAGGTGGATCCGGATCTGATGCTGGCGGCCGGTTTCGAGGCGGCATTCGACCAGCGTGGCGCCGGCAAGCGCGGCAATCGGCCTCACCAATGTAACCGAACGCTTCGCGTCCACCGGCGGGCCGCCCTTGGGGCGCCGATGGTGCCCGTGCGAACCGCGCAACCCGTCGCCGCGATCCAGGATCAGGTGCGATTCGATGCGCGTCGTTGCGACGGCTCCGTGCGCGATGGCGTGATAGACGCGATCGATGTCGTGCGCGCGGAACCGGGCGGCCAGATTGCGCTGCGCGACCGCAGTGCGCGTGAACATCATCAAGCCGCTCGTGTCCTTGTCGAGGCGGTGCACGACGCCGAGCGGGACGTCGGCGCCGCGGCTGCCCATTCGTCGCAGCAGCGTTCGCGTGTAGTCCGCGAGCGTCTCCCTGTTGCCTTCCTCGTCGGCCACGCTCAGCACTCCGGCGGGCTTGTCGACGACGACGACGTCGCGGTCGAAAAACACGAGCGCGCCTTCGGCCAGCGGACCGGTGCGGAGCTTGGGGCCGTGAGCGTCGACGACGACCGCCGCCTCCGGCGAGATGCGCGTGGCCGGGTCGAGGCAGCGCCTGCCGTCCACCGTCACGCGTCCTTCGGTGCACAGGGCGCGCGCACGCGACCAGGTGGCGCCCGTCTGTTCGCGCACGACCGCCGCGACGGTGGGCTCGGTTGCCGTCATGGCGACAGGGTAGCGCACTCGGCGAGGCGCGCGCCACGTTGGGCTAGAATGGTCGAGCGGCCGGGCTCCTGGCGGCCGATACAGAAAAAAAGAAGGAGGGGACTCGAATGAATACGATGCGCGCGGTACGTGTGCTGGCGAGCCTTGTGCTCATCGGCGGCCTTGCGATGGGAGTGGGCACGACGGCGGCACAGACCACCGCCGCCGCGCCGAAGATCGGCTCTTCGCTGATCGGGAAGCTCGAGGGGCCCGAAATCATCCTCGACGCCAAGGCCTTTCCCAAGACATTCCACGAGGCCCCCGGTCTTGCCGAGCAGGTGAAGGCGGGCAAGCTGCCGGCGGTCGACAAGCGCCTGCCCGAGCCGTCGCAGCTCTTCGTCGTGAAGCCGCTGAAGGAAATCGGCAAATACGGCGGCAACTGGCGCCGGGCATTCACCGGCCCCGCCGACTACGAGAACGGCGGTCGCATCGTTTCTTCCGACAAGATCCTCACGTTCGATTACACGGGCACGAAAATCATTCCAAGCCTGGCCCGCGACTGGAAAGTCAGCGATGACGGCAAGACGACGACGATCTATCTGCGAAAGGGCTCGAGGTGGTCCGACGGCACGCCCTTTACCGCCAACGATTTCATGTTCTGGTATGAGGACATCTATCTCAACAAGAACATCGTCCCCACGCCGTTCTTCGAGTTCCAGATCAACGGCAAGGACGGGAAAATGCGGAAGATCGACGATTACACCGTCGCCTTCGAATTCCCCGAGCCGTACGCGTTCTTCGTCTACCAGCTTGCGGGCAGCACGGCCATCGGCGCCGGGCTCGCGACGCGGGGCGGCTTCCAGAACTTCGGCGGCGCCTATGCGCCCGCCCATTACCTGAAGCAGTTCCTGCCCAAGTATTCGTCCGAGGACGCGGTGAACAAGAAGGCCAAGGAGCTGGGCTTCGACAACTACGTATCGCTCCTCAAGAACCGCTACAGCTGGGCGCTGAACAACGAGCTGCCGGTGATGACGCCCTGGAAGACAGTGTCTCCCATCAATACGCCGACGTGGTCGATGGAAAGGAATCCGTACTTCTGGGCCGTCGACACGGCAGGCAATCAGCTTCCCTACATCGACCGGATCACGATGACGCTGGCCGAGAACACCGAGGTTGCAAACCTGCGCGCGATTGCGGGCGAATACGATATCCAGGAACGGCACATGCACCTCGCCAAGCTGCCGGTGTTCCTCGAAAACGCGAAGAAGGGCAACTACACCGTCCATCTCGACCCGGGCCTCAACGGATCGGACGTCGGCGCTTCACATCGGCAACTCCTATGACGGCGATCCCGAGATCGCGAAGCTGCTCAAGAACAAGGATTTCCGCCATGCGCTCGCGCTCGGCATCGATCGCGACCAGTTGAACGAAGCCTTCTGGCTCGGCGTGGGAACGGCGGGATCGGTCGCGCCGGCGCCGGACACGATCTACAGCCCGGGCGCCGAATGGAACAAGAAGTGGGGCGTGCTCGACGTCAAGCAGGCCAACGAGCTGCTCGACAAGGTCGGGCTGACGAAGAAGGACTGCGGACGGCTATCGCCTGCGCACCGACGGCAAGGGCCGCCTGCGCCTCGAAATGGTCACGGTCGGCGCGCAGTTCGTGCCGTATACGCAGATCGGCGAGATGATCAAGCAGCAGTGGAAGAAGATCGGCATCGACGTCGACATCAAGGAGCTCGAGCGCAATCTCGCATTCACGCGCGACAACAACAACGAGAACCAGATCATCACGTGGGCGAACGACGGCTCGGAAGTGCTCTACCTCTTCCCCCGCCATGCGCTGCCCGTCGACGCCGCGGAGGCCCACATGGGCATGGCGTTACGCGAAGTGGTATGCCTCCCGGGGTGCCTCGGGAAAGAAGCCGGAAGATCCCGAGATGATCCGGGCCATGGATCTGTTCCGCGATTCGTTCGGCATGAAGGAAGAAGATCGGATCAAGACCGCGAAGGAGATCTGGAAGATCATCGTCGAGCAGACGTGGAGCATCGGAACGGTCGGCCAGTCGCCGGCCTTCATGGGCGTGCGCATCGTCAAGAACAACATGGGCAACGTCCCGGAGCGGCAGATCAACGCCCAGCATGCGCGCACGCCGTTCACGTCGCAGCCGATCACGTTCTACTTCAAGTAACGGAGGCACGGCCGTCCGCAGCGCGGGCGGCCGCATCGCAGGGGGATTCCGATGGTGGCCTACGTCGTTCGCCGCATGCTGCTGGCCGTGCTGACGGTCTGGGCCATTTCCGTCCTGTCGTTCATCATCATCCACCTGCCCCCCGGCGATTACGTAACGTCTTACATCGCGTCGATGTCGGCGTCGGGAAGCGCGGTTTCCGAAGGCGAGGCGAACGCGCTGCGCGAACAGCTCGGGCTCGACAAGCCCGTCACGGTCCAGTATGCGAAATGGATGGGCCTCATCCTGCAGGGAAACTTCGGCATGGCGATGGAATGGGGCCGTCCCGTGTCCGACGTCATCGGCGACCGCCTTGCGCTGACGATGGTGATTTCCGTGGCCGCCGTCCTGTTCACGTGGGCGCTGGCGTTGCCGATCGGCATCTATTCCGCGGTCTACAAATATTCGTTCCTGGACTACGTGTTCACGTTTGTCGGCTTCATCGGTCTCGCCATTCCGGGCTTCCTGCTGGCGCTCATCGTCATGTACGTGGGCTTCGCGTACTTCGGCGCGAACGTCGGCGGCCTGTTCTCGCCCGATTTCGCCGAAGCGCCGTGGAGCGTGGCGAAGGCGTGGGACCTCGCGAAGCACCTGCCGATCCCGGCCATCGTGCTCGGCGTTGCGGGAACGGCGCAGCTGATCCGCATCATGCGGTCGAACCTGCTCGATGAATTGCGCAAGCCCTATGTGATGACGGCCCGGGCCCGGGGCCTGCCGGAATTCCGGGTCGTCCTGCGCTATCCGGTTCGCGTCGCCCTCAATCCGTTCATCAGCACGATCGGCTACCTCCTTCCCTACATCGTGTCCGGCAGCATCATCGTGTCGCTGGTCCTCAGCCTGCCGACCGTCGGTCCCCTTCTCCTGAAGGCCCTGGTCGCCCAGGACATGTTCCTTGCCGGCACCATCGTCCTGTTGCTCGGTGTCATGACCGTCGTCGGGACGTTCATTTCGGACCTGCTGCTCATGTGGGTCGACCCGAGAATCCGATTGGGCAAGGACTGATGGCGGCGCTTGCGGAAATCGCGGCCGCACCCGAGACGCGGAGCCTCGCCGAGCAGCGGATTGCGGTTGCCACCCAGTGGCAGCTCATGTGGTGGCGCTTTCGCAAGCACAAGCTCGCGGTGGGCGGGACCCTCGTCCTCGTTGCGTTCTACCTGGTCGCCCTCTTTGCCGACTTCTTCGCCTATGCGGATCCGCAGGACTCGGACGCCCAGCGATCGCTGATGGCGCCGCAGTCGATCCACTGGTTCGACGACGGCAGGTTCGCGCCGTACATCCATGCATTGAAGGGAACGCGCGATCCCCTCACGTTCAAGCGCGTCTACGTCCCGGACACCGCGACGAAGCTGCCGATCCGGTTCTTCGCCAAGGGTGAGCCCTACACGCTGCTCGGTTTCATCCCGATGGAGCGCCACCTGTTCAGCGTCGAAGGGGCGAAGACGGGCGAGACGCTGTTCCTGATGGGAACGGATGCGCAGGGACGCGACCTGTGGTCAAGGCTCATGTTCGCGACACGGACGTCGATGACGATCGGCCTCGTCAGCGTGGGCTTGAGCCTCGTGCTGGGCGTCGTCCTGGGGGGCATCTCCGGCTATTTCGGCGGCGTGATCGATACCGTCATCCAGCGGATCATCGAGATCCTGCGCTCGATTCCCACCATTCCCCTCTGGATGGGCCTCGCCGCCGCGGTGCCCAACGACTGGAGCGTCGTGCAGATCTACTTCGCCATCACGATCATCATCTCCCTCATCGGCTGGACCGAGCTCGCGCGGGTCGTCCGCGGCAGGTTCATATCGCTCAAGGAAGAGGATTTCGTCATGGCCGCGGAGCTCGTCGGCTGCAGCAAGACGCGGATCATCTTCCGCCACATGGTGCCCTCGTTCATCAGTCACATCATCGCGGCGACCACGCTCGCGATCCCCGCGATCATCATCAGCGAGACGTCGTTGAGCTTTCTCGGGCTGGGGCTGCGGCCGCCGGCGATCAGCTGGGGCGTCCTTCTCCAGGATGCCCAGAACATCCAGGCGCTGGTGATATCGCCCTGGCTTCTCTATCCTTCCGTCGCCGTCATCGTCGCCGTCCTCGCGTTCAATTTCATGGGCGACGGGATCCGGGACGCCGCGGATCCCTATTTGTAGAACGCCGATATGCAGAAGGACACGCAGCCGCTGCTATCGGTGCGCAACCTCAAGACGCGTTTCTTCCAGGACGAGGGCACGACCAAGGCCGTCGACGGCGTGTCCTTCGACGTGCAGCCGGGAAAGACCCTCGGCATCGTCGGCGAGAGCGGCTGCGGCAAGAGCGTCACCGCGCAATCGATCCTGCGCATCGTCGATCAACCCGGGCGAATCGTCGACGGAGAGATCCTGCTCGCGCGCAAGGACGGGACGGAAACCGACCTCGTCAAGCTCAAGGCCGACGGCCGGGAGATTCGCTCGATCCGAGGGGGAGAAATCGGCCTCATCTTCCAGGAGCCGATGACCTCCTTCAGTCCCGTGCACACCGTGGGGGCGCAGCTCATCGAGGCGGTCATGCTCCACAACGATGTCGGCAGGAAGGAGGCGCGCCGCCGTGGCATCGAAGCGCTGCGCAGCGTCGGCATCCCCAAGCCGGAACGGCGCATCGACGAGTACTCCTTCGAACTGAGCGGCGGGCTCCGGCAGCGCGCGATGATCGCGGTCGCGCTGTCCTGCGATCCGCGCCTCCTCATCGCCGACGAGCCGACGACGGCGCTCGACGTCACGACGCAGGCCCAGATCCTGGACCTGCTGCGCAGGATTCAGCAGGAACGGGGAATGGCCATCATGCTGATCACCCACAACCTCGGCGTGGTCGCGGAGATGGCCGACGACGTGGTCGTCATGTATCTCGGCCGCGTGGTGGAGCAGGGCAAGGTCGACGACATCTTTCACGATGCCAGGCATCCGTACACGAGAGCCTTGCTGCAATCCATTCCCAGCATCGAATCCCGGCCGCGGGTGAAACTGCCGACCATCAGCGGCTCGGTTCCGCACCCGTTCAACCGGCCGACCGGCTGCCCGTTCCATCCCCGGTGCGCAGTCGTTCATGCCCGGGCGCTGCGACACCGCGGAACCGCCTCTGCTGCCCGTTGGAGAGGGGCGGATGGCAAGCTGTTTTCTCTACCAATGACCAGCCCGTCCGTGCTCCTCGAGGTCAAGGGGCTCAAGAAGTATTTCCCCATTCGACGAGGGACTCCTGCGCAAGACCATCGGCCAGGTGAAGGCGGTGGACGATGTGTCCTTTCACCTGGATCGCGGCGAGACGCTGTCGCTCGTCGGCGAGAGCGGTTGCGGCAAGACGACCACGTCGCGGTGCATCCTGCGCGCGATCACGCCTACGGCCGGCCAGGTTCTCCTTCAGGACGGCGCGGAAGTGGTGGACGTGGCGAGCGTGCCGAGAGGCCGGCTGCCGGCGCTGCGGCGGCAGATGCAGATGATCTTCCAGGATCCGTTCTCCTCGCTCAATCCGCGAATGACGCTCTTCGACATCGTGGGCGAGCCGCTGCTGGTCCACGGCGTCGGCAGCGTGAAGGAGAGAACCGACCGCGTGGTGGAACTCCTGGGCCTGGTGGGCCTCCGGCCGGAGTACATGCGGCGCTACCCGCACGCTTTCTCGGGCGGCCAGCGCCAGCGCATCGGCATCGCGCGGGCGCTTGCCCTGAATCCTCGCCTGGTCGTTGCCGACGAACCGGTCTCCGCGCTGGACGTGTCGGTGCAGGCGCAGATCCTGAATCTCCTCCTCAGTCTTCAGGACAAGCTCGGACTCACCTATCTCTTCGTTGCGCACGACCTCAGCGTGGTCAAGCACATCAGCGACCGGGTCGCGGTGATGTATGTCGGCAGGATCGTGGAGACCGCGCCCACCGAAGAACTGTTTGCCTCTCCAAGGCATCCGTATACCGAGGCACTCTTGTCCGCGGTGCCCAAGCCGGACCCGCGACTTCGTTCCGACCGGATCGTCCTCCAGGGCGAGGTTGCCGACCCCGCCAATGCGCCGCCGGGCTGCCACTTTCATCCCCGATGCCCGTATGCGCACGCGATCTGCCGGGAAAAAGCGCCGGTGCTGCAGGAGATCGCACCGAACCACTTCGTAAGCTGCCACCGAGCGGCTGAGCTTTCACTCCGCGGGGTCGCGCGCTCGGACTCCTGACTTCGCTTATTGCGCGACCGCCGGCGGCATCGCATGCAGATAGCTGTAGAGGGCCGCGATCTCCGCGTCCGTGAATTGCAGCCGGTTGTCCCGCGTCCACTCGCTCATCACGCCGACCTTCCTGCCGCCGAGCGCGACGCCGGTTCGCAACAGTTCCGCGAATGCCTCCGGCGAATAGGCGGCGACCACGCGAAGGCTCGGGCTCGTGAAATCGGGATTGGAATCGCCGTTGAGACTGGTCCCGTGGCACTGGACGCAGATGGTCCGCGCGAGATAGCGCCCTTGCGCCGCCTCGTTGCCTGTTGCCTCCGGAGGCGGAACGGTGTCGGCGATGAGTTGCGCCACCACATGGAACTTGCCCGAGGCGAGGCCGATGCGCCCGACCGGGCCCATCGAGACGCCTGGACCGGGCCCGGCTTTCTCGGGCAGGCTCCTCAGAAAGGCGATGATGCGGCCGAGGTCTTCGTCCGTGAGGCCGACGAACGCTTCCGCCGGCATGATGACCATGCTGCGACCATCCGGCCGCACGCCGTTCCGGATGATATTGGCGAGCTCCGCGTCGCTGTATCTGCGGACGGCGGCCGTGAGGTTCGGCGCGACGACGCGCGCGATCATCGGCTCGTCGAACATGACTACGCCCTCGGCGTCCTTGCCGTGGCATCCGCGGAAGCAGCCGCGGAGGGTGGCGAGGCGCCGGCCCTCGTCGATCGCAGCGGCGTCCGACGGAACCGATATCGAAACCTTGGGCACGTCGTAAATATGGTGCAGCGCGCGCTCGGAGAGAAAGTACGCGATGGCGTACGCGACGACGCCCAACCCGGCGAGGCCGCCAAGCACGATGCCAATCCAGCGCAGCAGACGTTTCATGATGCCCCCGCATCGAGGATGTCGCGGAAGTCTAGATCAAAGATGCGCGATGCGCATGTCCACGACATCGTCCGACGACGTATCATTCGCCACCGGCGAGTACTGCGTCGCCGCTTCGAA
>CAWFMY010000015.1:0-19757 GCA_963816925.1 uncultured beta proteobacterium | reverse complement strand
CATCGTGCGGCCCACCTGCCAGGCCAGTTCGAAGGCGGCGTCATCGCCGATGGCCCCGCGGGCGGCGGCAACCTGACGTTGAGTGGTTACTCGCTGGGCTGCACCGGGGCGCCGATTTCCATTCGCAGCTGCTCCGCCGCGCCCCACATCCTGGCCGCCCGAATCGATTCGTCAAAGGCGACCGCGACGTCGGCGAGTCCTTCCAGCGAACAGGCAATTCCCCGCCGGTCATTCACTTCCCGCCGGATCGATAGGCTTTCCATGTAAAGCGCCCGGGCCGAGAGTGGGTCGCCTTGGTCGACGGCAACCGTTCCCAGGTGGTGCAGTGTGGCAGCAATGCTCCACCGGTCGCCCATCTCGCGCAGGATCGCCTCGCTCTTCTCGAAAAACGCCTTAGCGGACGGAAAGTCGCCCCGGTCCCTGGCCAGCGTTCCCAGGCTGTTCAACGACTGTGCGACGCCACCTCGGTCACCCGACTCCCGCCGTATCGCCAGGCTTTCTTCGTGCAGCGACTGGCCACGCAGACAGTCACCCTGCTGGAACACTACATTTGCCAGGTTGTGCAGCGTTATGCCAATGCCCCACTTGTCGCCAAGTTCCCGATGGATCGCCTGGCTCTCCTCGTAGAGTACGGGCGAAGTCGTAATCGCCTTGATGGTAGGCCACGTCACCCTGATTGTTGAGCGAGTGCGCGATGCCCGGCCGTTCGCCCAACTCGCGGAAGCCCGCCAAACTTTCTTCGTGCAGCGCCCGGGCGGATGGATAGTCGCCCTGATCGCAGGCCACAAGTCCCAGGTTGTGCAATGAGATGCGATGCCGCGCCGATCGCCCAACTTTCGCCGGATCGCCAGCCCTTCCTCGTGCAATACTCGCGCGGTCGGAAAGTCGGCCCTGCTGCGCATGCCAATACGCCAGCGCCATTCAGCGCCTTGGCGCGGGCCGCTGGATCCTCCCCGCCCGACACCGTGGCGAGCAAATCGGAAAGCCAGCCGCGGCCCTCGCTCAGATACCCGCGCAACAGCCAGAAACGCCAGAACGCGCCGGCCAGTCGCAGGCCGCCCACCGCATCCCCACCCGTGCCGAAGACCACGCCAGTGCCGATCGCAGATTGTCGTGTTCCACTTCCAGCCGGTCGAGCCAAGCCTGCTCGTCGGCGCCTCTAGGTGCGGTCTCAGCCTCCAAAACGACCGCGAGAAAATACGCGAAGTGTCGCTTTCTCCAGTGCGCATCCTCGCCATGCTCGCGCAGCCTTTCCCCCGCATACTGGCGCATCGTCTCCAGCAGCCAGAAGCGAGTCGCACCATTGCGCTCCTCCGTCATGACCAAGCTCTTGTCGACGAGCGAACCGAGGAGGTCCAGCACCGCCCCTTCATCGATGCCATTGCCGATGCACACCTGCTCGGCCACTTCAATCGTCCAGCCGCCGGCGAAGACCGACACGCGGCAAAGCAGTGCCTTCTCGGACTCGCGCAAGAGGTCATAGCTCCAATCGAGCGTTGCACGCAGGGTTTGCTGCCGGGGCAGCGCTGTGCGGCTTCCGCCGGTGAGCAGCTTGAAGCGGTCGCCCAGACGGGCATTGATCTCATCGATCGACAGTGTACGGATGCGGGCGGCCGCCAATTCCAGCGCCAGAGGAATGCCGTCGAGGTGGATGCACAGCTGGGCGATGGCCCTGGCCCGGGCGTCGGCCAACGTAAAGCCGGGCTGCTGCATTTCGGCCCGCTCGACGAACAGCTGCACCGCCTCGGAACGCTCGATGGTTTCCGCGCTCGCCGCCGGATCGGGCAGCGACAGTGTCGCCAGCGGGTAGGTCTGCTCACCGGCGACGCGCAGCGGCTCGCGGCTGGTGGCGATGATCGACAGTGTCGGCGCCAGCGCGCAGCAGGGCATCCGCGAGCGTCGCGCAACCGGCCAGCAGATGTTCACAGTTGTCCAGCACCAGCAACAGCTGGCGCCCCCTCACATAGCCGCACAAGGTCTCGACCAGCGGTGTTCCCGCCGTCTCACGCACCGCCAATACCTGAGCCACCGCGCTTGGCACCAGCGCCGCGTCCGCGCAGCGGGGCAAGATCCACGAACCACACGCCATCGCGATAGGCGTCCACCACTTCGGCGGCGGCCTGCAGCGCGAGCCGGGTCTTGCCGATGCCGCCGATACCGACAAGCGTCAACAACCGGGTGCGTGGCAACAGTCGCTTGATCTCCACCAACTCCCGTTCGCGGCCGACGAACGACGTGAGCGCCGCGGGCAGATTGGAGTGCGGGTGTGTCGCGCCCCGGAGCCGTTTCGGAGCGCCGGGAGTTTGGTGACGGGCCCGACGAAGCGATAGCCGCGTCGCGCCAGCGTCTCCACCCAATGCTCGCCGCCGGGCACCTGCGCGAGCACCCGCCGGATGGACGAGATCTGGACGGCGAGATTGGCCTCTTCGACGATGACGTCCGGCCACGCCGCATCGATGAGGCTGGCCTTCGTGACGTACTCATTGGCGCGCTCGACCAGGGCGCCCAGCACCGCGACGGCGCGCGAGCCCAATCCGACCGGCTTCCCCGCGTGCGTCAACGCGCCAGCTTCAGGGTCAAGCCTGAACGGCCCGATTTCAAACACGGTGTTCACCCCGGTGCGCTCCCTTGGAACTTGCCCATCGAACTTCGACCGCGAATCTGCGCGGCGCCGCGGAGAACCAATCAATACGAGTCACGCCCGAATCGAGGAACTTTAATCATTTCTTTAGAAGTTCCTTAAGACGCCAAACGTCTCTCGCTAGAGCATTCGCTCCACGTGTTCAGCATAACAAACCGACGCTCGGACGAGGAATAGGCGACAGGACCGCGCGTCGCGGGGAAGCAGGCAAATTGAACGAAAGCGCAACAGACATTGCGGAAGAAGGAGCTGTCGTGACCGTGACCCCTGCTCGCGGGCTTTCCAGCCCTATTCAGGGCCAACTCCTGCGCTTGAGCGAGCGGCGCGAGGTAGCGATCTTCTTGCGCGATGGCGCGCTCTGGGTCGCGGACTTCATCGACGGCAGCGGCGAACTCATCGACGCGATCACCTGGTTCCGGTTCCACTGTGCCGCGCTTGCGCATCGCAAGCGCGGCATCGGATGGTCCTTGAATCGGCAATTCCACTTTCGGAGGAGCTCGTGGCGAGAATCGAATTGCTGCAAAGGGCGTGACAGGCTTGTTTTGGAGTCCGACCAACGAGGAGAAATCAATGCAGATTCAACTCAGGTACGTCCACACCATGATGCTCGGCAGCGTTTTATGCCTTGCGGCAACCCTGGCATTTGCGCAGCATGATCCCGGAGTGCGGGGCGGCATGCAAAACACCTCCGGCTGGCTCCAGCAGCAGGGCATTCCCATTCCGCATCCGCCGCTCATCAGTCCGAATCCCACTACGGGCGCGACCGTCAACGCCAACGAAAAGGCGTCGTTCATCGAAGGCATCAATCGCGCCGGGCAACTGGAATCGACCTGCGACGACTGCGCGGAGGTCGTGGATGGCTCGCCCGTGATCGGCAAGGGCGAACTCGATCCCGTATTCCCGCAGTTTCACACCAACTCGAATGGCCTAGGTGCGCGCCACAATTCGGACCAATGCTTTTCGTGCCACGCCCAGCCGACGTTGGGCGGGTCCGGCGGCTTTCTGGTTCCAAATCCGGGAAGGGGAGCGGCGCAACCGCCGGAAAACCCGATGTTCCGGCTGGTTCCGCATCGCTTCGGCAAACAGAACGTCATCCCGTCCTTCGAGCAACAATATGGTCCGATCCGCGAGGTCCGTTTCAAGCACAAGCCGGACGGCACGCGCGACGGCGGCGTACATCAGCTCTGGGTCGTGACCGGCATCAACAACGACTCGACCATCCCGAATTGCCGGATCGCGCAGCCCGATTTCGAGAGCGAATACGCCGCCGGAAATGTGTCCTTCCGAATCCCGACACAGATGCTCGGACTGGGACTGATCGAATCGATTCAGGATCGGGAAATACTGGGACACCATGACGCAACGGCACCGCTCCGTGCCTTGCTCGGCATTTCCGGGCATCCTAACCGCAGCGGGAACGACGGTACGGTCACGCGGTTCGGCTGGAAGGCCCAGAACAAGTCGATCGCCATGTTCGCGGCCGAGGCCTACAACGTGGAGATGGGCATAACGAACGAGCTCTTTCCGACGGCGACCGAGGAAGACCCGAACTGCAACGGCGCCGGCAAGCCCGCGCCGAACGACGTCACGCGAACGGACGCGAACGACCTCAGGAACCAGAGTTTCAGCAATCCGGTGCACATCATGGCGGATTGGATGCAGTTCCAGATGTTGATGCGGTTCACGGACGCACCGCAGCCGGATGCCAACCCGAGCCCAAGTGCGCGGATGGGCCGGCAGGTGTTCGAAGCCATCGGTTGCGGAATGTGCCACACGCCGCAAATGCGGACCGCGCCTGCGATGAACAGCGCCGTGCTCGAAAACCGACCGGGTGAACCTGTTCTCCGACTTGCTCGTCCACCACATGGGCGCGCGTCTGGCCGATGACATCATTCAGGGCGCCGCCGGCCCGGACGAATTCCGGTCCCAGCCCCTATGGGGCGTCGGCCAACGACTGTTCTTCCTGCACGATGGGCGAACGAGCGACTTGCTGGTAGCGATCAATGAGCACTACTCGCCAGCCTCAGAAAAATATCCGCCATCCGAGGCCAACGCCGTGGTGCAGAATTTCCGGCGCCTGTCGGGAGTCGCGCAACAGGCGGTGCTCGATTTCCTTCGCTCACTCTAGGACGGGCCGAACCAAGCGAGCATCGCAACAATATCGCAAACCGAAGCGGCTGCGGAACGGCAAATGCATCGATCCGTGGCCGCCTCGTCGCCCCCGGCGGGGCGTGAGATTCAATCCTCAACGGATTTTGCGGTCTGCGGACTTCGGCATAACGATGCGGCCCGCTAAGTCAATTCGTTGCCAGGAAACGCCCCACAAAGGGTCCGAACCGGGGGTGAAGCGAGTCTAGCCAACCGCCTGACTGACCATAACTTTGCCCAAAATGCAGGGCCCGCAGAAAAGGTAGCCAAGTTCGCAATGCAATTGCGCAACACTACTCGTCCACCGGCCCTCGCCCCAGTTTGTGCGAGGGCCTCTTTCCAAGAAGATACGATGCATCCGAACCCAAGTCATCGTCAAAGATGGTGAGCGGGAAATCGTGGAGAAGTTGATGGCCCAGTTCGGCCACAGCTTCTTTGGCCGACGCCGACTGGCCTACCGCAAACGGATTGCAGCCGCTGGCGACGGCAGCACGAACTGGCGCTTGCGACCCGTTGCTGCCGTTCGGGCAATGGAGAAGCGGACATCGCTGACTTCGCTGAACGGCGATAGCCGGACATTCGCATTTGAATCAAGCAAATGCATCCAACCAACGTTGGTCGCGGCGCGTTGCGGGCCGCACTACAAGAACGATGGGATGAGCCGTAACCGGGTCAGTCCCCCTAGACACCCGGACTAACGTCGACGCAATCGGAGGATCACGCCTCCTAAGGCCACAGGTCGGAGGAGAATCTTCGTAGGGGACTGTAAGACCAGGCAAGTTGTCGAACAAGGGATTCCTAATTCGCAGGTCCCAGATAGTGTCGCGCGTGTCGGTCCTGCCAAGCGTAGAGATCGATTACCTGTGGGCGGGCTTCTGCCCGCTCGAAGCTGCCCACTTCATCTTCCGGGGCCGACCGTCGCGGCCGCTGAACGTGCCTTGATGAAAGCGATGAGCTCTATCTCGGCATGCCGGATGTGTTCGGTAAGCAGCTTGCACGCCGCCGTCACGTCACCGGCGCGACAGAACCGCACCATCGACGCATGTTCCTTCTCGGCGCGCGTCCGGCCGCTGCCGGTCAACGACAGCTGCAGGCGCGTGTAGCGGTCGGTGTTCTGCAACAGCGCCGCGACGATGGCGAGCGTGCGCGGCTGCTCCGCCCGTGACATCAGGTGCAGATGGAGCTTCGTATTGAGCTCACCCCAGCGACCCGGGTTCATCGCCTGAATTTCCGCGCGGTATTCGGCATTGATCCGGTCGAGTGCCGCATAGTCTTGCTCCGTGAGACGAGGCGCGGACAGGCGCAAAAGACGCGGTTCGAGCAAGGCGCGCAGCTCGAACAGCTCGCGGATCTCCGCCTGCGACAGCTCCGAAACCTGCGCGCCGCGATGAGGGAGGATCCTGACGAATCCTTCGCTCTCGAGCTGAACCAGCGCCTCCCGGATCGGAATGCGGCTCATCCCGAAATCCTCGGCCAGCGCGTCCTGCTTCAACTGGAAGCCCTCCGGAAATTCGCCGCTCAGGATCCGCCGCCGGAGTTCGTCGGCGGCGGCGAGGGCCATCGTGCGGTGGCCGAGTACCGGTCGGGTCGTGCTCACGTTCGTGGGCATTCGCGATTGCAGCGCGGTGGGACGCCGACGCGCCGACATTGAAGTTCTCGACGACGCTGCCGGCAGCAAGATCGGCCGGGCCCTGCGTTCAGGCAGCCGCTTTCAGTCCGACGTCCGGCAGTTTCGGACGTGTCTCCAGCGCCGTCTTCATCATTGCCTCGATCGCCGCGCGTTCGGTGGCGTCCAGCGCCAATCGCGGCGGTCGCGTGAGGTGGGTGCCTCGTCCCATGATGTGCTCGCAGAGCTTGATGCACTGGACGAGATCGGGCCGCGCGTCGAGGTGGAGCAGCGGCATGAACCAGCGATAGAGGCTCATCGCTTCCGCGTACCGACCGGCGCGGGCGAGCCGGAACAGCGTCTCGCCTTCGCGCGGAAAAGCATTCGACAGGCCCGAGACCCAGCCCACTGCGCCGACCATGATGCTCTCGACCACGACGTCGTCGAGACCTGCGAACAGCAGGAAGCGGTCGCCGATCATGTTGTGAAGATCGGTGAAGCGCCGGGTGTCACCCGAGGACTCCTTGAAGCAGACGATCGTGTCGCAGTCGGCGAGCGAGGCGAGTATCTCCGGCGTGACGTCGTTCTTGTAGATCGGTGGATTGTTGTAGACCATCACCGGCAAATTCGTCGCCTTGGCGACGCTGCGGAAATGCGTTGCAGTTTCGTGCGGCTTCGACGAATAGACGAGTGCCGGCATCACCATCACGCCGTCGAGACCGATGCGCGCCGCCTCCTTTGCCATGTCGATCGCGAAGGCGGACGTGAACTCGGCGATGCCGCTCAGGACTGGCACGCGGCCGCGCGCGACGGCTTTTCCGGCTTCCATCACCGCGACCTTCTCGGCCTTGCTGAGCGAGCAATTCTCGCCCACCGTGCCGCAGACGATGAGACCCGACACGCCGTCGCGGATGAGGCCTTCCATGACACTTGCGGTGGCGTCGATGTCGAGCGAGAGATCGGGCTTGAACTGCGTGGTGACGGCGGGGAAAACACCTTCCCATTTGACTTGCTTGCGCATGGCGGACTCCGGTAGCCGGGCCTGGGAGATCGGGCTTGATTTTAAATTGTATAACATATACTGTTTCCCGACGATCCTTGGAAGGCAGGCGGCAGCCGCCTCCGCTCGGGTCGCCAGACCGCGGGCCGTCGTCCCGAGCGCATTTCGTTCCTGAGGGGGAGTCACCAATGATCAGCCGTAACGGACTGTTTTTCGCCATGCTGCTCAGCATGGCCGTCGTGTTGCCGGCGCAAGCCGACAAGCTCGATGACATCATCGCTTCAGGCAAGCTGCGCTGCGCCGTCGTGCTCGACTTCCCGCCAATGGGGTCGCGCGACGAGAAGAACCAGCCGATAGGCTACGACGTCGACACCTGCAACGACCTCGCCACCGCGCTCGGTGTCAAGCCCGAGTACGTCGAGACGCCGTTCCCCGACCGCATCCCGGCGCTCACCTCGGGACGGGCCGACGTCGGAGTGGCATCGACATCGGACACGCTGAAGCGGGCGCAGACGATCGGCTTCTCGATTCCCTATTTCGCGTTCAAGATGGTCGTGCTGACGAAGAAGGGCATCGGGATCGACTCGTACGCCAGCCTCAAGGGACGCAAGACAGGCTCGGTTTCCGGCACGTTCGAGGCGATCGCGCTCGAGAAGGACGTCAAGAAATGGAACGACCCGAAGGGCTCGTTCCGTGCCTACCAGACGCAGGCCGACGTGTTCCTGGCGCTCGCCCAGGGCCAGATCGAGGCGACCGTCGTGACGTCGACGGTGGCGGCGGCGACGGTGAAGAGCGGCAAGTTCAAGGACCTCGTGGTCGGCAAGGATGCGCCGTACGACATCGACTACGTGGGGCTGATCGCGCTGCGCCAGGAATACGGCCTGCTCAATTACCTGAACCTCTTCGTCAACCTGCAGGTCCGCACCGGTCGCGCCCAGGAGCTCTACGAGAAATGGGTCGGCGGCACGTTGCCTGACCTGACGATCAAGGGCGTCTATCGCTGAACTGACACGTGCCGCGGCGCCGATGGTGCCGCGGCGGCTGGCAAGACGACCTCCGGCATGGGTACCATGCAGCTGGCATGAACTACACGTTCCACTGGTACCAGGCCTTCCAGGCGCTGCCTGAACTGCTCTGGGGCGCGCTCGTCACAGTCGAGGTGGCGGTGCTCTCGATGGTGATCGGCATCGCTTGCGGCGTCCTGCTGGCGCTCGGCCGCAACTCGAAGAACAAGCTGCTGTACGGCGCGTCGACGGCCTGGGTCGAAGGCGCGCGCAACACGCCGGCGCTGTTCCAGATCTACATGGCCTACTTCGGCCTTGGCTCGCTTGGCGTCTTCGTCGACTCCTTCCCGGCGCTCCTGATCGGCATCTCGTTCAACAACGCCGGCTATCTCGCCGAGACCTTTCGCGGAGGGCTGCGCGCGGTGCCGGCGACGCAGATGCGTGCGGCACGCTCGCTGGGCATGAGCGCGCCGATGGCGTTTCGGCTGATCGTGCTGCCTCAGCTCTTCCGCACCGTCTTTCACCCGATGATGAATCAGATGGTGTGGGCCATCCTCATGACGTCGCTGGGCGTGATCGTGGGCGTGAACACCGACCTCGCGGGGGTCACGCAGGAGCTCAACGTGCGCACGTTCCGGACGTTCGAGTATTTCGCGATGGCGGCGGCGATTTATTACCTGATCACCAAGCTGGTCACGCTTTCCGCCCGCGGCATCGCGGTGCGCCTCTTCCGCTACTGAGACCCCGATGGAAGGCTCGGATTTCGGCCTGCAGGAACTGCTGCTGATGCTCGTGGGCGCGGGCGTCACGCTGCAGATCACGTTCTATGCCGTTCTCGGCGGCACGCTGATGGGTCTGGTCTTCGGGGTGGTGCGTGCGGCGGCGCCTTGGTGGATCAACTGGCCGCTGGGCGGCATCCTCGACGTCTTCCGCTCGGTTCCGCTCCTGATCCAGCTCGTGCTGGTCAACTCGTTCAAGTCGATCCTCAACCTCAACGTCTCCGCCTTCGCGGTGAGCTGCGTGGTGCTCGCTTTGTACACGTCGTCGTACTGCTCGGAGATCGTGCGCGCAGGCGTGCAGGCGGTGCCGCAGACGACGCGGCGGGCGGCCCGGTCGCTCGGCCTTACGTACTGGCAGGACCTGCGCGAGATCGTCTTCCCCATCGCGCTCCGCGTCTCGCTGCCTTCGTGGATCGGCCTCACGCTCGGCGTGATGAAGGACTCCGCGCTCGTGTGGTGGATCGGCGTCGTCGAGCTGCTACGCACGTCGCAGGTGATCATCACCCGCATCCAGGAACCGCTGCTGGTGCTGTCGGTCTGTGGGCTGATCTACTTCGTGCTGAGCTACCCGATCTCGCGCCTGGGGGCAAGGCTCGAGTCGAAGTGGCGCGACCTTGATTGAGATCGACAAAGTCCACAAGTCATTCGGCCCGCTCGAGGTGCTGAAGGGTGTCTCGATGACGGTGGCCAAGGGCGAGGTCGTCTCGGTGCTGGGCGGCTCGGGCTCCGGGAAATCGACGCTGCTGATGTGCGTCAATGGGCTCGAGCCGATCGATAGCGGTTACATCCGCGTCGACGGCACCGAAGTGCACGCGCGGACGACCGACCTCAACCTGCTGCGCCGAAAGATCGGCATCGTCTTCCAGCAGCTCAACGCCTTCCCGCACCTGACCGTGCTCGAGAACGTGATGCTCGCGCCGCGCAAGGTGCTGGGGAAAAGCCGCGAGGAGGCGGAGGCGATCGCCGTGCGCCAGCTGAAGCACGTCGGCCTCGTGGAGAAGCTGAAGGTGTACCCGTCCAAGCTGTCGGGTGGACAGCAGCAGCGCGTGGCCATCGCCCGCGCGCTCGCGATGTCGCCCGACTACATGCTGCTCGACGAAGTGACCTCGGCGCTCGACCCACAGCTCGTCGGAGAGGTACTCGACACGCTGCGGATGCTGTCGAGCGAAGGGATGACGATGATCGTCGTCACGCACGAGATCTCGTTCGCGCGCGAGGTATCGGACCGCGTCGCCTTCTTCAAGGCCGGCCTGATTCACGAGATCGGGCCGCCCGAGCAGGTGATCGGCAATCCGCGCGACCCCGAGACTGCCCAGTTCATGAAATCGGTGCTGTCGAACACTGCCAAAGGCGTTACCCCATGAAGATCACCGCGATCAAGGCTTGGCAGGTCGACCTGCCGCTGAAGGAAGGCCGTTACAGCTGGTCCAACGGCAATTTCGTCGAGGTATTCGATGCCACGGTCGTTGCCGTCGAGACCGATGCCGGAATCACCGGCTATGCCGAGTGCTGCCCGCTGGGCTCCGCCTACCTGCCGGCGTACGCGGCGGGTGTGCGCGCCGGGCTCGCGGAGATCGGCCCGAAGCTCATCGGTTGCGACCCGCGCGACCTCGGCGTGCTCAACCGGCGCATGGACGCCGCGCTGCGCGGCCACGCCTATGTGAAAGCGCCGCTCGACGTCGCGTGCTGGGACATTCTCGGCAAGGTCGCCGGCATGCCGGTCTACCGGCTGATGGGCGGCAGCGAGCAGGCCGACATCGTGCTCTACCGTGCGATATCGCAGCTTCCGGCGGCCGAGATGGCGAAGAACATCGCGGGGTACCGTAAGGAGGGCTACCGCAAGTTCCAGCTCAAGGTCGGCGCCGACGCCAACGACGACATCGCGCGGATTCGCGCCTGCCGGTCGATGCTCGAGCCCGGCGACATCCTGGTCGCCGACGCCAACACGGGATGGACGATGCACGAGGCCGCGCGCGTCGTCGCCGCGGTCCGCGACGTCGACGTCTACATCGAGCAGCCGTGCCCAACCTATGAGGAGTGCCTTTCGATCCGGCGCCGGACCGACCTGCCGTTCGTGCTGGACGAGGTGATCACCGGCACCGATGTGCTGGTGCGCGGACTCGCGGACGACGCGATGGACGTGATCAATCTCAAGATTTCCAAGGTCGGGGGCCTGACGAAAAGCCGGCTGATGCGCGACCTCTGCGTTGCCTCGGGTATTCCGATGACGATCGAGGACACGTGGGGCGGCGACATCGTGACGGCGGCGATCGCCCATCTCGCGCGCTCGACGCCGGCCGAGTTCTGCTTCTCGGCGACGGATTTCAACAGCTATGGCACCGTCACGATCGCCGACGGCGCTCCGCAGCGGGTCGACGGCAGGATGACGGCGCCTGATCGACCGGGCCTCGGCATCGAGCCGCGCTTCGACGTCCTCGGCGATCCGGTGATCTCCATCGGCGACCGCTGACCTGCATTCTCTGCAACCAGGGGCACTCGCCATTCGCTCGTCGACCGTCGTTCATGTGGTGAGCTGCCACGCCGAAGGCGAAGTGGGTGACGTCATCGTCGGCGGCGTCGCGACGCCGCCCGGCGACACGCTCTGGCAGCAGTCGCGCTTCATCGCGCAGGACGAGACGCTGCGCAATTTCGTGCTGAACGAGCCGCGCGGCGGCGTGTTCCGTCACGTCAATCTGCTCGTTCCCGCGAAGGACCCTCGGGCCTGCATGGGCTGGATCATCATGGAACCTGCGGACACGCCGCCGATGTCGGGCTCGAACTCGATCTGCGTCGCGACGGTCCTGCTCGACACCGGGATCGTGCCGATGGTCGAGCCGGTGACGCGGTTCTCCCTCGAAGCGCCTGGCGGTATCGTCGAGATCACCGCCGAGTGTCGCAATGGCAAGGCCGAGCGGATCACGGTGCGCAACGTGGTCTCCTTCGCTGACAAGCTCGACGCGAAACTGGAAGTTGCGGGGCTCGGCACGCTGACCGTCGACACCGCGTATGGCGGCGACAGCTTCGTGCTCGTCGATGCGCACGCGCTGGGCTTCTCGATTCGGGCCGACGAGGCGAGGGAGCTCGCGGAAACCGGCTTGAAGATCACCCGGGCCGCGGACGAGCAGCTCGGATTCCAGCATCCGGAGCTGGCCGAGTGGCGCCACATTTCGTTCTGCCAGTTTGCCGCGCCACTGGACTTCTCGGCCGGGGTGGCTATCGGTACGAATGCGGTCGCGATCCGCCCCGGAAAGATCGATCGCTCGCCCTGCGGGACCGGGTGTTCCGCGCGACTTGCCGTGTTGCATGCGAAGCGCCTCTTGAAGACCGGCGACGCGTTCATCGGCCGGTCGATCATCGGCTCGGAGTTCCGCTGCCGCATCGAAGCGGAAGTGCGCGTGGGAGACCGCACGGGAATCGTTCCGTCGCTTTCCGGGCGAGCGTGGATAACCGGGACGCATCAGCACATGCTCGATCCGGACGATCCGTGGCCCGGCGGCTACCGTCTGTCCGATACGTGGCCCATGGGCGCGGGATGAACGGCTTTGCGCCTGCAGGCTGAGCCGATGCATCGGTCGAATGGACGACCTCGACGCTCATCAATTGCGGCTTTGCTGCGCCCCGCTTCGAGCAACCGGTCTTCGGCGGTCCTTCGGTTCTCGGCCTGGTGCACGCTGCCCAGGGAGGGGACGTACAGTGCGCTTCGGCGACGGGGCGGGCACTGAATGAGCAAACGCGTTGTCATCATCGGTGGCGGCGTCATCGGCCTGTCGGTCGCGTATTACTGCGCCCTTCGGGGCTGGCGCGTGGCGGTCGTCGATCGCAACTCCGCGCAGCGCGATGGCTGCTCGTTCCAGAATGCGGGGATGCTCGTGACAAGCCATTTCGTGCCGCTGGCAGCGCCGGGAATGGTGGCGCTCGGCCTCAAGTGGATGTGGAATCCGGCGTCGCCGTTCTACGTCAAGCCGCGCCTGTCGCGGGACCTCCTCGACTGGGGCGTCAAGTTCTGGCGCGCGGCAACTCCCGAGCACGTTCGCCGCGCCGCGCCGGTGCTGCGCGACCTCAGCATCGCGAGTCACCGCTGCTTCGACGAGCTCGCCGCTCTGCCGGGAAGCGATTTTCACCTCGTCAAGAAGGGGCTGCTGATGCTTTGCCGCACTGCGCACGCCCTCGACGAGGAAATCCGGACGGCCGAAATGGGTCGCTCGCTCGGCATCGCGGCAGAAGCGCTCGACGCAACGCAGGTGGCGGCACTCGATCCCGGAATCCGCATGGATGTCGTCGGCGGAGTGTACTTTCCGCGCGACTGCCACCTCATCCCCGATCGCTTTGTGAGCCAGTTGCAGGACCGCCTGACGGAGAAGGGCGTCCAATTCGTCTGGAATACCGATGTCACGGGCTGGCGTGTCGAAGGGAGGCGACAGATCCGGGCCGCGACGACGCGTCAAGGCGACGAGATCGAGGGGGACGAATTCGTTCTCTGCGGCGGCTCGTGGTCGCCGCTCCTCGCGCGCGAACTTGGCTTGCGCATACCGATGCAGGCGGGCAAGGGCTACAGCCTGACGTTAAAGCAGCCGCGCCAGTTGCCGGAGATCTGCGCCATTCTGACGGAAGCACGTGTAGCGGTGACGCCGATGGACGGCGCGTTGCGCTTTGCCGGAACGATGGAAATAGCCGGCCTAGACGAGGGCATCAATCCGATGCGCGTGCGCGGCATCATGGCCGCCGCGACAAAGTACTATCCCGAATTCGAGCCGTCGGACTTCGAAGGCGTCGCGCCGTGGCGCGGTTTGCGGCCGTGTTCGCCGGACGGAATGCCATACGTCGGCCGTACCGCGAGATTCGCGAATCTCTACATTGCCACGGGCCACGCAATGATGGGCATAAGCCTCGGTCCGGTCACGGGGAAGCTGATCGCCGAAATATTGGCGGGCGAGCTTCCGCAAATCGACATGGCGCAGTTGTCTCCGGATCGTTACGCGGGGCGGTGACGCGCTTGAATCCGCATTCGATATTGCGCACGCGCCTGGCCTTCGCAAATATTCGATCCCATCCGGACTGACCCGGCGGCGCGACCTTCTCCAAGCTGTGTCATGATCGCGGCGTGATTGCTTTGGTCCGAACCGTCACGCAGCCTCGCGATCCGATGTAGTCCGGCTTCCGTTTCGCGCGGCAAGGTCTTTGCGCCCGAGTATGTCAAAGGTGGGCGACCGAATTTGAACGATGGCGCTGTTGTATGGCTGCTATCGGCGCCCTTTCGGTAGGGGTGCAGTTGGCCGGCACCAGCCGCTCGCCCGCGACCGCGATCGACCCGCGATCGATACCGCCGCCGCGGGTCCGCGCTCAGACGGACTCGCAGGCCACGGAAGGCGCGAGCTTTTCTTTCGCGACGGCAATCGTCGCGATTTCGGGCAGCGCGACGCCGTTCTTCACCGCCGTGACTTCGGCCAGGATCGACACCGCGATCTCGGGCGGCGTCCGGCTGCCGATGTAGAGGCCGATGGGCCCGTGCAGGCGCGCGATCTCGTCGGCGCTGACGTCGAGGTCCTTGAGACGCTCGCGGCGCTTCGCATCGTTCGCGCGCGAACCCAGCGCGCCCACGTAGAACGCCGGCGACTTCAGCGCCTCCATGAGCGCCATGTCGTCGAGCTTGGGATCGTGCGTCAGCGCGATCACCGCGCAGCGCTCGTCGAGCTTCATTTCGAGGACGGTGTCGTCGGGCATCGTCTTTACCAGCGGCACGTTGGGCACGTCCCACGTGCCTTCGTATTCCGCGCGCGGATCGCAGACAGTGACCTGGTAGTCGAGGCCGACCGCCATCGTCGCCAGGTACTTGGACAACTGCGACGCGCCGATCACCAGCATTCGGTAGCGCGGGCCGTGGATCGTCGTCAGCACCTTGCCGTCGAAGGCAAGGCCGTCGGTGACGCTCGCCGCCCCGAGCACCGCCACGCCGGTTTCCAGCTCCAGCCGGCGCGCAACGAGTTGCCCGCCTTCGATCGCGCTCAGTAGCGCATCGATACCGGAACTCCGGGTGAGCGGCTCGAGCACCAACTGGATCGTGCCACCGCACGGCAACCCGAACCGGCGCGCCTCGTCGGCCGACACGCCATAGGTCACCGCGTCGCAGCGTGTGGTCGTCATGCCGTCATGCCGCACGCGGCCGACGATGTCGTCCTCGATGCAGCCGCCCGAGACGGAGCCTTCGACCAGCCCGTCGTCGCGCACCGCGAGCATCGCGCCCGGCGGCCGGGGCGAGCTGCCCCAGGTCTTGACGACGGTGACCAGCAGCACCTTCCGCCCCGCGTCCAGCCATTCTGCGCACCGCTTCAGGACTTCGAGATCGACACTGTCCATGACCCTCGCTCCTATCCCTTCATGCGTGCGTACAGGTACGCAAGCACGGCCGCCAGCAACGCGAGCGCCACGTACCGAATCCACGGCTTCGGCGCGCTTGCCGGCACGACCGCGGGCGCAACCCCCGACTTCGCGGCCACCGCGTCGCAAAAGCGCGCGAAAAAATCATCGGCGAGCTTCTGCGCGGCGCCATCCACGAGGCGCGAGCCGATCTGCGCGATCTTGCCTCCGACTTGCGCTTTCACCGTGTAAGACAATGCCGTCGCCGCGCCGTTCTCCGCCGGGACGAGCGAAACCTTCGCCTCGCCCTTGGCAAACCCGGCCGCCCCGCCCTGTCCGTCGAACGAAAGCGTATAGCCATGCGGCGGATCGATGTCGGCCAGCTGCATCCTGCCCGAGAATTTCGCCGCCACCGGACCCACGCGCGCCGCCAGCGCGATCCGGTAGGCGTTTTCGCCGTCCGGGTCGATTGCATCGCAGCCGGGAATGCATTCCTTCAGTGTCGGCGGATCGTTGAGCGCGGCCCACACCGTTTCGACCGGGGCCGGCACCATCCTGGTATTGGTCATCTCCATGACGAGCTTTCAGTGCACCACGCGCGGGACACCCATACGTCCGCGCGTGTGTGGCTGCTCCAGCGCGGCCGCGAGTTGCGTCAGGCTCTCGAGGTTGTGCACCGGCAGGAAATCGTCGACATGCGGCAGCATCGCCTTGATGCCAGCCGGCCGCGCCTCGAATCCGTCGTAGCGCAGCAGCGGATTGAGCCACACGAGTCGCCGGCAGGACTTGTGCAGACGCTCCATCTGAGTGGCGAGCCCCGCGCCGCCTTCCGCGTCGAGGCCGTCGCTGATCAGCAGGACGATGGCGTTCTGACCGAGGAGCCGCCGCGACCAGCGCCGGTTGAATTCCTCGATGCATGCGCCGATCCGCGTGCCGCCGGCCCAGTCGGACACAGCGGTCGTCACGCGCGCCAGGGCGACATCCACGTCGCGATGCTTGAGGTGGCGCGTGATGTTGGTGAGCCGCGTCCCGAACAGCAGCACGTGGACGCGGTCGCGGTCGTTCGTGACCGCGTGCAGGAAATGCAGCAGCATCCGCGCGTAGCGGTCCATCGACCCCGAGATGTCGCAGAGCACGACGAGCGGCGGCGTGCGCCGCTGCCGCCGGCGCCATGCCAGCGGCGACAACGACCCGGCGGCGCCGGTTGCGCGGCGCATCGTGGCACGCAGGTCGACCCGGTGCCCGCGCGCCGACGGCGTCGTCCTGCGGATCGGCAATTCGGGCAGCGGCAGGCGCAGGTTGCGCAGCAGGACGCGCACCGAGTCCAGTTCCTCGACCGTCATCGTCTCGAAATCCTTGTGCTGCAGGATCTCGCGCGGCGACATGGTGAAGGCCGCGTCGAGCTCGATCTCGTCGTCGTCCTCGCGCGGCAGGTCGGGCTGCGCCGGCGGCAGCATCGCCTGCGCGATTCGCGTCGGAAGCTCCGGCTCGGGCGCGGGCTCGCCGCCGCGGCCGAACATGGTCGGCAGCAGCGACGCAATGAGTTTTTCGAGGAGTTTCGGGTTGCGCCAGAACAGGTCGAATGCCATCTCGAAGACCGGCAGCTGTTCGTGGCGCGACACCAGCACCGCGGCGAGCGCCGCGCGGAAATCCTCGCGGTTGGCGAGCCCGACCGCCTCGACCGCCTCGAGCGCAGCCAACGTACGCGCCGGACCGACGGGCAAGCCGGCCGCGCGCAGCACGCGCACGAAGTGGACGACGTTTTCGGCGAGCCGACCCTTCGGCGCCAGCATGGGCGCGCCGGTCAACCGCGCCGTCTCGATGCCGGACGAGCGCTGCCGGGCCGCCCCAAGGCGCTCAGCCCCCTCGGGGGGGGCGGCGCGAAGCGACGCTCGGGGGGGAACATCCCGCGTCGTCACAGGCGGATTCCTTCTTCCTGCGCTTCCGCGACGAGTCGCGCCGCGACGTCGGGCGTGAGCGCGCCGATGTCGTCCTGGTATTTGAGCAGTACGCCGGCGGTGTCGGCCACCGTCTGCGGGTCGAGCGCGACGCGGTCGAGCGCGACCAGCGCCTCGGCCCAGTCGAGCGTCTCGGCGATGCCCGGCGCCTTGAAGAGGTCCATTGCGCGCAACCGCTGCGTGAAGGCGACGATCGCGCGAGCGAGCGATTCCGGCGCCTGCGGGCACTTCCGGCGGACAATCGTGAGCTCACGCAACGCATCCGGAAAGCCGACCCAGTGGTACAGGCATCGCCGCTTGATCGCGTCGTGGATTTCGCGCGTGCGATTCGAGGTGATGACGACGACCGGCGGCGTGGCGGCGCGAATCGGCCCCAGCTCGGGAACCGTGATCTGATATTCGGCGAGCACTTCGAGCAAATACGCCTCGAATGGCTCGTCGGTGCGATCGAGCTCGTCGATCAGCAGCACGGGCGCGATCCCGTCGTCGGGCGCGAGCGCCTCCAGCAGCGGCCGCTTGAGCAGGAACCGCTCGGTGAAGATATCGTGCGAAAGCGCGGCGCGGTCGACGTTGCCCGCGGATTCCGCGAGCCGGATCTCGATCATCTGCCGCGGGTAATTCCACTCGTAGACTGCGGATGCCACGTCAAGGCCTTCGTAGCATTGCAGGCGCACGAGCTTCCGCTGCAGCGCCGCGGACAGGACCTTGGCGATCTCGGTCTTGCCGACTCCCGCCTCCCCTTCGAGGAACAGCGGACGTCCCATTTTCAGCGCCAGGAATACGCTGGTCGCGAGCCGGCGGTCGGCGACGTAGTCGTGACCATCGAGCAGCGCGAGCACGGCATCGACGTCGGCGGGATTGGAAACGCTCATTACGGTGCGGGTGCTCTTAAGGACAGGGAGACCGCAAGGATACCAATTCTCGTCGCGGGCCACTGGAAAACCGGCCAGCAGCGCCGATGTCTCAGGGCGTGCGCAGCGAGTCGGCCAGGCTCTTCAGGTTCTGCGGGTTGACATGGATAAGGCCGCCGCGCGGGCTATCGATGTCCGCAATCAGCAGAAAGGATACAGAGATCACCAGCGGCATGACGAACAGCAGGCGCCGCACCCCGCCGGTTCCACGAGTGCCGTAACCAAGTAGCACGTTGCTGGCGATCGCTATGATGAACATCAGCAACCACGCCGCGTGAGGAATCCGATTCCACCACGCGGCCTGGGTGTAGCCTTGGGCATTCAATACGTCGTTCATCCCTTTGACGACCAACGCCATGACAGCGGTTGGCTGTGCCGCCGCTGGCCCCACCATCGTCGACCACAGGTCGGCCTGCAGTTTGCGCGCCGCCCGGTGATGTCGGGATGTAGTTCGATTTCCTTCGTGTCGTAGAACTCCATGCGAACGTCGACATACTGCTTCAGCAAGGCGCGCAACCGGGCGGCATCGGCAGCAGGCAGGAGGTCGGCCCGGACGTAAGCGGTGCCGATCGCATTGGCCTCCTCCTCCTCCAGGTTCTTGCGCTGGTCGTACCGGTTGATGGCCATCGAGAAGCTGAAGCCGATGATGAGTCCCAGCAACGTCAGCGTCGCGGCGACGATCGTTCCATAGTCGTCGTGGGCATCGACGCTCGGGTCCTGCCGACGGCCCAGAAGCGCGACGCCGGACCAGGCGGAACCGGTGAGCACGACAAACGACAGCGCAAAGAGTACGACAGGGTGATCGAGGAGCATCGGAAGCCAATCGGTTAAAAACAGCAACTGTACCCAACTTTAGCGCATCACCTGTGATGACGACGCGCAAGACACCACCGCCGAGCGGCCATTGCAAAATGAGTACGGGCGGAGCGCGGACGCCCCGCCCGTACGAAAACGCCGTTGAAAATCAGCCAGCCGCCGCGGCCGCGCGCGACGCCATGACCGCAACGAGGTGCGCTCGATACTCCGGCGAACCGTGCATGTCGCCGTTGAGGCCCTTGGCATCGATCTTGACGCCCTTCGCGGCATCGGCGGAGAAGTTCTTGCCGAGCGCGTCCTCCAGCGCCTTCGAGCGGTGCACCGACGCACCGGCGCCCGTCACGGCAACGCGCACACCACCGCCGGTCTGCGCGACGAACACGCCGACCAGGGCGAAGCGCGACGCCGGGTTCGGGAACTTGGCATACGCTGCCTTCTTCGGCACCGGGAAGCTGACCGCGACGATGAGCTCGTCGGCGGTCAACGCCGTCTCGAACATGCCCTTGAAGAAATCGTCCGCCGCGATCTTGCGCTTGTTCG
>CAWFMY010000014.1:0-29011 GCA_963816925.1 uncultured beta proteobacterium | reverse complement strand
TTCGCGCGTAAGGAAGTCGAGGCACAGGCGTTCTGTCGCCAGCCGACGGACGCGCGCAGGACTTTGTTCAATTGACAACCCCAGAGTGCCCGGTTAGCGTGATCTCCCCTTCTTCGAAGGAATCGCCTTGAGCCTTGCCGACCTTGCCATCAACTGGACCGAGCAAGGGCCTCGTGCCCGATGCGGCGATCCGCGCCGGCATCCGTCGCCTCATCCGCCAGCGCCAGGACGAAATCTGCGGCGGTGGCGTGGGCGCCATGGCCGAGCGCGCCGAGGCGTTCGTAGCCGCGATGGACGCCGCGCCGATCGCGCTCGTCCCGCAAAAGGCCAACGAGCAGCACTACGAGGTGCCGGCGGCGTTCTACGCATTGGCGCTCGGCAACGCGCGCAAGTACAGCTGCTGCCTGTGGCCCGATGGCGTAACGACGCTCGACGACGCTGAATCCGCCGCGCTTCGCGTGACCTGCGAGCGCGCCGGAATCCAGGACGGCATGAGCATTCTCGAGCTGGGCTGCGGCTGGGGCTCGCTCACGCTGTGGATGGCGGCGCGCTATCCGGCTTCTCGCGTCACGGCCGTCTCCAATTCGAGCTCGCAGCGCGATTTCATCGTCGCCGAAGCGGCGCGCCGCGGACTGGCCAACGTCGCCGTGCTGACGGCCGACATGAACGCATTCGCAACCCACGAGCGCTTCGACCGCGTGGTGTCGGTGGAAATGTTCGAGCACATGCGCAACTGGCGGGCGCTGTTCGCGCGCGTCGCCGGATGGCTCGCGCCGGGCGGCCGCTTCTTCATGCACGTCTTCGCGCATCGCGCCGTTCCCTATGCCTACGAGGTGCGCGACGAGAGCGACTGGATGAGCCGGCACTTCTTTTCCGGCGGAATGATGCCGAGCGACGATCTCCCGCTGCGCTTCCAGGACGATTTGCGCGCGATTCGCCGCTGGCGCTGGGACGGCACGCATTACGAGAAGACGTCGAATGCATGGCTCGTCAAGCTCGACGCGCGCCGCGACGAGGCGACTGGCGGTGTTGGCCGGCGTGTACGGCGCGGACGCCGCCGGCCAGTGGCTGCAGCGCTGGCGGATCTTCTTCATGGCGTGCGCCGAGCTCTTCGCCTTCGACCACGGGCAGGAGTGGTGGGTGAGCCACACGCTGTTCGAGCGCCGGGCGGATTGAGCGCCGGGGACGCCGATGCTCGTCAATTTCGTCGCTCTTCCAGATCGGCTGGTTCGCCTGCGTGCTCGGCGCGGCGCACGGGATGCCGTGGGCCGGCGTCGCGGCGGCGCTCGTCGTCGTCGCGTGGCATCTGGCGCGCGCGCCGCGCCCGCGTCCGGAGCTGACGTTGCTCGTCATCGCCGCCGCGATCGGATTCGCGTGGGACAGCGCGCTCGTGGCGCTCGGCTGGATCGAGTATCCGAACGGCGCGCTCGTCCCCGGGACCGCGCCGGTCTGGATCGTCGCGATGTGGGTCGTCTTCGCGACGACGCTCAACGTGAGCCTCGGCTGGCTGAAGCGCAGCCTGCCGCTGGCGCTCCTGTTCGGCGCCGTCGGCGGGCCGCTGGCCTATGTTGCCGGTGGGAAACTCGGAGGCCTTTCCTTTCTGCAGCAAACACCGGCCCTGATCGCGCTCGCCCTCGGCTGGGCGCTGATCACGCCGCTCCTGCTGCGCATCGCGGATCGCTGCGACGGCTACCGGATCGCCGCCGCCGCGACCATCACGACCGGCGCCGGTCATGCCTGAACTTCGCGCCATCCTGTGCGTTCTGGCCGCGATCGCCGCGCTTGCGGTGATCGGGTGGCTCATCAGCGTCGCCAGGCGCAACGTCGGCATCGTGGACAGCTTGTGGTCGCTGTTTTTCCTGCTTGCCGTCGTGACGTTCGAGTGGGCGAACCCGGCGAGCGGTCCGCGTGCCGCATTGCTGATCGGCATGGTGACGTTCTGGGCGCTGCGCTTGTCCGGCTACATCACGTGGCGCAACCACGGCGAGCCCGAGGACCGGCGCTACCAGGCGATCCGCGCCGCCAACGAGCCGGGCTTCGTCTGGAAGAGCTTGTTCATCGTCTTCGTGCTGCAGGGCGTGCTCGCGGCAATCGTCGCGACGCCGCTCGTCGCCGGCATCGCCTCCCGGGCGCCGCTCAACGTCGTCGACGCGCTCGGCGTCGCGCTGTGGGCGTTCGGCTTCGCCTTCGAGTCAATCGGCGATTGGCAGCTCGCGCAGTTCAAGGGCGCTCCTTCCAACCGCGGGCGCGTGATGGACACGGGCCTGTGGCGCTACACGCGGCACCCCAACTACTTCGGCGAGGCGACGCTGTGGTGGGGGTTCTACGTCGTGGCCGTGGCCGCGGGCGCATGGTGGACGATCTTCTCGCCGCTCTTGATGACCTTCCTGCTGCTCAAGGTGTCCGGCGTGCGCCTGCTCGAAAAGGACATCGGCGAGCGGCGACCCGCGTACCGCGAATACATCGCCCGCACCAATGCGTTTTTCCCCGGACCGCGACGGGCGGCCGCGCGATGACGCGTGCGTCGATCCTCCTGGTCGCGGCGCTGTTGCTGCCGACCGGAGCTCGCGCGGACCAGCTCTGGTCCTTTCGCGTGCTGCTCGACGGCAGCGAAATCGGCACCCACGATTTCCGCGTCGCCGAGCGGGAAGGCGAGCGGCGCGTCCAGATCGACGCCCGGTTCATCGTGACGTTTCTCGCCGTCGAGGTCTATCACTACGTGCATTCGGCAACGGAGCGCTGGCACGGCGACTGCCTCGACGCCATCGATTCGCGCACCGACGACAATGGGGACCTGATCGCCGTGCACGGTACGTCGCGCGGCGACCGCTTCACGGTGCAGGCGCCGAAGGCGTCCACGACGACGCCGGGATGCGTGATGAGCTTCGCGTACTGGAATCCCGCCTTCCTGAGCCAGGGCCGCTTGCTGAATTCGCAGACCGGCGAGGTGACGGACGTGCATGTCGAAAAACTGCCGGACGAGACGGTCACGGTACGCAACATTCCGATGTCGACCCGCCGCTACGCGCTGCACGGCCCCAACCTGCGCATCGATCTCTGGTACACCGCCGACGGTCGCTGGGTGCAGCTCGAGTCGCGCACGTCGCGCGGCAGCATCCTGAAATACGTGCTGCGCTGACCGGGCGGCGCCGCTTCCGGCCATGAAACGCGCGTCGACTTTCCTCCTTGCGCTCCTGCTCGCCGCCTGCCAGACCGTGTCCCGACCGCCCATCGCGACCGTAGCGCATGTCGATCTCCCGCGTTTCATGGGGGCCTGGTACGTGATCGCCAGCATCCCGACCTTCATCGAGAAGGGCGCGCACAACGCGGTGGAATCGTACCGGCTTGCCGATGACGGCTCGATCGAGACGACATTCACGTTCCGCGCCGGCGCCTTCGACGGTCCGGAGAAGGACTACCATCCGCGCGGGTTCGTCGTCGACCGCGCGTCGAACGCGGTATGGGGGATGCAGTTCGTCTGGCCGTTCAAGGCCGACTACCGCATCGTCTACCTGGCGCCCGATTATTCGCAGACGGTGATCGGGCGCGAGGCGCGCGACTACGTCTGGATCATGGCGCGCACGAAGACGATCCCCGACGCCGACTACGCGCGCCTGCTGGCGCTGCTGGAAAAGGAAGGCTACGACATCGGGAGGATCCAGAAGGTGCCGCAGCGCTGATCCGTGCGCGATCCGGGTCCGGGATAGGATAATCCCGGAAATTCACCCGCCGAGAGCCCGCCATGGTGCTTCTGGAACACGCCGCGATCTTCCTCGCGACCGCCGTCGTCGTCGTGCCGCTTTTCCGGCGGTTGAAACTCGGCGCGGTGCTGGGTTACCTCGCCGCCGGCGCGCTCATCGGCCCGTGGGGACTCGGGATGATCGGCGACGCGCAGGCGACGCTGAGCTTCGCAGAGCTGGGGGTGGTCCTGCTGCTGTTCCTGGTCGGGCTGGAGCTCGAGCCGTCGCGGCTGTGGGCGCTGCGCCAGCCGGTATTCGGGCTGGGTGGCGCGCAGGTGATGGTGACCGGCGTTGCGCTCGCCGTCGTCGTGCGCTGGCTCGATTTTTCGTGGCCGCAGGCCTTCATCGTTGGCTTCGGCCTCGCGATGTCGTCGACGGCGATCGTGCTCGCGTGGCTCGGCGAGCGCGGCGAGCTGTCGAGTCCGAGCGGGCGGCGCGCGTTCGCGATCCTGCTCTTCCAGGACCTTGCGGTGATTCCGCTGATCGCGCTCCTGCCGCTGCTGGCGCCGGAAATGGCCGGCAAGGCGAATGGCTGGATGCTGGCGGCGAAGGGCGCGGCCGCGATCGTCCTGGTCATCGTCGTCAGCCGCGTCGCGATCCGGCCGTCGCTGAAGCTCGTCGCGCGCTTCGGTGGTCAGGACGTCTTCACGGCGGCCGCGCTGCTCGTCGTCATTGGCGCTGCGCTGTTGATGGAGGCGATCGGACTGTCGATGTCGCTGGGCGCGTTCCTCGCCGGCGTCTTGCTCGCGGATTCCGAGTTCCGCCACGAGCTCGAAGCCGACGTCGAGCCGTTCAAGGGTCTGCTGCTGGGACTTTTCTTCATGGCGGTCGGGATGAGCGCCAATCTGGGGCTGTTTCGCGCGCATCCCTTCGAGGTGCTCGGCGTCGCGTTCGGCCTGATGGCGTTGAAGGCGCTGCTGCTTTATGGCGTGATGCGCGCCGCGCGCGAAAGCAACGAGGACGCACAGCGGATCGCCGTCCTGCTCGCGCAAGGCGGCGAGTTCGCGTTCGTGCTGTTCACGGCGGCGCAGATCGCGGGCATCCTTGCCGCGGAGACCGCGCAGTTCCTGGTGCTGGCGGTGACGATCTCGATGCTGCTCGCGCCGCTCACGTTCGTCGCGCACGAAAAGTTGCTCGCGCGCTGGCTCGAGCGCCGCAAGCCGCCGGAATTCGACACGATCGACGGGCCCGGCAACCCGGTGATCATCGCGGGCTACGGCCGCTATGGGCAGATCGTCTCGCGCGTGCTCCGCATGGCGGGCATTCCATTCACGGCGATCGAGAAGAACTACGAGCAGGTCGACTTCGTGCGCCGCTTCGGCAATCTGGTCTACTACGGCGACGCGTCGCGGCTCGAGCTCCTCGAATCGGCGCGCGCGCGCGACGCGAAGCTCTTCGTGCTCGCCATCGACGACGTGGAAGCCTCGATCAAGACCGCGGCGCTCGTGCGCAAGCATTTTCCCGACCTGCCGATCCTCGCGCGTGCCCGCAACCGCGTCCATCTCTTCCGCCTGCGCGACCTCGACATCGAAGCGGTCGAGCGCGAGACCTTCCTGTCGAGCCTCGAAACGGCGCGCCAGGCGCTCGCGGCGACGGGCATGACCGACGCGCAGGCGGAGCGCGCGGTGGCGCTCTTCCGCCAGCACGACGTCGCGCTGCTCGAGGAGCAATACGCGGTGCGCCAGGACGAGCAGCAGTTCATCCAGACGTCGGCACAGGCCGCGGCGCAGCTGCAGGAGCTGTTCGAATCCGACGTGAAGGAGAGCGCGGAGCTCGCGGCGGCGCCGGAAGGGCGCGCCTAGCGCGGACAATGACATTGCCGGCCATGGAATGCGGCATGCGCGCCGGCTGTTGACGTTCCATGCCTTCGCAATTTCCACCCTCCGTGTCCAGACCGCTCAACATGCCGATCCTCCGTTTCATCACGAGCGCCTGTCTCATCGCGTTTGCGGGCGCATGCGTTGCGGCCGAGTGGGCGGTGAACCCCGATCATCTGGCAGTCAATTTCGCCGCCGGTCATTTCGACATTTCCTACGTGCATGGGCGCTTCGAGAAGGTGACGGCGACCGTGCAGTTCGATCCCGAAGCAAAGACCGGGCAGGTCGTCGTGACGGTCGACGCCGATTCGATCGACACCGCAAACCGCGCGCGCGACAACGTGCTGCGCTCCGACCAGTTTCTCGACACCGTGGCCAATCCCGAGATTCGATTCGTCAGCGAGCGGTTCGTCTTCGACGGCGACCGGCTGACGGCCGTGGACGGCATGTTGTGGCTGCACGGCATTCAGCGGCCGCTGCGCCTCACCGTCGAGCGCTTTGTCTGCAAGGAGGTCGGGGTCGGCATCGTCAAGCGTTTCACGTGCGGGGGCGAGCTCAAGGCAGCGTTCAATCGCTCCGATTTCGGGATGAAGCGCTTCGTGCCCGACGTCGGCGACGAGGTCAAGCTCGATATCGACATCGAAGCGGCGCGGCGCTGACGCCGTCCGCGCAGTGTGTGGGGTGCATCCCACCCGCCGGTTGAAACTGCCACCGGCTGGGGCAGCGACGCGACTTGCCGAACCTGCGTACGCTCGGGATCCCTTACATCGCGCTCACCGGGCGCGACCTTCCACGACCTGCACGACAGCCTGGTCAACTACCTCGGCAACACCCGCTTGGAGCTCATGCTCTGCGTGCCTTGTCGTTGGGCGCGAATGCGGCGAAGACCTACAGGCGAATTCCCCGGACACGGGCATCCGCCCTTGGACGCCGCAAGCATCATTCGCGTCAGGCGGAGTTGCCGCCCAAGGAGAAGCCAATGGGAAAGTATGTTCTTGCCTGGATTCTTGGCGTGCCCGCGATCGTTCTGGTCGGCATCTACGTGGTCACGCACATGGTGTAGCCGCGGCAACGCGGTCGACATTTCAACCTTTTGGAGAAGGAACCATGAACCACAAATTTGCGACAACCTGTTTTGTGATTGGCAGCATGCTTGCGCCGATGGCGGCGTTCGCGGCGGACTCCGACACGGACCGCAGCAAGCCCGGGAACTACGTGAAGGACTCCGTCATCACGACGAAGGTGAAGGCGAAGCTGGCGTCGGAGCACCTCGGCAGCGTGGCGAACATCAGCGTCGACACCGACAAGGATGGCGTCGTGTTCCTGAGCGGGAGCGTTCGCACCCAGGAAGAAGCCGATCGTGCCGTGACCGTTGCGCGCAACACCGAAGGCGTGCGCTCGGTCAGCAGCAAGCTCAGCGTCAAGCCGGAAAAATAGCCGGGCGCACCGCCCGATCCGGAGTTGGTCTCGAAAGGGCGCCGTCGGTCCGCAAGGGCCGGCGGCGCCGCGCATGTGGACTAGTGGCAGTTCGTTCCCGACATTTTCGCTTTTCCGCACGGGGCGTCGAATCGCGGCGGCGCGGGCAGCCGAGCGACGGATACTTGACCACCGCCGCGCGCTTGTTTGCGATCGGCGTAAACGACACGCCGATGTTCGGGATGCCCTTGCTGCCGCCGAACGGCGGTCCCGTGCGCGCCTTGCTCCTCCGGTCGGGGCTGAGCGGGCCGCCCTGACGCTCGAGAAAATTCGGCGCGCCGACGGTGTCGAACGGCACGGAACTCGCCGCCGGATTGGGGCCGACGCAGACATCCGCGGACCCGCACGGTCCGACCGAGTAGCCGTTGGTCGACCCCTCGAACGTCAGGTAGTAGTTGGCGACCCAGACGGGCGCACCGTTGAGCCACACCTCCAGCGGAAACGACTGCGTGGTGCCGAGCGTGATGGGTGTCGTCACGCCGGGCGGCGCGCTGTAGCCGCCGTTGCCGGAGTAGAAATACGGCGCTCCCGCGATGCGCATGTCCGGCGCCGGAATCGTGTTCGCCTGCAGCGAGGTCGGCGTGTTGGTGAGCGTCCCGGCGGCACTTGCGGTGACCGCGCCGGCAACCGTGCAGCCGCCGGCGGGAATGGCCGTGCCTGCGGGAATGGAGAACGTCGACGACATCGGCGTCGTCGGCGGCACCGGCGGACCGCCGGGACACGTGCCAAGGTACGTTGAAGTGAACTTCATGCCTGGCGGCAGGCTGACCGTGAGCGGTGCGGTGAGGAGAAGCGCCGTCGAATTCGTATTTGCGACGAAGATCGTCATCGTGGGCGCAACTCCCGATGGCAGCGTTCCCGGCGCGATGGTTTGCGCAAGGTACCAGGCGCTCGTCGTGACGGTGAGCGACGCGCTCGCTGCGGCGTAGGTCGTAGTCGCCGCCGGCTGCGCCGCGCGGAAATCTGCAGCGTGCTCGTCGAGGACGGTGTACGTGCCCGCTGCCGTCGAGCGTCACGGTGACGGCGATGGTGCAGCCGCCCGGCCGGATCGCCGTCTGCCGCGGGAATCGTGACCTTTGCCGCGCTGACGCTCACCCCCGGGCAGGTGTTGCCGTGTGCGGCTTGGCTTGAAATGGTCGACGCCGGCGGCATGGGGAACGAGAACGCCGTCGCGAGCGTGCGCCGGTCGTCAGCTTCGGTGTTGCCGAGCGTGATCGTCATCAGCGCCGAGCCGCCGGGCGAGATCGTCGCCGGATAGAACGTCGTGTCGACGAACCACTCAGCCGACGATACCGTCAAGGTCGCGCTTTGCGGCGTCAGCGTCACCGGCTGGGGCGCGGGCAGTTGCGGGTAGGACGGCAGGTTCCAGTTCACGCCGAACTGGAAATTGGCGTTGCCGCTGGCGGGCGGCGCCGTGGCGCCGGCCGTCATGGCGCGAACCGGCATTTCGTACGACCGCATCGAACCACTGGCGTTGTAGGCGGTCACTGTGATCGCGTACGGTGTGCCCGGCTGAAGGCCGGTGATCGAGTAGCTCGTCGACTTCACCGTCGCCGACGCGGGAACGTAGGGCGGTGACCACGTGACGATGTAGTGATCAGCGCCATCGACCGGCGGCCACGACAGCGGGATCGAGGTGTCGGTGCTGCCGCCGGCCGCGGCCCCCGCCGACACCATCGGGGCGTCGAGGCGCTTGTCGGGCAGGATCCAGATCCGCAGCGTGCCGCCGATCGGGTACGCGATGTCGGGCGACGGCCGGCCCTTGCGATCCGAGAACGCGAAGCCGTAGGCGTCGGAATGGTTGTACATCATCGCCGCCCACGGGTTGTAGTTGCCGTCGTCGGGGGCGGGCCGCGCGAGGCCGAACGGGTATTGCACCGGCGGCAGGTTGTACCAGACGTTCGAGTAGCCGACGTTGTGGGTGGTCGCGTCCGCCTGCCCTTGCATGTAGCCGAAGTTCAACGCCGACAGCACGTCGGCCTGGATCCAGCCGTAGACCGAGTTCGACATCGTGGCAAGGGCGGCCGTGTTGGTATCGGAGCACGCGTAGAGCGACCCGCTGGCGAGCCCGAGCGATTCGCAGTTCTGCACCGCGCCGTAGATGATGAAGTCCGCGCTCCCGGTGCCCGGATCGGTCGCCGGCAGGGGGATGCAGATGTCCGCGTTGCTCGGCAGCGGCGAAGGCGCCTGCGTCGTTCCCGTCAGCTTGATGAGCCATCCGGGAGCCGCGAGCGTGGGGTTGAGGCACGACGCGACGGTGGCGGCCGTCATCGTCGTGATCGTGCCCGTATAGTTGAACGTGTAAGCCGAGATCACCTTGTCGTCGACTTCGTTGAACGTATAGCCGCTGTTCGCCAGCGCGTCGAGATAGCCCGCGAAGCTCGGATAGGGCCACGGCTTTGGATTCCCCGTCGGCGTGCCTTTGGGGAGCGGGCTCGCGCCGGTCGCGGCCACCTGGTTCGGCCCGATGATGCGCAGGAACGAGCTGTAGTCATTGCTTGCGCCGGGGTTGAACACCGTGTTCCCGGCGTTGCTCGAGCCGACGAACGCATATCTGCAAGATCGGATTTGAGGTTGACGAACGCGCGGCGCAACGTCGGCGTCGACGTGTAGTAACCGACGCGATCGAGCGGATACTGGAGCCCGGTGTCCGATGGCGCGAACGTCTGCAGTTCGAGCGGGATGCCGTAGAAGTCGATCGACGTCAGGTCGCCGTTGCTGACGATCTGGTCCGAATACGAGAACTCGAGCGGCTGGAAGCGGTACGTGGACGTCACCGTCGGCGCCGGCGGGTACTCGACGGGCGCGTTGTAGGAGAGGAACAGGTTTCCCGAACTCACGGTGCTCATCGAGAACTGGTAGACCGGCAGCGCGTTGCCGGTATACGGCGAGGTGACCGACGAGCCCGATTGCGTGAGGGCCGAAAGCGCGCCACCGGCGGCAATCGGCTTCACGGTGACGACAATCGTGCATCCGCTGGGCGGGACGATCGCGCCCTGCGGCAGCGTTATTTTGGTCTTCGTGAGCGTCACGTTCGTGCAGGTACCTGTGTTGCCCGCCGCAGTGTCAACGACCACGGACGTCGGCATGGCGTCGGTGAAGCCGGCGCTCAATGTCTGCGCGGCGGCCGTCGCATTCGGGATGCTGATCGTCAACTGCGACGTCGCGCCACGCACGGCGGCGATCGAGGGCGGCTGGAACGCCATCGCCAGCGCCGATGGGCCGGTAGCGACCGTCAGCGGCGCGCTCGCGGGAAGCACGTTGGCCGGCCCGATCTGCAGGATGTTCGTCGTCGCCGTGACGGTACCGGACGTGCTGGAGGTGACCGTGACGACGATCGTGCAGCCGCTCGCGAGCAAGGTCTGTCCGGCCGCGATCGAGACCTGCGTGGACGTCACCGTGGTGACGCCGCAAGTGCCGGTGTCGGTCTGTGGCGTGATGGTCACGCCCGCCGGCATGACGACCGTGAACGGCTGGAGGAGCGCCTGTACGGCCGCGACGTTCGGCAAGTTGATCGTAAGCTTCGACGTGCCGCCGGCGACGATGGTTGCCGGGCTGAAGGACATCGCGATCGTCGACGCGGCGCCCGTGATCGACAGGGGGGCGCTTGCCGCCGGGGTCGTGCCGGCATTGGTGACGAGCGCGCTGGTCGTGTTGACGACGGTGCCGGCCGGGGTTGCGGAAACGCCGGAAACCGCGAATGGATAGTTGGTGGCCGAACCCGCGCGCGGAATGACGTTGACGTCCTGGCCGGCGAGCAGCAGATACACGTCGGAATCCGAAAGACCGCTGTCGTTGATGACCTGCACCGTGATGGGGGTCTGCGCCGCCGCCGGCGCCGACCGTGGCGATGCCGATTCCCATGCAGGCGAGCAGCGCGAGCGTGCGCAACGCCGAATTCTTCATGTCCGTGGCCCGGGTTGGTTGATTCGCCGCGGCCCACGGGGCCCGGCGTTGCAGCGTCATCGACAAAACGCAGGATGACCCGCAATACTCATGCCACGGCTGATGTCGGGCGCGGGGCCGCTATGGATGGGTCCCGCCGCGGATACGGCGAGCGACAGAGGTGTTGCCAATCGGCGGCAGGAGCTGACGCGATGACGCCGCCGCCGCCGGCGCCCGCGATTTACGAGCGGTGCGCGGACTACTTGATGACCTTCTCCAGCGCGCCGGTGTTGGCATCGACGAGCACGAGGATGCCGCCATCCTTGGCGCCTTCCTTGTAGTAATTGATGTTCCACGTCGCGTGGCGATTGCTCGGCGCCGCGGCGGTCCCGATCATCACGCCGTAACCCTCCGCGAGCAGCGCCGCGCCCTGTTCCTTGGCGATCGCGTAGAGCTTCGCGCCGTCGCGGGCGAAATCCGCCTTGAGGTCGGGGATGCGCCCGGCGCTGCCCGGGTCGGCGAAGCAGTTGAGCGAGCCGCGGAACGTGTCGATCGCAACGTGCGCCTTGGCGGATTCCGAGTAGAACAACAGATGCCACGATGCCGCGCCGCCGTTGGGTTGCAGCAGCCCGAGCGACGTGTTGCCGATCTGCATGGGCACGGCGTCGGACTTCCACGCCCTGGCATGGCCCTCCGCCAGCGCGTACATCTCCGCGAGCGTCGGCGCGGGATTCTTGAGTGCCGTCGTCTTGCACGCCTGCTCGGCGTGCGCGTCGAACGTCGCGGCAAGCATCAAGACGAGCGACAGCTGCGGCGTTCTGGCATTCATGGGCATTCTCCCTTTGGCGAAATCCCGAAGCGCGTGGCGCTACTTGCGACAGGTCATCCCGGCGGCCGCCGCCTTCGCGGGCAAGGTCACGTCGAACGCGAGGTCCCAGGCATATTTCCTGCCGTCGCTCGACCGGCTGCCGATGATGTGGCCGGCGAGCTTGCCGCCGGGGTTCACGTCGCCGGAGATCTTGTCGACCTTGAAATCGCGCTGCGCCTGGACCATCCATTGCGCGCCCGCTGCCGCCGACTTCGCGTGGGTCAGCTCCAGGTCCATCGACTTGATCGCGGCCGCCGACGCTTCCGTCTGGCCGCCGCCGGGACAGAACATGACGAGCAACATCGTGCGGTCCTTGCCGTCCTTCGCCGAATCCGCGTAGGCGCTGGCCTCGAACGCCTCCTGCTCGCGCGGCGTGATCGGGCTATCGTTGAACCAGAACGTCACGCTCTTCTGGTCCGTAAAGATTGCGACCGCGCAATTGGACAGCGGCGAACGCCTCCCCGGCCATCACGCCGGTCGCCTTGCACGTGTTCTGCGCGTCAACCGTCGTCGCGACGAGCGTCAACATCGCAGCGATCAGCGCGTGACCGGCGATGGTCCCTCTCCGTGACGGATGAGACCGTGAGAATAATGCGGATGGGCCCGCCTTGCACCGGAGTGCAGGACCCTGAACCGGAAACGCTTTCGCTAGGGCGTTGAATACAACGTGACGCCGTCGAGCGTATAGACGTCCACCGCCCAGGCTCCGCTCCGTGGCGCCGGCGGGATCGCGAGCCGCGTGCCCTGGAAGGCGATGAGGTTGCCGCTCGACAGCGCGGACTGGAGCAGCGATTGCAGCCGCAATTGCGTGGTCAGCACTGCCACGGTCCCCCCCGGCGAGTTGCATAGCTGAACCAGCGCGTGGGCGCCGTCGAAATTGGTCAGCGCGTCGCGCTCCACCTGGACGACGTGCCCGAAAAGCTCGACCGGCGCCGGCGAGGGGGCCGATTGCGGATACCGCCGGGCGGCGAAAATGCCCGTGGACAGGGTGGCTTCGGATGTCATCGCGTTTCCTCCATGCACCAGTACGACGCGATGATGGCGCCGGGTGCCGAATTCGGTAAGGTGCGAATTCAGGCGCGAAAAGGGCGATTATTCACGCCTGGCGGGGACGCCGTTGCCTTCCTGCGAGCGGTGTCGGAACGGTGCGAGCCCACTGCGCGGGCGCCCCCGATGCGCTATCCTCGCCACCCAAAGGACGCCCCTCGTGTACCCTGATCCCCAAGCGCTGCTGCTGGAAGCCGTCGCCTTCGCGGCGGACAAGCATCGCAACCAGCGCCGCAAGGACGCCGAGGCGTCGCCCTACATCAACCACCCGATCGCGCTCGCGAGCCTGCTGAAGCGCGCAGGGGTCGACGACGTCGCCGTGCTCTGCGCAGCGCTTTTGCATGACACCATCGAAGACACCAACACCACCGCCGCCGAGCTGCGCGTGCATTTCGGCGAAATCATCACGTCCGTCGTGCTCGAGGTCACCGACGACCAGGCGCTCGACAAGGCGGAGCGCAAGCGCCTGCAGGTCGAGCACGCGCACGCGCTGTCCGAGCGGGCGAAGCTCGTGAAGCTGGCCGACAAGATCTGCAACGTGTACGACATGGTCGCGGCGCCGCCGGCGAAATGGCCGCTGGAGAGGAAGCGCAAGTACCTCGGATGGGCGAAGGACGTCGTCGACCGGCTGCGCGGCACGCATGCGGGGCTGGAGGCGACCTTCGACGAGGTATATTCCAAGGGTGCGCGCGCCCTGGGCATGTCCAGCTAGGCTCGCCCGGTTTCGTCAACGCAGGCATATCCCTTCCGCCCCGACCGGGGCGCAACGCATCCGATGATCACCAAGCGACTCTTTCGTTCCGCCGCACATCTCGACGCCGATCCCTCGCGGCGGCTCGCTGGCGTGGCCGAGCTGCCTCCGGAATCGGACGAGCTTTCGGCGCTGCTCGCCGACGATCCGGCGCCGGAGGTCCGGCTCGCCGCGGCCAACCGCAGCAGCAGCGTCGGCGCGCTCGCCGCCGCCTGGGAGAAGGAAACCGATCCCGCCGTTCGCTTTGCGATCGCCTCGGCGCTCGGTGCCGTGCTGGCGGCAACGGATGACGCGGCTCGCGCGAGCGCATTCCTCGCGTCGGGTGCCTGCACCGACGATATTCGCGCGGAAGCGGCGCGCCGCACGTCGGATGTCGAGCGTCGCCGCGGCGCGATTGCCGCGATTCGCGAGGAGGGCGCGCTGATCGAGCTCGCACTCACGGCTCCGCATGCGGAAACGCGCAAGGCGGCCGCCTTGCGCGTGCAGACGACGGAGGGCCTGCGCAAGATTGCCGATGCGGCCGAAAGCAAGGATCGCGGCGTTACTCGTTCGGCGAAAAAGCGGATCGATGCCATTGCCAACAGCGAGGGCCACGCGGCCGAAGCGGATGCCATCCTGACGGAGCTGGAGGCGCTGGCGAGCAAGCCCGGCCCCGTCCTTTCGGCGGTGGTCGAGCTCAATCGCCGCTGGGAGGCGCTGAAGCTCGCCGACGACCCGGCGCGCCTCGCGCGCTGCGACGTCGCCCGCCAGGCGCTGCAGGCGCGCTTCGAGCGCGAGCACGAAGAGCAGCGGGCGCGGGCACACTTCGAGCGCGGCCTCAAAGACTGGCTCGCGAAGGCCGACGCGCCCGCGACGTCGGACGCGCTGTCGGGGCTGCTCGCCGACTTCGCGGAATTGCGCGATGCCGCACAAAAAACCGGCGACGCTTCCGCGCAGTCCAGGCTCGACCAGGCGGAGCAGCACGTCGAGCGGTGGACGCAGGAGTTGAGCGCACTGGCCGGCGCCGAAGCGCTCGTCGTCGAAGCCGAGCAGCTCGCCGCCGGCACGTCCATCGACAACGCAAAGCTGCCGGAACGCTGGCAGGCGCTCGAGCGCAGCGTGCGCACGCCCGCGCTGACGGGGCGGTTCGAAGCCGCGCTGATCATGGTCGAGCAGCGCAGACTCGGCCAGATCAAGGCCGCGAAACAGGAGACCGACGGCGCACGGCTGCACGTGCACGGTCTCCTGCATGCCGCGGAGCAGGCGCTCGCCGCCGGCCAGTTGCACGCCGTTCGCGCCGCCGTCGACGAAATCCGCGCGCGCAAGGCCGACGCCGGCCTGCTGCCGAAGCCGACGCTGCAGCGTCTTGGTCGCGTCACCCAGCAGCTGACGGACCTCGAGCGCTGGGAGTCGTTCGGCCAGCAGCAGGCGCGCGTGCAGCTCTGCGAGCGCGCCGAGGCCGCCGCCGCGGCGACGCTCGATCCACCGCGCGTCGCGGTCGAAGTGCAGAAACTGCGCAACGAATGGAAGGCGCTCGACGAGCAGCACGCCGGCGTCCCCAAAGCCTTGTGGGAACGCTTCGACCGGGCGTGCGAAAAAGCCTATGCGCCCGCTGCCCGCCATTTCGCCGAACAGGCCGCACTGCGCAAGGAAGTGCGCAAGAAGCGCGACGAATTCATCGCGGCCGCCGCCGCGCACGCGCCGACGCTGCTCACCGAGCCGCGCGACTGGCGCGCGATCGAGCGCTGGCTGCGCGAGACCGACCACAAGTGGCGCGACGGCGATCTCGGCAGCGTCGAGCCCAAGGCATGGAAGAGTTTCGAGGCGCGGTACCGCGCTGCGCTCGCGCCCGCGCGCGATGCGCTGTCCGCGGCACGCGACGAGGCGAAGGCACGCCGCGTGGCGCTGATCGAGGAGGCCAGGGCGCTCGCCGCGAAGGCGATGGACCGCGATACGCCGTCGCAGGTCAAGGCGATCCAGGCGCGCTGGCAGGCGCAGGCGAAGGAATTGTCGCTGGCGCAGCGCGACGAGCGGCCGCTGTGGGAGCAGTTTCGCGCCGCGTGCGACGCGGTCTTCCAGGCGCGCGACGCGAATCGCAAGCAGGAGGACGACCAGAAGCACGAAGGCCGCCGCGCGCTGGAGGAGCTTTGCGTCGCGCTCGAGCAGCTCGCGACGGCGACGGACAAGGAGGATGCGGACCTGCGCCGCGCGCTGCGCGATCTTGCGGAGCAGTGGAAGCAGAAGTCCCGCGCCTCGGGTCCCGTTCCGCGCGGTCTGGAATCGCGATTCACCAGCGCGAAGGCGGCGGTGGAAAGTGCGCTGTCGGCGCGAACACGCACTCGCGAAGCGGCGGTGTGGCAAACGCTTGCGGCGAAGGAGCGATTGTGCGAAGCGCTGGACGGCCTCGTCCTCACCGAACGCGGCGCCGACGATTCCGCGACGATCGCCACCACGCAGTGGGCAGCGTTGCCCGCGCTCCCGCCCGCATGGGAGAAGGCGATGCTTGCCCGGCGCGACGCGGCGATCCGCGCAGTCGCCGACAAGGACATCGCGGCAGAATATTCGGCGGCCATCGAGGATGCCGCGGAGTCTCGCGGCGAAGCGCTGCTCGAACTTGAATTGGCGCTCGGCCTCGAGATTCCGCCGGAGCTGCAGGCGCTGCGGCTCGCGCTGCAGGTGAGGAAGCTGCGCGATCGCTTTCAGGACGCCACGAAAGGCACCGCCAACACGCCCGCCGAGCGTCTCGTCGCCTGGTGCTCGCAACCGGGGTTCGCGGACGAGCACGAGCGGCAGCGGCTCGACCGGGTGCTCGCGGCGATGGAGCGGGGTCGCTGACTCGGCGGCGCCGCCCGGCGCCCGTGCGCCCGCTGCCCGGTGGGATGCATCCCACAAAGCCATCCCACAGTTGCAGTGGGCACAATTCGGCGCTCTAATGGGCTTCCGCGGAGGAGCCCATGGACAAGGACCTGTCGGAACGCCGCGCGAGCACGGACCCGCTGCTCGCCGCCATCGTCGCCTACTGTCGGCGCACCGGTATGGCGGAAAGCACATTCGGGCGGCGTGTGGTCAACGACGGCAAATTCGTGTCGCGCCTGCGTTCCGGCGGCCGCATCACGACACAGACGAACGATCGGGTGAAGGCGTTCATCGGCGGGACCGTCGCCGACGACGAGTCGCCCGACGCAGCGGAAGATGCGAACGACTTGGCGGGTCGCCCCAAAGCGCCCGCACGCGCGGCGCGATCGACGACCGCCGCCGGCGAAGGCGAAAAGGAATCGCGCTTCCGGTTCTACGACAATCGCCAGAAATACCTGCTCTTCGTCAGCACCTGCACCGAGAAGTGGGTGGTGGCGCAGCGCATCGAGATGGAGCTGGCCAACCTCAAGCCGCGGCCGCCGGCGCTGCGGATGTTCGACGCGGGCGTCGGCGACGGCACGATCCTCGCGCGCGTGATGCGCTCGATGCACGACCGCTTCCCGACGGTCCCGTTCTACATCGTCGGCAAGGAGATCAGTCTCGAGGACGTCCGCCTGGCGCTCGAGAAAATGGCGGACCGCTTCTACGAGCATCCGTCCACGGTGCTCGTCATGACCAACATGTACTACTCGGAGTCGCCGTGGCTGCGGCCGAACTCGCTCGCCGCCGCGAGCGGCCTCGTGTGGCACGAGCTCGCGCTCTCGGGGGGCACCGCCGGCCAGTTCGAGCGGCAGATCACGGACCTGCAGCCCTTCCTCGCGCAGAACTGGACCGCGAGGATCAGCAAGGCGAGCGGCAATCCCGTTTACGAGCGCCCCGTCGTGCTCGTGATCTACCGCGACGACCACAAGCTGCTGCTCGATGCCGTCCGGCCGAAGCCAAGGCGCCGTGCGCGCCGATTTCGACCTGGTGATCGCGTCGCAGCCGTACCGTGCGCGTGCACCGGTCGAATTCAAGGCCGCGAAAGTGGTCGCGCCGCTGGCGCGTGCGTTGGGCGCGGGCGGCCGCCTTGTCGGCATCCATTCATGCGGCAGCGATCCCGGCCTCGAGATCATCCAGCGCGTGTGGCCCGGCGAGGATCCGTTCAGGATGGACCGCCACCAGCTGCTGAAGGCGACCAAGCAGGCGCTGGGCGCCGATGCCCGCGGCCTCAACTTCAACGCGTATTCGGATCAGCGGGCGCTCTTTCGCTACAAGATGCACACGCTGCCGCAGGAGTTAAGCGCCGCGATCGGCACGTCGACGCTGCTGGCCGCATGGAACGCCGCCATCTATGTCGCGCAGATCGACGACGAGCGGCTCCGCACGGTCATGGAAGACGGCCGCTATCTCGACCACACGCGTGAAGTGCTGCAGAAGCACGGCGCGCTGTGGTTCCAGAACGAATCGTATGTCGTGTCGCGGCAGCGCTTCGCGTGAGCGGGCCCGCACCAACGGCGCTGCACGACGCCGTCGCGGCGCTTGCGCGGGCGGCGTCGGTCGAGATGACCTTTCGCGACGTGGCGGCGCTTGGCGCATGTCGTTCGCTTCTCGCGCCCGGCATCGACGTGTTCGTGAGTTTCCTGCCCGGACAGTCGTGGCGGCAGACGGTGGCGACGTGCGCTGCGGTTCGCGTGGCCGGCTTTGCGCCGGTGCCGCACATTCCCGTGCGTCAGCTGGCCGATGCCGCCGCGCTGTCGCAACTTGCGACCGACCTCGTCGCGCAGGCGCAGGTCGACCGCGTGCTGCTGATCGCGGGAGACGTTCCAGAGCCGGCCGGTCCCTACGCCGCGACGATGGATGCGTTGCGCAACGGCGCACTGGCGGAGCGGGGAATCCGGCGCGTCGTGGTCGCGGGACACCCCGAGGGACATCCGAAATTGACCCGTGACACGTTGCGACAGGCCGAGAGGGACAAGGTGGCCTTCGCCACCGGCAACGGCCTGGAGCTCGCGTTCCTCACGCAATTCCTGTTCGACGCCGCGCCGTTCCTTGCATGGGCTCGAGGGCTGCGTGCGGAAGGCGTGCGCTCACGGCTGATCGTCGGCCTTGCCGGGCCGGCCAAGATCGCGACACTCGTCAGGTACGCGATTCGGTGCGGCGTCGGGCCGTCGATCCGCGCGCTGACGGCCAATCCGACGTCGTTTGCCAGGCTCGTCGGCGAGCGCGGCCCGGAGCGAGTTGTCCGCGCGGTCGCCGCTGCCGTCGTCGCCGATGAGATCGACGACGCCGGCATTCATCTCTTTTCGTTCGGCGGGCTCGCGCGCACCTGCGCGTGGATGCGGGCGATTGCCGATGGACGCTTCAGCTTCGACGAAGCAGGCGGATTCAGGAGCTGACGGAACAGCGAAGTCCCGCGGTCATTCCACGCGCCCGCATACGCCTTCTTGAGCGCGGCGATGTCGAACTTGACCATCTTCATCATCGCATCGGTAACGCGCTTGGCCCTGACGCGATCGGGATCGGCCATCATGTCACCGAAGATCGTGGGGACGACCTGCCACGACACGCCGAAACGGTCCTTGAGCCAGCCGCAGGCCTCGGTCGTCCCGCCGTCCGCGAGCAGCGCATTCCAATAGCGATCGAGCTCCGCCTGGTCGTCGGCGTTCACGACGAGCGATATCGCGTGGTTGAACGGATCCAATGGCCCGGCGCTCATCGCCATGAACGACTGGCCGAACAGTACGAATTCGACCACTTTCACCGTGCCGGGAGGTCCGCTCGGCGATTCGCTCGGCAGCGACGTCACGCGCGTGTCACGCGCGACCGTCGGGAAAGATGGATGCGTAGAACGCGGCCGCCTCTTCGGCTTCCTTCGCGTACCAGAGAAAGGGCGTGATCTTTTGCACGGGTCCTCCTGCGATTTGTGGGGTCGGCGACGGTTTCGATTTTGCTCCGTCGCGGGCATTCGCGGAATGGACGCCCGTGCGCAAGATTCGAAAAGCGTCAATGGCCGACAGGCGGATGCATCAATCTCCTACATTGGCCCGACGCGAGACTGGCGACACTGCAAGCGGATCACAGATTCGAACCGCGACAGCCGATTGTCGCTTTGACCGGAGCCAACCATGTCGGTAATCGAAACCGTAAAGACGTACCTGGGCGCGCAGCCTGCGAGCGACATTCGCGCAGTGCTGCACGAGGATCACGAGGAAATTCTCTCTTTGGCGCGCGACATGGCGGACGCCGGCGCGGCGCTATTTCTCCAGCGCCGCGCTCCATTTCCCCTGCCGCGCGAGGCTGTTCATCTCGAGTCGCGTGGCAAACGCGCCCTGCGCCGCGCGCACGTTTTCCGCGCGACCGGCCCAGAGCTTCATCGGGCCTTCCTGCAGCGCGCGCGCATAGGAAAACGACAGCACCCACGGCGCCTGCGGCGCCAGCACGTTCATCGCGTTGAGGTTGGCGGTGGCCTCGACGGGCGACTGGCCGCCGGACAGGAAATTGATCGTCGGCACCGCCGCCGGCACTGTGCGCTTCAGCACTTCGAGCGTCGCGCGCGCGACGACCTCGGGGGCGGCCTTGGGCGGAGTTTCCTTGCCGGGAAGCACCATGCTCGGCTTCAGCACGATGCCTTCGAGCAGCACGCGATGCCGGTGCAGTGCATCAAACACAGCGTGCAGCACGGCCATGGAGACTTCATGGCAGCGCTCGAGCGTGTGCGCGCCGTCGATCAGCACCTCCGGCTCGACGATCGGCACGATGCCTTCGCTTTGGCAGATTGCCGCGTAACGCGCGAGCACCTCGGCGTTGGCGTCGATGCCGAGCGGCGTCGGATTGCGCTCGGTGATCGCATAGACTTCGCGCCACTTCGCGAAGCGCGCGCCTTTCGCTTTGTAGCCCCGGAGGCGGTCGGCAAGGCCGTCGAGGCCGGTCGTGATCAGGTCGCCGTCGGCGCCCGGCAGCGCGACGGTCCCCTTGTCGACCTTGATTCCGGGCACGATGCCGCGGTGCGCGAGGACGTCCGGCAACGGCGTGCCCCTGTCGTCGGCCTGGCCCAGCGTCTCCTCGAACAGGATGACGCCGGCGAGCCAGCGCTCGGCGTCCGGCGCCGTGAACAGCAAAGTCCGGTACGCGCGCCGGGTCTCTTCCGTCGACTCGATGCCGACCGCGGTGAAGCGCTTGGTGATCGTCGGTGTGCTTTCGTCGGCGGCGACGATGCCTTTGCCGGGCGCCGTCAGCTTCGCGATCGTGGAGATGAGTTCGTCATGGGAATTCATGGCTCGTTCCTTCCGTGGACGTAGCGTGGCCATTGTAGGGGATGACGGGTGGACCCGCTCAGCTCCCCTTCTCCAGCCACGCGCGCGCTTCGGCCAGCGCCTCCTCGTAGGACAGCGCGCGTCCCGCTGCTTCCGCCGCAGCGAACCTGGCCGGCGCGAGGGCCTGGCGCGTCCGTGCGATCATCGGAGCGAGCGAAACTTCGTCGACAGGCTCGCGGTGCAGTTGCATTCGCTCCCTTTGGGCCTCGGCCGCACCATAGAACCGCGCGGCACGCTCCCACTCGTCTGGGAATGCTCCCAGGGCGGCGCAGAGGTCCAGTACCAGCTGGCCAATTCGCGTCGACCCGATTTCCTTCGCGATGGTGAGGGCTTCCAGAACCATCCCTTGCGCGGAAGCGCCGGTGTCGCGCGCGACCGCGATCATCGCAAGGCTCAGCAGATTGACGGCAATATTACTGCCGTCTCCTTGCTGACGTCGCAGAGCCAGCGACTCCTCGTAGAGGGGCACGGCGGCTCCGAGATTGCCTTCCGTGCGATACAGATCGGCGAGCGAATTGAGAGCGCTGGGAAGCCGGCGCTCGCCGCCAGGCTCCCGTGCCAACTGAAGAGCTTCCTCGAGATGTCTGCGAGCGGTCGCCAGGTCCCCTTGCCCGTGCGAAACGCGACCCAACAGCATGAGCACACCCGCAATCTTCGTCCGATCGCCGGTGCTTCGTGCGATCACGAGGCACTCGTGCAGATACGATTGCGCCTCAGTGTAACGACCCATCCAGTAACAGAAGTCGCCGGCGGTGGCGAGTGCCCGCCAGCGCTCGACACTGGGCTCGTTTGCGCCAGCACGCCTGAGTGCCTCAACGGTGATTCGATGGCCAAGCTCGAGGAGGCCACGGTTGAACCAGTAGTCCTGCATTGCCCATACGAGAGTCAATCCGCGCGCGGCGCCCTCCTCCGCACGATCGCACGACGCATGCGCGACCAATAGATTCTCCTGTTCCCGCGCTACCTTCGAAAGCCACGATCCTTGATCCGGGCCCCTGAGCTTGATCTCCGCCTCCTCGGCGAACGCCAGATAGAAATCGAGGTGCCGGGCGCGTGCATCGTCCTCGGCACCGGCCGCGAGCAATTTTTCCTGGGCGTACTGCCGCACGGTTTCCAGCATGCGATAGCGCTCGCCGTCCGCGTCGAGCTCTACCAACGACTTTTCCACAAGTGTGGTAAGGAGATCGAGCACCGCCGCCGCGTCGGTCTCGCGGTCTGCGCCTACCGCCTCTGCCGCTTCCAGAGTGAATCCGCCAGCGAACATCGAAAGGCGTGCGAAAAGAGCTTTCTCGGGTGTGGAGAGAAGGTCGTAGCTCCAGTCGATCAGCGCGCGCAGCGTTTGCTGCCGCGGCAGGTCGGTGCGATTTCCGCGCGTCAGCAATTTGAAACGGTCCGTCAGGCGCTCGGCGATCTTTTCGACGGAGAGCGAGCGCACGCGCGCGGCGGCGAGCTCGATCGCCAATGGAATGCCGTCGAGGCGCTGGCAGATGGCGGCCAGCGCCGCGGCGTTCCCGGCCGTCACCTTGAATTCCGGCTGCACCGCCGCCGCGCGATCGACGAACAGGCGCACGGCTTCGTATTGCATCAGCACGTCGACCGGCACCGCCTTGCCCGGATCGGGGAGCGCCAGCGCCGGCACCGGGTAGGTCGCTTCGCCCGGCACGTGCAGGAATTCGCGGCTGGAAGCGAGCAGCTTGAGGCCGGTGCCGGCCTGCAGCAATTGCCGCGCGAGATCCGCGCACGCATGGATCAGGTGCTCGCAATTGTCGAGAATGACGAGCAGCTCGCGGTCCTGGACGTATTTCACCAGCGCCTCGACAACCGGCCGTCCTGCTTCCTCCATCACGCCCAGCACCGACGCGACTGCCTGCGGCACCAGGCGCGCGTCGGCGACGGCGGCCAATTCGACGAACCACACGCCATCCGGGTAGTCGTCCATGACATCGGCCGCGACCTGCAGCGAGAGGCGCGTCTTGCCGAGCCCGCCCATCCCCAGCAATGTCAGCAGCGGCGTCGTTCCGAGAAGTTCTTTCACCTCCGCCAGGCTGCGCTCGCGCCCGACGAACGACGTCACCTGCTGCGGCAGGTTGTTCGGCGTGGCCTCGAGCGAGCGCAGCGCCGGAAAATCCTGCCGCAGTTCCGGATGGAGGACCTGATAGACGCGCTCGGCACTCGCAAGATCGCGCAGGCGCACGGCGCCGAGATCGCGGAACGTCACCCCCTCAGGCAGCCGCTCGTGAATCGCCGCCACGACCGCCTGCGACAGCAGGACCTGGCCGCCGTGTGCGGCGCTCATGATGCGGGCGGCGCGGTGGACGGCGCTGCCGAAGTAGTCGTTGTCGCGCCGCTCGACGGTCCCGGCATGCATCCCGCAGCGCACGCGAAGCGCGATGCCGCCAGTAGCGGCCGGTTCGGCGAGCGCCCGCTGGAGTTGCAACGCGGCGCGCACCGCGTCGAGCGGATCTGCAAATGCGGCGTGGAGCCCATCACCCAACGTCTTCACGACGGCGCCGCGATGATCTTCGACCGCGGTGCGGGCGAGCGCGTCGTGGCGTGCCTGCGCCTGCGGCATCCGCTGCGTCTCCTCCTCCCACAGCCGGGTGCTCCCCTCGATGTCCGTGAAGAGAAAGGTGACCTGCCCTGGCGGGTTGCCGGTGTTCACGCGGATCCTGACGACGGTTTGACGCGAGTGTCCCGGGAATCCTCACCCAGTGCGCACGACAGGTCAATCAGACGGACCACGACGGCGCGCGCGCGGCACGATACTCTAGAATTGCGCAATGTCCTCGCTCGCACCGGTTGACGCCGACCGCTGGATCGCCGCGACCTATCGCGTGCAGTCGTCTGCCGACGCGATCGACGCCCGCGCGCAGGCCATTGCGCTGGAGCAAAGCGTCGAGGCGCCGCTGGCGGCCGTGACGGACACGCGCGTTCTGAGCGAGGTCGTGGGACGTGTCGCCAGGATTGCGCCCGTGACGCCGGACTCCTTCGACGTGACCATCCGCCTGGCCGTCGAGACGACCGGCTTCGAAGCGGGGCAGCTCCTCAACATGCTGTTCGGCAACACATCGCTGCACGACGACGTGTCGCTCGTCGATGCGGAATTTCCGGATTCCTTCGTGGCGCACTTCGGCGGTCCCCGTTTCGGCATTTCCGGCATCCGCGAGTTGACGGGTGCCTATGGGCGCGCGCTGACGTGCTCGGCGCTCAAACCGCAGGGATTGGCGCCGGCGCAGCTTGCTGTCATCGCGGCGACGTTCGCGCGGGCCGGCGTCGACGTGGTCAAGGACGATCATGGGCTCGCGGACCAGGCGGCCGCACCGTTCGGCGATCGGGTGCGCGCGGTGCAGCGCGCCGTCGACGAGGCGAATGCCACGACCGGCGGCCGCTGCGTCTACGCCCCCAGCCTGACGGGCCATTACGGGCAGCTCCTCGACCGCGCGGTGGTGGCGCGCGAGGCCGGCGTGCGCATGATCCTGGTCGCGCCGATGGTGAGCGGCGTGGGCAGCGTGGCCGCGCTGTCCCGGGATATCGGCGTGCCGGTGATGGCACATCCCGCGCTGGGCGGCGCCGCGCGCATCGCGCCGCCGTTGCTCCTCGGTAAGCTGTTCCGCCTGTTCGGCGCGGACGCCACGATCTTCCCCAACGCGGGCGGTCGGTTTTCGTACTCGGCGCACACGTGCGGCGACATCGCCGCCGCGGCGCGCGCGCCCTGGAATGGTGTCGCATCGATGCTGCCGGTGCCGGCGGGCGGCATGACGGTGGCGCGGGTGCCGGAGATGCGTGATCGCTTCGGCGCGGATACGATGCTGCTGATCGGCGGCAGCCTGCTGGTCGCACGCGAGCACTTACTCGAGCGTGCGCGCGAATTCGTCGCCGCGGTTCGAGATTCGGGAGAAAACGCATGAGCGAATCGCCGGTGCGTCCGTTCGCCCCCGCGGGGGACGATTTCCGTTGGGCCGCGGTCGACTTGACCCGCTACAAGGAGGAGGGCGCTGCGCCGTTCCGCGACGTGACCCGGCAGACGCTCTTCCGGCGTCCCGACATGCGTTGCGAGCTTCGCTACTTCGATGTGGCGGCGGGCGGCCACTCGACGCTGGAGCGACATCGGCACGCGCATGCGGTGATGGTCCTGCGCGGCCGCGGCGCGGTGCTGGTCGGCGCGGACGTCTTCCCGCTGAAGGAATTCGACCTTGTGACGGTGCCACCGTCGACGTGGCACCAATTCCGGGCGACGGCCGATGCGCCCCTGGGGTTTCTCTGCATGGTCGATGCCGAGCGCGACAAGCCCGAGCTCCCGAACGCACGCGAACTCGAGCACCTGCGCGCCAGCCCGGCCGCGGCGGCGTTCCTGGATTCGCCAGGTGACTGAGCCGGGTTTGACCGCAATCAATGTCTGTGCGGGAAAGGAGGGGGAGAGTAGCGCGGACTGACCTTTCCCTGGGAATCCTGGGATGCACGACGACACGGTATCCCGCTTGCTCGAATCGAAAAGCCCGTCTCCGCTCGCGGCCGTGGCGCCGGATGCGACGGTCACGTATGCCGTTTGCCTGATGAACCATCACGACATCGGCGCGGTGGTCGTGATGGACGGCGCAAAATTGGCCGGAATCTTCACGGAGCGCGACGTGCTGCGGCGCGTCATCGAACCCGGGCTCGATCCGAGGATCACCCGCGTCAGCGAGGTTCACACGGCACAGCCGCGCACGATTGCCGGGGAGGAGAGCGCCGCGCACGCGCTCGATGTGATGGTCGCAGGCAACTTCCGGCATCTGCCCGTGGTTGGGGAGGGCGCGGTACTGGGAACGCTTTCGATGCGCGACTTGATGGAATGGCTGATCCAGAATCCGCGGACGCGCGCCTGACAATCCGTTCCCCGGCCCGCCGCGCTAAACTCGGCGGGTGAACGCACCCGCAGCCTCCATCGTCGCGCGCTGGTTCCCGGCGTCGCCCCTGCGGCATGCGGCGTTCCTTCGCCTCTATGTCGGTTCGGTCGGCGCTGCGCTCGGCTACACGATGCAGTCGACGGTGGCGGCGTGGCTGATGGCGACGTTGACGCCGTCCGCGTTGATGGTGGCGCTGGTGCAGACGGCCAGCACCGCGCCGTCGCTGCTGTTCGGATTGGGCGCCGGCGCGCTCGCCGACATCGTCGACCGGCGCCGCATCATCCTCGTGACGCACGTCGTCCTGATCGCGGTCACGGCGATGCTCGGCGTCGCGGAGATCACCGGGTTCGTCGGTCCGGTCACGCTCCTCGTCTGCACGTTCCTCATCGGCACCGGCTTCGCAATCTACCTGCCGGCGCAACAGGCGAGCGTCAACGACATCGTCACCCGCATCGAGATCCCGCGCGCGGTGTCGCTTGGCGCGGTCGCGTTCAATGTTGCGCGCGCCCTCGGGCCGGCATTGGCGGGGGCGCTGGCGGCGTGGCTGAGCTCGGGCAGCGCGATGCTGGTCGCGGCAGTGTTCTTCTTCGTGATGATTCTCATGGTGTACCCGTATCCGAGCCCGGGCCGCCCTATCCCGGGCGTGCCGGAAACGCTTCTTTCCGGGATTCAGAGCGGCCTTCGCTACGCCCGCCACTCGAAACCGCTTCGCTCGCTCATCATCCGCAACTTCAGCTTCAGCTTTTGCGCCAGCGCGCTGTGGGCGCTGATGCCGATCGTCGCGCGCGACCAGCTCTCGCTCGGCGCCGGCGGCTACGGGACGCTGATGGCGTCATTCGGCGCGGGCGCCATCGTCGGTGCGCTCGCGATACCCCAGCAAATGAGCCGGCGCTCGCTCAACAGCATCGTCACCTCGGGCGTCGTGCTGTGGGCGGCCGCGGCGACGCTCGTTGCGCTGACGGCGCTGCTTCCGCTCGCGATCGTCGGCGCCGCCACCGCGGGCGCCGCGTGGGTCACCGTCCTGTCGAGCCTTGCCGCGGGGACGCAAAGCGTCGCGCCCGCGTGGGTGCGCGCACGCGCCGTGGCGACCAATCTCGTGACCAACCAGGCGAGCCTCGCGCTCGGCAGCATTCTCTGGGGCGTCGTGGCCAACCGATTCGGCACGCCGATCGCGCTCGGTGCATCCGTTGCGGCGATGCTGCTGCTGCTCGCGCTGAACCGGCGCATACGCGTGGCGTTCGCCGACGAGGCGGACGTGACGCCGGGGGCGCGCCTGCCCGATCTTGCGATTCCGTTGATGCCGGCGCCGGACGACGGGCCGGTGCTGATCCAGATCGAATACCAGATCGCGCGCGAGGATCGCGCGGCGTTCCTGGCGGCGGTCCACAGGCTCGAACGGGTCCGCCGCCGCAATGGCGCCGGCAGCTGGCGCGTCTTTCGCGATCTCGAGGCGGACGGCCGCTTCGTCGAGCGCTTCGTCATCGACTCGTGGGCCGAGTACACGCGCCTGCGCACGCGGATGACGCAGACGGACCGCAAGGTGCAGGAGGGCGCCGAGACATTCCAGCGGGCCAACGTGCCGATCCGCACGTCGCGCTACATCGGCATCGGGCGCGATGACCTGGCATCGCCGATCTGATGGTACAGGTGGCCTTGGCCCGGCCCGGCAGCGGCCGCAGGCGAATTCCGCTAGAATTCGACTCTTGGCCCGTCGCAGGGTGACTTCCGTCCAGGCGCCCGTAGCTCATCTGGATAGAGCACCGGCCTTCTAAGCCGGCGGTAACAGGTTCGAGTCCTGTCGGGCGTGCCAGATTCCTTCGCAGTGCAATGGTGGCTGTAGCTCAGCTGGTAGAGTCCCGGATTGTGATTCCGGTTGTCGTGGGTTCGAGTCCCATCAGCCACCCCATCCATTTCCAAGAGGCTTCGGTCCTCTTCGTCGCCGATGACCTGGACGTCGCGCGTCCGATTTTGTCCACTTGGTCTCGGCCTCCGTTGATCTGACACCGCCGCCGACGTCCGCACCTTGGTCCCGCGTCGCCCTTCCACGAGGCGTTGAACCCATGCGACGTGAAGATTTCGAGGCGCTGGACCGGATCGACCCCTTGGCGCCGATGCGCGACAGGTTTCTGCTCCCGGCCGGGGTTGTCTACCTCGACGGCAACTCGCTCGGCGCGTTGCCGCGCTCGACGCCCGGGCGCCTGTCGCGGGTGATCGAGCAGGAATGGGGCGATGACCTGATCGGGAGTTGGAACCGTCACGGCTGGATGGACATGCCCCAGCGCATTGGCGCCAAGATCGCGCGGCTCATCGGTGCCGACGCCGGCGAAGTCGTGGTCGCCGAGTCGACGTCGATCAATCTGTTCAAAGTGCTGGCGGCAGCGCTGAAAATGCGCCCCGGGCGGCGGGTGATCGTTTCGGAGGCGGAGAACTTCCCGACGGACCTTTACGCAGCGGAGGGCCTGGCGTCGTTGCTCGAGCAAGGCCACACGCTGCGTCTCGTTGGCGCGAACGAACTGGCGCAGGCGCTGGACGACGCTGCAGCCGTGCTCCTGCTGACGCACGTGAACTTTCGTACCGGGTCGATGCACGACATGGCGGCGCTGACCAAAGCGGCGCACGCGGCCGGCGCCATCGCGATCTGGGATCTGGCGCACTCGGCGGGCGCGATGCCGGTGGACCTCGAGGGGGCGCGGGCGGATTTCGCGATCGGCTGCGGCTACAAGTACCTCAATGGCGGGCCCGGGGCGCCGGCCTTCGTCTACGTGGCGGCACGTCATCACGGCCAGGCGCTGCAGCCTCTCTATGGCTGGCTCGGCCATGCCGCGCCGTTCGAGTTCGCGGCGAGCTATCGTCCCGCGGCGGGGATCCGGCAATATGTGGTGGGTTCCCCTCCAATTCTGGCACTGGCCGCGCTGGAGGAGGGAGTCGACCTCCTGTTGCAGGTGGACCTGGCGCAGCTGCGGGCGAAATCATTGGCACTCACCGAGGCGTTCATCGCGCTCGTCGAAGCGCGTTGCGCGGGCCTGGGTCTGGCGCTGGCAACGCCCCGCGCTTCGGCGCGCCGGGGCAGCCAGGTTTCATTCGCGCATGAACACGGTTACGCGCTGATGCAGGCACTGATTGCCCGCGGCGTCGTCGGCGACTTTCGCGCGCCTGACCTGATTCGCTTCGGCTTTACGCCACTCTACATCCGTCACGTCGATGTCTGGGATGCGGCCGCGATCCTGCGGGAGGTCCTCGTGACCGGCGAATGGCGGCGAGCCGAATTCCAGAATCGGGCAGCGGTGACCTGAATCGCACGTCTTGCGGTGTTGCCTCAAGCGGCTGCGTGGCGAATCAACCCCCGATGTC
>CAWFMY010000013.1:0-22338 GCA_963816925.1 uncultured beta proteobacterium | reverse complement strand
CGGCGCCGGTCGGCTCGACGACGATGATCTCGGCGGGGACTGTGATGTCGCTCGCCGCGGAAAGCGACAGGTGTTCGGGCCGCACGCCATAGGTCACGGCCTGGCCGTCGGCGCCCGCATGGGTGAAGAGGGGCCAGCGCACGCCGCCCGCAACCTCGACGAATCCGCGGCCGTCGCGGCGGCGGATGGTGCCATTGATGACATTCATCGCCGGAGAGCCGATGAATTGCGCGACAAACAGATTGCCGGGCCGGTCGTAGAGCTCGAGCGGCGTGCCGATCTGCTCGATGCGGCCGTCGTGCATGACGACGATCCGGTCGGCCATCGTCATCGCCTCGACCTGGTCGTGCGTCACGTAGACGGTCGTCGTCTTGAGCCGCTGGTGCAGGGCCTTGATCTCGGCGCGCATCGCGACGCGCAGCTTGGCGTCGAGATTGGACAGCGGCTCGTCGAACAGGAACACCTTCGGGTCGCGCACGATCGCCCGGCCCATCGCGACGCGCTGCCGCTGCCCGCCCGACAGCTCGCGCGGGAAACGCTGCAGATAGGGATCGAGATTCAGGATCTTCGCGGCCTTCGCCACCCGCTCCTCGATCATTTCCGCCTTTTCCTTGCGCAGCTTGAGGCTGAACGCCATGTTGTCACGGACGGTCATGTGCGGGTAGAGCGCGTAGCTCTGGAACACCATCGCGATGTCGCGGTCCTTCGATTCCATCTCGTTGACGACCTTGCCGTCGATCGAAATCGTGCCGCCGGTGATCTCCTCCAGGCCCGCCAGCATCCGCAGCAGCGTCGACTTGCCGCAACCCGAGGGGCCGACCAGCACGACGAACTCCCCGTCGTGGATGTCGAAGCCGATGCCGTGGATGACCTTGGTCGTGCCGTATGACTTCTCGATGTTCTGGAATGCGACCGTCGCCATTTCGTTTCCTCAGCTTTTCACCGCGCCGGCGGTCAGTCCGCCCACCATGTAGCGCTTGAACGTGTAGTAGATCGCCGCCGGCGGCAGCGCGTAGATGAGGCCGGTCGTCATCAGCAGCTCCCACGGCGAATCGTCCGCCGACAGGAAGTGGCCCAGCGCGACCGCGAGCGTGATGTCCCGGTCGTTCGACAGCAGCAGGAACGCGTACAGATATTCGTTCCAGGCAAGCAGCAGGGCGTACGTGCCGACGGCGACCAGCGACGGTGCCATCAGCGGCAGGTAGACGAGCCGGAAGAGCTGCATCGGCGAGGCGCCGTCCATCCGCGCGGCCTCGTCGAGTTCGAACGGCAGCTTGTCCGAGCTTTGCTTCAGCACCCAGATCGAGTACGGCGCGGCGATGGTCACCATCGCGAGAATCAGCGCCCACTGGTGATTGAGGAGGCCGTAGACGCCCATCGCCTTGTACATCGGCACCGCGAGGAAGGCGGCAGGGATGAAGTACGTGAAAAGCGCGAGGTTCATCACCGTGCGCCCGCCGCGCGCCTTCAACCGGCTGATCGCGAACGCCGCGCAGGTGGCAACGATGAGCGTCAGCGCGCCCACGGCGACCGCGATGAGGAGCGAGTTCCACAGCTGCAGCCAGAAGTGGTTGAGGAAATAGTTCTCCTGGTTGAACACGATCGCGAAATTGCGCAGCGTCGGGTGCTCAGGCCACAGCTTGCCGCCGAACGCCTGGTCCTTGTTCGAGATCGCGAACAGGAAGATGTGATAGATCGGCAGCATCGTCCAGATGAAAACGGGAATGCCGACCAGCAGCAGCTTGGCCTCGGTCGATGCCGAGCGGAGAAAAGAACGGCGGCTCATCGCGACAGCCGTTTCATCATGAAATAGACGAGCGGCAGCACGAGCGGCATCGCGCACACCACCGTCGCCATGGCCATGTCGACCTGGTCGAGCCGCAGGTAGCGAATCCCCAGCGTGGCGAGGATGTGCGTAAGGTCGGCGGGCCCTCCACCGGTCAACAGGTAGACGCTGTTGAAATCGCCCAGCGTCCAGATCATCGACAGGATCAGCGACGTCACGTAGAGGGTGCGCATCGACGGCCACGTCACGAAGCGGAATTTCTGCCACGTGGTCGCGCCGTCGACACTTGCGGCTTCGTATAGCTCGGCCGGGATCGCGAGGCGGCCGGAGATCAGGATCAGCGTCCAGAAAGGCAGCGACTTCCAGACATGCGTCAGCATCGCCATCGACAGCGCGAGCCAGCGGTCGTTGAGCCAATTCGGGCCATCGAGCCCCGTCAGGGCAAAAATGGTCTGGTTGACGACACCCCATTCGGGGTTGAGCATGAAGCGGATCGACAGGATCGTCGGGATCGACGGCACCGCCCACGGCAGGATGAAAATGAGCGACAGCCACTTGATCCATGTCCGCGTGTTGACGAAAAACCCGGACAGGAACAGCGCCGCGGCCATCTTGAGATTGATCGCAACGACCAGGAAGATGATCGTGTTGATGACCGACGTTTCGAAGACCGGGTCGTCGATCAGGTTTACGTAGCTTTCCGGATGCCGCGCGAGCCACAGTCCGTAGCACACCGGGTACAGCACGAATACCAAAAAGACGACGACGTACGGGGCGAGCAGCGCGTATCCCCACGCCTCCCATGTCGTGAGCCGCTTCTTCGGCGCGCCGGTCGGGATGACCGGCTCGACCTTCGGAAGGGCAATCGTCGACATGCGAAAAACTTCCAGTGGACCCGTGGGCGCCGCGGGCGCCCACGAATTTGTGCCTTCTAACCTGCCACCTGTTTGATGCGCGCGATCATCTCGTCGACCGCTTTCTCGACGCTCCATTTCTCGCTGACGACGCGGTTCATCGCCTTGGCCCAGACGTTCTCGTTGTTGAGGACCGTGAACTTGTAGTTCTTGGTGAACTCGAATGGCGTCGTGCCAGCGGCGAACTGCTTTTGCACGGACGTTCGATGCGGGTCCGCGAGCCAGAACGAAAGTCGCGCCGCGCCAGCCTTGGTCACCGGGTACCAGCGGCCGAGCGAACCTTCGACATACGGCGTCAGGTTTTCCTCCTGCAACAGGAACGCGACGAACTCCTTTGCGCGCTTCTTGTTCTTCGAGTCGGCGAAGATGACGCCGGTCTTGACCGCCGCGCGATACGTCACCGGCGAGCCGTCCGGCTTGTTCGGGAAGCCCGAGGTCTGGATCAGCTCGTAATAGTTCTTCTTCGCCTGCTCGCGCTCCTCGGGCTTCAGCGACGCGTTGTTCATGTCGTCGTACCACTTGGCCGGAATCGAGATCGTCGCATTGTGCGTCATGACGGTCGTCTTGTTGTGGAAGGCGACGTTGTTGTCGGGATCCGCCCAGCTCGTCGACGATGGCGGGGTGCACCCCTTCTGATACGGCATCACATAGTCGCCGAGCGCCTTGATGAGCCCGGCCCTGACCTTCGGGTCGTCGACCAGCACCTTGCCGTTGTCGTCGACCAGCTTGACGTTGTACGCGTCCATGAACGTGAGGAACGAGTAGTACGAGTCGCTGGAATTCACGCCCATCGGGAAGCCGGTGGCGAAGCCGCGCTTGCCGGAGGCCTTCCGGTACGCGGGCTGCACCTTGTCGCACCAGAACGCCCAGTACTCCTTCCAGCCGGTCGGGATATCGGATTCCTTGATCCCCGCCTCGGCGAGCATGTCCTTCCAGTACATGATGTGCATCGTCTGCTGCTTCAGCGGAAAAGCGTAGTACGCCTTCTTTTTCGCCTTTTCGTTGTAGAGCCACGTCGTCTCGACCGTGTTCGGAAGGAACTGGCCCTTGATCGGCGTGATGACGTCGCTGATGTCCTCCAGCTTGCCCTCGAAGGCCCACTTCGCGGTGACCTGGAAATCGAACACGTCGATGTAGGCGACGTCGGGCGGATTGCCGGCGTCCAGCGCGGCGACGACTTTCGGAATGCCGTCCTGCACCGCGTATTGCGACAACTCGACCTTGATCCCAGACTTGGCTTCGAACTTCTTGATCGCCTCGTAGAGCGCGTCGTCCTCCGACTTGTAGAAGCCCTTCACCCACCACACCGTAAGCTTTTCCTGCGCGGCGGCCTGCCCTGACAGTGCGAGCGCGGCGGCCGCGAACAGGGCGACGCCCAGCCTTGAAATCATCTTCATGAATCTCCTCCTAGTAGGACAAATGCCCGCTGTTTGTGCCGTCCGGTTCGTTTGCCAGACTAAGGTTTGACTGCGGGGGTGTCAACCCAAGAAACCTCGCTGCAAGCTACATTACTGCGCCCAGGTACCAGGGCACGAATTCGCTCTGCCCGTAACCGTGGCGCTCGCTTTTCGTCCGCTGCCCCGATGCCGTCTCGAGCATCAGCCGGAACAGGCGCTCGCCGATCTCGTCGACCGCCGCCGTGCCGTCGGCAATCTCGCCGCAATTGAGGTCGATATCCTCTTCCTGCTTCACCCACAGCGGCGTGTTGGTCGACAACTTGAGCGACGGCGACGGCGCGCAGCCGTATGCGGACCCGCGACCCGTGGTGAAGACGATCATGTTCGCGCCGCCGGCGACCTGCCCAGTGGCCGACACGGGATCGTAACCGGGCGTGTCCATGTAGACGAAGCCCTTCGCGGTCACCGGCTCGGCGTATTCGTAGACATCCACCAGGTTGGTGGTGCCGCCCTTCGCGACGGCGCCCAGCGATTTCTCGAGAATCGTGGTGAGCCCCCCCGCCTTGTTGCCCGGCGACGGATTGTTGTTCATCTCGCCTTTTTCGCGGGTCGTGTATTCCTCCCACCACTTGATCCGCGACACGAGCTTTTCGCCGACGGCGCGCGACACGGCGCGCCGGGTGAGCAGGTGCTCGGCGCCATAGATCTCCGGCGTCTCGGACAGGATCGCCGTGCCGCCGTGGCGCACCAGCAGGTCGACCGCGGCGCCGAGCGCGGGATTGGCGGTGATACCCGAGTAGCCGTCCGAGCCGCCGCATTGCAGGCCGACGGTGATGTGCGACGCTGGCACCGGCACGCGCGTGACCTCGTTCGCGTGCGGCAGCATCTCTTCGATCAACGCAATGCCGCGCGCGATCGACTTGGCGGTGCCCCCGGTGTCCTGAATGCTGTACGTGCGCAGCAGCGGCCCTTCCTTGAGCTGCTCGGCGCCGAGCAGCGCGCTGATCTGGTTCGCCTCGCACCCGAGTCCAACCATCAGTGCGCCAGCGAAGTTCGAATGCTTCGCGTAGCCGCCAAGCGTGCGCCGCAGGAGCTGCATTCCCTCGCCGTGCGTGTCCATCCCGCACCCGGACCCGTGCGTGAGCGCGACGACGCCGTCGACATTCGGGAACGCAGCGAGACGCTCGCGAGTGAAATGACCGGCGATGCCGCGGGCGACCGTCGCCGAGCAATTGACCGTCGACAGGATGCCGAGATAGTTGCGGGTGGCCACGCGGCCATCGGGTCGAACGATCCCCATGAACGTCGCCGGCGGAGTCACGTAAGGTGTGGGTTTCACATCAGCGCCAAACGCATAGTCGCGGTCGAACGCCCCCATCTGCAGATTGTTGAGGTGGACGTGCTCGCCGGGCGCGATATCGCGGCTCGCGAAGCCGATGATCTGGTTGTAGCGCTTGACCGGCGCACCTTTGGCGATGGCGCGCGTCGCGACCTTGTGCGCAGGTGGAATCAGGCCGACGACGGTCACGTTCTCATCCATCAGCTTGGTGCCGCCGACCAGCTGCTGGCGGGCGATGACGACGTCGTCGTCGGCGTGAAGGCGGATGGTCAACGATGCTTGCGTGAGCATGGGCGTACCTCTTCGTCTAATGCACGGTCGCGCGCGCGACGGCGAGCCGGTCGATCGCGGCGAAGTCCCAGTCGATGCCGAGACCCGGGCCCTCGGGCGCCAGCGCAAATCCGTCGCGCACGGTCAGCCGCGACGTGGTGATGGCATCGAGCTGCGGAATGTATTCGACCCAGGCGCCGTTCGGAACCGCGGCGACCAGCGATACGTGCAGCTCCATCAGAAAATGGGGGCATACGGCGACGTTGAAAGCCTCGGCGAGATGTGCGACCTTGAGCCACGGCGTGATGCCGCCGATTCGCGCGCAATCGACCTGCACGATCGAGCAGGCGTCGCGCTCCAGGTATTCGCGAAAGTGCGACGGATGGTAGAGCGATTCGCCGATCGCGACCGGCATGGTCGCCTTGGCCGCGAGCTCGACGTGACCCGCGAGGTCTTCCGCCGGCAGGGGTTCTTCGAACCAGGCGAGCCCGAACGGCGAGTACGCATGCGCGCGGCGCAGCGCCTCGGACACGGTGAATGCCTGGTTGGCATCGATCATCAGCTCGAAGTCGTCACCGACTGCGTCACGAACGGCCGCAAGCCGCCGCACGTCCTCGGCGATCGACGGCTTGCCGACCTTGAATTTCGCGCCCTTGAATCCCTGCGCCTTCGCGGCGACCGCTTCGTCGACGATCTGCTGCGCCGAATGGTGCAGCCAGCCACCCTCGGTGGTGTAGACGGGGATCGCCGCCTTCGCGCCGCCGGCCATCTTCCATAGCGGCTGCTGCGCGCGGCGGCACTTCAGGTCCCACAGCGCCGTGTCGATCGCGGCGAGCGCGAGGCTCGTGATCGCGCCGACCGCGGTCGCGTGCGTATGGAAGAACAGATCCTTCCACAAGTCCTTCGATTTCCGCCGCGTCGCGGCCGATGAGCCGCGGGCACAGGTGATCGCGCAGCAGCGCGACCACCGACGAGCCGCCGGTGCCGATCGTGTACGTGTAACCGACGCCCACCGCACCGTCGCTGCACGTGATGCGCACGATCGGCGTTTCCTGCTTGACGAACGACTGGATGGCGTCGGTGCGCACGACCTTGGGCGGCAGGTCGACCTGGAGGATTTCGACGCGCTCGATCGGCGCCACGACGGACGTCATCAGCGATAGACCAGCTTCGGCAGCCACAGCGAGATGATCGGAACGTACGTGATCAGGATCAGGCTGCCGAGCAACGGCACGAGCCAGGGCAGGATGGCCATGGTCGTTCGCTCGAGCGACATCTTCGCCACCCGCGCCAGCACGTACAGCACCATTCCCATCGGCGGATGCAGGAGCCCGATCATCAGGTTCAGCACGACGATCAGCCCGAAATGCACCGGGTCGATGCCGAGCTGCGTCACCGCGGGCATCAGCACCGGAATCGCGATCAGGATCGCCGCGGTCGGCTCGAGGAAGCAGCCGACGAAGAGCAGCAGCAGGTTGACGAGCAGCAGGAACACCCAGGGCGAGCTCGTGAATCCGAGCACCCAGGCCGTGACCATGTCGGTCACGCGGGTCGCCGTCAGCAGCCAGCCGAAGATCGACGCCGCGGCGACGATGAAGAGCACGGTCGCCGTGGTCTCGATCGTATCCATCGATACCTTGATCAGCATCTTCCAGCTCAGCGTGCGATACCAGAAGAGGCCGAGGAACAATGCCCAGATCGACGCGGCGACCGCGCCTTCGGTCGGCGTGAAGATGCCCGTGGTCATTCCACCGATCAGCAGCACCGGCGTCATGATCGGCAGCACCGCCTCGAACTTGTACTTCCAGTCCGCCGCGAACAGCGCAACCATGGCGATTCCCGCCGGCAACGGGCGGGTTGACTCCCGCAATGACCGCGCCCCAGATCACGAGCGGGAATGCGATGACGATTCCGAGTTCGAGCGTCGCCTTGCCAACCCGGCTCCACAGGAATTTGATGTCCGCGCCCCAGTTGTTCTTGTGCGCGTAGTAGGCAACGGTCAGCATCATCAGCACCGTCATCACGAGGCCCGGCAATATCCCGGCAAGGAAAAGCTGCCCGATCGATACGTTGGCGACCATCCCGTAGATCACGAACGGCAGCGACGGCGGAATGATCGGGCCGAGCGTCGCCGAGGCCGCGGTCACGCCCACCGAGAATTCCTTCGAGTAGCCGTGGTCGCGCATCGCCTTGATCTCGATGGTGCCGAGCCCCGCCGCGTCGGCGATGGCCGTACCCGACATGCCGGCGAAGATCACCGAGCCGATGATGTTGACGTGGCCGAGTCCGCCCTTCATCCAACCCACGAGCGCCAGCGCGAAGTTGTAGATGCGATTCGTGATGCCGGCGTTGTTCATCAGGTTGCCGGCCAGGATGAAGAACGGCACCGCGAGCAGCGGAAAGCTGTCGAGCCCGCTGATCATCCGGTGCACCACCACCATCGGCGGGGAGCTGCCGGAGAGCACGATGTAGACGAGCGACGCGCCGGCCATCGCGATGGCAACCGGAATCCCGGTCACCATCAGCGCGAGAAACGACGAGAGCAGCGCGCCGGTCATTCTATTGTCTCTTCGATCGCGTGCTCGGGCCGCTCGAGCAGGCTGAACCCGCGCCGCCAGTTCTCGAGCGCCACCTGCACCGAGCGCACGGCGGCGGCCGCAAATCCGATGGCGCACACGCCGTAAATCAGGTTCATCGGCAGGTCGATGATCGTCATCTGCAAGCTGCCCATGCGCGACATCATCTGCACGGTCAGGCCAACCGCCACGACGAAGAACACGATGCGTCCGATATCGACCAGCGTCGACATCACTCGCCCGGCCTTGGCCGGAATCAGGCGATAGAGGAAGTCGACATGGATGTGGCGCGTGCGGCGAACCGCCGCGGCGACGCCCATGAACACCGTGCAGATCAGCAGATAGCGCGCAATCTCCTCGGTCCACGCCGCCGAGTCGTTCATCACGTAGCGCGTGAAAAACTGGTAGAACACGTTGAGGCCGAGCAGCCAGAAAAAGGCCAGCGACGCCCAGTCCTCGACCAGGTATTCGCCAAGATCGATCGGCGCGTCCTCGACGTGGAAATGCCCGTCGGCGTCGAGCACGTGCTCGGTATGAGGCGTTTCGCTCGTCGCGGTCATGTTTCCATCAATCTTCGCGGGATTTGTCGGCGCTACGGCTCATCAACGACCGACGGCACGCGATCCCCGCCAGCGCGGGGATGGCGCATTGGCTTCCAGGCACGGGCCGCTTGCGCGACCCGCTCCTGGACATGCGCGTCACTTGATGGCAACGATCTTGTCGTAGTCGGACTTGGTGAACCCCATCGACTCGACCGGCGAATTCTTGAGCACGGCGTCGGAGAAGCTCTTGCGGTCGACCTGCACGATCTGCAGCCCCTTCTTCTTGAATTCGTCGGCGAGCTCCGCCTCGCGCTTCTTGATCTTTTCCGTCGCGCGCGCCGCGGCTTCACGGGTCACTTCGGTGAAGATCTTCTTCTCGTCGTCGGTCAGCTTGTTCCACACATGCGGCGCGATTTGCGTGGTCAGCCCGTCCACGATGTGGCCGCTCATCATGATCGCCTTTTGCACTTCGTAGAACTTCTTGGCCTCGATCGTCGTCAGCGGGTTCTCCTGCGCGTCAACGGTGCCGTTCTGCAACGCGAGATAGACCTCGGCAAAGGCGATCGGCGTCGGGATTGGCGCCGCACGCCTTCGGCGTTGCCATGTAGGCCGGCACGTCGGGGACCCGGATCTTGAGGCCCTTCATCCCCGCGCAGTCGGTGAATGCCTTCTGGGCGGTGATGTGGCGCGCGCCGTAGTACGTGTAGGCGGTGATCTGGATGCCGGTCTTCTTGCGGAACTCCTCGACCATCTCGGCGAAGACCGGGCTCTTCGAGTACGCGATCAGATGGTCGCCATCCCGGAAGATGAACGGATAGTAGGCAATCCCGAGTCGCGGATAGTTGCGCGCCGCAAACGAAGGTCCGCTGATGATCATATCGACGGTCCCAAGCGTCAGCCCCTGGTTGATGTCGGTTTCCTTGCCCAGCGTCGAGGCGGGAAACACCTCGATGTCGTACTTGCCGTTGGTGCGCTTCTTGATCTCGGCCGCCGCCCAGACCGATTCGGTGTGATATGGCTCGCTCGTCTCGTAGACGTGCGCCCACTTCAATTTCTGCTGCGCCGCCGCCGGGCCCGTGATGGCAAGCGACGCGGTGGCAAGTGCTGCGACGGCAATGAGCTTGGACAGCCAATGCATGATTCCTCCTTTGGGTTTTGGGCGCGGCGGGTCAGGCCGCCACGACCTGGACTTTGGTGCTCTGATTCTTGTCGGCCGCCGCCCGGAACGCGGCGATGGCATCCTGCAACGGGTACTGCCCGGACAACAGCGGCCGCACGTCGACGCGCCGCGTGGCGAGATAGTCCACGGCCCAGTCGAATTCGATGCCCCAGCGGAAGGCGCCGCGGAGATCGAGCTCCTTCGCCATCAGCTCGTTGACGACGAACGGCAACGGCTCGTGCGGCAACGTGCCGACCTGGACGACGACACCGCCGCGTCGGGTGGCGGCCACGCATGCCTTGAGCGCGTTGAAGTTGCCCGAGACTTCGTAGGCGACGTCGAACTGCGGCTCCTTCAGCATTTCGGCATCGCGGTCGGCGCGCAGCGTCACGTCCGCGCCGACCAATTTCGCCTGCGCGAGCGGTCGGTCGAGGACATCCGTGACGGTGATCTTGCGCGCGCCGGCGAGGCGCGCCGCCAACACTGTGACGCAGCCGATCGTGCCGGCGCCGGTAATCAGCACGGACTTTCCCATCAGCTCGCCGCCGCGGTTCACCGCATGGAGGCCCACTGCGAGCGGCTCCGCGAACGCAAGCTCGCCGAGCGAGATGTCGCCAGCGACCGGATAGCACTGCCGCTCGCCCATCACGAAATATTCCTGGAACATGCCCTGGACGTGCGGGAAGCGGCTCGCGCTGCCGAGGAAGCGCATGTTCGCGCACAATTGCTCGCGACCCTCGCGACAGTAGTCGCAACGGCCACATGCGTGCGACGGCGACACCGCGACCTTGTCGCCGACCTTGACGCGGGTGACATCGGCGCCGACGCCGGCGACGACGGCGGACGCCTCGTGTCCCGGGATCAGCGGCTCGCGCACGATGAAGTTGCCGTTGCGACCTTCGAAATAGTAATGCAGGTCCGAGCCGCAGATGCCGCCCGCGCCGAGGCGCAGCAGCACTTCGCCGGGGCCGGCCTCGGGAACGTCGGCGGGTTCGATTCGCAGGTCTTCCTTGGCGTGGATGCGGCAGGCAAGCATGGTCGTCTCCTGGACTATGGTCGGCTCTTCATTACTGAAGCATGTCCCAGCCGGTCGAAAAGCGCTTGTAGGCCTGATTGAGGTGCCGTTGCATCGCGAGGCGCGCGGCGTTGGCATCCTTCGCCGCGATCGCCTTGTACACGGACTGGTGCTCGGCCATTGCGTTTCCCCAGAGCGCGGGCGAATCGTAATGATGCTCGAGCTGCTTGTAGAGGGGTCCCGTGCGCTCGTCCCACAGCATCTTGACCACGGCGACCAGCGCGCCGTTGCCCGTCGCTTCGGCGATGCGCATATGGAATTGCCGATCGCCGGTGAGCGGCTGGTGCTCGCCATGGTCGATCTCGTGCTGCATCTGGTCGAGCGCCTCGGCGATGGCATGCACCTGGTTCTTCTTGCCCGACTTCGCAGCGAGCGCCGCGCACTCGCCCTCGATCACATAACGGGCGCGCAGCAGCTCGAACGGTCCCGCGGTCGCTTCGGCTTCACCTCCCTTGTGCTCCGTCGGCGCCTGGACGTAGATCCCGGATCCGATCCGCACCTCGACCCGTCCCTCGACCTCGAGCGCGATCAGCGCCTCGCGGACCGACGGTCGCGACACGCCCAGCTGCTTCGCGAGATCACGCTCCGGCGGCAAGCGCGCGCCCGCGGGAAACTCGCCCGAGGCAATCAGCTTGCGGATCTGGTCGGCGATCTGCCGATACAGTCGGCGCGGTTCGATGCTCTGGAACGGCATGGGCGGGAGCGCGGTGATCCGGGGCGGCAGGACGTGGACGGCCGGCGACGTGGGCAACCAGGGCCGCCGACCGATGGGGGCTACTGGGGCGAAGGCTAATCCCCACCCTCTAATTGGTCAAGTGGTATTACCAATTGCCGCGGCGTGAGCGTAAAATGATCGGCCGCGCATTCGGCGTTCCCGCCGACGGTGCGTTCCCTCGCTCTCGACGATCGCCCAAGCCTTGTCCGCCTCCACCATCGCCGCGATCCGCGCGACGCCGGTCACCGTGCCGCTCGAGGCGCCGCTGTTGCACAGCAACGGCGCGCACTGGGGCCGCTTCGTGCGCACGATCGTCGAAGTCGAAACCGCCGACGGTTATGTCGGGCTGGGCGAGATGGGCGGCGGCGGCGAGGATGCCTCGCGCAGCTTCGCCGCCCTCGCGGACTACCTGCGCGGCCACGACGTATTCCGGCTGGAGGCACTGCGCTTCGCGATCTGCAACCCGACCGCGAGCCTGTACAACAACCGGACGCAGCTCCACGCGGCGATCGAATTCGCGTGCCTCGACATCATGGGCCACAAGCTCGGCGTGCCGGTCCACGCGTTGCTCGGCGGCAAGCTGCGCGATACGGTGGAGTTCGCGAGCTACCTGTTCTTCCGCTACAACGATCCCGAAAGCGGCCGCGGCGAAGTGCGCACGGCCGAGCAGCTCGTCGCCCATGCGCGCGCGCTGAAGAAGCAGCACGGTTTTCGCGTGCACAAGCTGAAGGGTGGCGTGTATCCGCCGGCCCATGAGCTCGCCTGTTACCGCGCGCTTGCCGCGGCGCTTCCCGGCGACCGCTTTCGCTACGACCCGAACAGCGCGCTCTCGCTCGCCGACGCGATCGACTTCGGCCGCGGCATCCTCGACCTGCGCAACGATTACTTCGAGGATCCCGTGTGGGGCATGCCGCAGCTCGCGCGGCTCAAGGAATTCGTTTCGCTGCCGATCGCGACGAACACGGTGGTCATCAATTTCGAGCAGCTGGCGGCGAACGAAAAGCTCCGGGCCGTCGATGTCGTCCTGCTCGACACGACGTTCTGGGGCGGCATCCGCCCGTGCATCAAGGCGGCCGGCGTCTGCGAGACGCTCGGCGTCGGCGTCGCGGTCCACAGCTCGGGCGAGCTCGGCATCCAGCTCGCGACGATGCTGCACCTCGGCGCCGTCCTGCCCAATCTCGGCTACGCGGCCGACGCTCACTATCATCATCTCGTCGACGACGTGATCGTCGGCGGCCGGATGTCCTATCGCGACGGCGCGATCGCCGTTCCCGACGGCAACGGGCTCGGCGTTTCCCTCGATCGCGCAAAGCTCGCGCAGTATCACGAGCTCTATCGGGAGCTGGGCGGTTACCCGTACGATCGCGATCCGGGTCGGCCAGGCTGGTATCCGACCGTGCCGAATCGCGATTGGGCGGATCCGCAAAAATCACTGACGCCGAAACTCGCGCGCGGGCGGTTGACCGTGCGCTACGCAGCGACAAGGAGACAGCATGGGTAATCGCCTGGAAGGAAAAACGGCGCTGGTCACGGCGGCCGGCCAGGGGATCGGTTTTGCGAGCGTCATGCAGATGGCCGCCGAGGGCGCGACGGTCTGCGCGACCGACGTCAATGCGACGCTGCTCGACAAATTCAAGGGAATCGCCAACGTCACGGTCCGGAAGCTCGATGTCCTCGACGACGCGGCGGTTCGCGCGACGATTGCCGAGCTGCCTGCGCTCGACGTGCTGTTCAACTGCGCGGGCTACGTTCACAACGGCACGATCCTCGACTGCACGGCAAAGGACTGGGATTTCAGCTTCAACCTCAACGTGCGGGCGATGTACGTCGCGATCCAGGCCGCGCTGCCGAAGATGCTCGACAAGCACCAGAAAGCCGGCAGCTGGGCGTCGATCATCAACATGGCCTCCGTCGCCGGATCGATCAAGGGCATTCCCAACCGCTTTGCCTACGGCGCGAGCAAGGCTGCCGTGGTCGGTCTTACCAAGGCCGTGGCCGCCGATTTCGTGATGAAGGGCATCCGCTGCAATGCGATCGCGCCCGGCACCGTCGACACGCCGTCGCTCGGCGAGCGCATCAACGCCTACGACGATCCCGTCGAGGCGCGCAAGATGTTCATCGCGCGGCAGCCGATGGGGCGCCTCGCCAAGGCCGAGGAGATCGCCCCGATCGTGGTGTTCCTCGCGTCCGACGAATCCGCGTTCGCCACCGGCCAGACGTTCTCGGTCGACGGCGGGATGACCATTTGAAGCCGGTGGAAATCTTCGGATAACGACCGCTAGCTGCGTTGCTGCTCGCCTTCAATCCTCACGTACTTCCGTGTACGCTCCGGTTGAAGGCTCCGCGGCGCCTTGCCAGCCGCCGTTCTCCTCGATTTCTTCCCGGCTTCAAGTTCTAAAACTCAATTGAAGGAGGCATGATGAAACTCGTACGCTACGGTCCCGCCGGCAAGGAAAAGCCCGGTCTCATCGACGCCGACGGCAAGCTGCGCGACCTTTCGAAGAAGGTCAAGGACATCGATGGCGCCAGCCTCGCGCCCGCAGAGCTCGCGAAACTGAGGAAGCTCGACCCGAAGAAGCTGCCGCTCGTCAAAGGCCGCCCGCGCCTCGGCGCGTGTGTCGCGATGCCGTCGAAATTCGTCGCCATCGGCTTGAACTACAGCGACCACGCGAAGGAATCCGGCAATCCGATCCCCGAGCATCCTGTCGTGTTCTTCAAGTCGTCGACCTGCATCGTCGGCCCCAATGACAACGTGATGGCGCCGCGCAATTCCACGCAGCTCGACTGGGAGGTCGAGCTCGGCGTCGTGATCGGCCGCAAGGCCCAGTACATCGACGAAAAGGACGGCCTCAAGTACGTCGCCGGCTATTGCCTGATCAACGACGTGTCCGAGCGCGAGTTCCAGATGAAGAAGAGCGCGACCCAGTGGAACAAGGGCAAGGGCTGCGACACGTTCGGTCCGCTCGGACCCTGGCTCGTCACCACCGACGAAATCAAGGACCCGCAGAAGCTCGCGATGTGGCTCGACGTCAACGGCGAGCGACGGCAGCGCGGCAACACCAGCACGATGATCTTCAGCGTGGCGAAGCTCGTGTCGGACGTGTCGTGCTACATGACGCTGCTTCCGGGCGACGTGATCACCACCGGCACGCCGCCCGGTGTCGGCCTCGGCATGAAGCCGCCGCAGTTCCTGAAGACGGGCGACGTGATCACGCTCGGCATCGACGGCCTGGGCGAGCAGAAGCAGAAGGTTGTCGCGTTCAAGAAGGGCCGCTGAACCATGGCCCCGATACGAACCGGGCTGCGGCGCGGTGGGCGGGTCGTGCTCGCGGCCGCCTGGTGCGCGGTGGCGGCGCTGGCGGGAGCGGGCGCGACGGATGCCGTAGCGCAGGCGTACCCGTCGAAGCCGGTGCGCCTCGAAGTCGGCGCGTCGCCCGGCGGGGGCACCGACATCGTCGCGCGGATGCTGGCCGAGAAGCTCGGCGAGTCGATGAAAGGGCAGTTCATCGTCGACAACAAGCCCGGCGCATCGAACACGATAGCCGCGGACTTCACGGCGCATGCGGCCCCGGACGGCTACACGCTGCTCGTCGCGACCAACACCGGCCAGGCGATCGCGCCCCACCTCATGAAGCTCAACTACGACGCGCAGAAGGATCTGGCGCCCGTCGCGCTGGTGATGGTCGTGCCGAACGTGCTGGTCGTCGGCTCCGGGGTTACCGCGAAAGACGTCAAGGAACTGGTCGCGCAGATGAAGGCCAAGCCGGGCACGTTCAACTACGCGTCGTCGGGTTCGGGCAGCACGCAGCATCTCGCGGGCGAAGCCTTCAAGACGCTGGCCGGGGTGCAGATGACGCACATTCCGTACAAGGGCAGCAGCCAGGCGCATATCGACCTGATCTCGGGGCAGGCGCAGCTGATGTTCGATACAACGTCGTCGGCGATTGGACAGATCAAGGGCGGCAAGCTGCGCGCGCTCGCCGTGACGACCGCTGCGCGTTCGCCCGAGCTGCCGGACGTGCCCACGCTCGCCGAGGCCGGCTTTCCGGGGCTCGAGATGACGACGTGGTATGGCGTCCTCGCGCCCGCCGGCACGCCCAAGGAGCTCGTGGCGCGCCTCCACGACGAGATCATGAAGGCGCTCAAGTCGCCGGACGTGCAGAAGCGCATCGCGAACCTCGCCGGCGAGCCCGGCACGCTGACGGTCGAGCAATTCGCCGATCTCAATCGCGCCGACTACGCGCGCTACGGCAAACTGATCCGCGAATCGGCGGTGAAGCTGGAGCAATGACCGGCACCGTGCCGACGATTGCGCTCTTCGCCGGCGATCCGGCGGGCATCGGGCACGAGCTGGTCGCGAAGGTGCTGGCGGCGCAGGATGCGCTGCCCAAGGCGCGCATTCGCGTGATCGCCCACGATGCGAGCCTTGCCGGCGCCGCGAACGAAGCGGGCGTGACACTCGAATTGCCGCGTGCCGCCTCGGCGCGATCGCTGCCCGATGCTCCCGTTGCCGCGCTCGACTGGGATGGCGCCCGCGCGCCGGCGTTCGCGCGCGGGGTCGCCTCCGCCGCGAACGGCGCGTTCATGCTGTCCGCGCTGGCGCTGGCCCTCGATCTCCAGCGCCGCGGCGAGGTCGACGCAGTCTGCTTTGCGCCGCTCAACAAGGCGGCGCTGAGGGCGGGCGGCATGCAGCAGGAAGACGAGCTCCGCTGGTTCGCCGACTTCCTCGGCTACCACGGTCCTTGCGGCGAATTCAATGTGCTCGAAAATCTGTGGACCTCGCGCGTGACGTCGCACGTGCCGCTCAAGGACGTCGCGGGGCTGCTCACGCCGGAGCGCATCGCCGAGGCAATCGCGCTATTGCACGCCGGCCTTCGTCGCGCGGGCCATGCCGCGCCGCGCATCGGCGTGTGCGGCCTCAATCCGCACAACGGCGACAACGGCAGCTTCGGCCGCGAGGAGATCGACGTGATTGCGCCGGGCATCGCACTCGCCGCAACCCGCGGCCATGCCGCCGATGGCCCCTACCCGGCCGACACGATATTTGTCCGCGCGAAGAACGGCGCCTTCGACGGCGTCGTCACGATGTATCACGATCAGGGGCAGATCGCGATGAAGCTGATGGGGTTCGAGCGCGGCGTCACCGTGCACGGCGGTCTGCCGGTGCCGATCACGACCCCGGCGCATGGCACGGCGTATGACATTGCAGGACGCGGCGCCGCGAATCCGCAGGCGCTCGTCAACGCGCTCGCGATCGCCGCGCGCATGGGCCAGCGCTGACCGCCGACGGTAGCGCTAGACCAGTCCGCGCCGCGCGAGGTTCTTCATCAGCGCCGCTGCGCCGAAAGTCCATGGCGCGATGCGGTCGGAATGCGCGACGCGATTCACGAGGGCGCCGAGCGTCGGCGTCGCGACCGTGACGATGTCGCCCACCGTGTGCGTGAAGCCCTGACCCGGCGCGTGCCGGTCCTTCGTCGGCGCGAACATCGTGCCGAGGAACAGCACGAACCCGTCCGGATACTGGTGATTCGGGCCGATCGCCTGTGCGACGAGATCGAGCGGATCGCGGCTGATCATCGAGAGCGAGCTGTGGCCGTCGAGCACGAACCCTTCCAGCCCGTCGACGCGCATCGCCAGCTCGCAGCGACGTACGTCGTCGATCCCGAAGCCGTCGTCGAACAGCCGCACGAACGGGCCGATCGCGCACGACGCGTTGTTGTCCTTGGCCTTGCCGAGAAGCAGCGCGCTGCGGCCCTCGAAATCGCGCAGGTTGACGTCGTTGCCGAGCGTCGCCCCGACGGTCTCCCCGCGGCTGTTGACCGCGAGCACGACCTCGGGCTCCGGATTGTTCCATTCCGACTTGGGATGGATGCCGATGTCGGCGCCGATGCCGACCGCCGACATCGGCTGCGACTTGGTGAAGATCTCGGCATCCGGGCCGATGCCGACTTCGAGGTACTGCGACCACACGCCTTGCGCGATCAGCGCGTCCTTGAGCCGCGCCGCCTCGGCCGATCCCGGGCGCACGCGCGATAGGTCGTCGCCGATGATCGCGACGACGGCCTTGCGCACGGATTCGGCCTTCGCCGGGTCGCCGCGCGCCTGCTCCTCGATCACGCGCTCCAGCATGCTCGACACGAACGTCACACCGGCGGCTTTGATCGCCGCGAGATCGCACGGCGCGAGAAACCACGGCGCATGCTCGTCGCGATCGTCCGCTGCCGAGTTGGCGAGCAGCGCCGCCGTGTCGCCGATGCGCGGCAATGCGCCGGCGCCGCGGACGGCCGCGGCCGGATCGTGAAGTTCGAGCAGCCCGGTCATGGTCGAAGCGACATTCGACAGGTCGAAAACGCCGTCGGCCGTCACTTGCACGACCGCCGGCCCCGCGGCGTCCGGGAGCCAGACCCGGCCGACGAGCCGCGCGCGGTGATGGTCGGCCGGCAGGCTCGCTGCAACGGTGAGTCGCTTCCTGATCGCGTTCATGGGATCGTCCCGTGCGAGTGAAGATACGCGCCGATTATAGGTCTCCTGTCGCGCGGCCGACGCGCGCTGCGGCCGACGGTCGGAATTTTCCGGCATACTTCGCTTTTTTTGCAGGAGATCGCGCGATGGCTCTCGTGCCGCTGATCGAATACGATGACGCCGCGCCGGACGTGCGCGCCGTCTACGACGACATCATGGCGACGCGCAAGGTCGACTGGATCAACAATTTCTGGAAGGCGCTCGCGAACGACCCGGCGACGCTGCGGCGCGTCTGGGCCGGCGTGAAGGAGGTGATGGCGCCCGGCGCCATCGACGCCTTGACCAAGGAGATGATTTACGTCGCGGTCAGCGTCACCAACAATTGCGAGTACTGCATCATGTCGCACACGGCGGGAGCGCGCGGCAAGGGCATGACGAAAGCGATGTTCAACGAGCTGCAGGCGGTCGTCGCGCTCGCCAACGAGACCAACCGCCTCGCGAACGGCTACCGCGTCGACGTCGACGAACGGTTCCATGCACCTGTGTGAATTCGAAGCCCCGCGTCAATGCCCTACAATCCCGCCAGCCGCGACCCGGTCCTGTTTCCCGAAATCGACCCGTACGTCACGGGGCGGCTCGCGGTCGATCCGCCGCACACGTTGTACTGGGAGGCGTGCGGGCGCGCCGACGGCGTGCCCGTCGTGTTCCTCCACGGCGGTCCCGGCGGCGGCTGCCTGCCGCACCATCGCCGTTATTTCGATCCCGCATTCTGGCGCATCGTCCTTGTCGACCAGCGCGGCGCCGGCCGCTCGACGCCGGTCGCCGAGATCGAGGGCAACACGACGCAGGCGCTGATCGCCGATCTCGAGCGATTGCGCGCGCACCTGCGCATCGAGCGCTGGCTCGTGTTCGGCGGATCGTGGGGGTCCACGCTCGCGCTGGCGTACGCCGAAGCCCACCCCGATCGCTGCCTCGGACTCGTGCTGCGCGGCATCTTCCTCGCGGGTCGCGCCGAGATCGACTGGTTCATGCACGGCATGCGCATGGTCTTTCCCGAGGCCTGGCGCGCGTTCGCCGGTTTCCTGCCCGAAGCCGAACGCGCGGACTTGCTCACCCATTATCATCGCCGCCTCGTCGACCCCGATCCCGCCGTGCACCTTCCCGCGGCGCACGCCTGGGACCGCTACGAAGGCGCGTGCTCGACGCTGCTGCCTGCGAGTGATCCGGCGCCGAAATTCGACAGCGACGCCGCGGCGCTCGCGATCGCGCGTATCGAGGCGCATTACTTCGTGCACGACGCGTTCCTGGCCGATGGCGCGCTGCTCGCCGGTCTCCCGCGCATTCGCCACCTCCCGTGCACAATCGTCCAGGGCCGCTACGACATCGTCTGCCCGCCGGTCACCGCGGATGCACTCGCTCGCGCCTGGCCCGAAGCAGAATATGTCGTCGTGCCCGACGCCGGGCATTCGGTGCGCGAGCCGGGGATCACCCGCGAGCTCGTCGCCGCGGTGGAGCGGATGAAAAGGCTCGTCGCGCGCTGACCGGCGCGTTTTTCACTGCGCCGCGACGTCCCCGGCGGCGGCCCGAACGGCCGTGATGGCGAAATCGAGCGTGATGACGTCGCCCACGAACGGGTAGGCGAACTCCATTCCGAATTCCCGCCGCCGCAACTGGCCGGCCACGCTCGCGCGGCAGCTTTCGTGGCCATCGGTGGAAACGAAGCCGCACTCGAGGTTCTGCACTTCGAGCCGCAGGCGCTTCGTCACGCCATGCAGCGTCACGTTTCCCTCCGCCGCGACGACGTGCCCGTCGCGATACTCGACGTGCGTGGACCGGAAATGCATGACCGGATAGCGCGCCACATCGAACATGTTCTCGCCGCGCAGGAAGTCGTCGCGCGTATCCCACCCGGTGTCGACCGACGAGAGATCGATCGTGACGTCGACGCTGCCGCCGCTGGCGCGCGCGGGATCGAGCACGATCGTGCCGGAGGCGCGATTGAAGTGGCCGTCCTGGCGCACGACGCCGAGATTCGTCACCGCGAATCCGGCGAGGGTCCGCTCGGGCGCGATACGGTACGATTGAGCGGCAGCGCGCGTCGCCGCGAATTGCGCGAGCACGGCAAGCGATGCGAGCGCCGCGAGCCCGAGGCGCAGCTTTCGAGAGGTCATCGCGAGTCCCCGCGGACGGGCGGATCCGTCCCGCGATTATTGCACGGGGGGCAGCACCATCCGGATGCGGATGACGACGTCGTTGGCCACGGCATCGGTGTCAGCCCACATGCCTTCGCCGATGCGAAAATCGAGGCGCTTGACGGTGAACTGGCCCTCGGCCACGCTGTTGCCGCCGGCATCGGTCCTGAGCGCGACAGGAACCGAAATGTCGCGGGTGACGCCCTTGATCGAGAGGCGGCCGTCGATTTCATAGCGATCGCCGCCCAGGCCGCGCACCGTCGTCGACACGAACTTCGCGACGGGGAACTTCGCGGTGTCGAACCACGCGGGACGCCGGACCTCGGTCTCGGTCTCTTCGCTCGCAAGATCGATGCTCGCGAGCTCGATCTCGAACTCGGCATGCGATTTCGCCGGCTCTTTCGGGCGGAAATCGACGTTCGCCTTCCACCTCCGGAACCGGCCCTCGACGCCGCCGCCCGTCTGTTTCGCGACGAAGCGGATCTCGCTTCGATCGATCAGCACGCCCTGCGCACCGGCGCCGCCTGACGCCGCCATCAGCATGACGGCAAGCGAGGGAACGAACGAATGCAGCATTTTCATCGGTGTAGTCCAATTTTCAGCCGCGCCGCAGGAAGGGGAGCATCCGGGGGAGGACGCCGTCGCGATCGACGACGTGGTGCCGCAGCGCGGCCCCCGCATGCAGACAGACCAGCGCGAGCAGCGCGAAGTTCAATGTGGCATGGACGGCCTTCAGCACGGCGGCCAGCGCCTTGTCCTTCCCGACCAGGTCCGGCAGCGGGAAAAGGCCGAGGTACACCACCGAAACACCTGTGGACGAGCTGTAGACCCAGCCGGACAACGGGATCGCGAGCATCAGCACGTAAAGGGCCGCGTGCGTTGCGGCGGCGGCGCGGCGCTGCCATCGGGGCATCGCGACCGCCGGCGGGGGAGGATGCCCCCATCGCCATGCGAGCCGCGTGGCCGCGGTCAGGAACACGGTGATGCCGATCCACTTGTGCCAGCCATAGAGCCGCAGCGTAAAGGGAGAAAGCGCGAGGTTGATCATCGTGACCCCGAGCGCCAGGTTGCAGGCGATCAGGAGCGCCGCGAGCCAATGCAGCGCGATCGCCGTCCGCGTATAGGCAGGGGCCGCACGATGGGCGCGGGCGTGGCCGTCCATCGCCGATTCCGTCGATTGGGTCGCCATGGCGCCGCTATAATCGCCCATCCATCGGTTATGAACACGTATTTGCGCCGTCCTGTTCCGCCCTGGCGTGCCACCGGGACGTTCCTGTTGCTTGCAATGCTGTCGCTCGCCACGGTGGCCGCCGCGCAAATGCCCGCCGCCGGCGAGGCCGCGGCCGCCGAAGCGAGGCGCCCGAAGATCGGACTCGTGCTTTCGGGCGGCGGCGCCCGGGGACTCACGCACATCGGCGTGCTGCAGGTCCTCGAGGAAATGCGCATTCCGGTCGACTACATCGCGGCGACGTCGATGGGCTCGATCGTCGGCGGCCTCTATGCGAGCGGGCGCTCGCCGGCCGAAATGGACAAGATCGTGACCACGCTCCATTGGAACACGCTGTTCTCGGATTCGCCCCCGCGCCGGGAGCTCGATTTCCGCGACAAGCAGATCGACACGCGCTTTCCGCTGCCCCTCGAGATCGGATTCCGCGACGGCCAGATCCGCGGGTTCCAGGGCGCGCTGAGCGGCGCCAATCTCGAATTGTTCCTGCACGAGCTCACGGCGAGCGCCGACGGCATCAAGGATCTCGACCGGCTGCCGATTCCGTTTCGCGCCGTCGCGACCGACATGGTCGCCGGCGTCCCGTACGTCTTCACCGAGGGGCCGTTGTACGAGGCAATGCGCGCCAGCATGTCGGTCCCGGGCATCTTTTCGCCGGTCGAGCTGCGCGGACGGATCCTCGGCGA
>CAWFMY010000012.1:0-9247 GCA_963816925.1 uncultured beta proteobacterium | reverse complement strand
GCGCGGCATTCGCGGCAAGCGCCGCGTAGTCATGCACGACGCGGTCGGCAAGCGCGACGGCCGGCAGGCGCGGCCAGCAGCGGGCCGTACGAAGAAGTAGCGAAGCGACGTTGCCGGCCATGACGCGCGCAGTCTAGCGGAGAACCGGCGCTCCGCAATGCGTGCGGGTCGCTACAATGAGCCCTTGCCACTACGCAACGAGATGCCCATGCCCCTGCCCACCATGATGCGCCATGTCGTCGCCCGCGAGCCAGGCCCGCCCGATGTGCTTACGCTGACCGACGGTCCCGTGCCGCAGCCCAGGTCCGGCGAGGTGCTGATCGAAGTCGCCGCTGCCGGGGTCAACCGGCCGGACTGCCTGCAGCGCGCCGGCGCGTATCCGCCGCCGCCCGATGCGTCGCCGATCATCGGGCTCGAGGTCGCCGGCACGATCGTCGGGTGCGGCGAGGGCGTGACCGAATGGCGCGTCGGCGATCAAGTCTGCGCACTGACGCCGGGCGGCGGATACGCGGAGTACTGCACGACGCCGGCCGGGTTCTGCCTCCCGATTCCGAACGGATTGACGAAGCAGGAGGCAGCGAGTCTGCCCGAAACGTTCTTCACCGTCTGGAACAACCTTGTCGACCGCGGCCGCCTGCGTCGCGGCGAGACCGTACTGATTCACGGCGGCACGGGTGGCATCGGCCTCACGGCGATCCAGATCGCGCGACACTTCGGCGCGACGGTGATCGCCACCGCCGGCAGCGACGAGAAGGCGGCGTTCTGTGTCGCAACGGGCGCCGCGCATGCGATCAACTACCGGACGCACGATTTCGTCGCCGAAGTGGCCCGCATCACCGGCAAGAGAGGCGTCGATGTCGTGCTTGACATGGTCGGCGGCGACTACATCGAGAAGAACCTGAAATGCCTCGCGCTGGAAGGGCGCATGGTCATCATTGCATTCCTGCGCGGCAGCCGCGTCGAGCTCGACTGGCGCCACATCATGCTGAAGCGGCTGACGATCACGGGTTCGACGTTGCGGGCGAGCCCCCAGCAGCGAAAGGTGGAGATCGCGCAGGCGCTGCGCCGTGAGGTCTGGCCGGTCGTCGAAAGCGGCGCAGTCAAGACCTTCGTTCATCGCGTGTTCCCGCTGGCCGAAGCCGCGGCCGCGCACGCGCTGATGGAATCGAATGCCCACATCGGCAAGCTCGTGCTCGCCGTGCGGCCGTGAGTCATCGTCGCCGGAGCGCGATTGGTCACGCCACTCTATTGGTAGGGGATCGGGATCACCAGTCCGCTGCTGGAGCTCGTGTTGCCGAATACTTCGTTGTTCTGCAGGGTGTAGATGTTGTCGTTGGTTGAATTCAGACCCACACCGTTGTCAACGATCGTGGCATGCGACACGATGGCCTGCGCGGTCCCGAACGTGTACACGCCGTTGTCGCAATTCGCAAGCAGGCTGTCGGTCACGCGAATCGTGTCGAAACTGCCCGGGACCCCCTCCGCATATACGCAGTAGACCGCGCCGACGATCTGGCTGCGGATAACAGTCACTTCGGCGCTGAGGCCCGAACTGTAGCTGACCGCCACGACCCCTGCGGACGTCATCCGCGTCACCGTAACGCCATCCAGTGCGGCCGTGCCATTCTGGACTTGAATGCCCATCAGGCCGTCGCTGATGGTGGAGCCGCGAATCGTCACCTTTCCCGAAGGAACATTGACGCCGACCACCGTCCGCTCGATCGACACGCCATCGAGGGTCGCATTGCCGGCGCCGAGATATATGCCGAAGTGGCTGTCGCTAATGACGGTATCGCGCACGGTCAGCGCGCCGACCGAAGCCTGCACGATCCCGGCGATGCCGAAACCCGAAATCCGGCATCGCTCGACTGTAAGCCCGTCGCCTTGGCCGAAACTGATTCCAACCGTGCCGCCCGTGGAATTGATCGTGAGGCCCCGCAGGACGACCTTGCCGCTCGGAACATTGACGCTCACACCGACGCCGGGCGAAGACGGCACGCTGATGCCCGCGTAGACGCCGGGCGGCGCGGTGATCGTGACGGACTGCGTGATGGTAACCGGTCCGTAGCCCGCGGAGTCGAGCACGATGACCTCGCCTCCGGCGATCGTCTGCACGATCGCGGCAGTGAACGACCGGCAAGGCGCCGCGATGGAACAGGTGCCCACGTCAACACCCTGCCCCGACACAAACGTGCGTTGGGCGGCGGCGAAGGCGGGCGCCGATGCAAGCGCGACCGCGGCGATGACCAACGGGCGAATACTGCCAAGCGTAGGGATGGGCATGGGTGGCCAGCGCCGACTATTGGTAGGAAATCGGGAGGATAAGGCCACTGCTTGAGCTGGCATTGTCGAATATTTCGTTGTTCTTCATCGAATACATGAAGGGGCCGTTGGAATAGAGGCCAGTGCCGTTGCTGACGATCGTGCTGTTCGACACGATGGCCAGCGCCGCCCCGTCGGTATATACGCCATAGGTGCAATTCGCGATCAGGCTGTCCGTCACATGAACACTGGTGAAACTGCCGGGGGGGGAATCGGCGAAAATGCATTTGTAGGAGCCGACGACCTGGCTGCGGATGACATGGACCGCAAGGCTGAACCCCGCCGGGTTGTGGGCGTCAATTCCGATGGCTGCCATGTGGCTGATGGTGACCCCATCCAGCGAAACCACGCCGCTCTCGACTAGAACGCCCTCGCTACCCTCGCTGATCGTGCTGGCGCGAATCGTCATCCTCCCGCCCAGCATGCAGACCCCGAGAATCAGCCGCTCGAGCGAGACGCCCTCGAGGGTCGCGCTGCCGGCGTTCATTCTCACGCCGTTGTAACCGTCGCTGATCGCGGTGTCGCGCACGGTCATGACGCCGACAGAATCCTGGCGGATCCCTCCGTCCGCCGCGGAAACGGAGAATCCGGAGATCCGGCAGCGCTCGATCGACAGACCGTCGCCGGCGAGGAATTGGATTCCGGTGGTGCCGCCCGTGGAATTGACGGTGAGACCACGCAGGACAATCTTGCCCGCGGGGACGTTGATCAGAACGCCTATCGGGGCAGAGGCCGGCACGCTGATGCCCGCGTAGACGCCTGGTGGCGCGGTGATCGTGACGGACTGGGTGATGACGACCGGACCGTAGCCGGCCGAGTCGAGCACGATGACTTCGCCGCCCGCAACCGTCTGGGCGATCGCAGCAGTGAACGACCGGCAGGGCGCCGCAATGGAACAGGCGGCCGCGTCGCTGCCCTGTCCGGAAACGAACGTCCGTTGCGAAGTTGCGAGGGCCGGCGCGGAAGCGGCGACGACGACGGCCGCCAGCAGGCGCAACGCGGATATTGCAGCGACGGGCATGGCATCCTCCCCTGGTCGGTCCGACGCGGCAGGCGGCCATTCCGAGCCAGATGCCGGTACGGCATCCTAGCGCCCTATCGATACACCGGGGAAATTATCGCGGCGCCGCCGCGTCGCCGGACGCCCTGCCGCTCGCCAGACCCGCGACTCAGTAGGTCGCGCGTCCGCCCGAAAGATCGAATACGGCACCCGTGGAGAAGCTGCACTCTTCGCTCGCGAGCCAGCATACGAGCGCCGCGATCTCGTCGACGCCGCCGAAGCGGCCCAGCGGAATCTTCGACAGCATGAAGTCGATGTGCTGCTGCGACATCTGGTCGAAGATCGCGGTGCGCACCGCCGCCGGCGTCACGCAATTTGCACGAATGCCCGTCTTGGCGAGCTCCTTGCCGAGCGACTTGGTGAGCCCGATCACCCCGGCCTTCGACGTGCTGTACGCCGACGCATTCGGGTTGCCTTCCTTGCCGGCGACCGAGGCGATGTTGACGATGCGTCCATAGTCGTTCTTGAGCATCGCCGGCACGATGGCCCGGTTGCAGTAGAAAAGTCCGTTGAGATTGACGTCGATGACCTGCTTCCAGGCGTCGACCGGGTATTCCCACGTCGTCGTATTGGGGCCCGTGATGCCAGCCGAGCAGACGAGCACGTCGATCCGCCCGAGCGCCCGCGCAGCACCCTGCGCGGCGTTTGCCACCGCATCGGGATCGGCGACGTCGAGCGACTGCGTGAGCGTGCCGCGGCCGAGCGCAGTTTCCGCGCGCGCTAGGGCGACAGGATCGCGATCCCACAGGGAAACCGTTGCGCCGCTCAGAACCAGCCGCTGCGCGATCGCGAAGCCGATGCCCGCGGCGCCGCCGGTGATCACGGCCGTTCGTTTTGCAAAATCGAGCTGGTTCATGCCTCACCGTTCCTCGCTGATCGATGGGCACAGCATACCAACGCCGGGCAGCCGGCGCCAAACTGATTTCGATGCGCGAAGGCGCGCTAACGGACGAGCTGCACCAGCCCGAACACCAGCCCCATCAGCACGGCGACCGCGACGACGCCGATCACCGCGTAGAGCATGTTGCGCGTCTCGCTCTGAAAGACGAGCAGGTCGTCGACCAGTTCGGCGACTTGCGCATTGGTCGCCATCGATTCGACCGGCCACGGTTCCGCCACTGGCGCACCGTTTTCCTTCTGCTCCGGCACGTCGATCGGAAGGATCATCGCGAAGTTGGTCACGGGCAGCGTCCGGAACGACGTCGTGTCCCAGACCTTGGTCCGCACGTCGCGCCGCAATCCGTACGACAAGCCCCGCGTCTCGCGCGCGGAAACGCGCTCGCCGGCATCCACGAAGAACTTGTTGGGAAGCCGCCCGGAAAGCGCCACGCGCAATAGCGGCTCGAACTTGTCGGCCGCCATGCCGAGATTGATCTGGAATTTCGCGGGGCTGAAATCCGCCCCCCGGCCGGATTCGTCGAGGAAGATGAGCGAGCCGATCGCGCCGTTGCCCCGCGATCCATTCACCTTGCGCTCGCGGATGCGCAGGACGCCCGAAAGCGCCTCCAGGCGCCCGCCCGTCGAAAGCTCGACGGTCTCGCCTTTGGCGACCGTGACTTTCATCACGAGGACGCTGTCCTTGCCGTCCTCGATGACGAGCCGGGCCTTCGTCGGCTTGAAACTCACGAGCGGCATTGCGAACGTCTCTCCCCGAATGCTGACGTCGGCGCGGTGCCGGCTTCGCTCCGCGAGTGCGTTCGCGGCGGCGGTCGGCGATTCCTGCGCGGGTGCCGTCAGCAGGAATCACAGCACAGCACAAGAGTCCTCCGACTCTCGCTGAGATGCCCCTTTTTGTACCCCACGCCGTGGGGTACGACCGGCGCCGTTGATGATTGTAGCTTCGCTCGCCGGCGAGGGAAGGAGAGAACGACGAGCGGACGCGCTGGCGATCAAATTGTCGGCTACAGAGACTGCCAGCGCGAGCGCGAGCCGCCCCAAGGCATCGGCCAGGTCGCCGGGGCCGCCCATTTTCGCGCTCCGACCAAACCGGCATCTATTCACCCCGCCGCCGATCGCACGGCCTTACCGAGAGAACTGAATTGCAGTGCCGTACCTATCCTTTGGCAGCCACCGCGTTTGCCCTGCCCGTGTTCGTGACTACCGACGCTGCGGCGACAACCCAGCGCACGTTTGTCGCCTCGACCGGCAGCGATATCAACCCATGTTCGATCGCCGCGCTGTGCCGAGGCCTTGCCCCGTCAGCCTCGTGACGGTCGATCGGAGCCGGGTGTCGGAGAACAACAACCACGGAACGCTCGTGACCGGCGTTGGGGGCGCGATATATGTGACGATCACGGGATCGGTCGTCACACAGAACGGGGGAACAGCGCTCTTTGCGGCCGGCAATGCAACGATACGGTTTGCGGGAACCACCGTCGCGCAGAACGCTGTAGGTATCAGCGCACTCAACTCCGTCGAGTCGCAAGGCAACAACTTCATTTTCGGGAATGCGACCGAGGTCGATGTGCCAAACGTCGTCGGGTCGAAATAGCTTGAACGAAACAGATGCGGACAATTGCACCTCCGACATCGACGGTGTTTTTCGCGGTCACACGGCGGCGATGGTGCAATGCCCGGCCCGGTTGCGGCCGTTGGGAGGTTGGTGCCGGCAGTAGGAATCGAACCCACGACCAACGGTTTACAAAACCGCTGCTCTACCAACTGAGCTATGCCGGCCCGGCGGGCATTTTACCCGTGCCGACATCGCGGGAAGCGAATCATCCGCCCGGCGGCATTCGCATGGCGCGGCCGCGCCCCGGGGACACCAAAGATGGCATAATCACGCCCGCCTGCCGAGTAGCTATCGCCAACCCCAACAGGGAACGGAGGCACCTTCTCCTCACCCTACGATTCGGCGATGCTTCTGTCGTTCAGGTCCCGCGGTATCCTCGTCTGCCTCGCCTTTGCCATCGCCGCCATGAGCGCGGGAGCGGCGCTTGCGGGCCTTCCGCTCGATCTTGGCGTGTACCGGCCGCTCCAAGGCAAGGTGTTCCTCGAATTCGGCCGGGCCGGCACGGTGGACAAGACGCTCACGTTGTCGCCGGCACCAGAATTCATGCGCGTCGCCGACATGGATGGCGACGGCATCGCCGATTTGGTCAGCTACAGCGGCGGCGTCTGGACCGTCGACCTCGACCAGGACGGCGTGCCGGACGCGACCTATTATCTCGGCGGCGCGCCGGGCGATATACCGCTGCTGGGCGACGTCGACGGCGACGGCCGGGTCGATCTCGTGATCTACCGCGACGGCACGTGGTTCACGAGCACGCATCGCGACGGCGCGGTCGACCGAATCGACAGTTTCGGCGGTGAGCCGGGCGACATTCCGATGCTGGGCGATCTCCACTGCAACGGCGTCGCGGTTCGGATGATCTATCGCGCGGGGCAGTGGTACGCGGACCTGGATGGGGACGGCACGGCGACGCTGATCGCCACGTTCGGCAGCGGCGCCACGGACGTTCCCTTCGTCGCGGACTGGGACGGCGACTGCAACGCCGACCTCGGCATCTTCCGCGATGGGGAATGGGCCGTCCTCGTGAGTCCCTTGGGCAACCCGTCCGTGCGGATGGCGACGTTCGGCGGCCCGGGCGACATGCCCCTTGCCGGCCGGCTCGACCGTGTACTCTCTTCGCCCAGGTTTCGCCACCTGTCGTCGCCATTCGGCGTCTACCGCCCCTCCGATCTCACATTCGACTTCCGGATGACGGCAGGGCCGGAAGCGGACCTCGTGCTGTATCCCGGCGTCACCGCGATGCACGTGCTTGCTGGCGACCTCGACGGCAACGGCAAGAGCAACCTCATCCTTTACAACAACGGCATCTGGCTCGTCGACCGCGGATTGGACGGCACGGCGGACGACATGTACGCGCTCGGCGGCCTGCCGCAGGATGTTCCTCTGGTCGGTGACGTCGACGGCGACGGCCGCGCCGATCTCGTGATCTACCGCGACGGCGCATGGTTTGTGGACACGGCGAGAAATGGCACCGTCGCCCTTCAGCATGACTTCGGCGGCGCGCCGGGCGACCTTCCCGTGCTTGCCGACGTCGACGGCGACGGCAAGGCCGACTTCGGGATCTATCGCGACGGCCTCTGGTACTTCGACACGCAGCGCGACGGCAACAACCCGGTGATCTACGTTCTGGGCGGTGTGCCCGGCGACGTGCCGCTCGTCGCGGACTGGAACGGCGACGGAAAGCCCGACCTCGTCATCTACCGCGGCGGCGATTGGTTCGTCAGCACGGACCCGCCGTCCGCCAACGTTTCGATCATCGAGTCGTTTGGCTTGCCCACGGACATGCCGGTCGCGGGCAACTTCGTCGTCGAGACGACGGCGAACCCCGTGCTTTTCTCCGCGCTTGGACGGCCCATCCGGCCGCTGGGCCTCGGCATCCTTGCGCCGACGATCGCCGATTTCAACGGCGACGGCCGCTACGAGCCGCTCGGCGGCCGCAATGCGGGGGGCCCCACCATCGAAGGCGCCGACCTTGGCGCAGCGGGGCTCGCGAGCCTCTTTTCGAGCGGGCGCGTCAACCGCGACTGCCGCGCGGCGGACTTGAATGGCGACGGCTTCGTCGACCTCGTGTGCAACACGTATTCCGACATCGGCAGCTCGATGTCGTTTGCCCGCCTGTTTCTGGGTGACGGCAACGGCGGCTTCACCGAAGACCCGGCGTTCGCCGCGCTCGATATCCGGGGCTACGGCGAGACGATCCTCGCCGCCGACTTCAACAACGACGGCGCGGTGGACCTGTTCTTCCCCTACTACAGCCACAACGATCCCGCGGAGCATTCGTACCTTCTTATCAACGACGGTACCGGCCACTTCACCGACGTGGCCGACGCGGCCGGCGTCGCACTGCGCGGCGTGCCGCTCTCGAACAAGGTGGAGGGAGCGCAGGCCGTGGACCTCGACGGCGACGGCTGGATCGACTTCTACGTGGGAGGGCGGCTCTTTCACAACAACGGCGACCTCACGTTCACCGACGTCACCGCGGCCGCCGGCCTCCCGGGGTCGTTCGACGAGGGCATCAAGTTCATCGACTGGAACAACGACGGCAACCTCGACCTCGTGATCCATCATCCTGCTCTCGGGCCCGCGCTGTGGGAATTCGATGGAACGAAATTCACGCGGCGCGATGTCCTGCCGCAGTACCTCAATTCCAATATCTACGGATTGCAGGTGGCGGACTTCAACGGCGACGGTCGCGAGGACCTGATCGTCGCCGGCGGGCCGAATGCCACGTCGTACGTGCTGCTCAATACGGGCGCCCGCCTCGAGCGCGACCCGGTGACGCTGATCGACGACCTGTCCTTCGGCCCGATGTCGGTGTTCGACTACGACGGCGACGGCGCCTTCGACCTCGTGCTGACGCGTGGCATCCGCCCGACCGTGGTTGCGCGGAACATCTCCCCCGGGATCAACCGGAACACGCTGGTGATTCAAATCGTCGACGCCGCGGGATCGCGCAACCAGTTCGGCCGCGTCGCGCGCATCCGGCCCGGCAGCAGCCCGGGGGTCACGATGACGCGCATCGTCGATGGGGGGTCGGGGATACTCGCGCAAACGCCGTACACGCTTACGGTCCCGACGCCGTGGCCGGGCCCGCACCAGGTCGACGTGCGCTTTGCCGGCGGTACGGTCAGTTTCTCGATGCAGCCCGGCGAACGGATTCGCGTCTACGCGGACGGACGGACCGAAGCCTTCTGACGCGCGCCGGACGGCGCGGTCCATGAGCACCGCCCGGAGCGCTAGAATCGCCCCGTGCGAGCGGTCGGTCGCACCGATCTGCCAGGCAAACCACGCGAAGGGGCCATCATGTGCGTCAACTTCCACACGTCGTCCAATGTCGTCGTCTCGACAGTTGC
>CAWFMY010000011.1:0-201878 GCA_963816925.1 uncultured beta proteobacterium | reverse complement strand
CGGTGCCCACGGGCAGCCGCAAGCGACCACGACGAGTCGCCCCGCCCGCCGTACCGCCACCCCAAGGAGGAGTCATGAATCGCTCGCCGGTCAGCCGTCGTCGTCGTCAGGTCTTGCAAGGTGCCGGTGCGGCCACCGCCCTGGGCGCACTGGGCTTCCCCGCCATCGTACGCAGCCAGTCCGACTCGATCCGCTTCGGGCACCTGACGCCGCGCACGGGCTTCCTCGGCCCGCTCGGCGAGTATGCGGTGATGGGTGTCAATCTCGCGGTCGACGAGCTCAACGCCGCCGGCGGCATCATGGGCCGCAAGATCGAGCTGATCGCCGAGGACAGCGTCAACCCGCAGACCGCCTCGACCAAGGCCGAGCGCCTGCTCGAGCGGGACAAGGTGGTCGTCATCATCGGCGAGATCAGCTCGGCGTCGGGCCTCGCCATCGCGCAGGTCGCGCAGCGCAACCGCACGTTGTTCTTCAATACCGGCTGCAATTCGGACGAGCTGCGCGGAAAGTCGTGCAATCGCTACATGTTCCATACCGAAGCCGCGAACAGCATGTACGTCAACGCCGAGGGCCAGGCGCTCTTGCGCGACGGCATGGTCAAGGGCAAGAAGTGGTACAGCCTGACGGCCGACTACGCGTTCGGGCACGACCTGCTTCGCGTCTCCAAGCGCTTCATGGCCGCAAACGGCGGCACCTTCGCCGCCGACGAGCTGGTGCCCACCGACGCCGCCGATTTCTCGCCGTACCTGCTCAAGATCCGCAACGCCAAGCCGGACCTCGTGGTGTCGAACCTCGCCGGCGCGCAGATCACCAACTTCATGAAGCAGTACATGGAATTCGGGTTGCCGTTCCCCGTGGCCGGCTTCGGGTTCGACACCGCCGTCGCGTGGGGCGCTGGCAAAGGCAACGTCCTCGGCATCTGGCCCCTGGTCTGGGATTCGCAGGTGAAATCGGCGTCGGCGCAGCGCTTCACCGAGGCGTTCACGAAGAAATACGGCAAGCCGCCCGAGAACCAGGCGTGGGGCGACTACATGTCGACCAAGCACGTCGCGCAGGCGATGAACGAGCTCAAGACCACGGATTCGACGAAGATCGTCGAGTACCTCGAAAAGGGCGCGAAGTTCGACATCATGAAATCGCGCGAAGGCTACTACCGCAACTGGGATCACCAGCTGATGCAGGAGATGTACACGATCACGTTCAAGCCGGCGGCAGAGGTCAAGGACAAATGGGACCTCTTCACGCTGTCGCCGCCGGTGCCGGCCGCGAACCAGAGCCTCGAAGTGCTGGCGCCGACCCGCGAGGAGAACGCCTGCACGATGCCGGCGTGACGACGTGAGCGCGGCGCACGCCGCTCGCGCGCCGCGAGTATCACGATGCTGATTCAGATTCTCGAGCAGGTGCTGAACGGCCTGCTCGCCGGCGCGTACTACCTGCTGATCGCGCTCGGGCTCTCGCTCATCTTCTCGCTGGGCGGGCTCGTCAACCTCGCGCACGGTGCGTTCTACGCGCTGGGCGCGTACTTCGCGGTCAAGCTTGCCGACACCATCGGCTACACCGGCGCGTTCATCGCGTCGCCAGTCCTGGTCGCGCTGATCGGGCTCGTGGTCGAGCGGTACCTGTTCCGCCGCTTCTATCGCGAGGATCCGGCGCTCGGCCTGCTGCTGACGTTCGGCCTGGCGATGGTGGCCGAGCAGGCGCTGCGCTGGATCTTCGGCGCGGCGCCGATCCCGTTCTCGATTCCGCCGGCGCTCAAGGGCCAGGTGCTGATCGGCGACTTCATCTATTCACGCTACCGCCTGCTGATGCTGGCGGTAGCGGTCGTGGCGGTCGGCGGCTTGTGGCATCTGCTGAAGCGCACGCCGTTCGGACGCGTCGTGCGCGCGGGTGTCCAGAACCCGGACATGGTCGCGGCGCTCGGCATATCGCTCGCGCCGTACATGGCGGCCGTCGTCGGGCTCGCCGTCGGCCTCGCGGCGCTCGCCGGCGTGCTGATGGCGGCGATCACCGGCGTGCATCCCGCCATGGGCGCCGACATCCTGACGGCATCGTTCGTCGTCGTCGTGATCGGCGGACTGGGCTCGTTCTGGGGCGTGGTGCTGGCCGCGCTGATCATCGGCGTCGTCCGCGGGCTGACCGTCTATTTCTTCCCCCCGGCCGCCGAAGCCTCGATGTACCTGCTGATGCTGCTCGTGCTGCTGTTCCGGCCGCGCGGACTGTTCGGCGAACGCATCCAGCGGTTCGAATGAAGGCACTGCGCCACCCGTCGTCATCGCCGCCCTGGCCTGCGCGGTGCTGCCGTTCGCGCTGCTCGCGGGGGGGCTCACGCTCACGAGCGCCACCGACGTCGTGATCTTCACCATCGCGTGCATGGCGCTCAACATCCTGGTGGGCCACACCGGCCTCGTGTCGTTCGGCCACGGCGCGTGGTTCGGGTTGGGCGCCTATGCCGCGGCACTGGCGCAACGGCACTGGTTCGCGGGCTCGGTCGTCTGGCCGGCGCTGTTCGCGCTCGCGTTCCTGCTCGTCGCCTCGATCCTCGTCGGGTTCCTCGTGCTGCGGCGGCGCGGCGTCTATTTTTCGCTGCTGACGCTCGCGTTCGCCGCGTTGTCCTACGCCGTGGCGTACCGCTGGACCGCGTTGACCGGCGGCGAGAACGGGCTGGGCGGCGTCACCCGCGCGATCTGGTTCGGCGTGGATCTCGAGAACGCCTGGGTCTACTACGGCCTCGTCGCCGCCTTCGGCGTTGCCTGCGTCTACGCGCTGTCGCGCTTCCACACGTCGCCGATCGGCACCGTGCTGCTCGCGATACGCGAAAACGAGCAGCGCGCGCAGTTCACGGGCTATGCGACGAACCGCTACAAGCAGATTGCGTTCGTGCTCTCCGCGACACTCACCGGCATGGCCGGCGTGCTGTTCGCGTTCCATCACCGGTTCGCCTCGGCCGATCCGGTCGCCGTGTCGTTCTCGGGCGAGTTGCTGGCCATGGTCATCATCGGCGGCATGCGAAGCCTGCTCGGGCCCGCGCTGGGCGTTCTTTTCTACATGTTGTTTCGCGAATACCTGTCGATCTTCACGCCGCACTGGCTGCTGTTCTTCGGCCTTCTGTTCGTCGGCTTCGTCGTGTTCTCGCCGAGCGGCCTCGTCGGCGTCTGGCGAAGAATCACCGCGCCGATGCGCGCGCAGGTCGTCGAAGCGGCGGCCATGGCCGGCCGCGTCATCGAGCAGGGCCTGCCGCTGCCGGCATTCCTCCGCCACGAGCGCGCGCCGAACGGAACGCAGCTCGCCGCGGAAGGGCTCGCCAAGGCCTTCGGCGGATTTCACGCCGTCGAGGAGGCGACCCTCGTCGTCACCGACAAGACGCTGCACGCGCTGATCGGACCCAACGGCGCCGGCAAGACGACGTTGTTCAACCTGATCTCCGGCCTGTTCGTGCCGGACCGCGGCCGCGTCGAGCTCGACGGCCGGGACCTCACCGGCTTGCCGCCGCACCGGATCGTCGCCGCCGGGCTCGCGCGCTCGTTCCAGATCACGAACCTGTTCCCGGCGCTCACCGTCCAGGAGAACGTCCGGCTCGCGGTGCAGGCGGGCGATCCTTCGCACTTCGACGGCTGGGCGCGCGCCGGAGAGATCGCATCGGTGACGGCGAAGACGGCCGAGCTCATTCGCTTTCTCGGCTTGACCGGCATCGAGCGCGCCGAGGCCGGTGCCCTCTCCTACGGCGGACAGCGCCTGCTCGACATGGGCCTGGCGCTCGCCACCGCGCCGCGCGTGCTCCTGCTCGACGAGCCGCTCGCCGGGCTCGCGGCCGCCGAGCGCGAGCGTGTGAGTCAGCTCGTCAAGCGGATTTCGCAGGACATCCCGGTGCTGCTGGTCGAGCACGACATCGACCGCGTGTTCGCGCTCGCCGACCGCGTGACGGTGATGAACGAAGGCAAGGTGCTGGTCGACGGCACCGCCGAGGATGCCCGCCAGAGCCGCGCGGTGCAGGAAATCTACATCGGCACCGGAACGGCGGTGCTTGCGGCAACCGCGCGCGGCCACGAGCGCCCCGATACCGGGACCGCGCTGCTGACGCTCGCCGGCATCGACACGTTCTACGGCAAGAGCCATGTCCTGCGCGACGCTTCGCTGATCGTGCGCGAGCGCGAGATCGTCGCGCTCCTCGGCCGCAACGGCGCCGGCAAGTCGACGCTGCTGAAGTCGATCATCGGGATCGCCCGCGCCGCCGACGGCCGCATCACGCTGGGCGACGCCGACGTCCGGGAGCGCCCTGCCGCCGAGATCGCCCGCCTCGGCGTCGGCTACGTTCCGCAGGGCCGGGGCCTCTTCGCCGGCATGAGCGTGCGCGACAATCTCGAGCTCGGGCGGCTGAAGCGGCGCACCGGCGCCGGCGTCGCCTGGAGCGACGACAAGATCCTCGCGTACTTTCCGCAGCTCAAGTCGCGGCTCGACACGCCGGCCGATTTCCTGTCCGGCGGCGAGCAGCAGATGGTCGCCGTGGCGCGGGCGCTGTCGGGGCACGTCCGCGTGCTGCTGCTGGACGAACCGTTCGAAGGCCTCGCGCCGGCGGTGATCGAGGAGCTGTTCGAAACGTTCGACAAGCTGCGCGGCGAAGTCGCGATGATGATCGTGGAGCACAATCTCGACCTCGTGCTGGCGCTCGCCGACCGCGCCTACGTTCTGGAGCGCGGCAGCGTCGTGCACGAAGGCACGGCCAGGGCCCTGCGCGAGGACCTCGACCTTCGGCGGCGCGTACTATGGATGTGAGGCGATGGAAAAGAACTGCGGCAATCGTCGGCGCGGGCCTGATCGGTCGCGCATGGGCCATGGTGTTCGCGCGCGCGGGCTGGCGCGTTCGCCTGTACGACAGCGTTCCCGGCGCAGCTCGATGCGGCGCGCGGGTTCATCGCGGAAAGCCTCGACCTGCAGGCCGAGCACGGGCTCGTCGCCGATCCGGCGGCGGCATGCGCGCGGGTTGCGTACGTGCCGGAACTCGCGGATGCCGTATCCGCCGCCGACTGGGTGCAGGAAAACCTGCCCGAGTCGCTCGATGTCAAGATCGACGTGTTCGCGGCACTCGATCGACTCACGCCGCCCGAGGCCGTGATCGCAAGCTCGACGTCGGCGATCCCCGCATCGCGCTTCACCGAGCAGCTCGCCGGCCGCGCCCGCTGCCTCGTCGCGCATCCGGTGAATCCGCCGCATCTCGTGCCGATCGTCGAAATGTGCGGCGCCCCGTGGACGGCGCCGGCGGCGATCGAGCGCGCGCTCGCGGTCTACACCGACGTGGGCCAGGTGCCGATCATCGTTCGCCGCGAGCTCGACGGCTTCATCCTCAACCGGCTGCAGGGCGCGCTGCTGTCCGAGGCGATGCGCCTCGTCGGCGAAGGCTACGTGTCGGCCGCGGACCTCGACAAGACGGTGCGCGACGGACTTGGGCTGCGCTGGTGCTTCATGGGGCCGCTCGCGACCATCGAACTCAACGCACCGGGCGGCGTGGCCGACTATTCCGCGCGCTATGCCGGCTTCTACAAGCGCCTCGCGCAGCAGCCGCCCGCGCCGGACGTGTGGGACGATGCCAATGCGGCACGCGTCGCGGCGGCGCTGGGACCGCCCGCCGCGCCCGCTGTCGTCGAGCGGCGCATGCGCTGGCGCGATCGCCGCCTGATGGCGCTCGTCGCGCACAAGCGAGCGCAACCCGATTCCGAAACGAAGGAGTGAGCATGAGCGAAGCCCGCAAGGTCATCATCACCTGCGCCGTGACCGGTTCGATCCATACGCCGTCGATGTCTCCCCATCTGCCGGTCACGCCGCGCGAAATCGCCGATGCCGCGGTCAGCGCGGCCGAAGCCGGCGCGGCCATCGTCCATCTGCACGCCCGCGATCCCGTCGACGGCCATCCGACGCAGGACCCGAAATACTTCCGCGAATTCGCCCCGGACATCAAGCGCCGCTGCGACGTCGTCATCAACTTCACGACCGGCGGCGCCGCGACGATGACCATCGACGAGCGGCTGCAGCCGGCGTTGCAGCTCAAGCCCGAGGTCGCCTCGCTCAACATGGGGTCGATGAACTTCGGGCTCTATCCCGATGCTGAAGCGGTTCCCGACTTTCAAGCACGACTGGGAACGCCCGTACCTCGCGGGATCCGAGGATCGCATCTTCAAGAACACGTTCAAGGATATCGAGTACATCCTGACCTCCTGCGCGGACAACGGCACACGCTTCGAGATCGAGTGCTACGACATCGGCCACCTCTACACGGCGGCGCATTTCCTCGAGCGCGGCGTGGTGAAGCCGCCGCTTTTCATCCAGAGCGTGTTCGGCATCCTGGGCGGCATCGGCGCGCATCCCGACGACGTCGCGCACATGAAGCGCACCGCCGACCGGCTTTTCGGCGACCAGTATCGCTGGAGCGTGCTCGGCGCCGGGCGCAACCAGCTGCCGATCGCGTCGATGTCGGCGGCGATGGGCGGCAACGTGCGTGTCGGCCTCGAGGACAGCCTGTGGATCGGCGCCGGCAAGCTTGCGCGAATCGAACGCGGCGCAGGTCCGCGCCGTGCGGACGATCATCGAGGCGATGGGGCTCGCGATCGCGACGCCCGACGACGCGCGGCGGATTCTCGAGTTGAAGGGAAAGTCGGCTGTCGCATTTTGACGCTATTGCCGGAGCATCTCCGGAAATTGGAGCGGGATGCCGTCCTGCTCGTCGGGTGGGCGACCCGACACCATCGCGCGTCGCAGGTGAGGGGGCACCTCGATCAGGTACACGTTGGCGGTAGACTCGCGCCCCGACGCCGCGTCGTAGCGCCAAGTCGTCACTAACGCATCTCCGCCGGGAAGTGCATGCGTGTTGGGGACGGCGTTCTGATGCGGCAGCGGCCCTCGATGAGACGCCAGCGGGTAGACACGCACGACACCGCCCAGCGGCGGGATGTAAACCAGGCTGACGAACCGCCGCCCGGAAAAGAAGCCCTGCGGGTCGCCGTCGCCGACAAACCAGCCCGGGAAGCGCGTGGGGTTCACGTGCTGATTGCGCCAGACGACCGGAAGGAGCCAACGCGTCTGCTGCGCCGGCGTGATCTCCGCGAACGCCGCGCCTCTATCCCGGCTTACGTCGAACCGCACCAGGGCGTAGCTGCCTGGAGGATCGTCGGGGTGCCAGACAACATCGGACATCAAACCGCCTTCATGGCTCCAAAAGGGATCCGCAAGGGCGAAGCGCTTGGTCCAGTAGTCGCCCGCGGCCGAGATCGGCTGCATCCGCCGGGCCTCGACCCGGCCGAGCCCCAGCCGACGGATGCTGAGGCCCGCACTCTGATTGATGTAGAAGAACAAGTCCGGATCCACGGGTGAAAACACCATGTGCTGGAGATCGTCGGGCCCGTCATAGAGCGTCGACACCTGCCGGCGCTCGCGGTCGAAGGCGCGAACCCGGACGCCCCGTTTTTCGCCACCATCGCGCTCTAGCCAGACGATCCGGTTTTCGGCGATATTTACGGCCACCCCGCCTTGGAACGTGGACGAAGGCCTGCGAAGGACGAAGTGCTCCCAGACGAGAGTGTCAAGGTCGAGGCGCCCGAGCCAGGCCTTCGACTCGGCGTAGTGGAAGCCATACATCGCGCCGTTCCTGACCGATTCGCCGTTGGCGGTGCCGCGCGCCGCCGCCAGGCTCCGCGCTCCGGTGCGCACGTTCATCACGGTGTACTCGGCGCCTGCTTTGTCGAGGTTGACGATCAGAATACGATCGTCGTCGACGGCCAGGTTTTGATGCCAGTACGGCGTCTGGTTATCGGCGCCGGACGCGTCTGTCGTCGTCAGTTGGTGGACGGTGGTCCCGAGGGGGTCGCGGTACGACGCGACGCCCGGCCAGAACACCGCCTCCGCCGGGGACTTGCTACTCGCGGAATCAAGCGGCGACTGAACGCGTTGCGGCATGGCGCGCAATGCCGGCGCGCCGACATCCGCGTTGCCTTTGGCGGCGGTCCCAGCGGCAGCGCAACCGGACAATGCCAGGACGGTCGCGCAGACAGCGGCTACAGCGGCGTCAGCCCCGGCACTGCGCGGGTGAATCGAATTGACTGGCAGCACGCTTGCAACACCGCATCGCTGCGAACACATGGCGCGCCCGACAGGAGTCGAACCTGTGACCTTTGGCTTCGGAAACCAACACTCTATCCAACTGAGCTACGGGCGCGCGGACCGGCATTCTACCGTGCCCCTCGAACGAGCGTCCACCCGCGGTATAATGTCGCGCTTTTTCCGTCCGGGCGCTGAAGGCTCGCGCGCGACGGTCCGCGACGAACCACCTTTTCGATCAAACCGCTCCGCGGCAACCCATCCGGACCAGGAATGCCCATGCAAGAACCCGATCAGCACGTTTCTCCCATCAAGACTCCGAAGCAGCTCGTCATCGTCGTCGTGCTGGCGTTTGTCGTGCCGATCGGGCTCGCCATCCTGCTCTCGCAGCTGGTGACGAGCGGCGTCAAGGGCGCGCACGAGGACGACAGTGCGATCATCGCGCGGATCCAGCCGGTCGGGCAGGTCGTGCTCGCCGCGGCCGCCGGCCCGAAGGGTCAGCTCACCGGCGAGCAGGTCTACGGGCAAGTCTGCAAGACGTGCCATGAAACGGGCTTGCTCAACGCGCCGAAATTCGGCGACAAGGGCTTGTGGGCGAAAGTCATTGCGCAGGGCCAGGCGACGGCCGTCGGCCACGCGTTGAACGGCTTCAACGCAATGCCCGCCAAAGGGGGCAACCCGGACCTCGAAAACGTCGAAGTCGAGCGCGCGGTGGTCTTCATGGCGAACAAGGCGGGCGCCAACTGGAAGGAGCCCGCGGCTCCGGCACCGGCGCAGGTTGCCGCCGCCGCTCCCGCCGCGGCACCGATAGCGTCCGCGGCCGCAGCACCGGCGCCCGTCGCGGTTGCCGCGGCAGCTCCGACAGCGCCGGCATCCGCCGCCAAGCCCGATGGCAAGAAAATCTTCGAATCGACGTGCACCGTCTGCCACGGCGCCGGCATCGCCGGCGCGCCGAAGTTCGGCGACAAGGCGGCGTGGGCGCCGCGGCTCGCCACGGGCATCGACACGCTCTACAAGGTCGCGCTGTCCGGCAAGGGCGCGATGCCGGCGAGGGGCGGCAACACGTCGCTCTCGGATGCCGAGGTCAAGGCCGCGGTCGACTACATGGCGGCGGCGGCGAAATAATTCGGCTCCGCATTCCAAAAAAACGCGGCCCGCGAGGCCGCGTTTTTCATTGCCGCCCCGCTCCGACGACTATCCGCTGACGGCGACCGATTCCGACGCGTCGGCGGAGTCCGTGTCCGCGTCGCCGCGCGAGGCATCGCGCGCGAAAGCAAGTTGCGACAGATAGTCGGCGGTGACATCGCCCGTGATGTACTTGCCGTCGAAGCAGGACGCCTCGAACTCCTTCAAGTGCGGGTTCGTCGTGCGCACCGCGGCCTTCAGCGCGTCGAGATCCTGGTAGATGAGGAGGTCGGCGCCGATCGAGCGCGCGATCTCGGCTTCCGTGCGCCCCGTTGCCACGAGCTCGTCCAGGTTCGGCATGTCGATGCCATACACGTTCGGATATCGCACGGGCGGGCTCGCGGAGGCGAAATAGACCTTGCGCGCGCCGGCGTCGCGCGCCATCTGCACGATCTCGTGCGACGTCGTGCCGCGCACGATCGAGTCGTCGACGAGCAGCACCACCTTGTCCTTGAACTCCATGCCGATCGGGTTCAGCTTCTGGCGCACGCTTTTGCGCCGCATCGCCTGCCCCGGCATGATGAACGTGCGGCCGATGTAGCGGTTCTTGACGAAGCCTTCGCGATACGTGAGGCCCAGCGTGTTCGCGAGCTGCAGCGCCGAAGGCCGGCTGGAATCGGGGATCGGGATCACGACGTCGATGTCGCGCGCTTCCGGCATGCCGCGAATCTTGTTCGCGAGCTGCTCGCCCATGTTGAGGCGCGTTTCGTAGACCGACGTGCCGTCGATCACCGAATCCGGCCGCGCGAGGTAGACGAACTCGAAGATGCAGGGTGCGAGCACCGAGCGCTCGGCACACTGCCGCGCATGGAACGCGCCGGTCTGGTCGACGTAGATCGCCTCGCCGGGCGCCACGTCGCGCAGCACCGAAAAGCCGAGCGGCTCCAGCGCCACCGATTCGCTCGCGACGAGATACTCGCTGCCGCCCATCGCCTCGTTGCGGCCGATGATGAGCGGGCGGATGCCGAACGGGTCGCGGAATGCCACCATGCCGTAGCCCGCGATCATCGCGACGATCGCGTACGCGCCGCGGCAGCGCCGGTGGACCCCCGCCACCGCGGCGAAGATCGCGTCGGCATCGAGACGCGAGTGATGCGCCGCGCGCTCGAGCTCCAGCGCAAACACGTTGAGCAGCACCTCGGAATCCGAGTTCGTGTTGACATGCCGGAAGTCGAGCTGGAAAAGCTCCTTCTTCAGCGCGTCGCTGTTCGTGAGGTTGCCGTTGTGCGCCAGCGTGATGCCGAACGGCGAGTTGACGTAGAACGGCTGCGATTCGAGGTCCGAGGCCGCCGAGCCCGCGGTCGGGTACCGGCAATGGCCGATGCCGAGGTTGCCGGAGAGCTCGCGCATGTTGCGGGTGCGGAACACGTCGCGGACGTAGCCCGGGCCCTTGTGCATGTGGAACATCGCGCCTTCGCCGGTCACGATGCCGGCCGCATCCTGCCCGCGGTGCTGCAGCAGCAGCAGGCTGTCGTAGAGGAGCTGATTGACCGGCGTATGCGCGACGACGCCTACGATTCCGCACATGGTTCCGTCTCTCCGTCGGGGCTCCGCGAGGCGGAGGCCGCCCTGGCGCCCGGGGACTTTCCGGTCGCCGAATAATCGAGCCGCGCCGCCCAGTCCGGCGGCAGGTACGGCCGCAACGCCAGTGCGGATTCCGCCAGCACCGGCCCAAGGGTCGAATTTTGCCACCAATCATGCCGCGGCAGCGTCGTCAGCCCCGCGATCAGCGCAAATATCAACGCCAGCAGCGCGCCGCGCAACACTCCGAACACCGCGCCGAGGAAACGATCGATGAATCCCAGGCCGACGCCGTGCACGACGCGCTTCGCGAGCCACGCGAGGAGCCCGCCGATGACCAGGACGACGATCAGGATCAGCACGAACGCGATGACATGGCGCGCGGCCTGCGGGATGTCCAATCCCGCGAACAGCGCCGCGGCCGGATCCGCATAGCGCATCGCGGCGACCAGGCCGACGATCCACGCCGCGATCGCGATCAGCTCGCGCACGACGCCACGAACGTAAGCGAGCAGCGTCGACAGCACGATCACCGCGACTACGCCGATATCAAGGTAGGTCATCGATGGTTTACGCGAAACGCGGCACGAACGGCGCGCGCCGCCGGGCGCACGATGCTACTTCGCGGCGACGACGAGACCGTTCCAGCCGTCGGCCTTCAACTTCGCGCGCGCCGCTTCGGCGTCCGGACGCGTCGCATAGCCGCCGACGCGCACGCGCCAAAGCGTTCCGCGGCTTGTTTCCACGGGCTCGGTGTAGGTGGAGTCGTAGCCGGCCTTTTTCAACTTGCCGGCCAGCGAATTGGCGCCCTTGTCGTCGGTAAACGCGGCGATCTGCACGGCGAAGCCTTCGCCTTTCGCGGGCGCCGTTGCAACGGGCGCGACCGACTCGCTCTTTGGCGGCATCGCCGCCGCCACTGGCGCCGGCGCCGGTGTATCGGCCTTGGCTTCCGGCGCAGCCTTCACGTCCGCGTTGGCGGCCGGCTTCGTCCCCGGCGCGAGCACGCGCTGTTCCGCTTCGGCGACCGATTTTTTCGGCGCGGCGACGCTGGTCGGCGCGGGCGCAGGCGCACTCTCGGTTGCGGGCGCCGCTGGCGTGACCGTGGTCGGCGCGGGAAGGGTCGGCGCCGGTGCGGCGTCCTGCTTCGGCGCAGCGCTTTTCGACGATGCCTTGGCGTCGGCTTTCGGCGCGCTCTTCGAATCTCCCGCCCGCCCCGTGAGTCTGTTGACGAAGCGGCCCTCGTCGACCGGCGGAATCTGCACGGAGACGTCGTCGCCGAGCGGCTTCGGTTCCTTCTCGAGCAGCAGCGGAAGGATCACCGCCGCGGCGAGCGCCAGCACGACCGCGCCGACGAGCCTGCGCCGGGCCCGGCGTTTCAACTCGTCGACCGCGAGGTCGGCATTGTCGGCGATGCGTTCGGCCATGCCTCGTGTCCCGCTCCGATCAACGCGCGGCGAGCGCCGCGGCGACGGTCAGGAACGATCCGAAAACGATGATTCTATCAGCTTCGCCTGCTTCGTCTCGCGCCGCACGATACGCCGACCCGACATCGTCGAAAGTCCGCACGTCCGCCGCCGCGACACCCGCATTCGAGAGCGCATCGCGCACCGACGCGGCGCCGGCGCCCCGCGGCGGGGGCAGCGTCGCGACATGCCAGCGGTCGACGCGCGGGAGCATTGCCGCGACGACACCGTCGATGTCCTTGTCGGCGAGCATCCCGAAGACGGCGATCGTGCGCGCGGCGAAGCCCATCGTTCCGAGTTCCGCGGCGAGGATGCGCGCGGCGTGTGGATTGTGCGCGACGTCGAGCACGATCGTCGGCCGTCCGGGCAGGACCTGAAATCGGCCGGCGAGCTCGACCGACACGAGACCCGTCCTGACCGCACCGGCGCTCACGTGCAGGACGTCGTGCAGAAGATCGAGCGCCGTGATCGCCGTCGCCGCGTTGACGAGCTGGATCGCTCCGCGGAGCGCAGGATGGGGCAGGCCATGTCGCCGTCCCCCAGGACCCCAGTAATCCCACTGGCCCTTGCCGGTCGTGAAACCGTAATCGCGGCCGACCTGCGACAGCGGCGCACCGAGCACGCGCGCGTGCGCGAGAAGCGCTGCGGGCGGATTCGGCTCGCCGCAGACCACGGGGCGCCCCGCGCGAAAGATTCCGGCCTTCTCGCGCCCGATGTCCTCGCGCGTCGGGCCGAGGTAGTCCATGTGGTCGAGACCGACGCTCGTCACGACGGCGATGTCGGCGTCGATGACGTTGACGGCGTCGAGTCGCCCGCCGAGACCCACCTCGAGCACCGCCGCCGCGAGGTCCGCGCGCGCGAAGAGCCAGAACGCGGCGAGCGTGCCGTACTCGAAATACGTCAGCGGGACGTCGGCGCGCGCATCCTCGACGGCATTGAACGCCGCGACGAGCGCGTCGTCGGTGGCGGGCAGACCATCGATTCGCACGCGCTCGTTGTACGACGCGAGGTGGGGCGACGTGTAGAGGCCGGTCCGGTGCGCGGCGGCGACCAGCATCGACTCCAGCAGCGCGCACGTCGAGCCCTTGCCGTTGGTGCCGGTGACGGTGACGACGGGACAGCCGAGCGACGCGTCCATGCGCGAGCGCACGTCGGCGACGCGGTCGAGCCCCATCGCAATCGCCTTGGGATGCAGCGTCTCGAGGTGCGCAAGCCACGCGGCAAGCGTGGCAGGGCGGCGCGCGGGGGGAATGTTCAGGTCGCCGGAGAAGGCTGCTTCGACAGCATCGCCAGCATCCGCGGCAATTCGTCGCGCAATTGGCGCCGGTCGATGATCATGTCGAGCGCACCCTTGTCGATCAGGAATTCCGCGCGCTGGAACCCTTCGGGGAGCTTCTCGCGGACCGTCTGCTCGATCACGCGCGGGCCGGCGAAGCCGATGAGCGCGCCGGGCTCGGCCAGCACGAGGTCCGCCACGAACGCGAACGACGCCGACACGCCGCCCATCGTCGGGTCCGTCAGGATCGACACGAAGGGCAGCTGCGCTTTCGTCAACTCCTGCAGCACGGCGGTGGTCTTCGCCATCTGGAACAGCGAATTGACGCCCTCCTGCATCCGCGCGCCGCCCGATGCCGAAATGCAGACGAAAGGAATGCGGCTTTCGTAGGCGACGCGCACGCCGCGCACGAAGCGCTCGCCCACCACGGAGCCCATCGATCCGCCCATGAACTCGAACTCGAAGCAGGCGAGCACGAGCGGCACGCCTTTGATGCTGCCTTGCATCACCACGAGGGCATCGGTTTCGCCCGTTTCTTCGAGCGCCGCGGCGAGCCGCTCCGGGTACTTCTTCTGGTCCTTGAACTTGAGACTGTCGACGGGCACCACTTCCGAGCCGATTTCGAAGCGTCCCTCGGGATCGAGCAGCTGGTCGATGCGTTCGCGCGCCGGCACGCGCTGGTGGTGCGCGCATTTCGGGCAGACGAACAGGTTGTTCTCGAGATCGGTCCGGTACAGCACCGCTTCGCAGGCGGGGCATTTGATCCACAGTCCCTCGGGCACCGCCGTCTTCTTCACGCCCGGCGTACTCTTGATGCGCGGTGGCAGGAGTTTCTGCAGCCAGCTCATCTTGCGGCCTCCGGACGTTCGCCGCTTGCCGTTGTTCCGCTGCGTCGGCCGCGCTCAATTGCTCGCGGACGCGACCTTCGGTCCTTGCCTTCGGCCCGCTCGCTCATTCGTCCCCCTCGCTACGCCGCGCGCTTTTGCATCGAGTCGAGCGCGCTGCGGATGCCGGCGAGCCACGCACCCGCGCGCTCGGCGGCGGTGGCAGGCGGGCCGGCCTCGATTTCCTGGATGATGCGACTGCCGATCACCACGGCATCGGCGTGCGCCGCGATGGCCTGCGCGCTTGCCGCGTCGCGGATGCCGAAGCCCACGCCCACCGGCAGCGACACGTGCCGGCGGATTTCCGCGAGCTTGCGCGCGACCTCCGCCGTGTCGAGATTGCCCGCACCCGTGACGCCCTTGAGCGAGACGTAATAGACGTAGCCGCGGGCGACCCGCGCGACGGCGGCGATGCGCGCTTCCGGCGTCGTCGGCGACAGCAGGAAGATGGGCGCCATCGCTCGGGCGTCGAGCAGAGACGCGAATTCTCCCGCCTCCTCGGGCGGGTAGTCGACGACGAGCACGCCGTCGACGCCGGCATCGCGCGCGCGGTCGGCGAACGCCGGCACGCCCATCGCTTCGATCGGATTGGCGTACCCCATCAGCACGACGGGCGTCACGGTGTCGGTCCGGCGGAATGCGGCAACCGCGCCGAGGACGTCCTTCAGTCCGACATGCTGCGCGAGCGCCCGCTCCGATGCGCGCTGGATGACCGGCCCGTCGGCCATCGGATCGGAAAACGGAACGCCGAGCTCGATCACGTCGGCGCCCGCCGCGACGAGTGCGTGCATGATCGGAAGTGTGAGCGCCAGCGTCGGGTCGCCGACGGTGACATAGGGGACGAGCCCGGTGCGGCCGGCGGCGCGGAGTTTCGCGAACGTGCTGTCGATGCGATTCAAGCGGGCTTTTTCGCGCGAGCGGCCGGATCGCACTCCGGCCGGCAGTAGAACTTGAGTCCGGACCGCTCCGCCACCGTGTTCATGTCCTTGTCGCCGCGGCCGGAAAGATTGACGAGCAGGATCTTGTCCTTGTCCATCGTCGCCGCGAGTTCCGTCGCATACGCGAGCGCGTGCGCCGACTCGAGCGCCGGAATGATGCCCTCGACGCGACAGCACTCGTGGAAGGCGGCGAGCGCCTGGTCGTCGGTGATCGACACGTATTCCGCGCGCTTCGTGTCCTTGAGCCACGCATGCTCGGGCCCGACGCCGGGATAGTCGAGGCCGGCCGAGACCGAATGCGTCTCGACGATCTGCCCGTCCGCATCCTGCAGAAGGTAAGTGCGATTGCCGTGCAGCACGCCCGGCCGCCCCGCCGACAGCGAAGCGGCGTGCCGCCCGGTCGCGATGCCCTCCCCCGCCGCCTCGACGCCGATCAGCCGCACGCTCTCGTGCGGGATGTAGGGATAGAAGATGCCCATCGCGTTGGAGCCGCCGCCGACGCACGCGATGACGGCGTCCGGCTGCCGTCCGGCGGATTCCGGCATCTGCGCCAGGCACTCGCGGCCGATCACGCTCTGGAAATCGCGCACCATCATCGGATACGGGTGCGGGCCCGCCACGGTGCCGATGATGTAGAACGTCGTCTCGACATTGGTGACCCAGTCGCGCATCGCCTCGTTCAGCGCGTCCTTCAGCGTCTTGCTCCCCGACTCGACCGGGACCACCGACGCGCCGAGCAGCTTCATCCGGAACACGTTCTGCGCCTGGCGCTTGATGTCCTCGGATCCCATGTAGACGACGCACTCCATGCCGAAGCGCGCGGCGACCGTCGCGCTCGCCACGCCGTGCTGCCCGGCGCCCGTCTCCGCGATGACGCGCTTCTTGCCGAGGCGCTTGGCAAGCAGCGCCTGGCCGATGCAGTTGTTGATCTTGTGCGCACCGGTGTGGTTCAGGTCCTCGCGCTTCAACCAGATCTGCGCGCCGCCGACCTTTTCCGACCAGCGCTTCGCGTGATAGACCGGCGACGGCCGCCCGACGTAGTGCGCGAGCTCGTCCTCGAATTCGGCGACGAAGCCGGGATCGAGACGATAGCGCGCGTATTGCTCCTTGAGCTCGTCGAGCGCGCGGATCAGCGTTTCGGCGACGAACACGCCGCCGTACGGGCCGAAATGGCCGCGCTCGTCGGGGAGGTTATAGGGCAGGTCAGCCATCTGCATTGCGCACTTCCTCGATGAAGGCCGTCATGCGCGTCGGGTCCTTGATGCCCTTGATCGGCACGCCCTTGGCGTCCTGCGCTTCGACGCCGCTCGACACATCCACCGCCCACGGCCGCACGCGGCGAATCGCGTCGGCGACGTTGCGCGCGGACAATCCGCCCGAAAGCACGACCGGTTGCGGCAGCCCCTTCGGCAGCGTGCTCCAATCGAACGTCCGGCCCGTGCCTCCCGGCAATCCGTCCGCCGGCGGCGCATCGAACAGCAGTCCCGCGGCATCCTCGTACCGTTGCGCGCATTCTAGCAAACCGGCCGCCGGCGCCCCGGCCGCGACAGGGAGCGCCTTCACATAGCGCCGGCCGAACGCGCGGCAGAATTCCGGCGGCTCGCTGCCGTGGAATTGCAGAAGGTCGAGCGGCACCGCGGCAAGCGTCGCGCGCACGTGGTCGGCAGACGGATCGACGAACAGCCCGACGATCGACACGAACGGCGGCAGCGCGGCGACGATCGCGCGCGCGTGCTCGACCGCCACAACGCGCGGCGTCCCCGCCCAGAAGACGAGGCCGATCGCGTCGGCGCCGGCATGCGCCGCGGCAAGACCATCGTCCACGCGTGTAATGCCGCAGATCTTGATGCGCGTTTGCATGGGCATCGTCACGCGAGCGGGAGACGGACGGGACGCCGCGTCGGCGGCAGCCCCCACTTCGGGTCGTAGTCGGCGCCGGTCAGGTACAGGCCGTCGGCGGCGAAGGTCGGCGCGGCACGCGTGCGATCGCGCGCGGCGATGAGGTCCGCGATCCAGGCGACGGGCTCCTTGCCCGCTCCCACATAAACGAGCGCTCCGACGATGTTGCGGATCATGTGATGCAGAAAGGCATTCGCCGAAAAATCGAAACGGACTACCTCGCCGTCGGTGACAACCATGACGGGTGAAAGCGTTCGCACCGGCGTCGCCGCCTGGCATTCGGCGGCGCGAAACGCGGAGAAGTCGTGGGTGCCGGCGAGCGCCGCCGCCGCTTCGCGCATTGCGTCGACGTCGAGTGGTCGATGGTACCAGCCCACGCGTCCCGCGAGGAGCGCCGGCCGTGTCGCGCGGGGGACGAGCAAATAGGTGTAATGGCGCGCGGTCGCGACGAAGCGCGCGTGGAACTCGGTGCTCACCGGATGCGCCCATTGCACCGCGACGTCGGCGGGCAGATGCGAATTGACGCCGCGGACCCAGGCGGTGTCGGGCCGCGCGGCGTCAGTGTCGAAATGCACGCACTGCAGCGTCGCGTGGACGCCCGTGTCGGTGCGGCCGGCGGCAACGGTGCCGATGCGCGCATCCGCGACGGCGGAAAGCGCGCGCTCGAGCGCATCCTGCACGCCGCGCCCGTCGGCCTGCGACTGCCAGCCGGTGAACGGCGCGCCGAAGTACTCGAGTCCGAGGGCAATGCGCATGACCATCGGTTGCGCGTCTTGCGTTCAGGAAAAAAACAGGCGGCGGATTTCGCTCCGCCGCCCGCCTTCGATGCGTGATGTCCGCTCAGCCGAGCTTCGAGAGCAGCGACTGCGCTTCCGATTTCTGCTGTTCGTCGCCCTCGTGCAGCACTTCCTGCAGAATCTCCCGCGCGCCTTCGACGTCGCCCATCTCCTGATAGGCCTTCGCGAGATCGAGCTTCGTCGCGGCGTCGTGCCACTGGCCGTCCAGCACCGACGGCGTGGGATCCTCGAAGGTCGCCTTGTCCGGGTCGAACGACAGGTCGAGCTTGTCGAGGTCGATTGCCGCCTGCGGCCTTGCGAGCGACGGGGCCGTTGTCGACGCGGATCCGGCCATCGCCAGCGCGTGTTCGGGCGTCGGCGCCGCGGGCCGAACGGCCGCCGGCTTCGCCGATGCGTCGAGCGTGAAGTCCATATCGTGAATGGGGGCGGCCGACCTCGCCGTTTCGGCGGCGCTCTCGCCCATCCTGCCGAGCGCCGCGGCGCCGGCCGCGGCCTTGGCGCCCGCGCTTTCGAGCGCCGACATCGTCGACGACGACGCGCTTTTCGCGGTCTTCTCGAGCGCGCTTTCGGCGCCGGCGAGAATGTCGATCGGCGACTTCGCCTTGGCGCCGGACGACGGTGAAATCGAAATTTCCTCGTCGAGCTTGAAATCGAGCCCGCCGCCGGTGTCGCCCATGTCGCTCGCGACGTGGGCCGGCACGCCCGACCCCGACGGCCGCGGCGGTTCGGGCCGCAGTTCCGGCTCCGCGTGCACTGGCGCTTCGGCAGCGGCCGCCTTCATGCCGCCTGCCGCAACGGCTGCCGCGGCCGCGGCAGCGGCGGCGGTGCCGCTCTCGGCGAAGATCGGGTTGTTGGGATCGAGCTGACGGCCGAGGCCGACGGCCTTTTGCCAGACCTCGCCCTGGCCTTGCGACACCGAGTAGAGCTCCGCGGCGACGGTCTCGAATGCGGAAGGCTTGTTGTGCTGAGCGTGGATCTCGAGCAGCTTGAGGTAGATCTCCTGCCGTTGCGGATCCTTCTTGAGCGCTTCCTTGAGGATTTCCTCCGCTTGCGCGTCGCGGCCATAGGCAAGGTACACCTCGGCTTCGGCGATCGGATCGACTTCGTCGGTGTCGATGTTGCCGAGGCCTTCGCGGCTGAAGTCGCTCGCGAGCGAGTTGTCGCCGGTGTTGACCACGCCGCCGCCGGTCGAGCCGAACACCGTATTCGTCTTGATGTCGGTGCCCGAGATGATGCTGTCCTCGAACTTGGTCGTCTTGCGGCGGCGCGCGGCGACGAGGGCAGCGATCCCGCCAAGCACGACGAGCGGCGCCACGATCAGCATCCAGTACGGTGTGTTGGCGAACAGGTCGTCGAAGAATCCGGGCGCCTCTTTCGCCGGGGCCTTCGCCACCTTCGGTGCGGGCGCCTTGGGCGGCACCGGCCTTCGGGGGTTCGACCGGCGCGGGTTCGGCCGCCTTGGGCGGCTCGCTCGTCGCGGGTTCCGCCGCCTTCGGTGGCTCGGCCGCTGCCGGTGTTGGTGCCGGTGTCGGCTCCGCCGCCTTCGGCGGTTCGCTCTTTGCGGGTTCCGCCGCTTTCGGCGGCTCCGATTTCGCGGGCTCCGGAGCTTTCGCCACGACCACCGGCTCGGGCGCCTTGGTGATCGGCGTCGGCGCGGCTGCGGGCGCTGCGGGAGCCGCCTTGCCCTTTGCCGCTTCGGCCTGCGCCTGCATCTGGGCGCCCGTCTGGCTCTTCAACTCGACCGCGCGTTGCAAATCCTTGAGGGTCTTCTCGAGTTCGGCGACGCGCGACTGCGCTTCCTTCAGCGCCTGGTCCCGCGCGACCGCTTCCTCGGCGGCGCCTGCCGCACCCTTGCCTTGCCCTGCCTCGCGCGACACGCGGAGCTGGTCGCGACCCGCCGGCGCCGCGGGCGTCTTCTCTTCGACCGCGGTGCCGATCTTGCCGCCGGCGGCGCGTCCGCTCGTGCCCTCGGCCGCGGGCGCCGTCGCGGCGACACGGTCGCGATAGGCACGCCAATCGGCGGACTGGACCCGCACGACCTTGGTTGCCTCCGGTGCCGCAGTGGTGCCGACTTCGTCGACGCTGGGAATCGTGATGATTGCGCCGGCGCGCAGCCGGTTCATGTTCTTGCCGTCGAAGGCGTCGGCGTTGTTCTTGAAGAGCGCGACCAGCATCTGGTCGAGCGTCGCGGTCGAGGGCAGGTTTTCGTTCGCGATCTTGGAAAGCGTATCGCCGCGCTTCACCGTATAGCCTTCACCGGGCTGCCTCGGCGCCGTGGCGGGCGCAGCGGCGGACGCCGTCGGGCGCGGCGGCGGGGCGACACCCGTGCGCAGCGGCGCAACCGGCTCGACCGGTGCGGCGATCATCGTGGTACCCGGCGGATCGAGCAGGAACGTGTAATCGCGGACGACGCGCCCGGACGCCCAGTTGATTTCCATCAGCAGGTCGAGATACGGCTCGCTGACGGGCTGCTGCGTGGTGATCTTGAGATAAGCCTCGCCATTGGCGCCGCGTTCAACGGAAACGCGCGCGCGGGAAAGGGCGCCCGGGTAGTTGAGATTGTTCTGGCTGTACAGCGACGGCGCGGCGACGCGTGCAGCGAGCGAGTCGAGCTCTTCCTTGGCCGCGGACGTGAGTTCGATCTGGGCCGACAGCGGCTGGCCCAGTGCTGAGTTCACCGTCAGCTTGCCAAGGCCGAGTGCGGCGACCGAGCCCGGGAGGGCCAGCGCCGTGGCCAGCAGGCTTAACGTGAGGATGGGCTTTGCTCGCATACCGACCCTTTCCGAGAATTCGGATTCTGCAACCAAACATAACATCATGGGTTTAGCTGCGCAAGCTAAACCCCGGTATTAGCTTGATTTTCTCCCGCCAGCCCGCATCGGCCGGCACGACATTCATGCCGATATCCTAGCGCGAAGCGCAAGGGATTGGCGAGTGTACAGCGCCAGCTACAAGATATTGTGCTGGAGGCAGGTAATGCGCGGTATTCCGGCAGGCTGTTGCAATCGCGCCGCAACGAGGCGCGCCGCCAGGCCCCCGCGCCTGCGCCGACTTGCCTCGCAACGATGCATAAAACATGTGCAAACGGGAATTGCGGACCTGCGGGGTCCCGAACCGCCGCAAAAGTAGGAGTGACCTTGCGGGGGGCGCGCCGTCCGCAGCCCCCGGCGTTCTCAGCGTTGCAGCAGGATGCGCAGCATTCGCCGCAGAGGTTCGGCGGCACCCCAGAGCAGCTGGTCGCCGACGGTGAACGCACCCAGGTATTCGCCGCCCATCGCGAGCTTGCGCAAGCGGCCGACCGGAATCTCGAGATGCCCGGTGACCGCCGCCGGCGTCAGCCGGGCGATGCTTGCATCGCGGGTGTTCGGCACGACGCGCACCCACTCGTTGGCGCCGGCCAGCATCTGCTCGATCTCGGGCAGCGGAACGTCGCGCGCAAGCTTGATGGTCACCGCCTGCGAGTGGCAGCGCATCGCGCCGATCCGCACGCAGATCGACTCGACGGGGATCGGGTTCGCTTCGCGGCCGAGCATCTTGTTCAATTCGGCGCCGCCTTTCCACTCCTCCTTCGACATCCCGTTGCCGAGATCCTTGTCGATCCACGGGATGAGGCTGCCTGCGAGCGGCACGGTCGTGTGGGCGGTCGGAAACGCGCCGTCGCGCAGGATGCCGGCAACTTCGCGGTCGATGTCGAGAATCGACGACGCCGGATCGGCGAGAAGGTCCTTCGCCGCGAGGTGCGCTTCGCCCATCTGCGACAGGAGCTCGCGCATGCTCTGCGCACCTGCGCCCGAGGCCGCCTGGTAGGTCATGCACGTCATCCATTCGATGAGATCGTGCTGCAGCAGGCCGGCAAGTCCCATCATCAGCAGGCTGACCGTGCAGTTGCCGCCGATGTAGTTCTTCACGCCTTTGGCCAGCGCGGCGTCGATGACGTCGCGATTGACGGGGTCGAGGATGATGACCGCGTCGTCCGCCATCCGCAGCGCCGATGCCGCGTCGATCCAGTAGCCGTTCCAGCCGGCGGCCCGGAGCTTCGGGAACATTGCGTTGGTCCAGTCGCCGCCCTGGCAGGTGACGATGGCGTCGAGTCCGCTGAACGCCGTCGGGTCGTTCGCATCGCGAACCGGCCCGCACTCGCGGCCGATCGCGGGTCCGGTGCCGCCCGCGCGCGACGCCGAAAAGAACACCGGTTCAACGAGATCGAAGTCGCGCTCCGCCAGCATCCGCTGCATGAGAACGGAGCCGACCATGCCGCGCCATCCGACGATACCGACACGCATTGTTGTCTTCCCGCCCCGCGATCCTTCATCGCGTCCCCGCCGCTCGCGGGGACGAAGCGGTGGCGACGCGACCGTCAGGTCGTCTTGATCGTCGTGGTTTTCGTCCCGCGAATGCCGGCGTCCGCGACGCGGGAGCGCGGCGGAAGCGCAATCCAGAAGCTGGCGGCAATCGAGCGCATGGGACGCAATCGTACCACGACTCAGCCGCGCCGCTGCAACGCAGCAATGACGGCGTCGCCCATCGCGCGCGTCCCGATCGTTGCTTCGCCGGGAAGCGCGATGTCGCCGGTGCGCTTGCCCGCGCCGAGCACCGCGCGGACGGCGCCTTCGATGCGCCCGGCGATGTCGGCGCGCGCAAAGCGTGTAGCGAAACATCATCGCGAGCGACAGGATCGTCGCCAGCGGATTGGCTTGGTCCCGGCCCGCGATGTCCGGCGCCGAACCGTGGATCGGCTCGTAGAGCCCCTTGCCGTTCGCATCGAGCGACGCCGACGGCAGCATCCCGATCGAGCCGGCGAGCATCGACGCCTCGTCGGACAGGATGTCGCCAAAGAGGTTGCCGGTGACGATCACGTCGAACTGCTTCGGGTTGCGCACGAGCTGCATCGCGGCGTTGTCGACGTACATGTGCGTCAGCGCGACGTCGGGATAATCCTTCGCCGTCGCGGTCACGACCTCGCGCCACAGGATCGACGTGTCGAGCACGTTGGCCTTGTCGACCGAGCAGAGTTTCTTTCCCCGCTTGCGCGCCGTCTCGAAGCCCACGCGCGCGATGCGCGCGATCTCGGGCACGCTGTAATGCATGGTGTCGAAGCCTTCGTCGTCACCCGCGGCGCTCTTCCGGCGCCCGCGCGGCGCGCCGAAGTAGATGTCGCCGGTGAGCTCGCGAACGATCATGAGGTCGAGACCCGCGACGATCTCGGGCTTGAGCGTCGACGACGCCGCGAGCTCCGGATACAACAGCGCGGGGCGCAGGTTGGCGAAGAGCGACAGCGCCTTGCGAATGCCGAGCAGGCCCTGCTCCGGCCGCAGCGCGCGTGGCAGCGTGTCGTACTGCGGCCCGCCGACCGCGCCCATCAGTATGGCATCGGCCTCGCGGGCGAGCTTCAGCGTCGCGTCGGGCAGGGGCTGCTTTCGCCGCATCGTATCCGGCGCCGCCGATGGGCGCCGTTTCCGTTTCGACCGCGAGGCCCTCGCGTCGCAGGACGTCGAGCACCTTGACCGCTTCGGCGACGATCTCGGGGCCGATGCCGTCGCCGGGCAGTATGCGCGATCTTCAGATGAGCCACGGCTGCGCCGCGAGACGCTTCGCCTCGAACGCGCGAATCTCGTCGGCGTGGGTCAGCGTGAGGCCGATGTCGTCGAGCCCGTTGATCAGGCAGTGCTTGCGGAACGGTTCGATCTCGAAGCCGAACACCGTCGCGCCATCGGTGGTGGCCACCGTCTGGCGATCGAGGTCGATCGTGAGGCGAAACCCGGGGAACGCGGCCGTGTCGCCGAACAGCCGGTCGACCTCGTGCAGCGTGAGCACGATCGGCAGCAAGCCGTTCTTGAAGCAGTTGTTGTAGAAGATGTCGGCGAATGACGGCGCGACGATCGCGCGGAAGCCGTAGTCCTGCAGCGCCCACGGCGCGTGCTCGCGCGAGCTGCCGCAGCCGAAATTGCGGCGCGCGAGCAGGATCTGCGCGCCGCGGTACCGCGGATCGTTGAGGACGAAGTCGGGATTCTGCGGCCGACGCGCGTTGTCCTGGCCCGGCTCCCCGCGGTCGAGATAGCGCCACGCGTCGAACAGGTTCGGGCCGAACCCGGACCGCTTGATCGACTTCAGGAACTGCTTGGGGATGATCGCGTCGGTATCGACATTGGCGCGGTCGAGCGGCGCGACGAGCCCGGTCACGATGCGAAACGGTTCCATCAGTGCGTCCTCGCGGATTCGGCAGCGCGGTACATGGAACCGCCGCCGGCGTTGGGATCGGTGTCGCGGGCCTTGTAAGCGGTGCATGCGGACGCGGCAAAGGCAAAGCCGACGAGCGCCGCCAGCGCGACGATACCGTGGAATACGGCGAAATCCTTCATGAACGGCGCGCGCCCCGGTCCCGCGCGCCAGGCGGGTCCGGACACGCGCAATCGCCATCAATACGGCTTTGTTCTTTTCGGCGGCCTTTTCGATACCCGCGCCGGCGGCCTTGACGTCGGCGCCGGCGCCGGCGACCGTATTGCAGCCGGCAGCGACGGCGACCATCGCGCCAAGCGCGAACAATGCAACGAGTCTCTTCATCATTATCGTTCTCCAGTTATCGCAGCTACACCAGTCGACGGACGTCGACGAAATGCCCCGCGACGGCGGCTGCGGCCGCCATCGCCGGACTGACAAGATGGGTACGTCCGCCTGCGCCCTGGCGGCCCTCGAAGTTGCGGTTCGACGTCGACGCGCAGCGCTCGCCCGGCTCCAGCCGATCGTCGTTCATCGCGAGGCACATCGAGCACCCCGGCTCGCGCCAATCGAAGCCGGCGTCGATGAACACCCGGTCGAGCCCTTCGCGCTCGGCCTGCCGTTTCACGAGGCCGGATCCGGGCACGACCATCGCGAGCCTCACGGTCTTCGCGACGCGGCGCCCGCGCGCGACCGCGGCAGCGGCGCGAAGATCCTCGATCCGCGAATTCGTGCACGAGCCGATGAACACCTTGTCGATGGCGATATCGGCGATCGGCATTCCGGGCGTGAGCCCCATGTAGACAAGCGCCCGCTCGATGCCTTCGCGCAGGACGGGGTCCTTTTCCGCGTCGGGATCGGGGACCCGGCCGTCGATCGTCGTCACCATCTCGGGGGACGTCCCCCACGTGACGTGCGGCGCGATCGTCGTCGCGTCAATGGTCACCGTGCGGTCGAACATGACGCCCGGATCCGATCGGAGCGTCCGCCAATGGGCGACGGCGCGATCCCACATTTCACCGGTGGGTGCGAGCGGCCGCCCCTTCAGGTAGTCGATCGTCGTGTCGTCGACGGCGATCATTCCCGCGCGCGCGCCCGCCTCGATCGACATGTTGCAGACGGTCATCCGGCCTTCCATCGACAGGGCACGGATGGCGCTGCCGGAATATTCGATTGCGTATCCGCTGCCGCCGGCGATGCCGATACGGCCGATCACCGCGAGAACGATGTCCTTCGCCGTGCAGCCCGCGGGCAGCGTGCCCTCGACATTGACGCACATCGCCTTCGCCTGCTTGGTGAGCAGGCACTGCGTCGCCAGCACGTGCTCGACTTCGGAGGTGCCGATACCGAAGGCGAGCGACGCGAAGGCGCCATGCGTGCTCGTGTGCGAATCGCCGCAGACGACCGTCATACCCGGCAGCGTCGCGCCCTGTTCCGGCCCGATCACGTGCACGATGCCCTGGCGCTGGTCGCGGAACGGGAAATAGGCCTTGGCGCCGGTGGCGAGGATGTTGGCGTCGAGCGTCTCGACCTGCAGCCGGGAAATGGGATCGTCGATGCCGCGATCCCAGTGCCGCGTCGGCGTGTTGTGGTCGGCCGTGGCGACGATCGAATCGGTGCGCCACGGCGACCGGCCGGCGAGCTTCAGTCCCTCGTAGGCCTGCGGGCTCGTGACTTCGTGCACGAGGTGGCGGTCGATGTAGAGCAGCGCGGTTCCGTCCTCCTCGGTGCGGACGACGTGGCTTTCCCACAATTTGTCGTAGAGGGTGCGGGCTTCCATGGGACTTGGATGCGGGTCGACGCCGTAAGGTTCGCTTCGAACTTTCAATTATCGCACGACAGGACGGGCGGCTCGAAGGCCCTTGTCGGCAAGGAGCGCGGCGACATCGTCGACGAGGCCGGGCGCGGCTGCATCGAACACCGGAACCGTCATTGCGCGAAGCCACGTGAACTGGCGCTTCGCAAGCTGGCGCGTCGCGGCGATGCCCTTCGCGCGAAGCCCGGCCGCATCGATGTCCCCGTCGAGGAATTCCCATGCCTGCCGGTAGCCCACGCAGCGCATCGAAGGCAGGTCGCGCGCCAGCGCATGCGCGCGCGCGCAAATGGCGCAGTTCGTCGACGAGGCCCGCGCGGAGCATTGCGTCGAAGCGTTCGGCGATGGCGGCATGCAGCGCCGCCCGGTCGGGTGGCACGATCGCAACCGAGACCACAGGGCCGAGCGCGCTGGCGGGCGCGCGCGCGCCCTGCAGCGCCGACAGCGGCTTGCCGGTGATCTCGAAGACTTCCAGCGCGCGCTGGATTCGCTGGGCATCGGCCGGATCGAGACGCGCGGCCGTTGCCGGATCGATCCGCGCCAGCGACGCATGCAGCGCAGGCCACCCTTCGACGGCCGCGCGCGCGTCGATCCGCGCGCGCACCTCCGGGTCGGCGCGCGGCAATGCGCTCAACCCCTCGGTCAGCGCCTTGAAGTACAGCATCGTGCCGCCGACAAAGAGCGGCACGTGTCCGCGGGCGCGGATCTCGCCGGCCGCCGCCAGCGCATCGGCGCAAAACCGCGCCGCCGAATAGGTTTCGGTCGGATCCACGATATCGATCAAGTGATGCGCCACGCGGGCGCGCGTCGCCGCGTCCGGTTTCGCGGTGCCGATATCCATGCCGCGGTAGATCTGTGCGGAGTCGACGCTGACGATCTCGACGTCGAAGCGCTCGGCCAGTGCAAGCGCGAGCGCGCTCTTGCCCGACGCCGTCGGGCCCATCAGCAGCACCGCCGGAATCATCAGCGGCCGCGCATGAAGAGGCGGTCGAGTTCAGGCAACGCCAGCTGGTACCACGTCGGCCGGCCGTGGTTGCACTGACCGGCGCGCTCCGTCGCCTCCATTTCGCGCAGCAGCGCATTCATTTCCTGCACCGAGAGGCTGCGGTTCGCGCGCACCGCCGCATGGCAGGCCATCGTCGACAGCAGCTCGTCGCGGTGCGCGGCGAGCACTTCGCTGCCGCCGAATTCGGCGAGCTCGGACAGCACGGCGTGGGCGAGAGTGGCCGCGTCGGCATCGGCCAGCGGCGCGGGGATGCCACGCACGGCGAGGGTCGACGGTCCGATCACCGTGATCGCGAAGCCCAGTTGATCGAGCGCAGTGGCGTGTTCCTCGGCGGCCGCCGTTTCGAGCAGCGTCGCGGCAAACGTCGCCGGGACCAGCAGCGGCTGCACCGGCACGCGCACATTGGCCGCAGCCTTCAACCGCTCGTAGACGATCCGCTCGTGGGCCGCGTGCATGTCGACCAGCACGAGGCCGTTGCGGTTCTGCGCGAGCACGTAGATCCCATGCAGCTGCGCGAGGGCGAAGCCCAACGGATGATCGTCGGCAGTAGCCGGCAGGTCGGGCTCGTCGGCCGCCGGCGGCGGGCGGGCGCCGAAGAGACGCGCGTAGAACGCAGCGGGTTCGGCGGCATCGAGCGGCATGGCGCCCTGCCGCGGCGGCACGTAGGGCCAGGGCCGCGTCGGCGCGGCAACGGAGTCGTGTGCAGGCGCGAGCGGCGGCACGTGCGCCGCGGCGAGGCCCAGTCGATCGGCGGCCGACACCGCGGGCTGCTCGGCCCCCGTGAGGGCCAGCGCGCGCTCGATCGCGTGGCGGACGAACTGGTGCACGGCGCCCGATTCGCGAAACCGCACTTCCGTCTTCTGCGGGTGCACGTTGACGTCGACGTGCCGCGGATCGAGGTCGAGCCACAGTGCGTACGCCGGCTGCCGCTCGTGATGCAGCACGTCGCGGTACGCCTCGCGCAGCGCATGCGCGAGCACGCGGTCGCGCACGTAACGGCCGTTGACGAACGTGTATTGGCCCGCAGCGTGCGCCGCATAGGCGGGACGAACCGCGAAGCCCGCAATGGCCAGCGGGCCCGCCCGGGCGTCGACTTGCGCCGCGCCTTCGACGAACCCGTCTCCCAGCAATGCCTCGACGCGCGCGCGGCGGCCCTGCGCGAGCAGCCGGTGGACGACCCGCGCATTGTGCTGCAGCGTGAAGCCGACGTCCGGGTGCGCGAGCGCCACGCGCCGAAACGCTTCCTCGCAGTGGCCCCATTCCGTGGCCTCGGTCCGCAGGAACTTCCGCCGCGCGGGCGTGTTGTAGTAGAGCTCGTGAATCGTCACCGTGGTGCCCGCGGCGATCGCGGCGGGTGCCGTCACGCCCGCGATGCCGCCCTCGACCTCGATCCGCCATGCGTGCGGCTTGCCCGCCGCGCGCGACGCGAGCGCCAGGCGCGATACGGCGCCGATCGACGCGAGAGCCTCGCCGCGAAAGCCGAGCGTGGCGATCGCCGCGAGATCGTCGACCGTCGCGAGCTTCGACGTCGCGTGGCGCGCGACCGCGAGATGCAGCTCTTCGCGCTCGATGCCGGATCCGTTATCCGCCACGCGAATGCGCTCGATGCCGCCGCCGGCGAGGTCGACGTCGATCTGCGTCGCGCCGGAGTCGAGCGCGTTTTCGAGCAGCTCCTTCAGCGCCGCCGCCGGCCGCTCGACGACCTCGCCCGCGGCGATCTGGTTGATCAGGTGATCGGACAGCGCGCGGATCGGCATCGTCAACCCGAAAGTCGGCTTGCCCATCGGGCGTAGACATCGTCGGCGACCGCGTGCAGCGCGGCGATCCGCGCGGGGAGGTCGCGCCGGATGTCGTCGGCGGTCTGCATGGAATCGCTCGATGTCGACGGCAACTCGTCGGCGCCGCTCGCGAGCCACGTCGCAACGAGCGCCGGCGTCATTTCGATGTGGCACTGGAAACCGATGTGCCGGTCGTCGACGACGTATGCCTGGTTCGCATTGAAGCCGTTGGTGAGAACGCGTGTCGCGTGCGGCGGCAGCGCGAATGCGTCGTAATGCCATTGGAACGTCGTGAAGCGGTCGCGGCCGCCGAACCACGACGCCTTCGCGGCGGCATCGGTCAGTTGCACGTCGACCCAGCCGATCTCGGCGACCGGCGCGGGCGTGACCGGCGCGCCCAGGGCCTTCGCGAGGAGCTGGCCGCCGAGGCAGTGGCCCAGCACGGGCACTCGTTGCGCGACGGCATCGCGCAGGAGCGCGCAGGCCGGCGCGACCCACGGCTCGTCGTCGTTGACGCTCATCGGCCCGCCCATCATCGCGATGCCGGCATAGGCACGCGGATCGACGGGAACGGCGTCTCCCGCATCGATCGGCACCAGCGTCCACGCGATCGCGCGGCGATCCAGCCATTCGCCGAAGTACGCCGGACCTTCGGTAGGCGAGAAGCGGAGGACTGCGACGGGACGCTTCGACATCGGCGTCACATCTGCCGGAAGAGATGGAAGAACTGGCGCGACACGGTGAGCCGCTCGGTGCGCCCCTTCAGCAGCACGAACTGCCGCTCGGCATCCTCGCGCAGCACGCCGGCGACGGCGTCGACGTTGACGATCGTCCCGCGATGAATTTGCCAGAACCGGTCCGGGTCGAGGCCGCCGAGCAGGTCCTTGAGCGGCGTCCTGATCAACGCCTCCGATTGCGCCAGCACGACGCGCGTGTACTTGGTGTCGGACTGGAAATAGACGACGTCCTCGACCGCGATGAGACGCACCTGCTTGCCGACCGCGGCCTTGATCCACTTGAGGCGCCGTGTCGTCGCCGCGCATGACGGAGCGCAGGTCCGCGATCAGCGCCGACATGTCGGCCGGCGCGGCCGCGAGCTTGCGGCGCACGCGATCCACCGTTACCGCGAGCCGCTCCGCGTCGACCGGCTTCAGCAGGTAATCGACGGCGCCGGCATCGAACGCCTGGATCGCATACTGATCGTAGGCGGTGATGAACACCACGTGACATTCGGCGCCGATCGCGGCCGCGACGTCGAGTCCGGATCGCCCGGGCATCCTGATATCGAGGAACGCGAGCACGGGTCGATGCGCCTCGAACGCGGCGAGCGCCTCGTCGCCGTCGGCGGCCTCGGCGACGATCTCGAGCTCGGGCCAGATGTCGGCAAGGCGCTCCTTCAAACGCTCGCGCATCAGCGGCTCGTCTTCGGCGATGAGGGCGGTCGGCCGCATCATGCGTCACTCGTCGACGGTAACGCGATCGGTCGCCGGCGCCGGGACGTACTCGGCCGGCGCGTCCGGTAACACGATGCGGGCGACGAACCCGCGCGGTTCGTTCGCCTCGAGCGCGAGATGCGCGCGGCCATCGAAAAGAAGCGCCAGCCGCTCGCGGATGTTGGCAAGGCCGATGCCCTGGCCGGGCGCCTCGGCGAGGCCGACGCCGGTGTCCGCCACCGACACCACGAGGCGGGTCTCGCCGTCGAGCGCGGCGGAGACGGTGACGCGTCCGCCCGCCGTGCACGGTTCGATCCCGTGCTTCAGCGCATTTTCGACCAGCGTGATCACCATCCCCGGCGGGACCGTGCGCGCTTCGAGCGCTGCAGGAATTTCGATGGCGTACGCGAGACGCTTGCCGAGCCGCGTCTTCATGATCGCGAGGTAGGCGCCGACGAGCGCCGCCTCCTGCTTCAACGTCGACGACTCGCCGCGCATCGACGGCGTCGACGCGCGCAGGAACACGATCAGGTCGGCGATGAGCCGCGCGGCGGCGGGCGCGCCCTTCTCGGCGAGCTGCTGCGCGCTGCCGAGCGTGTTGAACAGGAAATGCGGCTCGATCTGCAGCTGCAGCATCTTGAGACGGGATTCGGCGAGCTGGCGCGAAAGCTCGCTCTGGCGGCGCATCGCCTCGAGGTGCGCGGTCAGCGCCGCATATTCGCGATTGCGCAGCGTCGTGATCAGCGCGATGACCACCGAATAGAGCACGCCGAACACGAGCCCCGCGATGACGAGATGGCGCAGCTGCGCGCTGTCGAACACCCATGCCATCGGCTCGCGGCCGGCCGCGACGTCGACCAGGCTGCCGCCGCGAGCGCGCCGCCAAGCGCAACCGCCATGGCGATGATCGCGAAGCGGAAAATCCGACTCGAGAACTTGCGGTAGCCGAACCAGGCCGACAGCCCCGACCACAGAAGCGAGAGCACAAGCACATTGAAGACCAGCGCCGCCTCGAGGAACGACATGTTCCACGGCAGCATCGACGCGAACCACGCGGTGAGCGTCGTGACGCCGACGAGCGCCACCAGCCACAGCCAGCCGCGCTCCTCCGAAAGCCAGCGGTCGAACGCGCGGACGTCGCGCCGCTCGACCTCCGACAGCGACGCGAGCAGGCGGTCGGCGAACGCGTCGTACCGGGACTTCAGCGCAAGAAATGGCATCGAGTGTCGCCGGAATGAGGGCGCGTCATTCTAAGGGCGGTCGGGGAGAGGCGAATCCGCCCGGCGGACGAACTGCGGAAAGGCGGGAACGGGCGACGACCGGACGCGACGGGCGGCGATTCCCGCGACTCAGAGCCCGCGCACGATGCGCGCGTAGGCGGAGTGGTTGTGGATCGATTCAAAATTCTCGGCCTCGACCGCGAAACCATCCACCCGCGGGTCCGCTGCCAGGCGCGCGGCGACGCCGCGCACCAGGTCCTCGACGAACTTCGGATTGTTGTAGGCGAATTCGGTGACGTATTTCTCGTCCGCGCGCTTCAGGAGCCCGTAGAGCTCGGACGAGGCTTCCTCTTCGGCCACCCGGATCATCTCGGTCAGGAAGAGCGGCGCTCCGGGTCGCACCGTGATCGTGACCGTCGAGCGCTGGTTGTGCGCGCCGTACTCCGAGATTTCCTTCGAGCACGGGCAAAGCGAAGTCACCGGGACCGCCACGGTCTGCGTCTGCCGGAACTTGCCGCCATCGAGCTCGCCTTCGAGGCGCACTTCGTAGTCGAGAAGGCTCGCCACGCCGGAGACCGGCGCCGATTTGCGGATGAAATACGGAAACGCGAGCTCGATCCGGCCGCCCGGCGCCTCCAGGAGAACGACCAGCGTGTCGAGCAGGCTGCGCAGCGCGTGCACCGTCAGCGGCGGCTCATCCGGCGCGCTCACCGATTCGAGCAGCGCGACGAGGCGCGACATGTGCGTGCCCTTCCGGTCCGCGGGCAGGGCGACGTAGACATTGCAATTCGCGATCGTCGGTCGCGCGATCCCGTCGGCGTCGGCGAACGAAAGCGGGTAGCGCAAGCCGCGAATGCCGACCTGGTCGATCGCGATATCGCGTTCGTCGCTCCCGGACTGCACGTCGGGAATCGGGAACATCGTCTGCGGGCGCTCGGGCCGGTTCATGGGGCTGATTGTAAAGGATTGGCCGCAAATAATTGGCGCTATGCGGCCGGCTTCCGGATGGCCTCGGGCCGGGGATGCCCGAAGCGGGCCTGCACGGAGGCGACGATGCCGGCCGCGTCGAGACCGCACGCGGCGAGAAGCTGGCCGGGGTCGCCATGATCGACGAACGCATCGGGCAACCCCAGTTGCATCAGGGGAATTTCGATGCCCGCGGCGGCAAGCGCCTCGGCGACCGCGCTGCCTGCCCCGCCCATCACGACATTTTCCTCGACGGTGACGAGCGCGTCGTGCTCGCTTGCAAGCCTCGCGACGAGCGCCGCGTCGAGCGGCTTGACGAAGCGCATGTTGGCGACCGTCGCGTCGAGCTCGTCGCCGGCGGCCAGCGCATGACGAAGCATCGCGCCGAACGAGAGGATCGCGACGCGATTGGCGCGCCGCTGCGAAACGCGGCGAACCTCGCCCGTCCCCACCGGCAGCGCCGTCATCTCCGCCTCCACCGCGACGCCCGGGCCGGCACCGCGCGGATAGCGGACCGCCGCGGGCGTGTCGAGCGTGAACGCGGTGTACAGCATCTGCCGGCATTCGTTCTCGTCGGCGGGCGCCATCACCGTCATGTTGGGGATGCACCGCAGATACGCAAGGTCGTACGCGCCGATGTGGGTCGCGCCGTCGGCGCCGACGATGCCGCGCGCGGTCGATGGCGAACACGACGGGAAGGTTCTGCAACGCGACGTCGTGGATCAGCTGGTCGTACGCGCGCTGGAGGAACGTCGAGTAGATGGCGACGACGGGTTTCATTCCGTCGCACGCGAGCCCCGCCGCGAACGTCACCGCGTGCTGCTCGGCGATGCCGACGTCGAAGTAGCGCGCCGGATATTCCTGCGAGAAGCGCACGAGGCCCGAGCCTTCGCGCATCGCCGGCGTGATCGCCACGAGGCGGTCGTCGCGCGCCGCCATGTCGCACAGCCAGTCGCCGAAGACCTGCGTGTAGGCGGGCCTGGCCGCCGGTTTCGGCGCGAACCCGACGGCCGGATCGAATTTCGTGACGCCGTGATAGAGGATCGGATCGTCCTCCGCACGGGCGTAGCCGTAGCCCTTCCGGGTGATCACGTGCAGCAGCTGGGGCCCCTTCAGCGCCTTGACGTTGCCGAGCGTGCGCGTCAGCGCGTCGACATCGTGGCCGTCGATCGGGCCGATGTAGTTGAAGCCGAATTCCTCGAACAGCGTGCCGGGCAGCACCATGCCCTTCATGTGCTCTTCCCAGCGCTTCGCGAGCTCCTTGACCGGCGGGACCTTCGACAGCACTTCCTTGCCGCCCCGTCGCATCGTGTTGTAGAGGCGCGACGACAGCACGCTCGCGAGGTAGCGGTTGAGCGCGCCCACCGGCTCCGAGATCGACATCTCGTTGTCGTTCAGCACGACGAGCAGATCGGCGCCGGCGGTGCCCGCATTGTTCAGCGCCTCGAACGCCATCCCGGCGCTCATCGCTCCATCGCCGATCACCGCGATCACGCTGCGCTGCTCGCCGCGGCGCTGTGCGGCGATCGCCATCCCGAGCGCCGCCGAAATCGACGTCGACGAATGCGCCGTGCCGAACGTGTCGTATTCGCTCTCCGTGCGGCGCGGAAACCCGGACGGCCCGTCCGCCATGCGCAACCGGCTCATCCGCGCGCGCCTGCCGGTCAGGATCTTGTGCGCATAGGTCTGGTGCCCGACGTCCCAGACGATCCGGTCGTGCGGGGTGTCGAACACGTAATGCAGCGCGATCGTGAGCTCGACCGTGCCGAGGTTGGACGACAGGTGGCCTCCCGTCTGCGCCACCGACGCCACCAGAAATGCCCGCAATTCGCGCGCGAGTTCGGGAAGTTGCGCGCGGTCGAGGCGGCGCAGCGCGGCGGGATCGTCGATCGTGTCGAGAAGCGGGTACATGTTTGCTAGCGGTCGCGCAGCACGATCCAGTCGGCCAGTTCGGAAAGTCGGCGTCCGGCGGGCCCGAGCGGCGCGAGCGCGGCATGGGCTTCGACGCGCAACGCCTCCGCGCGTTCCCGCGCACCGGCCACGCCGAGCAGCGCGACGAACGTCGGCTTGCCCTGCGCGGCATCCTTGCCGGCCGTCTTGCCGAGAGACGCCGCGGAGCCTTCGACGTCGAGCACGTCGTCGACGACCTGGAACGCGAGACCCGCGGCGCTCGCATAGGCATCGATGGCCCGGGCTTCGGTCGCGGACAACGCGCGACCGCACGCGGCGCCGAGTCGCGCGGCCGCCCGGATAAGCGCGCCGGTTTTCATCCGGTGCATCGTTTCGAGTTCCGGCATGGGCAGGCTCGCGCCGACCGCGGCAAGGTCGATCGCCTGGCCGCCGGCCATCCCGCGCCACCCTGCGGCGTCGGCGAGCATCGCGCACGCGACACCACCGTCCGGCAGACGCCCATGCGCGAGCACGGCGAACGCGAGCGCCTGCAGCGCATCGCCCGCCAGCAGCGCGGTTGCCTCGCCGAACGCGACGTGGCAGGTCGGCTTGCCTCGGCGCAGCGTGTCGTCGTCCATGGACGGAAGATCGTCGTGCACGAGCGAATAGGCATGGACCAGCTCGACGGCAGCGGCGGCGGCGTCGACGATGGCGGGTTCAGCATCGACGGCTTCGCCGGCGGCGTACGCCAGGAGCGGCCGGATGCGCTTGCCCCCGCCGAGCACCGCGTACCGCATGGCCGCAACGAGAGGCGCCGGGCCATCGTCTTCGGCCGGCAACGACCTGTCGAGTACATCTTCGATTCGCCGCTGCCGCTCGCCGCACCAGACGGCGAATGCGAGATCAGGATCCATCGTTGCCGGCAGCGTCGGCGTCGGCCGCCTCGAAGGTTTTGAGCACGCCCTTTTCGAGGACCTGCACCTGCTGCTGCGCGTCCTTCAGCGTGGTCTGGCAATACTGGAGGAGCTCGGCCCCGCGCTTGTAGGCGGCCAGCGATTCCTTGAGCGGAAGCTTTCCGCCCTCCATCGTGGCGACGATTTCCTCGAGCTCCGCGAGCGCGGCTTCGAAGCTTGGCGGGGAGGCGCTGGTCCTGGTCATCGGTGACGGGCATGATCCGGCGCACGCGCGCGAATCGAATAGTTTCCCGGATTGGTTGACCGGCTTTTGGCGGGTCTTGTAGAATATCACGTTTCAGCGACGCGGCCTTTCACGAGCTTTCGTGCGGCCGACTTAGCAAAATGGTTCGGGGCGGCTTGATGAGGCCGTAAGCGCCCCGGGTTGTTGGGTTGGGTTGGTTTTCACCGGAAACCGAACGAAAGGAAAGGCCGATGTCGAATCTCGCCTCGGCGGAGCATTTGCGGCGCGCCACGTCGCAGCTCCCCGTCTCCTGGTATTGCGATCCTGCGGTGTTCGATGCCGAGCAGCGGTTGCTGTTCGCGCAGGCGCCGGGATACGTCGGGCACGAGCTGATGGTGCCGGAGCCCGGTGACTACTACGCGCTCGCAGCGCGCGACAACGCCCAGGCGCTCGTGCGCAACGCGGAGGGCGTCGAGCTCATTTCGAATGTCTGCCGCCACCGCCAGGCGATCATGCTGACGGGCCGCGGCAACGCGCAGAACATCGTCTGCCCGATCCACCGTTGGACTTACGACCTCAAGGGCGAGCTCCTCGGCGCGCCGCATTTCGCCGACAAGCCTTGCCTCAATCTTCGCCGCTCACCGCTGACGAACTGGAACGGACTCCTGTTCGACGGACCGCGCGACGTCCGCCGTGACCTGGCGACGCTCGGCGCGCGCGACTTCGATTTTTCGAACCACATGCTCGACCGGGTCGAGATCAAGGAGTGCGACTACAACTGGAAATCGTTCATCGAGGTCTACCTCGAGGACTATCACGTTGCCCCGTTTCATCCGGGACTGGGCGGCTTCGTCACCTGCGACGACCTCAAGTGGGAGTACGCGCCCTGGGCATCGCTGCAGACGCTCGGCATCCGCAGCCTCGGCAAGGCGGGAACGAAGACCTACGAGCGCTGGCACAAGGCGGTGCTCGACTTTTCCCGCGGCGAAGTGCCGAAGCATGGCGCGATCTGGCTCACCTACTATCCGAACGTCATGCTGGAGTGGTATCCGCACGTGCTCGTGATCAGCACGCTGATTCCGCGCGGCGTCGACCGCACGACCAACATCGTCGAATTCTATTATCCCGAGGAGATCGCGTTGTTCGAGCGTGAGTTCGTCGAGGCGCAGCAGGCGGCGTACCTCGAAACCGCGCGCGAGGACGACGAGATCGGCGAACGAATGGATGCGGGTCGCCGGGCGCTCTACAAGCAGGGCCGCAGCGAGGAAGGGCCGTACCAGTCGCCGATGGAAGACGGCATGCAGCACTTCCACGAGTTCCTGCGGCGCGAGCTCGATGCCCACATCGTGCCGCGCTGAAGACTTCCGTGTACACGACGCTCATCACGACCGCGGAACTCGCCACGCATCTCGACGACGCGTCGTTCGTCATTCTCGACGTCCGGCACGAACTCGCGCAGCCGGACACGTTGGGCGCAAGCGCAGTACACGGCTGGCCACATTCCGCGGCGCGCAATTCGTCCATCTCGATCGCGATCTGTCGGCGCCGAAGACGGGCAAGAACGGCCGGCACCCTCTGCCCTCGCCAATGGAATGCGCCGTGCTGTTCGGGCGCCTCGGGATCGACGCAAGTCAAGCAGGTCGTCGCCTACGATTCCGGCGGCGGAATGTACGCGCCGCGGCTGTGGTGGATGCTGCGCTGGCTCGGTCACGACGCCGCCGCGGTGCTGGACGGAGGCATCGCGAAGTGGGTGCGCGAAGGTCGTCCTGTAACCGCCGAGGTCGTCGCGCCGCCGCCGGCGACGTTCGCGATCCGACGCGTCGAGCGGACGCTTTCGGCAGACGACGTCGTACAGAATCTCGCTGCTCGCACGCTCACGCTCGTCGATGCGCGCGGCGCCGAGCGCTTTCGCGGCGAGGTCGAGCCGATCGACCCCGTGGCGGGCCACATCCCCGGCTCCATCAACCGCCCTTACACCGAGAACCTCGAGCCGGACGGCACGTTCAAGAGCGCGGGAAAACTGCGCGCGGATTTCGAGCGCGTCGTGGGAAAGACGCCGCCGGACCGCATCGTCAATACCTGCGGGTCAGGCGTGAGCGCATGCCACAACCTGCTGGCCATGGAAATCGCGGGCATGCAGGGATCTCTCCTCTACCCGGGCTCGTGGAGCGAATGGTGCGCGGACCCCGAGCGGCCGGTCGCGCGCGGTCCCGCGTAACGGTACCGTCGTCACCCGAGCGCCCACGCCGCCAATTCGCGGTAGCGCGATCCCGCGGGCAGGAGCTCCGACGCGATCAGGGTGACGCGTTCGACGCGCCAGGCGACTGGCGCAATCGTCGCGGCAGCCATGGTTCCGCAACGCCGCGCGAGCGTCACGTGCGGCCGATAATGCCGCCGCTCGACGCGGAATCCTTCCGCCGCGAGACCATCGCGCAGCGCGCGCACCAGCCGCTCCAGTTCGGCGGGCGGCGGTGTCGGCGCCCAGCCACGCGATTCCCGTGTGATGGAATTCGCCGAGGCGATCGAGCGCCAGCACGAATGGCGCAACGGCGCGCGCCGCCTCGGCGCCGATACCTTTCAGCGCGTCGATTCGGTCCGCGTCGACCTCGCCGACGAACGCGAGGGTCAGGTGATGATTTTCCGGGCGCGGGGCGCGGCCCCCGACGCGCTGGACGACATCGCGCGCCCTCGCGGCGATGACGTCGCGCGCTGCCGCGTCCGGCCATACCGCGAAGAACACGCGCAACGGCGCGGAGGAGCCCGGAGATCCTCCCGTCCTCGACTCGTCGGTTGGCGTCGGCACGCCGGAAGTGTAAGCCGCACCGGAAAAAAAACCGCGCGACCCTTGCGGGCAGCGCGGTCTGTCAGGAGAGCCCTTGCAGTCAGGCGTTGGCGACCCGCAGCTCGTCCTTCGGCTTGTCGAAGAACTGCTCGTCCTCGGTCGAGTTCTTGAGGGCGGTGGTCGACGCCTGGCTGCCCTGGATCGTCGTCGTGACCGCGTCGAAGTAGCTCGTGCCCACTTCGCGCTGATGCTTGATCGCCGTGAAGCCCTTCGGCATCGCCGCGAATTCCGCTTCCTGCAGCTCGACGAACGCCGTCATGTGCTCGTGGGCGTACCCGTGCGCGAGGTTGAACATCGAGTAGTTGAGGCTGTGGAATCCGGCCAGCGTGATGAACTGGAACTTGTAGCCCATCGCGCCCAGCTCGCGCTGGAATCGCGCGACCGTCGCGTCGTCGAGGTTCTTCTTCCAGTTGAACGACGGCGAGCAGTTGTAGGCCAGCATCTTGCCCGGGAACTTCGCGTGGATCGCGTCGGCGAACGCCTTCGCGAAGGCGAGGTCCGGCTTGCCGGTTTCGCACCAGATCAGGTCGGCGTAGGGCGCGTAGGCGAGGCCGCGCGACACCGCCTGGTTGAGCCCGTTGCGCGTCTTGTAGAAACCCTCGATCGTGCGCTCGCCCGTGAGGTACGGCTTGTCGTTGTCGTCGATGTCCGACGTGACGAGATCCGCCGCTTCGGCGTCCGTGCGGGCGAGGATGATCGTCGGCACGCCCATGCAGTCCGCGGCGAGCCGCGCGGCGACGAGCTTGTCCACCGCTTCGCGCGTCGGCACGAGCACCTTGCCGCCCATGTGTCCGCATTTCTTGACCGACGCCAGCTGGTCCTCGAAATGCACGCCGGCGGCGCCCGCCTCGATCATCGCCTTCATCAGCTCGAAAGCATTCAGCACGCCGCCGAAGCCCGCTTCGGCGTCCGCCACGATCGGCGCGAAGAAGTCGAGATCGCCGGTGCCCTCCATGTGCTGGATCTGGTCGGCGCGCGCGAACGTGTTGTTGATCTTTTTCACGACCGCCGGCACCGAGTTGACCGGATAGAGCGACTGGTCCGGATACATCTCGCCCGCGATGTTCGCGTCGGCGGCGACCTGCCAGCCCGAAAGATAGATCGCCTTCAGGCCGGCCTTCACCTGCTGCATCGCCTGGTTGCCCGTCATCGCGCCGAGCGAATTGACGAACGGTTCGTCGTTGACGAGCTTCCAGAGCTTTTCCGCGCCGCGGCGCGCGAGCGTGTGCTCGATGTGGACCGATCCGCGCAGGCGGACAACGTCTTCCGCCGTGTAGCCGCGCTTGATGCCCTTCCACCGGGAATTTTCCGCCCACTCCTTCTTGAGCCGTGCTGCTTCGAGATCGTAGTTCATTCGCTGCTCCCATCTCCTGCGTCATGGCCAATCCGGGAACTCGCATCAACGGTGCAAGCGCCGGAACCTTGGTCAGCGGAATCCGTTTCGCGGAACTCGCTCCGCGTTCGGCACTCCGCAGCGTGAACACGCCGCCGAGCCCAGCCGGAGGCGTTCCACTGCACGGCCCGGCAAGGATCGCTCGACCGGACGGGCGGGCATGGATGGGGTGGAACCCAAGCCCTGCTTACGGTCGCCGCATAGATCCGTGGCCGACCGCTCGTGACACCTTCAAATTAGCAAAGTTAAGCCCGCGTTACAAGGGGAATTGCCGCATTGCAATACAATAAAACATTCATCAAATCATTAACTTAAAATATATTTCCGAATGATGGAAGCCGATTGACCAGAATCGTTGCAAAAAGTGTTGCGTCGCGGGACCCATTACCGAATTCAGGTGCCTTGCCGCAATGCCAAATGTTTGCAACAGACTGTTTTTAAAGGAATTATCCAATATTTGGTGTTGAAGTGTGCACTCGCTTACAGTTCGACAGGTTCGGAATTCATTTCCGACAGCGATCACTTCCGGCACTTCCTTGACAGCCGCGAACGCCGGTGCAAATGTCCGTGGCGGACGCATGGCCGGCGGACATTCGCAATCCTTGGTGGGGGACATCGTGTTTTTTCTTTTTTTCGGGATCATCGTCCTCGTTGCCGGCCCCGCTTCCGCGCAAGGGACCGACGCCACCGTTGCCCGCAGCGTCGCCGCCACCTGCGCGAACTGCCACGGCACGAACGGCGTGAGCCAGGGGGGCATCGAAAGCCTTGCCGGCCGGAACCGGGAAGACATCGTGCGCAAGATGCAGGCGTTCAAGGCGGGCACGAGACCCGGGACGATCATGCCGCAGCTCGCCAAGGGCTATACCGACGCGCAGATCGAGCAGGCCGCCGGCTGGTTCGCGACGCAGAAGGCGCCCAAATGAGCGAGGGTATCCGGCCGGCGAGGACGCGCGCCCGGCGGGCGTTTCTCAAGGCAAGCTTCGGCGCCGCGGGCGCGCTTGCGCTGCCCGGTTGCGCATCGGTGGGCAGCGGGTCAGGCGGCAAGGTCGTCGTCGTCGGCGCCGGTTTCGGCGGCGCAACGGCCGCGAAGTACATCCGGATGTGGAGCAACGCGACCGTGGACGTCACCCTGGTCGAGTCGAATCCCGAATTCATCTCGTGCCCGATGTCGAACCTCGTGCTCGGCGGAAGCAAGGACCTCGCGTACCTCACGGCGAGTTATTCGAACCTCACCGCACGGCATGGCGTGAAGATCGTCAGGGACGTCGCGACGACCGTCGACGCGGAAAAGCGTACGGTAAAGCTCGCGAGCGGAAACGAGCTCGCCTACGACCGACTGATCCTGTCGCCGGGCGTCGACTTCATGTGGAATGAGTTGCCCGGCCTCAACAACGCCGACGCGCAGGCGCGGATCCTGCACGCCTGGAAGGCGGGCCCGCAGACGGTGGCGCTGCGCCGGCAGCTCGAGGCAATGCCGGACGGCGGCGTCTGTGCGATTTCGATCCCGGTAGTGCCGTACCGCTGCCCGCCCGGCCCCTATGAGCGCGCCTGCCAGGTGGCGTGGTACTTCAAGCGCGCGAAGCCAAAGTCGAAGGTGCTGATCCTGGACGGCAATCCCGACGTCACGTCGAAGCCGGCGCTGTTCAAGAAAGCGTGGGCGGAGGAATTCAAGGGCCTCGTCGAATACCGGCCGAATTACGTGCTCACCGACGTCGACGTCGCGACCAAGACGGCGAAATTCGACGTGCAGGATCCCGTGCGCGCCGATGTGCTGAACGTCCTGCCGCCGCAACGCGCGGGCGCGATCGCGCGGTCCGCGGGCGTGGTGACCGCGAACGACCGCTGGTGCGAAGTCGATTTCCTCACTTTCGAGTCGGTGAAGGTCAGGAACATCCACGTTCTCGGCGACGCGATCCAGCCCGCATCCGGCATGCCGAAATCCGGGCACATGGCGAACCAGCACGCGAAGGTCTGTGCCGCGGCCGTCGTCGCGCTCCTCGCGGGCCAGCCGCCGAATCCGGCGCCGGTGCTGAACAACACGTGCTACAGCATGATCACCGACCGTGATTCGATCCACGTCTCGTCGGTGCACCAGTACGACCGCGAGAAGAAGACCCTGCTGCCCGTCCCGGGCGCCGGCGGGCTGTCGCCGGCGATGAGCGCGGAAGAGGGAACCATCGCGTTCGCGTGGGCAAAGAACATCTGGGCCGATACCCTGGCCTGATCCACATTTCGCAAGATTCGGATATGAAAACGGCGCCCGCGGGCGCCGTTTTCACGTGGCCAGGCGATCGCTCAGGCGACGGGCTCGGCCTCTTCCTTTTCCTTTTCCGCAAACACGAGCTTGACCTTGTCGTCGTCGTCGATGTCGATCGTCACGTGGCCGCCGCCCACGAGCCGGCCAAACAGCAACTCGTCGGCGAGCGCCTTCCGGATCGTGTCCTGGATGAGTCGCGCCATCGGCCGCGCGCCCATCTGCGGATCGAAGCCCTTCTGCGCGAGGAACTCCTTCAGGCGCGGCGTGAACGACGGCTCGACCTTCCGCTCGTGCAGCTGTCCCTCGAGCTCCAGCAGGAACTTGTCGACGACCTTGAGGATCACGTCGTGGTCGAGTTGCGCGAACGAGATCGTCGCGTCGAGCCGGTTGCGGAACTCGGGCGTGAAGAGGCGCTTGATCTCGGCCATCTCGTCGCCGGCTTCGCGGGCGTTGGTGAAGCCCATCGTCCCGCGCGCGAGTTCGCCGGCGCCCGCGTTCGTCGTCATGATGATCGTGACGTTGCGGAAATCCGCCTTGCGACCGTTGTTGTCGGTCAGCGTGCCGTGGTCCATCACCTGCAGCAGGATATTGAAGATGTCCGGATGCGCCTTCTCGATTTCGTCGAGCAGCAGCACGCTGTAGGGGTGCTTGGTGACCGCCTCGGTGAGCTGGCCGCCCTGGTCGAACCCGATGTACCCCGGCGGAGCGCCGATCAGCCGCGACACGGCATGCCGCTCCATGTACTCGGACATGTCGAACCGGATCAGCTCGACGCCGAGGCAATAGGCGAGCTGGCGCGCGACCTCGGTCTTGCCCACGCCGGTCGGCCCGCTGAACAGGAAGTTGCCGATCGGCTTGACCGGATTGCCGAGGCCGGAACGCGCCATCCGGATCGCCGCGACCAGCGCGTCGATCGCCTTGCCCTGGCCGAAGACGACGTTCTTGAGGTCGCGGTCGAGCGTCTTCAGCGCGTTGCGGTCGTCGGAGGTGACGTTCTTCGCGGGGATGCGCGCGATCTTGGCGACGATCTCCTCGATCTCCGTCTTGCTGATCACCTTCTTCTGCTTCGACTTCGGCAGGATCTTCTGCGCAGCGCCGGCTTCGTCGATGACGTCGATCGCCTTGTCGGGCAGGTGGCGGTCGTTGATGAAGCGCGCCGAGAGCTCCGCCGCGGTCGTGAGCGCGGCCGGCGCGTACTTCACGCCGTGGTGCTCCTCGAAGCGCGACTTCAAGCCCTTCAGGATCTCGATGGTCTCGGCGATCGACGGCTCGGGCACATCCACCTTCTGGAAGCGGCGGGAGAGCGCGTGGTCCTTTTCGAAGATCTGCCGGTACTCGTTGTAGGTCGTCGCGCCGATGCACTTCAGCGCGCCGGTGGACAGCGCGGGCTTCAGCAGGTTCGACGCGTCGAGCGTGCCGCCCGATGCGGCGCCCGCGCCGATGATCGTGTGGATTTCGTCGATGAACAGGATCGACTTCGGATTCTCGGCGAGCTGCTTCAGCACGGCCTTGAGGCGCTGCTCGAAGTCGCCGCGGTACTTGGTGCCGGCGAGGAGCGCGCCCATGTCGAGCGAATAGACCTGGTATTCGCGCAGCAGCTCGGGCACTTCGCGGTCGTTGATGCGGCGCGCGAGCCCCTCGGCGATCGCGGTCTTGCCGACGCCGGCCTCGCCGACCAGCAACGGGTTGTTCTTGCGCCGCCGGCAGAGCACCTGGATCACGCGCTCGAGCTCGAGCGCGCGGCCGATCAGCGGGTCGGTCTTGCCCTGCTTTGCGAGCAGGTTGAGGTTGAGCGTGTACGACTCGAGCGCGCCCTGCCCCTCGCTGCCGCCCTCGCCTTCTTCCTTGGACTCGCCTTTCTCCGGCTTCTGTTGCGGATTCTTGGTGATGCCGTGCGCGATGTAGTTCACAACATCGAGCCGCGTCACGCCGCGCTGATTCAGGAAATAGACGGCGTGCGATTCCTTTTCGCCGAAGATCGCGACCAGCACGTTGGCGCCGGTGACCTCCTTCTTGCCGGAGGACTGGACGTGCAGGATCGCGCGCTGGATCACGCGCTGGAAGCCCTGCGTGGGCTGCGTGTCGGCATCCGAGTGCGGCGACAGCCGCGGCGTGTGCTCGCCGATGAAGTCGGTCAAGACGCCGCGCAGCTCGTCGAGGTCGACGCCACAGGCCTTCAGCACCTCGGCCGCAGACGGGTTGTCCAGCATCGCGAGCAGCAGGTGCTCCACGGTGATGAACTCGTGCTGCTTCTGCCTGGCCTCGACGAAGGCCATGTGGAGGGAGACTTCCAGTTCCTGCGCAATCATCGCGGTTGCCTTTCGCGGCCGGCGTCCTGGCGCCGCGGGGTGCGGCGGTTCGGGCTCGATACGGCCTTAACGCTCAAGTCTCCTCCATCGTGCACTGCAACGGGTGCTGGTGCCGTTTCGCGATGTCGATCACCTGGTCGACCTTCGCGGCGGCGACCTCGCGGACGTACGTCCCGCACACCCCCATCCCCTCGCGATGCACCTGCAGCATCACCTGCGTGGCTTTTTCCCGGCTCATCGCGAAAACAGTCTGCAACACCACGACGACAAAGTCCATCGGCGTGTAGTCGTCGTTCATCAGGAGCACCTTGTAGAGCGGCGGCGGCTTGAGCCGGGTCTTTACCGGCTCGAGGACTACGCCGTCCTGCTGCTTGTTCGCCATTATCCACGGGGAGGCATCTGGGCCATATGGGCCTATGTTTGATGATTGCAACAGTTTTTTCAAGGGGAAACCGGTTTGACGGGCGGCCAGCTTGACGACTTCGGGTTTCTGCGCTTAAAAAAGCAACGTTTGGCTCCAAAGTGGCTGCTGTCCCGGCCCGTCCCGTTTTCCGCGCCCTCCAGCCGCAGATGGTACTTGCTGCCCAAACATCAACACTCTCTCGTTCATTCTGGAAGGATGCAGCACTATGGCAACCGGCACCGTCAAGTGGTTCAACGACGCGAAGGGGTACGGGTTCATCACACCGGACGACGGCAGCGAAGACCTGTTTGCTCACTTCTCAGCAATTAACATGCAAGGGTTCAAGTCCCTCAAGGAAGGCCAGAAGGTCAGCTTCGAAGTGACCACGGGCCCCAAAGGGAAACAGGCGAGCAATATTCAGGCCGCCGGCTGACGGGAATCCGACATTCCGTTCCGCACCGCCGCAGTTGCGGTCGACAGGAGAGACCCGCCACGTTGGCGGGTCTTTTTCATCTGCGCCGCGTTGCGGCGATGCTTGCGCGCGTCAGATTCCGCCCAGCGACGTATACGGAGTGCCAAGAGTGTCCGTTCCGTTCGAATGGACGGTGTTGTTGCCGCGGGTGACGATCGTCCCGCCGTTGAGGCTTTCGATGCCGGTAACGTTGCCGGTGACGGCATTGCCGTCGAGAATCAACGAAGCTCCCGCGCCGTAGGACTGCAGCGCGGAGCTGTTGCCTTGCAGCTGATTGCGAAGCAGCCGTCACGCGCGCGGTGCCACCGCGCGCCGGCCGCCGCAGCGATGCCCACGATCCCCACCCGCGAGATCGTGCTGTCCATCACGGTGACATTCACGACCGATGTACTTCCGGCGCTCTTGGCGTAGATGCCGTAGGAGCCGCCCGAGACAAGCGTCCGCGCGACCGTTGCCGAAGCGGTCGCGCCGACCAAGAATCCGTCATCGACGTCAATGTTGAAGCCGTTCTCGCTGGCCACGCTGTCTTCGATCGCGACTTTGGCGTTCTCGGTGACGAAAACGACCGTGGAACACGTTGCGCTCGACACGCGTTCGCGAAATGTTGCCGACGACATTGCCCTGGAACACGATTCCCTCCTCGTTGTCGCGCACAATCGTGTCGAGCACGTGCGTGATGGTCCCCGGTGCCGCAATGTTGATCCCGATGCCTCCTGGCGCGAACCCCGAGATCACGCAATTCTCGATGTGCAGGATCCCTCCTTGCAGGAAGTCGAGGCCATGAGGCCCGGTGCCGCCCTGATTGTTGATCGACAGGCCGCGCAGCACGACCAATGTCCCACTTCCGTCGACCGTGATCCCGGTGCCCGAGAACACGCTGATGCCTGCGTAGACGCCCGGCGACGCGATGATCGAGACGGACTTCGTGATCGTGACCGCACCGTAGCCGGCCGAGTCGAGCACGATGACTTCGCCGTGATCCGCCACCGCGGCGACGGCCGTGCCGAAGCTGCGGCAAGGCGCTGCGAGGCTGCAGGGATTCGTGTCGGCGCCGTTCGAGGCAACGAACGTCCGCTGCGGTAGAGCCGCATGCGCAGCGAGCGGCAGTGCGCCCAGAAGCAAAAGGATCAATCGGCTCGATCGGCGCATGGCACCTTCCCCTCCTTGTCGTTGGCGCGGTACGGCCGCGCAAAACCATTATGCGCGCCGCGCACCCCGCACGCTCGGAGGCGAAAAAAGCCCGCCGAACGGCGGGCGCTTCGTGCGCGGCCGGGGCTGTCGGCGGCCTCCGCATCGACTTGGAATCGTTGCGCCGCTGGGTCGGCCTTCTGCGGCGTCTCGCGGTTGCGCGCTCCCCCTGACCTGCGCGCCTGAGGCACCCGCGCCCGCTCACGCTCGACCTCCGCTCCGATTGATTGAATCGTTGCGCCGCTTGGGTCGGCCTCATGCGGCGACTCGCGATTGCGCGCTCCCCCTTGGCGCTGCGCGCCGTGCGGCCTCGGCGCGCCGCTCGCGCCGCTACATGCGCTCGATCATCGCCTTGCCGAAGCCCGAGCAGGACACCTGTGTTGCGCCCTGCATCAGGCGGGCGAAATCGTACGTCACCTGCTTGTCGTCGATCGCCTTCTCGAGCGAACTCACGATCAGCGCCGCGGCTTCCTTCCAGCCCATGTGGACCAGCATCATCTCGGCGGAGAGGATTTCGCTGCCGGGATTGACGTAGTCCTTGCCCGCGTACTTGGGCGCGGTTCCGTGCGTCGCCTCGAACATCGCCACGGTGTCGGAAAGATTGGCGCCGGGCGCGATGCCGATGCCGCCCACTTCCGCCGCGAGCGCGTCGGAAATGTAGTCGCCGTTGAGGTTCAGCGTCGCGATCACGCTGTACTCGGCCGGGCGCAGCAGGATCTGCTGCAGGAACGCGTCGGCGATGACGTCCTTGACGACGATGTCCTTGCCGGTCTTCGGGCTCTTGAACGACATCCACGGGCCGCCGTCCAGCGGCTTCGCGCCGAATTCCCGCTCCGCCAGGGCGTAGCCCCAGTCGCGGAAGGCGCCCTCGGTGAACTTCATGATGTTGCCCTTGTGCACGAGCGTCATCGACGGCTTGTCGTTGTCGATCGCGTACTGGATCGCCTTGCGCACGAGGCGGTCGGTGCCCTCCGACGAAACGGGCTTGATGCCGATGCCCGAGGTCGCCGGAAACCGGATCTTCTTGACGCCCATCTCCTTGATCAGGAACTCGATCACCTTCTTCGCCTGCGGCGAATCGGCGGCCCACTCGATGCCGGCGTAGATGTCCTCCGAGTTCTCGCGGAAGATCACCATGTCGACTTTCTCCGGCGCCTTGACCGGCGACGGCACGCCCTTGAACCAGCGCACGGGACGCAGGCAGACGTAGAGGTCGAGCTCCTGGCGAAGCGCGACATTGAGCGAGCGGATGCCGCCGCCCACCGGCGTGGTCAGCGGGCCCTTGATCGACACGACATAATCCCTGAGGATCGTGAGCGTCTCGTCGGGCAGCCAGACGTCGGGGCCGTAGATCTTCGTCGACTTTTCGCCGGCGTAGATCTCCATCCAGTGGATCTTGCGCTTGCCGCCGTAGGCCTTCGCCACGGCCGCGTCGACGACCTTCAGCATCACCGGCGTGATGTCGAGACCGGTGCCATCGCCCTCGATGTAGGGGATGATCGGGTTGTCGGAGATGTTGAGGCTGAAATCCTTGTTGACCGTGATCTTCTGGCCGCCGGCCGGGACCTTGACATGCTGGAACGACATGGACTCTCCTTGGAGGCGCCGCCTTCGCGGGCCGCGCTGCGCGATGAAGCGAACGACTGCCTGATCGGGCAGTCGCAAACCCTTAATTATCCTCGAATTCAAGCAATACTGCCATGCGCACGGTCCCCGCGGATCGATCCAGATCAACGATTGGCGTCATGCCGGAGGGCCCGGGGATCGTGCTCCTCAACAAGCCCTTTGGCGTGCTCTGCCAGTTTTCACGCGACGGCAGCGGCAAGCCGACGCTCGCGGACTACGTCCCGATCCCTGGCGTGTATCCCGCCGGCCGGCTCGACGCCGACAGTGAAGGCCTGGTCATCCTGACCGCCGACGGGGCGCTGCAGGCGCGGATCGCCAACCCGCGTTACCGGCTGGCGAAGACCTACCGCGCGCAGGTCGACGGCGTGGCCACGCACGCGCAGCTCGCCGCCCTTGCAGAAGGCGTCGATCTCGGCGATTTCGTCACGGCGCCGGCGCGTGCGCGCGCCATTGCCGAACCGGCGGGATTGTGGCCGCGGACGCCGCCGATCCGCGTTCGCAAGGCCCTGCCGACGTCGTGGATCGAGCTCGAGCTCACCGAGGGCCGCAATCGGCAGGTGCGCCGGATGACCGCGGCGGTCGGGCTTCCGACGCTGCGGCTGATCCGGTACGGTGTAGGTCCGTGGTCGATCGACGGACTCGCGCCGGGCGCCTGGCGCCGCGAGTCGGCGCCGTCCACCATGCTATGATCGCGCCCCGTTCGATGACCCTCTTCAAAAGCGGCGCTCGCCGCCGCTCCCCGTCGATCCCGTTGGTTTCCCGCCCCGCACCGGCCATGGCGCCGGACCGCGCGCCGCCCCCCGCGTTTACCTTTTCCGCGCGATGATCCGCCGCCTGCTCGACCGCCTGATTCCCGGCCGCAAGGGAAGTGCGCACAAGGAGCGGGTCTACGGCCCTTCCGACCATCCGCTGCGGCGGGACCAGCTCTCGCGCGGCGCGCTCGACGTGACCCGCCGCCTGCAGGACGGAGGCTTCAAGGCGTACATCGTCGGCGGCGCGGTGCGCGACCTCCTGTTCGGCATCGAGCCCAAGGATTTCGACATCGCGACCGACGCGCGGCCCGAGCAGGTGAAGCCGCTGTTCCGCCGTGCCTTCATCATCGGTCGCCGCTTTCGGCTGGTGCACGTCCACGCCGGCGCCGAGACGATCGAGGTCTCGACCTTCCGCGCGGCGCAGGGCGAGGAAGCCGCCGACGAGCACGGCCGCCTGCTGTCCGACAACGTGTACGGGTCGCATGCCGAGGATGCCGCGCGCCGCGACTTCACGATCAACGCGCTCTATTTCGACCCCGCCACCGAGGAAGTCTGGGACTACGTCGGCGGGGTCGCCGATCTCCGCGCGCGCCGGCTGAAGCTCATCGGGCCTCCGGTGACGCGTTTCCGCGAGGACCCGGTGCGCATGCTGCGCGCGGTGCGCCTCGCCGCGAAGCTCGGCATCGCGATCGAACCCAAGACCGCGGCGCCGATCGCCAAGCTCGCGCCGCTGATCGGCAACGTCCCGCCGGCGCGGCTGTTCGACGAGATGCAGAAGCTGCTCCTGTCGGGGCACGCCGTCGCCACCGTCAAGAGCCTGCGCGCGCACGGGCTCTCGCATGGCCTGCTGCCGCTGCTCGACGTGATCCTCGAGCAGCCGCGCGGCCAGCGCTTCATCGAACTGGCGCTCGCCAACACCGACGAGCGCGTCCGCGACGACCGCGGCGTCTCGCCGGGATTCCTGTTCGCGACCCTGCTGTGGCACGAGGTGCTGGCGACGTGGAACGCCTCGAAGTCGCGCGGCGAGACCTCGATCCCCGCGCTGTTCGATGCGATGGACCTCGTGCTGGAACGCCAGGCGAAGCAGCTCGCGATCCCCCGCCGCTTCGAGGGGACGATCAAGGAAATCTGGTCGTTGCAGCCGCGCTTCGAGCAGCGCGCCGGCCAGCGTCCGTTCCGGCTGCTCGAGCACCCCCGCTATCGCGCCGGCTGGGACTTCCTCGACCTGCGCTGCAAGAGCGGGGAGCTCGAAGGCGAGCGCGCGGGCCTTGCCGACTGGTGGGACCGCTTCGCCAACGCCGGCCACGACGAGCGTCTGTCGATGCTGAAGCCCGACGAAGGGCCGAAGAAGAAGCGGCGTTCGCGCGGGCGCGGGAAAAAACGCAGCGAGGCGATGTCCGCCGACGCGCCGCCGGCCGATGCGGACCCGGAATGATCGCGATGCGAATCTACGTCGGCCTCGGCAGCAACCTCCGCCATCCGCGCCGCCAGCTTGCGCGCGCGCTCCGCTCGCTCGCCCGGATGCCGCGAACGCGCGTCGTCGGCGTGTCGGGAAACTACGTCAGCGACCCGCTCGACTGCCCGGGGCCGCAGCCGGAATTCGTGAACGCCGTCGTCGCTTTGGAGACGAGGCTGCCGCCGCTCGGCTTGCTCGCGCAGCTGCGCGCCATCGAACGCCGGCAGCGGCGCGAGCCGCAACGGCAGAAGAACGCGCCGCGTACGCTCGATCTCGACGTCCTGCTCTATGGCCGCGCGCGATTGCGCCATCCGCGCCTCGTCGTGCCGCATCCGCGCATGGATGCGCGCGCGTTCGTGCTGCGCCCGCTGGTCGAGCTTTCGCCGCGCGTGACGATCCCCGGACGCGGGCTCGCGCGCTCGTTCCTGCCCGCGGTGCGCGCGCAGCGGATCGCGCCCACGCGGACCCACCGATCACATCGGCCGCGGCGCCTGCCTTAGCCATGGACATCGACAAGCTCCGCTACATTGTCGTAGAGGGGCCGATTGGCGCGGGCAAGACGAGCCTCGCGCGGCAGCTCGCGCACCATCTCGACGGCGAGGAGCTGCTCGAGCGACCTGAGGACAACCCGTTCCTCGCGCGCTTCTACGAGGACATGGCGCGCTATGCGCTGCCGGCGCAGCTCACGTTCCTGTTCCAGCGCGTCGATCAGCTGCGCAATGTAGGGCAGCTCGATTTCTTCCGCCGCGCGACCGTCGCCGATTTCCTGCTCGACAAGGACCCGCTGTTCGCGCGTCTCAACCTCAACGATGCCGAGTACGCGCTCTACCAGAAGGTCTATTCGCAGCTCAAGCTCGAGGCGCCCGTCCCCGATCTCGTGATCTACCTGCAGGCGCCGGTGGAGACGCTGACCGAGCGCGTGCACCGTCGCGGCGTTCATTACGAGCGCACGATTTCCACGCACTACCTCGCACGCCTCGCCGATGCGTACAGCCGCTATTTCTACCAGTACGAAGCGGCGCCTCTGCTGATCGTCAACAGCGAGCGGCTCAACTTCGTCGACAACCCCGACCACTTCGACCTGCTCCGCGCCCGCATTTCGGCGATGCGCGGACAGCGCGAGTTCTTCAATCTGGGCGACGCCGCCTGAGCCGGGGCGGCCACGATGGGAACCCCTTACACGCCGCCGGCGCCCGCCTCGGGCCGCACCGCGCGCATCACCGTCCCGGCGCTCGCGGCGATGGCGCGCGACGGAACGCGGATCGCGATGCTGACGGCGTACGACGCGAGCCTTGCCGCCGTCTGCGATCGCGCCGGCGTCGACGTGCTGCTGGTCGGCGATTCGCTCGGCATGGTGATCCAGGGCCGCGACTCGACGCTGCCGGTGTCGCTCGACGACGTCCTCTACCACACGCGTTGTGTCGCGGCGGGCTCCGCGCGCGCGCTCGTCATTGCCGACCTCCCGTTCGGCAGCTATCAGGCAAGCGCCGAGTCCGCGTTCGCCGCGTCGGTTGCGGCAATGCAAGCGGGCGCGCAGATGGTGAAGCTCGAAGGCGGCGCGTGGCTCGCGCCGACGGTCGCCTTCCTGACCACACGCGGCATTCCCGTCTGCGGCCACGTCGGCCTGCTGCCGCAGTCCGTCCATGTGCTGGGCGGCTATCGCGTCCAGGGCAAGACGCCGGTCGCGGCGGCGGCCCTGCTGGAGGATGTCCGCGCGCTGACGGAAGCCGGCGTGGCGATGCTGGTCGTCGAGTGCGTGCCGAGCGCGGTCGGCGAGGCGCTGTCCCGCGCCGCCAGTGTGCCGGTCATCGGCATCGGCGCCGGGGCGTCCTGTTCGGGGCAAGTGCTGGTAATCTACGACGCGCTCGGGATCCAGCCGGGACGCGCGGCGCGGTTCGTTCGCAATTTCATGACGGGGCGCGACGGCATCGAGGCGGCGATTTCCGCCTACGTCGCCGCGGTCAAGGACGGTTCGTTTCCGGCACCCGAACACTGTTTTTGAACCGCGGTCGCGCGCCGTTCGCGACGGCGTCGGGAAGTTTCGCAGGATATTCGACAGGGACCCGCATGCAAATCGTGACCACTGCCGCCGAACTCTCCGAGCGTCTCGCGGGCGCCCGCCGCATCGCGTTCGTGCCGACGATGGGCAACCTGCACGCCGGGCATTTGTCGCTGTGCCGGATCGCCCGTCAGCACGGCGACGCCGTCGTGACGAGCATCTTCGTCAATCGCCTGCAATTCGGGCCGAACGAGGATTTCGACCGCTATCCGCGCACCCTCGAAGCCGATCGCGCGGGGCTCGAGCGCGAAGGCGTCGACGTCCTGTTCGCGCCGCAGGACCAGGAGATGTACCCCACGCCGCAGGTTTACCGCGTGCAGCCGCCGCCGCTCGCGGAGGAGCTCGAAGGCGCGTCGCGCCCGGGGTTCTTCAACGGCGTGTGCACCGTCGTCCTGAAGCTCTTCAATCTCGTCCAGCCCGACGTCGCCGTGTTCGGCAAGAAGGACCGCCAGCAGCTCAAGATCGTCCGCGGGATGGTCCAGAGCTTCAACATGCCGATCCAGATCGTTCCAGCCGAGACGGTCCGCGCCGACGACGGCCTCGCGCTCGCGTCGCGCAACACCTACCTCAGTCCGGCGGAGCGCGCGGAGGCGCCGAACCTCTATCGGGTGCTGCGCGAGATCGCCGACGCGATCGCCGCCGGCCGCCACGACTACGCGAACCTCGAAGCGGCCGGCCGCATGGAACTCGCGCACCGCGGATGGAAGGTCGATTATGTCGCGGTCCGCCACGGCCTCGCGCTGCGCATTCCGCATCCGGAGGGCTACGACCACCCGAACCTGCTGATCGTGCTCGCGGCGGCGACGATCGGCAGCACGCGCCTGATTGACAATGTCGACGTGATCAAGAAAGACGGAGAAGATTGAATGCTCGGTCATGTCGACATTGCGGCGAGGCTAACGTGAGCGCAGCGAACGTTAAGCGAGCGAAGGCGAGCGGCCGGAGCCACAATGTCGACGTGATCAAGAAAGACGGCGAGGACTGAGCCTTGCGCTGGCTCATGTCCATCGCGTCGATGATCAAGGTCTCGTCGCCGTTGCGGCGCTTCTTCTCCTCGCCGCGCCGCTCGCCGTCGATGCGCAACTGGCCGCGAAAATGCCCCGCATAGGCCTCCTGAGTCTCAACAGTCAGGAGAGTTCGCGACTCACGGTCGACGCGTTTCGGGAAGGGTTGCGCGAGCGGGGCTGGGTCGACGGTCAGAACATCGTTATCGAAGTTCGATACGCGGATGGAATGGTCGATCGGCTCCCCGCCTTCGTCGCCGAACTGATCCGCCTCAAGGTCGATATCATCGTGACGACCTCTTCGGCGACGACCCAGGCGGCCAGGGACGCCACCCGGACGATCCCCATCGTCATGGCGGTCAGTGCGGATGCCCTCGGCGAGGGGTTCGTCACCAGCCTCGCGCACCCGACGGGGAATATCACCGGGCTCACCTTCCTGACCGGACCCGAGATCGCCGGCAAGCAGCTCGAGTTGCTGAAGGCGGTGGCTCCCGCCGCATCGCGCATCGCCGTGCTGGCGAATCCGACGAATCGCGCACATGCCTCCCTTACCCGGGAGTTGCAGGTCGCAGCTCGAACATTCGGCGTGCAGCTTCAAGTCGTGGACGCGCGATCTCCCGACCAGCTAAATGCTGCCTTCGCGGCAATGACGACGGGGCGTGCCGAAGCGCTGGTCGTCTTGACCGATGCGATGTTCTTTGGCCAGCGACGCGGTATCGTGGACCTCGCGGCCGCGAGCAGGCTGCCGGCGATGTATCACCAGCGGGAGTTTGTCGATGCTGGGGGTCTCATCTCCTATGGAGCGAGCATCCCGGATATGTCCCACCGTGCCGCTGCGCAAGTCGACAAGATCCTCAAGGGCGCCAAGCCCGGCGACATTCCGGTCGAGCGACCGACCAAGTTCGAGCTTGTCATCAATCTCAAGACCGCCAAAGCGCTTGGCATCACGGTCCCGCAATCGGTGATACTGCGGGCGGACCAGGTGATCGAGTGATGGATCGACGGACGTTTATCGCCAACGTCGCACGCGGCCTCGTCGCCGTGCCCCTTGCGACCGAGGCGCAGCAAGCGGGAAAGATCTACCGGATCGGTTATCTGTCGGCCGCCGCGCCTGCCGCATCCGCGACGGTCATCGACGCATTCCGGCAAGGGCTGCGCGAGCGCGGTTGGGTCGAGGGGCAGAACATCGTCATCGACTACCGATTTGCCGAGGGCCGTTATGACCGGCTGCCCGACCTCGCCGCTGAATTGGTCCGGCTCAACATCGACGTCATCGTCGCGGCGCCGACGCCGCCCGCGATGGCGGCGAGCAAAGCCACGCGGACCATTCCAATCGTCATGATCGGCGTCGACGATCCCGTCGGGACTGGGCCTCGTCTCGAGCCTCGCGCGACCGGGCGGCAACGTGACCGGCCTGTCCTACAGCGTCGGCCAGGAAATCTACGGCAAGCAGCTCGCGCTGTTGAAGGAGGTCGCGCCCAAGGCGAAACGCGTGGCGGTCCTCTGGAACCCGGACGTCACGTCGCTGACGCCCACGATGCGAAGAGGTGAGTGTCGCGGCCCGGTCGCTGGAATTGCAGCTTCAGCCGCTCGAGGCCCGGGATCCCGCCGCGTTCGAGGCCGCGTTTGCGGCGATGGCCAAGGAGCGCGCTGAAGGAATCCTCGTGATCGTCGACCCGGTGTTCAGTCTCCACCGGACGCAGCTTGCAGCCCTCGCCGCGAGGAGCGGCCTGCCCGCGGCGTACACAAACAGGCAGCCTGTGGAAGCTGGAGGCCTCATGGCCTATGGGCCGAGCTTCGCTGATCTCTGGTGGCGCGCCGCGATCTATGTCGACAAGATCCTCAAGGGCGCCAAGCCGGCCGATCTTCCCGTCGAGCAGCCGACCAAGTTCGAGCTGGTGATCAACCTCAAGACCGCGAAGGCGCTCGGCCTTACAATTCCGCCCGCGCTCGTGCAGCGCGCAGACGAGGTGATTCAATGATGGATCGGCGAACAGCTATTGGCGCAGTAGCGGGAGCGCTACTCACTGCATCGCTTGCGTGCGTGGCGCAAGCACCGGGCTATCCGTCGAAGCCGATCCGGCTCGTCGTGCCGTTCCCGCCGGGCGCCGGAACCGACACGGTGGCCCGCTTCGTCGCGCAGAAGCTCGGCGACGCGATGAAGGCGACGATCGTCGTCGACAACCGGACGGGCGCCGGCGGTGCGATAGGCGCAGCGGAAGTTGCGAAGTCCGACCCCGACGGCTACACGCTGCTTTTCGTCGCCGGCCCGTTCACGACGGTCGCCGCCGCGTCGAAGAACGCGACGTACGACCCGGTCAAGCACTTCGCACCGGTCGCGCCGATCGCGACGAGCCCGCTGGTGTTCGTCGTGAATCCGTCCGTGCCGGCCGGCACGATGCGGGAGTTCATCGCATTGGCGAAGCGCGAGCCCGGCAAGCTCAACTACGGCTCCGCCGGCCCCGGAAGCATCAACCATCTCGCGCTCGAGCTTTTCAATGCCCGCGCCGGAACCGACGTCGTGCACATCCCGTACAAGGGTATCGCGCCGGCCACGCTCGACCTCATGTCCGGCCAGATCCAGGCGATGACGGGAACCGTGTCGGCGACGCTGCCGTACATCGCCGAAAAGAGAGTGAAGGCCCTCGCGGTGACCGGCGCCCGCCGTGCGCCGCTCCTGCCCGACGTGCCGAGCTGGCAGGAGGAAGGCGTGCCAAACGCCGACGTGATCAACTACTGGGGCATCGTGGCACCGGCGGGCACGCCGCACGATGTCATCGCGAAGCTCAACGTCGAAATGAACCGCGTGCTTGCGCAGCCGGACGTCAAGGCGCGCCTCGAGCGCGAAGGCGCCGAGCTGATCCCGGGCACGCCGGAGAAGCTCGGCACCTTGATCGAGACCGATCTCGCGAGCTGGAAAAAACTCATCGTCGACGCGAAGCTCAGCCTCGAATAGGTTTGGTGCGAGCACCAGGACATTCCCGGCAACGGCGAGCGCCACGCCGATGACACCCGGCAAGCTCCAGCGGTAGCCTTCGAGCAGCGTGGAGAACAGCATCGCAACCACCGGCGTCACGACGCTGGTGTAGGACGCGGGACCGGCGCCCGCCTTCTTCAGCAACGTCAGATACGCGAGAAACGCGACGATGCTCCCGAACACCGCGAGGTACGCGAGCGACGCGATGTAGCCGACGCGCGCATCGAAGGACCAGCTCACTCCGCCCAGCGTCGCCACGGTTGCGGCGATGAGGGCGCCATAGCCCATGCCCCAGGCCGTCGTTTCGACAATGGGCAGATGTCGCCGCTGCATGCGCATCGTGACCAGGTTGCCGCCTGTTGCGAGCAGCGTGGCGCCGAGGCCGAACGCGATGCCAAGCGCCGCGCCGCCGCCCGCGCGTGCCGCCATGAGCTCGGGCAGGAACAGCAGCGCGATGCCGACCACGCCGAGCACGGAACCCGCGAACGCCCGCGCAGTGATCGGCAGACGGCGCGAGCGCCGAGCCGGGGCCCCCGCCAAAGGCGAGGGGCGAGACCGCAGTAGGCCGACCCAAGCGGCATCACGATTGACCGCGGCGTTGCGGAGGCCGCGGCGCGAGCGGCGAGCCGGTTCGGCCTCCGCACTGCCGTTGCAGATCGTGATACCGAGCTGTCGGCCTCCGAACGCGCTCCCGCTTGCTCACATCCCCAAGCGAGCTTGGGGCCCCTGCTCGCCGTCCGCGCATTCCCCCTTCGAAGGCAAGGGGGAGCGAGCGAACGCGAGTCGCCGCAGAAGGCCGACCCAAGCGGCATTACGATTAACCGCGGCGGTGCGGAGGCCGCGGTGCCCGTAGCACCAGGACATTCCCGGCAACGGCGAGCGCCACGCCGATGACACCCGGCAAGCTCCAGCGGTAGCCTTCGAGCAGCGTGGAGAACAGCATCGCAACCACTGGCGTCACGACGCTGGTGTAGGACGCGGGACCGGCGCCCGCCTTCTTCAGCAATGTCAGATACGCGAGAAACGCAACGATGCTCCCGAACACCGCGAGGTACGCGAGCGACGCGATGTAGCCGACGCGCGCATCGAAGGACCAGGTCACTCCGCCCAGCGTCGCGACGATTGCCGCGATGAGCGCGCCATAGCCCATGCCCCAGGCCGTCGTTTCGACAATGGGCAGATGTCGTCGCTGCATGCGCATCGTGACCAGGTTGCCGCCTGTTGCGAGCAGCGTGGCGCCGAGGCCGAACGCGATGCCAAGCGCCGCGCCGCCGCCCGCGCGTGCCGCCATGAGCTCGGGCAGGAACAGCAGCGCGACGCCGACCACGCCGAGCACGGAACCCGCGAGTGCCCGCGCAGTGATCGGCATGCCGAAGGCAATCCGCGCCCCCACGAGACTCATGATCACCATGGTGGAGAACAGCACCGCGACCAGCCCGGACGCTACGTATTGCTCCGCGCGATAGATGGCAATGTAGTTCAAGCCGAAAAAGAGCATGCCCTGCAAGACCAGCAGGCCGTGGGCGCGCAAGGGAAACCGCAGCGAGCGCCCCGTCGCGAGACAGCCGGCGGCGATCAGTGCCGAGGCGAGCGCGAAACGGTACGCAACGGACACCTCCGGCGCCACCGTGCCGAGCTGATAGGTGATCGCGAGCCAGGTCGAGCCCCAGATGACCGTGCACAGCAGGACGAGCGGAACGACGCCCATGGTTCACGCCGCGCGCAACGCATCGACGATCTTGAGCCGCGCCGCGCGCGCCGCCGGCAGGAACCCTCCGACGAACCCCATCACCAGCGAGAACACGAGCGACACCACGACGATCTTCGGCGTCAGGGCAAACGAGAACGCGATCTCGGCAAACGTCTGGAAGTTGGTCGTCGAAATCGAGAATGCCTGCATGACCGACGCCGCCGCCACGCCGATGATGCCTCCGCAGAGGCCGAGCAGCAGCGATTCGCCGAGGAATGCCGTCAGGATCGCGGCGCGCGAGAATCCCAGCGCGCGCAGCGTCCCGATCTCGGAGGTGCGCGACGCCACGCTCGCGTACATCGTGATCATCGCGCCGATGATCGCGCCGATCGAAAAGATGATCGAGATGCCGGTGCCGAGATAGCTGATGAAGTTGGCGAGCGCCTGCGACTGGTCCGCGTAGAACTTCGTTTCCCGCTTGGCTTCGACGGTCAGGCGCGGATCGTCCTCGAGCGTCGCCTTGACGGCGTCGAACCGCGACGGGTCGGCGAGGCGGAAGATCACGGCGGAGAAGCCGTTGCGCCGGAATGCCTGCAGCATCTGTTCCGCGTCGCCCCAGATTTCCGAATCGAAGCCGGTCCGCCCGCCGTCGAAGACGCCGACGACCGTCCAGTCGCGCGACGCGAAGCGCACGGTCTCGCCGAGCCCGGCGCCGCGAAAGTTGTCGGCGATCGCGCGCCCGGCGATGACCTCCGCGGTTCCGGGCCGGAACATCCGCCCTTCCACGATCTTCACCTGCGAGCGCAGCGCGAGCCCCGCTTCGGTGACGCCGCGGATCACGACGTTCGCCGGCTTGCCCGTCGCGCGCTTCGGCAGGTTGATGAGAACGACGGGCTCCTTCGACACGAGCCGCACGTCGCCCGCATCGACGGCGATCTCGGGCAGGCTTTCGATGACCGCCGCCTGCTGCCGGTCGACGCCGCTTTGCACCTCGGTCTGCGCGCCGCGACGGATCACGATCACGTTGTCGTCGCGCCCGGTGGAGACAAGCGTCTTCTCGAGGCCGGCGGCCAGCATCAGCACGGTGGCGAAAACGTAGACGACGAGCGCCATGCCGCCTGCGGTGAGCGCCGTCGTCAGCCGCCGCGCGAACAGATTGCGCGCGATGTAGGAAACCGGGATGGCCATCGTTTCGCCCGCGCTTCCCTCAGCCGATCGCCCGCAGGCCGTCGACGATCCGGATGCGCGCCGCGCGCCACGCGGGCACGGCGGCAGCCACCACGCCGACCACGAGGGCGCAGGCGACCTGCAACCGGACCGTCTCGTTCGTCACGTAAAACGCGCTCAGGATCTGCCCTACCAGGTTCGAAAACGCCTTGACCGCCGGGAATGTGAGCGCGATGCCGAGCGCGCCGCCGGCAAGCGCAATGGCGAGCGATTCGGCGAAGATCAGCCGCGCGACGAAACCGCCGCGGAAGCCCAGCGCCTTCAGCGTCGCATATTCGCCGTAGCGCTCGCGGGCGGTCATCGCCATCGTATTGGCCATCACCGCCATGATGATGACGATCACGACGTAGCTCACCGCCTGGATCGCGAGCAGGATCGCCTCCGACATCGCCACGAAGCCGAGATTGAACGCCTTTTCCGTTTCGGTGAGCGTCTCCGCGAGCGAGTTGCGAAAGGTCGCGTCGATCGCGAGCGACACGGGCGACGCCTGCTCCGGATCCTTCAGTTCCTCGATGAACACGCCGGCCGTATCGCCGCGGCGCGGATACTTCTGCTTGACGAACTCGTTCAGGTAGTCGAAGTGGAAGAAGAACTGCGATTCGTCGGTCGCGGTTTCCCTCCCTTCGTAGATGCCGCGCAGCGTGAAATTCCACGTGCCCGGATAGATCGTGCCCCGCAGCGGAATCTGGTCGCCCACCTTCCAGCCGAACTTGTCGGCGAGCTTGCGGCCGGCGACCGCCCCCACGCGGTCGGCGAGAAACGCCTTGCGCTCCTCGGGCTTCAACGTGTACTCGGGGTACATGTCGAGATACGACGCGCCGCTGATCGCGAACTGCGGAAAGAAATTGCGTTCGGACACATAGACGCCGCCGAACCAGTTGGCCCACGCGACCGACTTGATGCCTTCCACCTGGCGCATCTTTTCGGCGTAGGTGATCGGCAGCGGGAACACGAGCGAAACCGAGCTCCGGGTCACGAGCCGCGCCGAAGAGCTCGCGTTGGCGCCCGCGTACCAGGCATCGACGATCGTGCGCAGTACGCCGAACGACGCGATGGCAATGACGATGCCGAGTATCGTGAGCAGCGTCCGCAGCTTGTGGCGGAACGCGTTGCGCAAGACCAGGAGCGCGAAGTGCATGGCCGCCGCGACGTCCGAAGGTCAGTCGACCAGGACGCCCTTTTCCAGGTGGATGAGCCGGTGTGCCTTGTCCGCCGTCTTCGGGTCGTGCGTGACCATGACGATCGTCTTGCCGAGCTCGCGATTCAACCGGTCGAGCAGCACGAGAATTTCCTCGGCCGTTGCGCGGTCGAGGTCGCCCGTCGGCTCGTCGGCGACGATGATCGTGGGGTCGGCGATCAGCGCGCGGGCGATCGCGACGCGCTGCTGCTGGCCGCCCGAGAGCTCGTTCGGGTAGTGGTCCTGCCGGTCGGACAGCCCGACGAGCGAAAGCGCGATGGCAACGCGCTCGCGGCGCTCGCGGCGTGAAAGGTTGGTCAGCAGCAGCGGCAGCTCGATGTTGCCGAACGCCGAGAGCACCGGCATCAGGTTGTAGAACTGGAAAATGAAGCCGACGTTGGCGGCGCGCCACGCGGCAAGATCGCCCTCGGACAGCGTGGCGATGTCGACGCCGCCGACATGGATCTCCCCCGCGCTCGGCTTGTCGATGCCGGCGATGAGGTTCAGCAGCGTCGACTTGCCCGAGCCGGACGGCCCCATCAGCGCCACGAAATCGCCGGGGTACACGTCGAGATTGATGTCCGTCAGGACCGGAATGACCTGGCCGCCGCGCACGTAGAACTTGGCGAGATTGCGGATCGCGACCAGGGGTTCGACCGACGGCGTTCCATGCGGAACCTCGACCGCGGCTTGGGTCTCCATCATCGCCCGCGCGTTATTTCGCGGCGAACGTCACCGCGGCGCCATTGCGCAACTCCGCGGCCGGGCGCAGCACGACCTTGTCGCCGCTCTTGACGCTGCCGGCGATTGCGGTGAAGTCGCCGATCCGGAGTCCCGGCGTCACGGCGACCTCCGTTGCAACGCCGTCCTTCACGACGAACACGACCGTGCGTCCGTCGCGTGGCGCGATCGCCTCCGGATTCACGGCCAGGAGCGGCTTCTGCTGGTCGGGCGTCACCTCCTGCGAGAGGAACGACACCTTGGCGCTCATTTCCGGCAGCACGCGCGGGTCGATCTCGTCGAAGCGCACCTTGGTCATCACCGTCGCCTTGGCGCGATCGACCGTGGGCACCATTCGGCTGATGCGGCCCTTGAAGCGCACGTCGGGCAGCGCGTCGAGCATGATCTCTGTGGGTTGGCCCACCTTGACCTTGGACAGGCTCGCCTCCGACACGTCCGCCTCGACCTCGAGGGTGGACATGTCCGCCATCGTCACCACGGCGCCCTTGGAGTCGGTCGCCGACGAGAACGGCGTCACCATGTCGCCGACGTTGGCGCTCTTCGACAGGATCACGCCGTCGAACGGGGCGCGGATGTCCGTATAGTCCACGGTGACTTCGGCATTGCGCGCGTTGGCCGCCGCCTGGCTCACGTTCGCCTGCGCGCTCGCGAGCACCGCGACGCCGCGGTCGACGCGCATCTTGGCCGTGTCGAGCGCCGACTGCGTGATGAATCCCTTCGCGACCAGGTCCTGGTTCCGCTTCAGCTCGGTTTGCGCGTTCGCGAGCTCCACGCGCGCCTGCTCCACCGCCGCCTTCGCCGCGTTGACACCTGCCTCGGCGCTTTGCGCCTGCGCGCGGACGTCGCGGCTGTCGATGCGGGCGATGACTTCGCCGGACTTCACGCGCGAGCCTTCGGCGACGCCGAGCCATTCGAGACGTCCGGTCGCCTTCGATGCAATCGCCGCCTTTCGCTGCGCGACGACGTAGCCGGTCGCGTTGAGCACGACGAACTGCTGCGACGGAAAGGCGGTGACGACAGTGGCGGTCTCCACCTTCGCGGGGTGCGGCTGCGAAACATACCACGCGGCGCCGGCGATGGCGATGAGCGCCGCGATGCCGAGCCAAAGCCATCGGCGGCGGCGGCGGGAACGGATCGGTGCGACGCCACGGTCGATCCTGAGGCGGGACAAATCGGGTGCGGTATCGGTCATGGGGCGACGATAAAAAAGAGGCGCCATTCTACAGCGCCCCCGTCCGGCCAACCGCAGCGAGGGTCAGCCTCCTTCGAGCGGCGCGTGTCCGCCGAGCGGCGTCTCGTCGCGACGGCCGCCCTTGAGCGCCACGATCGTCACGATGACGAGGCCGGCGGCGATGAGCGCGATCCCGATCCATTCGATGGGCGAAAGGCGTTCGCCGTAGACGAGCGCCGAACTGCCGAGCGCGATGACGGGAATCGCGAACATGTTGAGCGATGCCGTCCCCGCAGGCAGGAAGCGCAGCACCGCGATCCACAGCAGGAAGCCGAACGCGGTGGAGACGGCGCCGACATAAAACAGCAGGGCGGCTTGCGTGACGCTCCAGCGCGTCTCGGGGAAATCGAAAAGCAATGGCAGCAACATCAACGGCAGGACGCCAAGCAGCATCTGCCATGCGATGAAATTGAGGGTGTCGAGCTTGCGCTGCTTCTGGAAATATTTGGTCGCCACCGATCCCGCCGCCCAGCCGAAGCCCGAGAGCACCGCCCAAAGTCGAGGCGCGAGATCTGCCCTGCCAGTTCCACGGCTCCACCACGAACAAAAGTCCGGTGAAGGCCGACGCAATGGCCACCCATTGCCATCCGCGAACGCGCTCGTGCAGGACGAGCCACGCGATCAGCAACGTCCAGAACGGCATCGTGAACACGAGCACGGCCGTCCGGCCGACGCCACCGCCCGCGAGCGCCATCGTCGTCGAACCGAAATTGATCGTCGTCTGGAAGAAGCCCGCGATGGCCGCCGCGCGCCAATCCTGCGGCAACAGGGGCTGCCCGCGCAGGGCGAGCACGCCGAACAGCACGACAATCGCAATCCAGGTGCGCTGGATATTGACGACGACCGGATGCGCATGGGCTAGCGCCTCCTTCATCACGATCCAGTTGCTGCCCCAGATCAGCGTCAGCACGATGAGCGCGGCGTAGGCGCCCCGGCGGGTGTGGATGCCGACCCGCCTCGACGTCATCGCCGCGCCGTCGATTCGCTCAGGAAAGTTTCGATCGCCGCGGCCGTCGCGCGCGGCTGGTCATGGTGCACCATGTGCGCGGCATCCGGAATGACGACGAGCCGGGCGCCGGCGACGTGCGCCATGCGCCGGCGGACGCCATCGAGCCCATCCGGATTCGCGTCGCCCGCGGCGGGGTCGTGCAGCCATTTCGGAATCGTCGAGTCGGCGGCCGCGATCCACAACGTCGGCGCAGTGATGTTGCGCCACACCGCATACGCCTCGTCGAGCCGGTAGGCCGTCGGAAACGGAAGCTTGTGCCGGGGATCCGAGCGCAGGCGCGCGCGGCCATCGGCGGTCGTCTCCGCCCAGTGGCCGGCGAGAAAGAGCGCCTTGTCGCGCGGCAGGCGTGCGTTGGTCTTCTGCAGGCGATCGGCGACCGCGTCGAGATTCGCATAAGGCGCGAACGACGGGGGATCGGCGAGCGCGTCGAGCCACGCGGCGATCTTCTTCGGCGCGACGTCGGGCGACTGGGCCGGCATGCCGAAGCCCTCGAGGGAGACGAGACGGCGCACGCGCGCCGGCCGCGCGCCGGCGTACATCATTGCGACGTTGCCCCCGAGGCTGTGACCGACGAGATCGACGGCCTCGCCGGGTGCAAATGCATCGACGAGCGCTTCGAGGTCGGCGATGTAGTCGGCGAACCAGTAACCCTGGGGCTGCCATTCGCTTCGCCCGTAACCGCGAAGGTCCGGCGCGATCGCGTGCCAAGTGCCCGCAAGGGCGTCGACCAGAAACTGGAACGACGCGCCCACGTCCATCCAGCCATGCAGCAGGAAGAGCTTGGGCGACCCGGCGTCGCCCCAGGTCAGGACGTGATGGTCGAGTCCGCGCAGCCTGACGCGGCGCGAGGTCGCGGCCTTCAACGGCGGGTCCCGCTGTCGCCGCGAGCGCGCGTCATTTCTTGCGACAGAGCGCGAGGCCGTCCTGCCAGCCCGTGCGATAGTTGCCGTCGCCGGCAAACCGGGCGATGTCCTTGCGTTCGGTTCCGCCGGCGCTCGTGCAGCCGTCCGCATAGCCCTGCCGGTACGTGAGCGGGAAGCCCGAGAGGTTCACGTTGGGCGGCGGCGGCTCGACATTCGAGGGCATGGCGGTGCCCGGAGCGCTGGTCGCGCCGGTCGCACCTGCCGGAGCGCCGGCCGGCGTACCGCGAGAGTCGACGGCGGTGGTGGTCGCGCAGCCGACCACGAACACCGACATCGCGGCGCCGATGGCGAGCGGGAGCGCGCGCGAACGCACGCAGCGGGCGAAAAAACGAGACGCGGACAAGCCAGGCGATCGAAGCGCGGTGAACGGGGTAAAATTCTACCACCCTCCGTCTTGCCGCCATGTCCGCTCCCGCTTTCGTCCACCTGCGCCTGCACAGCGAATTCTCGATCGTCGACGGGACCGTGCGCATCGACGACGCGATCGGCGCGGCCGTGGCCGACGCGATGCCCGCGCTCGCGATCACCGATCTCGCCAACGCATTTGGCCTCGTCAAGTTCTACAAGGCGGCGCGCGGCGCGGGCGTCAAGCCGATCCTCGGCTGCGACGTGTGGCTCACGCACGACGCCGAACGCGACCAGCCGTTTCGCGCGCTGCTGCTCGTCCAGTCGCGCGCGGGCTGGCTCAAGCTCACCGACTGGCTGACCCGCGCCTACCGCGGCAACGCGTATCGCGGGCGCGCGGAGATGAAACGCGAGTGGTTCGACGAAGGCACGGACGGGCTGATCGCGCTTTCCGGCGCGCGTGACGGTGACACGGGCGCCTCGCTGCGGCAGGCCAACCGCGGCGGCGCGAAAAAGGCGGCGCAAGAGTGGGCCGCCCGCTTTCCGGGCCGCTATTACCTCGAGGTGCAGCGCGCGGGGCATGCCGACGACGACGCGCTGGTCGCGGCGACGGTCGCGCTCGCGCAGGAACTCGCTCTGCCGGTCGTCGCCACGCATCCGGTCCAGTTCCTCCGGCCGGACGGTTTTCGCGCGCACGAGGCGCGCGTGTGCATCGCCGAGGGCCACGTGCTCGCCGACCCGCGGCGCCCGAAGCGGTTCACGCCCGACCAGTATTTCAAGACGCAGGCCGAAATGGCGCTGGCGTTTTCGGACCTCCCCGAAGCGCTCGCGAACTCGGTCAAGATCGCCGAGCGCTGCAACCTGGCACTCCCGCTCGGCAAGAATTTCCTGCCCGATTTTCCGACGCCGGCCGGCGTCACGCTCGACGACCACCTGCGCCAGGAAGCCGCGGCGGGCCTCGAGCGCCGCCTCGAGTCGAACTACCCCGACCCGGCGGTGCGCGCGAACAAGCGCGCCGACTACGCGGCGCGCCTCGACTTCGAAACGAAGACGATCGTGCAGATGGGCTACTCCGGCTATTTCCTGATCGTTGCCGACTTCATCAACTGGGCGAAGCGCAACGGCGTGCCGGTCGGCCCGGGCCGCGGCTCCGGCGCGGGGTCGCTCGTCGCGTATTCACTCGGCATCACCGACCTCGACCCGATTCGCTACGCGCTCCTGTTCGAGCGCTTCCTCAATCCGGAACGCGTCTCGATGCCGGACTTCGACATCGACTTCTGCCAGAACGGCCGCGACCGCGTCATCGACTACGTGAAGAACAAGTACGGCGCCGACTCGGTGTCGCAGATCGCGACGTTCGGCACGATGGCGGCCAAGGCGGTCGTGCGCGACGTCGGCCGCGTGCTCGACCTTCCGTACATGTTCTGCGACGGCATCGCGAAGCTGATCCCGTTCACGCCCGGCAAGCTCGTGACGCTCAAATCGGCGCGCGAGATGGAGCCGCTCCTCGCCGAGCGCGAGAAGAGCGAGGAGGAAGTGCGCGAGCTGCTGGAGCTCGCGGAGTCGCTCGAGGGCCTCACGCGCAACGTCGGCATGCACGCGGGCGGCGTGCTGATCGCGCCGGGACGCCTCACCGATTTCTGCCCGCTCTACACGCAGGCCGGCGCGGACGGGCTCGTCTCGCAGTTCGACAAGGACGACGTCGAGGCGATCGGGCTCGTCAAGTTCGACTTTCTCGGGCTCACGACGCTGACGATCCTCGACTGGACAATGCGCTACGTGCGCCGGCTCGACCCGTCGTTCTCGCTTTCGCTCGACACGCTGCCGCTCGATGACAAGCCGGCCTACGACATCTTCCGGACCGGCAACACCGCGGCGGTGTTCCAGTTCGAATCGCGCGGCATGCGCGATCTGCTGAAGCAGGCGCCGCCGACGCGTTTCGAGGACGTCGTCGCGCTGGTCGCGCTCTACCGGCCGGGCCCCATGGCGCTCATTCCGGATTTCGTCGCCCGGAAGAGCGGGCGCGAGCGCGTCGACTACACCGACCCGCGCCTCGAGCCGATCCTTTCCCCGACGTACGGCGTGATGGTGTACCAGGAGCAGGTGATGCAGATCGCGCAGGCGATCGGCGGCTATACGCTTGGCGGCGCCGACCTGCTGCGCCGTGCGATGGGCAAGAAAAACGTGGTGGAGATGGCGACCCACCGCGACATCTTCGTGGCCGGCGCGGAAAAGAACGGCCTCAAAGGCGCCAAGGCGACGCACCTCTTCGACCTGATGGAGAAGTTCGCCGGCTACGGTTTCAACCGCTCGCATGCGGCCGCCTACGCGCTTGTCGCCTACCAGACCGCCTATTTCAAGGCGCATCACCCGGCCGCGTTCATGGCGGCCAACCTGTCGCTCATGATGGACGACACGGACAAGGTGCGCGAGCTTCGCGACGATGCCGCCGCGCTCGGTATCTCCGTCCTCCCGCCCGACGTCAATGCATCGAACTACCGCTTCGAGCCGGTGGATACGAAGCAGATTCGGTACGGGCTCGGCGGCATCAAGGGCACCGGCGAGCAGGCCATCGCGTCGATCGTCGCCGCGCGCGCCGCGGGCGGCGCATTCAGCGGCCTCCACGATTTCTGCCAGCGCGTCGACAAGCGGCTCGTCAACCGGCGCGTCGTCGAAGCGCTGGTGCGCGCCGGCGCCTTCGACGCGATCGATCCGCGGCGCGCCACGCTTTTCGCGTCCGTCGGCGTCGCACTGGCCGAAGCCGAGCGCGTCGATGCGGCAGGCTCCCAGGAATCGCTCTTCGGCGGCCAACAATCGACGGAGCCGCTTCCGCTGGTCGTGTCGCGCGAGTGGACGGATGCCGAGCGCCTCGTTCATGAGAAGGCGGCGCTCGGCTACTACCTGTCGGGCCATCCGTTCGCGGGCTATGCGGCGGAGCTCGCACCGCTCGTCCGGCTGGCGCTCGCGAACCTGCAGCCGCGCCGGGACACCGTGATGATCGCCGGCATCGTCACCGCGCTGCGCGTGCAAACGGGCCGGCGCGGCAAGATGGCGTTCGTGACACTCGACGACGGCGGCGGCTCGGCGGAAGTCGTGGTCTTCAACGAGACGTTCGATGCCGCGCGCAGCCTGCTCCGAGAGGATCAGCTCGTCATCGTCGAGGTGAAGGTGCAGCAGCGGATGACCGACGACGGCCAGGTGCAGGGCCTGCGCGTCGTCGCCGAGGCGGTGCACGACCTGCCGGCGATTCGCAAGCGCTTCGCGAAGGGACTGCGCCTCGCCTGCAACGGCGGCGCGGACGCCGAGCGGCTTGCCGCGCTGCTCGGCCCCTTCCGCAACGGCAGCTGCGGCATCGTCGTCGAGTATCGCAACCATGGCTTGGGCGGCGAGATCGAGCTGCCCGAATCCTGGCGCGTGAATCCCGACGAGACGCTGCTCGCGCAACTTCGCGACTGGCTCGCGCCGGAAAACGTCCGCGTTGTCTACTGACGCCAACGGGCGGCTCGCGTGGCTGCCGCGCCACGGCCTCTGGCGCCATCGCGATTTCCTTTTGCTGTGGAACGCGCAGGGCGTCTCCGCCGTCGGCTCGCGGATCACGCGCACCGCGTTGCCGATGGCCGCGATCCTGGTCGCGGGCGCGGGTGCGCTCGATCTCGGCCTCCTCGCCGTCGCGCTGACGCTGCCGCGTGCGTTGTTCGCGTGGCTGGGTGGCGGCTGGGTCGATCGCCATCGCCGGCGGCCCGTGCTGATCGGCACCGACGTCGTGCGCGCCGTCGCGCTGCTTGCGATTCCGGTCGCGGCCTGGTCGCACATGCTCTCGCTGCCGCTCCTCTACGCGATCGCCGCGATCACCGGCGTCGCGACCGTCCTGTTCGACCTGGCGGATCACGTGTTCATCGCCGATCTCGTTGGACGCGACCAGCTGCTGGACGCCAACGGCAAGCGCGAGGCCGTGGACGCCGTGGCGGAAATTTCGGGGCCGGCGCTCGGCGGCGCTCTGGTCGCATGGCTGACGGCCCCGATCGCGATCGCCGCCGACGCGCTGACGTTTGTCGCATCGGCGCTGCTGATTGCGCGAATCCGCAAGGAGGAGAAGATCGTCGCGCCCCCGGCCGCCGCTTCGCTCCTCGCGGACGCGCGCACCGGGATCCACGTCGTCTGGCGCGATCCGGCCGTCCGCGCGCTGTTCATCGCCTCGGCGACGATGACGCTCTTCGGCAGCTTCATGGCATCGCTCTACACGCTGTTCGCGCTGCGCGACCTCGCGCTCACGCCGACGGAGCTCGGCATCGCGATCGGCTGCGGCGGGATCGGCGCGCTGGCTGGCGCGATGGCGTCAAGGCGGGCGGCAGAACGATTCGGCCCGCGCCGGACGCTGATCGGATCGCTCGCGCTTGGCGCGGCGATGCAGGTGCTGATCCCGCTGGCGCCGCCGGTGCCGTGGATCGCGATGACGTTCCTGATCGCCACGCAACTGCTCGGCGATGGCGTGCTGACCGTCTATCTCATCAACGAAACGACGCTGCGGCAGCGCCTGCTGCCGCCCGAGGCGCTCGGCCGCGCGGCCGGCACCTTCCAGGTCGCGAACGGCGTGCTGACACCGGCCGGCGCGCTCGTCGGCGCCATGCTCGCCGAAGGCATTGGGATTCGCCCCACGCTGTGGCTGCTGGCGATCGGCTACGCGTTGGCCCTCGTTTCGCTCATCCTGGCGCGCCGGTCCCTGCCGACGCGCGTGACCGCGCCTCATTCTTGACCGGTCGCCGGCAACGATGTAGCGTCGCCGGGCCATATGCCCCGCACGACCCGCCCTGCCGCAAAGAAAAGCAGCAAGCCGGCACGACCTGCGGCGGGCGGACTCGGGATGCGTCTGGCCGAAGCGCTCGAGCAGCAGGCCGCGACCGCCGAGATCCTGCGCGTGATCAGCCGGTCGCGGACGGATGTCCAGCCGGTTTTCGACACCATCGCGGCGGCGGCGCTGAAGCTCTTTGGCGCCAGCTCCGCCAACGTCTACACGTTTCGACGGCAAGTTGATCCATTTGGCCGCCCTCGGAAATCGCGGAAGGTGCCGACGCCGTTCGCCAATCCTTCCCGCGGCCGCCGAGTCGGGAGACCGGGGTTGCCCGGGCCGTGTTGACGCGTGCCATGGTTGCAATCCCGGACGTGCTCGAAGACCCGCGAGTACGTAATCCGGAACACCGCGCTCGTAGCGGGTCTTCCGCAGCGCGCTCACGGTTCCGCTGATGCGCGAAGGGCTTCCGATCGGCGCAATCAGCGTCGGCCGGTCCGAGCCCGGGCCATTTTCCGACGAGCAGATTGCGCTGCTGCAGACCTTCGCCGACCAGGCGGTCATCGCCATCGAGAACGTCCGGCTGTTCAAGGAGCTCGAGCTACGCAACGCCTCGCTGACGCAATCGCTGGAGCAGCAGACCGCGACGAGCGAGATCCTGCGCGTCATCAGCCGGTCGCAAACCGATGTACAACCCGTGTTCGAGACGCTGGTGGAAAACGCCGTCAGCCTGTGCGACGCGGACAAGGCGTTCATCTTCCGGTTCGACGGCGAGGCGCTCCGGATGGCGGCGGCCCACAACGCGTCTCCGGAGCTCAAGGAGTTCCAGGCACGCAATCCGCACCGTCCGGGTCGGCAGAGCTGTGCGGCGCGTGCCGCCCTCCTGCGCCAAACGGTGCACATTCCGGACGCTCAGGCCGATCCCGAGTACGCGTACGGCGATCCCGTTGTGAACCCGGTTCGCACGACACTGGGAGTTCCCTTGCTCAAGGGCGACCAGCTGCTGGGGGTCATCGTCATCTACCGGCTGGTCGTCAAACCGTTCACCGACGAGCAGATTGCGCTCATGGATACCTTCGCCGACCAGGCGGTGATCGCCATCGAGAATGTTCGCTTGTTCAACGAACTCGAGCAGCGCAATAGCGCCCTGGCCGAATTGCTCGAGCAGCAAACGGCGACCAGCGACATTCTGCGCGTCATCAGCCAGTCCCCGACGAATGTGCAGCCGGTGTTCGAAACGATCGCGGCGGCCGTGCTGAAGCTGTGCGGCGCGAGCTCGGCGAATGTCCTCACGTTCGACGGCGAGATGCTGCACGTCGCCGCGATCGTCAGCGCAGCGCCGGGCGGAGCAGAAGGCATCCGCCGGCTCTATCCGAGGCCGCTCGGCCGCGACAATGCGGCACCGCGGGCGGTCTTGACGCGAGGCGTCGTCGCCATACCGGATGTGCTCGCGGATCCCGAGTACGCAACCAAGACGGAGGCGCTCGCCGGGGGCTTCCGCAGCGTCCTTGCCGTCCCCCTGATGCGCCAGGCGCTTCCGATCGGCGCGATCGTCGTGGGCCGCCCCGAGCCCGGGCCGTTTCCCGCGGGCCAGATCGCGCTCCTCCAGACCTTTGCCGATCAAGCCGTGATCGCCATCGAGAATGTCCGGCTGTTCACCGAGCTCGAATCGCGCAATCGCGACCTCACCGAGGCGCTGGAGCAGCAGACCGCAACGAGCGAGATGTTGCGGGTGATCAGCCAGTCGCAAACCGATGTGCAGCCCGTATTCGAGACCATCGTGCGCAGCGCGCTGTCGCTTTGCGGCGCGGCCTTCAGCGGCGTCTACCTGCTCGAGGGCGACACGCTCAGCCTCGCGGCCACCGCCGGGTTGACGGCGGCGGAACGCGAGCGCTTCGCAAGCGGGTACCCTCGGAAAATCGGGCCGCGACACCGTGTCGGGCAGAGCCGCACTGGAATGCCGCGTGATCCAGACGCCCGACCTGATCAACGACTCCGAGTTCTCTGCCGCGCCGGGTTCGCAGGTCGGCGCGCGCACTGTCCTTGGCGTGCCGATGATGCGCGACGACATCGCCATCGGATCGATCGGTGTCTGGCGACCGGAGGTTCGACTGTTCTCCGATTCGCAGATCGCGCTGCTGCAAACTTTCGCCGATCAGGCGGTCATCGCGATCGAGAACGTGCGCCTGTTCACCGAGCTGGAGGCGCGAACCACGCAGCTCACGCGGTCGGTCGGCGAGCTCAAGGCATTGGGAGAGGTCGGGCACGCCGTCAGCTCGACGCTGGATCTCCCGACCGTGCTGTCGACGATCGTCTCGCGCGCGACCAAGCTCGCCGGCATGGACGGGGGCGCCATCTACGAGTACGACGAAACCCGCGGCGAGTTTCACCTGCACACGACCGACCGCCTCCCCGACGAGCTGGTCGACGCGCTGCGGGCAAAGCCGATTCCGAAGGGAGAAGGCGCGCTGGGACGCATGGCCGTTACCGGCGTGCCGGTGCAGATTCGCGACATCGCGGGCGAGCGCAGCTACAAGAGCCGGCTTCGCGACACGTTGATCCGATTGGGCTACCGGTCGCTGCTCGCGGTCCCGCTGCTGCGCGACGACCGGCTTCTCGGCGGCCTGGTCGTCAACCGGAACACGGCGGGCGAATTCGCGCCGGAGGTCATCGACCTGCTGAAGACGTTCGCGACGCAATCGGCACTGGCCATCCAGAACGCGCGCCTGTTCCGCGAGATCGAGATCAAGAGCGGGCAGCTCGAGACGGCGAGCCGGCACAAGAGCGAGTTCCTCGCCAACATGTCGCACGAGCTGCGCACGCCGCTCAACGCCATCATCGGTTTCTCCGAAGTGCTGTCGGAGCGGTTGTTCGGCGAGATCAACGACAAGCAGGCGGAGTACCTGCGCGACATCCTGGATTCGGGGCGCCATCTGCTGTCCCTCATCAACGACATTCTCGACCTCTCGAAGATCGAAGCCGGCCGGATGGAGCTGGAGCCCTCCGACTTCGAGCTGCCCGGCGCAATCGAAAATGCGCTGACGCTCGTGCGCGAACGCGCGAACCGGCACGGCATCGAACTCGCGCACACGATTGCCCCGACGCTGGGGACAATCCGCGCCGACGAGCGCAAGGTGAAGCAGGTGCTCCTCAATCTCCTGACCAACGCGCTCAAGTTCACCCCCGAAGGCGGACGAATCGACGTGCGTGCGCGACGGCATGCAGGCGCGGCGGAGATCTCGGTGACCGACACCGGCATCGGCATTGCGCCGGAGGATCAGGCGGCGGTGTTCGAGGAGTTCCGGCAGGTCGGCTCGACGGCGAAGAAGATCGAAGGGACCGGACTCGGGCTCGCCATTTCGCGCAAGTTCATCGAGCTCCACGGCGGCAGGATCTGGGTCACGAGCGCGCCCGGTGTCGGCTCGACGTTTGCGTTCACGCTGCCCTTGCCTCGCGCTTCGAACTAGGTGCCGCTTTGGTCATTCCCCCGTCGGCTTCGTGACGCGACGAACTCGCGCAATGCCGTCTTCAGCACCTTGCCGGCGTTGTTCTTCGGCAGGTCCGCGAGGAATACGTACGCTTTCGGCCGCTTGAACCGCGCGATGCGCGCAAGGCAGAGCGCGTCGAGCGCCTGCTCCAGCGCGCCATGCGCCGCCGGCGGCACCCGCGCGACGACGCACGCGACCACCTCCTCGCCCCAATCGGCATGCGCGCGGCCGATCACGGCGACTTCGCCGACGTCCGGGTGCGACTGCAGGATCTCCTCGACCTCGCGCGGGTAGATGTTCGAGCCGCCGCTGATGATGAGATCCTTCGACCGGTCCTTCAACGTCAGGAACCCGTCCGCGTCGAATGAACCGACGTCGCCGGTATGCAGCCAATCGTTCGCAAGTGTCGAGGCACTCGCCTCCGGGTTCATCCAGTAACCTGCCATGACCGTCGGGCCGCGCACGAGCACCTCGCCAGCTTCGCCGGGAGGCAGCGGCATATCGCAATGATCTGCGACGACGACGTCGATACCCGTCTGCGCCACACCGACCGATCCGATCCGCGCAACATCGCCGCGGGCGAACGCGTCGGCCAGCAACGCGCGGTTCATCGCCGTGATCGTCATCGGCGATTCGCCCTGCCCGTAGATCTGCGCGAGCCGCGGTCCCAGCGCCGCGCAGGCCTCGTTGCAGTCGGCGACGTACATCGGGCCGCCGCCATAGACGATGCTCTTGAGGCGATCGAGGCGCAGGTCGCCCAGCGCAGGCGCGCGGACAAGCCGCTTCACCATCGTCGGCGCGGCGAAGAACGACGCGCGATCCCACGTCCCGATCAGCGCGACGATCTCGGCCGGATCGAAGCCGCCCGACGCCGGCACGACGTTGACCGCTCCCGCGAGAACATGCGGAAGCACATAGAGCCCGGAGCCATGCGACAACGGCGCCACGTGCAGGATCGCGTCGCCGGGCGCGACCGCCTCGACGTCGGTCAGGAAGCACTGGCTCATCGCGCGCAGGTTGCCGTGCGTGATGACGACGCCCTTCGGCCGGCCCGTCGTGCCGCTCGTGTAGAAGAGCCACGCGGGATCGCCGGCGTCGCACCGGCAAGGTTTGTCGTGCGGCGCGGCGAGGGCAAGTTTCGCGTACTCGGCCCCGCCGAGTTCGACGACACGTTCGAGCACCGGGGCGTCGCCCGTCACGCCGCCGATCGCGGCATGCCATTCGGCGTCGACGAACGCCCAGCGGGCGCCGCTGTCGGCGAGGACGAACGCGAGCTCGCGTGGGTGCAGCTTCGCGTTGACCGGCACCACGACGAGCCCCGCCCACCAGCATCCGAACAGGGTCTCGATGTATTCCGGCACGTTGCGCGCGACGAGCGCCACACGATCCCCGGCGAGAAGTCCCGCAGCGGCGAACGCGCCCGCCATGCGCGCGGCATTCGCGGCAAGCGCCGCGTAGTCATGCACGACGCGGTCGGCAAGCGCGACGGCCGGCAGGCGCGGCCAGCAGCGGGCCGTGCGGACGAGGAGAGTGACGTTGCGAAGCACGGCGTGGCGATCGTCACCGCGGCGACACTGACGCGCGTTCGACCCAATCCTGCACGAACTTTTCATGGCACCGAGGATCCGCACGCATCGACGCACGCAGTTTAGCGGACAACCGGCGGCGATGGACGAGGTGGTCTACAATGAGCCCTTGCCCATTACGCAACGAGATGCCCATGCCCCTGCCCACCATGATGCGCCATGTCGTCGCCCGCGAGCCGGGCCCGCCCGATGTGCTTACGCTGACCGACGGTCCCGTGCCGCAGCCCAGGTCCGGCGAGGTGCTGATCGAAGTCGCCGCCGCCGGGGTCAACCGGCCGGACTGCCTGCAGCGCGCCGGCGCGTATCCGCCGCCGCCCGATGCGTCGCCGATCATCGGGCTCGAGGTCGCCGGCACGATCGTCGCGTGCGGCGAGGGCGTGACCGAATGGCGCGTCGGCGATCAAGTCTGCGCACTGACGCCGGGCGGCGGATACGCGGAGTACTGCACGACGCCGGCGGGGTTCTGCCTCCCGATCCCGAACGGATTGACGAAGCAGGAGGCAGCGAGCCTGCCCGAAACGTTCTTCACCGTCTGGAACAACCTCGTCGACCGCGGTCGCCTGCGTCGCGGCGAGACCGTGCTGATCCACGGCGGCACCGGGCGGCATCGGCCTCACCGCGATCCAGATCGCGCGACACTTCGGCGCGACGGTGATCGCCACCGCCGGCAGCGACGAGAAGGCGGCGTTCTGTGTCGCAACGGGCGCCGCGCATGCGATCAACTACCGGACGCACGATTTCGTCGCCGAGGTCGCACGCATCACCGGCGAAGCGCGGCGTCGATGTCGTGCTCGACATGGTCGGCGGCGACTACATCGAGAAGAACCTGAAATGCCTCGCGCTGGAAGGCCGCATGGTCATCATCGCATTCCTGCGCGGCAGCCGCGTCGAGCTCGACTGGCGCCACATCATGCTGAAGCGGCTGACGATCACGGGTTCGACGTTGCGGGCGAGCCCCCAGCAGCGAAAGGTGGAGATCGCGCAGGCGCTGCGCCGCGACGTCTGGCCGCTCGTCGAAAGCGGCGCGGTAAAGACCTTCGTTCATCGCGTGTTCCCGCTGGCCGAAGCCGCGGCCGCGCACGCGCTGATGGAATCGAATGCCCACATCGGCAAGCTCGTGCTCGCCGTGCGGCCGTGAGCCGTTTTCGCCGGAACGCAACCGGCAAGGATTTTCTACTGGCAGGAAACCGGGAGCACCAGCCCGTTGCTGGAGCTCGCGTTGCCGAATACTTCGTTGTTCTGCGGGGTGTAGATGTTGTCGTTGGTTGAATTCGGGCCGACTTCGGAGCCATCGCTGATGACGGGCCTATTGTCAGTACGTCGCCCGTCCGCCCGAAAGATCGAACACGGCGCCGGTCGAAAAGCTGCACTCTTCGCTCGCGAGCCAGCATACGAGCGCCGCGATCTCGTCGACACCGCCGAAGCGGCCCAGCGGAATCTTCGACAGCATGAAGTCGATGTGCTGCTGCGACATCTGGTCGAAGATCGCGGTGCGCACCGCCGCCGGCGTCACGCAATTTGCGCGAATGCCCGTCTTGGCAAGCTCCTTGCCGAGCGACTTGGTGAGCCCGATCACCCCGGCCTTCGACGTGCTGTACGCCGAGGCGTTCGGGTTGCCTTCCTTGCCGGCGACCGAGGCGATGTTGACGATGCGTCCATAGTCGTTCTTGAGCATCGCCGGCACGATGGCCCGGTTGCAGTAGAAAAGACCGTTGAGATTGACGTCGATGACCTGCTTCCAGGCGTCGACCGGGTATTCCCACGTCGTCGTATTGGGCCCCGTGATGCCGGCCGAGCAGACGAGCACGTCGATCCGCCCGAGCGCGCGCGCAGCACCCTGCGCGGCGTTTGCCACCGCATCGGGATCGGCGACGTCGAGCGACTGGGTGAGCGTGCCGCGGCCGAGCGCATTTTCCGCGCGCGCAAGCGCGACAGGATCGCGATCCCACAGGGAAACCGTTGCGCCGCTCAGAACCAGCCGCTGCGCGATCGCGAAGCCGATGCCCGCGGCGCCTCCGGTGATCACGGCCGTTCGTTTCGCGAAATCGAGCTGGTTCATGCCTCGCCGTTCGTCGCTGATCGATGGGCACAGCATACCAACGCCGGGCAGCCGGCGCCAAACGGATTTCGATGCGCGAAGGCGCCTAACGGACGAGCTGCACCAGCCCGAACACCAGCCCCATCAGCACGGCGACCGCGACGACGCCGATCACCGCGTAGAGCATGTTGCGCGTCTCGCTCTGAAAAACGAGCAGGTCGTCGACCAGTTCGGCGACCTGCGCATTGGTCGCCATCGATTCGACCGGCCACGGTTCCGCCACCGGCGCACCGTTTTCCTTCTGCTCGGGCACGTCGATCGGAAGGATCATCGCGAAGTTGGTCACGGGCAGCGTCCGGAACGACGTCGTGTCCCAGACCTTGGTCCGCACGTCGCGCCGCAGCCCGTACGACAAGCCCCGCGTCTCGCGCGCGGAAACGCGCTCGCCGGCATCGACGAAGAACTTGTTGGGAAGCCGCCCGGAAAGCGCCACGCGCAACAGCGGCTCGAACTTGTCGGCCGCCATGCCGAGGTTGATCTGGAATTTCGCGGGGCTGAAATCCGCCCCCCGGCCGGATTCGTCGAGGAAGATGAGCGAGCCGATCGCGCCATTGCCCCGCGATCCATTCACCTTGCGCTCGCGGATGCGCAGGACGCCCGCAAGCGCCTCCAGGCGCCCGCCCGTCGAAAGCTCGACCGTCTCGCCCTTGGCGACCGTGACCTTCATCACGAGGACGCTGTCCTTGCCGTCCTCGATGACGAGCCGGGCCTTCGTCGGCTTGAAGCTCACGAGCGGCATGGACGAGCGCTTCCCCCGGGTGTAGTGCAAGACATCGGCCAGCGTCTCGTGTCCCCCTCGACGCCGACCGCCGATTGCTCCGTGGTGCCGACCGCAGGATTCGAACGCTACCGCGCACCCCTGTGACGCGGGATGTCTCTATCGGTGCGACCTTCCTGCGACCTGCGAAACCACTTTCGGCGCCGGATTGCCGCATACACGTCGCGAGCGGTTGCGACACTCCGGCTCTCGCGATTGTAGCCTTCGCGGACGGAAATTGACGGGACGAGGCGACGAGAGGCGATCGCTGTCGTCTACAGAGTTTGAGGAAGGGCCAAAGGGAGACCGATGCATCCGGATCAGCGATGCCAACCGCTCTCACGGGTACTGCCGCGTCGCTCGCTCACCCGTGCGATAGCGCGATCGAACCTGCCCTCACGAGGGACGTGCTCCATCCACCGAATTCCGAAGCTCCGGCGGTTCGGGGGGTGGATCATCGGGCTTTTGATAGCGCGGAAGTGCCATCAGCGTAGGTGTGGGCGTCCCGTTCTTCGTGCAGCTGAAAAGGTACGCCTGCTGGCCGCGTTTCACATTGATGCCGACATGCTCCGTGTTCATGTAGCGGTTCGGACCGGCGGACTGCATGATCCAGACCATGTCGCCGCCGCGGATCAGGCTCACGACATCGGAGCACCACGTCGGTTCGCCATGCCTCAGAACGAGCGTGCCGTCATCCTGGTGCCGCACGAATTTGTGCAACAGCACTTCATCGATCTCGCCGAGGTTCTCGTTCCAGTGGATCGCGCTGATGCCGTAGTGGTTCATCGAGGTCTCCTGCCCACTCGTGGAGGCGCGGATGGCGTCTTCTTTGCAGGTCACGGAAGGCTGGGGGTCCCATGTGCCCGGAACTTCATTTTCGGGAATACGTCCGAGGGTGATGTGCCAAACGTCGTCGGGACGAAACAGTTTGTACGAAATCGATGCGGGCAAGTATGCCCGGACGTTGACAATGATTGCTAACGGTCACACGGCAGCGAAAGTGCAATGCGCAGAGCGGTGGCGGCCCGGGGGAGTGTGGTGCCGGCAGTAGGAATCGAACCCACGACCAACGGTTTACAAAACCGCTGCTCTACCAACTGAGCTATGCCGGCCCGGCGGGAATTCTACCCGTGCCGACATCGCTGGCTGGACAATCATCCGCCCGGCGGCATTCGCATGGCGCGGCCGCGCCCGCGACACCAGAAATGGCATAATCACGCCCGCCTGCCGAGTAGCTATCGCCAACCCCAACAGGGAACGGAGGCACCTTCTCCTCACCCCACGATTCGGCGATGCTTCTGTCGTTCAGGTCCCGCAGCATCCTCGTCTGCCTTGCCTTCGCCATTGCCGCCATGAGCGCGGGAGCGGCGCTTGCGGGCCTTCCGCTCGATCTTGGCGTGTACCGGCCGCTCCAAGGCAAGGTGTTCCTCGAATTCGGCCGGGCCGGCACGGTGGACAAGACGCTCACGTTGTCGCCGGCACCGGAATTCGTGCGCGTCGCCGACATGGATGGCGACGGCATCGCCGATTTGGTCAGCTACAGCGGCGGCGTCTGGACCGTCGACCTCGACCAGGACGGCGTGCCGGACGCGACCTATTACCTCGGCGGCGCGCCGGGCGATATACCGCTGCTGGGCGACGTCGACGGCGACGGCCGGGTCGATCTCGTGATCTACCGCGACGGCACGTGGTTCACGAGCACGCATCGCGACGGCGCGGTCGACCGCATCGACAGTTTCGGCGGTGTGCCGGGTGACATTCCGTTGCTGGGCGATCTCCACTGCAACGGAGTCGCGGTTCGGATGATCTATCGCGCCGGGCAGTGGTACGCGGACCTGGATGGCGACGGCACGGCGACGCTGATCGCCACGTTCGGCAGCGGCGCCACGGACGTTCCCTTCGTCGCCGACTGGGACGGCGACTGCAACGCCGACCTCGGCATCTTCCGCGACGGCGAATGGTCCGTCCTCGTGAATCCCTTGGGCAGCCCGGAAATGCGGACGGACGCGTTTCGGCGCGGCGGGCGACATGCCCCTTGCCGGCCGGCTCGACCGCGCACTCTCTTCGCCCAAGTTTCACCGCGTGTCGTCGCCATTCGGCGTCTACCGCCCCTCCGATCTCACGTTCGACTTCCGGATGACGGCGGGGCCGGAAGCCGACCTCGTGCTGTATCCCGGCGTCGGCGCGACGCACGTGCTTGCGGGCGACCTCGACGGCAACGGCAAGAGCAGCCTCATCCTTTACAACAACGGCATCTGGCTCGTCGACCGCGGATTGGACGGCACGGCGGACGACATGTACGCGCTCGGCGGCCTGCCGCAGGATGTTCCTCTGGTCGGTGACGTCGACGGCGACGGCCGCGCCGATCTCGTGATCTACCGCGACGGCGCATGGTTTGTGGACACGGCGAGAGACGGCACCGTCGCCCTCGAGCATGACTTCGGCGGCGCGCCGGGCGACCTTCCCGTGCTTGCCGACGTCGACGGCGACGGCAAGGCCGACTTCGGGATCTATCGCGACGGCCTCTGGTACTTCGACACGCAGCGCGACGGCAACAACCCGGTGATCTACGTTCTGGGCGGTGTGCCCGGCGACGTGCCGCTCGCCGCGGACTGGAACGGCGACGGAAAGCCCGACCTCGTCATCTATCGCGGCGGCGATTGGTTCGTCAGCACGGACCCGCCGTCCGCCAGCGTTTCGATCATCGAGTCGTTCGGCCTGCCCACGGACATGCCGGTCGCGGGCAACTTCGTCGTCGAGACGACGGCGGACTCCGTGCTGTTCTCCGCGCTTGGACGGCCCATCCGGACGCTGGGCCTCGGCATCCTTGCGCCGACGATCGCCGATTTCAACGGCGACGGCCGCTACGAGCCGCTCGGTGGCCGCAATGCGGGAGGCCCCACCATCGAAGGCGCCGACCTTGGCGCAGCGGGGCTCGCGAGTCTCTTTTCGAAGGGGCGCGTCAACCGCGACTGCCGCGCGGCGGACTTGAATGGCGACGGTTTCGTCGACCTCGTCTGCAACACGTATTCCGACATCGGCAGCTCGATGTCGTTTGCCCGCCTGTTTCTGGGTGACGGCAACGGCGGCTTCACCGAAGACCCGGCGTTTGCCGCGCTCGATATCCGGGGCTACGGCGAGACGATCCTCGCCGCCGACTTCAACAACGACGGCGCGGTGGACCTGTTCTTCCCCTACTACAGCCACAACGACCCCGCGGAGCATTCGTACCTGCTCATCAACGACGGCACCGGCCACTTCACCGACGTGGCCGATGCGGCAGGCGTCGCGCTGCGCGGCGTGCCGCTCTCGAACAAGGTGGAGGGAGCGCAGGCCGTGGACCTCGACGGCGACGGCTGGATCGACTTCTACGTCGGAGGGCGGCTCTTTCACAACAACGGCGACCTCACGTTCACCGACGTCACCGCGGCCGTCGGCCTGCCCGGGTCGTTCGACGAGGGCATCAAGTTCATCGACTGGAACAACGACGGCAACCTCGACCTCGTGATCCATCATCCTGCTTTCGGGCCCGCGCTGTGGGAGTTCGATGGAACGAAATTCACGCGGCGCGACGTCCTGCCGCAGTACCTCAATTCCAATATCTACGGATTGCAGGTGGCGGACTTCAACGGCGACGGTCGCGAGGACCTGATCGTCGCCGGCGGGCCCAATGCCACGTCGTACGTGCTGCTCAATACGGGCGCCCGGTTCGAGCGCGACCCGGTGACGCTGATCGACGACCTGTCCTTCGGCCCGATGTCGGTGTTCGACTACGACGGCGACGGCGCCTTCGACCTCGTGCTGACGCGCGGCATCCGCCCGACCGTGGTTGCGCGGAACATCTCGCCCGGGATCAACCGGAATACGCTGGTGATTCAAATCGTCGACGCCGCGGGATCGCGCAACCAGTTCGGCCGCGTCGCGCGCATCCGGCCCGGCAGCAGCCCGGGGGTCACGATGACGCGCATCGTCGACGGGGGGTCGGGGATACTCGCGCAAACGCCGTACACGCTTACGGTCCCGACGCCGTGGCCGGGTCCGCACCAGGTCGACGTGCGCTTTGCCGGCGGTACGGTCAGTTTCTCGATGCAGCCCGGCGAACGGATTCGCGTCTACGCGGACGGACGGACCGAAGCCTTCTGACGCGCGCCGGACGGCGCGGTCCACGAGCACGGCCCGGAGCGCTAGAATCGCCCCGTGCGAGCGGTCGGTCGCACCGATCTGCCAGGCAAACCACGCGAAGGGGCCATCATGCGCGTCAACTTCCACACGTCGTCCAATGTCGTCGTCTCGACGCTTGCGCTGGTCGCTTGCGCAGGCGCGCTGGCACAATTGCCGCAGCGCACCTTCGTCGCGTCCGCGGGCGACGACGTCAATGCCGGGGTGTCGTGCAGGCTCACGGCGCCGTGCCGCAGTTTTTCGGTCGCGATTGGGCAGACGAGGCCCGGCGGCGAAGTCCTCGTCCTCGATTCGGCCGGCTATGGGCCGGTGACGATCACGCAGGCCGTGTCGATCATCGCGCCGGCGGGCGTTTACGCCGGCGTGTCCGTTTTCTCCGGCGACGGCGTGACGGTGAACGCGGGCACCTCCGACACCGTCGTGCTGCGAGGCCTCACCATCACGGGCGTAGGCGGCGCCAACGGCGTCGTCGTCAATACGGCGGGCAGCGTCGACGTCGGCCGGGTCGAGATTTCGGGCTTCTCCGGCGATGGGATCAAGTTCAACGATGGCAACACCCTTATCCTCCGGGACTCGATTTCACGCCAGAACGGCCACAACGGATTCACGTTCTCGCCAGCGGCCGGCGGCACGCTGATTGTCGAGCGCTCGAGCTTCGACGGCAACAGCAACAATGGCGGCACCGTTACCGGCACCTCATCGATCGACACTCCGACGCTCGCTTCGATCACGGGTAGCAGTGCGACCGGAAATCTTGCTTCCGGATTCGTCGTGAATGCCGCGGGAAAGCTGTCGATCCAGGATTGCCGCGTGGCGATTCTGTCCGGCCACGGCGTACTTCGGAATAAGTGCCGACGGCGCGGGCACGTCGCTGCAGGCGGCTCGTTGCGAAGTATCCGGGTACCCGTCCAGTTTTGTTACGGCCAATGGCGCAACCGCCCAGGTGACGGACAGCAGCGCACTCGGGCCGGGCAGCTTCGGTTCCGGCTTCACCGCCTATTCCGGAGGGGGCGACTTCACGGTCGAGCGCTCGATGGCGGCAGGATATGCCATCGGGTTTTACGTCACCAGCGGCGCCGCAATGCGGGTATCGAACTCGACCTCGACGCTGAGCTTCACGGACTTCCGCAACGATGGAACGTTTCTTTCGCGCCAGAACAACACCGGCAACGGGATAACCTTCGGCACGATCACCCCGCTTTCCGCCATGTAGGCGGGCACGCGGCGCCCCTCGGAGCTACTTGATGATCTGCAGGTGCGACGGGCGCGGCTTGCCCTTGCCGCCGTCCTTCGCGTCGCGCGCGTCCTGCACGTCCTTTTCCAGCGCCGCGTCGATGTCCTGCTCGTGCAGCGTGGTGGCGGAAAGCGCGGCCGCCGGATCCTGCGCGATCGTGAACGCGAATCCGTAGCCCGTCTCTTTCGCGAATATGCCCGACACGGCGTTCATGGGCACCGACACCTCCTGCGACGTGCCCGAGAAGCGCGCCGAGAACTGGACCCAGTCGTTGTCGATCGTGAGCCGGCGCGTCGCCGAATTGCTGACGTTGAGGACAATCTCGCCGTTCTTGACGAACGCCGCCGGTACCCGCGTCTGCGCGTTGACCTTCACCGCCAAGTAAGGCGTGAGGCCGTTGTCCGCGCACCATTCGCAGATGGCGCGGACGAGGTACGGCTTGGCGGATTGCTCGGACATGGGGAGAGGATATTACCCCGCGCAGGCGCAGGGTCAAGCGCCCGGCGGAAAGGACCCCGGCGCCGGCCGACCGGCGGGGGATCCCCCTGAACTATTTCCTCATGCCGCGCTCGGCGCTGGTGAGCGCCTCGGAGAACGCCGGCCGGGCGAACAGGCGCTCGGCGTACTTCATCAGCGGCGCGGCCTGCTTCGGCATCGCGATGCCGTAGTAGTCGAGGCGCCAGAGCAGGGGCGTGATGGCGACGTCGAGCATCGAGTATTCCTCGCCCAGCATGTGCTTGTGCTTGGCGAACACCGGGGCGATCTGCAACAGGCTGTCGCGCACAAGGTTGCGCGCCTTCTCGATCTGCTTCTGATTGTTGCCTTCGAGCGCGTCGATGTGGATGAAGAGCTCCTTCTCGAACCGGTGCAGGAACAGCCGCGCGCGCGCGCGCATCACCGGGTCGGCCGGCATCAGCTGCGGGTGCGGGAAGCGCTCGTCGATGTACTCGTTGATGATGTTCGACTCGTGCAGCACGAGGTCGCGCTCGACCAGCACCGGCACCTGGTTGTACGGGTTCATCACCGCGAGGTCCTCGGGCTTGTGGTCGAGGTCGACGTCGATGATCTGGAAGTCCATCCCCTTTTCGTGCAGGACGATGCGGCAGCGCTGGCTGAAGGGATCGGTGGTCCCGGAATAGAGCGTCATCATGGTCTTGTTCTCCTCGCGCACGACATTGGCGCGAAATAGGGCTCGAGCCCGGGCAACTGCGGTGAACTGCGGATTCAGCGGCGAATCGGAAAGCGTCGCGAGGAGGCCGGGATGCTAGGCGCGAGGTTGCGAGGAACCGGAATGTACACGGTAGTACATGAGGATTCCGAGCGGCCGAGCAACAACGCAGATCGGTCCCGCAGTAGCTTTACGATTGCCGCTAGTGGATGTCCTTCCAGTATTCGCGCTTAAGCCAGTAGGCGAAAACAAACAGCAGGACGAAATACAGGAGCGCGACAAGTCCAAGGCTGATACGCTCGTTCTTGACGGGCTCGCCCATGTAATCGAGGTAATTGACGAGGTCGGCGACCATCGCCTTGTATTCGACCTGCGACAGCGTGCCGGGCGTCTCGAGCGCCAGCGACTCGACGACGTACTTATGGTCGCGCGCCGGGGCGAGTGCAACGAGGCTCCTGGCGGCGATCGCCGCGGCCTCCGCCTTTTCATGATCCTCGTATTCGGTGCTGACGAGCCGGTTCGTGCCCGAATAACGTGAAAGCACGTGCGGCATCCCGACGTTCGGGAACACGAGGTTGTTCCACCCGCTGCGCGCGGCGTCGTCGCGGTAGAAGCCCAGGAAATAGTTGTACAGCCAGTCGGTGCCGCGCACGCGCGCGATGACGGACAGGTCCGGCGGCGGCACGCCGAACCACGCCTTGCCGTCCTGCGGCGACATCGCGACCGTCATCGTGTCGCCGATCCGGTCGGTGGCGAACATCAGGTTGTCCTGGATCATGGACAAGTCGACGCCGATGTCCGTCAGCCGGTTGTAGCGCATGAACCTCGCGCTGTGGCAGTTGAGGCAGTAGTTGACGAACGTGCGCGCGCCGCGCTGCAGCGACGGAAGGTCGAGGCGATTGCCGGGCGCGGGCTCGAGGCGGATGTCGCCGCCCGAGGACGCCGCCGGCCCCGCGATGGCGGCCAGCAGGAAGGCAGCGAGAAGGGCGACAGTCTTGTTCATCATCCGGTCACCCTTTCCGGCACGGGCTTGGTCTTGTCGATCGCCGTGTACCACGGCATCAGCAGGAAGAAGAGGAAATACACGGTGGTCAGCACGCGCGCGACGACCGTGGCCCGGTCCGCCGCACCCAGCAGCCACCAGTTTTCCGGGAATTGGCCCCAGACGGTGACCGGCACCACGCCGAGGTAGCCCAGGATCAGGAAGCTGACGACGAACGCCGCGAGCCATGCCTTGTACAGCGGTCCGCGGTAACGGATCGACTTGACGGGTCCCCGGTCGAGCCATGGCAGGAAGAAGAAGATCACCACGGCGACGCCCATCACGATCACGCCCCAGAACTGGCTGTTCAGGAACGACGGTACCGCGCGGAGCATCGCGTAGTACGGCGTGAAATACCAGACGGGCGCGATGTGCTCGGGCGTCTTCAGCGGATCGGCCGGGAGGAAATTGTTCGCCTCGAGGAAGTACCCGCCCATGTCCGGCACGAAGAACACGATGACCGAGAAGATCGCGAGGAACACGACCACGCCGACGATGTCCTTCACCGAGTAGTACGGATGCGAGTAGATGCCGTCGAGCGGCAGCCCTGTTGCAGGGTCGTGCGGCTGCTTCTTGATCTCCACGCCGTCCGGATTGTTCGAGCCCGTCTCGTGCAGCGCCATCAGGTGCGCGGCGACGAGCCCCAGCAGCACGAGCGGCATCGCGATCACGTGGTAGGCGAAGAAACGGTTCAGCGTGACGTCGGAAATCGTGTAGTCGCCGCGGATCCAGACGCCGAGGTCCTCGCCGATGATCGGCACCGTCGAGAACAGGTTGACGATCACCTGGGCGCCCCAGTACGACATCTGGCCCCACGGGAGAAGATAGCCGAAGAACGCTTCGCCCATCAGGACGAGGTAGATGAGGCAGCCGAAGATCCACGTGAGCTCGCGCGGCTTCCTGTAGCTGCCGTACATCAGCCCGCGGAACATGTGGAGATAGACGACGACGAAGAACAGCGATGCGCCGGTCGAGTGCAGGTAGCGGATGAACCAGCCCCAGGGCACGTCCCGCATGATGTACTCGACCGAATCGAACGCCTTCGCCGCGTCGGGCTTGTAGTTCATCGTGAGGAAGATCCCGGTGACGATCTGCATCACCAGCACCAGCGCCGCGAGCGAGCCGAAGTAGTACCAGAAGTTGAAGTTCTTCGGCGCGACGTACTTGCCCCACTGGGATTCCCAGAGGGCGGTGAGCGGGAAGCGCGCGTCGATCCAGTTCAGGAGCTTTTCCATGATCGCGGTCCCTTTACGCCGACTTGCCGTCTTCGCCGACGCCGACCTGAATCCTCGTGGGGGTCAGGAACCGGTGCGGAGGAATGACGAGGTTGGTCGGCGCGGGCACGCCGCGGTACACGCGGGCCGCGAGGTCGAACTTCGACTGGTGGCAGGGACAGAAGAAACCGCCGAGCCATTCGGGGCCGAGGTCGGCCGGCGCGACGTCGGGACGGTAGGTCGGCGAGCAGCCGAGGTGCGTGCAGATGCCGACGGCGATCAGGTACTCGGGTTTGATCGAGCGGTGCTCGTTCTTGCAATACGGGGGCTGCTGCGGGACGTCCGAATTCGGATCGGCCAGCCGCGCGGTGAGCTTCGGCAGCGTCGCGAGCATCGCCGGCGTGCGGTTGATCACCCACACCACGCGCCCGCGCCATTCCAGCGTGATCTGCTGGCCCGGTTCCATCTTGGCGATGTCCTGCTCGACCGGCGCGCCGGCCGCCCGCGCACGCTCGCTCGGGAAGAGCGACAGCACGAACGGCGTTCCCGCCGCCACGGCGCCGACCCCGCCCACGACGCTCGTCGCGCCGATGAGGAAGCGGCGCTTCCCCGTGTTCACGTTCCCGTCCGCCATGTCGCCCCGTCCCTGATTGCCGATGCCTGCCCGCGCCGCACGAGAGCACGCCGGTTCCCAAACCTGTCGATTATAAGGGATTTGCCCCGCCCGCCGGAAGCCCGGATGCGTCAGGCGCGACAAAAGCCGATCGGAATCAGCCGGTTGGAGGCGCGCATTCCGTTGATGTACGTCATCCCTGACGGGACGCGCCACCCCGGAAACCGGCGGCCGGCATCCGGCGTTCGCCATTCGGCAAGTGTCTATAATCGTCCGGAATTCAATTTTTGAAATGGAATGACCGTGCTGCGCAAGCTGTGGCTTCTTTTCGCGCAGGCCTGCACGCTGTGCCTTGCCGCGCTGTTCGTCGTCGCGACGCTGCGGCCGGACCTGCTCGGCCGCACGGGAGCGCGCGAGGCCGGCGTGGTGCTGCGCCAGGAGACCACGACGCCGGTGACCGCGTCCACCGTCACGAGCCATGCGGATGCCGCGAAAAAGGCGATGCCCGCCGTCGTCAACATCTACACGAGCAAGGAGATGCGGCAGCGGAGCCCGATCGTGGACGACGCGCTGCTGCGCCGCTATTTCCCGGATCTCGCCGAGCGCGCGCCGCGCCAGCGCGTCACGAGCCTGGGCTCGGGCGTGATCGTGTCGCCGGACGGGTTCGTGCTCACCAACCATCACGTCATCGAAGGCGCGGACGACATCCAGCTGGTGCTGCACGACGGGCGCCGGATTGCGGCGCACGTCCGCGGCACCGATCCCGAGTCCGACATTGCCGTGCTGAAGGCGGACGAAGGCAACCTGCCGGCCATCACGTTCGGCTCCATCGAGCGCGTGCAGGTCGGCGACACCGTGCTTGCGATCGGCAACCCGTTCGGCTTCGGCAACACCGTGACGGCGGGAATCGTGAGCGCGCTCGGCCGCAATCACCTCGGCATCAACCGGTTCGAGGACTTCATCCAGACCGACGCCGCGATCAACCCCGGGAACTCCGGCGGCGCCCTCGTCGATTCCGCCGGCAACCTGATCGGGCTCAACAGCACGATCTTTTCGCAATCGGGAGGGTCGCTCGGCATCGGTTTCGCGATCCCGGTGTCGATCGCCCGCAACGTGCTGGAGCAGATCATCAAGGACGGCGAGGTCACGCGCGGCTGGCTCGGCATCGAGCCGCAGGACTTGTCGACGGAGCTCGCGCGGTCGACGGCGGTCGAAAGCGGCGTGGCGATCCGCGGCATCGTGCGCGGCGGCCCGGCGGACCATGCCGGCATCCATGTGCGCGACGTCGTCGTGGAAATCGACGGCAAGCCCACGCGCGACACGCCGGCGCTGCTCGCCCGCATCGCCGAGCTGCCGCCCGGCAACGTGGTCAAGGTCAAGATCGTGCGCGACAAGGCCGCGCAGGAAGTCGACGTGACCGTCGGCAAGCGGCCGAAGGTCCAGTGATCAGGGCGCCTTCGCTCCCTCGGGCGCGTCGTCCGTTGCGGGGGGCTGGACGAATCGCGCGAGCAGCAGCCCGAGCTCGAAGAGCAGGACAAGCGGGACGGCGAGCAGCAACTGCGACACGACATCGGGCGGCGTGAAGATCGCGCCGACGATCGTTGCGCCGACGATCACATAGGGGCGGATGCTGCGCAGCTTCTCGAGCGAGACGACGCGGAAGCGCACGAGCACGATCACGACCACGGGCGTCTCGAAGGTGATGCCGAACGCGATGAACATCGTCAGCACGAACGACAGGTACTTGTCGATGTCCGTCATCATCGTCACGCCGGCCGGCGCGTAGCCCGCGAAGAAGCCGAACGCAATCGGAAACACGAAAAAGTAGGCGAACGCCATCCCGGTCACGAAGCACACGAAGCTCGACGCCAGCACGGGCAGCGCGAGCCGGCGCTCGTGCTGGTACAGGCCCGGGGCGACGAACGCCCACACCTGCCACAGCACGTAGGGCAGCGCGACGAGGAACGCCGCCATCAGCGTCACCTTGAGCGGGACGAGGAACGTTCCGGTGACATCCGTCGCGATCATCGTCGCGCCCGGCGGCAGCGCGCGCACCAGCGGCGCCGCGAGCGCGGCGTAGATCTCCTTTGCCCACGGGACGAGGCACAGGAGCACGATGACGACGGCGACGATCGAGCGCAAGAGCCGGCTGCGCAACTCGATCAGGTGCGAAATGAACGTTTCCTGCGCGCCCTCGGGCGGCGGTGGCGCGTCGGTCATCGGTTGCGATCAGCCGCGGTCGAGGCCCGGCAGCGACGACTGCCGCGGCGGCTCGGGTGATTCGGCCAGTGCCGGTGGCGTTTCGATCGGCGGGGGCAACGCGTTGGCGCCGACGTCGTGCGCGCCGGCGTCCACCGGTGACGCCGAGGCCGCCGCATTGAGATCGGTTTCGACGCCGCGTACGCCCGTTTCGACGTCGCGCGCCGCGGCGGTCACCGACGTCTCGATTTCGGTCGCCGCAGAGCGCACCTCCTGCTGCAGCTTTTTCAGTTCCTCGAGCTGCATTTCGCGGTTGATGTCGGCCTTGACGTCGGAGACGTAGCGCTGCAGCCGCCCGAAGAGGTGCCCCAGCGTGCGCGCGGTCTTCGGCAACTTCTCGGGCCCGATGACGATCAGCGCCACGACGGCGATCACGACGATTTCGGAAAAGCCGATGTCAAACACGAGTTACGGCGTCTTCTCTTTCTTGACTTCGGCCTCGATCGTCGTGCCGGCGATCTGCTGCGCGGACGCCGCCTTCGCCGCGTCGGCTTCGGTCTCGGCGCCCTTCACCCCTTCCTTGAAGCCCTTGACGGCGCCGCCGAGGTCCTGCCCGATGTTGCGCAGCTTCTTGGTGCCGAAAATCAGCACGACGACCAACAATACGATCAGCCAGTGCCAGATGCTCAAACCGCCCATGGTGTTCTCCTCGATTAGCGCGCGGCGCGCGGCAGCATCGGCCCGAGCGGGTCCGGGCCGCCGATGATGTGGATGTGGACGTGCATCACGTCCTGGCGGCCGATGCGGCCGGTGTTGATGACGGACCGGAACCCGTCCGGCGAGCCCTGCTCGCGCGCGAGGCGCCCGGCAAGCGTCAGCATCCGCCCGAGGACCGGCGCGTCGTCGGCCGTCGCCTCGGCAAGCGATGCGATGTGCCGCTTCGGCACCAGCATGAAATGCACGGGCGCCTGCGGGTGGATGTCGTGGAACGCGAGCATTTCGTCGTCCTCGTAGACTTTCTTCGACGGGATCTCGCCCCGCACGATCTTGCAGAAGATGCAGTCCTGCATCGTCGTTTCTCCGTCAACCGTCCGCGGTTCTCGCGCCGATGCGCGTCAAGTCCGGCGGGCTGCTTTTTCCGCCACGCCGGAGGTGCCTTCGCGCCGCGCCAGCTCCGCGCGGACGTCCTCCGGGCCGAGCCCGTGGCACGCGAGCAGCACGAGGCAGTGGAACCACAGGTCCGCCACCTCCGCCGCGATGCGCAGTTTATCACCGTCCTTCGCCGCCATGACCGTCTCCGTCGCCTCCTCGCCGATCTTCTTCAGGATCGCATCCTCGCCCTTCGCGAACAGCGCGGCGACGTAGGAGGTCCCCGGATCGGCGCCGCGACGGGCCGCGATGGTCGCCGCGACGCGATCGAGGACGTCGGACGCGGGCATGTCTCCGTTACCGGCCATAGATCACCGCGGGATCCTTGCGCACCGGCTCGACGATGGTCCAGCGTCCGTCCGCGAGCTTTTGGTGGAAGCACGTTGCGCGGCCCGTGTGGCACGCGATGCCGCCTTCCTGGTCGACGACGACGAGGACGGCATCGCTGTCGCAATCGAGCCGGATCTCGCGCACGCGCTGCACATGGCCCGATTGCTCGCCCTTTCGCCACAGTGCGCGCCGCGAGCGCGACCAGTAGTGCGCTTCCTGCGTCTGCGCGGTGAGCGCCAGCGCCTCGCGATTCATCCACGCGAGCGTCAGCACCTTGCCCGTGGCCGCGTCCTGCGCGATCGCCGGCACGAGGCCGTCGGCCTGCCATTTCACGTCGTCGAGCCAATCGGTCCGCCGGCTTCATACTCTGCATTCTATTCCCGCCGCCACCATGGCCGCCTTGGCCTGCGCGATCGTGAACTCGCCGTAGTGGAAGATCGACGCGGCGAGGACGGCGTCGGCGCCGCCCTCGAGGATTCCCGCGACGAGGTCCGCGAGCGACCCGACGCCGCCGGAAGCGATCACCGGAACCTCGACTGCCTCGACCACCGCCCGCGTCAGGCCAAGATCGAAGCCGGTGCGCGCGCCGTCGCGATCCATGCTGGTGAGCAGGATTTCGCCCGCCCCGCGTCCCGCGATTTCGCGCGCCCAGTCGACGGCGTCCATGCCGGTGGGCGTGCGCCCGCCGTGGGTGAAGACTTCCCAGACTTCCGGCGCGGATTGCTTCGCGTCGATCGCGACCACGATGCACTGCGCGCCAAAGTGCCGCGACGCCTCCTCGACCAGGCCGGGATTGCGCACTGCCGCGGTGTTGATGCTCACCTTGTCCGCGCCGGCGTTCAGGAGCGCGCGAATGTCGTCGATCGAGTTGACGCCGCCGCCGACGGTGAGCGGGATGAAGACCTGGTCGGCGACCGCCTCGATCATGTCGTAGAGGAGGCCCCGCGTCTCGATGCTCGCGCGGATGTCGAGGAACGCGAGCTCGTCGGCGCCCTGCTCGTCGTAGCGGCGCGCGACTTCCACCGGATCGCCGGCATCGCGCAGGTTGACGAAATTGACGCCCTTGACCACGCGTCCTTCGGCGATGTCGAGGCAGGGAATGATGCGCTTGGCGAGGCCCATGGCCGATTATCGCGCAACACGACTATTTTCCTCGCCCGCTCGGGGGAGAGGGGCAAGGGCGAGGGCGCCGTTCCGTCAGCCTTTGGCGGCCTTCAGCGCCGCCTTGAAATCGAGCCGGCCCTCGTACAGCGCGCGGCCGGCGATGGCGCCGATGATGCCTTCCTTTTCGTAAGGCAGGAGCTGCTCGATGTCGGCGATCGACGCGATGCCGCCGGAGGCGATGACGGGAATCTTGAGCTCGCGCGCGAGCCGCACGGTGGCCTCGACGTTGACGCCGGTCAGCATGCCGTCGCGGCCGATGTCGGTGTAGATGACTGCCTCGACGCCATAGTCCTCGAATTTCTTCGCGAGGTCGATCACGTCGTGGCCGGTCATCTTCGACCAGCCGTCGGTCGCGACCTTGCCGTCGCGCGCATCGAGGCCGACGACGATGTGCCCCGGGAACGCATAGCAGGCGTCATGCAGGAAGCCCGGGTTCTTCACCGCGGCCGTGCCGATGATGACGTAAGTGATGCCGTCATCGAGATAGCGCTCGATGGTGTCGAGGTCGCGGATGCCGCCGCCGAGCTGCACGGGGATCTCCTCGCCGATGACGCTCACGATCTCGCGGATGGCGAGCTCGTTCTTCGGCACGCCGGCGACCGCGCCGTTGAGGTCGACGATATGGAGCCGCTTGGCGCCCTGCTCCAGCCAGTGCTGGGCCATCGCGGCGGGATCTTCGGAGAACACGGTGGCCGAGTGCATCTCGCCCTGGCGCAGGCGCACGCAATGACCGTCCTTGATGTCGATCGCGGGAATGATCTGCATGAGCGGGGGGCGTGGGGGGACGGCGGAGAGGAGATGCTGCGCGGCGGCTAAGGCGGCGGTATCGCGTGCAGGATCAGCTGCGCCCGTCCCAGGCGACGAAGTTGGCGAGCAGCTGCAATCCGGCGCGGTGGCTTTTTTCCGGATGGAATTGCGTCGCAAAGATATTAGCCCGTGCGATGGCGCAAGTAAACGCCGCCGGATAGTCGGCCGTCCCGGCGGTCAGGTCGGGGTCGTCCGGTTCCGGACGATAGCTGTGCGCGAAATAGAACCGGCTGCCGTCCGCGATCCCGGTCCACAGCGGATGCGGCCGGACTTGCCGAACGGGGCTCCAGCCCATGTGCGGAACCTTGAGGCGCTCGCCGGTGGCCAACGTCATCGCTTCGCCACGAAAGCGCGCGACACGGCCGTGCAGGATCGAAAGTCCCGCCGTCGGCCCTTCCTCGCTCATGTCGAACAGCATCTGCAGGCCGAGACAGATGCCGAGGAACGGCCGCGAGCGCGTGGCTTCAAGGACCGCGTCGCGCAGCCCGCTCTCGTCGAGATGGCGCATGCAGTCCGGCATCGCGCTCTGTCCCGGAAGCACGACCCGTGCCGCGCGGCCGATGACGGCGGGATCGCTGGTGACGGCAATGGCACGCTGCGGCGCCACATGCACGAGCGCTTTCGCGACGGAGCGCAGGTTGCCCATCCCGTAGTCGACGACGGCGATGTCGGGCATCGGCGTTTTCAGATGAGGGCGACGGTTGCGGAGGTCAGGGCGAAGCTGGCAACCCGTATTTAGCTCCGCCCGCCATCCTTCCCGTTCAAAGCGTTCCCTTGGTCGACGGGATGGCGCCTGCCGCGCGCGGGTCCGGCGCAATGGCCATGGCGAGCGCGCGGGCAAAGGCCTTGAAGACGGTTTCGGCCTGGTGATGGGCGTTCTGGCCGCGGAGATTGTCGATGTGCAACGTGACGTGCGCATGATTGACGAAGCCCTGGAAGAACTCGTGCGCGAGGTCGACGTCGAACGCGCCGATCATCGCCCGCGTGAACGGAACGTGAAACTCGAGGCCGGGGCGCCCGGAAAGGTCGATGACCACGCGCGACAAGGCCTCGTCCAGCGGCGCGTACGCATGGCCGAAGCGCGTGAGCCCCGCCTTGTCGCCGAGCGCCTCGCGCACGGCCTGTCCGAGCGTGATGCCGATGTCCTCGACGGTGTGGTGCGCATCGATGTGCAGGTCGCCCGTGGCCACGACCGTCAGGTCGACGTGACCGTGGCGCGCAAGCTGGTCCAGCATGTGATCGAGGAACGGGACGCCGGTCGCGACCTCGGCGCGGCCCGTGCCGTCGAGATTCACGGTGACCGCGATCTGCGTCTCGCGGGTGTTGCGTTCGACCTTTGCGGTGCGTGGGCGGGTCATGATCCGGTTTTCACAATTCGGCGAGCGCGGCCAGGAGCGCGTCGTTCTCGGCAGGCGTGCCTACCGTGATGCGCAGGCAGTGCAGGAGCAGAGGATGCACGCCGTGGCGGTTCTTGACCAGGATGCCGGCAGCACGCAACGCCTCGAACCAGCGCGGCGCATCCGGTACCCGGGCCAGCACGAAATTGGTGCGCGTCGGGAACACCGCGACACCTGGCAGGCGCGCAAGCGCCGCTTCGAGACGTGCACGCTCCGCTTTCAGTTGTGCCGCCCATGTCGCCAGCATCGCCTGTTCCGCCAGGAGCACCGGCGCCACGGCCTGCGTCAATGCGTTGAGATTATACGGCTGCCGCACCTTTTCGAATTCGGCAATCCATTCCGGGGCCGCGACCGCATAGCCGAGCCGCAGGCCCGCCATGCCGATCTTCGACACCGTTCGCAGGACGAGCAGATTCGGAAATTCGGCCAGCCTCGGCAGGAAGCTCGCGTCCGCGAACGCATGGTAGGCCTCGTCCACCACCACGAGCCCCGGCGCCACGCGCAGGATGCGCTCCATCGCCGATTCGTCGAACAGGTTTCCCGTCGGATTGTTCGGATACGCGAGGTACACGAGCGCCGGTCGCGCTTGCGCCACTGCCGCCTCCATCGCGTCCACGTCGAGCGTGAAATCCGCGCGCAGCGAGACGCCGACGTAGCGCATGCCGGAGAAGATCGCATTCATGCGGTACATCTCGAACGACGGCTCGGGCGCGATCATGACCGCGCCCGGTCGCGCGAGCGCCATCGTGATGAGCTGGATAAGCTCGTCGGAGCCGTTGCCGAGGATGAGGCCCGCCGCCGACGGCAAGTCGAATGCGCCGTTGCAGGGCCGCCTTGACGCCATCGGCCGCGCCGTCCGGATAGCGATTCACGGGCACGGCGGCCACCGCCGCCGCGACCTTCGCGCGCACGGGCTCCGGCAGCGGGAACGGTGACTCCATCGCGTCGAGCTTGACGAGGCCCGGCGCCTTGGCGACGGCGTATTTCGTCAGGGCCAGAATCTCGGGGCGCACGACGGCCGCGACGATGCCGGAAGCGGTCGCCGCGGGCGCCAATGCTTCGATGCGCCGATTCAAGCTAGATGGCTCCCGTTTCCGCGAACAGGATGTCGACGCCGCCGGTCGCGAAGTTGCCGATGTCGGCCGCCGTCGCCTGGCCTTCGGGCGAGACGAGCGCCGCCTGGATGGCGTTGACCGAATCGAAGGTCAGCACGGCGATCAGGTGATAAGGCGAGCTGCCGCCGAGCATGCCGATGCTGCCGCGCGTGATCTCGTAGGCGCGAAGCCCCGGGAGCTTTTTCGCGATCGGCACGTGCACGTCACGATAATAGCGATCGAACGCCGCCGGTCGGCGGGTGTCTTGTACAGCGCGAATACCTTTGCCATTGTCATCTCCTCGCGTGTTCACGGACTCCCGAAACGATACTCGGCACTGCGCGCATGCGCCTCGAGTCCTTCGCCCCGCGCGAGCGTCGCGGCCACGGGCCCCAGCGTGCGCGCCGCGGCGGCGGACAAATTGAGCACCGACGAGCGCTTCTGGAAATCGTAGACGCCGAGCGGCGAGGAAAACCGCGCCGTCCTGCCGGTCGGCAGCACGTGGTTCGGGCCGGCGCAGTAGTCGCCGAGCGCTTCCGATGCATGATGGCCGAGGAAGATGGCGCCGGCGTGGCGGATCTTCGGCAACAGCGCGGCGGGATCGGCGACCGCGAGCTCGAGATGCTCGGGCGCCACCCGGTTCGCGAGCGCGCACGCTTCATCGAGGTCCCGGACCTTGATCAGCGCACCGCGCCTGGCGAACGAGGCCGCGATGATCGCCCGCCGCGGCATGTCCGCGATCTGCCGCTCGATGCTCGTCGCAACCGCGTCGGCCAGCGCGGCATCCGGCGTGACGAGAAGCGCCTGCGCAAGCTCGTCGTGCTCGGCCTGCGAGAAGAGATCCATCGCGACCCAGTCCGGGTGCGCGCTTGCGTCCGCGATCACCAGGATCTCCGAGGCTCCGGCGACCATGTCGATGCCGACCACGCCGAACACGCGGCGCTTCGCCGCCGCGACATAGGCGTTGCCGGGGCCGCAGATCTTGTCGACGGCCGGCACCGTCGCCGTCCCGTAGGCAAGCGCGGCGATCGCCTGCGCGCCGCCGATCGCGAACGCGCGCGACACTCCCGCGAGATGCGCGGCCGCAAGCACCAGCGGATTGCGCACGCCTTCCGGCGTCGGCACGACCATGACGATTTCGGGCACGCCGGCGACGTGCGCCGGGATCACGTTCATCAGCACGGACGACGGATACGCGGCCTTGCCCCCGGGAACGTAGACGCCGACGCGATCGAGGGGCGTCACCTGCGCGCCGAGCTCGCTGCCGTCGGCTTCGCGATAGGACCACGAGGTCATTTTCTGGTGCTCGTGGAAGGCGCGAATGCGCGCCGCCGCCGTTTCGAGCGCCGCGCGCTGCGCGGCCGGGAGGGCGTCGAACGCCGCGCGCATCTCGGGCGCCGGAATCTCGAGCGCCGAGGCCGAAGACACCGCCACGCGATCGAACTTCGCCGTGTATTCGACGAGTGCCGCGTCGCCACGGGCACGCACGTCGGCGACGATGGCCGCGACGGCGGCATCGACGCCCGGATCCTGCGCCGCCTCGAAGGCGATCAGCGCCGCGAAGTCGCGCTCGAACCCCGGCGCCGTGATGTCCAGCCGGCGCAACAGCAAGCGCGCTCACCTGGCTCTCCGCTCCGCCACGGCCTTGGCCAGCGCGTCGAGCAGCGGCTGCATCACGTCGCGCTTCAGCTTCAATGCCGCCGGGCTGACGATGAGGCGCGAGCTGATCGGCATGATCTCCTCGACCGCGACGAGATCGTTGGCCTTGAGCGTGTTGCCGCTGGAGACGAGATCGACGATCACGTCCGCGAGACCGACGAGCGGCGCGAGTTCCATCGAGCCGTAGAGCTTGATCAGGTCGACGTGCATCCCCTTGGCCGCGAAGTGCTCGCGCGCCGTGCCGACGTACTTGGTCGCCACGCGGATGCGCGCGCCGCGCTGCACCGCCGCCGCCCAGTCGAATCCACGCCTCGTCGCGACCACCATCCGGCAGCGCGCGATCTCGAGGTCCTGCGGCTGGTAGAGTCCGTCGCCGCCGTGCTCGAGCAGCACGTCACGCCCCGCAACACCCGCATCGGCAGCGCCGTACTGCACGTAGGTCGGCACGTCCGACGCCCGGACGATGATCACCGACACACCCGGGCGATTCGTGCCGAGGATCAGCTTGCGCGATGTCTCCGGATCATCGGACGGCACGATGCCCGCCGCCGCGAGGAGCGGCAGCGTCTCGTCGTAGATGCGCCCCTTGGACAGGGCGAGCGTCAGCGTGGTCACGGCAAAGGGTCGCGGTAGCGGCGTTCCATTCTACCGGACGGGCATCGAGGGATACCCCGGTGCGCGCCGTCGACGAAACCGTCATCCACGCGCGAACGAATTCGCGCGTCGGAGCTACGCCGGCGAAGTGGCGGCCGGATGCTGGACCGCGTGCACCCTGACCGGGCGATCGAAGCCGCGGAGCGAAACCTCTCCCAGGTCATGGAACGCGAGGCCCTTCCCGATGCACAGCTCGGCCACCACGTTCGATACCAGGCTCTGTTCCGGCTGCGCATGCGCGCAGATCCGCGCGGCAAGCTGCACCGTCACGCCAAAGAGATCCATGTGATTCTCGACGGGTTCCCCCGCCGCGGCGCCGATGCGGACCTTGACCGGGATGTCCGCGTTGTCCTGCTCGTGCTGCGCCAGCGCGCGCTGGATGCGGTTGGCGCAGCGCGCGGCCGCGACGGCCGAAAAAAAGCAGGCCATGATGCCGTCGCCGGTGTGCTTGACCTCGCGGCCTCCCGTCGCCGCGAGGGCATCCCGCACGATCCTGTCGTGCACTTCGAGAAAGATCATCGCCGCGTCGTCGCCGAGGCGCTGCGTAAGGGCGGTAGAGCCCACGATGTCCGTGAACAGGACGGTCCGGATTCCCGGGTCACGCTCGTTCGGCGCGCCGCCCGGAATGGTCGCGGCGCCCTCCGGATTCACTCCGCTCTCGCCCAGGAATCCCTCCGCGATTTCGGGGGCTACTTCGATGATCTTCGATGCGACGCAGGCCGTGAGCCTCACCGTGCACCGCGGCCGCGGCTTCCGGGCTGGGCGCGGTGCAGAGGCAGAAGATCTTGCCGCAGCTCTCGTTGAACCAGTATTTGTGATATTCGACGCCATGCTTCTTCTGCACGGCAACGTCGGCGACATGAGCCTTCGCCACGGCGTCCGCAGTTGCTCCCTGAATCTCGTGGATGTCGATGTACATCGGCATGAGGATCTCCGGATTCAGGCTGACGAAACAGTTTGCGGAAACCGTCATTTCAGGAGTATGCCGCAATGTCTGATAGACCACGCAATAACGCTCCGTCAGGCGGATGAGGGTGGCCAGCTGCTCCTCGGGCGCGTCGGTCGCAAGATCGAAGTGCAGCCGGATACGCTGAAATCCGACCGGCGCATCCTTCGCGACGCCCAAGGTGCCGCGAAAATCGAGGTCCCCTTCGGCGCGCACCGCGCCACTGCGGATGACGACGCCTATCGCGGTGGCGACGGCGTTGAGCGTCACGCCGGCGCAGGCGACGAGAGCCTCGAGCAGCATGTCGCCCGAGCACGCACTGCGGCCGTCGCCTCCGGTGGCAGGATGCAGCCCCGCAGCGACAAGCGCCTTGCCGGTCTGCACGCTGCACGTGACACCTTCGCCGAGACGGCCTTCCGCCTTCAGGGTGACGAGCGCAGCGCCGGGATGCTCCTTGTAGCGCTCCTTGAGCGGCGCCTGGAGGGCGCGAAGGTCCTGCGCGTTCATCGAGAATGCCTCCTGCTTCGTCGCGCTGCGTGGACCCGGCAACGCCGAAGGCCACGAATATTACGCTACTCGCCGGGTCGGGAAAGTGCAATTCGCCCCGCGATTCGATCGTTCACTGCCGCGCGGTCCTCGCATTGGCCGGGGCCGGCTCCGTGCCGCTCGTGCGCCATGGATTGATGTCGATGCCCCCTCGGCGCGTGAAGCGTGCGTAGACCGTGAGCGCCTGCGGCGCGCAACGCCGCCAGACGTCGGCGAAGATCCGCTCGACGCAATGTTCATGGAACCCCGCGTGCCGGCGGAACGACACGAGATAGCGCAGCAATCCCGCGTGGTCGATCCGCGCGCCGCGATAGCCGATTTCCACGCTCGCGTAGTCCGGTTGCCCGGTGACGGGGCACACCGAGCGAAAAAGCCGCGAGAACACGATTTCCGAAACGACGGTGCCCGCCGTCGTCAGCGCCTCCGGCGCGGGGGCGCTGTCGTCACAGGCAATCGGCAGCACGTCGAGGCAATCGCCCGCGGGTTCGGCGTGCGGGAGGGCGCCAAACTCGTCCGGCGCGGCGAGCGTCACGCCGACGGCGACGCCGGCCGCGGCCGAAAGGTCGCGCGCGACCGTCGCCGCCACGTCGTCACGCGACACAAAGCGCGTCAGGTTGAGCGCGGTGAGGTAGAGCTTCACCGATTTCGATTCGACGATGCACGGCGATTCCGCAGGCACGGCGAACGTCCCGATCGCCACCTCGGGCTTGCCGCGCGCATCCTGCCACGCCACCTCGTACGCGTTCCACACGTCGACGCCGCGAAACGGCAGCGCGTCGCCGAACCCGAGTTCCCGGCGTTGCGGCGCGCGCTCGACCGGGAACAGGAGCTTCGGGTCATACGCATCGGACCACGTCGTCGAGTGGCCGAGCGGCGAATCCTTGAGATCGGTCATCGAGGAATCACCCCGTCGAGGCCGTCACGCCTGGCGGCGAATGCGCGCACCCAGCGCCGACAGCTTTTCTTCGATGCGCTCGTAGCCGCGATCGAGATGGTAGATGCGGTCGATCGTCGTGCTGCCCTCGGCGACGAGGCCCGCGATCACGAGGCAGGCCGACGCACGCAGGTCAGTTGCCATCACGTCGGCGCCCGTGAGCATGGGCACGCCACGAACGATTGCCGTGCTGCCCTCGACTTCGATGTCGGCGCCGAGCCGGACGAGTTCCTGCACATGCATCATCCGGTTCTCGAAGATGGTTTCGGTGATCGTCGTCGCGCCGTCGGCACACGCGGCCACCGCCATCATCTGGGCCTGCATGTCGGTGGGGAACGCGGGATAGGGCGCGGTGCGCAGCGCGAACGCCTTGAGCGGCCCGTGGCGTTCGATATGGATGGTGTCGGCGGCGACCGTGATCGAGGCGCCGGCCTCGCGCAGTTTGGTGAGCACGGCGTCCAGCGTGTCGGCTTGCGTTCCGGTGAGCGTCGCCGCGCCGCCTGCCGCGGCGACCGCGGCGAGAAACGTGCCGGTCTCGATGCGGTCGGCCATGATCGCGTGGGTCGTGCCGGACAGGCGCGACACGCCCTCGATCGTGATGCGATCGGTGCCGGCACCCTCGATACGAGCGCCCATGGCAATCAGGCAACGCGCGAGGTCGACGACTTCCGGCTCGCGCGCGGCGTTCTCGAGCACGGTCGTGCCGTCGGCGAGCGTGGCCGCCATCATCAGGTTCTCGGTGCCGGTGACGGTGACGAGATCGAACACGAAGCGCACGCCGGCGAGCCGGTTCGCGCGCGCGCTGATGTACCCGTGCTCGAGGTCGATCGTCGCGCCCATCGCGGCCAGGCCCTTGACGTGCTGGTCGACGGGACGGAGCCCTATCGCGCAGCCGCCGGGCAGCGAGACGCGCGCCTCGCCGCAGCGCGCGACGAGCGGGCCTAGCGCCAGGATCGACGCCCGCATCGTCTTCACGAGCTCGTAGGGCGCGAGGGGCCAGTCGATGGATCCGGCATCGAGCGTCACCGCACCCGCGTCGCGGGTGTCGACGCCGACGCCCATCTGCGCGAGCAGCGTCTGCATCGTCCGCACGTCATTGAGGCGCGGAACGTTGGTGAGAACGAGAGGCTCGGGCGTGAGCAGCGAGGCGCAAAGCAGCGGCAGCGCCGCGTTCTTGGCGCCCGAGACACGAACTTCGCCGGAAAGCGGCCGGCCGCCGTCGATGACGAGCCGGTCCACGTCAGGACGCGCCCTTCCCCGCCGCCGCCCATTGCGCCGGTGTCAACGTCGTCATCGAAAGCGCATGCACCTCCTCGCGCATCCGATCCCCGAGCGCCGCGTAGACGAGCTGATGCTGGCGGACCTTCGGCAAGCCCTCGAAGCGCGCGCTGACAATGACCGCTTCCCAGTGCTGACCGTCGCCGCGGACGGCAAGATGCTCGCAATCGAGCTGCGAGGCGATGGAGCGTTCTATCGATTCGGCGGTGACCATGGCATTTGTCTCGACTTGGGGCGGCCGCAACGGCATACGCGCCGGCTCGCTTCGTGGCTCACTCCGTGGCGCACTCAGTGACGTAATTTCCAGCCGCGCCGCAACAGCGTGAGCGTCAGCGTCGACAGCACCGCGCAGCACCCGGCAACAAGCGCGAGCGAGAACATCGGCGGCACGTCGGACTGCCCGAAAAATCCATACCGAAAGCCGTCGATCATATAGAAGAACGGGTTCCAGCGGGATGCCGCCTGCCAGAACGGGGGGAGCGAATGGATCGAGTAGAAGACGCCGGACAGGAACGTCAGCGGCACGATGATGAAGTTCTGGAACACCGCGAGCTGGTCGAACTTGTCGGCCCACATGCCGGCCAGCAATCCGAGCGTGCCGAGGATCGCGCTGCCGAGGAGCGCGAACGCAAGCGCCCACAGCGGATGCGGCATCGCGAGAAGCGAGGGCACGAAGAACAGCGTGACGACGAACACGCCCAATCCGACGACGAGGCCGCGCACCATCGCGCCCAGCACGTATGCCGCATACAGATCGCCCGGCGACAGCGGCGGCAGCAGCATGAAGATCAGGTTGCCCGTGATCTTCGACTGGATCAGCGACGACGAGCTGTTCGCGAACGCGTTCTGCAGCACCGACATCATGACAAGCCCGGGGATCAGGAATTCCGTGTAGCGCACGCCGCCGTACACCGTCACGTGCGACTCCAGCACGTGCGAGAAGATGAGGAGATACAGCAGCGCGCTCAGGACGGGCGCGAGAATCGTCTGGAAGGCGACCTTCCAGAAGCGCAGCAGCTCCTTGTAGAGCAGCGTGGGCCAGCCGGCGCCGGCGATGCGGATCATGCGGCCGCTCCCGCCGGCGCGCCGCGCAGGTCGCCGCCCATGATCTTGAGGAACACATCCTCGAGATCCGCTTCCAGAAGCGCCAGCTCGCGGATCGCCAGCCCTTCCTTGCGCATTTCCTGCAGCAGCATTTCGAGGTCCGCGTAGTGGTCGAGCGCGACGAAGTGGAGGCCGCCCTCCTCGCGCAGCACGCGCGGCTGCCACGCCGCCGGGACGCGGTCCGCGCCCACGCGCACCGTGATCCCCGCAAAGCGGGACAGCAGGTTGTGCTTGGTGTCGAGCGCGACGACCTTTCCGGCCTTCAGCATCGCGATGCGCCCGCACAGCGCTTCGGCTTCCTCGAGGTAGTGCGTCGTGAGGATGATCGTGTGGCCGTCCCGGTTGAGCTTGCGGATGAAGCCCCACAGGCTCTGCCGCAGCTCGACGTCCACGCCCGCGGTCGGCTCGTCCAGCACGATCACGGGCGGCTTGTGCACCAGCGCCTGGCCGACCAGCACGCGCCGCTTCATTCCGCCCGAGAGCGAGCGCATGTTGGCATTCGCCTTCGACGTGAGGTCGAGGTGATGCAGGATCTCGTCGATCCAGGCGCCGTTGTCGCGGATGCCGAAATAGCCCGACTGGATCTCGAGCGTCTCGCGCACGGAGAAGAAGGGATCGAACACGAGCTCCTGCGGCACGACGCCGAGCGCGCGCCGCGCCGCGCGATAGTCGCGCACCACGTCGTGGCCGAGGATGCTGGCGGTGCCCGCGTCCGCGCGCGTAAGCCCGGCCGCGATCGAGATCAGCGTGGTCTTGCCGGCGCCGTTCGGCCCGAGCAACCCGAAGAACTCGCCCTCTTCGACGGCGAGGCTCACGCCCGCCAGCGCCTTCACGCTGCCAAAACTGCGGGCGACACCGACGAATTCGACAGCGGCGGTCATGGGGACAGGAAAACGGCGGACGGCGGAGCAACGCGGAGCGGTCGCGCCGCGACGGACCATGCACTTCAGCCCGTCAGGATCTCCTCCACGTCGTACAACGTCGCCAGCGCTTCGAGGCGCGGCGGGAGCCCGGCGAAAACCAGGCGCCGACCTTCCGCCGCCGCGCGACGCTTGAGCGCCAGCAGCACGGCGACTGCCGCCGAGTCGAACGCGCCGACGCCGCTGCAGTCGACCGTACCTTCGCTCGGCAGCGGAATTGCGTCTGCCGCCGCCAGCACCGGCCCCGCCTCGACGAACGTGAGCGGGCCCGCGTACGTCCAGCGCGCACCCGCGGCGTCCGCGGCGAAGCCGGGCATGTCCCCCGCGCAGACAGCGCAATCCAGGTTCATTTGGCCGCGATGCCCTTGTTGCGATCGGCGAGCGTCTTGATGAGGCCGTCGACGCCGCCGTTCTTGATCTGCTCGTTGAATTCGTCGCGATAGTTGGTGACGAGGCTCACGCCGCCGATCACGACGTCGAACACCTTCCAGCCGTCCGCCGATTTCGTGAGGGTGTAGTCGATCTGGACCGGCTGGCCGCCGGACTTCATCACGAGCGTGCGCACGGTGACGTCGGTGTCGGACGGATTCATCCGCAGCGGTTTGTAGTCGATGGTCTCGTCGCGGTACTTCGCGAGCGCGCCGGAATAGGTGCGCACGAGGAGCGTCTTGAACTCGTCGGCCAGCCGCTTCTGCTGCTCGGGCGTCGCGGCGCGCCAGTTCTTGCCCATCGCCAGCGCCGTCATCCGCGGGAAATCGAAGTTCGGAACGAGCTTGGCCTCGATCACCTCGCGAATGCGCGCCTCGTTGCCGGCCTGGATCAGCGGGTCGGCCTTGATCGTCGCGATCACATCCTGCGACACCCGCTTCACCATGGCATCGGGCGCTTCCTGTGCGTTCGCAGGCATCGCCACGGCGGCCAGCACTGCAAACAAGGTAGCGCCGATCGCCTGCCGGGCCAGTGTCGTCGTCATGCTCATTGCTCGTCCTCGGGTTCCGGCGGCGGCTTGCCGTCGAAGATCAGGTAGCGGCGCCGCTGCAGGTAGGCATTGCGGATGAAGATGTAGCGGTCGAGCGCCGCCGTGTCGAGGATGCTGCCGGATTCCAGCACCTGCGAGCGCAGGTCGACGTAGCCGACGCCGTAGATGGAATTGCGCAGCGGCACGTCGTGGATGTAGCCGACCGGCCCCACCGCGATGCGCACGATCACGCCCGCGCCATCGCGCACCGTCGTCGGCCCGAACAGCGGAATGAACAGGTAGGGGCCCTGCGGGATTCCCCAGACCGCGAACGTCTGGCCGAAGTCCTCGTTGCCGCGCTCGATCCCCGCGTCGGATGCGATGTCGATCAGGCCGCCCATGCCGAAGAACGTGTTGATCAGCACCCGGCCGAGGTCGTTGCCGGCCTTGTCGGGCTTGCCCTGCAACAACCCGTTGACCGCCGAGAACAGGTCGTCGATGTTGTTGAAGACGTTCGCAAATCCCGTGCGCATGAACTGGGGCACGACGCTGACGTAGCCCTCGGCGACCGGCTTCACGATGTTGGTGTCGAGGACATCGTGAACCTTGTAGAGCGCGCGATTCATCGGCTCGAGCGGATCGACTTTCGACGGCGTCGCCGCGCACCCGGCGAGCAGCGCCAGGGCGCCCGCCGCGAGCAGGCGCGGCATCGTTTTCATTTGGTTCCCCCGGCAGCGGCCTTGTCGAACAGGAATTGCCCGATGAGCTTTTCCAGCACCACGCCGGATTGAGTCTTGGTGATCGTCCCGCCGTCAGCCAGCATCTTCGTGTCGCCGCCGGCGTCGAGCCCGACGTAGACCTCGCCGAGGAGGCCGGATGTCAGGATGGAAGCAATCGTGTCGGTGGTGAATTCATAACCGTTGTCGATCTTCATCGTCACCACCGCCTGATAGGTCTTCGTGTCGAGCCGGGTCTTCTCGACGCGGCCGACGACGACACCCGCAGCCTTCACCGGCGCGCGCAGCTTGAGGCCGCCGATGTTGTCGAATGCGGCCTCCAGGCGGTAGCCCGGCGTGGTGCCAAAGGCCACCAGGTTGCCGACCTTGAGCGCGAGAAAGAGGATCGCGGCGATGCCCATCGCCACGAAGATCCCGACCCAGAGATCGATGGCATTGCGATTCATGCAGCAACTCCCGGCTTGCTCACGATACACCCCTGAACATGAACACCGTGAGGACGAAGTCGAGCGCGAGAATCGCGAGCGAGCTCATCACGACGGTGCGCGTCGTCGCGCTGGAAACCCCTTCGGCAGTGGGCTTCGCGTTGTAGCCCTCGAATACGGCGATCGCGCTGACCGCAATCCCGAACACGATGCTCTTGATGATGCCATTGACGATATCCTGCCGGAAATCCACGGCCGCCTCCATGTTGCCCCAGAACGCGCCGGCGTCGATCCCGATGAGGCGCACGCCCACGAGGTACGCGCCGAAGATGCCAAGCGTCGAGAACAGCGCGGCGAGCAGGGGCATCGAGATGACGCCGCCCCAGAAGCGCGGCGCGACGACCCGCGCGAGCGGATCGACCGCCATCATTTCCATCGCCGCCAGTTGCTCCGTCGCCTTCATGAGTCCGATCTCCGCCGTGATCGCGCTGCCCGCGCGACTCGCAAAGAGCAGACCCGCGACCACCGGCCCGAGTTCCCGCACGAGCGACAGCGAAACCAGGACGCCGAGCGACTGGTCGGCGCCGTAGCGCTGCAGCACGTCGAATCCCTGCAACGCCAGCACCATGCCGACGAACAATCCGGAGATCAGGATGATGACGAGCGAGAGCACGCCGGAGAAATAGATCTCGCGCAACGTGAGGTGCAGCCGCCGGAACGCCTCCGGGGTGTTCCTCAGCACGGCGACGAAAAAGCGCGCGGAATAGCCGAGCCGCGACAGTTGTCCGAGCGCGACGCCGCCCAGGCGGCGCAGCACGTGCACGGCCCGGTTTTCCGCGACGCTAGCCATCGGCGAACATCTCCTCGCGGTACGGCGCCGCCGGATAGTGGAATGGCACGGGGCCGTCCGCTGCGCCGTCGACGAACTGGCGCACGAACGCGTCGCCGGACGCGCGCACCTCCGCCGGCGTGCCGCGCCAGACGATCTTCCCTTCCGACACGAAGTAGATGTAGTCGACGATCTTCAGCGACTCGTAGATGTCGTGCGTGACGACGATGGAAGTAATGCCGAGCGCGTCGTTGAGCTTGCGGATCAGCTGGCCGACGACGCCGAGCGAGATCGGATCCAGGCCGGCGAATGGCTCGTCGTAGAGGACGATCATCGGGTCGAGCGCGATGGCGCGCGCGAGGGCCACGCGCCGCGCCATGCCACCCGACAACTCGGACGGCATGAGCTGCGCGGCGCCGCGCAGTCCCACCGCATGGAGCTTCATCAGCACGAGCTCGCGCACCAGCTCTTCCGGGAGGTCGGTATGCTCGCGCAGCGTGAACGCGACGTTCTCGAAGACGCTGAGGTCGGTGAAGAGCGCGCCGAACTGGAACAGCACGCCGAACTTGCGCCGCAGCTCGAACAGCGCGTCGCGGTCGAGGTCCGGCACCGACTGCCCGCCCACGATCACTCGCCCCGCGTCGGGCCGGAGCTGCCCGCCGATGAGCCTGAGGATCGTCGTCTTTCCGCAGCCCGAGCCGCCCATGATGGCGACGACCTTGCCGCGCGGGATCGTCATTGTGATCCCGTTGAGCACGTGCCGCGTCCGCTCGTAGCCGAACGTGACATCCGCGAGTTCGACGGCAATTTCGGGGGTGGAAAGCGGCACGGAATCTTGCAAAGCCATAAGCGGGTTGCGATTGTAGCCTGTCACCCCTCCCGTCACAATGACCCGCAGTCAGTTGCCCCGTGCCGAGGCGGCACCCGACGCCGTTGGATTCAACGCTTAAGCAGCTTCTGCTCGGCATACGCAAGGTCCTCGGGCCGGCCAAGCAGGACCACGACATCGCCCTCCTCGAACACGAACCCGGGGCCGGGCGCCTGCGAGCGCGCGCCCTTGCGGCGCACGCCAGTGACTTCGACCCTTCCCGCGATGCCGAGCTCGGCAAGCGAGCGGCCGACCGCGCGAGCGCGGCCCGGCAGCAGCAGCGAATGCAGCCGCGGCTGCAGGTTTTCCGCGGCGTCGGCGGCATCCGACGCGCCATGGAAGAAGCCGCGAAACAGGCTGTAGCGCTCCTCACGGATCGCGCGGATTCGTTTCAGCACGCGATTGAGGGGCACGCCGAGCAGCAGCAACGAATGTGTGGCGAGCATCAGGCTGCCTTCGAGGACCTCGGGCACGACTTCCGCCGCGCCGGCCGTCAGCAGGCGGTCGAGCTCGGTGTCGTCGAGCGTGCGCACGACCACCGGCAGCTCGGGCCGCGACTGATGCGCGTGATGGAGGATCTTCATCGCCACCGACGTATCCGCGAAGGTGACGACGACCGCGCGCGCCTTCGCGAGCCCGGCGGCGAACAGGGCATCCTTGCGGCCCGCGTCGCCGTAGACGACGCTGCTCCCTTCGCCCGCCGCCTCGCGCACACGCTGCGGATCGGAATCGAGCGCAATGAACGGGATGTCCTCCGCCTCGAGGAGCCGCGCCAGGTTCTGGCCGCTCCGCCCGTAGCCGCAGATGATCACGTGGTCCTGGCGCGCCATCGTCGTCGCCGCGATGCGCGTGATCTGCGCCGCGCGCGCGAGCCAGTCGTTGGCCGTGAACTTCTTCACCATCGGCTCGGCGAAATGGATGATGAACGGCGCCATCAGCATCGACAGCACCATTGCCGCGAGCACCGCCTGGGTCAAGGGCGGTCCGAGCACCTTGCTCTCGACCGAAAGCGCCAGCATCACCAGAGCGAATTCGCCTGCCTGCGCGAGATAGAACCCCGTGCGCAACGACGTGCCCAGCGGCGCGCCGAACAGGCGTGAAAGCAACACGACCAGCACGAGCTTCGCGACCACCGGCCCGACGAGCAGCACGAGCACGAGGAGCCAGTGCGCCGCGACGACGCGCAGGTCGAGGACCATGCCGACGGTGATGAAGAAGAGGCCGAGGAGCACGTCGCGGAAGGGCTTGATGTCCTCCTCGACCTGGTAGCGGTACTCCGTCTCCGCGATCAGCATGCCGGCGAGGAACGCGCCGAGCGCGAGCGAGAGGCCGGCGAGCTGCGTCAGCGCCGCGAGTCCGAGCGTCACGAGCAGGAGGTTCAGCATGAAGAGCTCGGAGCTCTTCTGCCTCGCCACCACATGGAACCATGCGCGCATGGGCCTCTGGCCGAGGAACAGGATCAGCATCAACGCTCCCGCCGCCTTGAGCGTCGCGATGGCGAGCTCGGTCATCAGCTCGCCGCCGCCTTTGCCGAGCGACGGAATCACGATCAGGAAAGCGACGACCGCGAGGTCCTGGAACAGGAGGATGCCCATCACGTCGCGTCCATGCGGCGTCGCGATCTCCATCCGCTCGGCCAGCATCTTCGAGACGATCGCCGTCGAGCTCATCGCGAGCATTCCGCCAAGGGCGAAGCCCGCCTGCCAGCCGTAGCCGATGAGGTGCAGCGCAACCATCGCCGCCACCGTCGTGATCGCGACCTGCGCGAGGCCCAGGCCGAACACCGCCCGGCGCATCGCCTTCAGCTGCGGCAGGCTGAACTCGAGCCCGATCGAGAACATGAGGAACACGATGCCGAACTCGGCGAGGTCGATGACGTCCGCCGTCTCGGGCACCAGCGCAAGCGCGTGCGGACCGACGGCAAGGCCGACGAGCAGGTAACCGAGGATCGGCGGCAGCCGCACCAGGCGGCAGATGACGACGGCGACGACCGCCGCGCCAAGCAGGATCAGAATCAGCTGCAGTGTCTGCGGCATCGTGAGCGCGGGCGTGGATGCGGTCGAATGTAGCACAGCAACATCGCGCATCCGCGCGTGCAACCGACCGCCACGCCCCGGAGCGCCGGCGAGGCGCGCGCCCACGCTCGGTTATACTCTTGCGGATGAGCGTCACTGCCACCGCCGCCCGCGACACGGACGCGTCCGCCGCGCCTGCCGCTGTCGCAGGCGTGGACGCGCCGCGCGCGCTCGCGCTTGCGCGCGACGTGCTCGCGACCGAGGCCAAGGCCATCGCCGGACTCGCGGAACGCCTCGGTGCGCCATTCGTCGCGGCGGTCGAGCTGATCCTCGCAAGCCGCGGGCGCGTCGTCGTGTCGGGCATCGGAAAATCGGGGCACATCGCGCGCAAGCTCGCGGCGACACTTGCCTCGACCGGCACGCCGGCGTTCTTCGTGCATCCTGCGGAAGCGTCGCACGGCGATCTCGGCATGATCACCTCGGACGACGTCGTGTTGATGCTGTCGAATTCCGGCGAGACGGACGAGCTCGTGCTGCTGACGCCGCACCTCAAGCGTCAAGGCGCCGCGATCATCGCGCTGACCGGCAACGAAGGCTCCTCGCTCGCGCAATCCGCCGACGTCCATCTCGACGCCGCGGTCGACGCCGAGGCCTGCCCGCTCGGTCTCGCCCCGACCGCCAGCACGACCGCCGCGCTCGCGCTCGGCGACGCGCTCGCGCTGGCGCTGCTCGACGCGCGCGGCTTCTCGGTCGAGGATTTCGCGCGCGCCCATCCAGGCGGCTCGCTCGGGCGCCGGTTGCTGACGCGCGTGCGCGACGTGATGCGAAGCGGCCGCGAGCTGCCCGCCGTGGGAATCGACGCGACCCTCGGCGAAGCGCTGGTCGAGATGAGCGGCAAGGGGATGGGCATGACGGCCATCGTCGACGGCGAGCGCCGGATTGCCGGCATCTTCACGGACGGCGACCTCCGTCGCTGCCTCGACCGTATCCGCGACGTCAAGTCCGTCAAAGTCGTCGAGGTCATGACCCGGACGCCGCGGACGATTGACGCCGATCGCCTCGCGATCGACTGCGTCGACCTCATGGAGACCGCGCCCAAGGTGACGGCGCTCCTCGTCGTCGACGGCGACGGGCGCCTCGCCGGCGCCCTCCATCTGCACGATCTCTTCCGCGCGCGGGTGGTATGAGCGCCGCCGGGCCGCCCCAAGGCGCTCGGCCCCCTTGGGGGGAGCGGCGCGAAGCGCCGTTCGGGGGGAATCATATGAGCGCCGCCGGGCCGCCCCAAGGCGCTCGGCCCCCTTGGGGGGAGCGGCGCGAAGCGCCGTTCGGGGGAATCATATGAGCGCCGATGCCATCGCGATGCGCGCGCGCGCCATTCGCCTCCTGACGTGCGACGTCGACGGCGTGCTGACCGACGGCCGTCTCTACTACGGCGACGACGGCCGGGAAATGAAGGCGTTTTCCTCGCTCGACGGCGTCGGCATCAAGATGCTCGCGAGCGCGGGCATCGCGGTCGCGTGGATCACCGGCAGCAACGCCCCCTCCGTGGCGCACCGCGCGCGCGCGCTTGGCGTCACGCGCCTCGTGCAGGGCGCCGAGGACAAGCTCGCGCCGTGGGAAGAGCTGCTGGGCGAGCTGGGATTGCCGACCGCCGCCTGCGCGCACATCGGCGACGACCTGCCGGACCTGCCGCTCATCGCCCGCTGCGGTCTCGGCGTGTCCGTTCCGCACGCGCCCGCGGCGGTGCGTGACCGCGCGCATTACGTGACGCGGCGCGAAGGCGGCGCCGGCGCGGTGCGCGAAGTGTGCGAGCTCATTCTCGCCGCGCAGGACGCGCTGGCCCCGCAGCTCGCCGCGTTCGGCGCCTGACGGAACGCGACCCAATGGACCGACGCGGCGCGCTCATCGATCGACTGGTGTCCTGGTCGCCCGTGTTCCTCCTGGGCGGCCTCGCCGCGCTCACCTATTGGCTCGATGCGCAGGTGCAGGCGGACACCGCGCGCCGCGACGGCACGGCGCGCCACGATGCCGACATGTACATCGAGAATTTCCGCGCCGTCAGCTTCGACGCGGAAGGCAAGCTCCGCCAATCGCTCGCCGCCGAGCGCGCCGAACATCATCCGGACGATGAAAGCGTCGACTTCACCGCGCCCTCGCTTGCGCTGACCGATCCGGGGCGGCCGCGAATGGCGATCACGGCAGACGCGGGAACGCTGACCGGCGACCGGGAGACCGTCACCTTCCGCGGCAGCGTGCGCGCGACGCGCGACGCGCTGCCGGAGGGCACCGCTGCGGGAGGCGCAGGCGAAGGCAACGAGCCGCGAGGGCCGATCACGATGACGTCGGAGACGCTGCGCGTCATCCCGAAGAAAGGCCGCGCCGAGACCGACGGCCCGGTGACGGTCGAGGAGCCGCGTGGAATAATCCATGCGGTCGGCATGGCGGTCGACAACGAAGCGCATACGATCAAGCTCAAGTCCGGTGTCCGCGGCACGCTGTCGCCGGAGATCGCCCCCAAGTGAAGCCCAACCAAGCCCTCTCGCGCCCGCGCTTCGCATTGATCGCGCTGCTTGCGCTCGCATGCGGAATTCCGGCGGCGCCGGCCGACGCGGAAAAGGCGGACCGCGAAAAGCCGATCAACTACTCGGCCGACACCGGCGACGTCAATTACCAGACAAAGGTGGGGTCGCTCGCCGGCAACGTGATCATCACGCAGGGCACGCTGACGATCCGCGCCGACCGGATGGTCTTTCGGCAGAATCCCGACAACTCGATGGCGGTCACCGCCTACGGCAATCCCGTGAGCTTCCGGCAGAAGCGCGACGGCTTCGACGAGTACTACGAAGGCTTCGCGCAGCGCGTCGAGTACGACGGCGCGAAGGAGTTCGTCGAGCTCTTCGACCGCGCCCTGCTGCGGCGCGGCCAGGACGAAATCCGCAGCAACTACATTTCGTACAGCTCGGCGACCGAGATCTTCAAGGCCGAGGGCCGGCCGGGAACCACGCCGGCGAACGACTCCGCGGGACCGGGGCCGCGCGTGCGCGGCGTGTTCCAGCCGAAGTCGGATTCGCCGCTGCTGCCGAAGGGAAAGGACGGCGGCAAGGATGCGCCCAAGGCGAGCGACAAGAGCGCGCCGCCCGCCGCCGCCGCGCCCGCGGCGACGCTCAAGCCCGCGGGCGAGCTCGCTCCGACGCCGTCGAAATGACGTCCGGCACCGGCGCGGCCAGCAGGCTCGCGGTCGCGCGACTCGAAAAGCGCTACAAGGCGCGCACCGTCGTGCACGATGTGTCGCTCGACGTCGCCAGCGGCGAAGTCGTGGGACTGCTGGGCCCGAATGGCGCCGGCAAGACCACCTGCTTCTACATGATCGTCGGTCTCGTCGCGGCGGACGGCGGGCGCATCGAGCTGGACGGCCGCGACCTGTCGCGGCTGCCGATCCACACGCGCGCGCGCCTCGGGCTGTCCTACCTGCCGCAGGAGGCGTCGATCTTCCGCAAGCTCACGGTGTCGCAGAACGTGCGCGCGATCCTCGAGCTGCAGAATCTCGATCCCGACGCGGAGTCGAACCGGCTCGACGCGCTGCTCGAGGACCTGTCGATCTCGCATCTCGCCGACGCGCCGGCGCTTTCGTTGTCCGGCGGCGAGCGCCGCCGCGTGGAGATCGCCCGCGCGCTCGCGACGCGCCCCCGCTTCATCCTGCTGGACGAGCCGTTCGCCGGCGTCGACCCGATCGCCGTGATCGACATCCAGAAGATCATCGGCTTCCTCAAGGCCCGCGGCATCGGCGTCCTGATCACCGACCACAACGTGCGCGAAACGCTCGGCATCTGCGACCGGGCGTATATTATCAACGAGGGCCGGGTACTGGCCTCGGGAGCGCCGGGCGAGATTGTCTATAATGAAGACGTGCGCAAGGTGTATCTCGGAGAACATTTCCGCCTCTGATCAGACGCGCCCGGCGCCTAACGCATGAAGCAGACCCTCCAGCTCAAGCTCTCGCAGCACCTCACGCTGACCCCGCAGCTGCAGCAGTCGATCCGCCTGCTGCAGCTGTCGACGGTCGAGCTCAATGCCGAGGTCGAGCGGATGCTGCAGGAGAATCCGCTGCTCGAGAAGGCCGACGGCGAGGACGATTCGACGGCGGCCGGCGCCGTGTCCGCGGGGACCGTGCCCGCGTCCGAGCCCGATACGCGCATCGAGCGCGCCGACGAGCGTGAAGCGGCTGCCGAACGCACCGCGTCCGCCGAATCGCGGGAGGACGCCGGAAGGCGTGGATCGTTCCGACTTCGAGGATTATTCGTCGGGCGATTCCGATTGGGGCAGCGGAAACTCGTCCGACGACGACGACGGATTCTTCCCGCAGCAGGTCGCCGCGAGCTCGCTGCGCGACCATCTGCTCCGCCAGCTCGCGGAGCTCAACCTGCCGCTGCGCGACCGGCAGATCGTCGCCTCGCTGATCGACGCGCTGGACGACGACGGCTACCTGCACAGCTCGCTCGAGGAAGTCGCCGAGCTTTTTCCCGACGAGCTCGACATCGATCCCGACGAGCTGTCGATCGCGCTGCGCTACGTGCAGAGCTTCGAGCCCGCCGGCATCGGGGCGCGCGACGCCGCCGAATGCCTCACGCTGCAGCTGAAGGCGCTGCCCGCGACCACGCCGCTGCGCGCCGAAGCGCTGAAGCTCGTCGCCGAGCACCTCCCGCTGCTCGCGGCGCGCGATTTCACGAAGCTGAAGCGCCTCCTGCATTGCGACGACGCCACCGTGCGCCAGGTTCGCGCGCTCATCATGAGCCTGAGCCCGCGGCCCGGCGCGTCCTTCGCCAAATCCGAGGCGAACTACGTGATTCCGGATGTCGTCGTGCGCAAGGTCCGCGGCAAATGGACGGCCACGCTCAACGAGGCCGCGATGCCCAAGCTGCGCCTCAACCGCATCTACGCCGACATCCTCACGCGCAACCGCGACACGTCGAACCAGCAGCTCGCCGCGCAGCTGCAGGAGGCGAAGTGGCTGATCCGCAACGTCCAGCAGCGCTTCGAGACGATCCTGCGCGTAGCGCAGGCGATCGTCGAGCGCCAGCGGCGGTTCTTCGAGCACGGCGAGGTCGCGATGCGTCCGATGGTGCTGCGCGAGATCGCCGACATGCTCGACCTGCACGAATCGACGATCTCGCGCGTGACGACGCAGAAGTTCATGCTGACGACACGCGGAACCTACGAACTCAAGTATTTCTTCGGCAGCCACGTGGCCACCGACACCGGCGGCGCGGCATCGGCCACCGCGATCCGCGCGCTGATCAAGCAGCTGATCGCCGCCGAAGATGCAAAGACGCCGCTGACGGACAGCCGGATCGCCGACCTGCTGGGCGACCAGGGCATACTCGTCGCGCGCCGCACGATCGCCAAATACCGGGAGGCGCTGTCGATTCCTCCCGTCAACATGCGCCGGGCACCCTGACCTCGCATAGTGTCGCGGGCGCACCGCCGTCCAATGAGGAGAGCTCGATGAACCTGAACCTGACCGGCAACCACCTCGACATCACGCCCGCGCTGCGCGACTACGTCGTCGCCAAGCTCGATCGGATCACGCGGCATTTCGACCACGTGATCGACGTGAACGTGGTGCTCGCGGTGGACAAGCTCCGGCACAAGGTGGAGGTCAACCTGCATACGCGCGGCAAGGACATCCATTGCGAGGCGATCGAGGCCGACATGTACGCGGCCGTCGACGTGCTGATCGACAAGCTCGACCGGCAGGTCGTGAAGCACAAGGAAAAGCTCACCGGGCATCGCCATGAAGGCGCGGCCATGAAACGCGACGTCGAGCCGGTCGAGACCCCGCTCGGCCCCGCCGCCGGTGCCCCCGGGGTCGCCAACGGCTGATTCCTTCCCGGGTCGACTGAATTCGCCCTCGCACCCGCCCCGCGCCCGCCCGTCACTTTCCTTCACTTTGCCCGCAGGCGCGCGACGTCCGGCGCGTCCTCCGATGAACCCAATCGCAGATCTGCTGCCCGCGGAGCGCGTCGTCGCCGATCTCGACGCCGGATCGAAGGGCGAAGTGTTCGCTGCTTTCGGCCGCCTGTTCGCGAGCGGCGACGGGCTCAACGGCGATCAGGTCACCGGCAGCCTCCATGCGCGCGAGAAGCTGGGCTCGACCGGGCTCGGCCAGGGGATCGCGATACCGCATGGCCGGATCAAGGGCCTGCGCGAAGCGCGCGGCGCGTTCGCGCGCCTGAAGACGCCGATCGCCTTCGACGCGCCGGACGGCCGGCCCGTTGGAAACGTGTTCGTGCTCCTCGTGCCGGAGCACGCCACCGAGCAGCACCTGCAGTTGCTTTCCGAGCTCGCGCAGATGTTCTCCGAAAAGCGGTTCCGCGAGGCCCTCGCGACCGCCACCGACGCGCCGGCGCTGCACGAAGTGTTCAGGCAGTGGCCAGACGCATGAGCGAGCGGGGCGAAGTAACGGGAGCGATCGCGGCGGCCGACGAATTGGCATTCGCGCAATGGACCAGGTGCGGAGGCGGCGCGTGACAGGTCCCGGCAACATGATGCGGCAGGTCAGCGTCGAGAAATTCTTCGCCGACAACGAGGCGCGGCTGGGCTTCACGTGGCTCGCCGGTCGCCAGGGCGGCAGCCGCGTGCTGACGGGCGACGCGGCGCTGAAGCCGACGATCGGCCAGGTCGGCCACATGAATTACATCCATCCGTTCCGGATCCAGATCCTGGGCGCGGCCGAAATGGCGTGGCTGCGCGGCCTGCCGGAAAGCGCGCTGCGTGAATCGATCTCGCGGCTGTTCACCACGGAGCTCGTCGCGATCGTCGTCGCCAACGGCGAGGACGTGTATCCGTTCATCCGCGAAAAGTGCGAGGAGCTCCACGTGGCGCTCTTCTCTTCCGCGCAGCCATCGCCGCACCTGGTCGAGGTGATCCGGCTCTATCTCTCGCGCGTGCTCGCGGAGTCGACGACGCTGCACGGCGTGTTCCTCGACGTGCTCGAGATGGGCGTGCTGATCACCGGCGCCTCCGCGATCGGCAAGAGCGAGCTCGCCCTCGAGCTCATCTCGCGCGGCAACGGCCTCGTCGCCGACGACATCGTGGAGATCTACCGCATCTCCCCCGACACGCTGGAAGGCCGCTGCCCCGGCGTCCTGCGCGATTTCCTCGAAGTGCGCGGGATCGGCATCCTCAACATCCGCACGATCTTCGGCGAGACCGCCGTGCGCCCGCGCAAGCTGCTGAAGCTGATGGTCCACCTCGAGGATCACGGCAACGAGACGTTTTCCGAGCTCGACCGCCTGCAGGTGAACGCGACGTACCAGGAAATCCTCGACGTCCCCGTGCGCAAGGTCACGATCCCCGTTGCGGCGGGCCGCAACCTGGCCGTGCTGGTCGAGGCGGCCGTGCGCAACTTCGTGCTGAACCAGCGCGGCATCGACAGCACGAAGGAATTCATAGAACGGCAGCAGAAGTTGATGGACGACGGCGGCTAACGCGAGGCGTAGGAGCCGCGTCAAATGGATCTCCTGCTGATCGGCGGTGTTTCCGGTTCCGGCAAGAGCGTCGCCCTCGCGGCGCTCGAGGACGCCGGCTACTACGCCGTCAACAACCTGCCGCTGCCGCTCGTCGCCGAGACCGCGGCCTACCTCGCGCAGGCGAACCGCGACCGCGTGGCGATCGCGCTCGACGTCAAGACCGCGCCGGGGCTCGACGGGCTGCCGGAGACGATCGCGCAACTCAAGGCGGCGGGCTGGACCGTGCGCTTCCTCTACCTCGACGCGAAGACGCCCACGCTCGTCAAGCGCTTCTCGGAGACGCGCCGGCGCCATCCCTTCTCGAGCGACACGCGCACGCTCACGGAGGCCATCGAATACGAGCGCGGGCTCCTGGTCGAAGCGCGGCAGCTCGGATTCGCCTTCGACACGAGCGACCTGCCTGCGGCGGCGCTGCGCGCGTGGATCAAGGATTTCATCAGTGTCGACGCGGCTCGGCTCACGCTGCTGTTCGAGTCGTTCGGCTACAAGCACGGCGTGCCGCTCGACGCCGACCTCGTGTTCGACGTGCGCTGCCTGCCGAATCCGCATTACGAGCCCGCGCTGCAGCCGCTCACCGGCCGCGACGCCGCGGTCGTCGACTTCCTCGAGAAGGTGCCCGAGGTCGAACGGATGTACAACGACATTTTCCACTTCGTCGGCAGCTGGCTGCCCGACTATGCGCGCGACAACCGCAATTACCTGACGGTCGCGATCGGCTGCACCGGCGGCCGACACCGCTCCGTCTACCTCGCAGAGCGGCTCGCGCGCGCGTTCTCGCCGCGATACCAGGTGCAGGTGCGGCACCGCGAACTCGACTAGCGCCGCTTCGGCTAGAATCCGCCGATGAGCGCGTCGCGCACGATCATGCTCGGCTTCACGGGCGCCTCCGGCATGCCCTACGGGCTGCGGCTGCTCGAATGCCTGCTCGCCGCCGATTGCCGCGTCTGGCTCGCGTATTCGACGGCGGCGCAGATCGTCGCCAAGCAGGAATGCGACCTCGTTCTGCCGGCGCAGCCGCGCGAGGCGACCCGTCAGCTCGCTGCACGCTACGGCGCGCGCGACGGCCGTCTCACGGTCTTCGGCAACGACGACTGGAACGCGCCCGCGGCGTCGGGCTCGAACCCCGCCGATGCGATGGCGATTTGCCCGTGCACGATGGGCGCGCTCGGCGCGATCGCCGGCGGCCTCGCGGACAACCTGATCGAGCGCGCCGCCGACGTCATGCTGAAGGAGCGGCGGCCGCTGGTGCTCGTCCCGCGCGAAACGCCGCTTTCGGCCATTCATCTCGAGAACATGCTGAAACTTGCGCGCGCCGGCGCGGCGATCGTCCCACCCGCTCCCGGGTTCTACGACCACCCGAAATCGGTCGAGGATCTCGTCGATTTCGTCGTCGCGCGGGTGCTCGATCAGCTCGGCGTGCCGCATCGCCTCGGGCCGCGCTGGGGTGCCGCGCGCGGCGGACCGGACAACAGCGCCGGCACGCAGCCCGCCTGATGTTCGGACTGGGCAAGGGCACGGCGGACCGCGGGCCCTTCGAACTCCCGCTGTTTCCGTTGAACACGGTGTTGTTCCCGGGCGGCTTGCTGCCGCTGCGGATCTTCGAGCAGCGCTATATCGAGATGGCCAAGGCGTGCCTCAAGGACAACCGGCCGTTCGGCGTCTGCCTCATCACGCAGGGCGACGAAGTGGCGTCGACAACCTCCAGGCCGTTGACGTTTTCGCCTGTCGGCACGCAGGCGACGCTTTCGACATGGGACATGCCGCAGCTCGGCATCCTGCACGTCACGGCGGTCGGCGGGGATCGCTTCCAGGTGCGCTCGCATCGCGTCGCACCCGACGGCCTCGTCGTGGCCGAAGCCGCGAAGATTCCCGCCGAGCCCGCGCTGCCTTTGCCTGCGCGTTTCGAGGCGCTTGCGAAGCTGCTCGAGCTCGTCGCAACGCGCGCCGGGCCGCACCAGTTTCCCGAGACGCTCGCCTACGACGACGCCTCGTGGGTGGGCTACCGCCTCGCCGAAGTGCTCCCGCTGCCGCTGTCGATCAAGCAAGGGATGCTCGAGATCAACGACAGCGACATGCGCCTCTCGCTGCTGCAGAAGTTCCTGCAGCAACAGGGATTGGTGTAGGACAGCTCCGCCGGCCGGTATAATTTCATTCTTTGCACGGCAATCGGACGGAGCGACCATGGCTGGCCACAGCAAATGGGCGAACATCAAGCACAAGAAGGCGGCAACCGACGCGAAGCGCGGCAAGATCTTCACGCGCCTGATCCGCGAGGTCACCGTCGCCGCGAAGATGGGCGGCGCCGACCCGTCGATGAACCCGCGGCTGCGGCTCGCGATGGACAAGGCCACCGCCAACAACATGCCGAAGGACACGATCGAGCGCGCGGCCAAGCGCGGCGCGGGCGCGCTCGAAGGCGTGGCCTACGAGGAAATCCGCTATGAGGGCTATGGCATCAATGGCGCCGCGGTGATGGTCGACTGCCTGTCCGACAACCGCACGCGCACGGTCGCCGACGTCCGGCATGCCTTCTCGAAATACGGCGGCAACCTCGGGACCGACGGCTCGGTCGCGTTCCTGTTCAAGCATTGCGGCCAGCTCGTCTTCGCGCCCGGCACCAACGAGGACAAGCTGATGGAGGCGGCGCTCGACGCGGGCGCGGACGACGTGATCGCCAATGACGACGGCAGCCTCGAAGTGCTCACGGGTCCGTATGATTTCGTGTCGGTCAAGGACGCGCTCGTCAAGGCCGGCTTCAAGCCCGAGTTCGCCGAGGTGACGATGAAGCCGTCCGCCGAGGTCGAGATGACCGGCGAGGACGCCGCGAAGATGCAAAGGCTCATCGACGCGATCGAATCGCTCGACGACGTGCAGGACGTCTACACGACCGCCGTCATCAACGAGTAGCGCCGCGTTGCCCACGCCCCGCTCCGCCGCGCAACCCGAACGCCGCATTCTCGGCATCGATCCCGGCTTGCGCATGACCGGGTTTGGCGTGGTGCATGTCAAGGGCGGCGAGCTCGTGTGCATCACCTGCGGCTGCATCCGGAGCGGCGAGGGCGAGCTGCCCGAGCGCCTCGGCGTCATCCTTCGCGACCTCTCGACGGTGATCGCGCGGCACCGTCCGACCGAAGTGGCGGTCGAGAAGGTCTTCGTCAACGTCAATCCGCAATCGACGCTGCTGCTGGGCCAGGCGCGCGGCGTCGCGATCGCGGCCGCGGTGCTCGCCAACCTTCCGGTCGCCGAATACACGGCGCTGCAGGTGAAGCAGGCCGTCGTCGGCCATGGCAAGGCCGCGAAGCAGCAGGTGCAGGAGATGGTCCGCCGCCTGCTCGACCTTGCGGGCGCGCCGTCGCCGGACGCCGCCGACGCCCTCGCGTGCGCGATCGCGCACGCGCACGCGGCGCAGGGATTGCTTGGCGTGCGCACGGCGGGTTTCCGCATGCGGCGCGGGCGGCTCGTCTGATGCGCGCGCCGCGCCCGGAGCGGCGGCCGGGGGCCGTGGTGTTCGACATGGATGGACTCATGCTCGACACCGAGCGCATGGCCGAGCGCTGCTGGGCGGCCGCCGCGAGCGGCGCTGGGCATCGCCTTCGACACGGCGCTGATTCCCGCGATGATCGGGCGCAACTCCCGCGATTCCCGGCAGTTCGTGCTCGCGCACTACGGCGACGATTACCCGGTGGACACGCTGATGCAGGAATCGCGCTCGCAGTTCGACGCCATTGCCGCGCGCGAAGGCATTGCCGTGAAGCCCGGACTTGCACGCGCTGCTCGACTGGCTCGAGCTCGTTGGCATACCTCGCGTCGTCGCGACGTCGACACGGCGCGAGCGGGCTTTGCATCACCTGGAGAAGTGCGCACTGCTGTCGCGGTTTCACGCGCTCGTCGGCGGCGACGAGGTCGTGCTGGGAAAGCCGGCGCCGGAAATTTTCCTGCTGGCCGCCGACCGCGTCGGCGTGCAGCCCGCGGACTGCATCGTCCTCGAGGATTCGGAGCACGGCGTGCGGGGAGCGCTCGCCGCCGGCATGATTCCGATCATGGTGCCCGATATGCTGGCGCCGTCGGACGACACTCTCGCCCGTGCGCCGCTCGTGCTCGCCTCGCTCGTCGAGGTCAAGGCACACCTCGCGACGTTGCCGCGCTGACGCCAGGGGCCGGCCGCTGCGTGCCCTGCGTGCCATAATCGCGGATCATGATCGGCCGCCTCACCGGAATCCTCGTCGAGAAGAACCCGCCGCAGATCCTGCTCGACGTGCAGGGCGTGGCCTACGAAGTCGACGTCCCGATGAGCACGTTCTACAACCTTCCCGCGACGGGCGAGCGCGTCGTGCTCTTCACGCATCTCGTCGTGCGCGAGGACGCGCATCTGCTCTTCGGCTTCGGCAACGAGGCCGAGCGCCGCGCGTTCCGCCAGCTGCTCAAGATCAGCGGCGTCGGCGCGCGCACCGCGCTGTCGGTGCTGTCCGGACTCTCGGTCACGGAGCTCGCTCAGGCGGTCACGATGCAGGACGCCGGCCGGCTCACCAAGATTCCCGGCATCGGCAAGAAGACCGCCGAGCGACTGCTGCTGGAGTTGAAGGACAAGCTCGGCGCCGACCTCACGACCACCGTGGGCGTGAACCGCCCGCCGCCGGTGTCCTCCGACGTGCTGCATGCGCTCGCCGCGCTGGGTTACAGCGACAAGGAAGCCATCGCCGTCGTGAAAAAGCTGCCCGACGGCCTCGCGGTCGGCGATGCGATCCGTCAGGCCCTGAAGCTCCTCGCGAAGGCATAATCGCAGCATGACGATCGAAAGCGACGAACTCGACCGCCTCGTGGCCGGCAGGGTCGCCGGCGTCGAGGAAACGGTCGTCGAGCGCGCGCTGCGGCCGAAGGCGCTCGACGAATACGTCGGCCAGGAAAAGATTCGCGGCCAGCTGTCGATCTTCATCGAGGCCGCGCGCAAGCGCAAGGAATCGCTCGATCACGTGCTGCTGTTCGGGCCGCCGGGGCTCGGCAAGACGACGCTGTCGCACATCATCGCCCACGAGCTCGGCGTCAACCTGCGGCAGACATCCGGCCCGGTGCTGGAGCGGGCCGGCGATCTCGCGGCGCTCCTGACCAACCTCGAGCCGAACGACGTCCTGTTCATCGACGAGATCCATCGCCTCTCGCCCGTCGTCGAGGAAATCCTCTACCCGGCGCTCGAGGATTTCAAGATCGACATCATGATCGGCGAAGGCCCGGCGGCGCGCAGCGTCAAGCTCGACCTGCCGCCGTTCACGCTGGTCGGCGCCACCACGCGCGCCGGGATGCTCACCAACCCGCTGCGCGACCGCTTCGGCATCGTCGCGCGGCTCGAGTTCTACTCGCCCGAGGAGCTGACGCGGATCGTCACCCGTTCGGCGGCGCTGCTGAAGATCACGATCGAGCCGTCGGGCGCGCTCGAGATTGCGCGGCGCTCGCGCGGCACGCCGCGGATCGTCAACCGGCTGCTGCGGAGGGTGCGCGACTTCGCCGAGGTGCGCGCCGGCGGCGAGATCACGCGCAAGGTCGCCGACGACGCGCTCGCGATGCTCGACGTCGACCTTTCCGGCCTCGACGTGATGGACCGAAAGCTGCTGCGCACGGTGCTCGACAAGTTCGCCGGCGGGCCGGTCGGCATCGACAACCTGGCGGCGGCGATCGGCGAGGAGCGCGATACGATCGAGGACGTGCTGGAGCCGTTCCTCATCCAGCAGGGCTTCCTGCAGCGCACGTCCCGCGGACGGGTGGCGACGGCATTGTCGTACCGTCATTTCGGCCTGACCCCGCCGAGCCCCGGCGCGGCCGCGGACCTGTTTCCCTCCGAATGAGCGCCGCCGGGCCGCCCCAAGGCGCGAACAACTCCCCCTCGGGGGGCAGCGCAGCGGCCGACTTGGCCAATGAGGCCGCAAGCGTGGGGGCACAATGACCGCCCAGACCTTTCGCTTCCCCGTCCGCGTTTACTACGAGGATACCGACGCCGCCGGCGTCGTCTACTACGCCAACTATCTCAAATTCATGGAGCGCGCGCGCACCGAATGGCTCTCGTCGCTGGGCTTCGACCTTGCCGCCGTCGAGCGCGAGCATGGCGTGGTGTTCGTCGTGCACCGCGTCGAAATCGATTTCCGCCTGCCGGCGCAACTTTCCGACCGGCTCGACGTCACACTGTCGCTGGTCGACCTGGGGCGCGCGCGCCTGACCGCCGACCAGGCCGTGGAGCGAGGCAACAAGACACTGACGCAGGCGCGCGTGACGCTCGCCTGCCTCGGCCCCGCGAACTGGCGGCCGGCGCGAATCCCCGCGCCGCTCCGCGCGCGCATGGAGGCGCTCCTTTGAACGTGCATCCCGATCTCTCGTTTATCACGCTCGTCGGCCAGGCGTCGGTCGTCGTGCAGGCGGTCCTCGTCCTGCTGCTCGGCTTCTCGCTGTGGTCGTGGTGGCGAATCTTCCTGAAGGTTTTCCAGCTGAAGCGCACGCTGCGCGACACCGACGCGTTCGAGGACCAGTTCTGGAAAGGCGGCGACCTCAACGCGCTGTACCAGAGCGCAACCCAGTCGTTGACCGGCAGCGGGCTCGAGCACATCTTCACCGCCGGCTTCCGCGAATATTCGAAGCATCGCCGGCAGGGCAGCAATGCCGCGGTCACGCTCGACAGCGCGCGCCGCGCGATGCGCGCCGCCTACCAGCGCGAAATCGACGCGCTGGACGCGCACCTGTCCGGTCTCGCGACGGTGGGCTCGGTCTCGCCGTACATCGGGCTCTTCGGCACCGTCTGGGGGATCATGAATGCGTTCCGTGGCCTCGCCAACGTGAGCCAGGCCACACTCGCCCAGGTTGCGCCCGGAATCGCCGAAGCGCTGATCGCGACCGCGATCGGCCTCTTCGCCGCGATTCCCGCCGTCGTCGCGTACAACCGCTTCACGCATGACGTCGACCGGCTGGCCGTCCGCTACGAGACGTTCATCGAAGAATTCTCCAACATCCTGCAGCGGCAAAGCTGAGATGAACGACCCCCACGCTCACTTCGTTCGCTGCCCCCAAGGGGACGCCCGCGCGAGCAGGGCGAAGCCAAGGCCTCGAAGGGCGCGTCTGCGAGCGCGGGCGGCGGCCGACCCCTCCAGGCAACGCGCTGACGACGAACTTGCGGAGGCCGCGCACAGCGCCCTTCGGGCGGCCGGGCGGGCGCTGACATGCGGCGTGCACGCAAATCGATCAACCAGATCAACGTCGTTCCGTACATCGACGTGATGCTGGTGCTGCTCGTGATCTTCATGGTCACGGCGCCGCTCGTGAATCCCGGCGAGATCGAATTGCCGTCGGTCGGCGCAAAGCTCACTGCGCCGGCGCAGCCGCTCGAGGTCACGCTGCGCACCGACGGCACGCTCATCCTGCGCGACCAGCAATCCGGCGGCGCGGTCGTGCAGCTGTCGCGCGACGAGCTTGTCGCGCGGATCCGGGCGAAGCAGCAAAAACTGCCCGACCAGCCGGTGGTGATTGCCGCGGACCGCGCGGCGCGCTACGAGGACGTGCTCGGCGTGCTCGATCTCCTGCAGCGCAACGGCGTGCGCAAGGTCGGGCTGCTTGCGCGTCCTCCCGCGACCTGACCCCATGGCGACGGAACGACCAAGTGGGCCGGCAAAGACCTCGGGCCGCTGGCCTGCCTTGCTGCTCGCCATCGCCGTCAACGTCGGGTTCATCGGCGTCCTGTTCTTCTCGATCCGCTGGCAGAACCGGCAGACTGCTCCCGTCAGTGCGGAGCTCTATGCGCCGCCGACCAAGGCAGTGGTGACCGAAGCGCCGGTGGCGCCGTCCCCGCCGCCGCCAGTGGAGCCACCGCCCGCGCCCGTCGCGAAGGCCGAGCCCACGCCACCGCCACCGCCGCCGCCGAAGGCCGTGCCCAAGCCCGAGCCCCAAGTCGAAAAGCCCGATCCGCGCGCCGCCGACATCGCGCGCAAGGCCAAGGCCGAGGAAGAGCGCAAGGCGAAGGACGCGGCCGAACGCGAGCGCAAGGACCGCGAGAAGAAGGAGGCCGACAAGCGCGAGGCCGACAAGAAAAAACAGGACGAGCAGAAACGCGTGGCCGACGCCCGCGAGCGGCAGACGCGTGAAGCCGCCGAATTGAAGGCGCAGGCCGAGCGGGAAAAGGCCGCGCGTGACGCGCAGCAGAAAGCCGCCGACGCGGACGCCGCCGCGCGTTCGCGCGCCGAGGCGGATTACATCCGGCGCATCCAGTCCAAGGTGAAGGGCAACGTCACGCTCCCGCCCGACATGAGCGGCAATCCCGAAGCGATTTTCGAGGTCGTGCAGTTGCCGACCGGCGAGATCATCGACGCGGTGCTGCGCAAGTCGAGCGGCGTGCGCGCGTACGACGAGGCGGTGCAGCGCGCGATCCAGAAATCCTCGCCTCTGCCACGCCCGGACCGGCCCGAATTGTTCCAGCGAAGCCTCACGTTGAAATTCCGGCCGCAAGACTAGCAGGACCTTCTTTCGACGCACCGGCTAGCGTTTCTCCTCCGCGTCGCGCTGGAGCTCCTCGCATGGCGTCAACGATCCGGGCTGGAACACCAGGCCGCCGGCGTACGTGAAATACATCCGCTGCTGGCTGTGCGCGATCAGCACGCGATGCGAACGCAGGAAGTCCGCGCCGAGGAGCATGTCCGGATGCACGACGGTGATCGCGATGCGGGTGCCGGTTCCCTCGTACGTCGAGTACTTCCATATGTCGGCGAAACGGATCGAGGGATCGCGAACGATCTCGTTGTCGATGCGAAAGGACTCGAAGGGGCCGACCCATGTCGGGATCAGCTTCCGGCCGGCGCCCCGCCGCAACCCACGCTGACGACACCGGGCGAATCCGGCGTCACGCCAAGGGCGGCCGCCTGGGACTTCGTCAGAATCGACGTGGACGCGCCGGAATCGAGCTGCGCCTTGAGCGGGTTGCCGTTGATCTCGACGTTGAACTCGATGGCGGGATTGGCGCCGAAGACCGCATCGAATTCGATCATGCTGACGCCTTCGGTCGCCCAGTACGCAAGCGACTTGCCGTCGCAGTTCTGGACCTGGAACAGCCTGACTGTCTCGTGGGCCAGGTCGAACTCGATGTCGACTTGCCGGAAGAAATCCTCGCCGAGGATCACGGCGACGTCGCCGCCGAATTCGTGCTCGCCCGCGACGAGCATGCGGAAGTTCCGGCGCTTGTCGCCGCCGATCACGAACTCGTCGATGGAAACGGTTTCGACCTTGGTCTCGCCGCCGACGCCGATGATCCGATTGGACCGGGTGTCGTAGCGCACGAGGCCGAGTCGCTCCGCCGCAGGTCGCAGGAGCAGGCTCACGCCGGCACCGGTGTCGAGCATGATGCCGACCTTGTGGCCATTGATCGCGCCGTCGACGATCGGCACGCCGCGCGTCGTGCGCACCGGCCACTCGGCGGTCCGCGCCAGCGTGCACTTGCCGGTCGCCGCGGCGTGCGAGGCGCACGTCGTTGCGAGGCAGGAGGCGAGTCCGACCGTTGCCAGGACCGCCCGCACGGCACGTCGCGCAACCATCTCCAGTAACCGGAACCCGGCGGAGTCAGATTTCCTTCGGCTTCTTCTCTACGATCTGGATCGCGGCCCAGCTCCACTCGGCGCGCTGCTCGACCAGCTGGCGGAGCGCGACGGTGTAGACCGAGCGGCCCGTCGTCAGGATGACGTTGCGACCCTCGACGTACTCGGAGGTCGGCACGATCAGCGTCTTCACCGCAAGCGGCTTGTCGGGCCGCGAGGGCGGCGGCAGGTAGAGCCCGTCGAAGCGCGCGCCCATCGTCGAGACGTCGATGCCGTTGACGATGATGCCCAGGTCTTCCTTCGCCTCGCGTTTCGCGTGCAGCACCACGGGCACGACGCGCTCGGCGATGATCGACACGCCCGCCTCGACCTCGTCGTTCGAAACCTTGTTCAGCCGCCGCACCACGCCCAGCACCCAGTCGGTGATGTCGGACTGGCGCACGGCGACCAGCGCGCCGAGCGCAAGGCTCTGGCCGATGCCGCCGGATGCCGCGATGCGCAACCCCGCGACGCTGCGGTCCTTGACCTGCCACATCGGGTCGCTGAACGACGAAATCGACGCGGCGAGCGAATCCTGCTCGTTCGGCACGGCGCGCTGCTTCGCGCGCGGGCCGTCGGAGACCGCGTACACCTCGATCTGCTCGGCGGAGGCACTCGAATCGTTGGCCGACTCGTTGACGTCCTTCGCCGCGAGGTCGCGGCAGATACGGCCCAGCCCGACGCGAACCTTGGCGGCGACGGTCACCGCGATGCGCGGATCGCGGCGCAGATCGGCGTTGAGGTTGGGCGAGATGGCGGGCCGGACCTTTTCGAGGATCGCGACGCGCTGCTGGTTGATCGGCGCAGCCGGCCCCTGGTCGGTAGCCTCGGCCTGCCGCAGCGCATGGATCGCGCGCTCGAGCTGCTCGGCCATCGGCGTGGTGTCGAGGTAGCGCAGCATCGACCCCGAGTCGTTGCCGGTGCGGCGCACGAGCCCGCATTTGCCCGCGACATCGACGAAGAATCCCTCGGCCGACCGCGGAACGGCTTCGAGCTCCAGCTTGCGGCTCCATGCGCGCAAGCTGTGCCGTGGCCCAGTCGAGCTCCGCCGGCGAGAGGTTGCCGGTGTTGAGCTGGTGGATCAGCAGCACGAAGATGTATTCCTGCTCGATCGTCCAATGCGTCGCGTTGGTGCCGCCGCTACCGAGCAGCACGGGCACGCGCTCGACACCGAGCTCGGTCGCGCGCATGTAGAGCTTGTGCAGCTCGATCCACTTTCCCGGGATCCAGCGCTCGTAGCGGAACACGCGCAGCTTGGCGTCGGTACCGTAGTAATGGATGAGGCGCGCGAAAAGCCGCGGAACGACGGGCTTCCAGCGCGGGTTGTCGGATTGGGCGAGCGCCTGCTCGAGCGCCGTCTGGTAGGCGAACAGGAATCCCTGGCACATCTCCTGGAGCGCCTGCCAGAGACGCTCCGCGAGGCGGGCCGACGTGTCGACGTTCTCGACATACTGCTTCGTGAGCTGCCGGCGGTCGGCGCCCAGCGCGGAGTCGAGGAACTCGACCGCGGCGACGCGATTCAAGTCCGCGCCCTTCCGCGCCTGGCGCATCCCCTCGAACGCGCGCATCACGTGCTGCTGGCGACCGATGACGTCGAGCGTGGGCAGCTGACGCAGCCAGCCCGACGCCGTCTTCGGCGTCAGAAGCGGATCGGGATGGTCCCGTGCCTGCTGGGTCAGAAATCCGAACATTGTTTCGTGTGTTGCCCTGCAACGGACGACCGGCGGAGGATGGGCGGGTGACGCAAGTGCGTTTGGGCGCACTGGACCGCATACCGGACGAAGCCTTCATTTATAGCCGAATTCCGGCAGGCGGCGCAAAACCGCACCCGCGTCGGCTACAATCGCGCCTCCCGACGACAGCGCGCGCGCGAACGGCGGCCAACCGGACCGCGCAATCTCGCTCGCCCATTCGAGTTTCATCTTCAGGAGGTGCTTCATGTTGCCCTTGCATTTCCCGCGGATACCTCCGGCCCTTGCCGTGGTCGCCGCGTGCATCGCCATGATGGGCGCGCCGGCCGCGCAACAACCGGCCGCGTCCAGCGCCCAACCTTCCACTCCCTCGTTAGCAAGCAAGATCGGTGCCCAAGTGACAGAACTCAAGAAAATCGATGTAAAACAAGGTGATGGTGCAGAAGCCGTCGCCGGCAAAGCCGTGATCGTGCACTACACCGGATGGCTGTATGACCCGGCCGCGGCGGATGGGCACGGGGCGAAATTCGATAGCTCCATCGACCGCAAAGTGCCGTTCGGATTCATGCTCGGCGCGGGCAAGGTCATCAAGGGCTGGGACGAAGGCGTCGCGGGCATGAAGGTCGGCGGCAAGCGGACGCTCGTCATTCCGCCGCAGATGGCCTACGGCGAGCGCGGCGCGGGCGGCGTCATTCCCCCCAACGCGACGCTGCTGTTCGACGTCGAGCTCATCGAAGTGAAGAGCTAGGCTGCCACGGGGATTCGCCGATGTCGGCGCGCAACGGCACGAGGACCCGGGTTCGCCGGCTCGATTACCGGCCGCCCGCCTTCCTCGCCCCGGCACTCGACCTCACGCTTCGGCTCGAGCGCGAGGCGACGCGCGTCACCAGCGCATTCGCGTTCCACCGGAATCCGTCCGCAGCGCCGGAACTCGCGACGGCGCCGCCTCGTCCTCGACGGCGAGGGCCAGCGCGACGTCACGGTCGAGCTCGATGGCGTTCCCCTGCCGCCCGAGCGCTGGACGTACGACGGGCAGGCGCTGACACTTCACGCGCCGCCCGCGAGCGGGCAGCTTGCCGTCCACGCGACGATCAACCCGGCCGCCAATGCGGCGCTCCTCGGCCTCTACGTTTCGACCGGCGTGTTCTGCACGCAATGCGAGGCGGAGGGCTTCCGGCGGATCGCCTTCTTCTTCGACCGCCCCGACGTGCTCGCAACGTACACCGTGACGATCATCGCGGATCGCGCGAGTTGCCCCGTCCTCCTTTCGAACGGCAACCGCGTGGACGCCGGCCCGCTCGAGCATGGCCGTCATTTCGCCCGCTGGCACGATCCGTTTCCCAAGCCGACGTACCTGTTCGCGCTGGTCGCGGGCGACCTCGCTGCGCTCGAGGACGCGTTCACGACGGCAAGCGGCCGCGCGGTCGCGCTCGAAATCTGGTCGACGCCGCGCAACCTGCCGCGCTGCGCCCACGCGATGGCAGCGCTCAAGCACGCGATGCGCTGGGACGAGGAGCAATACGGCCTCGAGTACGACCTCGACCGCTTCATGATCTTCTGCGCCGACGATTTCAACATGGGCGCGATGGAGAACAAGGGCCTCAACATCTTCAACAGCAAGCTCGTGCTCGCCGATCCGGCGACCGCGACCGACGGCGACTACCAGGCCATCGAAGGCGTGGTCGGCCACGAATACTTCCACAACTGGACCGGCAACCGCGTCACCTGCCGCGACTGGTTCCAGCTGTCGCTGAAGGAAGGTCTCACGGTTTTCCGCGACCAGGAATTCTCGGCCGACATGGGCTCGCGCGCGGTGGAGCGCATCGCCGCGGTCGACTTCCTGCGCAGCGCGCAATTTCCCGAGGATGCAGGCCCGATGGCGCATCCGGTGCGCCCCGACGAATACCTCGAGATCAACAACTTCTACACCGCGACGGTCTACGAAAAGGGCGCCGAGGTGATCCGGATGCAGCACACGCTGCTCGGCCCCGAGCGCTTCCGGCGCGGCATGGACCTCTACTTCGAGCGCCACGACGGGCAGGCGGTGACGTGCGACGATTTCGTCCAGGCCATGGAAGATGCGAGCCTCGAAGGCGCGGGACCCGACCTCAAGCAATTCCGCCGCTGGTACAGTCAGGCGGGCACGCCGGTGGTGCGCGCCGCCGGTCGTCATGACGCGGCGACGCTCCACCTACACGCTCGACGTCGAGCAGCGCACGGCACCCACGCCCGGTCAGCCGCCGAAGAAGCCGTTCCACATTCCGCTGTCGGTCGGTCTCGTCGGACCGGACGGCACGGACCTGCCGCTGCGCCTCGATGGCGACGCGGGTGCACCCGCGACCACCCGCGTGCTTTCGGTGACGGCGGAACGGCAGCAATTCGTTTTCCGCGACGTCGCGACGGCGCCCGTGCCGTCGCTGCTGCGCAATTTTTCCGCGCCCGTCCGCCTCGACTTCGACTACACCGAGTCCGAGCTCGCGTTCCTGGCCGCCCACGACAGCGACGCCGTCAACCGCTGGGATGCCGCGCAGAGGAGCTTCTGCAACGCGATTCTCGGGCTCGCGACGAGGCACGCGCGCGGCGATCCGATGACCCTGCCGGCACCGCTCGCGGGCCTCGCCGCGGCAGCGGTCGCCGACCGCATCGCCGACCCTGCCCTGCTGGCGCTTGCGCTCACGCCGCCCGAACCTGCTTACCTCGCCGGTCTCGTCGAGACGATCGAGGTCGACGCGCTGATCGCCGCGCGCGAATTCGTCGTGCGCGAAATCGCGCGCGCCGCGCGCCCGGCATTCGAGGAGACCTATGCGCTGCATCGGCCGCGGGCGCCGTATGCGCCGACGCCGGCACAGACCGGGCCGCGCATGCTGCGCAACGCCTGCCTGCGCTACCTGGCCGCGATCGACGACGCGCCGGCGCGCGCGCTCGCCGTTGCCCAATTCGACGCCGCCGACAACATGACGGACGCCATCGCGGCGCTTTCCGCCATCAACCACAGCGTCGCGGCCGAGCGGGCGGCCCTGTTCGCGCGCTTCGAGGCGAAATGGCGCGACGAGCCGCTGGTGCTCGACAAGTGGTTCGCGCTGCAGGCGGCTTCGCAGCGGCAGGACACGCTCGCGCGCGTGCAGTCGCTGCTTGCGCACCCGAAGTTCGACGCGCGCAATCCCAACCGCGTGCGCGCGCTGGTGGCGACCTTCGCGCGCCGCAACTGGCTCGCCTTCCACCGGGCGGACGGGTCGGGCTACGCTTTCGTCGCCGATCAGATCCTGTCGTTCGACCGTCGCAATCCGCAGCTCGCCGCGTCGTTGACGGGTGCCTTCAACCTGTGGCGGCGTTTCGCGCAGCCGCGCCGCGCGCTGCAGCGGGCCGCCCTGGAGAAGATCGCGGGCGCGCCGGATCTTTCGCTCGACGTCGCGGAAATCGTCGAGCGAAATCTCGCCGACTAGGGCCTGTTCACACTATGGACGCAAACGCGAACGGGCGGCATGGGGCGCCAATCAAGGCGCCCTGACGATGCTGAGACCGGGTGTCTTCGCGAGGAGGGCAACGCAGAGTGGCGCCCCTTGCTGCCCGTTCCCTTCGCGTTTGCTGCCGAAAACGCCCATCACTACGTTGCGCAGTCTCGCCGGGTTCTCGACCCGCCTTCGCCTGCGCGCCTTGCGCTGAGCGTTTTCGGCCGTGCAACGCGTATGTGCCCATAGTGTGAGCAGGCCCTAATCACCAATAGGTTTCGAGCGTGATCTGCCCCGGCTCCCGCCGCCGGTGCCGTTTCATTCCCCGCGCAGCGAGAACGGCCTGCACGTCGTCGACCATCGCCGGATTGCCGCACAGCATCACGTGCGCGTTGGCGGCGGAGAGCACGAGCCCGGCGCGCGACTCGAGGCGTCCGTCCTCGATCAGCGCCGGAATGCGGCCCGGCAGCGCGCCGGGATGCGGCTCGCGGCTGACCACCGGCACATAGGTGAATGCGCCGGGATGCGCGCGGAGGATGCCGTCGACGACCTCCCGGTACGCAAGGTCCGCCGGAATGCGCACCGCGTGGACAAGCACCACGCGCGCGAATTTCTCCCACGGATCGTCGGTGCGCAGGATCGACAGGAAAGGCCCGAGACCGGTCCCGGTCGAGATGCACCACAGCGCGTCGGCCTCCGGGACTTCCCCGATCGTGAAGAAGCCGTTCGCGTTCGGCAGCAGCCACACGGGATCCCCGGTGTCGAGCACGGCAAGACGCGGCGAGAGCGGCCCGTCGGGGACGACGTTGAAAAAGAATTCGTGGTGCGACGCGCCTGGGCGGATTCACGAACGAATAGGGCCGCCCGACCATCTCCTCCTTCGAACCGGGTGGGGCCGGCAGCCCGAGGCGCGCGAATTGGCCGGCGACGAACGTGACTTCGGGTGCCGCGATCTCGATCGACACGAGGCGGTCGGTCCAGCTCGTCCTGCCGACCAGATTGCCTTGCACCCACTTGCTCATCAGGGGATTCCCCGCAGAAGGTAAGATTGCCATTATGCCAACCTCCAAGAAGCGCCTCGCGCCGGTCGCCCTCCATCGCGGCATCCGCGTCTACATTTGCCCGCCGCGGCGCCGCGATGCCGACGCCTTCCTGGCGGCGGTCGCGCGCGAGCAAACGGCTGCATGGCGCGTGGGTCCGGGCGCCGCAGACGGCCGCGCGCCTTCAGCGATTACGTCGCGCGCTTCGGCATGCGCGCGCGGCGCGATCCGCGCGCGGCGACGCACGCGGGCGTCCTCGTCCGCCGGATCGACGACGACGCGATTGTCGGCGTGCTCAATTTCAGCGAGATCGTCCGCGGCTCGTTTCACAGCGCCTACCTCGGCTACTACGCGTTCGCCCCGCATGCCGGCGCCGGCCACATGGCGGAAGGGCTTGCGCTCGCGCTCCAGTTCGCCTTTCGCACGCTGGGCCTGCATCGCGTCGAGGTCAACGTGCAGCCGCGCAACGCGCGCTCGCACGCGCTGGTGCTGGGCGCGGGCTTCGTGCGCGAAGGATATTCGCGGCGCTATCTGCGGATCGCCGGCCGCTGGCGGGATCACGTGCGCTACGCGATCCTGGCCGAGGACTGGCGCGCGCAGCGCAAGCGGACACGATGATCTCGCGGGGCGGTGCGCGACGCGCCGTCGCGGCGGTGGTCGGGCCCTGCTGGCTCTTCGGCTGCGCGGCCACGCCACTTACCGCGGACGCGCCCAGAAACGTCAAGGCAATGGTGCTGACGCCGTACGAGATCCGCGACGAATGCGTCCGCCTCGCGCAAGGCGACCGGCTCGACTACACCTTCGACGCGACGGAACCCGTGGCCTTCGAGCTCCGGTATCGCGAGGGCGCGGCGGCGCTCTCGCCGATCGCGCGCGGCCCCGTGCGCAGCGACGGCGGCGTCTACCAGGCGCCCTTCGCCCGCGAATTCTGCCTCGTGTGGGAGGCCGGGCCAGCGGGCGCGCTCGTCGACTACCGGCTGCGCCTGCGTCCGGCAGCGCGCTGAGCCGGATCGAACCGCTGACGATCTGCGTGCCCTAGCCTTCGAGGTCCGTATGCGCGTAGAGCCGGCCGTTGTCGACCGGGCCGAGCACCAGCTTCGCGACGATGCTGCGGGCGACGTCCGCCGGATCCTTGAGGATGCCCTGTTCCTTGAAGCCGCGGAACAGCGCGACGCTCGGGAACTGGGCCGGATCGCGGCTGCGCATGTACTGCTGCATTCCGGTCTCGAAGATTCCGGGCCGCAGCGTGATGCATTCGAGCGACGGGTCCGGGTGATCGGCGACGACCGCGCGCGTCAGCATCTCGAGCGCCGCCTTCGACATGCAGTAGGGGGCGCTCCCCGCGATCGCATTCTGCGCGGCGCCCGACGAAATGTTGATGATCCGGCGCTTCGGCGACGCGCCCGGAAACGCACGGCAGAAAAGATCGGCCATGATGAGCGGCGCGGCGATGTTGGTCGCGATCGCGGACTCGATTTCCGCGGCGTCGAGGCGACCCAGCAGTCCCACCGGCGTAGCGACCGCCGCGTTGTTGATCAGCGTCACCGCGGACGGCTTGTCGAGGGCGAGGTCGCGCAGCGCGGGCAGCACCGCGGCGGCGACCACCGCCGGATGCGCGAGGTCGCAGGCGACGTGCCGGTAGCGCTCGCCCCGATGCCGGGCGCTCGCGGTCCGGCCGACGCCGACCACCATCGAACCGCGCGCGAGCAGTTCGGTCGCGAGCGCCTCGCCCAGGCCGCGCGAGACGCCCGTGATTATCGCCGCGTGCATCGTCTCTCCACCGTGATCGTACCGGTGTGAGCGTAGCACGCTCCGTGCCACCGGCCGTTGTCGGCCGCGCCGCTCAATTCCTGCCGCCCAGCGACAGCGCGATCACGACGACGATGAAGATCGCGAGCACCAGGAACGCGACCTTCCACGGGCTCTTCGGATATTCGCCGCGCACGCGCCCGTCACGCCGTTCAGCGCACACTGGAAGGCCCGCGCGCGAAAGGTGTACGACAGCAGCCACACGGGCGCGAGGATGTGCTTGAACGTCTGGCCCGAGTAGTCGGACCGCACCACCAGGTTGCGGAACGTGTCGCCGGGAATCTGCTGCGCGCACAACGCCTGCACCTTGGCGTCCATCGCGTCGCGCGCACGCTGCGCGGCCGCGACGAGATCGATCTGGTAGCGCTCGACGACCCAGCCGGCCACGTAGCCGGCGTCGTAGAGCTTGAGGTCCTGCGTCGGAAACGGCTCGATCCCGCGCAGCAATTCGGGGTGCACGCCAACGGACGCGCACACGAGGTCGTCGTCGAAAAAATGCTGGAGCCTGCCGGCCGCCGGCTCCCAGCGGATGTGCTGAACCTGGCGCGTGCGCGTCTGTCCGCCCTCGGAGTACGTCTCGGTCGTGTAGTAGTAGTGGCCGGCCTCGGCCGTCCACGCGGCGTCGACGCGCGCGTCGAAAGTCCAGTACGGCAGGTAGATCCCGCGCACCGTGTCCGTCATCGCCCTGCGCTTGAGCGCGTTCGGCGCGAGCCACAGCTTGCCGTACCACGCGCGGATCGCATCGCGTGCCGCGCTTTCGGACAGCTTGAACGGCAGCACGCTCTCCGGGCGAAACGCCGGCTTCGTCTCCTCGTACGGAACGAGCTGCGCGGAACCGCAGAATTCGCAGTTCTGGGCCTGCCGCTTCGGGTCGAGCACCGAGATCGCGTTGCAGCTCTGGCACTTGACCTGCCGCTTTTCCGCCTGCCAGCCGCGCGCGTCGTCGCCGATGCCGCGCAGCGCCGCGACGAGATCGTGCTCGACGACCGTGCCGCCGGGATCGAGCTTCGCCGGCGATTCGGTCCCGCAGAACGGGCAGACGAGCTTCTGCTTCGCCGGGTTCCAGATCGCTTCGCCGCCGCACGACGGGCAGGCGAACTTGGAAAGGGCAACCGTTTCCGCCACGTCAGGGTCGCGCGCTGCCGATCACTGGTTCTCGAAGCCGATGACGCGCCACACGCCGTCACGCTCGCGCTCGAGCGTGATGGTCTCGTAGGTTTCCGGTCTTTTGGCGTAGCTGGAGCGAAAGACGATGACCGCGAAATCCCCGGGCGGTCCGCCATCCTTCAACACGGTGTCGAATTTGGTCGAGAGCATCGCGCGCTGCTCCAGCTCGCCGACGGGGGTTCGCGTGCGCGCGACCGCCTGGCTCCAGGTTTCGGCGTCCACCGAGTCCCTGAACTTGGCGCCCGCCGCATCGCGGCTGCCCGCGACGTCCCCGCTGTCGAACAGCACGAGCCAGTCGCGCGCCGCCTTCTGGACCGTGGATGCGCGCGGGTCCTGCGCCAGCGATTGCCGGCCGCCAGGCATGCGAGGCGTGCACAGGACGACAATCCACGCGCGCAGGCCAAGCAACGATCGCATCGTCATGACTTCAGGAACGCATCGACCGCGGCGCGCGTGACCCGCCACTGCGTGCCGATCTTCTTGCCCTTGAGATCGCCCGCTTCGAGGCTCGTCATCACGTCCGCCTCGCCGACGCCGAGCGCCTGCGCGACCTGCGCGGGCGTCAGCAGTTCCGGCGCCGCGGCCGGGGACGGCGCCATTGCCGGTGCCGAGATTCCGGGCGTCGTCTGCGCCATGATGCCGCCGGTCTGGTTCATCATCTGCTGCGCCATCGCCATCCCGACCGCCATCTCGGCGCCGATGCCGCCGACACCACTGCCGCCGCCGGGTTGACCCAGGCCCTGCGCCATCTGGAACTTGACGTAGTCGTTGAGGTTGCCGACGGCCGCCATCGACGAGCGCTTGTCGATCGCCTGCTCGACCTCCGGCGGCACCGAAACGTTCTCGATGATGAAGCTCGTCATCTCGAGCCCGTATTTCTCGCCGATCGCGGGATTGATGAGCGGCAGCAGCGCCCCGCCCAGCTCGCCGTAGCGGGAGGCGACGTCGAGCGCCGGGATCTTCGCGCTGGCGAGCGCATCGGTGAACACGCTGACGATCCGGGAGCGCATCGTGTCGTTGAATTCGTCGAGCCGGAAGTGGTCGTCGGTGCCCGCGACTTCCTTCAGGAACTTCTTCACGTCGACGATCCGGAAGTCGTAGATGCCGAACGCGCGCAGGCGCACGACGCCGAAATCCGCATCGCGCATCATCACCGGATTGGCGGTGCCCCACTTGTTGCCGGTGAAAACCCGCGTGACCACGTAGTAGACGTCGGCCTTGAACGGACTTTCGAGCGCGTATTTCCAGCTCTTGAGATTCGTGAGGACGGGGATGTTGTCGGTCGTCAGCGTGAATTTGCCCGGGCCGAACGTGTCCCCGAACTCGCCCAGGTAGACGAACTGCGCGGCCTGCGACTCGCGCACGATCAGCTGCGCGCCGTTCTTGATTTCCTTGTCTTCGTCGGGAAAGCGGAACGACAGCGTGTCGCGCGAGTCGTCCGTCCACTCGATGATGTCGACGAACTGTTTCTTGAGGAAGTCGATGATGGCCATGGCAGCTCCGTGGACGTGGCGGGTCGGCGCGGGCCGAGCCCGCGCGCAAACGGTATTTTACGACCCGGTTACTTCTTCGCGGTGGGGGCCTTGGCGAGGAACGTCGCCGCCTGGGCCATTTCCGACTCCAGCTGAGCGCCTGGCAGCGCGCCCGGGACAACGGAGCCGTCGGCGAACACGAGGGTGGGCGTGGCCGTGACACGGAGCTTCGAGCCGAGCGCGTTCGTGGCGGCGACCGGATTGTCGCAGTCGCCCTTGTTGTCGGGCACCTTGCCGGACGCGAAGAATTCGTCCCACGCCTGCGCCTTGTCCGGGGCGCACCAGATGGCCCGCGACTTCCGCGCGGAGTCCGGATGGAGCTGGTCGATCGGGAACAGGAACGTGTAGATCGTCACGTTGTCGACGGACTTCAATTCCTGCTCGAGCCGCGCGCAATACGGGCAATCGGCATCCGAGAAGATCGCGAGCTTGCGCTCGCCGTTGCCCTTGACGCGCTTGAACGCAAGCTCGAACGGCAGGCTGTCCCAGGCCACCCGGTTCAACTCGCGCTGGCGCAACTCGGTGAGGTTCTGCTTCGAGTTGGCGTCGTAGAGCGCGCCCGTCATCAGGTAGTTTGCCTTCGCATCCGTGTACATGAGCTGGTCTTCGACCTGGATTTCGTACAGGCCGGGAAAGGGTGTCTTGGCGACGCCGCGAATGTTCATGCCGGCGAGCTTTTGGTCGACCAGCTTTTTCACCGCCGCGAGCTCGGGCGTCATCGGCGCCGCCGGCGCTTGCGCCATCAGCAGCGGTGCCGCGAGCAGCGTGCCTGCGGCAAGCAGCGCTGCCGCCAGCAGCGGCCGCGATCGTAGGTTCATGGTTGCCATCATCATCTCCAGATTCATTCGTTGACCGCGATTTTAACAGTCCGCTATCGCAGCGCGGATTGCGCCAGCAGGCGCCTTGCGGAGGGCATGCGCTCGACCGCAGCAAGCCCCAGGTTTCGTGCCGACCGGACCCACGGCGCCCGGATCCGGAACAGGTGCGCCAGCGCATCGGTCACGGTCTGCATGGCATGGACCGGTCCCGCGCGCAGGCGCGCATAACGCTCGAGCAGCACCGGCGCCCCGGCGTCCGCGACCGGGCCACGGTCACGCAGCACGGTCGAGAGCGCCTCCACATCGCCAAATCCCAGGTTGACCCCCTGGCCCGCGAGCGGATGAACCCCGTGCGCGGCATCGCCGACGAGCGCCACGCGATGCGCAACGACCATCGGCAGCTTCAGGAACGAAAGCGGAAACGCCGCCGCCGGCGTGATGCACGTCAAAGCGCCGAGCGCGTCCGCGCCCGCCGCCCCAACGCGAAGCGCCAGCGTCGATGCATCGAGCGTGAGCAATTCCTGCGCCAGGGGTTCCGGCGCCGACCAGACCATCGAGACGCGGCGTCCCGCCAGCGGCAGCCACGCGAGTATGCCGCCGTCTTCGCGGAACCACTGGTGCGCGCGGCCGTGGTGCGCGCGTTCGCAGGCGAAGTTGGCCACCACGGCCGTCTGTCCGTAGGGTTTCGGCAGGGCGGATATGCCGGCCGCCTCGCGCACGCGCGACCGCACGCCGTCGGCGCCGACGATGAGCCGGGCCGTGACGCGCGCCGCCGTCGTCGAACCGCACTTCACCCATGTCGGCGGTCCAGCCGATCGACGCAATTCCGCGCGGCGCATGCGTCGTAACCCCGGACGTGCGCACGAGCGGGACGAGCGCCTCGCGCAGCGCGCGTTCCTCGACGATCCAGGCGAGCGCGCGCTCGCCGATTTCATAGGCGCTGAAATTGAGCACGCCGCCGTCATCGCCCTCGACGCGCATCGTCTCGATCGGCGTCACCCGGTCGGACGGCAGCGACTGCCACGCTCCAAGCGCGCGCAGCAGCGCCGCGCTGCCGGGGCTGATCGCGTAGACGCGCGTATCCCAGTCGCCGTCGGCCGCGGGGGACTCCGGCATGGTGACCGCGGCGCGATCGACGAGCGCGACCGACAGGCCGCAATTCGCGAGCGCGGGCGCAAGCGCCTGACCGACCAGCCCGGCGCCGGCGATCAGCACGTCGAAATCGGGTTTCGGCGCCCTGCTCATTCTTTCTCCAATGTCTCGATGACGTGGTTCTGGTTGGTGTAAATGCAAAGGTCGCCGGCGATGACCAGGCTTTGTTTGACGATTTCGGCGGCGGAAAGTGCCGTGTGGTCGACGAGCGCCCGCGCGGCGGCTTGTGCATAGGGGCCGCCCGACCCGATGGCGGCGATGCCGTACTCGGGCTCCAGCACGTCGCCCGTGCCGGTGACGATGAGCGCCGCGGTGCGGTCGGCGACCGCGAGCATCGCCTCCAGGCGGCGCAGGATGCGATCCGCGCGCCAGTCCTTCGCGAGTTCGACGGCGGCGCGGGTGAGGTGCCCCTGGTGCTTCTCCAGCTTCGCCTCGAAGCGTTCGAACAGCGTGAAGGCATCGGCCGTGGCGCCGGCGAAGCCGGCCAGCACGCGGTCTCCGTAGAGCCGGCGCACCTTGCGCGCGGTCGCCTTCACGACGACGCTCCCGAGCGTGACCTGGCCGTCGCCGCCAAGGGCGACCGCGCCGTCGCGGCGAACCGAGAGAATGGTGGTTCCGTGAAACGTTTCCATGTCCATGCCTGCAGGAGTGCGGGTCCCGCGACCTGATCGTCGATTCCGAAGTGCGCCGGCGCTGCGGGGGGCGCTGCGATTGCGAATACCCCGTGTTCGAGGTTCCTGCAAGCCGCCTCGCGGCGGCCTCCGATCCCGAATTGTGGATCGAATCACCGGCCCGTCGGCCGCCCCGGCCTTGCTCCGGGTCCGCATCCCCTTGCGCTTCGCGCTGGGGCCCCGCTACCCCTTCGCAAGTCCTACTGTGCCTTCTTTACGAAGTGCCGAGGCGAAATGCCGATGAGCAGCAGGAGCGCCCGGATAATCGGCGTCGCTCCGACGAACTGGACGGCCTTGCGCTGGCCCTCGATCCGGTTGAGCGTGTTGAGAAGCGTGCCCGCGCAGACGAAGTCGATTCGATCGACCTGGCTCATGTCGACGGCGGTAACCCCGCGCGAATGCGCGTATTCGATCAGCTGGCCGAGCTGGATCGCCGCCGAACCCAGCATGTTCCCGGACCAGCAAAGCGCCTCGGATTCGGCCGCCGGGGCCTCGGCCGCCACCGGCGCCGCGGCGGCTTGCGGGAGGACGGGCGGCTCCCACGATGGCGGCGAGAGCTCGAACGTCACCGCGTACTCGACCGCGCGGTCCTCGTAAATCGCATGCGCATTCGACCACTGCAGGAGCTCGAGCGACAGGAGCCACGCACCTTCGCCGCCGTCGCGGCCCTTCTTGACCGCCGCGTCGAGCATCGGTTTCAGCTTTTCCGCCCGCTGGAGCTGCAGCGTGAATTTCTTGCGCCTGGCCTCGCCCAGGGCGATCGCGAGCAGGCGCGCGCCCTCGTCGTCGAAGCCCGTCACCGACATGAGATCGACGCGGACTTCCGAAACCTGCTTCGCCATCGCGCGCTTCAAGCCCTCCAGCTGCGGCGCCACCGCCGCGGTGAGCTTTCCGGTCAGTCCGATGTAGCCGCCCGAATTCGAGCGCGGGCCGCCCTGCGGCTTCTCCTCCGCCTCCCACGAGGGCGCCGAGCGCTCGAACTGGACGACGTATTGCAAAGCGAACTGGTCGAAGGCGGCCTTGTCGCCCACGCGCTGCTGGAGGTCGAAAAGCGCGAGCCACGCAAGAGGCGAAAGCTTCGTGTCGTGATCGGTCTGCACGCCCTGCTCGAGCAGCTTGCGCGCCTGGTCCGCGTGCCCGCTCGCGTAGCGCAACGCCGCATCTTCCAGCACCGCGCAAAGGCCCGGGTTCGCCTGGGCGACCTCGAAGCTCGGTTGGCCGGGCGCCGACCATTCGATCAGGCTGGCGCCGGTGACCGTGATGTCGCCGCCCGGGTCCGCCTGCCGCGCGTCGCCAGCGCTATGGCCCCTTCGTGGCCGCGTGATTGGCGAGGTCGCGTGCCGACGGCGGACGGCTCCCCGCCGATGCCGGCGGCACCGCTCGCGGCCGCGGCTCGTTGGCGGCCGGACCCGGCTTCTTGGTCGGGGGTTTGGAAAACATCGACATCGGGGTCCGTGGGCCTTTCACCCGAATGCGGAACCGGGGCTGTCAAGGTTGCGGCAGAAAGTCCCGGGGCGCACGCGTTGAACAGCAAAGTACTGATTATGTTCCCGTCATAGGCATCGTACAAGCCGACGAGTCACCGGCGTTTGCCTTGCGCCCAGCAGGGATTTACGCGGTTTCACCCGAGGCGGACGCGCTTTTGCGGACGAGCCTGCAACGCCTGCGCGTGTGGCGGTGGATCATCGGCGGTGGCGGGACGCGATGCCAATGGCCGTAACCGCGCGCCCTTGCTAGAATCAAAGACAGACCCACGGCCGCTCGGTCGTCAACAGGAGATTCCCGATGAAAAATCCGCTCGACTCCCTCTGGGGAACCGTCATCTCCGGCCTCGTCCTCACGGCGATCCTGTACTACGTCGTCCGCGCTTTCCTGGCCTGACGGGGGCGACCGACATGGATTTCCTTCCCGCAGTCGCCCGTTGGGTCCACTTCATGGCCGGCATCATGTGGATCGGCCTCCTCTACTATTTCAACTTCGTGCAGGTCGCGGCGCTGAAGGCCGCGGCGGCGGACGGCACCGCGGCCGGGATCACCAAGCACGTCGCGCCGCGCGCGCTCTACTTCTTCCGCTGGGCGGCGGTCGTGACGTGGCTCGCGGGCGCCGCGCTCCTCGGCAGCCAGTTCGTGCCCGCATTCACGTTGTCGAAGGGAATGGCCGGCATCGGCATCGGCGCGTGGCTCGGCACGATCATGCTGTTCAACGTCTGGGGCCTCATCTGGCCCAACCAGAAGAAGATCCTCGGCCTCAAGCCGGCAACCGACGAGGAGAAGAACAAGGCGCGTCGCGTTGCGTTCCTCGCCTCGCGAGCCAACGTGATGCTGTCGATCCCGATGTTGTTCTTCATGGCCGGCGGCTGGTCGCACCGGGCGATGTTCGGGATCTAGCGCGAGTTCGGCGGTGCTGCGGCCGAGGTGCCTGCGCCTTACCGCTGCATGAGGATCCAGGCAATCAGCGCCGCGAGTTCCGGATCGGGAATTTCGTCGTTCGTGGGCATCGGCGTCGTGCCCCAAACGCCCTGTCCGCCCCGGCGCACGCGCAGCGCAAGCTGTTTCGGCGCGGTGGCGTCGCCCGCGTATTTCTTCGCCACGTCACGAAACGCCGGGCCGACCATCTTCTTGTCGATGGCGTGGCAGCCCGCGCAGTAGTACTGGTCCATCAAGGCGTCGGCGGCCTTCGCGTCGAGACCCTGCGCGAACACGACGGGCGCCGCCGCCGCAAGTCCTGCGGCAGCGAATGCACGCAGCATGGCGGGGCGGAATCCGTTCATCCGCGCCTTACCTGACCGTGACGGTGATGGTCGACGCCATCGGCGGGCTCGACGAAGAAGACGTATTTCGCGGGCCTGGGCGCCATTGCCGCGCAGGCGACGACGGCAACGACAGCGAATGGGGCGACGGCCCTCGATATCGTTCTCCACTGCATCGCTGCCTCCGGAAAGACCGTCCCGCGTTGTGGCGGGTTCCCCGGAAGTTTGGCGGGTCACCGCCGGAGGGTCAATCGCCCATCCGCTCCATCAATCGCCGTAGAGCTTTTGCACGCGCTCGCGACGCTCCTGCGCCTCGAGGGACAACGTCGCGGTCGGACGTGCGAGCAGCCGCGGAATGCCGATGGGCTCGCCCGTCTCCTCGCAATAGCCGTAGCTGCCGTCGTCGATCAGCTTGATCGACTTCTCGACTTTCTTGAGGAGCTTGCGCTCGCGGTCGCGCGTGCGAAGCTCGAGCGTGTACTCCTCCTCGAGCGTCGCGCGATCGGACGGATCGGTGGTGATCTCGTTTTCGCGCAGGTGCTCGCCGGTGTCGTCGGCGTTCTGCAGGAGCTGATCGCGCAACTCGGTCAGCCGCTGCCGGAAGAACGCGAGCTGCGCCTCGTTCATGTAATCCTTGTCCGGCGCCTTGACGAGGTCCTCCTCGGTGAGGACCTTGGGCTTCCGCACCACCGTCGCGCTTGCCGTTGCTTGCTTTGCTGCCATCCTGACCCCTGCCTCGGTATGCTTTGTCGTGCCGACTCCGGCCGTTATCTGCCGTCCGGCTCGCTTTTTACACGATCTGAAGGAGCGCTGCACGCCCCGCAGAAAATCGGCAATTATATCCCGCCTGCGTCACCTGTCGCCACCTACCTGTCCTAAACCGGCGTCGGCGTCAGCCCCATGCCGGGCATGCGCCGTATAATCGTGCAAAAACAAGGCTTTTGCATGACTACCCCCGCCCCGACCACCCTTTCCTCACTCACGCTGGCACGACCCGACGACTGGCACGTCCACCTGCGGGACGGGCCCGCCATGGCCGCCGTCGTCGGCGCCACGGCGCGTGTCTTCGGGCGAGCAATCGTCATGCCCAATCTGCGGCCGCCCGTGACGACCACGGCGCAGGCACTTGCGTACCGGGACCGCATCCTCGCCGCGTTGCCTGCGAAAGCGCGGTTCGAGCCGCTCCTCACGCTCTATCTCACCGATCGCACGAGCGCGGGCGAAATCGCCGCGGCGAAGGCGTCCGGACTCGTGCACGCGGCGAAGTACTACCCGGCGGGCGCGACCACCAACTCCGACTCCGGCGTCACCGCGATCGAGCGCGCGTATCCCGCCTTCGAGGCCATGCAGGCGCGCGGGCTGGTGCTTTCGCTGCATGGCGAGGTCACCGACGCCGACGTCGACATCTTCGACCGCGAGCGGGTGTTCGTCGAGCGCCATCTCGCGCGCATCGTCCGCGAATTCCCCGCGCTTCGGATCGTGCTGGAGCACGTGACGACCCGCGAAGCCGCGGAGTTCGTCGCGGCGGCACCGGCGAACGTCGCAGCGACGATCACGCCGCAGCATCTGCTGTGGTCGCGCAACGCTCTTTTCGCGGGTGGATTGCGCCCGCATTTCTACTGCATGCCGATCCTCAAGCGCGAAACGCATCGCGAGGCGCTGGTGGCAGCCGCGACGTCCGGCAGCCCCAAATTCTTCCTCGGCACCGATTCCGCGCCGCACGCGCGCCGCGTGAAGGAAAGCGCGTGCTGCGGGGCCGGATGCTACTCGGCGCCCCTTGCGCTCCCTCTTTACGCCGAAGCCTTCGAGAACGCCGGCGCACTTGACCGCCTCGAGGGCTTCGCGAGCCACTTCGGCGCGGATTTCTACGGTCTGCCGCGTCATGTCGAAACCGTCACGCTCGTGCGCGAGCCGTGGAGCGTTCCTGCCGAATATCCGTTCGGCGACGACGCCTTGATCCCCCTGCGCGCCGGCGAGAAGATGCGTTGGCAGGTCAATTCCTAGGGAACATTCCGACCGCGGTGTTATCCTAGATTCCGAAGCCAGCCAGACCGTCGCTGCTTCGTCGGTGCAAACTGTGCGAAGGAGAGGAAAGTCCGGGCTCCGCAGAGCAGGATGCCGGGTAACGCCCGGCCGCAGATAAGTCGCCGCGTGAGCGGTGGACCAAGGCGAGGAACAGGGCCACAGAGACGAGTCGCCGGCGGTCACACGCCGGCGGGTGAAACGCGGCAACCTCCATCCGGAGCAACACCAAGTAGGCGGACGCGCATTTGGCAATACAGGCTGCTCGTCTAGTCCGCGGGTAGGTGGCTTGAGCCCGGAGGCAACGACGGGCCTAGAGGAATGACGGCCATAGCGCATGCAAATGCGCCGTAACAGAACCCGGCTTATCGGCTGACTTCGCTTTTCCCCCACGACGCCTCGCGGATACGCGGGGCGTCTCCATTTCCGGCCTCGCGGACACGCGGGGCGTCTCCATTTTCCGGCGTCACTCGTGCGCGTGCTCGCGCAACGCCTTCCGATACGCGAAGTACGACGCGACGCCAAGCGCGACGAGCAACCAGGAAGTGATCGACCGCCCCGGGTCGAACGGAAAGCACAGCGCCAGCGCGACGGGCGCGACCGCGCGCGCGATCAGCTGCGGCCGCGCGAGGCGCCCGAGCAGCGCGCCGAAGGCGTCACGACCGAAGAGTTCCGCGGGCACCGTGCCGCGCACGATCGTCATGACGCCGTTGCTGAACCCGTACAGGACCGCGAACAGGAGCGCGACCAGCATGAGGCCTCGTACCTGCGAAAGGACCAGCAGCGCGGCGGCGAGCATCGCGAACGCGAGCGTGCCGACCGCTTGCGCGCGCAGATTGCGGCCGGCGGTGAATTCGACGATGCGGCCCGCGACCTGCATCGGCCCGAACAGCGCGCCGATCAGCACCGCATCGGTCGCCGTGAGCCCGGACGCGGTCAGGAGTCCGATCGCATGTGCGGACAGCGCGGAGGCGATGAACGCCGCGCCCGACAAGGCAACCGCGAGCCATGCGAAGAGCGCGCCACCCTTTCCCTCGACAGCGGCGGGCGTCGGCGATGACGCCGGAACCGGCGGCGCGTCTTCCTGTCGTGGCGCCCGCGGAATCGCCGCGAGGTGCAGCGGCAGGCAGACGGCAATATGCATCGCGGCATAGACGCCGAAGGCCGCGCGCCATCCGAATCCCTGCTGGAGCCACAGCGACAGCGGCCAGAAGACCGTGCTCGCAAAACCGCCGAAAAGCGTGAGCGCGGTCACCGCGCGACGATAGCGCGCTCCGCTGATCATGTGCAGCACCGCGAAGGCCGGGTCGTAGAGTGTGAGCGCCATCGCCGCTCCCGCCACGAGCCACCCCGCGACGAGCGTCACCGGCCCCTGCGCCAACGCGAGCAGCGCCAGGGCGAACGCACCGACGCACGAGCCGCCGGCGAGCGTCGAACGCGCGTGTCCTGCGTCGATCCAGCGGCCAACGGCGGGAGACGCCGCGCCGGAGATGAAGAGCCCGGCGGAAAACGCACCGAACAAGAGTGTGTCGGAGACGCCGAGCTCCGCGCGCATCGCGGCGCCCAGAACGGCGATCGTGTAGAAGAGCGTGCCCCACGAAACGATCTGCGCGACGCCCGAGCGCCGCTATTCTCGCGCCGAGATGCGCGCTACGGCATCAGCGCCCACGGCGGCGCCGCGCGTCGCGCAGGATCTCGCGCGCCGCGTTGTGGCCGGGAACGCCCGTGACGCCGCCGCCGGGGTGCGCACCCGATCCGCAAAGGTACAGACCCCGCACCGGCATCCGGTAGTCCGCGTGCCCCAGCACCGGCCGCGCCGCGAAGAGCTGGTCGAGCGTCAGCCGGCCGTGAAAGATGTCGCCGCCGGTCAGCGCGAACACCCGCTCGAGATCGAGCGGCGTCAGCGCGCGGCGTGCGAGGACGCTCGCCCGGAAGTTCGGCGCGTGCCGGTTCACCGTGTCGATCATGAGGTCCGCGACCTCGTCTCGCGCGCTGTCCCAGTCGCGGCCCGCCGCGACCTTCGGCAGGTCGGGATGCACATGCTGGCAGAAGAGGCTCGCGACGTGCATGCCGGGCGGGGCGAGCGAATCGTCGAGGACGGACGGAATCAGCACCTCGACGATCGGTTCCGCGGACCAGCCGCGCGTCCTGGCGTCGAAATACGCGCGCTCCATGTAGGCGAGCGACGGCGCGATGATGATGCCGCTGCCGTGATGGCGCTGCGCATGGGTGCCCGGCAGCGCGGTGAAATCGGGAAGCTCGGAGAGCGCGACGTTCATCCGGAACGTGCCGGAACCGCTTCGGTAACCGGCAATGCGGTCGCGGAAATCCGCGGGGACATGCTCCGGTGCGACCAGCCGCTCGAACAGCACCTTCGGTGTCACGTTGGCCACGACGCGCGCGGCTTCCACGACTTCGCCGCCTTCGAGCTCCGCGCCCGCGGCCCGGCCGCCCTTCACGATGACGCGGGCGACCGGCGCGTCCGTTCGAATTGCGACGCCGCGCGCGATGCATTCCTTCGCCATCGCCTGCGTGATCGCGCCCATGCCGCCGATCGCATGGCCCCACGCGCCGCGCTTGCCGTTGACCTCGCCGAAGACGTGGTGCAGCAGCACGTAGGCGGAGCCTGGCGTCCACGGGCTCGCGAAGTTGCCGACGACCGCGTCGAAGCCGAAGGCGGCTTTGATCGGATCGGACTCGAACCAGCGATCGAGCACGTCGCCGGCGCTCTTGGTGAAAAGGTCGAGCACGTCGCGCCGACCGGCGAGATCGAGCGCGCGAAATCGCTTCGCCACCTTCCACGCGTCGAGCAGCGCATGCACGCCTCCCCCGACGTTGGGAGGCGTGGCGAGCAGCAGGTCCCGCAGGACGTCGGCCACGCGGTCCAGCATCGCGTAATAGGCAGGGAGCGCATCGGCATCGCGGCGCGAGAATTTCGCGACCTCCGCCTGCGTGGCTTCGACCCCGCCGCCGACGACGAGATGGCGGCCGTCGGGAAGCGGCAGGAAGTTCGACACCGGCCGCAGGACGATTCGCAATCCGTGCTCCGCGAGCTTGAGGTCGCGGATGACTTTCGGGTTGAGGAGGCTGACCGTGTAGCTCGCGGTCGAGTTGCGAAAGCCCGGATGGAATTCCTCGGTGACCGCGGCGCCGCCGACGACGGAGCGCCGCTCGAGCACGCAGACCGACAGGCCGGATTGCGCGAGATACGCGGCGCAGACGAGGCCGTTGTGCCCGCCGCCGACGATGACGGCGTCAAAGCGCCGCGCGGTGGCGATCACCCCCGCCCCCGCACCGCTATTCCTCGTCGACGCTGATGGCGACCGTGTTGTAGCCGCAGTCGACGTAGGTGATCTCGCCGGTGATCGCGCTCGACAGGTCGGAGAAATAGAACGCGGCGACGTTGCCGACTTCGTCGATCGTGATGTTGCGCTTCAGCGGCGCCGCGCGCTCGAACCGGCTCATGAGCTTCGAGAATCCGCCGATGCCGGCCGCCGCGAGCGTCTTGACCGGGCCCGCCGACAGACCGTTGACGCGGATGCCTTCGGGGCCGAGGCACGCGGCGAGGTAGCGGACGTTCGCCTCGAGGCTGGCCTTCGCGAGTCCCATCACGTTGTAGTTCGGCACCGAACGGACGGCGCCGAGATAGGTGAGCGTGAGGAGCGACCCTGGACGACCCTGCATCAGCGGCCGCGCGCCCTTCGCGAGCGCGGCGAAGCTGTAGCTCGAGATGTCCTGCGCGATGGCGAACGCCGGGCGCGACAGGCTCTCGAGAAAGTCGCCGGCCAGCGCCTCGCGCGGCGCGAAGGCGATCGAGTGCAGCAAGCCGTCGAGCGCGCCCCACTCCGACTTCAGCGCGGCGAACAGTGCGTCGATGTCCTCGTCCCGCGCGACGTCGCACTTGAGGACCGGCGCGCTTCCGAATTCCGCGGCGATCTTGACGACGCGGTCCTTGAGATCGTCGTTGACATAGGTGAACGCGAGCTCCGCACCTTCGCGCCGGCACGCGCGCGCGACGCCGTAGGCGATCGAGCGGTTGGAAAGAATGCCCGTGATCAGGATCTTCCGGTCGGCGAGGAAACCCATGGGCCTAGTCCTTGAGAAAGTCGCTCAACAGCGAGCGTCCGGGCTTGCCGATCACGCCGCAGCCGATGCGGTCGTTCGGAACGTCGGGTTTCGCGACGATGGTGCCGCGCCCGGTGTCGTGCACGACGACCGAGCGGCCCACGACGCCGTCCGGCCCGGTGAATTGGTACCCCGCCAACCGGATCACATAGGACGCGGAGTCGTCGTTCTTCAGAATGGGGTAGCCTTCCTCGGCCAGCGGAACGCCGGGCGGCGCCCATGGCGGCCCGGCGGAAAACCCGTTGGGCGACGTGCAATTGCCGTTGGCATGGATCATCACGCGGTATCGCCCCGGTCCGCGCCCGTTGAAATTCACCTTCATCTGCACGCCACCGTCGTAGGCGTGCAATACGGCCGCGCCGGTGAGGCTCGATCCGCCTATCGGAATCAAGCGCGCCTCGGCCACCGTGATCTCCACGGCCGCCGGCTTCGGCGCCGCCGGGTCCTTCGTCGACTCGCATCCCGCGAGCAGGATCACGGCGAGCAGGACGGCGTCACGACAGGCGGCGAATTGTCGATGTCGGCATTTGCGTTGGCACGTCGAAGTCGATCGATTGCGGGCGGCGCCGCGCCGCTGTCCGAAAATTGCGCGCACCGAATGCGCCATGATAAGCGATGCATGGTTCGCGGTACAATGCGCCGGGCCTTTTACACCCGCGGACGCATTCCATTCCGCGCCTGACATGTCGCAGATGACCCCCGAAGAAATCGTCTCCGAGCTCGACAAGCACATCGTCGGGCAGGACGATGCAAAGCGCGCCGTGGCGATCGCGCTGCGCAACCGGTGGCGGCGGCAGCAGGTTCCCGAGCCGCTGCGCCAGGAAATCACGCCGAAGAACATCCTGATGATCGGCCCCACCGGCGTGGGCAAGACCGAGATCGCGCGCCGCCTCGCTCGACTCGCGGATGCGCCGTTCATCAAGGTCGAGGCGACCAAGTTCACCGAAGTGGGCTATGTCGGGCGCGACGTCGACACGATCATCCGCGATCTCGCGGAGGCGGCGATCAAGCAGGTGCGGGAAACCGAGGCGCGCAAGGTGCGCGACCGTGCGGCCGACGCGGCCGAGGAGCGCATCCTCGACGTTCTTCTCCCGCCGATGCGCGAAGTGAACCTGCACGACATGCAGCCGACGGACTCGGCGACACGGCAGAAATTCCGCAAGATGCTGCGCGAGGGCCGCCTCGACGACAAGGAGGTCGAGATCGAGGTCTCGCTGCTGTCGCCGCAGATGGAGATCATGGCGCCGCCGGGCATGGAGGACCTGACGAGCCAGTTGCAGGGCATGTTCCAGCAAATGGGCGGCGCGCGGCGCAAGCTCCGGAAGATGACCGTCGTGGACGCGATGAAGACGCTGACCGACGAGGAGTCGGGCAAACTCCTCAACGACGACGAGATCAAGTCGAAGGCGCTCAGCGCCGTCGAGCAGAACGGCATCGTGTTCCTGGACGAGATCGACAAGATCGCAAGCCGTCAGGAGACCCACGGCGCGGACGTTTCGCGCCAGGGCGTGCAGCGCGACCTGCTGCCGCTCGTCGAAGGCACGACCGTCACGACGAAATACGGGATGGTCCGGACCGATCACATCCTGTTCATCGCGTCGGGCGCGTTTCATCTCGCGAAGCCCTCCGACCTGATCCCCGAGCTGCAGGGCCGGTTCCCGATACGGGTGGAACTTTCGTCGCTGTCGGTCGCCGACTTCGAGCAGATCCTGACCGCCACCGAGGCGAGCCTCGTCCGCCAGTACGAGGCGCTGCTCGGCACCGAGAACGTGCATCTCGACTATCGCCCCGACGGCATCCGGCGGCTCGCCGAAATCGCGTTCGCCGTGAACGAAAAACAGGAGAACATCGGCGCGCGGCGGCTCTACACGGTGATGGAGCGCCTGCTCGAGGAGATCTCGTTCCACGCTGGCAAGCACACCGGGGAGACGCTGGCGATCGACGCCGCCTACGTTGACGCCCGGCTCGCGGGCATCGCCGGCGACGACGATCTCGCGCGGTACATTCTCTAGGCGCCGCGGGGCGCAGAGGCGCAGATGTTCGAACGCCTGATCGGCGTCATCCTGCCGGTGTTCCTCGTCATCGCGCTGGGCTTCGCCTACGCGCGCAAGGCGAAGCCCGACATGGCGTGGGTCAACCGCCTCAACATGAACGTGCTGGCCCCTGCGCTCATCTTCACCGCGCTTGCCGGCAAGGATTTCGACCTCGCGGCCAACCGCCTGCTGATCCTCGCCTGCATCGGCGTCGTGCTGGGCTCGGGGCTCCTCGCGTGGCCGTTCGCGCGGCTCCTGCGCGAGAGCCCGCGCACGTTCGTGCCGCCGATGATGTTCAACAACTGCGGCAACATGGGGCTGCCGCTCGCGGTGCTCGCGTTCGGACAATCCGGATTCTCGGCGATGGTCGCGCTCTTCACGATCTCGAACCTGCTGCACTTCACGCTCGGCGTCTGGATCATCGACCATCGCGCGCGGTTCGGCAGCCTCCTGCGCAATCCGATGGTGCTGGCGACGTTCGCCGGTTTCGCGTTCGCGGCGTTCCATCCGCCGATGCCCGACTGGCTGATGCAAGCCCTCAAGATGACCGGCGACGCGATGATCCCGCTGATGCTGATCTCGCTGGGCGTGCGTCTCTCCGACGTCCCGTGGTCGAGCTGGCGCATCGGCGTGGTCGGCGGTCTCGTGTGCCCGCTGACGGGCATCGCGATGGCCGCGCTGATGGCGCCCGTGCTCGGCCTCGACCGCGCGCAGCAGGGGCTTTTGCTGCTGTTCGGCTGCCTCCCGCCGGCGGTGCTCAATTTCATGGTCGCGGAACAGTTCCAGCAGGAGCCCGGCAAGGTCGCGTCGATCGTGCTGATCGGCAACGTGATGGCCATCGTCTTCGTCCCACTCGGGCTGGCGCTGGCGCTGCACTGAGTCCTGGAACCGAGGATCTGCGGGGCGAACTTCCGTCGCCTGACGTCACCGGTCGAAAACGATGTCGGGTGCGGGCGCCCTCGCCCCGCCGGTCACCTGCAATGAACTGATCGCGATGCGTACCGGCTCGACGGCCAGCGCGCGTCCGAATTCCGAGCCGGTGTCGATCTTGAATGCGGCCACCCGACGGGTTGCAATGGCTGCGCGAGCCTCCATCGCGACGGCCGCCAGATCGATCGGAGCCTCGACGAGCGGGCTCAGGAGGAAACCCGTCTGCGCCATGCCGGGAACCAGCCGGAAGCTTCGCATCGCGCCGCTCGCGAGCCGGACGGACAGGGTCACGAAGGGCGGCCGCAGCGCGGCGCCCGCCAGCCGGCCCCAGAAGTTGTACGTGATTTCCGCGCGCAGAAATATCGGCGCATCGCGCGGCATCAATTCGATCCATTCGCCCAGCGCCGCGGTGATGTCGCGCCGGTCGGTCTCCACGGCTTCCAATGGCGTGACGCGACGTTCCAGGACGAGGAGATCGTGTTCGATGCGAAGAGGGTCATATCGGCTCAGCAACTCGATGGCCGCAGGACCCTGGTCCAGCATCGGATATCGACCGTCGATCGTTTCCGGGCGGAACAGAACATACCGCGCGGCGGACTCGCTTCGAAAGTACGAACGGTTCTGCTCCATCAGCCAGGGCGTGTACGCAGCGTAGCTTTGAAAGACAGGCCGCGGCCGGTAGTTCAATCCGGCGGCAAGGAGCGAGGACTGCATGAACGGAATCACGTCGACCGTTCCGGCGACGCGCGGAACCGGCGCCTTCTCCAGCACGGCTGCGCGGGCCCCGGACAAACGTTCGCGCCAGGACAACCGCCAGCCGACGGGATCCGTCGCGGCCGCTGCGGCTTGCTTGAGCGATGCCCACGGGCGCGTGACGAACACGCGCCGGAGCTCGTTCGGAGCCGCTGCGGCGCGCATCGCGCTGTCCTGAACGAAGACGCCGATCACCGACGCGGCGAGCGAGATCGCGATCAGCGCCCGCTCCCCCTGCCGGTTTCCCGATTGCGGCCAGCGTATCGCCACATACGACGCGATGAGTATCGCAAGGGAGAACCAGGCTCCGATGCTGTGCGCATCATGGCGCACGAATCCGCGCTTGAATTGCACGAACCCGAAGATCGACAGCGCGACGACGATCAGCGCCGCATTCACCGCGTGGCGCGAGCGATCGCCTCGCCTCCATTCAGCGCGCACGAGCAGGGCGAAACCCGTCGCGCTCAACACCACGAACGCAACCAGCTCGACCGGGTTCCCCTCGATCGCGACCGCGCTTGCGTACCCGCTGATCAGCTCGTAGGAGCCTTGCAGGAAAACCCCCAGCGCGGAAATCTCCTGCCCGGCAAGCAGAAAAGCCGCCAGCGCGCTGCCCGCAAAGATGAGAACGACCACCGGAAACCGCCGCTGCAGAATCCGGCTCGCGTCGATCAAGGCGAAGAGCGAGAGAGACAGAACGCCGGACGCGACGTAGACAAGCGCGAAGATGCCGGCAGCCACCGCGAGGAACGCGGTTTGAGCTCGCAGCGGACGTCCCGGATGCGCCAGATGCCCGAGCGCGGCGAACAGCGGCAGCGTCGTGAACACGACCCAGCGGCCGACCAGCACCGTCGGAACGAGAAGGAGCAGAAACATCAGCACGGTCGCGTGAAGCGGGCGGTTGTCCAACACCTCGAGCATTCCGGTCGTAAGCGCAATGGCCAGGAGCGCCATCAGCCCGACGCCCCAGCCGAGCAATGACTCGCTATAGAGGTGCGGGAGGACGAAGCCGAGCGGACCGTAGGAGTAGACGAGGTCGCGGCCCCAGGTCCACCCTTCCTCGGCGGCATACGTTATCGCACTGGACCAGGACGGTTCGCTGCCCACGTCGGGCAGGCTGAATGCCCATGGCGAATACGAAAGCAACACGAAGACATAGGCGAGTGCCGCGAGCGCGACTCGACCGGCTGTCGTCGTCGACGATCGATCAGCCAGCATTCGTCACCCGGCTGCCGCGATCGTCAACCCGCCGCAGGAACTCGACAGAATCATTCGCGTACCTGGAGCAGACACACCGCTGCAGTCTATCACTCACGATTCGACCGCCGATCGAGCGGCCCCTCTTGCAGGGCTGGCCTGCGGCGCGATTCACCAGGCATCGGAATGGCATGACAATTGCATAATTTGGCCGGATAATCGACAAGGATCCCGCATTCCGCGCGGCCGAGGACAAACGATGCGCAAGTGGTTGATTCGACTCTCGCCGGCGATCGTCGCCGGTCTGGGCGCCCGCCCTGATGGCGGTGACCATCTCGGGCACGGTGACCCTGGGCGGAGGGCCGTTCGCCGGCGCGCAGATGCTGGCACCCAAGGCGACCTGCACCTCATCGGACGCCCTCGGCAACTACGTCTGCCAGGTCCCGGCCAACTGGACCGGCACGCTTGCACCGTATTCGACCGGATGGACTTTCGTGCGGACCGGCGATGTGCAACGGTCCGCCGCGGCGACATTCACCGCGCTCGGCGCCAATCAGTCCGGCGTCAATTTCACGGCGACCGCCGCCTCGGGATTGCGCGCGGAACTGGCGCTGCGTCGTCCCGTCATCGGCGCAGTTCTACCTCGACTACAACTTCGACGGCACGCCCGATGCGACCATGGGCTTCGGCGTTCCGTCGGACGTCGGGCTGGTCGGCGACGTCAATGGCGACGGCATCAGCGACCTCGTGCTGTTTCGCAACGGCACGTGGTACGCGAGCACGCATCAGGACGGCGCGGTCGACATGACGTTCGGTTTCGGCGCGCCCGGCGACGTGCCGCTGCTGTGCGACTTCGACGGCGACGGCACGTCCGACCTCGTCGTGTTCCGCAACGGCACGTGGTACGTCAGCACGCAGCGCAACGGCGTCGTCGACAAGGTCTACCATTTCGGTCAGGCCGGCGACGTCCCGCTCTGCGGCGATTTCGACGGCGACGGCATCGACGACCTGGCGCTGTTCCGCAACGGCATCTGGTACATCGATACCAACCGCGATGGCGCGGTCCACCTGACGGTGCCGTTCGGCGGGGTCGCCGGCGAGATCCCGGTCGCGCTCGACTTCGACGGCGACGGCCGCACCGACGTCGGTGTATTTCGCGACGGCATCTGGTACTTCAACGGAACGCTCGACGGCGCCTCCGCGGTGGCGGTCGCCATGGGCGCCCCCGGCGACGTGCCGCTAGGCGGCCACTTCAACCGCGCGAACACGCGCTTCGTGAAGGCGGGGAATCCCTGCATCGTGAATTGCACGCAGGCCAATCCGTACGGGACGATCACCGCGGCGTGGCAGGACGCCGTCGACGGCGACACGCTGCGCATCCGAAGGGCACCTATCCGGAGAGCCTCGTCTTCAGCTATCCCGGCGCCCAGTACGCCCCGATGAAGTTCGGCAAGAACAACATCAAGCTGATCGGCGTATCCAAATACACGACGATCGTCTCGCCCACTGCGGGCGATGCGCTCTATCTCCAGGGTGCGTCGGGCTACTCGCTGCGCGGCCTGACCCTGCGCTCGCAAGCCGCGGGCGCGCGCGGGCTCGTGCTCGCGGGAGGACTCAATTCGGTGGTCCCGTCGTTTCCCGGGCCGCAGATCAATGTGTCGGTGTCCGACCTCATGGAGAACCACGCGCAGAACGCGCTGCTGACCGGCACCTCGAACGGATGGTTTCGCTACGTGCGCCTGAACCGCAGCCGCGCCGGGTACGGGATTTCCGCCTGGGGAAATACGTACCTGCGTGTCGTCGCGAGCGAGATCAGCAACAACGGCTACACGGTCGCCGGTGGGGCCGCCGGTACCCGACGCCGGCAAGGGATTCGACATCCGAGACCACTCGGAGGGCGACCTGCGGCGGAGCACGGTGCATGCGAACCTGACCTTCGGCATCGACGCCGCAGTGGACGCCTTGGTACGCCTGACGTCCAACACGATCGACGGCTCGGGCGTCAACGGGATCAGCGTCTGCGCCCCCCCAAATCCCGATTCCAGCGTCGTCGTCATGACGAACAACTGGGTCGCCGGCAACGGCTTCGGCATGCCGACGGCGCCCGGCAGCGGCATGGAGATCTACGTCACCTGCTCGGGGAGCCACACGATCACCGGCAATGCGTTCGTCGGCAACGCGCTCAACGGCCTGTTCGTCGGCTCCGGCAACGCGAGCATCACGAACAACCTGTTCCAGTCGAACACGGTGGGCCTCACGCTCTACGTGGATACCACCGGCTTCGGCGGTGAGCCGCCGAGCTACGCGAATACCGTCGCCACGATTTACGGCAACACGTTCGACGGCAACGTCCGGGTCGGCATCTATCCCGAGCGGCACCCCGGCACCGTCACGCGCGACGTGTTCGCGACGGTCGGCGGCACGGGGACGGGGCAGAAGAATTTCTTCCGCAACTACAAGTCGCCGATCTTCGAGGCGATCGGCTGCAACAACGTGACGACGAACTTCGTGTGTCCGCTTGGCGGCAACTTCTTCGACCATTCCGGCTACGACGTTTCGCAGCCCCAATGCAACACCGCGTGCGTGTCGACGCCCTGAGGAAGGGTCAGACCGCAACGAGCTGCCGGCCCGTCGCGCACGAAACCGGTCCCGCCGGCGCGCCGACGATCAAGTCGATATCGTAAGTGCCGGGTGTCACGAGCTGCAGCGTGCCGATGAGTTCGAACCCCGACCTTGCGTTCGCGGCGCCGGCGCCAAGCTCGCGCACGAGGTCGTCGCGCGGACCGCGCGCCCAGGCAGTCGCATAGTAGCGCTTGCCGCCGCCGGCGCCCGTCAACTGCACCACCAGCCAGTCCGAAGTCGACAGCGATGCGCCATCGATCGCCCAGCCATGAAACGTTACGCGACGCTGCCGCGACAGCCGCCATGGCGCGCCCGGCGGCGCGTTGTTGACCGTTTCCAGGGCGCAGCGCGCGCCGTCGCGAACTTCACGCCCCGCGATTTCGGGCGGCGCTATTTCCGAGAAGCTCGTGCCAAGGTATTCTGCGCAGGCCGCGAGCGCGAAGGCGGCGACAACAGCCGCGGCGCGAAGGCGTTTGCACCCGGCATAGCGCAGTGACGACCGGACCATCGGGCGAAAAGCAATCATGGGGCGTGTGAATGGATGAAACGGCGCTTCCGGCCAAGGCCAACCGCTACTACCTGATCCAGTGCCTGCGGCTGTATGCGGCCTCGTTCGTCGTCGCGTTCCATTCGGTATTGTACGTCAGCACGCACGGCGGCCAGATGCCGCGCGAGGCCGCATATTACTTCGGCGAGCTGTCGCAATTCGGCATCCTCATCTTCTTTGCAATCTCCGGCTTCGTCATCACGAGCTCGATCCAGCGCCGGACGAGCGGCGAATTCCTGTGGCTGCGCTTTTTGCGGATCTACCCGGGCTTCTGGCTCGCCATCGTCGTCGTGGTCGCGCTCAACTGGGCGGTGTTCGGCGGCTTCGCATGGAACCGCGGCACGATCTTCGGCATGACGCTGCTGCCGCTGAGCGACGTGCCGCGCCCGCTCGGCAACATCGAGTGGACGCTGGTGTACGAGGTCTTCTTCTACGCGCTGATCGCGCTCGTCTGGACCATGCGCTCGAACCGCATCCTCGCGGGCTTTTGCCTCGCCTGGGCGGCCGCGATCCTCACGGTCGCCGTCGTCGCACCCTCGTGGGGCACGCGCCTCACGCCGACGTTCCCGCGCATCGCGCTCTCCGCCTACAACCTGGCGTTCATCGGCGGCGTCCTCGCGTTCTATATCCACCGCCGCCTCGACTTGCGGTTCGCGCGCACGCTCTTCGCCCTTGTCCCCGCATTCGCGATCGGCGGCGAATTCGTCGTGCAGACCGAATGGAAGCTCCTGTGCGTGAGCCTTGCGGCATTCTGCCTCGTCGCCGGCACCGCGCGTGTCGCGCTCGCAGGGGACGCCAAGAGGGACGGCCTGGTGACCCAGTGGGGCGACGCGTCGTACGGCCTCTACCTGATCCACAACGCGGTCATCGTGCTCGTCTTCAACGCGCTCATCGGCGTCCGGCAAGTGCATTGGCTGGTGGGCGTGCTGGGCCTGTTCGCGATCGGCATGGGCTCGGGCCTGCTCTACGGCCAGATCGAGCACCGGATTTACGGCTTTCTGAAATCGCGCTTTACCCACGCGCCCTGGCAACGGCGCCGCGCCGACGCGGCCGTCCTTGCATCGCCGCCCGGGCTGAGGTGCGTTCATCGACGGGGCGTGGTTCGTTCGCGCAATCGCGGCGTACCGCCGGATCAGGTGAGCTCGAGCACCCGGTTCGTGTCGCACATCAGGCCGCCGGTCCCGCCGCGCATCAGCACGCGCAGGACGTAGCGCCCGCGCGGCAGCGTGTCGGCGCGCGCCACGAGCTCGAATGCCGCGTTGCGCACGCCCGGGCCGTCACCGAGGGCCGACAGCGAGATCGGCGCGCGGACTGCGGAACGTGGTCACCGCAAAATAGCGCGCGCGGCCGCCCGGCGCCGCCAGCTCCACGACGATCCACTCCGAGGCGGGCTTCGCCACATCCTCGAGCGCCCAGCCCGCGATCCGGAGCGGTTTCGCGGTATCGGTGCGCCAACCGCGCTCCATCGGCACGCCGGTCACGAACTCGACGTTGCAGCGGCCGCCAGCGGCGAACGAAAGGCCGCGCGCGGGCTCGGGAAACGCCGTGCCGAATGACTGCGTGTCGGACTCGTTTGCGCAGCCGCACGCGAGCGCGACCGCGGCGACGGCGGCGAGGAGGAGTCGCACCATGATTGCTCAGGGCTTGCGACAGATGCCGACGTGGAAATCGGACGGCAGGTAGCCGGTCTCTTCGTAGAGCATCCGGTCCACTTCGATCAGCAGACGGATCACCGACTCGGATTCCGGCGACCCATCCGTCATCTTCTTGTGATCGAGACAGCGGTACAGCATGTGCAGGACTGCCCCGCCGAACGGCCGCAGCAGCTCGATCTCGAACCGGTGTCGCAGGAACGGCAGGATCAGCGCGGCGCGCACGCCCTCGGACGGGTCGTATGTCAGCATGTCGTCGAGCGTGAGATTGACGTGGCGCGGGCGATTGGGGTTCAGGAACACCGGGTCCAGCGTCTCGAGGAGCCCGTTGATCGCCGCGACCTTGCGCTCGTCGAGGATCACGTAGCAGTCGCCGGTGTACTCGTTGAACACCAGCCGTCCGCCCGGCGTCATCCGCCGGTGCACCGCCGAGAGCACGGTATCGATCTCGCGCACGTGGTGCAGCGAGCCGAAGAAGCAGACGAGGTCGTACGTCGCGTCGCCGAGCTTGGCGTCGAAGTCGTCGAACCCGGCTTCGAAGAAGTTGATGCTGCCGATGGCGGCATTGCTCGCGTTGTCGCGGGCCATGGCGATGGACTTGGGCGACAGGTCGAATGCGTCGATATGCGCGACCTTTCCGGTCTGCATCATGACGAGCTCGTGCCCGCCGGCACCGCAGGCGAGCGACAGCGCGCGCTTGAATCGCCCCTCGAGCTGGTCCTCGAACAGCCAGTTGAGCCAGTACTTGTCCATGCCGGTGATGCGCCGGTAGACCGCGGCCTCGATCAGAGGGTGCTGCGTCCACTGCGGAGCCTCGCCCGCCGTGGCGTAGGCGTCCCAGTGCCGCGAGCTGATGTCCTCGGGCTTCATCCGCGGCGGCGCCCGCTGCGGACCCGCGTGCCGCTCCGATCTCCCGAAACCGCGGCGCACACGGCGCACCACGCGGCGGAGAAATCCCATGCCGGTCCGCATGGGCGTCAGGCCGCCCGCCGGTACGTCGCCAGGAACGCGCCTGCCGCGACGAACAGGCCGCCGAACGTGCGGTTGACCGCGCGCAGGTGATGCGGCGCCCGCAGCATGCGCAGAACGCGCGCGGCAAGCCCGGTGTAGACGCTCATCACGACGAGGTCCGTGAAGAACAGCGTGACGCCGCAGATCGCATATTGGACGAACTGCGGTCGCGACGGATCGATGAACTGCGGCAGCACCGCGAGCATGAACAGGATGCCCTTGGGGTTTGTCGCATTGACGAGAAAACCCCGGAGCAGCAGCGCCTTCGCCGTTCCCTCGGGCGTCGCGCCGGCGACGTCGACACTCGGCAGTACCGCAGGCGCGCGCCACTGCTGGATGCCGAGCCACACGAGGTAGGCCGCGCCCAGCCATTTCACCGCCGTGAACGCGATGGTGGACGCGGCGAGAACGGCGCCCAGCCCGGCCGCGACGACGCCGAGAACGAGCAGGATGCCGAGCTGCAGCCCGACGATGTTCCATAGCGCGCGCCGATATCCGAAGCGCATGCCCGCGGTCATGCACGAGATCGCGCCGGCGCCGGGGCTCAGCGAAATCAGCCACGACGCGACGAAAAAGGCGAGCCACGTGTCGAGCGGCATGCGGGCGATCAGGAAACAAAAATGGGGTGGCCGATGATAGCATCCTGTCGGCGGTCGCCGAGGGCGTCGCGCCATTCGACGCCGGCCTCTTCGATCGAATGTGATGTTCGATTGGTCGGACCAACGGCCGGCCTCCATCGCAGGGCGACGCGAGCTTCGCTCCTTGGCGTCAACCGCCTCGCTCAGTCGAGCGTGCGCCGGAACACCTTGACGCCCGCGGTGATCACGACCGCCATGAACAGCGCGATGGGCCACAACTCGGAGGCGATCTCGGCGAACCCGTTGCCTTTGAGCAGCACGCCGCGGACGATCCGCAGGAAATGCGTGATGGGCAGCACCTCGCCGATCGCTTGCGCCCATCCGGGCATCCCGCGGAACGGAAACATGAATCCGGACAGCAGGATCGACGGCAGGAAGAAGAAGAATGTCATCTGCATCGCCTGGAGCTGGTTGCGCGCGAGCGACGAGAACGTGAGGCCGAGCGTCAGGTTCGCGGCGATGAACAGCAGCACGGCGACGAAGAGCACGTCGAGCCGCCCGATGATCGGCACCCGGAAGACGAGGCGCGAGAGCAGCAGGATGATCGACACCTGGATGAGGCCGATCAGCACGTACGGGACGATCTTGCCGGTCATGACCTCGAGCGCGTTGGCTGGCGTGGCGAGCAGGTTCTCCATCGTGCCGCGCTCCGTCTCGCGCGTGATCGCGAGCCCCGTCATCAGCACCATGGTCATCGTGAGGATCACGCCCATCAGCCCCGGCACGATGTTGTACTGCGTGATCGCCTCGGGGTTGTAGCGCGGATGGACCCGGACTTCGAACGCGGCGGGGCTCGCGGCCAGCGGCAACAGCGGACCGGTGAGCTCGCGCGCGAGCGCGTTCTGCGCCAGCGAATTCACCGCCGCGATCGCATTGCCGGTCGCCGCCGGGTCTGTCGCATCGGCTTCGATCAGGAGCGCCGGCCGCTCGCCGCGCACGAGCGCCCGCGCGAATCCTTCCGGGATCGTGACCACGAACTGGACGGCGCCCGTCGCCAGCATCCGGTCGATTTCGGCGTCGTCGTGCGCTTCGCGGACGAAGTCGAAGTACTCGCTCCTCGACATCGCGGACAGGATGCCGCGCGAGAATTCGCTGCGATCGGCGTCGCGAACCGCCGCGGCCAGGTGCTTCGGGTCGGAGTTGATCGCGAAGCCGAACAGCAGGATCTGGACGATGGGGATGCCGACGATCATCGCGAACGTGAGCCGGTCGCGCTTCAGCTGGATGAACTCCTTGCCGACGATGCCGAACCAGCGCGACCAGGAAAAGAACCGGCTCATGGATCGCCCGCGACCGACGCGTCGTCCGCGTGGCGCATCAGGTGGATGAACACGTCCTCGAGTCCCGGATCCACGGGCTCCCACCGGTAACGCGGGTCGGCCCGCCACGGCGCGAGATCCGCGGCGAGCCGCTCCGCGTCCCGTCCGACGACATGGAGGCGGCCGCCGAACGCGGCGACCTGCTCCACCTCCGGAAGCGTGCGCACCTCGCGCGCCAGCGACGAGAGGTCCGGGCCTTCGACCGACCAGCCGACGAGGTGCTGTCCCGCGACGACGTCTTCGACCGTGCCTTGCGCGAGCAGGCGACCGTTGAGGATGTACGCGAGCTTGTGGCAGCGCTCCGCCTCGTCCATGTAGTGCGTGCTGACGAGCACCGAGATGCCCGTCGCGGCGAACGCATGCAGCTCCTCCCAGAACTCGCGCCGCGCTTCCGGATCCACGCCCGCGGTCGGCTCGTCGAGCAGCAGCAATTGCGGCTGGTGGAGCAGGCACGCCGCGAGTGCGAGGCGCTGCTTCCAGCCGCCGGACAGCGTCCCCGCGAGCTGATCGCCGCGCTTCGTCAAGCCGAGCCGGTCGAGCGCTGCCTCGACGGATGCGTTGCGATCGGCCATTCCGTACATGCGCGCGATGAAGCGCAGGTTCTCGCGGATCGTCAGGTCTTCCCAGAACGAGAAACGCTGCGTCATGTAGCCCGCGCGACATTTGATTTCGTAGGACTCGCGCCGGATGTCGTAGCCGAGGCACGTGCCTTCGCCCGAGTCCGGCGTCAGCAGGCCGCAGAGCATGCGGATCGTCGTCGTCTTGCCGCTGCCGTTGGGGCCGAGAAAGCCGAATATCTCGCCGCGCCGCACCGAAAGCGACAAGTCGCGAACCACGTGATTGGCGCCGAAATGCTTGTTGAGTCCGCGAACGTCGATGACGACGTCGGGCGCGGGCGTCCGGGACGGCCCTGCGGCGCTCACATGATCCCCCCGATCGGCGCTGCGCGCCGCTCCCCCCAGGGGGGCGAGCGCGCCTCCGGCGCTGGGTTCGCGTTGCCTTGGTCGGCCGCCGCCCGCTCGCGCGCGCCCTCGGGGCGCCGTCGCGCCTTCGGGGCGGCCCTGCGGCGCTCACGGCAGCGTCACGTCGATCGGCTGGCCGGGCTTCAGTCGCGCCGCCTCCGCGGTCGCGGGCCGGGCCTCGACCAGGAACACGAGCTTGCCGCGGTTCTCCTTCGAGTAGAGCACCGGTGGGGTGTACTCGGCACGATTCGAAACGTAATCGATCGTCGCGGAAATCGGCGCGCCGCAGGCGTCGCACGTGAGCTTCACTGCGGTGCCGGCGCGAACCCGCGCCAGCATGGGCTCGGGCACATAGAAGCGCGCCTTCACGTTGCCGGGCGGCAACAGGCTCACCACCGGGCTTCCGGCCGGCACGAAGTCGCCCACCGTGTAGTACGTGTCGTTGACGAGGCCCGTCGCGGTGTGCTGCCACGGCGCGCTGCGCAAGCCGCCAATCGCTTTGCGCGACGACCTCCTGCGCCGCGCGCGCGTCGGCCTCCGCGGCGCGAATCTCCGCGTCGCGCGCCGGCATCTTCGTCGTCGCCACCGATGCCGTGAGCTCCGCCACGTGCGCTTCGTCGCGCTTCAGCTGCGCGCTCGCGTCGTCGACCACCGCCATGCTCACGAAGCCGCTGGCGAGCAGCTGCTTCTGGCGCTTCAGATTCGCCGCCGACAGCTCGCGCGCGGCGCGCGCCTGCTGCAGTTGCTCGGCGGCCATTTCGATTTCGGGCGGCCGCTTGCCCGTCTGCAGGTTCGCGAGCCGCGCTTGCGCGGCGGCGAGACGCTCCGTCGCTTCGCGCCGCGCCGCGGTCTCGTTCTCCCGTTCGAGCGCGAAGAGCGGCGCGCCCGCCGCGACCTGCGCACCGCGCCGCACCGAGAGCTGCTGCAGCGTCCCCGCAAACGGCGCGGCCACGCGCACGTACTCGCCCTCGATATAGCCGGTCAGCGGCGCCTCCGCCGCGGGTGCGCACGCCGCCATTGCGAGTGCTGCGGCCCATGCCCAAACCTGCACGGCACGGAAACGCGCGTTGCGAAGGGTCCGACAATGCTCCATCTCGCCGCAAAGCTTACTCGAAAAGGTCCTTCGCCACACGGCGCCAGCGACGGGTTGCCCGGTACAATCATGGGAACCACCATGGCCGACACCAACGCCGCGCCGCTGTCGATTCATCCTTTCATCTTCACCGGCCGCACCGCCGACTATTTCCGCATCTGGGCGGTCAGCCTTTGCCTGTCGCTGCTGACGCTCGGCGTCTACTCGGCGTGGGGCAAGGTGCGCAAGCGCCGCTACCTGTATGCGCACACGCGGCTCGATGGCTCGGGCTTCGATTACCGCGCCTCCCCGGTCGCCATTCTGAAGGGCCGCATCATCGCCCTGCTGCTTTTCGGCGGCATCGCGTTCTCCGGGCATTTCCTCTGGTTTGCGCAAGTCGCGTTCATCCTGCTCCTGCTGCTCCTGGCCCCGTGGATCGTCGTCGCGTCATCGCGGTTCAACGCCCGCAATTCGGCGTGGCGCAATGTCGCGTTCGCGTTCGACGGCACGATCCGCGAAGCCGCGAAGGTGCTGCTCGGCTTCGGCGCGATCGTCATTGTCACCCTCGGCCTCGGGTATCCGTGGTTCCGGATGCGGCGCGCGCGATTCATCGTCGAGCGGCATCGCTTCGGCGCGACGCCGTTCACGGCCGACATGGAGGCCGGCGGATTCATCGTGGCCTACCTGCTCGCCTTCCTGATCATGATCGGCGCGGGCGTGCTGATGTCGGCGGGGATCGGCATCGGCGCCGTCGTCGCCACGGGCGCGGGTTCCAGGCAGCCGTCGCCGGTGTTCTTTTTCCTTCCGATCGCCGCGCTCTATGCCGCGTACCTCGTCGTGTTCGCCTATCTCCAGGCGCGGATCGGCAACCTGACGATGAACGGCGCGATCGTCGGGCCGCTCCGCTGCCGCAGCACGCTGCGCGCCCGCGACCTCTCGTGGCTCTACCTCAGCAACATCGTCGCCGTCATCGCGACCGCCGGGCTCGCGGTGCCGTGGGTGACGGTCCGGATGGCGCGCTACCGGGCGCGCAAGCTCTGCGTGGTCGGGACGGCTCCGCTGACGTCGTTCGCCGCCGCGGCGGGCGCCGCCGCGACCGCGACGGGCTCCGAAGTCGGCGATCTCTTCAACGTGGACGTTTCGCTGTGATCGCTTTCGACGGCATCCTCCACGACGGACGCACGGCGACCGCGGTGCCGGTGCGCGTCGAGGAACGGGGCGACGACATCGCGGTCTGCGACGGCACGGTGACCGCGCGGCTGCCGCGCGCCGCCATCGTCGCGGATGCGCCGATTCCCGGCGTCCCGCGCATCCTGCGCCTGCCGGACGGCGAGCGCATCGAGTCGACCGAGCACGCCGCGATCGCCGCGTTGTGGCCGGAGCACGGCGTTGTCGCGCGCGCGGCCTATGCGGTCGAAACCCGCTGGTGGGCAGTGCTCGCGGGCATCGCGATCACGGCGGCCTGCATCTGGCTCGTCGTGGCCGTCGCGCTGCCGCTCGCTGCCGATCCCGTCGCGCGAAGCATCAGTCCGGAGGTCGAGCTCTATCTCGGAAAGCAGGCATTGAAATCGCTCGACGCCACGGTCATGAAGCCGTCGCAGCTGTCCGCCGAAGAGCAGGAGGAATGGGAAGACAAGTTCGACGCATTCGTCGAGGGCGAGAAAGGCGAAGAGAACTTCGTCATCGCTTTCCGTCACGCCGGAAGCGCCGAATGCGTTTGCGCTCCCCGGCGGCACGATCGTGGTCACCGACGAAATGGTCGACGCGGTCGACAACGACGACGAGCTCCTCGCCGTGCTCGCCCACGAGATCGGCCACGTGCGCGGCCGGCATGCGATGCGGCTCGTGCTGCAGAATTCCGGGATCGCCGTGCTGATGACGGCGCTGGCCGGCGACGCCGTCGGCGTCACGTTTCTCGCGGTCGCGCTCCCGTCGATGCTGGTCCAGTCGGGCTATTCGCGGCAGTTCGAGGCCGAGGCCGACGACTACGCATTCGCCCACCTGAAGCGCCACGGCGTGTCGCCGCAGGCGTTCGCGAACGTGATGCGCCGCCTCGAAAAGGAAACGGGCGGCGCCAAGGACGACGGCCCAGTGATGCGCTACCTCGGCACTCACCCATCGAGCGCCGAGCGGATCCGGCGCGCCGAAGAGGCGAGATAGCCGCCGTCAGTATTTGATGCTGCAGCCGTACGGCGACGTCGAAGCGACGGTCACGGGCTTGCCGGCCATCGCTTCGGTCAGCGCGGCGCGCACGTAATTGCGCGCGACCTTCGCATCCGCCGGATTCGACGTTCGCCGGTCGTCGATCGCGCCGTTGTAGAGCACGGCGCCGGCGGGGTCGATGACGAACATGTGCGGCGTGGCCCGCGCCGCGTAGGACCGGGCGGTGGCGCTGGTGCCGTCGATCAGCGTGGCCTTCTGCGCCGCGCCTTGCGCCTGCATCCATTGCGCCATCTGCGCCGGCGTCTTGAATTCGTAGCTGCCGGTGTTCGTCGAGTTGATCGACAGCCACACGACCTCGCGCGCGCCCCATTCCTTCTGCAGCGCCTGCATGTTGCCGCTGGTGTAGTGCTTGCGCACGAACGGGCATTCGGGATTGGTCCACTCGAGGACCACGTACTTGCCGCGGTAGTCCGCAAGCTGCACCGACTTGCCTGCAGTGTCGGTCAGCGTGAACGCAGGCGCCGCAGCGCCCGGCGATTGGGCGAGGGCCGCAGCCGGAGCCAGCAACGCGGCGGCAAGGAAGGACACCGCAAACGAGGAATTACGCATCGTGACCTCCATCAATCCAGCGAGACCCATCAAAGTGTGGCAAGCGCGTCGAGCACGGTCTGCTGCTGGAGAACCTCGGGCAGCAGGAGCGGCGCCTTGCCCGGCCGGTACAGGACATAAACGGGGACACCGCTGCGGCCCAGCGCGGTGAGCGCCTGGGTGATCGCCGGATCCCGGCGCGTCCAGTCGGCGCGCACGAGCGCGACGTTGCGCTTCGCGAAATCGGCGCGCACGGCGTCGGTGTTGAGCGCGAGCCGCTTGTTCACCTGGCACGTGACGCACCATGCGGCGGTGAAATCGACGAACACGGCGCGACCCGCGGCCGTCAGATCGGCAACGCGTGCCGGCGTGAACGGCGCCCAATCGCCGGCCGCCGCCGGCGACGTCGCGTTGGCCGTTCTGGCGGGTTCCGTGTCCGGCGTGAACAGCGGCCACGCGACGACGACCGTGCCCATGAGCGCCGCGAAGCCGGCGATCCCCCACGGCCGCGCCCCGCCGCCGCGCACGATCCGCCACGCCCACAGCGCGAAGCCGGTGCCCAGCAGCACCGCGAAGAGACGCAGCACCGCGTCGTTGTCGCGCTGCGCGCCCAGCACCCAGGCGAGCCAGATCACCGTCGCATAGAGGGGAAACGCCAGCAGCTGCTTGAAGCGCGCGAGCCACGGCCCGGGACGCGGCAGCCGTTTCCGCCAGCCGGGGAACCACGCGAGCAGCACGTACGGCAGCGCCATGCCGATGCCGAGCGCGACGAACACCGTGAGCATCATCGCAATGCCGCCGGCCATCGCGAAGCCGAGCGCCGCTCCCATGAACGGCGCCGTGCACGGCGACGCGACGACGACCGCGAGGACTCCCGAGCCAAACGCGTCGACCATCCGGTTCCTGCTCGACCATTCGGCAACGCTCGACGGCGCGAGCTGGCCGAACTCGAACACGCCGGAAAGATTCAACGCCAGCACGAAGAACAGGATGGCGAGCGCCACCACGACGGAGGGCGATTGCAGCTGGAAGCCCCAGCCCAGCTGTTCCCCCGCCGCACGCAGCGCCGACAGCAGGAGGCCCAACGCGACGAAGGTGAGGATCACGCCACCCGCGAACGCCATCGCTTCGTGATGCAGCGTCGGTTTCGTGTCGTGATGCGTCGCGAAGCCCAGCACCTTGATCGACAGCACCGGGAACACGCACGGCATCAGGTTGAGCAGCATGCCGCCGATGAACGCGGACACGATCGCAAGGGCGAGCCCGAGACCGTCCGCCGAAGCGGGCGCGGGCGCGAGATTGAGCGTTGGCGGCGGCGGCAGACCCGCGCGCGGCGGCGCCGTCACCGTGCCGTTCGAGCGCGACGTCGATCGTCGCCGCGCGGGCGTCGCCGCCGAAACCGTTCGCCGCCGTCACGACACCCGCGAGTTTTCCAAACGCGCCATTCAGCGTGGTCGCGACCGGAAGCGTCAGCACGTAGCCGTTCCCCTCGCGCGCGAGCGGTTGCGGCGCCGACGGCTCGATGCGGTCGATCGCATCCGCGAAAAAGCGCACCTCGCCCGGATCGGCGGCACCTGCCGGCGGAACGAGCTTCAGCGCGATCGTCGCGCCGTGCCCGTCCGCGATCGCCTGCCACCCCGCGAGCGGCTGCGGCAACGCGGCCCTGGCCGCGGCGATCGGCTTACCCCAACGCGGATCCGGGTCCGCGGCGTTGGCCACCGGCAGCGTCAGCGTAAGATCGGCGCCTTCGGGGATGCAAGTCTCCTTGCACACGAGCCAGTCGGCACGCGCGGCGAGCTTCACGTCGCGCCCCGAGAGGAAATCCGGCACCGTGGTCAGCGTGACGAGGTGCAGCACCTCGTTCTCGTAACCGTAGTTCAGGAGCGGGCCCGCCGGCAGCAGGTGCGGCGCGGGCCATTCGATCGGGCCGGCCGCCACGCCCCCTGGCAGCTTCCATTCGAGCGTCGTCGGAAGCCCGGAGTCGCCGGGATTGCGCCAGTACGTGTGCCATCCCTTGTCGATCGCGAGGCGCAGCGCGACGGTCAGAGGCTCGCCCGGCACGAGCGCCGTTCTCGCCGCGACCAATTCGGCCTCGACGTGCTCGGTGCGCACCGCCGCCGCCGCGCAGGGCAACGCGAGCGCGAGCGCCGCCCCCCAGGACAGGGCGCGCAGCGTCGAGCGCAGAAAAGTCGGACGAGCCATTCGCATCGATCGATAAAGCGGAACCTAAGCGTTGGGTTTGCCGTCGCCGGGATGGTTCCCGGCGGACGAAGCTATAATTCTACCGGTCCGCCGCGCTGCCGCAGGCGGATGGGCGCTTCCCCTGCCCGCCGCATCACCCTGGCCGACCGGCGGCACCATGCCGGGTCAACACCCGGAACGACCCCGCGATTCCCATGGAAGCCTTCCTCGTTTCGGCAGGTGTGGTCGCGCTCGGCGAAATCGGCGACAAGACGCAGCTCCTCGCGCTGATGCTGGCCGCGCGCTTCCGGAAGCCGGTGCCGATCATCGCCGGCATCCTCGCGGCCACGCTCGCCAATCATGCGCTCGCCGGCCTCGTCGGCAACTTCGTGCGCAGCGCCCTGCCGCCGGACGTGCTGCGCTGGGCCGTCGCGATCTCGTTTTTCGCGGTCGCGCTCTGGGCGCTGAAGCCCGACACGCTCGACGAAGAGCAAACCGCGCCGATGTCGCGCTGGGGCGTCTTCGGCGTCACGGCCGGCATGTTCTTCCTCGCCGAAATGGGCGACAAGACGCAGGTCGCGACCATGGTGCTGGCGGCGCGCTTCGACTCCCTGGTCGCGGTCGTCCTCGGCACCACCGTCGGCATGCTGCTCGCCGACGTCCCCGTCGTGCTGATCGGCAACGCCGCATCGGCGCGGATTCCCTTCAAGGCCGTGCGCATCGCGGCGGCGCTGCTGTTCGCCGCGCTCGGCGTCTATGCGCTCCTGGTGCCCACGCTGACGGGCGGGTGACGCGACGGGACGAGCGGTCCCGCCGGTATAATCGGCTGCCGGTGAATGCCTGGCGCTTTCCCGCACACTTCGACATGAAACCCTACAACCCCGCAGAGATCGAGGCCGCCGCGCAGGCGCGGTGGAAGGCCGACGACGCCTATCGCGCGGTCGAGCGCAGCGATCGCCCAAAATACTATTGCGTGTCGATGCTGCCCTACCCGTCCGGCATGCTGCACATGGGGCACGTCCGCAACTACACGATCGGCGACATGATGTACCGGTATCTGCGGATGCAGGGTACAACGTGCTGACGCCGATGGGCTGGGACGCATTCGGGCTGCCGGCGGAGAACGCCGCGATGAAGAGCGGCGTCCCGCCGGCGAAGTGGACGCACGACAACATCGCCACGATGAAGCGCGCAGATGCAGGCGATCGGTCTCGCCATCGACTGGTCGCGCGAGCTATCGACCTGCGATCCCGACTACTACAAGTGGAACCAGTGGTTCTTCCTGAAGATGCTCGAGAAGGGCATCGCGTACAAGAAGACCGGCGTCGTCAACTGGGACCCGGTCGACCAGACGGTGCTCGCGAACGAGCAGGTCATCGACGGCAAGCGGCTGGCGCTCGGGCGCGCCCGTCGAGAAGCGCGAGATCCCGATGTACTACCTCCGGATCACCGACTACGCCGACGAGCTCCTCGACAACCTCGACAAGATGACCGGCTGGCCCGAGCGCGTGCGGGTGATGCAGGCGAACTGGATCGGCAAGAGCCGCGGCGTGCGCTTCGCTTTCACGCACGACATCCGCGGCACGGATGGCGCGCTCGATCGGCGACGGCAGGATGTACGTCTTCACGACGCGCGCCGACACGATCATGGGCGTCACCTTCTGCGCGGTCGCGGCCGAGCATCCGCTCGCGACGCACGCGGCGAAATCGAACCCGGCGCTGGCCGCGTTCGTCGACGAGTGCCGGCGTGGCGGCGTGTCCGAAGTCGACGTCGCGACGATGGAGAAGAAGGGCATGCCGACGGGGCTCTTCGTCACGCATCCGTTGACCGGCGACAAGGTCGAGGTCTGGGTCGGCAACTACGTGCTGATGAGCTACGGCGACGGCGCGGTGATGGGTGTGCCGGCGCACGACGAGCGCGACTTCGTCGTTCGCCAAGAAGTACGGGCTGCCCATCAAGCAGGTCATCGCGATCGACGGCGAGACGTTCTCGACCGACGCGTGGCGGCCGTGGTACGAGGACAAGGACGCGCGGGCACTGTGTCAACTCCGGCAAGTACGACGGCCTCGCGTACGAAGCGGCGGTCGACGCCATTGCCGCCGATCTCGCCGCGAAGGGCCTCGGCGAGAAGATGACGACATACCGGCTGCGCGACTGGGGCATCTCGCGCCAGCGGTACTGGGGCACGCCGATCCCGATCATCCACTGTCCCGCCTGCGGCGACGTGCCGGTGCCCGAGAAGGACCTTCCGGTCGTGCTGCCGGAGGACTGCGTGTCCGACGGCGCGGCAATCCGCTCGCGAAGCGCGCGGATTTCGTCAACACGACATGCCCGAATGCGGCGGCCCGGCGAAGCGCGAAACGGACACGCTCGACACGTTCGTCGACTCGTCCTGGTACTTACATGCGCTACGCGTCTCCCGACGCGCCGACGATGGTCGACGCGCGCAACGACTACTGGAACCCGATGGACCAGTACATCGGCGGCATCGAGCACGCGATCCTGCATCTGCTCTACGCGCGCTTCTGGACCAAGGTGATGCGCGACATGGGGCTCGTGAAGATCGACGAGCCCTTCACGCGGCTGCTGACGCAGGGCATGGTGCTCAATCACATCTTCTTCCGCCGCAGCGACGAAGGGTGGCATCGACTACTACGCGCCGGAGGACGTCGACGTCCGTCACGACGCCGAGGGCCACGTCACCGGCGCACGCCTCAAGGCCGACGGCAAGCCGGTCGAGTACGGCGGCGTCGGCACGATGTCCAAGTCGAAGCTGAACGGCGTCGATCCGCAGGACATCGTCGACCGATACGGCGCCGACTACGGCGCGCCTGTTCGTGATGTTCGCGGCGCCGCCGGAGGACAGCGCTGTGTGGTCGGATCGCCGGCGTCGAAGGCGCGCACCGGTTCCTGCGCGGCTTTGGGCATTTGCGCAGCGCGCGCCAGACATCGTGAAAGTCGCGCCGGCGGCAAGTTCGACTGGCGCGACGCGGCCGCGCCGGTGCAGGCGGCACGGCGCGAAATCCACCTGACGCTGAAGCAGGCGACCTACGACTACGAGCGCATCCAGTACAACACCGTCGTCTCGGCCGGCATGAAGATGCTGAACGCGCTCGACGCGATGCCGGCCGACGCCGCCGGCGCCGCCGCGTTCGCGCGCGAAGGCCTGTCGATCCTGCTCCGCGTGCTCTACCCGTCGTGCCGCACATCGGCTGCGCGCTGTGGGACGACCTTGGCTTCGCCGACGAATTCGGCTCGCTGCTCGACGCGCCGTGGCCGCAGGTCGATCCGGCCGCGCTCCTGCAGGACGAGATCGAGCTCGTGCTGCAGATCAACGGCAAGCTGCGCGGCAAGCTGACCGTTGCGGCGACGGCGGACAAGGCGGCCATCGAAGGCGCGGCGCGCGCTTCGGCGGAAGTGGCGAAGCATGCGGCCGGCGCGCCGGTGAAGAAAGTCATCATCGTTCCGGGACGGCTCGTCAATGTCGTGGTCTAGCAGATTGCGCAATGCCGTGGCGGCGCTCGCCGGTGCGTCGCTGATGACCGCCTGCGGATTCCATCTCCGCGGCGATGTCGCCTACAGCTTCCCCACGATCTTCGTCAATTCGCCCGCGCCGCAGCCGATCGTGACGGAGCTGAAGCGCTTCCTCGAAGCCTCGAGCAGCACCCGGCTCGTCGACAGCGCGAAGGACGCGACGGTGACGCTCGACATCGTGAACGTCGTCGACGACAAGGGCGTGCTGTCGCTGTCCTCCGGTGGCCGCGTGAGCGAATACGCACTGACCAAGCGCGTGTCGTTCCGGCTGAGCGACAAGGAAGGGCGCGACTGGATTCCGGCGGGAGAAATCGTGATCCGGAGGAGCTACACGTTCAACGAATCCGAGGTGCTGGCGCGCGAGCACGAGGAGACGCGCGTGCTGCGGGAGATGCAGACCGACGCGGCCCAGCAAATCCTGCGGCGGCTGCAGGCGGCGCGGAAACCGGTGTGAACCTTCGACCGAACCAGCTCGCCGCGCACCTCGAGCGCACGCTGGCGCCGGTCTACACCATTCACGGCGACGAACCCCTCCTCGCCATCGAGGCCGGGGACGCGATCCGCGCGGCCGCGCGCCGCGCGGGCTGCGACGAGCGCGAGGTGCTGGTCGCCGAGAGGGGCTTCGACTGGGACGCGTTTCGCGCGGCCAACGCCAACCTCGGGCTCTTCGGTTCGCGCAAGCTCGTCGACTTGCGTATTCCAACGGGCAAGCCCGGCGTCGAGGGCGCGAAAGCGCTCGAAGCCTGCGTGGGCAATCCCAACCCCGACAACGTCATGCTGGTCACGCTGCCGAAGCTCGACCGCGCCGCGCAGTCGTCGGCATGGTTCAGCACGCTGGCGGACGCCGGCGTCGCGATCGCGGTCTTCCCGCTCGAGCGCGACGAGCTTCCGTCGTGGATCGCGGCGCGGCTCGCGCGGCAGGGACAGCGGGCGAGCGCCGAAACGCTCGCATTTCTTGCCGAACGCTGCGAAGGCAACCTGCTCGCGGCGCAGCAGGAGATCGCGAAGCTCGGCCTGCTGCTGCCCGAGGGCGAAATTCCGCGCGACGCCGTCGAGAGCGCAGTCACCGATGTCGCGCGCTACGATATCCAGGAGCTCTCCGAAGCCTGGCTCACGGGCGACGCCGCGCGCGCCCTGCGCATCATTGCGGCGCTCGAAGCCGAAGGCGAGGGCCTGCCGCTGCTGCTGTGGCAGCTGGGGGAGGACCTGCACGCGCTCGCCGCGATCCGTGACGCGACGGCCGCGGGAACATCCGCCGCCGTGGCGGTGCGCAACGCACGCGTCTGGGGCAAGCGGCAGGGCGCAATGGAACAAGCCGCGAGGCGAGTCACCGCGCCCGCGATAGTGCCGATGCTGCGCGCGTTGTCGCGGCTCGACGCGCTGTCGAAGGGCATCGGCGCAGGCGACGCATGGGACGACCTGCGCGGGCTTGCGCTGACCCTCTCGGGCCATCCAGCCCTCCCGCTCGCGGCGCGCTGACCGCCGGCGCGGTCAGTGTTTCTTTTTCTTCTTTTCGTCGCCGGAATTCGGGGCGAGCGCGAGCCGGTCGGCGCCCGCGCCGCCCCGCTTGTCGAGATCCGCGCGCAGTCCCTCGTCGGAGAGGTCGATCGCCGACGAATTCTCCCAGTCATGGCGCGCGACGTCGACGAGGCGGTCGACGACATGGTGGCTGTCGACTTCGAGCGCCAGCTCGCGTCGCGCGTCGAACGAGCCGGGCGCGAGGTTGATCGAACCGATGACCGCGCGCTCGTTGTCCGCGAGAATCATCTTCGCGTGGAGCTTCAGCCCTTTGAGCTTGTGGACCTTGGCGCCGACGTCGTGCATGATGCGCAGCCCGCCCACGCCTTCGACCAGCTTTTCCATCTTGAGCGAGTGCGGCGCCTTGGCGAGGATGTGGATCGACACACCGCGGTTCGCCGCCCGCACCAGCCGCTCGATGATCACCGTGTCCTGGTAGCGCTCGTTCTGCAGCCATAGCGACTTCTTTGCCGAGTCGATGAACGCCGCGATACGGTCGCGCCCGTTGTTCGGGCACCAGATGAGACGCGACTCCGGGTGCGGATCGAACATCCTGCCGCTCCCAGTCGGCCTCGAAACACGCGACCATTTCCGCGACTTCGTGCTTCTTGGTGGTCACGACCGCGTAATCGCGCGTCTCCGTGAGGTCGCGCGTTTCCCAGTTCAGCGATTCGACGAAGCCGGTCTCGTCGTCGATCACCATCGACTTCTGGTGCGTGAGGTCGAAGTCCGGGTTGCTGTCGCGCACCTCGATGCCCGCGGCTTCGAGCAACTTCCGCGATTCCTTGTTCTCCTCCTCGCCGCTGCGGCGCGCCGGATTCAGCATGACGCGCACCTTCACGCCACGGCGGTGCGTCGCGACGACGGCATCGAGAAGCGTCGGGTCCGTGAACAGGAACATCCGGATGTTGAGCGATCGCCGCGCCGCGGCGAGCGCGTCGAGGATCGGTTTCGCGGTGTCGTCGGGCAGGACAATCAGCGTATGGGCCATGGCAGTCGCAAGTCGTGAGGTCGGGAGGGCGCGGGCAGCTCGATCACGCCGGCGCGGCGGTGGGCGGGGACGGGGTGCCGTACTGGATGTGGTAGAGCTCCGCGTACACGCCATTGCGTTTCATCAGCTCGTCGTGCGAGCCTTGCTCGGCGACCACGCCGTCCTTCAGCACGATGATCTTGTCGGCGTCGCGGATCGTGCTCAGGCGATGCGCGATCATGATGACGGTGCGGCCCTTCATCAGCCGCTCGAGGCCTTCGATCACCAGCCGCTCGGATTCGGTGTCGAGCGCCGCCGTCGGCTCGTCGAGGATCAGGATCGGCGACTTCCGGATCAGCGCGCGCGCGATGCCGATCCGCTGCCGCTGGCCGCCCGAAAGCGTATCGCCGCGCTCGCCCACGATGGAGTCGTAGCCATGCGGCATCTTCGCGATGAACTCGTCGGCGTTGGCGAGCTTTGCCGCCGCGACGATCTCCTCCTCCGTCGCATTGGGGCGCCCGTAGGCGATATTGTCGCGCACCGTCCCCTGGAACAGGACCGTCTCCTGCAGCACGAAGCCCACTTCCCGGCGCAGCGAAACGAGCTTCCAGTCGCGGATGTCGGCGCCGTCGATCAGCACCCGGCCGGCCGTCGGATCGTAGAAGCGCGGAATCAGGCTCACGACGGTCGACTTGCCGCCGCCGGTCGGGCCGACGATGCCGACGACCTGGCCCGGCTTGATCGTGAAGTTCACGTCGCGCAGGACGGGGGCCACGTCTTCGTAGCCGAAGGCGACGTGCTCGAACGTGATTTCGCCGCGCACGCTCCCGGGATCGGTGGCATCGGGATGCTCGGGGATCACCTGGTCGGCCGCGAGGATCGTCTGGATGCGCTCCAGCGCGACCGACGTCTGCGCGATCGTGTTCGTCATCTTCGCGAGGTCCTGCACCGGCTTGAAGAATTTCGACAGGTACGCGAGGAAGACGGTCAGCGCACCCGCCGTCATCGCGCCGGCGATGATCAGCGTCGTGCCGCGCCACAGGACGAAACCGGTGCACAGCGCGACGACGATCGTCACCACGGGCGAAAGCAGCGACTTGATCCGGCGGGCCTTCAGTGCGGCATCGACCGACGCGCGGCTCGCCGCGGACATCCGGCCGGTTTCGAGGTCCTGCCGGCCGAAGGCCTCGACGACCCGCACCGAGCCCAGCCCCTGCTGGACGACGGCGACGATGTCGCTCTGGCGCTTGCGCACCTCGCGCTGCACTTCCTTGACCGCCTTCTTGAAGCGCATCACGAACAGCAGCAGGAACGGCGTGATCGCCACGGCGACCAGCGTGAAGTCCCAGTTGAGCCAGAACATGAGGCCCAGCATGCCGACGATCGTCATCAGGTCGACGAGGATGCCGAGCGTGGACGCCGACGCGAAGCTCTGCACCGTCGCGACGTCGTTGGTGATCGTCGACAGCAGCGTGCCGGTCTGCGCGTGGTCGTAGAAGGCGAGCGACAGCCGGTGCAGATGCTCGTAGATGCGGATGCGCAGGTCGTTGGCGACGTACTGGCCGACGCTTTCCGTGTAGTAGTTGTCGATGTAACCCGCGATCGCGCTCAGGACGGCGATGACGATCGTCGCCGCGCCGGCGAAGAGCGCCACGCCCAGCGTGTGCCGGTCGAAGCCGTAGTTGTGCGCCCATTCGAGAAAGGCCGGCAGCTTGTGATTGCCGAGCGCGTCGTCGAGAACGAGCTTGAGCGGCCAGGGCGCCGCGAGGCTCATCAGCGTCTCGACCAGCATCGCCACGAAGACGATGATCAGCCAGCGGCGGTACGGCCGAACCAGCTCGCGCACGAACGGCATCATCGGCCGCTGCGGAAGCATGCTTCTTCGAGGGCTTGGCGGCGGGATTCGCGGGATCGGTCATCGGTCGAAGAACGGCGTGGCGCGGCGGACCCGCATCGTCGCCCGCGCGGCGGTGCCGCGTCAATAGCCGGAACGCGGGTCGCCGCCGAGCCAGCCCGTGGGCGCGCAATCGACGCTGCGCCCGGTCAGGTGCACGTGGTCATCGGATTGCCCTTGACGTCACGCGCCGTCATCGTCCAGCGTGCGTCGTCGCGCTGCATCGTCATGAAGCCGAAGCGGTTGGTCGCGACGATGGACGAAACGATTGCGCCGGGTGCAGGCGTCAGGTTCGCCGCCAAGCGGCAGTGGAAGGCGCGTGTCGACCCAGTCGCCGCCGATGCCCGAGACGAACTGCGGCGGGTGCGGCGTCGAAAAGCTCGACGACCTCGAACAGATGCACGTGCCCGGAGAGCAGCGCCTTGATGCTGGAGGGGAACAGGGTGATGGGCTCGAGCGCCTGCAGCACCGACTGCAATCCCGCGTTGCCCGGATACGGCGACTGCCGGTTTCGACGGGTTGGGCGCGAACGCGAGCACCGGATGGTGGTCCATGAAGAACGTGTTGGCGCGGCGCGACGCGAGCGCGAACGCGTGCTCGAACTGCGCGCGGTAATTTTCGTACATCACGCTGCCCGGCCGCAGCGGCGTCACGCCGACGCGCGACGAGTCGAACACGATGAACTGCGTATCGGAGCCCGGAGCCGAGCGGAACGGCGTAGGGTTCGCTGAAGTCGCCGATCGCATCGTCCGCCGCGTCGTTGCAGTCCTGCCGCGCGGCAAGCGGTCGCGGATCCAGGAATCGCCACCAGCCCTGCCCGGCGCGCGCGCAGGATTCGTGATTGCCGCGCACGACGATCCATGGTGCGGCGGCCAGCAGCTTCGCCGCCGGCGCGAAGAAATCGGCTTCCCACACGTCCCAGCCGTAGCCCCAGGGGCTGCCGGCGCAACCGGCGTTGCCGGGCGGGCACGCGTTTTCGCGGTAATGATAGTCGCCGACATGGATGACGAGGTCGGGCGCGCTCGCCGCGGCCGTGCTCGCGATCGTGGCGAACGGCCATTGCACCGGATCGTTGCAGGCCTGGAACATCGGTACCGGCGTCGGCCATCCGGCAGCCGCTGTCGCCGAGCACGACGATCGTCCGCGGCGTCGCTTTGGGCAAGGGAAGCGCGCGGCCATCGATCGCGGCGCGCGCAACGCCGACGGGAATCGCCGCCTCGCACGTCAGGACCGGGAAAGGCCGACGGTTTGGACGCGGACGGCGGCGACACCGTCGGGCGCAACGGCATCGTCCCCGGAAGCGCGCGCACCGTCATCGCGCGCGCGACGCCATCGAGCTCGATCGTCGGGCACGTCGCCGCGGACGTGATCGCCCGCGCCATCGGCGCACCGTCCGCGGACAAAACGACGAACGTGTACAACGTGCCGGTCGCCCTGCCTGCTTCGCGCGGCGTCGCGCAGCCGGCAAGCACGAGGATGGCCAGCAACCGCCAACCCCAGGTCAGTCTCGTCATTGCAGATCTCCCCAGAGGACCTGCATCGCCGCGAGCGCGGCTGCCGCCGCGGTCTCGGTGCGCAGCACGCGCGGGCCGAGCGCTACCGCGTGCCATCCCGCGGCGCGGGCCGCGCCGATTTCGCGGTCCGTGAAGCCTCCTTCCGGCCCGATGGCGATCGCGACCGGAGGTGTGGGCCGCGGCAACGCGGCGAGCGGCGTGGCCGCACCGGGCACCAGCACGATTCCGGCGCCCTTCCATGCCGCGAGCCATTCCTTCCACGGCGCCGCTGCCGCGACCGGCGGAATCCGATTGCGCCCGCATTGCTCGCATGCCGCGACGGCGATGCCTCTCCAGTGCGCGAGCCGCTTGTCGCCGCGCTCGCCCGAAGGCAGCGGCGCGCTGCGTTCGGTGACGAGCGGCTGGAGGGCCGTCACGCCAAGCTCCACCGCCTTGCGCACGGCGTAGTCCATCGCGTCGTTGGCGGCGATCGCCTGCGCAAGCGTCACGGACAACGGCGATTCGCGCTCGACAGGATCGAACGAATCGATGCGCACGGCGACATCGTTGCGCTCGACGCGCACGAGCGTTGCCGCGTATTCGCCTCCCGTGCCGTCGAAGAGCGTCAGCGCGTCGCCGGCCGCGAGCCGCACGACGCGCACCGCGTGATGCGCCGCGGCCGCCGGCAACTCGATCGTTTGCCCGACGACGCTCCCGGGTCAACGCAGACGGGAAGAAGAAGCGCGGCGCCGCCATGATTCAGCGCGGCGCTTCGACCAGGTCGAAATGGTAGTCGTCGGTTTCCGCGACGTAGCCGATTCGCGCGTAGATGGCGTTCGACGTGGGATTCGCGACATCCGTCGTGAGAAACAACCGCCGCTTGCCGCGCGCGATGAGCTCGCGCGAAATCGAGGCGACCAGCGACGTCGCGTAGCCGCGGCCGCGCCGGTCGGGCAGCGTATAGACAGGGGCGATGCGCGCGAAATCCGGCGCCGCATCGTTGAAGCCGGCGAACGCCGCCGGACCGTCGTCGTCCCAGATCCAATAGTCGCCGCGATCGACGCGCTTCGGCAGCCACGTCCGCACGCGTTCGGGCGAATCGGGAATCCCGGCCTCGGCGATGAACGCGATCTGCCCGTCCTGCAGCCAGGCGAGGTCGGGCTCCGCCGCGACGCGCGGCGCGCCGGGCGCCGCCGGAATGTCCGCCACGGCACGTAAGCGCGTGCTGGCGCATGTGCGCGCGAAGCGAATGCACGCGGCCCGTGCGCATTTTCCAGCGCCGCGCGAAGGCCTCGCACGCCGCCTGCGCACCGACCACGCCCTGCAGCGTTGGCCAGTCGGACGCGAGGTCGTCGGCAAAGGCGACCGCGGCGGCCGGGTCGCTCTGGCCCATGAACAACGGACCTTCGTCGCGCTGGATCGCCGCGCCGCAGTCGCCGTACGTCGCGAGATACACGCGCTGGTCCGCCGCCGGCGGTGTCCGCTTTATCGAATACGCCCATCCCGCGAACGGGCTCGCCGACGCTTCGCCGCGCGCGGCCATCGGCGCCGCGGCAGCAATGAAGGCATCGGGATCGGAATGGCGAACGACGCGCATCGGGACTTTCATCCGGCTCGAACGTGCTACGATTTTGACACACTCACGTCACGTCGTTCGCGAGGAACCATGACAGCGCTCCCGATCCCCCCTGGAATGCCCGGCGCCGTCGCGCCGCCCTTCGATCTTCCGGGCACGGACGGCCGCCGCCACACGCTGGCGTCCGCGCGCGGCGCCAACGGCACCGTCGTCATGTTCATCTGCAACCACTGCCCGTACGTCAAGGCGGTGCTGGACAAGATCGTGCGCGACACGCGCGAGCTGGCGGCACACGGCGTGGGCAGCGTGGCGATCATGAGCAACGACCCGGCGGACTATCCCGACGACTCGTTCGACAACATGAAGGCACTCGCCGCGAAGCTCGCGTTTCCATTCCCGTATGTGCTCGACGAATCGCAGGCGGTCGCCAAGGCGTACGGCGCGGTCTGCACGCCGGACTTCTTCGGCTACGACGGGGACCTGAAGCTCGTCTACCGCGGCCGCCTCGACAGCTCGGGCCGCTCGCCCGACCCGACCGCGCCGCGCGAGCTCTTCGACGCGATGACGGCCGTCGCGCGCGGCGGCACGGCGCCGGCGATCCAGCATGCCGCCGTCGGTTGCTCGATCAAATGGAAGCGCGCCTGACGCGCGGCTCCATCAGATAAACGACCGAAGCGCGTCCAGCACGGCATCGGGCTCCTCGGCCATCATCGCGTGCCCGCTGCGGGACAGCGAGACGGCGCGATGCTCCTTCAGTGCCGCGATCAGCGCCTGCGCGTTGCGCGGCGGCGCCATGATGTCGCGGGCGCCCGTGATCGTCAGCACCGGGCAGCGCACCTCGGCCGCGGCGGCGAGCCCGTTGGCGTAGGCGTGACACGCCTTGAGGTCGGTCGCGAGCACGTTGGGCCGCGCACGTTCCATGAGCCGGATCGCATTGCCGGTCATCCACATGCCGGGCACCGCATTGCCGCCGAGCTGGCGCCCGGCGCTGAACGACCAGCCGTTGATGAGCTCGAGTGCAAGATGCTCGTTGCGGCCCGCCGCATCGAGCAGATCGTCACTCACCGTCATCGGCACTGCCGGACCGAGGAGCGCGATCCTCTCGACGCGCGCCGGATACCGCGCTGCCGCCTCGAGCGCGGCGAGCGATCCCAGCGAATGACCCACGAGCACGGCGCGCTCGACCTTCGCCGCGTCGAGCAGCGCCGGAATCCATTCCGCAATGGCTTCGACGGAGGACAACGCATCGCCGCCGGAACGGCCGTGGCCGGGCAGGTCGACCGCGAGGACATTGAATCCGTGATGCGCGAAGTAGCGCGACTGCCACGCCCACACGCTGTGGTCGTTCGCGGCGCCATGGACGAACACGATCGTCCGCTGCGTCGCGCCGAGAGGTCGCGCACCGGTGTAGGCGTAAACCCCGGAACCGTTGACGGACAGTTCCATTGCGCTAGGCCGCCTTCCCCGCCGCGTGCAGCGCCCGGCTCAGGTCCTCGATCAGGTCGTCCGGATTCTCGAGTCCGATCGACAGGCGGATGGTGCCCTCGGTGATCCCCGCCTTCGCGAGCTCCGCCGCCGACATCCGGAAATGCGTCGTGCTGGCCGGATGGATGACGAGCGACTTGGCGTCGCCGACATTGGCGAGATGCGAAAAGATCTTCAGCGTTTCGATGAACTTGCGTCCCTGTGCGCGCGTTCCCGCGAGGTTGAAGCTGAACACTGCGCCGCAGCCGTTCGGCAGGAGTTTCTGCGCCAGCGCGTGATCGGGATGGTCCGCGAGTTCCGGATAGGCGACGCCGGCGACCATCGCGTTCGATGCCAGGAAGGCGACGACCTTGCGCGTGTTCTCGACGTGGCGCGCCATGCGCAGCGGCAGCGTCTCGATCCCCTGCAGGATCTGGAACGCGGTGAACGGCGCCATGCATGCGCCGAAGTCGCGCACGCCTTCGCGCCGCGCGCGCAGCAGGAACGCCGCGGTCGTCGATTCCTCGCTGAACACCATGTCGTGGAAGCCCCTGTACGGCTCGGTCAGCGTCGGAAAGCGGGCGCGCGACGCCGGCGCGTTCCAGTCGAACCGTCCGGAATCGACCAGCACGCCGCCGATGACCACGCCGTGGCCGGAAAGGAACTTGGTCGCGGAGTGGAAGACGAGGTCGGCGCCGTGCGCGAACGGCTGCATCAGGAACGGCGTCGTGAACGTCGAGTCGACGAGCAGAGGCACGCCATGCGCATGCGCGATGTCGGCGACGTGCGGGATGTCGAGCACGTCGAGCCCGGGATTGCCGAGCGTCTCGCCGAAGAGGAGCCGCGTGGTCGGACGGATCGCCGCGCGCCATTGATCGAGATCGCGGCCGTCGACGAACGTCGTCTCGATGCCGAAACGCGGCAGCGTATAATCGAGCAGGTTGTGCGAGCCGCCGTAGAGCGCGCGCGACGCCACGATGTGCGACCCCGACGACAGCAGGGTCACGATGGCGAGGTGCATCGCCGCCTGCCCGCTGGCCGTTGCAATCGCGCCCACGCCGCCTTCCAGCGCCGCGATCCGCTCCTCCAGCACGGCGCAGGTCGGATTCGAGATGCGCGAATAGACGTGGCCGGGGCGCTCCATGTCGAACAGCGCCGCCGCGTGGTCGCCGTCCGGAAATACGAACGAGGCCGATTGGTAGATCGGCGTCGCCCGCGCTCCGGTCGCCGGGTCTGGCGCGGCGCCGGCGTGCAGGGTCAGCGTATCGAAGTGCGGGGTCCTGGGCTTGGCCATGGTGGGGACCTCGATGGCGGGGTCGCGTGAGGGCCGAGTATGGTAGCGCAACGCAGATCACGTGGCGGCCGCAGTTCGGGCGAGCGCCCGCCATGGATTAGAATTCGGGTCTATCCGCGGGCGTGACGCCGCGAACGTGAACAGGAGACGCACGATGAAACGCAAGGCATCCGCACATTGGCAGGGCAGCACCCAGGAAGGCTCGGGCACCTTGTCGGCGCAAAGCGGCACGCTGAAGGACACGCCGTATTCGTTCAAGGCGCGCTTCGGCGACGGCAAGGGCACCAATCCGGAAGAATTGATCGCCGCCGCGCACGCGGGCTGTTACACGATGGCGCTGTCGTTCACGTTGAACAATGCCGGCTTCACCGCCGAGGTCATCGACAGCGAAGCGGTGCTGACGATGGACCCGGTCGACGGCAAGCCGACGATCACCGCGGTGCATCTCACCACGCGCGCCCGCGTGCCGGGCATCGACGCCGCGAAGTTCGCCGAGTTCGCCTCGGGCGCAAAAACCGGCTGCGTCGTTTCGCGCGCGCTTTCGCCGTCGATCACCGTCACGCTGGACGCCGCGCTCGAACCCTGAGGACCTTCGGGATGGCCGTCCCGGTGCCAAAGCCGACCAAAGGCCGAGGCGCAACCTTCAACCCGGAAAACCGCTTCCGCCGCGAGCAGCGCGAAGCGGTCGACGACGGCTGGGGCGACGCGAACGGGAGCCCGGGCGAAGTCGACGACGCGCCGCGCCCGCCCAAGACCGTCGTCCACCTCCAGCAGGCGCGCACGATCATCGCGCGCAACGAATCGCCGGACATCCCGTATCAGCCAGTCGATCAACCCGTATCAGGGCTGCGAGCATGGCTGCGTGTATTGCTACGCGCGGCCGTCGCACGCCTTTCTCGACCTGTCGCCGGGGATCGACTTCGAGACGCAGCTGTTCGCGAAGCCGAACGCGGCGGTGCTCCTGCAGGCCGAGATTTCCAAGCCCGGCTACGTCTGCGATCCGATCCACCTCGGCAGCAACACCGATCCCTACCAGCCGATCGAGCGCGAATGGAAGATCACGCGCAGCATCATCGAGCTCCTGTCGGCCTGCGACCACCCGCTGACGATCACGACCAAGGGCGCGCTCGTCCTGCGCGACCTGGATCTCCTCGCGCCGCTGGCGGCGAAGAACCTCGTCCGCGTGTTCGTCTCGATCGCGATGCTCGACAAGGAGCTCGCGCGCACGCTCGACCCGCGCGCGGCGGCACCCCATCGAAGGCTCGAGATCGTCAAGGCGCTCTCGTCGGCGGGCATCTCCGTCGGCGTCAACGTCGCGCCGGTCATTCCGCAGCTTACCGACAAGGACATGGAGTCGATCCTCGAGGCGGCGGCCGCCGCCGGCGCGACCCATGCCGGCTACACGCTGCTCCGCCTGCCGCTCGAAGTGGCGCCGCTGTTCCGCGCGTGGCTCGATGCGCACTACCCGCTGCGCGCCGCGCACGTCATGAGCATCGTGCGGGACATCCGCGGTGGCCGCGACAACGACCCGCGCTTCGGCGCGCGCATGCACGGGCAGGGCCAGTACGCCGACTTGATCCGCAAGCGCTTCGGCCTCGCCTGCAAGCGCCTCGGCCTCAATGCGGAGCGCGAGGTGCCGCTCGACACGACGCGGTTCCGGCCGCCGCGCGTCTCCGGTCAGCTCGATCTCTTCTAGATCGCGCGCGCTCAACCGCCGGGACGCGGCGGCATCCCGACCGGCGGTAGCGGATTCGTCGCCGGCGCGCTCACCTGCGTCCGCGACTTTTCCTCGGGTTCCTTGACCGGCAGGTTGCTCCCCGTGCGATAGACCGGGCGCTCACGCGCTTCGCCGCCCGCCTCGGGCGTCCCGCACGCCGCGGCGAGCGACGCCACCGCGACGGCGACAAGCGTAGTCCGTCCAGCGTTTCGCACGTCGTTGCCCGACACCGGCGCTAACGAATCGCGTACCGGATCGACCCGTACACGAAGCGCGCGCGCGGATCGTAATACGACGGGTCATAACCGCTCTGGAACGTCAGGTCCGAATTGGTGAACGGCGGGTTCGTGTCCAGCAGGTTCTTGACGCCGAGCGTTAGCGTGAAGCTCTTGAACCCCGTGTACGAGCCCTGCAGGTCCCAGGTGGTGAGCGAACCCACGCGACGCTGGTTGCCGTCGTTGTCGGTATGGACGTCGATATACGAGCTCTGGTAGTTGTTGCCGAGCGTCGCCGTCCACGGCCCGAGATCCCACGTCAGTGCCGTGTAGCTCTTCCACCGTGGCGTGATGCCCGTCGCTGCCGCCTGGTACGCATTCGACACGAAGCCGGCGAACGTCCCGTTGGGCTGCTCGACCTCGTAGCTGATGTAGTACGTGCCGGTCAGCAGTGCCCGGAAGCGACCGTAGTCCGTCGCCGGCGAGGTGTACCGCGCATCGATGTCGATCCCCTGGATCTTCACCTCGCCAAGATTGACGAACCGCTGGTCGATCGCGGTGATCGGGCACGGTTGCCCGCCGACGCAGGTGGCCTGTCGCGTCACGAGACTGCTGTAGGTCGCATACGTCGCCGGATCGAGGATCGTCGCAATCGGCACGCCGTTCGACACGAGGTTCTTGAGATCCATGTTGAAGTAGTCGGCGCCGATGGACAGACCGTTGACCGGTTCCCAGATGCCGCCGACAGTGGTCTGGTTCGATTTCTCCGGCTGCAGATTCGGGTTGCCGCCGAAGGTCACGGTGTACTGCGTGTTGCAGTCCGGATTGGTCTCGTTGCCCGGGCCATTCGGATCCGGACACCGGAGCGGGTCGCTCTGACCGGCCTGGGAGAGTCCCGGCGTCGCCGGATTCCACAGCTGATACAAGGTCGGCGCGAGGAAGCCCGTGCCCCACGATCCGCGGAACAGCAGCGAGGGAATCGGCTGCCAGCGCAATGCCACCTTCGGGTTTGTCGTGCTGCCGAAGTCGCTGTAGTGGTCGTAGCGCACGGCGACATTCGCCTCCAGGTTCTTCACGATCGGAATGTTGAGTTCGCCGAAGATCGCCCACACCGTGCGCGAGTGGTCGATGACCTGCAGGTTGCCGCCGTACCCCGTCACGTCGCCGGTGGCGAGCAGCGGATTCGGGTTCTGTTGCAGGGTCTCCTGGCCCGCCTGCAGGCCAAGCGCCAGTGCCAACGGCCCGGCCGGCAGCGTGTAGATCTCGCTGGAGCCCTTGAGGTCGAAGCCGTATCCGCTGAGCTTGGCATTGAACACCTCGTCGGTGAAGTTGAGCGACTGGATGTGCTGCGTCACGTCGGAGGGATTGGGCCCGAAGAAGTTGACGGCCCCGCTGTTGAGGTAAGGCAGCAGCGTCGTGTAGCGGAAGAATCCGCTGTTCGGTTGCTCCTTGGCCGTGTTCTGGCTGTAGTTGAACGCCGCATCGATGTCCCAGCCCCACGCCGTGCCCTGCGCGCCGGCGACGATCTGGAATGCCCGGTTCGTGTCCTCGTTGTCGCGCAGCCCGCACTCGACACAGCGATAGCGGATGCCGAGCGGCTGCCCGTCGACGCCATGATCGATCGCGAACTGGTGCGGGTAAAAGGGGCTCGTCGGCGGCAGGAGGATGTCGGACGCGCCCGTCGGCGTCGCGGTCGTCGCGATCTGGTCGGACAGCGGCACCGGCTGGATGATGAACCGCGTGTCCTGCTGCGAGTAAAGGCCGGTGAGGTACGCCTGCCAGTCGCCGTTGATCTGGTAGCGTGCCGAGCCGAAGAGGTTGAGCTGCTTGGTGTCGGGGAGCCCTTGCGTGCCCTGATACGCCGCCGGGTCGAAGCGGCACCGCGAGCCGATGACGATCGACGGCGCGCAATTGGGGAATCCGGGATTGCCGAGCCCGTCGCCGGTGACCGGGTTGTAGACGTACGCCGGAAACGTCTGGCCCGAGGTCGTGTCCACCCCCTCATCCGGGATGTAGTTCGTTTTCGAGAAATTGCGGTCCGCCTGGTTGAGCGGCTTCTGCTCCTGGTAGTAGATCGACAGGAAAGCGTTGTATTTGTCCTTCGCGAGATTTCCGGCGCCGAGTGTCGCCGCCACGTTGAACTGCTCGCCGCCGCCGCTGCGCGTCGGCGCGCCGTACCACACGGTCGTGTCGATGCCGGAGAAATCGCTCTTCATGATGAAGTTGATCACGCCGCCGATCGCGTCGCTGCCGTAGATCGCCGACGCGCCATCCTTCAGAACCTCGACGCGCTGGATCGCCGAAAACGGGATCGCGGCGAGGTTCACGCCCTCCGCGCCCGAGATCCCGCCGGCGAACGTGCCGAGGCGCTTGCCGTTGACGAGCACGAGCGTCGACGTGCCGCCCAGTCCGCGCAGCGACGCCGTCTGGTTCGAAAACGTGTTCGAGCCGATGACGTTGCCGAGCTGGACGTTGCCGGCGCTGTTGTTGGCCGAGATGAGGCTCATCAGCTCGACGGCGTTCGTGATGCCTGCCTGGTCGATCTCCTCGCGCCCGATGACCTGGACCGGGAGCGCGCCCTCGCCTTCGATGCGCCGGATGTTCGAGCCGGTGACCTCGACCTTGATGTCCGCGGCGTGCACCGTGCCTTGCACGATTGCCGTCAACACGATGGTGGCGACGGCGGCGCCGAGAACGTACCGGTAGCGGATCTGGTTCGCCTTCATGCGATGACCCCCCGAAGATTTTTGATTGACGGAATCGTGCCGCCCGGCGATCGCCTGCGGAAACGATGCTTGCGATGCGAGACTAGAGAGCGCGATTCGCGGTCGCAACGGGATGTTGGCCAACCGCGCGGCGGCGGCGGTGAACGGCGCACGACGGTGGGCAAACCGTCACGTGGCGCACGACCGAGGCCGGAGTCGATCGTGCGCAGGATGAAGACGACGCATGCGCCGGACACTTTCCCCGGCGGCAGAATGAGAAATGCCGAGGTGGCGCTTTTATTTCGAGGCGACTGGGGGTCCCCGCCGAAAGACATGCGCGCCACATCGGCACGGCACGACTCTAGCGCCCGCAGCGCGCCGCATCGAACTGATTGGCGGGCGGGTCTGCAGGCGGGGCAAAGCGCGCGGCGCCGTGGGCGAGCGGGCGGGCCCCTTGCAAGTGGCGTCGTTCCGGCGTATCGTCCCGCCGGGTAATATGTATATGCAAATGTAAGCCCCGGAACGGCAGGCGCCCCGTCACCGACAGGGGACCGGGACGCCTCCGCGGACCCGACGATGCGCCGCCACCCGCGGCACCTGGGACCGGGGACCCGACACCATTGGGCGAGGGGGATGGCATGGCACGACGGAATTCAGCGCCGGGCATAGCGCCGGCGGCGGACGGCATCGAATCCGCCTATGCAACACGCGGGGGCGAATGCGCATATGCGAACCTCAAGCTGGTGACGCGGGTCGTCTCCAGCGTGTACGACGAAGCGCTCCGCCCGTGCGGACTGCGCGCGAGCCAGCTCGCGCTCATGTGGGCGATCCTCGCGCTGGAGCCCGTCGACCTGGGGCGGCTGGGGACGGTCACCCTGACCGACCAGACCACGTTGAGCCGTACGATCGCCACGTTGCGCACCGCCGGGCTCGTGAGCGTCCGCGCGGGGGAAGACCGCCGCGTCAAGATCGTGCAGCTGACCGCAGCGGGACGCGCGCGGTTCCGTGCCGCGATGCCGCTGTGGGAAATCGCGCAGCAGCGCGCGAGCGATTTCCTGTCGCTCGACGAAGTGCACCGCCTCGGCCGTCGCGTGCGGAAGTCCCGCCGGGCCGCGATCGCAGCGGCCTGAGCCGCCGCGACCCCTTGCATGCCACAGTAATTGACGATAATCTCCCGCCATCATATACATGCATATACATATTTAACGCATTCCGGCAATTCGACCACGAGGCCGAACCATGATTCCGACTGATGCCGCAAGCGCTTCGGCAACCGAGAGCCGGGAGCCGTCGTTCATGGCGCAAAGTTCGCGCATGCCGAGCCCGCTCGAGCGGATCTCGGTCAAGTCGGTGAACCGGATCGTGATCGTGCCGACCGCGGACATCAGCCGCCTCGAAGCCGAAGACAACTACGTCCGCATCTGGGCGGACCGCCCGTACCTCCACAAGGACACGCTGACGCGCCTCCTGACGGCGCTCGATCCCGCCGTGTTCGTCCGCATCCACCGGTCGCATGCGGTCAACGTGCGGCGCGTGCGCGAGCTGCGCCCGCAGCTGCACGGCGAGTACCTCGTCGTCCTCATCGACGGCTCGGAGATCACCTCCGGCCGCAGCTACCGCCCGCAGATCCAGCACGCGTTCGGCCTCGGCTGAGCGCCGGCCTGGCCGGAGGCGCCGTGTTGCGGCGCCTCTTGTCCATCCAATTCGACTGGCGCACCATGCATGCGCGAAAGCGGGCGCTCGGCCCGCCGACGCGCCGCGCCGTCGGCATCGGGACAACGTCCTTCTGGGGGAGGCACCATGAGCGCATCAATCACGTTGCGGTGTGGGTCGCGGAGATCGCGCCGTGGCTTCTCGGCGCCGGCGGGTACATGCTGCTGGCCAATGATCGGCGGCGCCCGGAAGAAAAAGGCCTGACGCCGTCGTGGAAACGCTGACCGACCGCCTCGCGCGCTGCTACACCGGCGCGGTGCACGACGTGCTGCGCATGATGGGCCACGAAGACATCGTGCTGCCGCCGGGCATCAAGGCCATCGCGCCGGGAACGAAGCTCGCGGGCCCCGTGTGGACCGTCTCCGGGCATGTCGACCGGACGAAGACGCGGCACGAGACGCTGCTCGGCTGGTGCACCCTGCTCGCGAAGGCGCCGGCCGGCCACGTGGTCGTCTGCCAGCCGAACAACCACGACATCGCGCTGATGGGCGAGCTCTCCGCGCAGACGCTCGCCGCGCGCGGCGTGCTGGGGTATGTCGTCGACGGCGGCTCGCGCGACACCGATCTCGTCCTCGCGCAGGGCTTCCCCGTTTTCTGCTCGTTCCTCACGCCCTCCGACGTCGTCGCACGGTGGATTCCCGACCGCTACGGCGAGCCGGTGACGATCGGCACGGTGACGATCGCGACCGGCGATTTCCTCCTGGGCGATCGCGACGGCGTCGTCATCGTTCCCCGTTCCATTGCCGAAGAGGTGGTGACGAAGACGGAGGAAGTCGTCGCCACCGAAAGCGAAATGCGCGGCGCGCTGATCGGCGGCATGGACCCGGTCGAAGCCTACAATCGCTACGGAAAGTTCTGACGCGGGAGCGATGACCGATGGCCGCCGACGCCAACGCACCTGCCGTAATGCGCCTTTCGCCGCACGACAACATCGCCGTCGCGCTGCGGCCGCTCAGGGCGGGCGAATCGGTGATGCTCGACGGCGTCGCGCTGACCATCGAGCGGAACACGGCGGTCGGCCACAAGCTGGCGGCGCAGCCCATCGCCGCCGGCGACGTCATCCGCAAGTACAACTGCCCGATCGGCACGGCGACGCAGGCGATTGCGCCCGGCGCGTATGTCCACACGCACAACGTCGAGAGCAACTATCTGCCGACGTACACGCTTCCCGGATAGCACGATGCTCGAAGGATTCCTGCGCACCGACGGCCGCAAGGGCATCCGCAATGTCGCGGTCGTCGCGTACCTGGTCGAATGCGCGCACCACGTCGCGCGCCAGATTGCCGCGGGCTTCCAGGACGACGACGCCGTCCACCTGATCGGCTTCCCCGGCTGCTATCCGAATGCCTATGCAATGGAGATGCTGGAGAAGCTGTGCACGCATCCGAACGTCGGCGCCGCGCTGCTGGTTTCGCTCGGGTGCGAAGGCTTCGACCGCCGGCGGCTCGCGCGGACCATCGAGGCCTCGGGCCGCCCGGTGCGGACATTCTCGATCCAGGAGACGGGCGGCACGACGAAGACGATCGCCGCGGGACGCGAATGGGTCGCGCGGACGCTTCCGACGCTCGCCGCGCAAAAGCCCGTTCCGATGGGGATCGACGAGCTGACCGTCGGCACGATCTGCGGCGGCTCTGACGCCACCTCCGGACTCACCGCGAATCCGGCGATGGGCATCGCGTTCGACTACCTGGTCCGCGACGGCGCGAAGACGATATTCGAGGAGACGGGCGAGCTCATCGGCATGGAGCACCTGATGGCCGCGCGCGCATCGAATCCCGCGCTCGGTGACGAGTTGAAGCGCGCCGTCTCGAAGGCCGCCGAGTACTATGCGACGCTGGGCTACGCGAGCTTCGCGCCCGGCAACGCCGACGGCGGCCTCACGACCATCGAGGAAAAATCGCTCGGCGCGTATGCGAAGTCGGGCCAATCGACCATCGACGGCATCGTCAAGCCGGGCATCGCACCAACGAAAAAAGGTCTCTACCTGCTCGATGTCGTTCCGGACGGCGAGGTCCGCTTCGGCTTTCCCAACATCAACGACAACGCGGAAATCGTCGAGCTGATCGCCTGCGGCTCGCAGGTCATCCTGTTCTCGACCGGCCGCGGCTCGGTCGTCGGCTCCGCGATCGCGCCCGTCATCAAGGTATGCGCGAATCCGGAGACGTACAGGCGAATGGAGGAGGACATGGACGTCGACGCCGGCCGCATCCTCGAGGGCCGCGCGAGCCTGCCGGACGTCGGACGCGAGATCTACGAGCTCGTGCAGCGGGTCGGCGAAGGCAAGCGGACGAAATCCGAGACGCTCGGCCATCGCGAGTTCATCCTGACCTACAAGAGCTTCGGTCCTCTCGGGCCGGCCTGCCTGCCGGTGTAGGCTGCCGGGTCCTACGATACAAGGCACGCCGATGCAGTGCCCCATATGCTCCGCGCCCTGCCTGCCGGCCGGCGACATCGCCTTCGACAAGTGCTGCGGCGGCGCGCAGAACCTGTTGCCGCCATCCGGCATGAACGTTTCTTACGTTCAATGCGGCCGGTGCGGATTCTGCTTTGCCCCCGAATTCTCGGCCTGGTCGCTCGAGGATTTCGAGACCAGGATCTACAACGAGGATTACGTCGTCGTGGATCCGGATTACCGCGATGCGCGACCGCGGGCCAATGCGGGCAGTCTTCTCGCGACGTTCGGCGAGCGCGGCAGGCGGATTCGGCATCTCGACTACGGCGGAGGCCACGGCTTGCTCAGCAAATTGCTGCGCGACGGCGGATGGCCTTCCGAATCCTACGATCCGTTCGTCGACCGCTCGGTGTCGCTATCCGGGCTCGGACAGTTCGATCTCGTGACCGCGTATGAAGTGTTCGAGCACGTTCCCGACGTGCGACGGCTCATTGCCGACCTGGCCTCCCTGCTGAGGCCCGATGGCGTCGTGCTGTTCAGCACCCTGCTGTCCGATGGAAACATCGCGCCGGGGCGCCCCCTGTCCTGGTGGTATGCGGCGCCGCGCAATGGCCATATCAGCCTGTTCTCGGCGCGAAGCCTCGCCGCGCTCGGCGCGATCGAGGGATTTGCGATCGGCAGCTTTTCGCCGGACCTGCACGCGTACTGGAAAAAGGTGCCATCGTGGGCCGCTCATATCCTCCGGCCCGCGCAGGCGTAATCTTCAGGGGACATCAGCGTTTCCGCAATCCTGTTCGCAAAGCCGCCACGCGCCCATGACCATTCTGCTGCCGATGACGCAGGAAGATTTCCTCGAATGGAAAAGTGAGTCCGTCCCCGCCTATGCCGCGGAAAAGATCGCCTCCGGACAATGGCAGGAGGCCGAGGCGATCGCGCTCGCGCAGAAGTCGTTCGACGAGCTCCTTCCCCAGGGTCTTTCGACGCCCGACAATCTTCTGTTCACTTTGCGCGATCAGGACGTGCGGGTCGACGTGGGCACGCTTTGGGTCGCCGTGCAGGACCGTGCCGGGAAACGGGTCGCCTACGTCTACGACGTGGTCATCAGGCCCGAGCACCAGCGAAAGGGGCATGCAACCCGCGCGCTCCGGGCCCTCGAGGACGAGGTGCGCTCCCTCGGGCTTGCCGGCATCGCGCTGCACGTATTCGGCCACAACGCCGCCGCGCATGCACTCTACGTCAAGCTCGGGTATCGGCCGACCAACATCAACATGTACAAGCCAATCGAGGCGACATCATGTGCCGGAACATAAAGCTCCTGTTCAATTTCGCACCGCCGGTCACGAGCGACGAAATTCGTTCCGCGTCGCTGCAATTCGTGCGCAAGATCAGCGGCTTCAACAAGCCGTCCCTCGCCAACGAGGCGGCATTCCAGGCTGCCGTCGACGAGATCGCCGCGGCGTCGAGCCGCCTTCTCGACTCGCTCAAGACGAACGCGCCGCCGCGAAACCGGATCGAGGAAGCTGAAAAGGCGCGCGCGCGCGGCGAATTGCGGTTTTCGAAATGAGCGATCCGACGATACCCCACCGATCTTCGGGGCAGCGGCCCACGCAGAAGTACCGCGGCAGCTGTCATTGCGGCGCCGTCGCGTTCGAGATCGAGACCGACTTCCCGGAATTGACCACGTGCGACTGCTCGATCTGCCGGCGCAAGAATGCGCTGATGGTGAAGGTGCACGAAAGCCGGTTCAGGCTGCTCTCCGGCGAGGATTCGCTCGCCGAGTACCGCTTTCACACGATGACGGCGCGCCACTTCTTCTGCAGGACCTGCGGCATCTATCCCTTCCATCGCAAGCGGATGGCGCCGGATCATTTCGGCGTCAACGTTTTCTGCCTGGAAGGCTTCGACCCCACCGGCATTCCCGTGCGGCAGACCGTCGGCGCGGCAATGCATGTGATCTGCGTCGCCGATTGTCCGATTCGAGATGGGAGTGATGCAATGGCAGTGATCCGGTATATCGTCGCCGACGTCGATGCGGCAATGGCGTTCTACATCGACGTGCTCGGCTTCGAGCTGGTGGAAAAATGGGGACCGCCGTTCGCGATGGTCAAGCGCGGCGATCTCACGCTCTGGTTGAGCGGACCCGGCAGCTCGGCGTCGCGTCCGCTCGCCGATGGTTCGCGGCCGGCGCCGGGTGGCTGGAACCGGCTGGTGCTCGAGACGGATGACCTCGGGAAAATGGTCGACATGCTGAGGCAATCGGGCGCGGCGTTTCGCAGCGACATCGTCTCCGGACCGGGCGGCAGGCAGGTCCTCGTCCATGATCCCTCCGGCAATCCGGTGGAGCTGTTCGAGCCGGGCAATTCCTGAGCGAAAGGCCCGACGCCATGGCGGCTCCGAAGAAATTGAGCGGCACCGAAGCCGTCGATGCCTACATGAGCAGGCTGCAGCATCCGCAGAAGGCCGAAATCGAGGCGGTCCGGGCGATCGTCCTCCACGCCGACAGCAAGGTTGCCGAACGCGTGAAATGGAACGCCCCGAGCTTCTACTATCGGGACGACATCGCGGCGTTCAATCCACGGGCCAAGGGATTCGTCCAACTGGTGTTCGTCTTCCACCGGGGCAAGATGATCGACGACCGATTCGACCTGCTGGAAGGCGACTACAAGGACCGGCGCCTCGCGCGATTCGTCGACATGAACGACGTGCGCGCCAAGGAAAACGCGCTCCAATGCGTAGTGCGGCGCTGGATCGAATTGACGGACGCCGAATTTTGATCACACTGAGCCGATGACGGCATCGTTCTACGACGAGCTCGCGCCGTACTACCATCTCCTCTACGACGATTGGGAGCGCAGCGTCGGCCGTCAGGGCACGGCACTCGCCGCGCTGCTGCGGGGATGCGGCGTCGAGCCCGGCGCGAGTGTGCTCGACGCCGCCAGCGGCATCGGCACGCAGGCGATCGGCTTGCTGCAGAACGGCTATCGCGTCACCGCATCCGATATCTCGCCGCGGTCCATCGAGCGACTGCGCGCCGAGCTTTCGCGCCTGGGCCATGCCGCAGACGCCCGGGTCGACGACCTGCGGAGCCTCGAGCTTGTCGCGTCGGGTTCCATGGCGGCCGTGCTCGCCTGCGACAACGCGATTCCGCACCTGCTGACCGATGCGGAGATCCTGCGCGCGTTCCAATCGTGCCACCGCTGCCTTCGCCCCGGTGGCGTCGCGGTGTTTTCGGTGCGCGACTACGCCGCCATCGAGCGTGTGAACCCGGATGTCCGTCCCTACGGGATGCGTTACGAGGACGGCAGGCGCTTCCTCGCGGTGCAAGCCTGGGAATGGGATGGGGACCAGTACGACCTCCGCATCTATCTGACGACGGAATCGCCCACCGGCGCGTGCGAAACGCGCGTCTTGCGCAGCCGTTACTATGCGGTGCCGATCGCGAAGCTGCTGCCGCTCATGACCGAGGCGGGCTTCGTGGACCTTCAGCGTCGTGACGACGTGCTCTTTCAGCCGGTCCTCGTCGGCCGCCGCGCCGATGCATCCTGACGCCGCCGCAACGCCGCCGCTCGGACCCGCCGAGCTCGACCGCATTTCGGGGGAGACGCTCCTGCACTATGCGCAGCGCGCGGAAGCGTTCCGCGACGGAACGCGCGATCACGACGTGCGCCAGAACATCGACGCGCTGCTGCGGCACATCGACGCCCCGCCACCGTTTTCGATCCTCGATTTCGGCTGCGGTCCCGGGCGCGATCTCGCAGTGTTTACGCGCCTCGGCCATCGCGCGATCGGGCTCGAGGGCGCGGCGCCGTTCGCCGCGATGGCGCGCGCCGACACCGGCTGCGAAGTCTGGGAGCAGGATTTCCTGAAGCTCGACCTGCCGGCGGAGCGCTTCGACGGCGTGTTCGCCAACGCCTCGCTGTTCCATGTGCCGAGGCAGGAATTGCCGCGCGTGCTGCGCGAGTTGCGCGCGGCGCTCAGGAAAGGCGGCGTGCTCTTCAGCTCGAATCCGCGCGGCGACAACAGCGAAGGCTGGAACCGCGGCCGCTACGGCGCGTATCACGACCTCGAGACGTGGCAGCGCTTTCTCACCGAGGCGGGATTTGTCCCGTTGACGCACTACTACCGCCCCGCCGGGTTGCCGCGCGACCAGCAACCCTGGCTCGCGTCCGTCGCGCGCAAGCCAGCCGGGTGACACCAAACTCACAAGTCGCGCCCGGATAGTCAGCCGATCGGGGCCTCGACCAGGCACCCGAACTCGCGCGCGAAGTCGACCGACACCCGCGCATGCACGGCGCCCTGCTTGTCGAAGAACCGCTGCGTGCCGCGCGTCGTGAACACACCTTCGTGCCAGATGTTCGGGTGGATGTAGAGGCCGCGGCTGCCGTCGAAGCGGAAGCAGACGAAATCCATCGGCTCGATGTCGTCGCCGGGGAGCGCGAGCGGGACGAGGAACGGCTTCCTGTCCAGCGGAAAGAACAACTGCCCGCCGTCGGGATGATAGTTCGCGTGCCACAGCAGGATGCGCGCGGGGTCGCGGCGAGTGCCGCGGTCGGCCGTGGCGGGATCGTCGGCATAGGCCAGGATGTAATGGCCCCCCACCGCATCGTTGCGGCCAAAGAGGATGTCGCCCTGCCATTCGCTGATGAAGGTGCCCTCCGTGGTGCCGCCTTCGTCGCCGGTATCGGGGTCGACCGGGCGGCGGCCCTGCGCGGGCCAGCGCACGATTTCGATCGCGCACGCCGCCGGGTCGGCGACCAGCCGGCCATAGCCATCGAGCGACGCCGGCGTGGCGTCGACGACCGGGATCGCGACCCGGCGCAGCCCCGCGGGAATATCCGGATTCAGGTAGTCGGCGACGGCGGGCACGACAGTGACCGCGCGGTCAGTCGCGCAGGGCGATGTGAAACGGGCGATGGCCTGCGCCGACCGGCTTTTCGCCGGATCGCGGGAAGTGGTAGTACGCCGCGTTGAGATACCGGGCGACCGCATCGATGTCGTCGCCGCCCCAACCGAGATTCGCGTTCTTCTGCCAACGCTCGACCTGCGCGGTGAGGCTCGCCCAGTCGGACGCGAGCTTCCTGTCGCGCCAGTGGACCTGCGTCGTGTGGCATCCGACGCAATGGGTCGTGTAGAGCAACTCGCCGCGCGAATTCGCGGGCGGCGATTGCGCCTGTGCGGCGGCCGCAACCCCCATCAGCAACACCGATCCCATCCAACGCATCGATCGCGCTCCCTTGGCCAACCATCAGCAAAGATCGGATTATGGCGGGAATCGCGGCCGGACGCCCACACCTTGCCCTGCCGGGCCCGCCGGTCTAGGCTAGGGCCGCGCGGCACGATTGCGAAAGATCGCGGATTGGCGCAGGGGAGAGGCAGAGCCTTGGAACGGCAGCGACGACGCGCACGTTCGATTCGTTGCGCAGTCATCTCCTGCGCCCTTCTCGCGGGCTGTGCCGGGACGCCCACCTTTCCGCCCGCGGCCCCCAGCACCGGCAAGCGCCCGGCCCCTGCCGAGCGCAGTTTCCGCGCCTCGGATCTCGCAAAGTCGGACATCGACATCGCCGCCGAGGCGCATCTGCAGGAATGCCTCGCTTCGGCGCGCCTTCTGATGGAAAAGCTCTATCGGCGCAACCCGCGCGAATGGCGCAAGGGCGGTTCAGCCAGCATGGAAGCAGCCCTGGCCCGCGCGTTCGACCCGCACGCCGAGTTCCGCTTCGCCGAGCTCGGCAACGTGCGCGGCGGCGACGCCGTCCTGCTCGCGCTCAAGCCGGAGTATTCCGGCGACCGGGTGTTCGCCTTCGGCGTCGGGATCGCAAGCATGGTCTTCCTGTCCTACAACGGGAAGACGGAGCTCTACCTCACCGACCTGCTCGATGCGCAAAAGCTCTACAACTCCGCGCGCAACATCGAAATTGCCGCCTGGAAACTCGCGAGCGCCCACGACGCGAAGGGCGAGCCATTGCTGCTGTCGAATGAAATCGGCCGCGATACGGCGAACCTCTCCTTCGAGCGCGAGTTCGGCAAGATGATCGCGTACCAGGACGTCATGGCGGAGATCGCCGCGCAGCGCACCAACCGCACGATCCGCAAGGTCGTCCAGACGCTTGCGACGGCGGTGTTCCTGCCGATTTAACCGTGGATCGGGCGTTTCGACGCGCCGTTTCGTCTATCATTTCGACCCATGAGAAAGACCACGGGATTTTCGGACGTCGACGGCAGCACGCGCGCGGAGCACCTTGTCGACTACCTCGCGGTGCTTGCGGACCGTCTGGCCGGCGCTCGCCGCGAAGGCTACGAGATGCTGCGGCTGCTGCCCGGCGCGGCGGTGCTCGACGTCGGGTGCGGCGCGGGCGAAGTCTGTGTCGAGCTCGCCTTGCGCGTCGGTCCGCGCGGCAAGGTCGCCGGAATCGACCCGTCGGAAGCGATGATCGCGGCCGCGAGGCGCGCGGCGGACGCGTCACGCCAGCCCGTCGACCTCAAGGTGGCGAGCATCTACGCGCTGCCGTTTCCCGACGCGACCTTCGATGCCGTCCGCGCCGAGCGCGTGTTCCAGCACCTCGAGCAACCCGAAGCCGGACTGCGCGAGATGCTGCGCGTCACGCGCCCCGGCGGCCGCGTGATGGCGATCGACCCGGACCACGGACAGCACGGTCTTGCCCTCGACGATTCGAACCATCGAAAAGTGCACGAGGCGAGCACGCGCGCGCTGCTGCGCATGATCGTGAACCCGCACAGCGGCACCCGGCTGCGCGGGATGTTCGTGCGCGCCGGCCTTGTCGACATCGAGCAGGCCGTCAAGATCTACGAGATCACCCATCCGGATTTCGTGAACATGGTGTTCCTCCACGACCGCCTGGACATGGCCATCGCGGCAGGGGATATCACGCGGGACGAAGCGGACCGCTTTGCCGCCGCGCTCGCCGATCGTCACCGCGACGGCACGTTCTTCGCCGATGCGTTCGGCTACAACGTGGCCGGGACGAAGGTGTAGCGGCGATTCATCCGCCGGCCCCGATAACCTGCGCCAGCCGCGCGATGCCGCTCGCAATCCGCCGCTCCGGCAACGCGGTGTACCCGAGCAGCAACCCGTTCCACCCCGGCGCCCCTGCCGCGTAGCGTGACAGCGGAAACGCATCGATCCCCGCGGCGCGCGCACGTGCCGCGACGACGTGATCGGGCATGCGCCGCGGAAGGTGCAGCGCCGCGTTCATCCCGGTGACGGCCGGGCCGAGCCGCGCGCCGCCGCCGAATTCGCGCGCGCATGCGGCCACGAGCGCATTGCGCCGGTCCTGATAGACGGCGCGCATCTTCCGCAGGTGCGCGTTGAAATGGCCGCCGTCGGCGAAATCGGCCAGCACCGCCTGCAGGAGCCCGTGCGTATGGTCGTCGAGCTGGCCGCGCACCGCCTCGAACGCGGGCACCAGCGCGTTCGGCAGCACCGCATAGGCGATGCGCAGCGACGGAAACACCGCGTTCGTGTACGTGCCGAGATAGATGACGCGCTCGCCGCGGTCGAGGCTCGCGATCGGCGCGATCGGCCGTCCTTCATAGGTGAACTCGCACTGGTAGTCGTCCTCGACGATCCAGGCGCCGGCGCGCTCGGCCCAGTGCAGCAACGCCACCCGGCGCTCGAGCGACAGCGTCACGCCGGTCGGGTACTGGCACGATGGCGACACGCAGGCGAGCGCGGCCCGGGGAGCGATGCGCACGCCGTGCGCAACATCGAGCCCGCCGTCGTCGACGCGCACGGGGACGCATCGCGCGCCGGCCATCCCCAGCGCGGCGCGCAGGTTGGGATAGCCCGGGTCCTCGACCCACGCCGCGTCGCCGGGTTCCAGCAGCACGCGCGCGACGAGGTCGAGGGCCTGCATCGTGCTGTTGACGATCATCACCTGCCCCGGCGCGCACGCGATCCCGCGCGCGGTGGCGAGATGGCGCGCCGTCGCCTCCCGCAGCGGGCCGTGCCCCATCGTCGGAAAGTAGCCGAGCAGCGCCCGCCCACTCGAGCGCATCCGGCGCGCCAGCAGCCTGCGCCAGAGGTCCAGCGGGAAAAGATCCAGCGCCGGCAAACCGGCGACGAAGGCCTCGGGCCGCGGCGCGCTGAACGGCGCATGCGCACGGGATGCGCTGCGTCCAAAGGCGGAGACATTCGCGAGCGCGCGCCTCCCGATCTCCGCGGGCCCGCGAACGCGCGCCGGCGCCGCCCTCACGTCCGGAATGGGAACGTCGGCCGCGACGAACGTGCCGCCACCGACGCGGCGCACCAGGAAGCCTTCGGATTGCAGCCGGCCGAGCGCTTCATCGACGGTGTTGCGCGAGACGCTGCCAGTCGGCGGCGAGCTGCCGCGCCGACGGCAGCCGGGCGCCCGCCGCGAGACGCCCCTCGACGATCGCCCCGAGGCAGGTCTTGTAGATCTGCGCGGCGAGCCCGAGCCCTTCGTTGCCGCGCCCGCTCTGCAGCGGCAGCAGCGCGCCCTGCGCCTGCCTCGCCATGCCGTTCTCCGTCGCGCGCCCTCAATGGCCCAGTAATGTACGTCTAAATGGACCTTGTGATAAGGCCATTTGCGCGGCAGGATCCGGACTGGCGAATCGCGGTTCGACGATTACCGGAGATTTCCATGAAATTCCATCTTCTGAGCTTTCTCGGCGTAGCCGCTGCAATGTGCGCGTGCGCGGTCTCGCACGTGTTCGCCGACGACAAGCCTGCCGTACCCCCGCCGCCGGCCTGCACGGGCCCGGAATTCCGGCAATTCGACTTCTGGCAGGGCGAATGGGAGGTCCGCGACGCCGCGGGAAAGCTGCAGGGCACGAACCGCATCGTCAGCGTGCACAAGGGCTGCGCGCTGGAGGAGCACTGGAGCGGCGCCGGAGGGTTTTCCGGCACGAGCCTCAACCTCTACGACGCCGGGCGCAAGCAATGGCACCAGACGTGGGTCGACAGCAGCGGCGCTCTGCTGCAGCTCGACGGCGGGCTCGTCGACGGCAGGATGGTGCTGTCAGGCGCGACGCCGGCTGCGAGCCCGGCGACGGGGCGCGCGCTGCAGCGGATCGCGTGGACGCCGCTGCCCGACGGCCGCGTGCGCCAGTTGTGGGAATCGTCGACCGACGATGGAAAAACGTGGACCGTCGCCTTCGATGGGTACTACACGAAGGTCATCGGATCCCGGACGACGGCGCCGGCCGGCGCCGCGATGCCGTTCTACGCGCGCCTGTCCTGATTGAGCCAGGCACAAACGACGCCCATCAACACCATCGCCATCGTATCGAAGATGATCTGCTTGGCGACGACGTTGCCCGGCATCGGCTGGACGGCATAGTAGATGAGGTAGGTCGGGATGATCGTCAGCACCGCCACGGCGAGGCCGAAGCGCACGCCCTGGCCGAGAAACGGTTTCGCCTCGCGGCCCATGCGATAGATCCAGGTGAAGCCGATGCCGATCAGCACATGCGCGGCGATCATGAATCCGAAAAAGTTCATCTGCTGGTCTTCGGGGCGGAAGAGCGCGCCCAGCGCCTTGTAGTCGGGTCCGAGCAGCCAGCCATGCACGACAAAACCCAGCATCAACGACATCACGGCCATGACGACGGCCGAAATTGCAACGTTCATGTTCATGCTTCCTCCGCTTCCGGTGAGATCCGGATTTTCTCCTATGCGGGCCGCGCGCTGTGGCGGCCCGTCCCGTCGCGCGTCGTCAGTGGCTTTCGCGCCCGACTTTTGCTCCCGACTTGCCGACCAGGAAATCGAGGTCGACGCCTTTGTCCGCCTGCTGCACGGTGTCGCAATAGAGCTTGACCCAGCCGCGGTCCGAATGCGGCTTCGGCGCCTTCCACTTCGCGCGACGACGCGCGAGCTCGGCTGCGCTCACGTGCAGATGAATCTTCCGCTTGGCGACGTCGAGCTCGATCAGGTCGCCATTCTGCACCAGCGCCAGCGGCCCGCCGGCGGCGGCTTCGGGCGCGGTGTGCAGCACGACGGTGCCGTACGCGGTGCCCGACATCCGCGCGTCGGAGATCCGGATCATGTCGGTGACGCCCTTCTTCAGGAGCTTCGCCGGAAGCGCAAAATTGCCGACTTCCGGAAAACCCGGGTAGCCCTTCGGTCCGCAATTCTTGAGCACCAGCACCGAATTGGCGTCGACGTCGAGCTTCGGATCGTCGATGCGCTTGTGCAGGTCCTCGACGTCGTCGAACACCACCGCGCGGCCCTTGTGCTTCAGGAGCCTGGGCGTTGCGGCCGAGGGCTTCAGCACGCAGCCGTCGGGCGCGAGATTTCCGCGCAGCACGGCGATGCCGCCCTGCGGCTTGAACGGCTTGCCGAGCGGGGTGATCACGTCCGGGTTGTAGTTGACCGCGTCCTTGCTGTTGTGCCACAGCGTCTCGCCGTTGACGGTGAGCGCCTTCTTGTGAAGGTAACGTCCGATCTCCCTGATCACGACCGGCAGGCCGCCCGCGTAGTAGAAATCCTCCATCAGGTACTTGCCCGACGGCATCAGGTTGACGAGGCAGGGCATGTCGCGGCCGAGCCGGTCCCAGTCGTCGAGCGTCAGCTTGACGCCCATTCGTCCCGCAATGGCGAGCAGGTGGACGACCGCATTGGTGGAGCCGCCGATCGCGCCGTTGACCATGATCGCGTTCTCGAAGGCGTCGCGCGTCAGGATCTTCGACATCCGCAGATCTTCGTGGACCATCTCGACGATGCGCCGGCCCGCCATGCGCGCGAGCACGCGGCGGCGCGAATCCACCGCCGGAATCGCCGCGTTGGTCGGCAGGCCCATGCCCAGCGCCTCGACCATCGACGCCATCGTCGACGCGGTGCCCATCGTCATGCAGTGGCCGGCGGAGCGCGACATGCACGACTCGACCTCAAGCATGTCGGCGGGCTTCATCTCGCCCGTCTTGAGCATCGCCGTGACCTGCCACACCATCGTGCCCGAGCCGATGTCCGTGCCGCGGTACTTGCCGTTCAGCATCGGTCCGCCGGAGACGCCGATCGTCGGCAGGTCGCACGATGCGGCGCCCATCAGCAGCGACGGCGTCGTCTTGTCGCAGCCCATCAGCAGCACGACGCCGTCGAACGGATTGGCGCGGATCGACTCCTCGACGTCCATCGCCGCCTGGTTGCGGAACAGCATCGTCGTCGGGCGCATCAGCGTCTCGCCGAGACTCATCACCGGAAATTCGATCGGGAAGCCGCCGGCGTCGAGCACGCCGTCGCGCACGTGCTGGGCGAGCTCGCGGAAATGCGCGTTGCAGGGCGTGGCCTGCGACCACGTGTTGCAGATGCCGATCACCGGCCGGCCGTCGAACTGGTCGTGCGGGATGCCCTGGTTCTTCATCCACGAGCGATGCGTTATGGCATCACGGTCCCCGCGACCGAACCATTCGGTGGAGCGAAGCTTGCTTTTCCTGCGTGCCGGCTTGGTGCTCATCGATTGCCCTGAAATAGATGGTGCTGCGAAAAACTAGGCGAGCCTGACGCCCGTTGTCTGGTCGAAGAGATGGACGTGCGTCGGATCCACGCCCAGCGCGATCTTGTCCGCGGGATTGACCGAGGGCCGACCGTGCGTGCGCAGCATCACCTGCGCCTCGCCCGCCTGGATCAGCAGCTCGGTCT
>CAWFMY010000010.1:0-194285 GCA_963816925.1 uncultured beta proteobacterium | reverse complement strand
GTCCGCCGCCAGGCGTGGCGGCGGCGCGTTCCTAGTGCGCGCCGGCCGCCGCGTCCCCGGCCGGCGGCGCACCGCGCACCGGCCGCGCGAGCCAGACGATGCGCAATCAACGCGAGGAAGAGCCAGGCTGAGACGTAGAACACGTCATTGGCCGAGAGCATGAAAGCCTGCTGGTCGACGAGACGGCTGAGCACGCCGTAACTTTGCTCCGGCGTCATTCCGCCGGCCTGCAGCGACGCGAGCGCCTGGCCCGACGCGCCGTCCGCGCCGCCCAAGTGCTCCACGAGCTGCGCATGGTGCAGCGTCGCGCGGTGGTCCCAGAGCGTCGTTGCGATCGAGGTGCCGAACGAGCCCGCGGTGATGCGCGCGAAATTGAAGAGTCCCGACGCCGACGGGATCTTGTCGGGCGCGAGTCCCGACAGGCTCAGCGTCACCAGCGGGATGAAGAAGATCGCCATCGCCGCGCCCTGTATGAACGTCGGGACCAGCAGCGTCCCGATGTCGGCGGACGTGTTGAAGTGCGACCGCATGAACAGAACGAGCGCGAAGATCAGGAACGCACCGGTCGCGAAGAGCCGCGGATCGACTTTGTGCACCGTCCGTCCCACGAATGGCGTCAGCAGGATCGCCAGCACGCCCACGGGCGCCAGCACCATGCCGGCCTGTGTGGCCGTGTAGCCCATGTATTGCTGCAGCCACAGCGGCAGCAGCACGACGTTGCCGAAAAACGCACCGTACGCGAGCGACATCGCGAGCGAGCTGGTCCAGAAGTTCCGGCGTCCGAAGAGATGCAGGTCCACGACCGGGTGGTCTTCGGTGAGCTCCCACACGATGAACAACGCGAGCCCGACCACGGCGGCGATGGCAAGGACCCAGATCTGCGTCGAGCCGAACCAGTCGAGGTCCTTGCCCTTGTCGAGCATGATCTGCAGCGCGCCGACCCAGATCACGAGCAATCCGAGCCCGACGCCGTCGATCGGCAGCTTGCGTGTGGCCGTCTCGCGCGTGCGATAGATCATCCACGTCACGCCCGCCGCCGCGAGGCCCACCGGCACGTTGATGTAGAAGATCCACGGCCACGAGATGTTGTCGGTGATCCAGCCCCCGAGGAGCGGCCCGACGACCGGCGCGACGAGCGTGGTGATGCCCCAGATCGCGAGCGCGCTGCCGGCCTTCGCCTTGGGATAGCTCGACAGCAGCAGCGATTGCGACAACGGAATCATCGGACCGGCCACCGCACCCTGCAGGACGCGGAACGCGATCAGCAGTCCCAAGGTCGGCGCGAACGCGCAGAGGATCGAGGCCACGACGAACAGGAGCACCGAGGCGACGAAGAGCCGCACCTGGCCATAGCGCTGCGTCAGCCACCCGGTGAGCGGAAGCGAAATCGCGTTGGCGACGCCGAACGACGTGATGACCCACGTGCCCTGGTCGGGCGATACGGCGAGATCGCCCGCGATGGCGGGAATCGACACATTGGCGATCGACGTGTCGAGCACGTTCATGAACGTGGCGAGCGACAGCGCGACCGTGCCGAGCGCAAGCGTTACGCCCGAGAGGGGCGCCGGCGTGGCGGGCACGGTCAGCGCTCCCGTTACCGGCGGTCATTTGTTCGATCCCTCGCCCGCTTCGTTACAGCGTCCGCCCGACCGCCACGACGTGCGGCCTGGCATTGCCGTCCAGCGCGGTCACCGGCGAGCGCACCGCATTCGTCGCTGCCGAAGGTGCCGACGCGGTCCTGCCGGCTTCGCTGATCGTTGCCCGCGATGATGGCCTTGATCCGCTGCGCGGTCGCGGCGCCGACCTCGTCGTAGACGTCGGTCGTGTAGGCCGGCGCAGCCTGCACGACCTGCGGCAGCCGATTGCCGTCGCGCTGACGCGTATCGACCTCCACTTGCATCGACAACCCGATCTGCAGCGGGTGCTCCGTCAACTCCTGCGGTTCGAGCGCGACGCGCACCGGCACGCGCTGCACGATCTTGATCCAGTTGCCGGTGGCGTTTTGCGCCGGCAGCAACGCGAACGCGGACCCGGTCCCGGCGCCGAAGCCGGCCACCGTGCCGTGATACCGCACCTTGCTGCCATACAGGTCGGCCGTCAGCGTGACCGGTTGCCCCACGCGCATCGCCTGGAGTTGCGGCTCCTTGAAATTCGCGTCGACCCACACCTGGTCGAGCGGGACGATCGCCATCAGCGGCGTGCCGGGCGCGACGCGCTGGCCGAGCTGCACCGCGCGCTTGGCGACGTAGCCCGAGACGGGCGCGGGCAATTGCGTGCGCACGACATCGAGATAGGCGTCGTGCACCTGCGCCGCGGCCGCAAGGACGTCGGGATGGCTCGCCACCGTCGTGCGGTCGGTGCGCGCCCGGTTCGCCGCGAGCTCCTGCTGCGCCGCGATCAGTCCCGCGTTTGCGGTCGCGAGCGCGTCCCGCGCGTGCGCCAGTTCTTCGCCGGAGACCGCGCCCGAGCTCGCCAGCCGCTCGCGGCGGCGGAGGTCGTCACCGGCCCGCGCGACGTCGGCGGCGTGCAGGTCGACATTCGCCCTGATCTGCGCCGTCGTCGCGAACAGCCCGCGCACCTCGCGGACCGTCTTGCCGAGCTTTGCATCGGCCTGCTCGAGCGCAATCTTCGCATCGGCTGGATCGAGCTGGACCAGCGTCTGGCCCGCCTTGACGAATTGCGTGTCGTCCGCGCCGATGCCGACGACCGTGCCCGCGATCTGCGGCGTGATCTGCACGACATTGCCGCTCACGTAGGCATCGTCGGTCGCCTGGACATCGCGCAGCGCCAATGCCCAGTACGCGCCGTACGCGATGCCGATCAGCGCGAACGCGCCGATGACGATCGCGAGCCATCGTTTACGCTGACCCTGGGCTGCCGGATTCGACACAACGCTGGTATCGGTAGTCATGCTGTTTCCTTCGAATATTCGATGTGACCGGAATTCAGTTGAGGCCCGCGGCATGGGCCGCGCTGACGGCAGCGCCGAGCTCGATCCCGCGTGCCGGCGCGTCCACGAGCAGCCATCGCTCGCCGACGAACATCAACGACAGGAGCACGAGCGCGATAGCGAAAGCGATCGCGAGCGTGCCCAGGCGGGCGAGCCGTCCGCGCAATCCGCGGGGCGACCGCGCGGGCCGGTAGGTCGTGCAATTCGGACAAGTTTCCATAGGCTATTCCGTCCTGCTCAATTGAAGTTCATTCACTGCATAGCCGCCACCCAGCGCACGGGCGAGATTGACGGACAGCGACAGCTCCCGTGCCTGCAATTCGGCGTCGAGCACCTGCTGCGCAAGCCACGGCTGCTCGGCCGACAACACTTGCAGGTAATTGCCCAAGCCCTCGCGGTAGCGCAGCAGCGCGAGGTCGTACGCCTCCCGCGTCGTCGCGAGCGCCTGTTTCTGCTGGACGCGCTGCAGGTCGACGCTGCGGAACGACGCAAGCTGGTCGACGACGTCGCGCAGGGAATCCGCCAGCAGCTGGTTGTACTGTTCCACGGCGATGTCGTAGTCGGCGTCGGTGCTCGCCAGGTTGCCGCGCAGCCGGCCGCCCTCGAAGATCGGCAGCGTGATCGCGGGTCCCGCGCCCAGCGTCCGGCTCGCCGCGGTGAGGAAGCCGGCGCCGCCGATGCTCGAGAATCCGACGAAGGCCAGCAGGTTCACGTTCGGATAGAACTCCGCCTTGGCCGAGTCGATCGCCTTGCGCGCGGCTTCGACGCGCCAGCGCTGCGCGACCAGGTCCGGCCGGCGGCCGAGCAATTCCGCCGGAATCGTCGACGGCAGCGCCACCGGCTGCAGCGCCGTCGCCGCGGGGCGCGCAATGGCCATGCCGCGGTCGGGACCCTGGCCGAGCAGCGCAGCCAGCTGATTGCGGGTGAGCTGGATCGTTTCCTCCAGGCGCGTGATTTCCTCGCGCGTGGCCGGCAGCGCCGATTCGGCCTGCTTCAGCTCGAGGCGCGAATCGATGCCGGCGTCGTTGCGATCGCGTGTCAACGTATAGATCTGTTCGCGTTCGCCCAGCGTCCTCTGCGCGACATCGAGCTCGAGGTACGCACGCTGCAGCTCGACGTACGCCTGCGCGATCGTCGTCGACAGCGCGAGGCGCGCGGCGTACTCGTCGACCTCCGCCGCCCGCGCGAGACCGAGCGCACTTTCGTAGGACGCGCGGTTCTTGCCCCAGAAATCGATCTCCCAACCGAGCGTCACTTGCAGCTGATTGACGGTATTCCATGTCCCGGCAACCGGCGGCGGCACCAGCCCCTGCTCCGAGAAGCGCTGGCGGGTGCTCGACAGATTTCCGTCCACTTGCGGGTATAGCGGCGCCTTGGCCGTCTGCGCTAACGCAAGCGCCTTTCGCGTGCGCGCGGCGGCGATGTTGAGCGTCGGGCTTCCGGCAAGCGCTTCGTCGATCAACGCATCGAGTTGCGGGTCGCCGTAAACCTTCCACCAATCGCTCTTCGGCCACGCGGCGGCGCTGACCGGCACGCCCTGCAGCGCACGGTGCGACGCGAGCGCATTCGGATCGCGCAGCGCGGCCTCGGGCGTGAGCCCGTTCGTGCTGGCGCAACCGGCGAGCAAGGCGCTCCCGGCGAGGGCGAAAGTGGCGAGGATCGCGCGTGCAGACATGTTCGCTGGCCTTTGGATCTGAAATGGGGAAAACATTGGCTTAAGCTATTGCTGCCTAGGCTACTATCCGTTTAAAAAAAAGGACTTACCGGTTTTCGAGCATGCGATTGAGCATGCCTTCGAGGATGCGCACTTCGTCCTTGCCGAACCCGCGCAGGAATTGCGCCTGGACGTTCTCCTTCGCGGCAAGCAGCTGCGGATAGAGCGCACTGCCGGCCGTCGTCATCTCGAGATTCGTTGCCCGGCGGTCATCAGGATTCGGGGTGCGGCGAATCAGGCCCTTCTGCTCCAGCCGATCGATCATCCTCGTCATCGCCCCGGGATCGTAGGAAATGCTCTTGCATAGCATCGACGCCGAGCCGGCTTCCTTGTTAGCCACGGAGGCAAGGACGATGAGCTGGGCGGCCGTGATGTCGAACTTCGACAGCTCCCGGTCGAGCGCGTCGATCAGCTCGACGCGGACGCGGTTGATCAACCGGATGATGCCGTGCTTCGACGGCAGCGGCATCGACGTGGCCACTGGCGCGGCGACCAGACTCGCGGTGGCTCTGGGGGGAGTCATGTTTCGCATTATATGTGCCTAGGCAACCATTGTCAAGGCCGACAAAAGGTTGCGGTCGCTGCGACGCTGGAAGTAACGGATTGGGGACGGATTGCCGATACCGCGTTTTCCCTTGGCGGCGCTGGACTATGATTTCCGGCATCTCGAAAACAACCCGTCCATGGCCTCACGACGACCCGCTTTGCGCATCGCTCCGACGGTTGCCGCAACCCGCGACACCCTTTCGCGCGAGGCGCCCGCCGACCGCGCGGCAGGCGAGCGCCTGCTGGAGCATCACGGCCTTCCCGGACTGCGCACGGCATTGTCCGATGCGCCCGGTGCAAAGACGGATAGCGGCTGGCTGCACTTCTGGCGCGGCTACGCGCTGCAGTTCGACGATCTGTCGCTTGCTCGCGCCGAGTGGCTGTCGGCGGAGAATTGCTTCGCGAGCGAGAACGACGCGGCCGGCCTCGATCTCGCGGTCTGCGGACTGATCCAGTGCACGCTCCTGGACGCTCAGTCCTACGCCGGTCTCCAGGAGCGCGCGAAGCGCGTCGAGCGGATGGACAGGATAAATGACGCGCGCAGTCCGCTCGCATTGTTCATCTTGGCCGCGCGCCTGCTGCTTACCGCTGAACGGCGTGAGAGTGTCGAAGGCGTCACCGATGACATCGAATGCGCGTTCGCCACGCTGGGGACGGACATCGACCGGGAAATCGCGCTGCGCGTCGCCACGACGGCGCTGCCCATGCTGGGGCTTTCGCTCGATCGCGTGCGCAGCGAGGACTTCTTCCAGGCCGGCGCCGCGGTTGCCGCGTCTCCGGAGGTGGGCCCGTACAGTCGCGCCCTGTGGCATCTGCATTTCGTCGACGCCCTTTTCTACGACGCCACCTGGGCGTCGCGATTGCGGGCCGAGCTCGATGCTCTCGAACGCATTGCCGTCGCCAACGGCTTCCGGTCGCTGCTGGCACGGGCGCATCTCATTCGCGCGTCCATTGCGCTCGGTGAAGGCCACGCTGCGGCCGGTCGCGGGAGCCTGGAGGCTGCCCATCCGCTGCTGAATCCGGCCCATCCGCCCAACTACTGGGAATTCCATTACTACAGCTCGCGCCATGCGCTTCAGGCCGGAGCGGTCGACGAAGCCTGGGAGCACGCGAAGGTCTCGCTTCGCAAGATGCAGGACGCGGGCGTGACCGCGGCGCGAACGACGCCCGCGCTCATGCAGCAGGGGTTCGTGCTGGTCGCCCTCGGCCGCTTCGAGGAAGCCGCCGCCGCGTTCGCGCGGGCGGGCGCCCTGTCGCGCGGCGCGCAGGCGATACCCTGCCTCGTTCACGTTCACCTCACACGCGCACTGCAGCAGTGGCGCGAGGGAGCGCACGACGAGGCGCGCGCCGAGCTCAACGTCGGATTCGCGCACGCTCGCAGTTTCGACTTGACCCATTTCTTCCGTGCGCTGCCGCCCGTGGCCGCGGAACTCTGCGGCGCGGCGCTCGAGCTTGGCGCCGACGTGCCGTTCGCGCGCAAGGTCATCGCCACCCGCTCGCTTGCGTGCCCGGACATCGGCATCGCTTCGTGGCCGTGGCCGCTTCGCGTGCGCACGCTGGGTGGCTTCGCCGTCGAGCGCGACGGCGCACCGCTCAAATTCGCCCGTAAAGCGCCAAAGCGGTTGCTCGACCTGTTGCGCCTGATCACGGCGCTCGGCGGGCGCCAGGTCGATTCAGCGCGCATCGCCGCGATGCTATGGCCCGACGCCGAAGGCGACGAGGCCCGCGATGCGCTGAAGACCATGCTGCACCGCACGCGGGCGCTGCTCGGCGCGGACCTGCTGGTGGTGCGCGATGGCCAGATCAGCTTCGACGAGGACCTTGCCTGGGTCGACACGTGGGCCTTCGAGCACGTGTGCGGGCGCATCGAGGCGCTGCTCGGCGTGCGCACGGCGGCAGCGCAGGTCGACGACGGCGAGCTGGAAACGCGGCGTGTTCAATTGCTCTCGCTCTACCGCGGCCATCTCTTCGGCGAATCCGAGCTTTCCTCCTGGGCGCTTGCGTTGCGCGATCGGCTGCGTGCGCGCTTCATCCGCGCGATCGACGCATTGGGGCAGCGCCTGGAACACGTGGGCCGGCCCGAAGCCGCGATCTCCCTCTACCGCGCTGCACTCGAGCAGGACAATCTTGCCGAAGAGCTCTACCAACGCCTGATCGCGTGCCATCTGGCGCGCGGAGAGAGTGCCCAGGCGCTCAATGCCTACCGCCGCTGCCGCGAGCTGCTGTCCATCGTGCTCGGCGTGCGGCCGTCGGATCGTACCGAAGCGCTGGTGTCCCGGATCAGCGGCCGCTGACGCGGCGTTGTTGCGAATCGGTTCCCTATTCGTTACGGACCGCTTGGTATCGTGCCTGCGTCCTCTTCCGGGAGAACGCGATGTCGCAGGATTACCACATGGGCGGTCGGCGTCCTGTTGATTCCGACCGCGATCGCAGCAGGCACGGCGACCGACACCGCACCGAACACCTCCGGCGCCCTGTCCGGTGACGAGGCGCTGACCTGCGAGCAGATCTACGCGCAGGGCATGGCCGAATCGCAGCGGGATCAGCAGGCGCGCAGCCAAAGAAATGACCAGCTCCGGAAAGAGCGCGCGGCCACGGCGGCGCTGATAACGGGGGCCATGCTGACCGGTGGGTTGGGCGGCACGGGACAGGCGGCCAATGCAGCGGCGCAGTCCCAGGCCGACAAGAGCATGGCCATGCTCGGCGCGCCGCAATCCAACCCGCGCATGGACCACCTCAAGGAACTGTGGGCGCAGAAGCACTGCGTGAAGAGCTAGGTGCGGCCAAGCGCCATGTCGACGAAATTCAAGACACCGATCGCCGGTTGGGTGCTTGCCACGGCGCTCTGGATCGGACCCGCCGTCGCGGAGGACGCCGGTGCGATCGGACCGGGTGACGAGGCGATGACGTGCGAGCAGATCGCCACCGAGCTTTCTCCCGTATGTCCAGCAGATGGTGCCGAACATTCAGGCGTTGGCGACGACACAGCAGCAGCTTTATGCACAGGGTCGCGAGAAATACGAGGAGAGGAAGCTGGAGAACGAAGCCCTGACCCCGCTTGCGACGGCGGGGGCTCTCGACAAGACTGGCGCATCGAAGCGCGCCTACCAGATGGCCCTGATGGCGCAGAAGGCAAAGGAGCAGAGCGAAAACGAGGCCTTTGCCAACTCGCCGCTTGCGAAGGAAAACCGGGCGCAATCCGAACAGCTCGCGGTGCAGGGCCAGCAGATGCAATCCAATGCGCGGTCTGCAGCGCCTGATGCAGCTGGCGCAGCAGAAGCACTGCGACAAGAGGTGAGGTCGACATGAAACATGCGAAATTGGTTCCATGCGCTGGCGATGGCGGTGTTGCTTGCGCTGCAGGCGGGCGCGCGAGGCCGACGCCGGAAATCGGCTGGTGGTGGAATCCCGCCGAAAGCGGTCGCGGCTTCTTCATCGAAAGCCAGGACGGCATCTTCTTCATGGCTGCCTACATGTACGCCGACGATGGTCGCGCGCTGCTGGCTCGTTTCCGGCGGCGAAGAACGCCGATCCCTACCATTATTCGGGACCCTGCTCACGGTCCAGCAACGGCCAGACGCTGTTCGGTCCCTATGTTCCCCCGGGCGCTCCCGCCAAGCGCCGGCGCGATCACGGTCAGTTTCAGCGACGACACGCACGGCACGATCGTCTGGCCCGGCGGCACGATTCCGATCGTGCGCGAAATCTTCGATACGCACCGATGGCGTCGTTCCAGCCGCAACCCGGCTGGTGGTGGAATCCCGACGAGAGCGGCAGCGGCTACAGCATCGAGGTGGAGGGCGGCACGCTCTTCATGGTCGGGTTCATGTACGACGGCGCCGGCAACCCGATCTGGTATCTCTCCGCCGGCCCGATGAAAACCCCGACCACCTATAGCGGCAACCTCGTTCAGGTCGCCAACGGCCAGACCGTCACCGGCCCCTATCATCCGCCCTCCCCGCCGACGACGATCGGTACCGTGTCCATCGAATTCACTTCAACGGAAACAGCCTCGATTGCCTTCACGGACGACGGCGCGACACCCCAGCAGGTGTCGCCGAGCGCCGGAAGGAGCCGCATGTTCAACCTGAAAACGCAGTTCAAGCATCCACCACCGCCGCCCTTTGCTTTTCCGACTCGCCTCGACGGCAATTTCACGCAGAACGACAGCCTGACGATGACGACCTACACCGGTGGGACACTGACGATCAAGTCGACCATCACGGGACACGTGATCTGGCTTCCCAGTGATGAACTCACTTGTCCAGTAACGGCAGGCAAACCCTGCGCGAGTTACGAACCCAGCGGCGGCAGCCTTCACGTAAAGGTCGACTATTCGGACGTCGAAGGCGAGGCCGGCTTCAGCTGCACCGGAACGTCCGACGACCATGACTTCGATATGCCGACGAGCTCGATCTCGTTTATCCGGATCAGCTCCGATTCGACGTATTCGTTCCAGATCGGGGTTCCCGATGGCCTCATCGACTTCAAAATGAAACTCTCTTGTACGCTCCAGGGCGTGCCCTTTCCGGGCAACTATAGCGTTCAAAAGGACGTCGAGCTGCCGGTCGGGAAGGTGGCGACAGGCACCCTCGTCTATGGCGTCAACGGCAGCATGCCTGTCACGACGGTCAGCGGCCTCCTGATGCGCTCGGGGAGCTGGAGCTTCGCTGCCATCAAGTAGGCACCCGCAATACCTCTGACGAGCCCTACGCGTCTGGCAGGACCATCACGCCGGCATCCTTGCTGACCGCCACGCCGCCGCGCGCGCCTGCCTTCACGCTGCCATAGCGTTGCGCGAACACCGGCGGCAGCGGGCGCGCGCCTTCGGGCGCGAGCCACAGCCGCAGCAGGTATCGGCGTCGCTCCGGTTCCGGATAATCCTCGAATGCCGTGCGGTCGTGCAGCAGCGTGTGGTTGTGCACGAATTGCAGGTCGCCGCGCTCGAGCGTCATCGTGAAATGCAGCGCCGGATCGTTGGCCAGTGCATCGAGCAGGTCGAGCGCCTCGATGTCTGCCGGCGTGAGCCTCGGAGCGTCGCCAAAGCGTTGCGCCGAATCGATGTACTGGCGTTGATAGATGGCCGAGAGCGCGCCCGCATGCCAGTTGAAGATCGGGATCGTGAAATACGGCTTTGCGCCTGGTGGCACTTCGCCGCGGCGGTCGGTGGCGAACGGCGCGAATAACCGGCGCGCCAGGTCGGGCCGGCGCGCGCGCATCTCGTTGTAGAGCGTGACCGAGGACACCAGCGCCGAGAGCCCGCCGGACTTGGCCGTCTGCAGGCAAAGCAGCCCCACCACGTCGGCCGAATCGGTGTGAAACGTCTGGCGCTCGTGCGTCTGGTAGATGCGCACGTTCGGATCGTCGGAGCGACAGGCCGAGGTCGCGCACGTGGCCGAGCAAGTGACCCTGCGCATTTTGCGTTCGCGGCCGCCCGATATGCACGCCCAGGCCATAGAAGGCGACGGCGGAGAGGCGCGTGCCCCAGCGTTCGATCGGGAAGCCCCGCAGCAGCGCGAAGCCTCGTCCCTGCAGCAGTTCCTCGGTGACCCGGGCAAGACGTGGCGCCACCGTCGGCAACGGAAAGTCCGCGGGGGTAAGTTCGTTCAGTGCCCGCGCATCGCGCTCGACGCGGGCGAGCCATGGTTCTGCCGCCGCCGCTAATTCGTCCTGCTCCGCCGGCAACAGCGGTTCGATCCAGCCGCCTCGGGCAGCGAGCGCCGGACCATGCCACGCACTGAGTCCCCCGAGACGCGCCTCGAGTTCTGCGGGGAAATCGTCGTGTCGCAGATCGTGTGCCTGCAAGGATCAGCTCCCGCGCAGCTTGTCGCGTACGCGATACCACCCCGTCATCAGCGGGCGGAACCATGGCGTCCCGTTGTAGAAGGGAATGGCGGCAAAGGGTATGTCGTCGAATGCCGTCTGCCCTTCCCGCTGACCGAGAATCTTCAGCGCCAGCTTGTGACCGAGATAGGGCATGAGGGCCACACCGGAGCCATTGCAACCCAGCGCGTACCAGATTCCGTCGCGCTGTCCGATGCCGGGCAAGTCGCTCCGCGTCATCGCGACATTGCCGGTCCAGACATGGCTGACATGCGTGTCCGCGAGCGACGGGAAGATGGCGCACAGTTCCTTCATCAGCCAGGCGGCGGCTACGTCGAGCGCGATGGGATGCAATGCGGCGCGCCCGCCCAGCACCATGCGCGTCCCGTCCGGCGACGGCCGATAGTAGAGGTGCTTGTCGCGTGTCTCGACGATCATCCGGCCATTCGGGATCAGCGCGCGGACACGGCCCGGGCCTAATGGCTCGGTGGCGATGAGAAAACTCGGTATCGCGACAAGGCGGCGCGCGAGAGCCGGGGTAGCGCGCCCCGTATAGCCGTTGGTCGTGGCGACGACTTCGGCGGCCCGCACGCTGCCGCGTGCCGTTTCGACGACATGTCCATTCGTCTCGCGCCGGATCGCGGTCACCGGCGTGTGGCCCGCCACGAGCGCGCCGGCGGCGCGTGTCGTTTGCAGCAAGCCCTGCTGGAACAGCGCGGGATGCACGGCGCCGTGCGCTCGAAACAGCAATCCGCCCTGATAGAGGTCCGTCGCCACCTCGGTGCGAACGTCGGACTTGCTCAACACGTCGATGGGAACGCCGACATCACGACGCAAACCGGCGGCATCCTTCGCGATCGACGCGAAGTCCGCCTCCGTCCACGCGCCGCGCATCCGCCCGCACGATTGCAGGCCGGCGTCGATCTTCTCGTCGGCAATGAGGTCCTTGACGAATTGAAGCGATGCCATGCCGTCGCGGACAAGATCCTTCGCCTTGTCCGCCCCGAAACGCTCGATGAGTTTGGTGTAGGAGAGCCGATGGCCATGACCGATCATCCCGCCCGACCGGCTCGATGCACCGTGGCCAGGCGCCGCAGCTTCGAGCACGACAACGGATCTGCCCGCGCGGGCGAGCGTCAGTGCCGCGGACAATCCGGCATAGCCGGCGCCAATGATCGCGACGTCGCAGCGCTTCGGCAGCGCGACATCGACCGGCCCTTCGCGGGGCGCCGCATCCCACCAGTAAGGCTCGTGGGAAACGGACGCCGATTCGGCGACCATGCCCTTCTCCTGTCCCGTCCCGGTGCCGTGGAGAGCCACCCAATGGGGACCGGTGCGCTTGATTATCCTTGCGCCCACGGTAACATGGCGCCAACCATAGGGGGAACCAATGAAGAAACTGCTTATCGCGATCCTGGGTGCCGCGCTGCTGTCCGCCCCGCTGGCCTTTGCGCAGAAGAAAAGCCTCGTCGTCGGCATGGGGTCCGCCGACGCCGGCAAGCTCGATCCGCACATTGCCTCGACCACGCCGGACAAGGGACTGCTGAGCTGGATGTTCAACGGCCTGGTCCGCATCAGGCCCGGCAAGATCAGCCCGGAGTTCATCGAGCCCGATCTCGCCGAGAGCTGGACCTCGAATGCGGCCGGCACCGAGTGGACGTTCAAGATCCGCAAGGGAGTGCAATGCCACCACGGCTATGGCGAGTTCACCGCCGAAGACGCGGCCTATTCGATCAAGCGGGCGAGCAACAAGGCGACTTCATCCTATTCGAACGACTTTGCGGCGGTCGACAAGGTCGAGGCGATCGACAAGTCGACACTCAGGATCACGCTCAAGAATCCGGTGGCGGGATTTCTCGGCTATGTCGCCAACGTCAACGGCGGCAACATGATCTGCAAGAAGGCCGCCGAGGAGATGGGCGAAAACTTTGCCAAAAAGCCGATCGGCACGGGGCCGTTCATGTTCGCCGAATATCAGCCGCAACAGTACGTGAAGCTGGTCGCCAACAAGCAGTATTTCCGCGGCGCCCCCATGCTCGAGGACATCACGTTTCGCTATATCCCGGCGGATTCGAGCCGCGATCTCGCCTTCCAGTCGGGCGAGCTCGACATGATCTACGGCAAGCAGGACCAGACCTGGTTCGATCGGACGGCCAAGCTGCCGGGCGTCAAGGTGATCGCGATGGAGCCCGGCGAGTTGTCGGTACTGTCGCTCAATATTACGGTGAAACCGCTCGACGACATCCGCGTGCGGCAGGCCATCGCATATGCCATCGATCGCAAGGCCATCGTCGCCTTCAAGGGCGCGGGCTCGTCGCGCGAGGCGGTCTCCGTCGTGCCGTCCGGATATCTCGGCACCGACGAAAAGGCGCCGTTGTTTCCGTACGACCCAGCCAAGGCCAAGGCGCTGCTGGCCGATGCGGGCTATCCGAACGGCGTCACCATAAAGACGATTCACACGACCCTGACCGGCATGCAGACGCTGATCGAAGCGGTGCAGGCGCAGCTCAAGAAAGTCGGCATCAACCTCGACATCGAGCTCGTGGAGCATGCGACGTTCCACGCGCAGATCCGCAAGGACCTCTCGCCGATCGTGCACTACCAGGCGGCGCGGTTTCCCGTGGCGGACGTCTACCTGACCCAGTTCTTCGACTCGAAATCGATCGTCGGCTCGCCCACGGCGGTGACGAATTTCAGCCACTGCAGCGTCGCCGACGACGATATCCGTGCCGCGCGCATCTCGACGGACCCCGTCAAGCAAAAAGCGCTCTGGAAGTCGGCGCAGGAAAAAATCATCAAGGATGTCTGCGGCGTACCCATCTACGAGCAGCTGCAGCTCTGGGCGTGGACGGACAAGCTCGATCTCGGCTACGAGTTGCAAGGCTCGCTCAACCTTGCGCCGCCGATCACGGAGAAGACCCACTTCACCAAGTAAGCGCAGGCGCGCGAGCGTGATCGATTGCGGTCGTTCCGGGCGCCGATCCTGAAAGACTGAGCGGACGACATGACCGCGTTCGTGGTCCGCCGCCTGGCGTTTGCCTGCGTCACGCTGTTCGCGGTCCTGACGCTGGTCTTCGTGCTGGTGCGGATCGTCCCCGGCGATCCAGCCCAGCTCATCCTCGGCGATCAGGCGAGCCGCGAAGCGATCGATGCGCTCCGGCACCGGCTCGGTCTCGACCTGCCGATCGCGGAGCAGTACGGCGTGTTCCTCGCGGGTGCGCTGCGCGGAAACTGGGGCGTGTCGATGGTGACCGGCCAGCCGGTCATCGGCGAGGTTCTGCGCGTGCTGCCCTGGACGATTCAGCTGACCGTTGTTTCGCTGATCCTCGGCATCGTCATCGGCGTCCCCGCCGGCGTCTATGCCGCGATCCATCGCAACCGCGTCGCCGATTACGCGGTGCGCATCTCGTCGCTGCTCGGGCTCTCCTTCCCGCCGTTTGTCGCGGCCATCATCCTGCTGCTACTCTTCGCGATCGCCGTGCCCGTGGTTTCCCGTCATCAGCGCGCGATCCGGCTCCGTCGGGGCCTGGTTCCAGTCGATCACGCTGCCGGCGGTGAGCCTCGGTCTGATCTCAGCCGCGTACGTGACCCGCGTCACGCGCTCGGCGATGCTCGAAGTCCTCACCGAAGACTACGTGCGAACGGCGCGCGCCAAGGGCGTGCCCTGGAGTGCCGTAGTGTGGCGCCATGCGCTGCGCAACGCGTTGATCCCGATCATCACCGTGGTCGGCCTCTATCTTCGGCATCCTGATCGGCAATTCGGTGCTGACCGAAATCGTCTTCAGCCGCCCGGGCCTCGGCAAGCTCCTCATCGGCGCGCTCAACCAGCGCGACTATCCGATGCTGCAGGGCATGATGGTGATCTATACGCTGATCGTGGTGCTCGTGAACCTCCTCACCGACCTTGCCTACGGCTTCGCCGATCCGCGGGTGAAGCTCAAATGAGTCAAATGAGTGAAATGACGTCGCAGACGACCACGGCGGCGCCGTCGCCGCTGGCCTATTTTGCCGCGCAGACGTTCAAGGCGTTCAACACCAACAAGACGTCGTGGATCGGGCTCGCGGTTTTTCTCGTCGTGATCGCGCTGGCGATATTCGCGCCCGTGCTGGCACCGTTCGATCCCACCGACCAGAACATCATGGACAAGCTGCGGCCGCCGTCGCTCGAACACTGGCTCGGCACCGACAGCTTTGGCCGCGACACGTTGTCGCGCATCCTCTACGGCGCGCGCGTTTCCCTCGTCATCGGCATCGTATCGACGCTTGCGGCCATGCTGATCGGCTCGGCGATCGGCATGCTTGCCGGCTGGCACGGCGGCCGCATCGACACCGTCACGATGCAGGCGATGGACGTCCTGCTCGCCTTTCCCTCGCTGATCCTGGGACTCATCCTGGTGGCGATGCTGGGCCCATCGATGCTCAACATCATCATCGCGATCGCGCTGACCTCGATCCCGCCCTTCGCGCGCATCGCGCGGGCGCCGACGATCGCGATCAAGGAGCGCGAGTTCGTGATGGCCGGCCGCGCGCTCGGCTACTCCGACATACGTCTCCTCGCCGGCCACATCCTTCCGAACATACTGCCGGAAATCCTGGTGATGGGTTCGCTGTGGCTCGCCAACGCCATTCGCACCGAGGCATCGCTCGCCTTCGTGGGGCTGGGCGTCAAGCCGCCCATCGCCACCTGGGGCGGCATGATCCGCGAAGGCTTCGAGAACATCCTCGACAGCTACATGCTGGCGCTGGTGCCCAGCATCGCGATCCTGATCGTGATCTTCGCGCTGAACCTTCTGGGCGATGGCTTGCGCGACGCGATCGATCCGAAGCTGAAAGGCGAGTCATGACGACCCTCGCCGTGCGCAATCTGACGACATCGTTTCGCGTCGATGGTGTCTGGACGACGGTCGTCAAGGGAATTTCGTTCGAGATCGGGCCGCGGGAGACGGTGGCGATCGTCGGTGAATCCGGCTCGGGCAAGAGTGTCACCGCGCTTTCGATCATGCGGCTCCTGCCTGCCGCCAACAGCCGGGTCACGGGCGAGATCCTGCTCGAGGGACGCGAACTCCTCACGTTGCCCGAGGATCGGATGCGCAACGTGCGCGGCAACCTGATCTCGATGATCTTCCAGGAGCCGATGACAAGCCTCAATCCGGTGCTGACCCTCGGGTTCCAGATCGCCGAAGCCCTGATCTACCATCGCGACCTCGACCGCGCGCAGGCCGAAGCCGAGACGCTGCGCATTCTGGAACGCGTCCGCATTCCGTCCGCGGCAACGCGCTTGCACGAGTATCCGCATCGGCTCTCCGGCGGCATGCGCCAGCGCGTGATGATCGCGATGGCACTGGCGTGCAAGCCGAAGCTCCTGATCGCCGACGAGCCGACCACGGCGCTGGACGTCACGATCCAGGCCGAGATCCTCGAACTGATCAAGATGCTGCAGGACGAGGAAGGCATGTCGGTGGCGTTCATCACGCACGACATGGGCGTGGTGGCCGAAATCGCCGACCGCACGGTAGTCATGTTCAACGGCGACGCCGTCGAGCAGGCGCCCACCGCGACGCTTTTCGCGGCGCCGCGCGAGTCCTACACCCGCGCCCTCCTCGCCGCGGTTCCCCGCCTCGGTTCAATGAAAGGCCAGCCGAACCCGCAGCGCTTTGCCATCGTCGATCCCGTTTCCGGCGAGCGCGAGGTCCTCCCCCAAACCGCGTCGACCGCCGCCGTGACCGAGCGCCCGGTGCTCGAAGTCGCCAATCTCGTGACCCGCTTCGACATTCACGCCGGCGTGCTGGGCCGCGTCAGCGCGCGCGTGCACGCCGTCGAGGATGTCTCGTTCTCGCTCTCCGCCGGCGAAACGCTGGCGCTGGTCGGCGAAAGCGGCTGCGGCAAGTCGACCACGGGACGCTCGATCCTGCGCCTGGTCGAGCCGAATGCCGGCACCGTCCTGTTCGAAGGGGAGGATGTGCGCGCACTCGACCGTAAAGGCCTGCGCGCCGCCCGCTGCCGCATGCAGATGATCTTCCAGGATCCGTTTGCGAGCCTCAATCCGCGCAAGACGGTGGGCGGCGCGATCGCCGAGCCGATGACGGTGCACGGAATCCTCAATCGCTCGGATGCGCGCGAGCGGGTGCACGAGCTCCTGAAGAAAGTGGGACTGCCGCCCGACATGGCGAGCCGCTTTCCGCACGAATTCTCCGGCGGCCAACGCCAGCGTCTGTGCATCGCGCGCGCGCTCGCGCTGGCGCCGAAACTGCTGGTCGCCGACGAGGCCGTGTCGGCGCTCGACGTTTCGATCAAGGCGCAGGTCATCAACCTGATGATGGACCTGCAGGCGGAGATGGGACTGGCTTATCTGTTCATCTCGCACGACATCGCGGTCGTCGAGCGGGTCAGCCATCGAATCGCGGTGATGTACCTCGGCGAGATCGTGGAGATCGGGCCGCGCGCCGCGGTCCTGGAAAATCCGCAGCACCCCTACACCCGGCGGCTGATCGCAGCGGTCCCGGTGCCCGAAGCGGGCCGCCGCGCGCTGCGGCGCGGGCTCTCGACGACCGAGATTCCGAGCCCGGTGCATGAAAAGAATTATGTGCACCCGCCGCGCCGCTATCGCGAGGTCGGCCCGGGACATGTCGTGCAGATGTCCGACGGGTAGAGCCGCACGGACGCCATCGCGGAAACCGACGGCAGGCGGTTCATGGGATGCATATTCCGCTCGACGTTCCGGCAGGTGTCATGCGCGTGCGCGAATTGTGCATCGGCTGATGATCGATGGCAGCTGCAGATGAAGCAACGCATGCGTTTCTGCGCGTCACGCGACGGCACACGGATCGCTCTTGCAACGGCGGGTGAGGGTCCGCCTCTGGTGCGCGTCAACAACGGGTTCACGCACCTCGAGCTCGATTGGGACAACCCGGCCTGGCGCCATTGGTCCGAGAGTGTCGTATGAGCTGCGCGCACAGCCCTGGCACTTGGCGTCTGCAGCCCCAGCGTGCTTGAGCGTGAATGGCTGCTCTCCGAGACGACCTACTCCCGCGGTGAGTCGACGCCAGTCTGACACCCGGCTCCTAACCTGACCTACACCGTAACGTTTGCTGTCGGGGATAGAATCGCCTCAATACGGCCATGAGCGGTCTTCGTCGTTGGGGGAAAGCGAACTATCGACCCACTCCGCCGTTGACCCTGACGAAAGCCAGACGTTCGTCCTACAAGTTAACCGGCGGCTCGCGGAGGAATCGAAGCATTTCGCTCGACAATTCGGTTGCAAATTGAGGAATCCAGTAACCATGCCCGCTCGGGCACGAACCCCGGGCGACGGGGACAACCGCCTACGCCAATTGGCCGCCACTCGCAACCGGGAGTGACGGCCATGCGACGCGCGGCGGCTGCGGATAAGGAACGAAGGCGGTACGCCGATTTCGGCTGATCGCTTCGAACCGCAACCGTTCGATTGGTCCTCAATTCGGCAGGTCTATCTTGAGCACTTGGCCGAGGCCCACTGGCGGTGGCCCAAATCCGAAGTTGGAAATATAGAGGTCGCCGTCAGGTCCGAGCGTCATGCCGGTCGGGAAGAACAGCCCGTCGGCAATGACCTCGCGTGAACCGGTGGCATTGACCCGCGTTACCTTGCCCGTGAATGGCACGGGCGCGGGATTTCCCGACGTCATTTCTAGCACATACATCCGGCCCTTCCTGTCGAACGCGAGACCCAGCACCATGTCGAAGCCGCCAGTGACTATGCTGATCTGGCCGCCAGGCGTAACCTTATAGACGTTTGAGCTACCAATGGCCTGCGGGAAGACGCCCAGGTTACCGACATAGAAGTTGCCCTTATAAAACGTCATCGCCGAAGGCACGATGTGGCCTTGGCTCGCTGAAATATCAATGACTCGGGTAACCGTGCCATTGTGTGAAATCTTCACGATCTCGCCGTGATTGGGCTCGACCGCAAAGAGATCGTGATCCACCGCAACCATGTTGTACCAGGTGCCGTCTGGTTCGAAGTCGCCTGGGTTGGGGTTCGCGACATGATTGGCCTGCTGAAAGGCGCTCAGATTCGCCACCATTTTCCACGTCCCGTTTTCGTTCACGCGGATCACGCCATTGGGAATGTCGATGACACCGTGCGAGCAGCCCGCCCCGGCGAACACGGCGTATAGGGTGTCGTCGATGAATGCAACGTCAGCGACCCCGCTGATCAGGCTGCCCGACTCCGCATTGGTCTGACTGGACGGGAGGTTGTCGATAACCGTAGTGCGGTTGCCATGCCTGTCAACTTGGGAGATGCGGGCACCGACCGGACTGCCCGTGTACGGCCCGACATCGGGAACCTGCGTACACAAGGCCGGTGTAGTTGGCGTCGCGTCGGTCGACAGCGGGCCTCCCGTACCGCCCTCGGCCACGTAAAGGTCGCCTTCCGGACCGAACTTGAGACCACGTGGGTTATTGAACCCAGTGGCGAAGACGGTCACCTTTGCCGCGGGTGGACCAGATATCGCAACGTTGGGTGCGGCGATAGCCGTCAAGCCGATCAGAACGGACAGTGCAAAAACTGCGCCGCGAGGACACTCAAATGGCTGGCAGGTTGAAACGTGGCGAGAACTCATCATGCACCCCTTCTTCAGCAATATCCGCCGGTAGTGCCTGCGCGTGATGCGCGAAGCCTCGGCGTGGCGCAATGCGCCAATTTGTCGGGGTGGCGCGTCAAGACCGGCGGTTGCTTGACGCGTCGGACACCTTATAGCTCCAATGCGCCCAAGCGGCAATGCGAATTATCACGATTGGGGAAAGTCGGAGGACACAGCGGCTGACGGTGGTCGGAAAGCGTCCGCTTTGGGATGCGAGGCTCAATTACCGCTCCTGGCCGATCGTTCCAGTTGATCGGCGATGAGTAGAAGACCGCTTCCGCGGCGGAGCGGACGGCCCGTCACTTCGAAGGGTATGACCGAAAAGATTCGAAGGCGGCCGTCCGTATGCGTAGACCCGCTCACCGCCTCCGAACAGGCAAATCTTGCATACGGCAACCAAACGGCAACGGAAGAGCGGCGGAAATGAAAGGGGCCGCGTCCGGAAAACGCAACCCGTTGATATTTTGGCTCCCCGACCTGGGCTCGAACCAGAGACCTGCGGACAAACACTCTACTGCGGATTTGCGCGTATTCAAGATACTCAGGTCGGATTCCGCCGCGTAACTGCTTGTAGTTGCCCTCTCGTCAATGCGCGACACGCTTCGATCCTCCCGCCTTTTGCGGAACGAAATGGCAGCCGATTTCAGTTCCTGACCGAGCACGCGCGGCAGGTGCCGCATAGCGTTTGGCCAGTGCCACCTACCGCTACCCACGAGATTGGCCCGGATCGCCCTTGATGTTGCGGAGCTCACAGTCAGCGAAAGCCTTTGCCCGCGAGATAGACCCCGATGACCGTGATCACAACGGCCATGACCGCGGCATTGTGCAATCCAAGCCAGTCCTTGGCCCTGCTCAATGGGCCGAGAACCCGCTCACCCATCACTGCGTAGAACACCAACGGGATCGACACGGTGCTGGCGGCGACTGCGGCAAACAATACCATCGCGACGGCGGCTCCGGTCCGCGAAAGGCCGGTCGAATAGATTTCCAGTCCGCCAGCTGCGGTCAGAAGGAGGACCTTCGGGTTGGCCCCGGACAATAGCAATCCCAACCGCAGGGCCCTGACCGGTGTGGCGTCGTTGATCGCCTGCATCCACGCCGGGGCCGACGCCTTCTCACGCCGCGTTGCCCATTGCCGAACGCCCAGCAGGATGAGAAAAACTCCGAGGCTGATGCGCGTCCATGAAACCCAGGCGGGTATCTCGTCCCTCGGTTCGATAAGGGACGCCACTTCGGCAAACGTCGTTGTCGCGACGACGATGCCGAGAACCCAGCCTAGCAGAAAGCCCCCTGTAGTCGTCCGCGGCCGCGGCGTGAACAGCAGGAGAATTGCCGGAATGATTGGGAAGGGCGACGCCGCGATACCGAGCGCAATGGCTGCGATCTCGGGAGTCACGCCGCGGCTTTCCTGTTCACCAATAGTTCCTTCCGACCGCCGTGTTTCCGCTCCCTGCCTGCCTGGTGCAACGGACGGCAAGACGGCATCGGGTGCGCGCCGCTATGAGCAGGGGAACGCTTCGTGTCGCGTTCCGCCATTATCGCACTCTCCGCGGGACGGTAAATGCACGCTCGGCCGTGCCCCCCATTCACAACGGCGACCGCTCACCTGAAATCGAAAGTTTAGCCACACGCAATGGTCAATAATTACCGGTGGAAATCGGAGGCCTTTGTAAAGCGCGAAACGGCGGCTAGACTCGTCCATTCCGTAAACAATACATGCTCCGATTCGCTCGACTATGCCCAGGCAAGATATTGATCAGTAGGGGGGAACTTCGTGAGTACCACTGAAGAAACCATTGCGCTGAAAAAGACGCCGCGAGTACCCGGACTGCCGTTGCTGGGCAGCCTTTTCGGCATGATCAAGGGGCCCGCGGATTTTTTCGTCCACTGCTACCGCACTTACGGTCCCGTGTGTCGCCTCAGCATTCTTGGCAAGAAGTACGTCCTGATCTCCGGCGTCGAAGCCGCCAACTTCATGGGCACGCGCGCCGGCAAGGATTGTCTGCGCTCAAAGGAATTCTGGGAGGGCCTGACGAGCGAGTTCGGCGCCAAGCGCATGCTCACCGGCGAAGACGGCGACAGTCACAAGGAACTGCGCGACATCATGCGCAGCGGGTATTCCAGGGAATCGATCAAGGGCCGCTACGACGAGCTCGTCGCGATCACCGACGGCTCGCTCACGCGCGACTGGCCCGTAGGCAAGGACGTACCGGCTGTTGAAGCCATGCAGTACATGGTCGTCGATCAGCTCGGCACTATTCTCACCGGCGCAGCGCCGCTGGAATATGTGAAGGACATCCGCACTGCGATCCTTTACATCCTCAACGTGTTGGTCACGCGTCAACGTCCCAAGCTCTTGCTAAGGCGTCCAGAATACAAGAAAGCCAGGGGCAGGGTCATGGAGCTTGGCCGCAAGATGATCAAGGACGCCAAAGCGCGGCATGCCACGACCAGGCCGGAAGATCGCAATCTGATCGACGACATCATGGCCGCGCACATCGAAACGCCAGAGAAGATGCCTGAAAGCGACCTAATCCTGTCTCTGACAGGGCCTTACATTGCGGGCCTGGACACCGTAGCGAACACCACCTCCGCCGTCGTTTACTCCGTTCTCAAGCATCCGGAAGTCAAAGCGCGCGTGCTGAAGGAAGTGGATGAGTTGTTCGCGGCTGGCCACGTGGACGAAGAAGGTCTGCTCAAGAAGCTGCCCGCACTCAACGGCGCAATCATGGAAACAATGCGTCTCTACCCAATCGCCGTCGCACAGATGCGCACTGCCAACAAAGACTTCGTGTTCGAGGGCCATCAGATCTACGAAGGTGAGATGCTCTACATCGGCACCAGCGTGCCGCACTTCATGGATGAATACTGGCCCAAGGCCAAGACCTTCGACATCGACCGCTATCAGAAGCCACGCGCTGAGCATCTGCAGCCTGGCGTGTACTCACCTTACGGCCGCGGCCCGCACACGTGCCTGGGCAAGAGCCTGGCGGAGGTGCAGATGGCTCTGTCGATGGCCCGTGTCTTCCACAAGCTCGATCTGGAATTGGCATCGCCCGACTACGTGCTCAAGACCAAGACCGCGCCAACGCCCGGCCCGGCGATGGACTTCAAAGTTCGTGTGAAGGGTTATCGCCACTAAGCGGCATGCGCGAAAGCGGCCTGTCAAGTGTCACATGCCCGAGACCAACGCCGCACAGCATTGAGGGATGTGTAGCAAGTGCGCGGCAACGTCGTTCGTCGCGGCGAACTCGGGCAACGACCGTCGAGCCTTGCGCTGCGAGCGGCTTCATAGATCTTGAGGAACGCCAAGTCTCGCGTTCCGCAATCCGGTCCGTCGGTCCGAGCAGACCCCACGTATTGAATTCTTGGATCCCCGACCTGGGCTCGAACCAGGGGCCTGCGGATTAACAGTTTGTCGTGAACTCACCTTTAATCACGCACTGGGCAGAAAGTCTGCTCCGCATTTAGCGTAATTTGCGTCGCCGCAAGCCCCCACGAGTTCGGCCGTATACGCAATTTGCGAGATGGCGATGCCGAGCGTGTTAGCGATCCTCCGGTTGATTGCAAGCTCGAACTCGGACAAGTCGACGGTCTGTCGCGCCGATCAGATCACGAATACGTTCAGCGCTCCGATTAATCGTTGGGCTTGATATCTGCGGCCTTCGCTACCGCGCTCCAGCGCGCGAGGTCTGCGGCCAGGACTTTTGCGAAGTCTTCGCCGCTGCTTCCCACAGGACTCACCTGGATCGACTCCATCCGATTGGCAATCTCAGGCAACGCGGCTATGCGGATAATTTCCGCTTCAAGCTTCTTCACGACAGATTGCGGCGTTCCGGTCGGCGCGAACAGCCCCACCCAGAACTGGATCTCTACATCCGGCAATCCGACTTCAGCCATGGTCGGCACATTGGGCAACGAAGGGAGGCGAGACGGCGAGGTCACTGCCAGTGCCCGAAGCCTCCCGCCCGCTATGGCCTCGTGGACGGGTCCGGTGTCGGCCAAGGCGAGAAGAAGGTCGCCGGCTATGAGCGCGGTAATGACCTCGCTCGTGCTCTTGTACTGAATGAATTCGGCTTTCGTTTCGGTCTTGATCTTGAACAGTTCGGACGCGAACTGAAACGCCGGGCCGGACCCGCCGTAGTTGGCCTTGTCCGGGTTGGCCTTCATGAAGGCGACGAGTTCCTGCACAGTGCGGTATGGCTGCGCAGCATTGACGACAAGAATCAACGGGAACGTGGCGAGCATGCTGATGGGTGTCAAGTCGTGTCGCGCCGAATACGGCAACTTTGTGTACATGATCTGCGTGAAGACCACGTTGCCAATCGGCGCCATCAACAGCGTGTAACCGTCAGACGGCGCTCTAGTCACGAACGTGGTGCCGATGATGCCGCCGGCGCCGGGCTTGTTCTCAACGACCACAGGCTGGCCGAGCCTCTCCGACATTTTCTGTGCAATCAGGCGCGTCAGAGTGTCGACGCCTCCACCAGCCGCTTGGCTCACGATAATCCGCACGGGCTTGTTGGGATAGGTCTGCGCATGAGCGCCAAGCGCGATGCACGCAATCATGATTAAGATTGCCCACCGAGGCCTCGTCAATCGCCCCACAGCGCCTCCGTCTGCCGCGAAGATTGGGGGATGCAGCCGCCCGCATTCGCTGCACCGCGTGGCCATAAGACCCGGTGCCCGCATTGACAATTTGCTACACCGCAGCAAATGATTTGACGGCTTGACAACCAGGCAATGATGTCAGAAAGTGAACATGTTCGGATATATTCTCATACAAAAGCGCTAGGATTCAACTCGGTCGGGTGCCATGCAAAAACGCGAGGATAAATAGTGGCCGACAAAAAAGCGGCATTGGTAACCGGCGGCTCGAGCGGCATCGGCAAGAGCGCTGTGCTCGCACTCGCGCGGGCTGGATACAACGTAGCGATCAACTACAGCTCCAGCGCGGCGGCGGCGCGTCAAACAGGGACTGAGGCGGAGGCGCTCGGTGCCCAAACGCTACTGTTGCAGTGCGATGTGAGCGATGAGACCAGCGTGCGAGCGATGATGAGATCCATCGAGCAGACCTTTGGTCGCCTGGATGTGCTGATCAACAACGCCGGCACGACCGCACCGTGGAAGCCGAAGGATCTGGAAAGCCTCGCGTTGGACGACTGGGACCGGGTTTTCAACGTCAACGTGCGCGGCATGTTCCAGGTTACGCGCGCCGCGTTGCCGCTGTTGAGGAAGGGTGAGCACCCCTGCATCGTCAATACTGCAAGCATCGTCGGCTTGCGCCCGGGGCCTCAGCCTCTGCCCTATGCCGCGAGCAAGGCAGCCGTGGTCAATATGACCAAAACTTTAGCTTGGAACCTGGGTCCGGAGATCCGCGTCAACGCAGTGGCTCCAGGCTGGATGGAAGGCGATTGGATGGAGCGAATGCTCAAGGACAAGTATGAAGACCTGATGGCCAAACGTGCGAAAGCGACGCCGCTCAGGCGCTGTGTTACCGCCGACGACGTAGCCGAGTCAATGATGAGTCTTGTACATGGCAACCGCTTCGTCACCGGCGAAATTATCGTTATCGATGGCGGCTTCACGGCCTCGACCTGAGGGAGTGTCCAAAGGTGATTGAAGGCGTCGTACCCTTCCCGCCGGAATATGCTGCAATGTGCCGCGCGAAGGGCTATTGGCGGGACAAAACACTGGCACAGGAATTCACAGTCGTATTCAAGCAATACGCCGACCGTATCGCCGTCGTCGATGGAGACGCGCAGTACACCTACGCCGACATAGATCGCCTCAGCGATCGCCTGGCGCTAAACCTGTTGCAGCTTGGTCTCGGACCACTCCAACCAGCCGTGCTGCAATTGCCCAACGTGGCCGAATTCGTCTTGCTCTATTTTGCCTTGCAAAAGATTGGGGTCATTCCCATTGCAGCGTTGTCGACGCACCGCTATGGCGAACTAAGCCAATTCGTGCGCATTTCTTCCGCCACGTCTTGCTTCTATCCGGAGAGTCAGGGAGATTTCCACTTCGGGCCGATGGTCGCGCGGGTCCAAGACGAATCGCCATCGCTGCGATTTCGAATTGTGCTCGGCCGCGCGGCGCCAGGGGAGCATTCCCTTGCCGATCTGATCGAGCGCGAACCGACGCTGCAGCGCTCGGCGCTAGACAAGATCATGCTCGATCCAAGCGATCCGGCTATTTATCAACTTTCTGGCGGCACGACCGGAGTGCCCAAGCTTATCCCGCGTACTCACAACGACTACGCCTACAACTCAAAGACCGCAGCGCCCATAGTCGGCGTGACGAAGAATTCCACATTGTTGCTCGTGATTCCAATCGCGCACAACCTCGCATTGGCCTGCCCGGGCATCCAGGGTTTCTTCTTCAACGGCGGCAAGGTCGTGCTTTCAGCAAGTGCCAAACCTGAGGAAATATTCAGGTTGATCCAGCAGCATGGCGTGACCCACCTCAAGGTCGTGCCTGCGCTACTGATTCGCTTGATCAACAGTCCGGCTCTCGGCAATTTCAATCTGTCCACGCTGGAGGTGATCCAGAGCGGCGGCCAGCGCATGCAACCTGAAGTGCGGCTGCGTACCAAGGAACTGATTCCAAGCGTCACGGTGCAGGAAAATTTCGGCATGTCCGAAGGGATGTTGTTTTTCGTGCGCCTCGACGACCCTGAGGACGTGCGCCTCGAGACCTGCGGAAGGCCGATATGCCCCGATGACGAAGTAAGGTTAGTGGATGACGATGGCAATGAGGTGGCGCCGGGTGAGGTGGGCGAACTGACCTGCCGTGGACCCTACACGCTGCGAGGCTATCTGGGCGTGCCGGAGTACAACGCCAAGCAATTCACCGCCGACGGGTTCTATTGCTCGGGCGACCTGATGCGTCTGCATCCCACCGGTAACTACGTGGTCGAGGGACGTAAGAAAGACTTGATAAATCGCGGCGGGGAAAAGATAAGCGCCGAGGAAATCGAGAACCTGATTCTCATGCACCCGGCGGTGCAGAACGTCGCCTGCGTCGCTATGCCGGATCCGAACCTGGGCGAGAAGATGTGTGCCTGTGTTATTCCCCGCAACGGTCACACGCTTACGCTTGCGGAACTCGCCGCCTTCCTGCACCAAAAGGAGATTGCCAGGTTCAAGCTGCCGGAGCGGCTCGAACTGATGGCCGATTTTCCTGTGTCCACCTTCGGCAAGGTGTCAAAGAAGACTTTGGTCGAAATGATCAGCAAGAAATTGGAGATGGAGAGAACGTGAGAATTGTCGATTTGCATTGCTACCCTGGCACAAGCGAATGGATCACGGCTCAAGGGCCGTATGTCGACGCACTTGCCACCTATTGGAACAAGACTTGGGCACCCAAATCGGAAGAGGACGTGCTCAAAGAGTTCACCGGTGCTGGCGTCGAGGCGGTATTGGTGGCACTCGATCTCGAGACGACCATCGCCACACCACCTTGCACCAATGAGTATGTGCACGCGATGTGGAAGCGTCACCCCAAGCGCATCATCCAGGCATGGGGTTCCGTAGAGCCGGCGAAGGGCGAGATCGCCATTCAACAGGCGCGCAAAGCCGTCAAGGACTTGGGATTCCTCGGGCTGCATTTGCATCCCATCATGCAGCACTTCGCGGTCAACGATACGCGCTACTACCCTCTCTTTGAGGAATTGAGCGCAATGGGCGCGGCGGTGATGATCGACGTGGGGACAACGGGCATGGGCGCCGGCATGCCGGGTGGCATGGGCGCGCGAATCCGACACGCCCATCCTGCGGCGATTGACGATCTCGCAGCAGATTTCCCGAGTCTCAAGATCATCATGGCGCATCCTGGTTGGCCGTGGGTAGACGAAACCACGGCCGTTGCGCTGCATAAGGGCAACGTGTTCTGGGAAATGTCCGGTTGGGCACCGAAGTATTTTCCCGGGAACCTGAAGATCGATATGCGCGCTCGCCTGCAGGACAAAATCATGTTCGGCAGCGACTACCCGAGCATGCCCTACGAACGCATCCTCCGTGAGTGGGGCGAGCTTGGGTACAAGGACGAGATCATGGAAAAGATCATGCACAAGAACGCGGAGCGCGTGCTCGGCCTGTAGGCGACTCGAGCGCACAGATCGAGCTACAAGATCGCAGGCTCGCGCACCAGCGAAGAGCGCCTGAGCGACGGGCCACTTGGTCTCAGATTGTTCAAAACAGTGAGGACGAAGGCAATGCATCAAGGTGATCTACCCCTGGTAGTCGATTTCCACGTTCACATGCTTGTGAAGGAAGTCTTCGCGGCGTCGACCAACAAGACCGTATTCACCGGCTTCGGCGCAAGCCCGGCCGGTGCGCCACGGCCGGGTGTGCAGCAGCTCATGGGCAGGATGTTCGATCCCAATGCCGAGATCGAGGATATGGACGAGCGCGGCGTCGACATCAGCGTCATTAGCGCGAGTACCGTTTTGCAGGGGACATCGTGGGCCGATCCGGCAACAGACCTCGCTCTTTGCAGGCGCTGCAACGATCAAGCCGCCGAATGGGTAGCACAATTCCCCGATCGCTTTGTCGGCTCTTTCGTGTTGCCACTGCAGGATGTCGGACTCGCCTTGACCGAGCTTCAACGCGCCGTCATGACACTGAAGCTCAAAGTCGGGAACGTGTCATCCGGCTACAACGGCATTTACATGGGGGATCCGGTTTTCCTTCCGTTCTGGGAAGAAATCAACAGACTTGACGTGCCGGTTTGGATCCACCCTGAGGGCGTGCGCGATCCATGGTTTCAACGCTATGCCTTGTGGAATTCCGCGGGCCAGTCGATCGAGGAAACCAAGTGCATGACCTCGCTTGTATATGAGGGAACCATGACTCGATTCCCCAATCTCAAGGTCGTAATGGCCCACGGTGGCGGCTATTTCCCACACTACATGGGACGGATGGACCGTAACACGCAGAACCGGCCCGACACGGTACGCAACACTGGCGGAAGAACGCCAAGCTCATTCCTCCGCTCGTTCTACTATGACACCTGCGTTTACGATTCGCAGGTTTTGAAGGTTTTGATGGAACGAGTCGGCGCGGATCGACTAGTGTTGGGCAGCGACTACCCGGTTGGTGAGAAGGACCCTCTAGGCTGGCTCCGGGAGTCCGGCGTTGCCGGTGCGGACCTCGCCATGATCGCCGGCGGAAACGCGGCCCGTATCCTGAACCTTCCGGCAACGGCAAGACGAGCCGCCTAAGGTCCGGACACGGGTTTCCGCGATGTCGCCGGGCACAGTCCATTGATCTGCAGGTCAAGCAATCGCTTGAGGTCCTCCAGCCCTACTTCTGGTTTGGGACGGTCGCTGACGATCCAGGAACGAACCGCCGCCGAATATACGAAGAAGAAGTGGCGCGCGATGTAACCCGCCGACTCCTTCGACAGAATGCGGCGTTCACGCTGTGCGGATTCGACCAATTGCTCGATCCCGTCGATCAACGCCTTCCGGATGCGCATGAAGGCTTCCGCCTGCTTCCCGGTTGAATAGAACGTAAGTTCCTGCAGCAGGATGCGTGATAACACTGGATTGCGCGCGAAAAAGTGGTAGTGGGGCCGGAAAACTGCATGGACCTGCTCGCAAAGCGTGGCGTTAGTCCGCGGCTCTCGCAATGCATTGGCGGCGACCGCAGCCAGCTCATCGTTAAAGATGAGAAAGATCAGGTCGCGCTTGTCATCAGCATAGTTGAAGAGTGTACCGATGCCGACATGCGCTTTCAGCGCGATTTCCCTCATGGTCGCTGCGGTGTAACCGTGGCGCTTGAACAGTTCAGCCGCTGCGGCGCGAATGCGCTGCATCTTTTCCAGTTTGTTCTGCTGTCTGAGGCCGCCGTTGCCTGTTGGAGCAGAGGCAGCGCGCTTGCTATCGGTGGAGCGAGATTTAAAGGACGGCATGATCGACAAGCTTGTGGGTTTGGCCAGTGCCGCGCCACGGCTGACAACGCTATGCGGCTTCGCAAGGGACGGCGGATGATACGACGATTCGTCCTCGCGGGACGCGCTATGTTAATGCAATTGCCGTCTGTGAAATTGGTCGTGGAAGCATGGGAGCAAGAGTTGCGCGCACTTCCCTGTAAGCGTTTTGTTGCAATGCATCACGAATGGCGTATTCCAAAGTGGCCCCTCATCCTTGACAAGCGTAGGCGCAACTTATAAATTGAACATGTTCGGATTTACCATTTCATGGTAGCTGAATCTCCGTGATTTGGGACTGTATATTCGCACTGCACCCTCGATTTTGCGAAACACGATCACGAGATTGCGCAACGATGGCCCAAGTGCTCGTTTTGCTGTCAATGCCGGAAGCCGTCCGGATGCAGTATCACGACAGAATCAAGGCGAAGTTCCCTGAGTTGACAGTCAACGTCGTCGAGCATCACAGCAAGGTCGATCCGTACATTGATTCGGCGGACATCCTGATGACGTTTGGGCCAATGATGTCCGAGCGGGTCCTCGAGAAAGCCGCAAATCTCAAATGGATCCAGGCTCTTGGCACCGGTGTAGATGGCATCGCTGATCGCACTTCCCTCGGAAAGGACGTCATCGTCACCAATCTGCATGGCGTGCACGGCCCGCCTGTCTCCGAGGCAGCGTTCATGTCCATGCTCGCCCTCAGTCGCCAATTGCCTCGGTCGGTGCGCAACCAAGCCGCGCATCTGTGGGATCGCTTCCCCGCGCGTTTGTTGAAAGACAAGACTGTCGGCATCTTTGGCATTGGCGTCATTGCCGAAGCGCTGGCGCCCAAGTGCAAGGCATTCGGTATGAAGGTTGTCGGGATTTCGTCGGCAAAGCGAGACGTGGCGGGATTCGATGTGGTGCACGCGCGTGAAGAGCTTGGTGCAGCGGTGCGCGGCCTTGACTACCTGGTGCTCCTGACGCCCTTCTCCCCCGCAACGCAGAATAGCGTTGATGCCAACGTATTGGCGGCAATGAAACCCAGCGCATACCTTATCAACCTGGCGCGCGGCGGCGTGGTGGACGAGGCGGCGCTCATCGATGCCTTGAGGAACAAGCGGATCGCTGGGGCAGCACTGGATGTCTTTTCGCAGGAACCATTGCCACCGGACCATCCGTTCTGGGACATGGAGAACGTGATCATCACCACCCACCAAGGCGGCTTCTGCGACGTGTACATCAATTTTGCGATGCCGGTGATCGAGCAAAATCTGCGCACATTTCTCGCAGGAGACACCGCCAGTATGATTAATCTGGTCAGGCGCCCAGCTTGACGACGTAGCTGATAGGACGGCGCCATGGCCGAGGCCGCAGAACGCGTCAATGCTCCAATTTCCACTGCAGAGTTGGAACGACGTTGGGCGGCTGTGCGCACCGCAATGACCGAACAGAAGATTGACGTACTTCTGATGCAGGCGAATAACGATTTCATGGGTGGCTACGTCAAATACTTCACCGACCTACCCGCGACCAACGGTTACTCGGTAACCGTGGTGTTTCCGCGGGATGAGCGCATGACGGTAGTTGGACAAGGTCCCGCAGGCGTGGTGCGCGAACTCCCGCCAGAGGGAGATGGCGTGCGCCGAGGCGTCGCCAGATTCATGGGCACGCCGAGTTACGCATCATGCCCATACACCGCAGGATACGACGCGACGCTTGCCGAAAAGTATCTGGAGCGATTCGCCGGTGGCGTAGTAGGCCTGGTGGGTACTGCAGCCATTTCATTTGCGCTGATCGATCACCTTCGGCGAGGTAAGCTGTCCAAAGCCCAATTCGTGGATGCGTCCGACCTTGTGGACCGCATAAAGGCCGTAAAGAGCGAAGAGGAAATCGGCTTTATGCGCCGTACTGCACACATGCAGGATGCCGCCATGGAGGCCGTGTTCGCTGCGATTCGGCCTGGCATGACTGATCTGGCGGTTGCGGGCGTCGCGGAGCAATACGGGCACACTCGTGGGAGCGAGCAGGGATTGTTCCTATGCGCGTCGGGTCCCGTGGGTACGTCCACGTTCTTCGGCAATCGACATCTGCAAAATCGGACGATTCGCGCAGGTGACACGTTTACGCTACTGATCGAAAACAGCGGTGCGGGTGGCTTCTACACCGAGCTTGGTCGCACCTGCGTGCTCGGCAAGGCTTCGCAAGAAATGAAGGACGAGTTTGCGTTTGTGCTGGAAGCGCAGAAATTTACGCTCAGCCTGTTGAAGCCGGGCGCCTCCTGCAAAGATGCCTGGGAGACGTACAACCAATATATGCGAGAGCATGGCAAACCCGAGGAAAAGCGGCTGCACTGTCACGGTCAGGGCTACGACATGGTCGAGCGCCCCCTACTGCGCTTTGACGAAACCATGCCGCTCTCGAAAAACATGGTGCTGTCAGCACACCCCTCCTACACAACTGCCGGTACATACAGCTGGGTTTGCGACAACTTTCTCTTAGGCGACAATGGAGTGGTAGAGAAATTCCACCAACTCCCACAGAGGATATTCGAACTCGGCTAAAGCTCGCGCAATTCGGTCTTCAGGTGCGCGGACCAGCCCGTTTCCACCAGTACCTTCGAAGGGAAAGTAATCATGCAGATTAGCTATTTGTTCCGACCGTTGCGCTGGATTGCCGCATCCGCGTTGGCAGCTGGATTGCTCGTCGGAACCGCCTACGCGCAGGAATTTGAACTGAAGGTGTCGCACTTTCTTCCGCCCAATCACACGTTTCACAAGGAGTTGCTTCGCTGGGGCGACGAACTTGCAAAGAAATCCAACGGCCGGCTAGTCCTGAAGGTGTTCCCTGCGGGGCAGATGGGGCCTCCGCCCCGCCAGTTCGATCTGGTCAGAACCGGCGTTGCAGATATCGCCATCGGGCTGACAGGAAGCACCCCTGGCCGTTTCCCACTTACGGAAATATCGAACCTCCCGTTCATGGTGAACCAAAGCGCCAAGTCGTCGAAGGCGCTGACAGAACTCGCACCCAAATACCTGGCACCTGAATTTGCGGGCGTGAAGATTCTCTATCTCATGACCACCACGCCGCTCAAGTTTCACATGGCGTCAAAGCAGCTCAATACGATGGCGGACTTCAAGGGACTTCGTATCCGATATGCCGGTGAAATCTTTGCCGAGTCGGTGAAGGCATTTGGGGCAGTCCCTCTCGCGGTGCAACCCGGTGATGTCGTGGACGCCATGAGCAAAGGCACCATCGATGGCGCGTTGTTTCCGTTCGAGGGAGCGCAGAGCTTTCAAGTCGGCACGGTCGCCAAATACTCCTACGAACCGGGCGTCAATGCCGCGAGTTTCTTTTTCGTGATGAATCCGAGCAGCTATGAAAAATTGCCGCCTGATCTTCGCGCCCTGATTGATCAGACAACGGGTCCGGCCGGCGCCGAGAGGATGGGAAAGCTCCTCGACGACGCGGAAGTTGAAGGTCGGGCGTATATGACCTCCAAAGGCGTCCAGATCATCCCGTTCTCCGCGGCTACACAAGCCGATATGCAAGCAGCGGTCAAGCCAATCGTCGACGACACTATCGGAAAGCTCGAGGCGAAGGGCCAGCCAGCCCGGGCGATCTACGACGGGCTGCAGAAAGCACGCTGACAACGTTGGTCTGGGTGCATTGCCTAACGCGCTAAGGCACCATTTCACGTCGCCGACCGGAACAAGTCAGAGCACAGCGATGAGCGGCGACTCCTGGGTCGTTCGGGCTGTAAAGGCCACCTCCTTTGCCGCGGCAATCGCGCTGATTGCCATGATGCTCACGACGGTCGCGGATGTGGCGATGGCTACCATGTTCAAACGCCCGATCATCGGCGCTTACGACATGGTTGAAACCATGCTCGTCTTCTCGGTCTTCCTGGGAATTCCAGCGACATTCCTTCGGAACGGAAATATCGTGGTCGATGTCGTTGATTTCTTTGTGGCCAACGAAACGGTGCAACGACTGAAACAGCTGGCACAGTTCCTGACCTTGGTTTTTCTGGTACTGCTGTTCTGCAACATGATTGCCCCGGCGTTGGACGCGTACAAATTTGGTGACAAGAAGCAGGAGCTTGGCCTCCCGCTATGGGTGCTGTGGCTTCCGATACTGGTCGGAGTGCTGATGTCGGCAATTGCGGTGCTTACTTCGCTGATCCGAGGATCGCATCGTGTTGCCGGAAGAGAAGGCTGATCTTGTCCGTTCAATGGATTGGCGTCGTTGGCATGCTCGCGCTCCTGTGCCTCATTTTCCTGCGAATCCCGGTGGCGATCTGCATGGGTCTGGTTGGCTTCTTCGGATATGCGGCAATCGACGGGTGGCACCGCGCGGCGGCCGTGCTCGGATCCACGCCGTTCGACATAGCATCGGGATACGCGCTGTCCGTGGTGCCGCTTTTTGTCCTCATGGGCGAATTGGGTTCGGCGTCCGGCATGTCGTCACGTTTGTTTCGTGGAACCAGTTCCCTCTTCGGTGGGACGCGCGGCGCGTTGGCATATGCCTCGATCGGCGCCAATGCGGCGTTCGGCGCGGTATGCGGGTCGTCGGTGGCCTCAGCGGCGACGATGACTCGGATTTGTGTGCCGGAGATGCGACGGCTGAACTACGACGATCGCCTGTCGACGGGTTCCGTAGCGGCGGGGGGAACGCTTGGAATCCTGATCCCGCCGTCTCTCATATTTGTCATCTACGCGCTGATCGCGCAGCAATCGGTGCCCAAGTTGTTTGCCGCAGGGCTAATACCTGGGCTCGTGCTGACTGGTTTGTACATCATCGTGGCCGCGCTGGTTGTAGTGTGGAGGCCAAGCTGGGCGCCCCGAGGCGTTTCGCTGCCATGGGGCCGGCGCGTACGGGACGTACTTGGTATGTGGGAATTCGTCCTGCTCTTTGGCGTTTCGGTCGGTGGCATTTATGCGGGCCTTTTCAGTCCGACCGAAGCGGCCGCCATTGGCTCGTTCCTGGCCCTGGTTGTTGGAGTCGTTCAAGGAAAGCTGAAGCGCCTGGCGGTATGGGAGTGCTTCGTCGCAACGTTGAAAACGAGCTGCATGCTCTTCATGATCATCGTCTGCGCGATTATCTTTTCCTACTTTGTGGTTCAGGCGCGTCTCCCCGAAGTTCTGGTTGCATGGACGCAGCGCATGCACTTCTCGCCGACCGTGCTGATGCTGACCCTGATCGTGGCTTACATCGTCCTGGGCTGTTTTCTCGAAGGCATTGGACTTGTCCTCATCACCGTGCCCGTCTTCCTCCCGGTAGTCGTAGCGAGCGGCTTCGATCCAATCTGGTTCGGCGTGATCGTCGTGATCGTCGTCGAGCTTGGCTTGATCCACCCTCCGGTCGGCATGAACCTCTTCGTCATCCAGGCGCAAATACCCGAAGTGCCGATTCTCTCCATCTACAAGGGAACGATTCCGTTCCTGTTTGCGCCGATCCTGCTCATTGCAATGCTGATGCTATTGCCGCAGATTGCGCTGTTTCTGCCGCGGCTTCTTTACGGGAACTAGTTCGTCGAGCAGCTCATGAAAGACGGTCATCGAGTCCGCGCGCGATACCCGCACGAAGAAAGATAACCGATTGATCAAAGTTGGCGGTCGTCGCGCCGTAAGGCCAGGCTGGCCTTCGGAACCCCTGAACCAGCCCTAGGGTTCGAGCACCGTTCACTTTGTGCGCGTAACTGCTCCGTGCCCCCTTGACTACAAGACCTAACTATCCACATTTTGCGGAGCAAGGCCGGAATTTCGGAGCAAAAAGAAACAGCCCGCATCGCTGCGGGCCGCGCGTGACGTGACTCCGCGACCTGGGCTCGAACCAGGGACCTGCGGATTACCAGCCCGTCGGGCAATCGCGCCCGATCATGCACTTAGTCTAAATTCTGCTCCGCAAATAAGCCAAATTCACCGGCCGCAAACCCAATACAGGCGCGCTGTTTACCAAATTTGTGGACCGGGTTCCAATCCCCTTGGCCCGTCACTGCTCCCATGGGGAAGTACGCGCACAACTCGAGCATATCTTGCCCGCAGGTTCAGGTCATGGACCCGCAACCCGACCTGGAAATTGGTTTCAATCCTAAATACGAATAGGTCAATTGATTCGATGATGGGCAACGATTCGCTGTCTTGTCGCTGCGCTTCGTTCAGCTTCGCGATCCTTTTTCTTGCGGCCGGTTTTCCTGAAGCCGAACGCGGGTTGTTGACCGCCAAGCGGCTAGATGTGCTCGTGCTCAGCCACCCAGTCCTTTAGCAACGTGTAAGTCACCGCGAGCACGACGGGGCCGACGAACAGCCCAATGATGCCGAACGCGACCAGGCCCCCAATCACGCCCGCGAAGATCAGCAGCATCGGCAAATCGGCGCCCCTGCGAATGAGGATCGGACGCAGGATGTTGTCCAGCGGGCCAACGGCGATGCTCCAGACCAGGAGCACGGTTCCCCACAGGGTGTCGCCGCTCCAGTAGAGCCAGATCACGGCGGGGACAAGCACGATAACGGGTCCGATCTGCGCGATACAGAGCAGCAGAATGACGGCTGTAAGGAACCCGGCAAACGGGACTCCGGTCGCGAACAGGCCGACGCCCGCCAGTACAGTCTGCACCAATGCGGTGACGACCACGCCGAGCGCTACCGCGCGAATTGCCTGACCGGCAAGCGTTATTACGCTCTCGCCGCGCTCGCCGGCAAGGCGGCGGCCGAAGCGAACCAAGCCGTCTCGCGCAGCTTCGCCCTGCGCGTACATGATGGCCGCTATCACTACGGTAAGCAGGAATTCGAAACCGAGCACGCCAACGCCGCCGGCGACGCTGGCCAGCCACTTCGCAATATCGTCCAGGAACGGCTGGAGGCGCGTGAGTACTTCGGAGGTTCCCGCTGCCGCTACTTCCGCCCAACGCTCGGCGACTTTCGCCCCGATCAGGGGAACGCTGGAGACCCAGTCGGGTGGCGGCGGAATGCTCATCGTCGGGAGCAAGCTCAGCCACTCGGTGATCACGTCAATGTTCCCGACAAGCGCTTGGATTGCCAGCAGGAGTGGTACGACAAAGATCAGCAGCATCGCCCCGGTCATTACGATCACGGCGAAGGTCCGCCGGCGGACTCTCGCCTCCAATCTAAGCATCAACGGCCAAGTGGCCACCACGATCATCGCGGCCCAGATGGCCGCCAGCAGAAATGGGCGCAATACCCAAAAAGAAAGGCCGATCAGGATCGCTATCAACAGCACCGAAAACACAATACGCGTCAGATCACCCTGCACGACAGTGGTACGATTATCGTTTGTCATATTCAGATGTCGTTCGTGCGTGGCGCCCGCCTTCGAGTCGGCGCTCATGCTTCCCCTGTTAACCGACCAGCCAACACTACACCTGCGCGGAGAACTTTGCCACAGGTCATGAAGTAATGAGCCCCCGATTGACGGCGTTCAACGCCCCGTCGATATTGTGTCCCGGTCCGTTCCACGGCCGCGGCGACCGGCGGCCTAGTTCTTAGCGGAGATGACCATGGAAATCGACCGCGCGCGCGAAACGGTGGGCCGCGTCTTCCTTGAACGCTGCTTCTACCTGTTCATGGTCATCCTGGTACTGGTTGCCGGAGCTTCGCTCGTCGAATCCACACCGACCAGCCGGCTCATGTTCAACGCCGTAAATCTCCTCGTCGTCATCTCCGCCGTGGCGGCAGTCGGACGGACCGTGATCCCGTTCGCCATCGTTTTACTGATCGCAGTGCCGCCACTCGTCTTCCAGTGGATGTCGGTTCACTCGGGGGACGTCGAGTATCTGTTGGAGTCATGGGGGCTCGGCACATTGCTCTACGCAACGACGATCGCGTACCTCCTTCGGTACGTCTTCCACCGGGACATCATGACGGCCGACAAGCTGTGGGGCGCGACGAAACTTGGCGCTCATGTTCCGCGTACGTCGATTCGGAACGTCGCGGCCGCATCCTGCGCGAGCGCCCGCGTGAGCCAAGGCATGATGCCGCGCATTTGCTCGGCACACGTCCACGGTGGGTTGACGATAAACATGCCGCTGCCGTGGAGACCGAGCCCTTCGGCCGAAGGCGCGTTCACCTGCAGCGCGATGTCCAGCCAATCCGCACCCGCCGCACGCCGAAGGTTCTCGGGCAGTTGGATGGATTCGCGACGCTGGAGAAGTGGATACCACACGGCATAGGTGCCCGTGGCGAACCTTTGCATACCGTCGCGCAGCGCGGTCACCACCGCCCGGTAGTCGGAAGCGAGCTCGTACGATGGATCGATCAGCACGAGTCCGCGACGTGACGGAGGCGGCAGCACCGCCTTCATGCCGGCGAACCCGTCTCCGGCGGTTACCGTCACGCGGCGGCCGGCCCGGGCAAACTGCTCGGCGAGAATCGGTGCCTCGGTGCTGTGCAATTCGAACAGCCGCAGGCGATCCTGCGGCCGGAGCACCCCCAGCGCAATGCGAGGTGACCCCGGATAATTCCGCAGCACGCCGTCCGCGTTCACCGCGTGGACCTGGCTGACATAATCGGCCACCGGCTCGGGGAGATCATTGCGCTCCCAGAGCACGGCGATGCCGCTGCGGAACTCGGCGTTCCTAACCGCGAAACCCTGCTCGAGCGAATACACGCCGGCGCCGGCATGCGTGTCGACCACAACGACGGGCTTTTCCTTGCGGGTGAGAATGCGCAATAGCATGACCAGCACGATGTGCTTCAGCACGTCGGCGTGGTTGCCTGCATGAAAACCGTGGCGATAGCTCAGCATCTAGGAAACGCCCTGACTCGAGCGCGTCCGCCCCGAAAAGCTTCGAGTTCGGACCGACACCGAAAAGTCCGGTGTCAGTCGGTGAGCACGATCCCGCGCTTGGTAATGACTTCGCCCAGCCGCTGCCGCTCCTTGGCCATATAGGCTTCGAATGCCGCCTGGGAATCGCCGGCCGGCGTCGCGCCTGTTGCCAGCACTTTCTCCTTCACGTCGGGCTGGCTCATTACCTTGACGATCTCAGCGTTCAGCCTGCTCGCGACTTCCGGCGGCGTGCCGGTCGGCACCACGATGCCCCACGTTTGTGTGATCTCGTAACCCGGCACCGTCTCGGCGATCGTCGGCAGGTCGGGCAGGCTCGGATTGCGCTCGGCGCCGGTGGTGGCAAGCGCGCGCACGCGACCGCCAGTCATTTGCGCACCCGCGGCGATCGGCGACGTTATGATGTACTGCGCGTTACCTGCGATGACGTCGGTGAGTGCAGGAGCCGCACCCTTGTACGGAACATGCACGACCTTGATGTCGGCCAGCAGGTTCAACATCTCGCCGGCCAGATGCGCCGGCGTACCCACGCCGGCCGACGCGTAGTTAAGTGCGCCAGGCTTGTCCTTGGCGAGCTTGATGAGCTCCGCGATATTCTTCGCCGGTAATGCGTTGTTCACGACGAGGACGTTCGACGCGGTCGCGATGCGGGAGATGGGTACGAACTGCTTGACCGGGTCGTACGGAAGGTCCTTGCGCAGGTTGGGCAGGATGGCGTAGATCGCCGTCGTCGTTAAGAGCAGCGTGTAGCCGTCCGGAGCCGACTTCGCGGCCAGTTCCGCGCCCACGACGCCGCCCGCGCCGGCGCGGTTGTCGATGACGACCGGCTGGCCGACGCTGTCCGACAGCTTCTGCGCAACGAGGCGGGCGAGCTGGTCGGGAGCCCCACCTGCCGAATCGGCGACGATCAGCTTGATCGGACGGTTAGGATACGGCTGCGCACTTGCGCCGACGGCGCAAAACGCGAACGCCACGAGCAGCAAGGCACCACGATGCAGTCGCTTCATGTTTGCTCCAGACTATCGACGCGATCGCAAAGAATACACGGCCCCGCTGTCATGCGATACTTCCCGCATGCGCGCCACCAACCTGCTCGTGCTGATGTCCGACGAGCACAATCCGAAGTTTATCGGGGCTGCCGGCCATCCCTACATCGCGACGCCAAACCTCGACGCACTAGCCGCCCGAGGCACGCGCTTTGCCGCCGCTTACACGGCGTGCCCGATCTGTGTGCCGGCGCGCGCGGCATTCGCCCTGGGGCGCTACGTTCACGACGTCGGCTACTGGGACAACGCCGATGGCTACGACGGCGCGATCCCGAGCTGGCACCACGCGCTGCGTGATGGCGGTCATCGCGTCGTCTCGATCGGCAAGCTGCATTTCCGCGGCCGTCCGGGCGACGACCACGGCTTCTCCGAAGAAATCGTACCGATGCACATCGTCGACGGCTTGGGCGACGTCAAGGGTCTCATTCGCGAGAACATTCCGAAGCGCAAGGGCGGCGACAAGATGGCCAGGCTTGCTGGTCCCGGTGAGTCGCCATATACGGTGTATGACCGCGACATTGCGTCGCGTGCGCAGATCTGGCTGCACGAGGAGGCCCCGAAGTGGCGCGACCGCCCGTGGGTATTGTTCGTGTCGTTCGTGTGCCCGCATTTTCCGCTGACGGCGCCGCCGCAATGGTTCTATCGCTATTGGCAACAGGAGCTGCCGATGCCCAAGCTTTACGCGGCGGACGCACGCCCGCATCACCCCTTTCTCGATACCTACGCGCACACGGTCGACTACGATGCACACTTCGGGTCTGAGGCGGATGTCAAACGCGCTATCGCCGGCTATTCGGGCCTCGTGTCGTCCATGGACGAGAACGTCGGGTATGTGCTGCGGGCGCTGCGCGACGCAGGTCTCGAAACGGATACCCGCGTGATCTACACAAGCGACCACGGCGACAATGTGGGCGCTCGCGGCTTATGGGGCAAGTCCACGCTGTACGAAGAGTCCTCCGGCGTGCCACTGATCGTCGCCGGTCCGGACATTCCCACCGCATGCGTCGTCGACTCGCCGGTGTCACATATCGATTGCGCGCCGACGATTCTCGCGGGCGCCGGCCTGCCGCCGCGAGTCGGCGGTCGCGCGCTGCCAGGCGCCTCGCTGTTCGAGTTGGCGAACGGCGCTGCGTCCGAGCGGCCCGTCGTCAGCGAATACCACGCAACTGCCTCCACTGGAGGCGCGTACATGCTGCGATTCAATAGATGGAAGTATTGCCATTACGTCGGGGCGCCCCCGCAGCTCTTCGACCTGGCCGCCGATCCTGAAGAGCTAACCGATCTCGCGGGCGATGAACGGTTTGCGGCCGCGCTTGCAGAAGGGGAACGGCGGCTACGCGCAGTACTCGACCCGGAAGCGACCGACGCGCGCGCCAAGCGGCGCCAGGCCGAACTCCTCGCGCAGTACGGCGGCCGCGAGAAGGCGCTGGCCCGCGGCGATCTCGGCTTCACGCCGGCGCCGGGTACAGCCGCTGAGATCGACTAGGCCCTCTTTCCCCACCACACCAAGTGGTTGCAGGGAAGCGCGAATCTCTCATGGCTGACCCGCGCATGCGGCGGTTTTCTTGAGATTGTCTTGCAAATATCGCACATCGAAAGTTGCCAATGCGCGCGCAACGTGAATTTTGCATGGCCCCCCGACCTGGGCTCGAACCAGGGGCCCGCGGATTGGCAGTGGGTCTGCAATTAACGCTTAATCATTCACTTAGCCGCGATTATTCTCCGCAAATAGCCCAACATGCACCGCTGTAGCCTTTTGACAGGGGCGTCGCCGATCCAATTTGCGGAGCGATGCGAAGAACCGTTATCGACGGCGGGTTCAATGGGTCGACGCAACACCTTCTGATCTAATTTGTGGATGAGGAGGTGCACGCATGGCGAATATTGGACGCCCGGGGTTGTCTCTGGAGAAGAGGGCTGAACTTTGGGAGCGTTGGAAGAGTGGTCAGTGCGCGAGCGATATCGCCCGGTCGCTGGAGAGGACCAAGGGCGCGATCCACCATGTCTTGGCGTTTAATGGAGGCATCGCGCCGGTAGCCCGCCGGCGTGGCCCTGCGGCGCTGGTGCTGGATGAGCGCGAAGAGATTTCGCGCGGTATTGCTGCGGGTCGGTCGATTCGCGGCATCGCGGCCGGCCTGGGGCGCTCGCCCTCGACGGTCAGCCGGGAGGTGGCGCGGCATGGGGGGCGAAGCACGTACCGCGCCATTGAGGCGGACGGGCGCGCCTGGGAGTTGGCGCTGCGGCCGAAGCCGTGTCGTCTGGCCAGCCATCGCAGGCTACGATGGCGTGTTGCCGAGAAGCTGGCGCTCGATTGGTCACCGGAGCAGATCTCGGGATGGCTGAAGCGCGAATTCCCTGCCGACGAGGGCTTGCAGGTGTCCCACGAAACCATCTATCGCAGTCTGTTTGTCCAGGCCCGTGGCGTGCTCAAGAAAGAGTTGCTCGGGCATCTTCGGGCGCGGCGGCGCATGCGCTATCCGAAAGGTGGCACCACACCAAGTAGGCTGCCGGGGCAGATCGTCGATGCGATCTCCATCCGCGAACGTCCCGCCGAAATCGAGGACCGCGCCGTTCCGGGGCATTGGGAAGGCGACCTGCTTTCCGGTACCAACAACTCGCACATGGCGACGCTGGTCGAGCGCCATTCCCGCTTCGCGATGCTGATCAAGGTACAGGGGAAGGATACCGCCAGCGTGGTCTCCGCCCTCAGCAAACAGGTGCGCAAGCTGCCTCTGGAGCTGCGCCGCTCATTGACTTGGGATCGGGGCAAGGAGATGGCAGACCACAAGAACTTCACCATCGCCACCGACGTGCAGGTCTATTTCTGCGATCCGCGCAGTCCGTGGCAGCGCGGCAGCAACGAAAACACCAACGGCTTGTTACGTCAGTACTTCCCGAAAGGCACGGACCTCTCTGGTTACTCGCAAGCGTACCTAAACAAGATCGCGTTGCGCCTGAATCAGCGCCCGAGGAAGACTCTGGGATTTGAAACGCCGGCTGATAGACTTAGGGCGGTGTTGCAATGACCCATTGAACCCGCCACCCACAGCAGCCGGTGGGTCTTCTCCAAAGCAGACGAATCTGGTTAGTCAGCGACCACCGCGAGCACAGCGAATCCCGCGAGCAATGCGCAACGATTCATCACTCTATTAACTCAGCCTGCACCCGTAGTGACTGCGGGATCGTCAGGCCAAGCGCCTTGGCGGTCTTGAGGTTGATGACCAGCTCGAACTTCGTCGGCTGCTCGATCGGCAGATCGCCAGGCTTCGCGCCTTTGAGGATCCTGTCGACGAAGCTCGCCGCGTTTCGATAAGCGTCCACGATGCTGGGCCCATAGGACATAAGGCCGCCAACGTCGACGCTGTTCCTCTGTCCATAGACAGTCGGCAGCCGCGTCTTCGCCGCGAGCGCGGCGAGTCGATCCCGCTCAGTCACGAACATCGCATCCTCGAACAGTACCAGCGCCTCCACTCGGGCCTTGACCATCCTGGCGAATGCTTCGTCGAACATCGCGGCGCCTTGCACTTCGAAGGGCTCGACCTCGATGCGAAGCGTCGTCGCTGCAGCAAGCGTTTCCTTCCAGGCGATGGCGTGAGCGGGTGCGTCCTTATTGAGCAGGACCGCCACGCGCGACACCTTTGGAAGCAGTTGCTTCAACAGTTCCAGCCGCTTGCCCGCGAGCGTGCTACTCAGTAGCGTCGTGCCCGTGATGTTCCCGCCCGGCCGCGCGAGACTGACGACGAGCCCGCTGGCCACCGGGTCGTTCGCGACAGCCATAACAATCGGGATCGTCCGGGTCGCGTTTCTTGCAGCATCAGCAGCCTGGTTGCCAGCGACGATGATGATCGCGACCTTGTGTTCGACCAGCTCCTTGGCGAGTCCATCGAGTTGGTCCTCCCGGTTGTCCGCGAACCGATACTCGATCACGACGTCTCGCCCTGGCACATACCCACGATCGCGCAATCCCTGCTCGAGCGCGTCGATGTACTCTTTCGGAGGGGCGACAATGCGCAGGAAGCCGAGTTGCACGGGTGGTTGGGCCGCTTGCGCGTGCAGCACCGACGCCCCGAGTGCACCGACAGCGGTGATGAGGAATGCCCGCCGCTCCATCACTGAATCACCTTCCCGACCAATAGTCGTCCGGCAATACTACGCCTCCCAGCGCGGCTTCAGCCGCGTAAGCGTTTTACTGCTTCCGGGCAGCTTGGACGGTGACGCTGGCCGTCCGGATTTGGCCGAAACTGGTGACGGCGCGCCCTTGTTACGCGACTTTGACCGTCGACTGCGCCTACGTCGCGGTCACCACCACATATCGCATGAATTCACGTAGAACGCGCCTCGTCGTGCAGCGACAACACTTTGTCGTACTCCTCGGCGGTGATCTGCACCACGCCCGAACGGAATCCGGCCGCGTTCGCCTGGACGTAGGGGTTGGAACCCATCGGATCAATAAGCTGCACTGCGACGGTCAATGGTACGCCGCTCGTCCACGCGTCAGCGTCGGAGAATAGCACCCCACTCACCGCCGGGCCGGAGGCCGCAGGATCGACCGGTATCGGATCGAGGAACGCGGTCTCGAGTTTCGCCCGACCGACGAATTCGCTTGTTACCGCAACGAATACCAGGACGAGATCGCCGCTAGCGAGGGCATCGCGATGGCGCTCCTCACGGCCGACCACCCACCTCTTCGCAATGAGAAACGACGCGGCCCGTTCCCGATCGCCGTCAACCAGATTGAAAATGAAGTATTTCATCGTAACGAGGTCCACATTGAAATTGTAATCGCACTTGTGATGATCCTTACAATGGGCGCGGCCACGGTCGAGGTTGGGGCCGTTCAAACGATGCCAAGGCGCTGCTAGGGCGGGCAATGCGTTCCGTTCGCGCTGATATGGTGGCACAAGGACTGGATCGGTCGTCTCCCGTGTCATTGCCGGGTTACGCGATGCTAGTGTTGCGCTGATCGGACGAGCTGTCCGTCGACCGTCTCGCGTCTCCGCCGGAAATGTCCGGATTGCTCACGAAACCAGGGGAAGTCCAGTAGGGAGGTACGGTGTTGCATCGACCGGTTGAGCCCGCAGCCGCTATCTTGCGGATCGAGCGGTTAGCAGCAAGGCCCCAAGAAATCTCCTCTCGCTCCTCGAGTTGCAACACTAACGGCGCACGTCGACGGATGGGGGGAACAATCCCGCCCTTGGAGACGACTACCCCAAATATCGAAGCGGCGTGCTTGCCCAACGCACGACCAATGTCGCTAAGCGATTCGCCAGCCTTCCAGCGTTGCCAGAGTTCCGACTTCTGGGAATCGGAAAGACCGGGGCGTCCCATTCGAGCCATACATGCCACCTTCTCTAAAATGCAGCATTAGAACAAAGGTGTTGCGCTGAATGGTTGAACCCACCGCCGCTTTTTTTAAAATCTCGTTCTCCTCCCGCAGCCTGGCGTTCTCACGCCGCAGCGTCCCGAGATCTTGCTCAGCCGTCGCCAGTTCTTGCTTGGGAACGCCGTTGCGCTCTTCTTCCTCGAAGTCGAGGCGCCACTGGCGCAACTGGTTTACCCGAACGCCCAGCTCCCGCGCCACCTTGGCCTTGGTCTTGTCTCCAACGCCAGCCAACCTCACCGCCTCGAGCTTGAACTCCCGGGTATGGTGCCTGCGTTCCTTGCGTTCCATGACACAGACCTCCTAGGGCCATTGTGCCTGTCTGGAACTGTCCACGAAACGTGGGTAACTTCACTCCCGACCTTCGCCGGTGCGTTCGGTGTTGCCACAAGCCGACGTTCGTTTGAGCGGAAGCGGACGTTGTCTCGCGTGTCGCTCGCAGCGATTGCTAATCGACGCATGCGCTCCCAAAGACTCTTCCGACTTATACCTAGCACTCGCGCCAACGTCACCTCCCCGGGGAAAGTGGGTCCTTGACAACACACACAATACTTCGATACTATTAAAATTATGGAAACGAAGCGTGTACTGAACGCCTTGGCGGCGCTGTCCCAAGAGCATCGGCTGGCAGTCTTTCGGCTCCTGGTCGAACACGCACCGGAGGGCCTTTCCGCTGGGCTGATTGCCGAGCGGCTCTCGCTTGCCGCTCCCACGCTGTCGTTCCATCTGAAGGAGCTTTCGCACGCAGGGCTCATCGCCTCGCGTCAGGACGGCCGTTTCATCTGGTATAGCGCCGACCTCGCAGCGATGAACGGCTTGGTGGGGTATCTCACCGAGAACTGCTGCCGCGCCAGCTCAGTCTGCGATGCCGCATGCGTGCCTGCCGGCGCGCCTCGACCCATTGCGGCTCCATTGCCCACCCGACGCAAGAGGAAATCCGCATGAAGCGCTTTCACGTTCACCTCGGGGTCGCCAACCTCGACCAAAGCATCCGTTTCTATTCCGGCCTGTTCGGCGCACCTCCCACGGTGCAAAAGGACGATTACGCCAAGTGGATGATCGAGGACCCGTGCGTCAATTTCGCGATCTCGACCCGCGGTGGCGAAGCTGGCGTCAACCACCTTGGCCTGCAAGCCGACTCGGCGGACGAACTGGCCGAAATCCGCGAGCAGTTCGCTGCCGCCGGTCAGGCATCGCTGCGGGACGAGCCCGGCGCCAGCTGCTGCTACGCGAAATCGGACAAGCACTGGGTGACCGATCCGCAGGGAATCCCTTGGGAGGGTTATCACACCCTTGGCGAGGTGCGCTATTTCAACAGCGACGATGCCGAGGTCGGTGCCGCATCAACGTGCTGCACACCAGCGCAAGTGATGGCAGAGTCGTCGCAAGCGTCGTGTTGCACGCCGGCCTCGGCGGCTGCGTCCGCCGCCCATGCCTCGACTGCCACCTCGGCGGCGACAGCCTGCTGTACGCCGGCGCAAGCCAACTCCGTCACCAAAGCGACGCCTCGCTGCTGCGGCTGATCATCCCGATCACGCGCTCTGAATCCGAAACCACGTCATGTCCGACACCAGCGTCACCACCTTCAACGTCCTCTTTCTTTGCACCGGCAACTCGGCCCGCAGCATCATGGCCGAGTCCATCCTGCGCCAGGTCGGAGCCGGTCGCTTCCGCGCCTTCAGTGCCGGCTCGCATCCGGCGGGCCGGGTGAATCCGTTCGCGTTGGAGTTGCTGGCGCGCAATCGGATGCCGACCGATGGCCTGCGCAGCAAGAATTGGGACGAATTTGCGAAGCCCGATGCGCCCAAACTCGATTTTGTGTTCACGGTCTGCGACAACGCCGCCGGTGAGGTTTGCCCGGTCTGGCCGGGTCAGCCCATGACCGCGCACTGGGGCATCCCCGACCCCGCAGCAGTCGAGGGCAGCGACGAGGACAAGCGCAAGGCATTTGCCGAGGCGAGCCGTACCTTGCTGAATCGCATCCGGATCTTCGCGAGCCTGCCGCTTGCGAAGCTTGATCGACTGAGCCTGCAGCGCAAGCTGGACGAGCTTGGCAAGTCGCCGGCGAACGCCGAATCATCTTGATGACCAAGGCACTCGGCACGAGGATTTTCATCGCATCGATGGCGTAGGCGAACAGGCAGACAACATGGCAGCGCTCACCCGCAGGCTCGGCTTTCTCGACCGTTACCTGACACTGTGGATCTTTCTGGCCATGGCCGCCGGCGTCCTGGCGGGTTACCTGTTCCCGGGCGTCGCCGGATTCTGGGGCCAGTTTCAGAGCGGCACGACCAACATCCCGATTGCCGTCGGCCTGATCCTGATGATGTACCCGCCGCTGGCCAAGGTCCGCTACGAGGACCTGGGTGACGTGTTCCGCAACCGCCGGGTTCTGACTCTGTCACTGGTGCAGAACTGGGTCATCGGGCCGATCCTGATGTTCGTGCTGGCCGTCGTATTTCTGCGCGACTATCCCCACTACATGGTGGGCCTGATCCTGATCGGCCTCGCACGCTGCATCGCGATGGTCATCGTCTGGAACGAGCTGGCCAAGGGCGATACCGAGTACTGCGCCGGGCTGGTCGCCTTCAACTCGATCTTCCAGGTGCTGTTCTTCTCGGTCTACGCCTGGGTGTTCATCACGGTCTTGCCGGGATGGCTCGGTCTGCAGTCATTCAAGGTCGACATCACGATTGCCGACATCGCCAAGAGCGTGTTCATCTACCTCGGCATTCCCTTCCTCGCCGGCGCGATCACTCGCTTCTTGCTGGTGCGCGCCAAAGGAAAGGTCTGGTACCACGAGCGCTTCGTGCCGAAGATCAGCCCGATCACGCTGATCGCCCTGCTCTTCACCATCTTCGTCATGTTCTCGCTCAAGGGCGACTACATCGTCCGGATTCCGCTCGACGTGGTCCGCATCGCGATCCCGCTGGTCGTCTACTTTGTGCTGATGTTCCTCGTGTCGTTCTGGCTGGGACACCGGATCGGTGCCGACTACTCGAAGACGACCACGCTCTCCTTCACTGCCGCCAGCAACAACTTCGAGTTGGCCATCGCCGTGGCCATCGCGGTCTTCGGCATCGACTCCGGCGAGGCATTCGCCGCGGTCATCGGCCCGCTTGGTCGAGGTGCCAGTACTGATCTTGCTGGTTAATGTCGCGCTGCAGTTCCAGCGCAAGTATTTCGTGACGCCTGAGCCGGTCGGCTTCAAGGCGCCTGACGTTTGCCCCTAGACTCACTCGGTTGCGCCACGCCGCACGCCTGTCCGCCGCCGCCATCGTCAATTCGAAGAGGTCATCCATGACTGCCACCAATGATCTGAAGGAAATCGTCCGCGGAAAGTACGGCCAGGCTGCAGCGCAGGTTCAAACCGGTCGCAGCAGTTGCTGCGGCAGTGCACCGACGTTGGCGCAATGCTGCGACCCAATCACTTCGAATCTATACGACGCGGGTCAGGCCGGCGAAGTGCCGGACGCCGCACTCCTGGCGTCACTGGGCTGTGGCAACCCCACCGCGCTGGCCGAGCTGAAGCCGGGCGAGATCGTTCTTGATCTCGGCTCGGGTGGTGGCATCGACGTGATCCTGTCCGCTCGCCGTGTCGGGCCCTCGGGCAAAGCCTATGGGCTCGACATGACCGATGAGATGCTGGCGCTGGCCGACGAGAACAAGCGCAAGAGCGGCCTCGCCAACGTCGAATTCCTCCGGGGAGAAATCGAGAATATCCCGCTGCCCGCCAACACGGTGGACGTGATCATCTCGAACTGCGTGATCAATCTCTCCGGTGACAAGGACCGCGTGCTGCAGGAGGCGTATCGGGTTCTGAAGCCGGGTGGGCGGTTTGCCGTCTCCGACGTGGTCGTGCGCGGCGACGTGCCGCCGGCAATCCGCAATAGCATGGAACTCTGGGTCGGCTGCATCGCCGGCGCACTGTCCGAAGCCGACTATCGGAGCAAGCTCACCGGCGCAGGATTCACCGGCGTCGACGTGGAAGTCACCCGCGTCTATGGCGCCGAAGACGCGCGAACCTTCCTCGCTTCAGAAGGTCTGGATGTCGATGCGGTCGCGGATGAAGTCGACGGCAAATTCGTCAGCGCGTTCATTCGCGCCACGAAGCCGGAAGCCTGCTGCGCGCCCGGGTGCTGCGCAAGCTAATTTCTCGCGTAGCGGCATGCTTGCCGGAACCGTCATTGCCTAACGGAGGCGTCATGGATCGTCTTGAAGAAAGAACGAGCACAGTCCTCGGGCAGAACGAAGTTCCCTCGCCGAAACTTTCGCTACTTCAGCGCGCATTGAGGTTCTTGCGCGACAGGGCCGCCGTCTCGACGACGCGCGCGCCAGATGCCCCCTATTTGCACCCGCGCTGTTGCCGCGCGGATCGCGGATTCGGCAGCACGCAATGACCCTGACGCTACCACGCGACCCTCTTCGCTAGAAGGTGGTTAGGATTCTGCTCGGGTCGATTTCGCCACGCGCTTTCGCGGGGCCCTTGGGCGTGCCCATAGAGATCCAGCCGAGCAGCTTTTCGCCGTCTTTGCAGTAGGCGCCTTCTATTACCGGGTCCGCCGCCCTTACGCCGGACAACATCTTTCCGGCGTAGCCCATGAAATGCAACGCGGTCAGGGCGTTGCTGATCGCACCCCCTACGCACGACCACTGTTCATAAGGTGGGACCTCGCTGTTCCCAAGCTCGATGCGAGCGATTACCGCGACCACAACGGGCGCCTGCATTGCCCGAACGCGCTCTGCTTCAAGCACCTCACCGGTCTTCCCGCGGCGCCGGCCGTAGTCGACGAATAACTCTGCGAGGCGTTCCAAGCCTTCCCCGCGGGCGATGACAAACCGGAATGGAATGAGCTTGTTGTGATCCGGACCTCGCAGTGCGGCGAGGGTGACCACCGCCAATTCATCGTCGGATGGCCCGGGTTCGCCGAGATGTTTCGGACTGATCGAGAAACGAGTAAGCAGCAGGCGCAGCGCATCCGCCCGAACAGCGGCGTCAACAGGTTCATCCGGACCTGCAGCAATGCTGCGAAGCACCCGCTCTACAACGTCCGATACCAACATTCGGGATTCTCCTGAATAAACCGTGTCGTGCATTCTTCTCAACACCGCATTGTGCCCCGGCATTGGCGCCAAATTAACCGCGGCATTGACGCAGATCAACCGCATGCAGAACCGTCTATATAACGTACGCGCTATATTGCAAACATGAACCCCAACGTCGATCTGATCGGTGATTCCACCCGGCGCTGCATATTGGCGTTGTTGGCGGCCGAAGGTGAAGTTTGCGTCTGCGAGTTCGTCGCAGCGGTCGAAGAGCTTCAGCCGAGCGTTTCTCGCCACCTCGCCCTGCTGCGTGACGGGGGTTGGATCAAGTCCCGGCGCGAGGGGACGTGGATGCACTATCGATTGGCGACACTGCCCAAATGGGCTCGGTCAATGCTCGACGCGCTGGTCGGCGGTGGCGTGCCGCCTGATCAGCTGCGCGACGTGAGAAAGCGCCTTGCAGCGTTCGCGGGCCGACCGCGGCGCGCCATCGGACGCGTCGCATGAACGCTGTCCTGGCGCTCCCCAACCACCGGCCCCGGCTGTTCCTGCTGGCCGCGGCCGCGGTGTGGTTTGTTGCTTTTCAGGCGTTGACGCCTTTGTCCGAGATGCTGACGGCGCTGCTGCCGGTGGATCGGGACAGCCACCTCGGCGGCGCACTCCAGTTCTTCTTCTACGACACCCCGAAGGTGCTGCTGCTGCTCACCGGCGTCGTGTTCGTCATGGGGATGATCAATTCCTACTTCACGCCCGAACGCACGCGGGCCCTCCTCGCCGGCCGCGCCGAGGGCGTGGGCAATGTCCTGGCGGCCTCGCTCGGCGTCGTGACGCCCTTCTGTTCCTGCTCCGCAGTGCCACTGTTCATCGGGTTCGTGCAGGCGGGCGTGCCGCTCGGCATCACGTTCTCGTTCCTGATCTCGGCGCCGATGGTCAACGAGGTCGCGCTCGCGCTGCTGCTCGGGCTCTTCGGCTGGAAGATCGCCGGTCTCTACCTCGGCCTTGGCCTTGCGGTTGCCATCGTTTCCGGCTGGGTGATCGGCCGGCTGCGCATGGAGGCGTATCTCGAGGATTGGGTGAGGAACATGCCACGCATGAACGCAGCGGTTAGCGCCGACAACGTAACGCTGGCTGAGCGCGTACAGGCCGGGTTTGCATCGGTGCGCGAAATCGTGGGCAGGGTCTGGCCGTACGTCATGGCGGGCATTGCCATTGGCGCCGCCATTCACGGCTACGTTCCCGAGGACTTCATGGCCGGTCTGATGGGCAAGGACGTTTGGTGGTCGGTACCGGTCGCCGTACTGATCGGCGTGCCGATGTACTCCAACGCCGCGGGCATCATTCCCATCGTCGAGGCGTTGCTGGCCAAAGGCGCCGCGCTGGGCACCGTGCTGGCGTTCATGATGAGCGTCATCGCGCTGTCGCTGCCCGAGATGGTCATTCTGCGCAAGGTGCTCAAGATGCGACTCATCGCCACGTTTGCCGCCGTGGTCGCGAGCGGCATCCTGCTGGTGGGCTACGTGTTCAACGCAGTGTTGTAGGTCAACGGGACGACAACATGAAAGTGATCAAAGTACTGGGAACGGGTTGCGCGAACTGCCGTGCGACAACTCAGCGTGTCCAGGAGGTGGCAAAGGAACTTGGGGTGGCCATCACGCTGGATAAGGTCGAAGCGATCCAGGACATCATGAGCTACGGGATTCTGGCCACGCCCGGCGTCGTCGTCGACGGCAAGGTCGTACACTCGGGCGGCGTGCCGAGCCGCGAGAAGATCGCTGGCTGGTTCTCCGCGAACGCCGAACCTGCAGCGGCCGCCACGCCGGTTGCGTCCGGCTGCGAGTGCGGCGGCCGCGGATGACGCGCGAATCCTCGTTCTGCCCGATTCGAGTGTCACGCCCATCCACTCGCGGAGGCCAGATGCGGATCACCACCGCTCTCGCGGCAGCCATGACAGTGGCTTGGATGGGCGCCCTTGCGTCTTCCGCCATCGCGCAGGAGCACCAGCATTCGAAGACTACGACCGCTGCCCCCAGCGCTGATACACGGCAATTCGTCCAATTTCCCGAACCGATGCGCCTGCACACGATTACCAGCATGCGCGACCATCTGCTCGCGCTTCAGGAGATCGATGTGGCCCTGTCCAAGAACGAATTCGACAAGGCAGCGGCCATCGCCGAGCAGCGCCTGGGCATGAGTTCGCTGGAGCTTCACGGTGCAGCGCACATCGCACCTTTCATGCCACAGGCGATGCAGGACATTGGGACGCAGATGCACCGGGCCGCGAGCCGCTTCGCCATCGAAGCGCAGACGGCGAGCGTGAGCAACGACGTTCGGCCGGCCCTTGCGGCACTCGGTACGGTCATGCAGCAATGTGTGGCTTGCCACGCTGCCTACCGATTACATTGATTAGCTGTTGAGAACTGCGTTGCGAGCGATCATCGCTTCGAACGTCTGCTTCCTGGCAATTTGGACGGCGATGCCCACCGGCCGGAGCGGAAGCGGACTTCGCGGTACCCGCCGTTGGCGGCAGTTTCGGCTGCCTGATAGCGCAACCCGCTGGCGCGGTCGCAACGTCCTCGGCTCTAGGCGCCCAGGACTGCGCTGAAAACGAAAGCGGAACGGCATCTTCGCGTTCCGCAATCGAGTCCGTCGGTCCGAGCGGACCTAACGTATTGAATTCTTGGCTCCCCGACCTGGGCTCGAACCAGGGACCTGCGGATTAACAGTCCGTCGCTCTACCAGCTGAGCTATCGGGGAACAAGCCTTCCATTTTACTGTTTTGCGGCACTCCGGGTCAACGCAAAGCCTTGCCGGACGCGCGTTTCGGCACCCGGGCCCGGGCCGGTCGTCGGCCTTCGACGCCCGCCGGTGCACCCCGCCCCGCCGTTCGTTCCCCGATTTCGGCCCGCTTATTGCTTGGGAGGCCGGGATTGGGTCAATCTCATGCAAATTGTGAAACCTTCACCCACGGCTTGGGCGCTGGCTGGTCGGTCGTCCTTCCGACCGAACGCGACTCCGCCCGGACGCTGATCGTCGCCTTCGGCGCGGCCGGTTACGCCGATGCGCCCAAGGCGCTGGCCGAGCTCGCCACGGCCTTCCCATTGAGCGCCATCGTCGGCTGCTCGAGCGCGGGTGAGATCCACGATCACCTGGTCGCCGATGGGACGCTGGTCGTCGCGGTTGCCCAATTTGAGCAGACCGAGCTCGCGGTAGCCTCGACCAAGATCGCCTCCGCCAAGGATTCGGCGGCCGCCGGCGCCCGGCTCGGCCGCAAGCTTGCCCGCACCAAGCCGCAGTTGGTCCTCGTGTTCTCCGAGGGCCTGGCGGTCAACGGCACCAACCTCGTCCGCGGGCTGTCCGACGCGCTGCCCCGGAACACGATCATCGCCGGCGGACTCGCGGCCGACGGTGAACGCTTCGCGCGGACCTGGGTCATGGTCGACGGCAAGCCCGTCAGCGGCTCCGTCGTGGCGGTCGCCCTGAGCGGCCCCCTCGAAATCGGCACCGGGTCGCAGGGCGGATGGGACACCTTCGGGCCCGAGCGGCGGGTGACGCGCGCCACCGGCAACGTGCTCTATGAGCTGGACGGCAAACCGGCGCTCGCGTTGTACAAGGACTATCTGGGCGAGCTCGCCTCCGGCCTGCCGGCGACCGCGTTGCGCTTCCCGCTGTCGATCCGGGAACCGCACGGGGCCAAGGGTCCCGTGGTCCGCTCGATCCTCGCCATCGACGAGAAAGCGCAGTCGATGACGTTCGCCGGCGATGTTCCGAATGGCTGGCGCGCCCAGCTGATGCGTTCGAACCACGATCGTCTCATCGCGGGCGCCATGCGCGCCGCGGCGGACGCCACCGCCGGCTCGAGCGGCAAGCCCACCCTTGCGCTGGCGATCAGCTGCGTGGGTCGCCGCCTCGTCCTCGGCGCCCGCACCGAAGAGGAAACCGAAGCCGCGCTCGAAGCGCTCCCGCTCGGGTCGCATCAGATCGGCTTTTATGCCTACGGCGAAATCTCGCCTGCGGGCTGCCCCATGTGCGAATTGCACAACCAGACGATGACGCTGACGACAATCCGTGAAGCCATTGCATAACCTGCTGCGCCGTCAATTGCGCCGCCTGGGGCTCGCACCCGGCCGGCTGCCCGCGCTGGATGCCTGGGGCACGCTGCTCGAGCAGGTGAGCCAGAGCTACGGCAGCGCGGACCAGGACCGGTACCTGCTCGAGCGCTCGCAGGACCTTTCGTCGCGCGAAATGCGCGAGCTGACCGATGCGCTGGAACACCAGCGCGACACGCTGGAATCGCGCGTGAGCGACCGCACCGCGGCGCTCGCGGCCAGCGAAGCGCGCTTCCGCAGCTTCACCTCGCTCGGCTCCGACTGGTACTGGGAACAGGACGCCGAGTTGCGCTTCACGGCCATCAGCGGCAATTTCTGCGAAGTCACCGGCTTCGCCGTCGAGGAGCACCTCGGCCTCGCGCACTGGGAATTGCCGGACGTCGAGGCGCCCGACGGCGGCTGGGCGCTTCTCCAGGCGCGCCTCGAGTCGCGCGAGACGTTCTACGACGTCGTGCTGCGGCGCGTCCATCCCGTGCGCGGCGTGACGTTCGCGGCGATCAGCGGCGAGCCCGTATTCGACGCCGACGGCCTCTTCACCGGCTACCGCGGCGTCGGGCGCGAGGTGACGCAGCAAAAGCTCGCCGAGGAGAACATCAACCGCCTCGCGCACTACGACACGCTGACCAACCTCTACAACCGCGGCGCGTTCTTCGAGCGGGTGCACCACGCGCTGTCGATCGCGCGGCGGCACGGCAACGTGCTCGCGGTGCTCTTCATCGACCTCGACCGCTTCAAGGACGTCAACGACGCCTTTGGCCACCTGACCGGCGACGAAGTGCTGAAGATCATGGCGCAGCGGATATCGGACACGATTCGCGCGTCCGACACCGCCGCGCGCCTCGGCGGCGACGAATTCATCGTGCTCGCGGAAAACGTCGCGCGCGAAAGCGACGTCAGCGAGTTCGCCCAGCGCCTGCTCGACGCACTGTCCGAGCCGTTCAACATGCTCGGCCAGGAATGCCGGCTGTCCGCGAGCGTCGGCATCGCGATGTGCCCGCACGACGGCGACGACGCCGCGACGCTGCTCAAGAAGGCCGACATCGCGATGTACCGCGCGAAGGATTCAGGGCGCAACAGCCTCGCGTTCTTCTCCGAGGTCGACAGCCGCCCCGCGGAAGAGCGGATCGTGATGGGCGCGGGCATCCGCCGCGCGCTCGACACCAACCAGCTGCGGCTCCTCTACCAGCCGAAGGTGTCGGTGCGCACGGGCGCCATGACGGGCGTGGAAGCGCTCGTGCGCTGGGAACATCCCGAGCGCGGCCTGCTGCTGCCCGACCTCTTCATCCCGCTCGCCGAGGATTCCGGCCTCATCCGGCACATCGGGCGCTGGGTGCTCCACACCGCTTGCGCGCAGGCGCTCGCCTGGCAATCCGACGGCACCGGCCCGATACGCGTCGCCGTCAACCTGTCGCCGCGCCAGTTCAGCGACGAGCGCCTCGTGATCGAGATCGCGCATGCGCTCGCGCAGACGGAGCTCCCCGCCCATCTGCTCGAGCTCGAGATCACCGAGAGCATGATGATGGAAAATCCGGAGCGCGCCGCCGAAACGCTGCGCGAGATAAAGGACATGGGCGTCCACGTGTCGATCGACGACTTCGGCACCGGCTACTCGTCGCTCGCGCGCCTCAAGAAGTTCCCGATCGAGAGCGTCAAGATCGACCGCTCGTTCATCCGCGACATCGCCGTGGACCCCGACGATGCCGCCATCGTGTCCGCGGTGATCGCGATGGCGCACAGCCTGCGCCTCAAGGTGATCGCCGAGGGCGTGGAGACGAAGGAGCAGGTGACCTTCCTGCGCGAGCGGAACTGCGACGAGATCCAGGGCTTCTACTACAGCCGTCCGGTGCAGCCCGCGGAGATCTCGGTGTTCGGTGCGCGGCATCGCGCGAACCGGCTCGAGGTGGTCGGCGCTGCCGACTGAGTGAGGCGGGCGAGGCCGGAGGCGGAGCCAAGGCCCGAAGGGCGCGTCGCCGAACGATGGAGTGCGGCCGTTGGTCCGCCAGTTGCGGCCCACGAGTGGAAGAGGCCGCGATTAGCGGAGTCGCCGCCGAAATGCGGCGCGGCAAGCCGAAGGTAGTGGAACATCGACCACAGCGTGAGGATCGCGGCGATCCACAGCGCGACGGTGCCGATCAGCGGCGTCGGAATCCCCGGGATCAGCGGCTCGTGCAGGAGCAGCGCGATGATCGCGGTCATCTGCGCGACGGTCTTCAGCTTGCCGATGAAGGCGACGGCCACGCTCTTGCCCTGACCGAGCTCCGCCATCCATTCGCGCAACGCCGAGATCGCGATCTCGCGGCCGATGATGATGATCGCGAGGTAGGTCTCCGCGCGGCCGAGCCATACGAGCACGATGAGCGCCGCGGCGACCATCAGCTTGTCGGCGACCGGATCGAGGAACGCGCCGAAGGCCGTCGTCACGCCCCAGCGCCGCGCGAGCCAGCCGTCGAGCCAGTCGGTGATCGCCGCCGCCGCGAAAATCCACATCGCGGTCCAGTTCCGGGTCGCGGGCGTGAGCCACGCCTCCGGCAGGTAATAGACGGCCACGAACACCGGGATCAGCACGATCCGCAGCCACGTGAGCAGGATGGGAACGTTCAGCGGCATCGCGTGCGGCGCGCTGACACGATCGGTAGGCGGCATTCGCGAATTCTACCGCGCCGCGCGCGACGGTACGCTAATGCAGCGTGGCGAAGATCTTTTCCGCCAGCGCGCGACTGATGCCCGGCACCCGGGTGAGGTCGTCCACACCGGCGGCCTGCACGCCCTTCAACCCGCCGAAATGCGCGAGCAGCGCCTGCCGCTTGCGGGCGCCGATCCCGGCGATTTCCTGCAGCGCCGACGTGGTCCGCGCCTTGGCCCGCCGCGCGCGATGGCCCTGGATCGCGAACCGGTGCGCTTCGTCGCGAATCTGCTGCAGCAGGTGCAGCCCCGGATGGTCCGGCGGCAGGTTGAGCACGTCGGCGCGGTCGGGGAACACGATGTCCTCTTCGCCGGCCTTGCGCTCGGGGCCCTTGGCGATGCCGATCAGCCGCGTGTCGTGCAGGCCCTGCTCCGCCAGCACATCGGCGGCGACCGCGACCTGGCCCTTGCCGCCATCCATGACGAGGAGGTCGGGCGCCGGATATTCGCCGGCCACGATCCGCGCGCAGCGGCGCGTCAGCGCCTCGCGCATCGCCGCGTAGTCGTCGCCGCCCTGCGCGGGCGTGACGTTGAAGCGGCGATATTCGCCCGTCTGCATCGCGAGGCGGTCGAAGATCACGCACGACGCGACCGCGCGCTCGCCCATCGTGTGCGACACGTCGAAGCACTCGATGCGCTGCGCCGACGCCGGCAGGCCGAGCGCCGCCTGCAGCGCGACGAGACGGTCGTCCTGCGTGGCCTTCTGCGCGAGCTTCTGGCGGATGGCGAAGCCCGCGTTCTGCTGCGCCATCTGCAGCCAGACGCGCCGTTCGCCGCCCGGGTTGCCGACGATATCGACGCGCTGGCCCGCCTGCGCCGTCAGCACCTCCGCGAGTGCCACGTGGTCGATGGCCTCGGGCACGACGATGGTCGGCGGCACGGGACGCTCGACGTAGTGCTGCTCGAGAAACGCCGGGACGACCTCGGGCAACTGCTCGGCATCGGCGTGCTGCGGAAAGAACGTGCGGTCGCCGACGTGGCGCCCGCCGCGGATCATCACCACGTTGACCGCGACGAGGCCCTGCTCCGCCCCCGCCGCGACGACGTCGATGTCGCCGGCGGTCGCGCTCTCGACGAACTGGCGCGCCTGCAGTTGCGTCAGGCGCGTGACCTTGTCGCGCAGCCGCGCCGCACGCTCGAACTCCAGTGCGGCCGAAGCCTCGTCCATCTGCGCCTTGAGCTGCACCAGCACTTCGCCCGCCTTCCCCTGCAGGAACAGCACGGCGCTCTGCACGTCGTCACGATAATCGGCCGCGCTCACGAGCCCGACGCACGGCGCGCTGCACCGCTGGATCTGGTGGAGCATGCAGGGCCGCGAGCGGTTCGCGAACACGGTGTTCTCGCACGTGCGCAGCTGGAACACCTTCTGCAGGAGCGCCATCCCCTCGCGCACCGCGCCCGCGCTCGGAAAGGGCCCGAAGTAGCGATTCTGCCGGTCGAGCTTGCCGCGGTGGAAGCGCAGCTGCGGGAACGGGTCGCCGGTGAGGCAGACATACGGATAGCTCTTGTCGTCGCGGAAGATGATGTTGTAGCGCGGCTCCTCGGCCTTGATCAGGTTGTTCTCGAGGAGCAGCGCCTCGCCCTCCGACCGCGTCACCGTGGTCTCGACGCGCGCGACTTGCGAGAGCATCAGCATGATCCGCGTCTCGTGCGCGTTCTTCTGGAAATAGCTCGAGACGCGCTTCTTGAGGTCGCGCGCCTTGCCGACGTAGAGCGTGTCGCCGGCGGCGTCGTACATCCGGTACACGCCGGGCCGATGCGGGAGCGACGCGCAGGAGCTCCGAGGTGTCGAGCGTGGGCGCCGGCGGCGGTTCCGCCGGGCCCGGGGTCGTCACTTTCGACAGGCGCGAAACCTTGCTCATGCCGCGGCCCTGGCGGCGCGCCCCAGGTGGCGCGCGATGTCTTCGAACACCTGGTTGAACATCGCCGACGTGAGACGCCTCGTATTGGTGTTGTAGCGGCTGCAATGGTAGCTGTCGAAGAGCACGGCGCCATGGTCGAGCGCATGCCGTGCGCCGTGCGCGAACGCCAGCGACGACGGCCGCCGGTTCAGCGCGCGCAGCGTCGCGTCGTGCGCGATGCGTCCCAGCGCGAGGATCGCGCCCCGCGCGGGCAGCGTCGCCAGGTCCGCGGCGAGAAAGCCGTTGCACGCGCGCACCTCCGCCGGCAGCGGCTTGTTGGCGGGCGGCAGGCACTTGACCGCGTTCGTGATCCGGCAATCGATCAGCGCGAGACCGTCGTCGCGCGACGTGGCGATCGCCTTCGTCGCGAAGCCGTGCGCGTGCAGCGTCTCGTAGAGCAGGATGCCCGCGTAATCGCCGGTGAACGGCCGGCCGCTCGCGTTGGCGCCGTGCATCCCCGGCGCAAGGCCGACGATCACCAGCCGCGCATCGGGCGCGCCGAAGGGCGGCACCGGGCGACAGAAATAGCCGCGATGTTCGGCCCGGACTTCATCGAGGAACGACGCGAGGCGCGGGCAACGGCGGCAATCGGGATCGTACGCGGCGGACGCCTCTGTTTCTGGCAGAATGGCGACCTTGCCGGGAGGGGCACGCATGGCGCGCGCATCGTAGCATGCGCCGCCGGGCCCCTGCCCGAGCCCGCTCTCTCGCGCCGTCCGCTTCGATCATTCACCTGCGCCACGGCGCCTTCCTCCATGCTCCCCGTCGAGCTCGAACCTCGAATTGCGCTCGCGCAAGCCCGCCCGAAGCAACGGCAAGGGCAAGCGCAAGAAGCCGCCGCTGCTGTTCATTCACGGCGGCTACAGCGACAGCTGGTTCTGGGACGCGTATTTCCTTCCGTGGTTCGCCCGCCAGGGCTACGCCGCGCATGCGCTGTCGTTGCGCGGGCATGGCAAATCGGGCGGCCACGACTCGCTTTTCGTCGTCGGGCTCGACGATTACGCGGCCGACATCGAGCACGTGATGGCGCAACTGCCCTCTCCGCCGGTGCTGATCGGGCACTCGATGGGCGCGGCCGTTTGCGAGCGGCTGCTCGCGACGCGCCCCGTGCGCGCCGTCGCGCTCATGGCGCCGGTGCCGCCGTCGGGACTCGTCGGAATCGCCGGGCGGCTCGCGGCGGAGCGGCCCGACACGCTGATGCAGCTGATGCAGTTCGATCCGACGCGCCTTTCCGTCCACGTCCTGGAGACGCTGCGGCCGTACTACTTCAGCGACGACGTCGAGCCCGCGATCCTCGCCGAAGCGACGCGGCACTTCTGCGTCGAATCGCCGCGCGCCCTGATGGACCTGTCATTGCGGCTGCATTGGGTGCTGCCGGAGCGCGGCGACACGCCGCTCATCGTGCTCGGCGCCGCCGGCGATCGCATCTGTGCGCCGGACGATGTCCACGCGACCGCCCGCCATCACGGCGTCGAGGCCACCATCCTGCCGGGACTGGCGCACATGATGATGCTCGAGCGCGGGTGGGAAGCGCCGGCGCGCGCGATCCTGCGCTGGCTGGAGACGCTCTAGCCTACTTCCTCACTTGCGCATCGACGCCACGAGGTCGGCGAAATCCTGGTGGGGCAGCGGCTTGCTGAACCAGAACCCCTGGAAGCAGTGGCAGCCGCGCCCGTGCAGGAATTCGAGCTGCGCCTTCGTGCCCACGCCTTCGGCGACCACCTTGAGGTTGAGGCCGCGCGCCAGCCCGATGATCGCCTCGGTGATCGCCGCGTCGCCGGGGTCGGTCTCGAGGTCGGCGATGAACGAGATGTCGATCTTCAGCGTGTCGATCGGGAAGTGCTTGAGGTGGGTCAGCGACGAGTAGCCGGTGCCGAAGTCGTCGATCGCGACCGTGAAGCCCTCGCCACGCAGCTGGTGCAGCACCTTGCGAATCGCATCGAGGTCGTGCATCAGGCTCGTCTCGGTGACCTCGAGCTCGATCCACGAGGGCTCGCAGCCGACGCTCTTGACGATTTCGGAGATGCGCTGCGCGAGATCGTCGCGATAGAACTGCCGCGCCGAGAGATTGACGGAGATCGTCAACGGCATCCCGGCGTCGCGCCACGCGACGCACTGCTTCGCAGCCGACTTCAGCACCCATTCGCCCAGCGCATGGATCAGGCCCGATTCCTCGGCGAGCGGGATGAACACCTGCGGCGGCACATTCCCATGCTCCGGGTCGTTCCAGCGCAGCAGCGCCTCCGCGCCCACGACGTTGTTGTCGGCGATGCGCACCACCGGCTGGTAATGCAGCTCGAGCACCTCGTCCTTCAACGCGGTGCGCAGCGCGCTTTCCAAAGTGTGCTGCTTCAGGCGCCGCTGCGCCAGGTCGGCGTCGAGGAACTGGTACGTGTTGCGTCCCAGCTCCTTCGAGCGGTACATCGCCACGTCCGCGTGCTTCAGGAGCTCCTCGGGGTCGTCGGAGTCGTCCGGGTAGACGCTGATGCCGATCGACGAGGTCACGTAGATGTCGTGCTCCTCGATCTTGAACGGCTGCGCGATGGCGTCGAGCAGTTTTTGCGCGATCCGGCCGAGTACCGCCGGCTCCTCGAAGTCGTCCACGATCACCATGAACTCGTCGCCGCCAAGGCGCGCCAGCAGGTCGGTCTCGCGCAGCGCCGTCGACAGCGCCTTCGTCACGCCTTTCAGCAGCTCGTCGCCGATCCGATGGCCGAGCGTGTCGTTGACGTTCTTGAAACGGTCGAGGTCGATGAACAGCACGCCGACGCGGCGGCCGCCGCGCTTCGCCTGCGCGATCGCCTGCGTCAGCCGCTCGTGCAGCAGCAGCCGGTTCGGCAGGCCCGTCAGCGCGTCGCGCGTCGCCATGTACTGCAGCCGCTCCTCGGCCTGGATCCGCGACGACACGTCCTGCACGAACGAGAGGATCGACGCGATCTTGCCGTCGGCATCGAGCAGCGCCGAGTGGTACCACTCGCACCAGATCGTGTCCCCGCTCTTGCGGTTGTTGCGCGTCAAGCCGGTCGCGCGCGGCTCCTCGCCGCTCGTCAGCGACGCCAGCACGCTGACGAGCGCCTCGCGGTCCGCCTCGTGCAGCAGCGCGTTGTCGTTGATCGGCATCCCGAGCACTTCGTCCGCCGTCCAGCCGAAGATGTTCTCCGCCTGCGGCGACCAGCGGACGAGCCGGAAATCGCGGTCCCACTCCAGCACCGCGAGCGGCGTGTTGCTGATGTGCGACGACAGCATCCAGTTGGCGCGGCGCAGCGCATCCTCGTTGTTCTTCTGGTCGTGGATGTCGGTGTGCACCGCGTAAATGCCGATGACCTTGCCTTCGCCGTCGCGGTTGGGCGCGTAGTGGATCGCCTCCCAGCGCGGGTCGCCCGAGGGCTGCACCAGCATCTGCTCGGTCGCGACGACCTCGCCTTTCAGCACCCGCGCGAGCAGCGGCTGCAGCTGCGCGAAGCGCTCGTCGCCGATGACTTCGGCGACCTTGCGTCCGGTCAGGTCCTTGCGGCTCTCGCCCAGCCATTCCTCGTTGTGCCGGTTGAGGAAGCGGAACCGGTTTTCGGTGTCGATGTAGGCCACCCGCGCCGGCACGTTGTCCATGATGAGACGCAGCTCGGCCTCGGACGCGCGCAACGCTTCCTGCGCCTGCTTCAGGCCGTGGATGTCGTTCATCAGCACGAACGCGCCGTGCACTTCGCCCGACGGTCCGGCATCCGGCACGACGCGGATCGTCATCCACCGGCGGACGCCGTTGGCGCCCGGCACCAGCCGGTCGAACGCGGTCGGCTCGCCTTCGAGCGCGCGCGAGAGCATCGCCTGCGCGCTCTGGTAGATGCCGTGGCCGACGACGTCGCGCAGGCGCAGCTCGGCGACCTGCTCGGCGGTCAGGCCGAAGTACTGGAGAAACGTGCGGTTTACGTAGTGGCAGCGCTCGTCGCGGTCGATGTAGGCGACCGGCGCCGGCACGCCGTCCATGATGACGCGCAGCTGCGATTCGCGCGCGGCCAGCGCGTCCTGTGCCTCCTTGAGGTCGGTGATGTCGTGGCCGACGACGTAGACGCCCTGGATGCGGCCGTCGTACGCGATGGTCGGGCACCATGCGCCCGCGGATCCAGCGCATGCGGCCGCTCGCGTCCTCGAGCGCGCGCTCGTAGATGAGCGTCTCGCCGGCGAACGCGCGGTCGTGGAACGGCGCCAGCGCCTGCGACGCCTCGAGGCCGATCACTTCCTCGGACGCCTTGCCGATCACCTCGTCGCGATTGAGGCCGTTCAGCTGCAGGAACGATTCGTTGACGAACGCGTACTTGCGGTCCGCGTCGAGGTAGACGACCGGCTCCGGAATGTTGTCCGTGAACAGGCGCAGCTGCTCCTCGCGCGCGGCGAGCGCCTGTTCCGTCGACTTGAGGTCGTGGATGTCGTACTCGGTGCAGTAGAGCCCGCGCACCTTGCCGGTGGCGTCGAGGTCCGGCGCGACGCGCCCGTGCATCCAGCGCTTGTCGCCGTTCGCGTTCTTGCCGACCCGCTCGTACTCGACGTGCTCGCCGAACTGCGCGCGCTTCAAGATCGGGCGCAGGAACGACGACACGTCGGACTTCAGCACTTCGTTCGGCGATTTCCCGTAGATCTCGTCCTGCGGCTTTTCCACCCAGTTCGCGAACGCCTGGTTCACGAAGGTGTAGCGCAGCGAGCGGTCGAGGTAGGCGATCGGGCCGGGGATGTTGTCGGCGAAGAGCCGCAGCTGCACTTCCTGCGCCTTCAGCGCGTCGCGGACGCGGACGTCGTCCTCGATGTCCGTCATCACCGCGAAGGCGCCGGCGACGCGTCCGCCCATGTCGCGATCGGGGAACAGCGACACGCGCACCCAGCGCGCTTCGCCGCCGGCGCGCTTGTCGCGGCGCTCGTAGGAGACGGTCGCCCCGGCGAACGCGCGCTCGATGTAACCCTGCAGCTCGGTGAACGCCTCGCCCGAAAGCACGTCGCGCACGGGGTGGCCGAGCAGGTCGTCGGCCTGGACGCCGATCCAGTCGCCGAAGGGCTTGTTGGCGAAGCGGACCTTGAGCTGCCGGTCGAAATAGAGGATCGAGGCGCCGACGCTGTCGGTGACGAGCCGCAGCCGGTGCTCGCGCTGGCCGGCTTCGAGCTCGAGCCGCTTCAGGTTGTCGACGTCGGCGTAGGTGACGAGGAAGCCACGGACGTAACCCTGCGGCGTGCGGTCCGGGTAGTAGTCGACGCGGATCCAGATCGGCGGGCGCCCCGGCGCGACCAGCTGCCGCTCGAAATTGGTCCGCTCGCCGTCGAGCGCAGCGTCGATGTAGGCGTTGTAGAGCGCGTAGACGTCGCGGCCGACGACCTCGATGACCTCCCTGCCGACGACGTCTTCGTGCCGCTTGGCGATCCAGGTCAGGAACGCGTTGTTGACGAACTGGTAGCGCTGATTGCGATCGATGTAGGCAAGGGGGAGCCCGAGCGCGTTCAGCTTGCGCTGCGACAAGGCAGACAAGCCGTCCCGCTCGAGCGCCTCCGAGACCGTCTTGGCGACGGTGGCAAGCTCGAGCCGATTCAACGTACGCGACAACGCCATTGCGGGGGTCCGGCTATCCTTTGACGGTGCAGCGGCAGCCCCAGGGGCCTGAAATCGCGGGAAATGGACCCGGATTCCAGCGCCTGGACGACGCTACACGCATGGTGCACTTTGAACCTGTAATCGACAAGCAAGGATCGGGCCTGTCGGAAGGCGCTTTCCGTGGGGTGTCCGCGTGCCACGTTCACTCCCCCCGCGCCGGATCCCGCGCCGTCGAGTGAGCGGCTGCCCGCGAGCCGTTCTCCAACCGGGCCCAATGCCCGAATCGGCTAGACTTGAGGGCCGCTCCGCCCCGCCAAATCCCGATTCCACCCCGCCTCATCCAGCGAGAAACGACCATGCGGAACCTCCTGCGGCACCTCCTCTTTGCGGGTACCGTCACGGCCGCCGCCGCGGCGGCCGCCGAGGTGACGTTCTGGGACGGCCCGGCCTTCGCCGGCCGATCCTTTTCGGCGAACCAGACGATTTCCAATTTCGCCGACGTCGGCTACAACGACCGCGCGGTATCGGCGGTCGTGCGCGGGGGCACCTGGCAGCTCTGCGGCGATGCCTACTTCCGGGGCCGCTGTGTGTCCCTCGATCCCGGGCAATATCCCGACCTTGCCGCGGTCGGGCTGTCCTATGCGATCTCGTCCGCGCGCCAATTGACCGGCTGGCCCGGCGGTGGCGCTGCCGGGGGCGGCGGTCGCGTCGTCCTCTACGACAGCAGCGGATTCATCGGCGCGACCTACGACGTCAACGGCGCCGTCGTGAACCTCGACGGCAGCGGCTTCAACGACCGCGCCCTGTCGATGGTCGTGCATGAGGGAACGTGGGAGCTCTGCGTCGACGCGAATTTCGAAGGCTACTGCCAGACCTTCGGCCCGGGCCGGTATGCAAACCTCGGCCGGCTCTCCCGGCTGTTGAGCTCTCTGCGTCCAGTCGGTGGCGGGGGCGGTGGCGTCGCCGGAGGCGGCGGCGGATGGGGCGACGGGTCGCGCGCGATCCTCTACGAAGGCCCCAACCTCTCGGGCCGCACGCTCGTCATCAGCGGCCAGGTCGTGTCCAACCTCGACGGCACGGGGTTCAACGACCGCGCGTCGTCGTTGCGCGTCGAGGGCGGCTACTGGATCTTCTGCAGCGACGCGAATTTCAACGGCGAATGCCGGACCTTCGGCCCCGGCGACTACCCTTCCCTCTCCGGCGGGCTCAACAACCGGATTTCCTCGGGCCGGCGCGTCAGCGGGGGTTACCCCTACAACTCGACGCCGAACTGGTCGAGGCAATAGGCCGTGGGGATCGTCGACGACATCGCAGGGCTGCGCGGAATCCTGGCGCGCTCGCGCGTGATCGCGATCGTCGGCCTTTCCGCCAACTGGTACCGGCCGAGCTACTTCGCGGCCAAATACATGCAGGAGCACGGTTACCGGATCGTCCCGGTGAATCCCAACTACGCTGAAGTGCTCGGCGAAAAGTGCTACCCGGACGTCGCCTCGATCGCAGGCGATGTCGACATCGTGGATTGCTTCCGCAAGGCCGACGAGATGCCGGCGCTCGCCCGCGAGGCCGTCGCCAAGGGCGCGAAGGTGCTGTGGATGCAGCTCGGCATCCGCAACGCCGAGGCGGCGCGCATGGCGAGCGACGCGGGGCTCGATGTCGTCCAGGACCGCTGCGTGAAGATCGAGCACGCGCGGATCATGGGCGGGCTCAATTGGGCGGGTGTGAACACCGGCGTCATTTCGGCGAAGCGGCCGACCGCCGCTCGCTGACGCGGCTCGCGCATGCCTGACCGCAAATTCGGATTCGATACGCTCTGCCTGCACGCGGGCCAGATTCCGGACGCGGCGACCGGCGCCCGCGCGCAGCCGATCTACCAGACGACGTCGTTCGTCTTCGACTCGGCCGACCACGCGGCGTCGCTGTTCAACCTGCAGACCTTCGGCAACGTCTACTCGCGGATCTCCAATCCCACGGTCGCCGCGCTCGAGGAGCGTGTCGCCGCGCTCGAAGGCGGGCGCGCAGCGCTTGCGGCGGCCACCGGCATGGCGGCGCAGATGCTCGCGCTGCTCACGCTCGCGCGCAACGGCGACCACATCGTCGCCGCGCGCACGCTCTACGGCGGCACGTATTCGCAGCTCGCGGTCACGTTCGCGCAATTCGGGATCGATGCGACGTTCGTGGACGCCGACGATCCCGAAGCGTTTCGCGCCGCGCTGAAGCCCAATACCAAGGCTGTCTACGCGGAGACGATCGGCAATCCGCAGCTCAACGTCTGCGACATCGCGGCGCTCGCGGACGTCGCGCACGGCGCCGGCATTCCGCTCGTCATCGACAACACGCTCGCCTCGCCGTACCTCTGCCGCCCGTTCGAGCACGGCGCCGACATCGTCATCCATTCGGTGACGAAATACCTGGGCGGGCACGGCACGACGATGGGCGGCATCGTCGTCGAGTCCGGAAAATTTCCGTGGGACAACGGCAACTTCCCGCAGATGACGGAGCCGTCGCGCGGCTACCACGGCGTGCGCTTCCACGAGACCTTCGGCGACTTCGGCTTCACGATGAAGGCGCGCATGGAGACGATGCGCACGCTGGGCCCGACGCTGGCGCCGTTGTCCGCGTTCCTGCTGCTGCAGGGCATCGAGACGCTGCACGTGCGCATGCCGCGGCATTGCGAATCGGCCCTCGCGGTCGCGCAACACCTCGCCGCCCATCCCGCCGTCGAGTGGGTGAACTATCCGCAGCTTGCCGGCAACCGTTACGAAACGCTGGCGCGCAAGTATCTGCCGCGCGGCGCGGGAGGCATCCTGACGTTTGGCGTGCGCGGTGGCGCGAAGGCGGGCGAGAAGTTCATCGAGAGCGTGCAGTTCCTCTCGCACCTCGCGAACGTCGGCGACGCGAAGACGCTGGTGATCCACCCGGCCTCGACCACGCACCGGCAGCTTTCGGACGACGAGCAGCTTGCGGCGGGCGTCACGCCCGAGATGATCCGCCTGTCGATCGGCCTCGAAACGCTGGACGACATCGTCTGGGACATCGATCAGGCTCTGGCACAATCGCAACAATGAAACCAATGGAGATCGCCGCACCATGATGCGCTACGCCGCCATTCCCTGGCCGCTCGCCGGGCTTTTCATCGCGCTCGCGCTGGTCGGCCAGGAGATGCTGCTGACCGCGCTCGGCTCGAATCCGTCGCTCGTGCAGACGGCCTACCGGATGCTCGTGTGGACCGTCGGCATCACGTCGCTCGCGCTGCTGCTGCTCCCGCCGCGGCGGCTTGCGTACCTCCTCGGTGCCATTGTCTGCGCGGGCGCTGATGGGCTGGGCGCTGTGGCTGCAGTACGGACTCGAGCTCGACCCTTGTCCGCTGTGCGTCTTCCAGCGCGTCGCCGTCATCGCGACCGGGATCATCTTCCTGATCGCCGCGATCCACAATCCGCGGCCCCGCGGGCGCCGCGGTCTATGCCGGATTGACGGTAATCGCGTCCGGCATCGGCGCCGCGCTCGCCGCGTGGCATGTCTGGATCCAGGCGCAACCGAAAGGCGCCGTGGCCGCGTGCGGGATGGGCCTCAACTACATGCTGGAGACGCTGCCGCTGACCGAGGTGATCAGCAAGGTGCTGAAGGGCAGCGGCGAATGCGCGGAGCAGGGATGGCTGTTCATGGGCCTCGCGATCCCGTCGTGGACGTTCGTGTTCTTCATCGCGATGATCGCCGCGGCGATCGCGCTGGTGCGGCGGGACTGACGCCCTTTACTTCGGCGCCATCCGAATCGCGCCGTCGAGGCGGATCACCTCGCCGTTCAGCATCACGTTCTCGACGATCGCGCGGACGAGTGCCGCGAATTCGGGCGGGCGCCCGAGCCGCGGCGGGAACGGCACCATCTTGGCCAGCGCTTCGGCGATCTCGGGCGGAATCTGTTCGGCCATCGGCGTCTGGAAGAGTCCCGGCGCGATCGTCATCACGCGGATGCCGCTTCGCGCGAGCTCGCGCGCCATCGGCAGCGTCATCCCGGCGACGCCCGCCTTCGACGCGCTGTAGGCCGCCTGCCCGATCTGCCCGTCGAACGCGGCGACCGACGCGGTGTTGACGATCACGCCGCGCTCGCCCTCCGCGTTCGGCGCGTTCTTCGCCATCGCCTCGGCGGCAAGCCGCAGCACGTTGAACGTGCCGATCAGGTTGATGTTGATCACGCGGACGAACCCGGCGAGCGAATGTGGGCCCTCCTTGCCGACGATCTTTTCGCCGTAGACGATCCCCGCGCAGTTGACGAGCCCGTGCACCGCGCCGAAGCCCGCCACCGCGGCGCCCACCGCCGCTTTCGCGCTCGCCTCGTCGGTGACGTCGGTGCGGACGAATTTCGCCTGCGCGCCAAGGTCCTTCGCGTGCGCCTGCCCTTCCGTTTCCTTCAAGTCGGCGATGACGACATTGCCGCCGGCTTCGACCACCATGCGCGCCGTGGCGCCACCCAGTCCCGACGCGCCGCCGGTGACGATGAACGTGCTCCCCTGCAGCTGCATCCTTGCAATCTCCTCTATTTGCCCTGCGCCTTGAACATCGTCGTCATCGATGTCACCAGCGTCGAGACGTCGGAAAGGTTGGTCGGCACGATCAACGTGTTGCCGGCCTTGGCGAGATTCGCGAACGCCGCGATGTAGAGCTCGCCCAGCTTCAGGTTCACCGCGTTGAGCCCGCCCTCGGCGTTGGTCGCATCGGCCACCTGCCGGATCGCCTTCGCGTTCGCCTCGGCAATCGCGAGAATCGCCGCCGCGTGGCCCTGCGCCTGGTTGATCTCGGACTGCTTCTCGCCCTCGGACCGGGCGATCGCCGCCGCGCGTGCGCCATTCGCGAGGTTGATCTGCTCCTGCTGCTTGCCTTCGGAGGTCGCAATGACCGCGCGCTTCTCCCGTTCGGCGGTGATCTGCGCCTGCATCGCGTGCAGGATTTCCTTCGGCGGCGTCAGGTCCTTGATCTCGTAGCGCAGCACCTTCACGCCCCAGTTTCCCGCCGCCTGGTCCAGCGCCGCCACGACCAGGCCGTTGATGTGATCGCGTTCCTCGAACGTGCGGTCGAGCTCCATCCTGCCGATGACGCTCCGCAACGTCGTCTGCGCGAGCTGCGTGATGGCGACCATGAAGTTGCTGGACCCGTAGGACGCAAGCCGCGGGTCGGTCACCTGGAAGTACAGGATGCCGTCGACTTGCAGCTGCGTGTTGTCCTTGGTGATGCAGATCTGGCTCGGCACATCGAACGGAATTTCGCGCAGGTCGTGCCGGAACGCGACGCGGTCGACGAAGGGAATCACGAAATTGAGCCCCGGCTGGAGCACGGCGTAGAAGCGTCCCAGCCGCTCGATCACGATTGCATGCTGCTGCGGGACGACGCGAATCGCCTTGGCGATGACGATGAGGGCGACGACGAACAGTGCAACGGTGAACAACGACGATCCGAGCATGGTGGCGTAACCTTCCAGTTGAGCGGAGCTCATCAGATTTTTGCCGCGCTCGCGGGCTTGCGGTCGGACAGCACGAGGACGTTGGCGCGGCACGCCACGATGTACATGGGATCGGCGCGCGGCGTATCGGGCGCGGCGAGTTCCGCGTCCCAGTCGGATCCGCGATAGGCGACGCGCGCGGTGCCGTCCGCGTTCCAGGCCTTGATCTGCACCGCCTGCCCGATATCGAGCGATTGCTGTTGCGGCGGCGACGCGCGGGCGAGCCGCCAGCGGTGCGCGATGATGGTCAGCACGACGCCCAGCACGCCCGCGATCGCGAATTGCATGGGCTCGGTCGCGCCCCACCAGGCGGCGAGCCCGCCCAAACCGACGGCGATCCCGACGGCAAGGAGATAGAACGTGCCGACGACCAGCTCGATGCCGATGAGGACCGCGGCGACGAACCACCATGTCCAGTAGGCATGCATCTCTCGGATCCTTCCTGTTTCGCCCGGCGAAGCAGGAAGCATAAAGCAGTTTCCGGGGGTTGCACGACGTGCGGCCTGCGCCCATCTGCGGGTTGCGCCGCCGGATCGCGGCCGGCATGTCGCGCCGGCTTCGAATCGGTTATAATTATTTCTTTTGAATCAAGCGGTTTTGCGCTGCATCACCGAAAGCCGGTCTCCATGCCGATCTACGAATATCGCTGCTCGTCGTGCGGCCACGAACTCGAGGCCCTGCAAAAGCTCGCCGAGGCGCCGCTTCTTGCCTGCCCGTCGTGCCACGCCGAACGCGCTCGTCAAGCTCGTGTCCGCGTCCGCGTTCCAGTTGAAGGGCAGCGGCTGGTATGCCACGGATTTCAAGGGTGGATCCAAGCCAGCGGCGGAGAAACCCGCCGCCGAGGCCAAACCTGCCGGCGACGGTCCGTCCGAATCGAAGTCCGAATCGAAGTCCGATTCGAAGTCGGATACGAAGACCCAATCCGCGTCCGACACCAAGCCCGCCGCAAAGACCGAGGCGAAATCCGAGTCCAAGGCTACACCCGTTGCGCCGTCCGGCGGCAGCGGGGGCACCGGCGGCGCGGCGCCTGACGCCGTGGTTCGCTGACACCCCTCGACATCATGAAGCGCTACCTGATCGCCGGCCTCCTCGTCTGGGTGCCTCTCGGCATCACCATCTGGGTGATGGACCTGCTCGTGTCCACGCTCGACCAGTCGCTGCGGCTCATTCCCGAAAGCGTGCGCCCGGACAAGCTGATCGGCTTCCACATCCCCGGATTCGGCGTGCTGCTGTCGTTCGTCATCGTGCTCGTCACGGGCGCGCTGGCCGCCAATTTTGCCGGCGCGCGGCTGATCCAGGCGTGGGAATCGCTGCTGACGCGGATCCCCTTCGTGAAGTCGATCTATTCGTCGGTCAAGCAGGTGAGCGACACGGTGCTCTCGGACCAGGGCACGGCGTTCCGCAAGGCGCTGCTGGTCGAGTTTCCGCGCCCGGGCTGCTGGACGATTGCGTTCCTGACGGGCGCGCCCGCGGGCGAGGTCGCAAGCCACCTTCCCGGCGAGCACATCAGCGTGTACGTGCCGACGACGCCGAACCCCACCGGCGGCTATTTCATCATGGTGCCGAAGGCCAGCGTGCGCGAGCTCGACATCACCGTGGACGAAGCGCTCAAGTACATCATCTCGATGGGTGTCGTGACGCCGCGGGCGGCGGCCGGTCCTCTCCCATCGCCGGCGCTTCCCGCCGCCGCGAAGAGCGTCGCCGAAATCCGAAATTGACCGGGTAGGTCGCTGCCGCCGCCGGCCGATCGGCCGCGGCGCATGCGCCCTGCCCGTTACGAACATTGCCCATCGACATCGTCCAACGCACCGAATTCCTGGAGACGCACGTGAAACGCACCGACTACTGCGGCCGCATCGACCGCCGCTTTCTCGCCCAGACCGTCACGGTGGCGGGCTGGGTCCATCGCCGCCGCGACCACGGCGGCATCATCTTCATCGACCTGCGCGACCGTGAAGGCCTCGTGCAGGTGGTCTGCGACCCGGACCGCGCGACGACCTTCGCCACGGCCGAGAAGCTCCGCAACGAATTCTGCGTGCGCGTGACGGGCCTCGTCCGGCCGCGGCCGGAGGGCACGGTCAACCCGGGGCTCGTGTCCGGCGAGATCGAGGTGCTGGCGCACGACATCGAGATCCTGAACGCCTCGCCGACGCCGCCGTTCCAGCTCGACGACGAGAACCTGTCGGAGACGGTTCGGCTCACGCACCGGGTGATCGACCTGCGCCGGCCGCAGATGCAGAAGAGCCTCATGCTGCGGCATCGCGCCGCGATGTCGGCGCGCAAGTACCTCGACGCGCACGGCTTCATCGACATCGAGACGCCGGTGCTCTACAAGTCCACGCCGGAAGGCGCGCGCGAGTTCCTCGTGCCCTCGCGGATCCATCACGGGCAGTTCTACGCGCTGCCGCAGTCGCCGCAGCTCTTCAAGCAGATGCTGATGATCGCGGGCTTCGACCGCTATTACCAGATCACGAAGTGCTTCCGCGACGAGGACCTGCGCGCCGACCGCCAGCCGGAGTTCACGCAGATCGACATCGAGACGTCCTTCATGGACGAGCTCGAGATCCGCGTCGTGATGGAAGAGCTCGTGCGCACGATGTTCCGCGAGGCGATCGACGTCGCGCTGCCCGGCGCGTTTCCGGTCATGACGTACGCGGACGCGATGCGCGACTACGGCTCCGACAAGCCGGACCTGCGCGTTCCGCTCAAGCTCACCGAGCTCACCGACGTGATGAAGAGCGTGGATTTCAAGCTGTTCCGCGCGGCTGCCGATCTTCCCAACGGCCGCGTCGCGGCGTTGAGCGTTCCCGGGGGCGCAACCCTGACGCGCAAGGAGATCGACGACTACACCGCGTTCGTGAAGATCTACGGCGCCGGCGGCCTCGCGTACATCAAGGTCAACGACGCCACGAAGCCGGACGAATCCGGGCTGCAGTCGCCGGTCGTCAAGTTCCTGTCCGCCGACGCGCTGAAGGCGATCCTCGCGCGCACCGGCGCCAGGTCGGGCGACCTCATCTTCTTCGGCGCCGATCGCGAGAAGGTCGTCAACGACGCCCTCGGCGCGCTGCGCGCCAAGGTCGGCCACGAGCGCGGCCTGGCCGAAAAAGGCTGGAAACCGCTGTGGGTCGTCGACTTTCCGATGTTCGAATACAACGAGGAGACGAAATCCTGGGCCGCCCGGCACCATCCGTTCACCGCGCCGAAGGACGGCCACGACGCGATGTTCGAGAGCGATCCCGGCAAGGTGCTGGCCAAGGCTTATGACGTCGTGCTGAACGGCTGGGAAATCGGCGGCGGCTCGGTGCGGATCCACCAGCCGGACGTGCAGGCGAAAGTGTTCGCGTCGCTCAAGATCAGCCCCGAGGACCAGCGGAAGAAATTCGGCTTCCTGCTCGATGCGCTGTCGTATGGTGCGCCGCCGCACGGCGGCATTGCGTTCGGTTTCGACCGGATGGTGGCGATGATGGCCGGCGTCGACCAGATCCGCGACGTGATCGCGTTCCCCAAGACGCAGCGCGGGCAGGACCTGCTGATCGACACGCCGACCCCGGTGACCGAGCAGCAGCTGCGCGACCTGCACATCAAGGTGCGGCCAAGTGACGCGGTCAAAACGACCTGAGTTGCAGTAGACTCTCGCCGGATCATGTCCATGACCCGGCCCGTTCGCCGCATCATCGCCGCCGCCGCGCTCGCATTGGCGGCGGGTTGGCTCGTCGCCCCTGCCGGGCTCGCGCGCACGTCGTCGGGTCAGCTGCCCGAGGTCGCCCTCGCCGACCTTCCGGTGGAGGCGCGCGAGGTCAACGCGCAGATCCGCAACGGCGGACCGTTCCGCTACGACCGCGACGGCGTCGTGTTCGGCAACTACGAGAAGATCCTCCCCGCGGAGGCGCGCGGTTACTACCACGAGTACACCGTCCCGACGCCGGGGGTGAAAAACCGCGGCGCGCGCCGTATCATCTGCGGGGGTCCGCCCAGGCAGCCCAACGCGTGCTGGTACACGTCCGACCACTATCGCTCGTTCCGGGAAATACGCGAATGAAAGTACCCGACCTGCACGACCTGGAAATGTCGGGCGTCCATGCGTGGACCGGCGACACGCATCCGCTCGGCACGGCGGCGGCGGCGGCCAAGCTCAGGTATTTTTCCGCGGACCTCAAGGGCGTGGACACCAAGGCCGCGCTTCTCGTCGCGGTCGCGAAAGGCCTCAAGCTGCCCGAGCATTTCGGCAACAACTGGGACGCTCTCGCCGATTCGCTCGAGGACGGCGACTGGGTCGGCAAGAACGGCTGCGTCATCGCGCTCGCGCACGCCGGCACGTACCGCAAGGCGCATGGCGTCGACTGGACGACGTTCGAGGACATCCTCGCCGAAGCTTCGGATTACTGGCGCGAGCGGCACAAGCCGTTCTGGACGTTCGTCAGCTGACGGGGACGGTGACGCCCAAGATCCCGGTTTCCGCGCTGGTCGTCGTCCATACGCGCGACCTCCTGGTGTTGCTGATCGAGCGCGCCGATGCCCCGGGATACTGGCAGTCGGTGACCGGCAGCCAGGAATCCGGCGAGACGCTTGCCGAAACCGCGACGCGCGAGCTCCGCGAGGAAACGGGCATCGACGCCGCGAGCTACGGCGGCGTCACGGACTGGAACGTCGCCAACGTCTACGAAATCTTTCCGCGCTGGCGCCACCGCTACGCGCCAGGCGTTACGCAGAACACCGAGCACGCGTTCGGCCTCGAGGTGCCCGCGCCCGTGCCCGTCACGCTCGATCCGCGCGAGCATCTGCAACACGCGTGGCTGCCCTGGGAAGAAGCCGCCGCGAAGTGTTTCTCGTGGTCGAACCGCGACGCGATCCTGATGCTTCCGCGGCGCGCGCCACGTCCCTCCACCGCCTGAGGATTCCTTCCGCGCCCGCGCGGTTGCGTGGCGTTGTATACGGGCATATATTACGCGCTGCCGATCGTCGGTATTGAGGCACGAATGCTGATCCCGTGTCGCCGTTTGCTTTGCTCGATGCTTGTCGCGACGTTGGCGTTCGCCGCCGAGGCCGCCGACGTCAAGGTTTTCGCTGCCGCGAGCCTGAAGGAAGCGATGGACGAGCAGGCGCGGCAGTTCGAGGCGCGCCAGGGCGACAAGGTCGTGGTCGCCTATGCCGCCAGCAATGCGCTGGCACGGCAGATCGAAGCGGGCGCGCCGGCCGACGTGTTCATCTCGGCCGACCTCGACTGGATGGACTTTCTCGACCAGCGCAAGCTGCTGGCGCCGGACACGCGCGTGACGCTGTTGCGCAACACGCTCGTGCTGATCGCGCCGGCATCGAGCAACGTCCGTCTGAAAATCGGTCCGGGGTTCGCACTGGCGGCAGCGCTCGGCGGCGAGCGCCTCGCGATGGCCAATCCCGACAGTGTTCCGGCGGGCAAGTACGGCAGGAATGCGCTGGAATCTCTTGGCGTGTGGAGCGGCGTCGAGTCGAAGATCGCCCGCACGGAGAACGTGCGCGCCGCGCTTGCCCTCGTCGCGCGGGGCGAGACGCCGCTCGGCATCGTCTACAGCACCGACGCATTCGCCGACAAGGGGGTCCGCATCGTCGACACCTTTCCCGCAACGTCGCATCCGCCGATCCTCTACCCCGCCGCCGTCGTGGCGGCGAGCGCGTCGCCGGGGGCACGGCCGCTGCTGGATTACCTGCGTTCGCCTTCCGCCGCGCCGGTCTGGGAGAAATACGGCTTCGGCGTGGTCAAATAGCGGATGTCCGGACTGAGTCCCGAGGAGGTCGGCATCGTCCTTCTCAGCCTGCGGGTCGCGGTCGTCAGCGTCCTCTGCAGCCTGCCGATCGCCATTCTCGTCGCCTATGTGCTGGCGCGAACGCGGTTCCCCGGCAAAATACTCGTCGACGCCGTCGTGCATCTGCCGCTCGTGCTGCCGCCGGTGGTCGTCGGATTCGCGCTTCTCGTGCTGTTCGGCAAGCGCGGGCCGATCGGCAGCCTGCTCAACGACTGGTTCGGCATCGTCTTCGCGTTCCGCTGGACCGGCGCCGCGCTCGCGTCGGCCATCATGGGGTTCCCGCTCATGGTGCGGGCGATTCGCCTGTCGATGGAGGCCATCGACCGGCGCCTCGAAACCGCGGCGACCACACTCGGCGGCTCGCGCGCCTGGGTCTTCGCGTCGATCACGCTGCCGCTCGCCCTGCCCGGCATCATCACCGGGGTCCTGTTGTCGTTTGCGCGCGGCCTGGGGGAATTCGGCGCGACTGTCACCTTCGTCTCCAACATTCCGGGCGAGACGGAGACCTTGCCGCTGGCGATCTATTCGCTGACACAAGTACCGGGCGGCGATGCGCAGGCGTTGCGCCTCAGCATCATCGCGGTGGTGCTGTCGGTTCTCGCGCTGGTCACGTCCGAATGGCTCACCGGGCGCGCGACGAAAGCCAAGTCCGATGATCGACGTTGACCTCGAGCAGCAGGTCGGCAGCTTCACGCTGCGCGCGCGGTTCACGGCCGACGCGCCCGTCGTGGGACTTTTCGGCCGCTCGGGCGCGGGCAAGAGCACGCTCGTCAATGCGATCGCCGGCGTCACGACGCCGCGGCGCGGGCACGTCCGTGTCGACGACGTCGTACTGTTCGACAGCGAGCGGCGAATCGACCTGCCCCCGCAGGCGCGCCGCATCGGCTATGTATTCCAGGACGCGCTGCTGTTCCCGCACCTGTCGGTCGAGGCGAATCTCCTCTACGGCCATCATCTGCGCGCGCCGGCAGTGCGCTTCATCGAACCGCGCCACGTCATCGACGTGCTCGGACTCGCGCGGCTGCTCCCCCGCAAACCCGGCGCGCTTTCCGGCGGCGAAAAGCAGCGCGTCGCCATCGGGCGCGCGCTGCTCGCCCAACCCCGCATCCTGCTGCTCGACGAGCCGCTCGCCTCGCTCGACGTTCCGCGCCGCATGGAGATCCTCGACTACATCGAGCGCCTGCGCGACGAATTCCACATTCCTATCGTGTATGTCAGTCATTCGGTCGCGGAAATCACACGGCTCGCCGACACGCTCGTCGTGCTCTCCGCCGGCGAATGCGTGGGCGTCGGCGACGTCGACGACGTCATGGGCCGGCTCGACCTCAAGCCTTACACCGGGCGCTTCGAGGCGGGCGCGGTCATCGAATCCACGGTCGTCGCCCACGACCTCGACTTCGACCTCACGACGCTGGCGTTCGACGGCGGCGAGCTCACCGTGCCCGGCATCAACGCGATCATCGGCGAGCGGGTTCGCGCGCGCATCCGGGCGCGGGACGTGTCGCTCGCGCTCGACAAGCCGATGGGACTTTCCATCGTCAACGTGCTGTCCGGCCGCGTGACCGCCATCCGCGAAGAGTCCGGGCCTGTCGTCGACGTCCAGCTCGCCGTCGGCGAGACGGTGCTGACCGCGCGCATTACGCGACGCTCCCTGGTCCAGCTCGGCATCCACGTCGAGCAGGATCTCTATGCGCTGGTGAAGGCGGTGTCGTTCGATCACCGCAGCACGGGTTACGCGTAGTCGGCCCCGACGCGAAAGCCGATGCGGCCCGACATCAAGTTTCACCTGCGCGATGCGTCGAAGGGCGCCGCGCTGGCCATCGGTCCCGGCAAGATCGCGCTGCTGGAAGCCATCGCCCAAACCGGTTCCATTTCGTCGGCCGCCCGGGCGCTCGGAATGTCCTACCGGCGCGCGTGGGTGCTGGTCGACGAAACGAACCGCTGCCTCGCGCGCCCTGCCGTGCAGCGCTTCCTCCGGCGGTCCGCGCGGCGGGGGCGCCGCGCTCACGGCAACCGGGGACGAGCTCGTACGCCGCTATCGGATGCTCGAGCGCCGAACCGACGCGGCGGCAAAGCGGGAGCTTGCGCCGTTGCTGCGTTCGGTGCCCGCTCGCGCCGCGACGGCGAAGTGAGGCAGGACGATCTGGCGACTACGTCGGCCCGACCATCTTTTCCGGCCGCACCCAGGCATCGAAATCCGCGGCGCTGACATGTCCCAGCGCGAGTGCCGCCTCGCGCAGCGTCGTCCCTTCGTGGTGCGCCTTCTTGGCGATCGCCGCGGCCTTGTCGTAGCCGATGTGGGGCGCGAGCGCCGTCACCAGCATCAGCGAGCGGGCGAGGAGCTCGCCGATGCGCTCCCGGTTCGCCTCGATCCCGCGCACGGCATGGGCTTCGAAACTCGCCATGCCGTCGGCGAGGAGGCGCAGGCTCGTCAGCACGTTGTGGATGATGAGAGGGCGATAGACGTTGAGCTCGAAATTGCCCGAGGCGCCGCCGATGTTGACCGCGACGTCGTTGCCCATCACTTGCGCGGCAAGCATCGTCACCGCCTCGCACTGCGTCGGGTTCACCTTGCCCGGCATGATCGAGCTGCCCGGCTCGTTCTCCGGAAGCATGAGCTCGCCCAGGCCCGAGCGCGGGCCGCTCGCCAGCCAGCGGATGTCGTTGGCGATCTTGAACAGGGACGCCGCGAGCGACTTGAGCGCGCCGTGCAGGTTGACGAGCGCGTCGGCGGCGCCCATCGCTTCGAACTTGTTCGGCGCGGTGACGAACGGCAACCCGGTCGCCGCGGCGATCTCGGCCGCGACGCGCGCGCCGAACTCCGGGTGCGCGTTGAGCCCGGTCCCGACGGCGGTGCCGCCCTGCGCGAGCTCGCAGACATGCGGAAGCGCCGCCTCGATATGCCGCTGCGCATGCGCGAGCTGCGCGACATAGCCCGAGAATTCCTGTCCCAGCGTCAGCGGCGTGGCGTCCTGCAGGTGCGTGCGGCCGATCTTGACGATGCCGGCGAATTCCGCGGACTTCTGCGCGAGCGTCGCGCGCAACGCGGCGAGCGCCGGCAGCAGGTCCTGCACCGTCGCGACGGCGGCGGCGACGTTCATCGCCGTCGGAAACACGTCGTTCGACGACTGGCCGCGGTTGACGTCGTCGTTCGGGTGCACGATGCGGCCTTCGCCGCGCTCTCCGCCGAGGATCTCGGACGCCCGGTTGGCGAGCACCTCGTTGACGTTCATGTTGGTCTGCGTGCCCGAGCCGGTCTGCCAGACCGCGAGGGGGAATTCCGTCGCGTGCCGGCCGGCGAGCGCTTCGTCGGCGGCCGCGATGATCGCCTTTGCCTTTTCCGGCGGCATCGCGCCGAGGTCGAGGTTGACCTTCGCGGCGGCGCGCTTGACGATCAGCAGCGCACGGATCAGCCCGGCCGGCATCTTCTCGTCGGAGATGCGGAAGTAATGCAGCGAGCGCTGCGTCTGCGCGCCCCAGAGCTGGTGCGCCGGGACTTCGATCGGGCCGAACGTGTCGCGTTCGGTGCGGGTGGGAACGCTGGTCTTGTCCATATCGCAATTTTCCGCGTATCCGGGCCGCCATACAATGTATCGCATCAAGCACCGTTCCGAAAAATCGGCGAATCGGCCGGCGGGCGGACAAGGTAGACTGCATGGCGCGCCGCGAGTCAGACCGCCCGGGCGCACCTGGGAACGAGGGCCTGGCGAATGGTCGACGTGCTGGTGATCGGAGGCGGCAACGCGGCGCTTTGTGCGGCGCTCACGGCGCGCGAGGCCGGAGCGTCGGTGCTGCTGCTGGAGGCGGCGCCGCGGGAATGGCGCGGCGGCAACTCGCAGCACACGCGCAACCTGCGCTGCATGCATGACGCGCCGCAGGACGTCCTGATCGAAGCCTATACCGAGGACGAATTCTGGCGGGACCTGCGCAACGTGACGGGCGGCCTCACGAACGAGACCCTCGCGCGCGTCGTCATCCGCGAATCGTCCCGCTGCCGGGAGTGGATGCGCCGGCACGGCGTCCACTTCCAGCCGTCGCTCTCGGGCACGCTGCATCTCGCGCGCACCAATGCGTTCTTCATGGGCGGCGGCAAGGCGCTGGTCAACGCCTACTATCGCAGCGCCGGGGAGCTCGGCATCGACGTCCGCTACGACGCTCCGGTCGACGCGCTGGAGCTCGCGGAAGGTCATTTCGTCGCCGCGCGGGTCGGCAGCGAGCGCATCGAGGCGCGCGCCTGCGTCGTCGCGGCGGGCGGCTTCGAGTCCAACCGTGCGTGGCTGCGCGAAGCCTGGGGGCAGAACGACGCCGGGGAATGGCCCGCCGACAATTTCCTGATCCGCGGCACCCGCTTCAACCAGGGCGTGCTGCTGAAGGCACTCATCGGCGCCGGTGCGGACTCCGTTGGCGACCCGACGCAATGCCACTCGGTGGCCATCGACGCGCGGGCGCCCCTGTACGATGGCGGGATCTGCACGCGCGTCGACTGCGTGTCGCTCGGCATCGTCGTCAACCGGCACGCGCAGCGCTTCTACGACGAAGGCGAGGACTTCTGGCCCAAGCGGTACGCGATCTGGGGCCGGCTCGTCGCGCAGCAGCCCGGGCAAATCGGTTATTCGCTGATCGACGCCAAGGCGATCGGCCGCTTCATGCCGCCGGTGTTCGAGGGGGCGCGGGGCGACACCGTGCCCGAACTCGCGCGCGCGCTCGGCCTCGACGAGGCGGCGCTTTCGCGCACGGTCCGCGGGTTCAACGCGGCGTGCCGCGAAGGCACCTTCGACCACACGGTGCAGGACGACTGCCGCACCGAGGGCCTCGCGCCGCCGAAGACGCACTGGGCGCGGCCGCTCGACACGCCGCCCTACTTCGGCTACGCGCTGCGGCCCGGCATCACCTTCACGTATCTCGGCCTCAAGGTGAACGAGCGCGCCGCCGTCCACTTCGGCGGCCGGCCGAGCTCCAATCTCTTCGTCGCCGGCGAGATGATGGCCGGCAACGTGCTCGGCAAGGGCTACACGGCGGGCGTGGGCATGACGATCGGCACGGTGTTCGGCCGCATCGCGGGCGGCGAAGCCGCCGCCGCGGCGCGCGGAGCGACGGAACGTGACGCCGCTTGATTCGCTCGCACGCGAGGCCGCCGGGCTCGCCTTCGGCGCGGCGAACGGTGGGTCGACGGGCGCCGAGGCCGAGGTCGCGCGCATCATGCAGATCTGCAACGCCTGCCGCTATTGCGAAGGCTACTGCGCCGTCTTTCCGGCGATGACGCGACGGCTCGAGTTCGGACGCGCCGACGTCCACTACCTCGCCAACCTCTGCCACAACTGCGGCTCCTGCTTCCACGCCTGCCAGTACGCGCCGCCCCACGAATTCGCCGTCAACGTGCCGCAGGCGATGGCCGTGGTGCGCGGCCAGACGTACGCCAATTTCGCGTGGCCCGCGGCGCTGGGCGTGCTCTATCGGCACGCCGGCCTGACCTTCGCCCTGTCGCTGGCAACGGCGTTGGCGCTGTTTCTCGTGCTGGGGCTGGCCCTCAAGGGAACATTGTTCCCGGGGCCGCTCGCCGGCGACTTCTACGCGATCTTTCCGCACAACCTGCTCGCGACGATGTTCGGCGCCGTGTTTGCCTTCGCGGCATTCGCGCTCGGCGTCGGCGTCGCGCGGTTCTGGCGCGGCGTCGCGCCGGGTCGGGCCTCCGCGCCGGCCGCGGGCGAGGCAACGCTCGACGTGCTGCGGCTGACCTACCTCGGCGGCGGCCACGGCGCCGGCTGCAACAACGAAGACGATGCATTCACGCTGTCGCGGCGGCGCTTCCACCACCTGACGTTCTACGGCTTCATGCTCTGCTTCGCCGCGACCTGCGTGGCGACCTGGTATCACTTCGTCCTCGGCGTGCACGCGCCCTATCCGCTCACGAGCGCGCCGGTGCTGCTGGGCACCGCGGGCGGCATCGGCCTCATCGGCGGGACCGCCGGGCTTCTGTGGCAAAATCTGCATCGCGATCCGCGGCTGGGCGACCTTGCACAGGCGCCCATGGATCGCGGGTTCATGGTGCTGCTGTTCATCGTCAGCCTGACCGGGCTCGCGCTGCTCGCGTGGCGCGACACCGGCGCGATGGCGCTCCTGCTGGCCGTGCACCTCGGAACCGTGATGGCGCTGTTCGCGACGCTTCCCTACGGCAAGTTCGCGCACGGCATTTACCGCTCGGCCGCCCTCCTCAAGTGGGCGATCGAAAAACGCATGCCGAACACCTTGCAGTTGACTGACGAGTGATCCGCGGCGGGACAGCCCGCGCCATCCAACATCGAACGGAGGATTTCCATGAAATTTCTGATCGCGCTCTACGCGTTGCTCGGCCTCGCGCTTGCCGCACCCGCGGGCGCCCAGCAGCCGATCGTCATCAAATTCAGCCATGTCGCAGCGCCCGACACGCCGAAGGGCCAGGCGGCCAACGAATTCAAGCGCCTCGTCGAGGAGCGCACCAAGGGACAGGTGAAGGTCGAGGTGTATCCGAACAGCATGCTCTTCAAGGACGCCGAGGAGCTGGACGGCCTGCAGCTCGGCTCGGTGCAGATGCTGGCACCCGTGCCCGGCAAGTTCGGGCCGGCGGGGATTCCCGAGTTCGAGGTGTTCGATCTGCCCTACATGTTTCCGGACCTCGACGCGCTCCAGCGCATCTATGACGGGCCCGCGGGCGCGACGATGCTGAAGAAGCTCGAGGCGAAGGGCATGGTCGGCCTCGCGTTCTGGAACAACGGCTTCCGCGTGATGAGCGCAAACCGGCCCATGCACGTGCCCCCCGACATGAAGGGCCTCAAGATGCGCATCAACTCGTCGAAGGTCAACGCCGCGATCATGAAGTCGGTCGGCGCCGTTCCGCAGACGATGGCGTTTTCCGAGGTCTACCAGGCGCTGCAGACCGGCGTCATCGACGGCACCGAGGGCCCGCTGTCCAACCTCTACACGCAGAAGCAATACGAGGTGCAGAAGCACGTCACGCTGACCTATCACACCATCAGCAACTACGTCGTCGTCGTGAACAAGGCTTTCTGGGACAAGCTGCCGCCGGACATCCGGACGACGCTCACAGGCGCGATGAAGGACGCCACCGCGCTCAACAACCAGAACTCGATCAAGGACGAGCAGACCGCGATCGCCGCCATCAAGGCGTCGGGCAGGAGCGAGATCTACACGCCCACGCCGGCGGAAAAGGACGCGTGGATGAAGGCGATGCTGCCGGTGCAGGATGAAATGGCGTCGCGCGTGAAGAAGGAGACGATCACGATGATTCGCGAAGGCGTGGCGGGCAAGAAATAGCGCGCGCCGCCTCACCCACCCTTCGACCGGAGACTGCGAGCCATGGGCGCGACCGTCATCGATTCGACGATCTTCGGCAACATCTTCAGCACCGACGCGATGCGGGCGGTGTGGTCGGACGAGAACCGCACCGCCAGGTATCTCGACATCGAGCGCGCGCTGGCCGTCGTCCAGGGGCGCCTCGGGATCATCCCGCAGGAAGCCGCCGACGAGATCGTCCGCAACTGCGATATCGGCAAGATCGACATGGCGAAGCTGCGCGCGGCGACGGAGCGCATCGGCTATCCGGTGCTCGGCGTCGTCTCGCAGCTGAACGCGTTGTGCCGCGACAAGCTGGGCGAGTACTGCCACTGGGGTGCCACGACGCAGGACATCACCGACACAGCCACGGTGATGCAAATCCGCGAGGGCCTGGCGCTCGTCGACGCGGACCTCGCCGCGATCTCCGCGTCGCTCGCCGAGCTCGCGCGGCGCTACCGCGACACGCCGATCATCGGACGCAGCAACCTGCAGCAGGCGATCCCGATGACCTTCGGCTACAAGATGGCGGCCATTCTTTCAGGCATCGAGCGCCACCGCGAGCGGCTGACCCAACTGCGCCCGCGCGTGCTGGTCGGCGAATTCGGCGGCGCGTGCGGCACGCTCGCCTCGATCGAGCGCGGCGCGATGGAGACGCAGCGGGCCTTGATGGCGGAGCTCGGGCTCGGCACGCCCGACATCGCCTGGCACACGGTGCGCGACACCATCGCCGAGACGGGCGCGTTCCTCGGGCTGGTGGGGGGTTCGCTCGGCAAGATCGCCATGGACGTGAAGCTCATGATGCAGCACGAGGTCGCCGAGGTGTACGAGCCCTTTGCGCCGGGCCGCGGGTCCAGCAGCACGATGCCGCAGAAACGCAATCCGATCTCGAGCTGCTACATCCACGCCGCGGTTTCGGTCGTCCGCCAGCATGCGGCGGCGCTGATGGACGCGATGGTCGCCGACCACGAGCGTTCGACCGGGCCCTGGGAGATCGAGTGGATCGTGCTGCCCGAGGCGTTCTGCCTCATCGCCGGCGCGCTGAAGCAGACGCGGTTCGTGCTCGCCGGGCTCGAGGTGGACGTCGAGCGGATGCGCTCGAACATCGACCTCACTCACGGTCTCGTGATGTCGGAGGCGGTGATGATGGGGCTGGGCCCCTACATCGGGCGCGAATACGCGCACGATCTCGTCTACGACCTCTGCCGCAAAGCCATCGCGACGAACCGGCCGCTGCTCGAGCTCCTCGACGCGCATCCCGAGATCAACGTCCATCTCGATCATGCGGCGCTCGCGAAGCTGTGCGACCCCGCCCACTACCTCGGGCAATCGGGCGCCATGGTCGACCAGGTGCTGCGCCGGCGCGACGAGGTGCTCGCCAAGCAGTGAGGGTTCGTCGACCGGGGCGCCGGCGGCGGCGAACTCACGGCACGCCGGAATCCCCGCGGCGGCCGCACCCTCCCATCGACCTCATCGCGGCAACGAGTTCAGCACCTCCGGGTTCACGACATTGATCGGGCGGCCCGCGGCGTACGCGACGATCTGATCGAAGATGTCGGAAAACTGTGTCTCGTACTCGTCTCGCGTCACGTATCCGATGTGCGGCGTGCAGACGACGTTGTCCATGTTGAGCAGCGGGTGGCGCGAGTCGCGCAGCGGCTCTTCCTCGTACACATCCACCGCGGCCATTCCCGGCCGGCCGGCGCGCAGCGCCCGGACGAGCGCATCGGGCTCGATCAGCGGCGCGCGGCTCGTGTTGACGAGAAGCGCGCTCGCCTTCATCGATGCCAGGTCGGCGGCGGTCACGATCCCCTGGGTTGCCGCGACCAGGCGCAGGTGCAGGGAGAGAACGTCGCATTCCTCGAAAAAGGCGCGCTTGCTTCGCGCAGTCGCGTAACCGTCGGCCTGCGCCCGACCGAGCGACGCCTCGCGCGCCCACACGAGGACGTTCATTCCGAACGCCTTGCCGTAGCCGGCCACGGCACTCCCGATCCTGCCGTAACCGAAAATGCCCAGCGTCTTGCCGCGCAGGCTGTCGCCCACGCCGATCTGCCAGCGGCCGGTCTTCAGCGCGGCCATCTGCTGCGGAATCTGCCGCACGGCGGCCAGGATCAGTCCCCATGTCAATTCGGCGGCGGCGTACGACGGCGTGCCCGGATGCTGAAACGACGACACGATGACCCCGTTGCGCGTGCAGGCGTCGACGTCGATGTGCGGATAGACGCTGCGCTGGCTGATGAGCCTGAGCTTGCCCAGGCGCTCGAGGAGCGGCGCGCGAATCTGCGTCCGCTCCCGTATCAGCACCAGCACTTCGGTGTCCTTGAGCCGCTCGGCCAGCGCATCGACGTCCTGGACGTGATCGTTCCAGATTTCGACTTCGTGGCCCGCGAGCTTTCCGAAACAGGGCAGGGTGCGAAGCGTGTCGTGATAGTCATCGAGAATCGAGATCTTCATGTACGGCTCCTTGCGTTGGCCCCGACTCGACCGCGTTGGCACGGCGCATGAAAAAGGGGCACCCCGCGAGGCGCCCCTGGTCCCGGAATCCGCGTCGCGGCTTACTGTGCCGGCGTGGGTTCCGTCGGCGCAGGTGCGGCTGCGGGCGCCGGTGCTGCGGCATCTTCCGCCGCCGCCTTCATCGACAGGCGCAGGCGCCCCTTGTCGTCGGCTTCGAGAACCTTGACGCGCACGACCTGGCCTTCCTTCACGTAGTCGGAGACCTGGTTGACGCGCTCCTTCGCGATCTGCGAGATGTGGAGCAGGCCGTCCTTGCCGGGCAGCACCTGCACGATCGCGCCGAAGTCGAGGAGGCGCAGCACGGTGCCCTCGTAGACGCGGCCGACTTCCACTTCCGCCGTGATGTCCTCGATGCGCTTGCGCGCAACGTTGCAGGCGTCGGCGTTGACCGATGCGATGGTCACCGTGCCGTCGTCCTTGATGTCGATCGTGCAGCCCGTTTCTTCGGTCAGCGCGCGGATCACCGCGCCGCCCTTGCCGATCACGTCGCGGATCTTTTCCGGGTTGATCTTGATCGTCATCATCCGCGGCGCATGCTGCGAGATCTCGGTGCGCGCGTGCGGGAGCGCCTCCTGCATCAGGTGCAGGATGTGCATCCGGCCCTCGCGCGCCTGCGACAGCGCGACCGCCATGATTTCCTTCGTGATGCCCTGGATCTTGATGTCCATCTGCAGCGCCGTGATGCCGCGGTCGGTGCCCGCGACCTTGAAGTCCATGTCGCCGAGGTGGTCCTCGTCGCCCAGGATGTCGGTCAGCACCGCGAAGCGGTTGCCGTCCTTGATGAGGCCCATCGCGATGCCGGCGACGTGCGCCTTGGTCGGCACGCCGGCGTCCATCAGCGAGAGGCTGGCGCCGCACACCGAGGCCATCGACGAGCTGCCGTTCGACTCGGTGATTTCCGACACGACGCGCATCGAGTACGCGAACTCCTCGTTCGACGGCAGCACGGCCAGCAGCGCGCGCTTGGCGAGCCGGCCGTGGCCGATTTCGCGGCGCTTGGGCGAGCCCACGCGGCCCGTCTCGCCGGTGGCGTACGGGGGCATGTTGTAGTGGAACATGAAGTTGTCGCGGTATTCGCCCATCAGGGCGTCGATGATCTGCTCGTCGCGCGCGGTGCCGAGCGTGGCGACGACCATCGCCTGCGTCTCGCCGCGGGTGAACAGCGCCGAGCCGTGCGTGCGCGGCAGCACGCCCGTGCGGATCGAGATCGGGCGAACGGTGCGCGTGTCGCGCCCATCGATGCGCGGCTCGCCGGAGAGGATCTGGTTGCGCACGATCTTCGACTCGAGCTCGAACACGAAATTGTTGACGACATTGGCGTGGCCGGGACCCGCGTCGGCGGAGATGCATTCGGCCGCGACCTTTGCGTAGACTTCCTTCAGCCGCTGCTGGCGCGCCTGTTTCGAGCGGAGCTGGTAGGCCTCGTGCAGCGAGGCATCGGCGACCGCGGTCACCTTCGCGATCAACGCCTCGTCCTTCGCGGCGGGCTTCCAGTCCCACAGCGGCTTGCCGCCTTCCTCGACCAGTGCGTGGATCGTCTCGATCACCGCCTGCTGCTGCTGGTGCCCGAACACGACGGCGCCGAGCATCACTTCCTCGGGCAGCTCGTTGGCCTCGGATTCCACCATCAGCACGGCCGCCTCGGTGCCGGCGACGACGAGATTCAACTGCGACGTCGCAAGCTCGGTCTTCGACGGATTCAGAATGTATTGCCCATTGGCGTACCCCACCCGCGCCGACCCGATCGGGCCGTCGAACGGAACGCCGGACAGCATCAGCGCGGCGGACGCACCGATCATCGCCGGGATGTCGGGATCGATTTCCGGGTCGACCGACAGCACCGTGGCGATGATCTGCACTTCGTTGTAGAAGCCATCCGGGAAGAGCGGCCGGATCGGGCGGTCGATGAGGCGCGAGGTCAGCGTCTCTTTTTCCGAGGGCCGGCCTTCGCGCCGGAAGAAGCCGCCGGGGATCTTGCCCGCGGCGAACGTCTTTTCCTGGTAGTCGACCGTCAGCGGGAAGAAGTCCTGCCCCGCCTTGGCTTCCTTGCGGGCGACGGCGGTGACGAGCACGACGGTGTCGTCGAGGCTGACCATGACCGCGCCGCCGGATTGGCGGGCGATTTCGCCGGTTTCGAGCGTCAGAGTGTGACGGCCGTAGGGTATCGATTTCTTGATCGGGTTCACGTTGTCCTCAATTCTGTAAACAAAAATGGCCGCGCATCATGGGCGCGGCCATCGTGGGCATCCTGGAATTCCTGCGCCGGCTCAGTTGCGCTCAGTTGCGTACGATCAGTTGCGCACGCTTACTTGCGCAGCCCGAGCTTCTCGATCAGCGTGCGATAGCTGTCCGAGTTGCGCGACTTCAGATAATCGAGCAGCTTGCGGCGGCGCGAGACCATCCGCAGCAGACCGCGCCGCGAGTGGTGGTCCTTGACGTTGGCCTTGAAGTGGTCGTTCAGGCCGTTGATGCGGGCGGTGAGCAATGCGACTTGCACTTCCGGCGAGCCCGTGTCGCCCTTGATGCGCTGGTAGTCGGCGATGACCTTCGCCTTTTCTTGCACGGTCACTGACATTGGAGGTCGTCCTTCTCTCTCGATTTTATCTTGGCAAAGACGATGATTATACGCAGAAAAGTGCTTGGAATTCAAGCGTCGAACGGGCTCGATAGAACGGGCTGGGCGTCCGTCCGGGTGAGGCGCCGGGGGCGCAGGATGCCCCCGGCCACGTCGACCAGCCCGAGAAACCGCTGCCCGGGCCCGTAGCAGCGGCAAGGGCCCTGCACGCCTTCGGGGGCGGCGGCGGTCCGCCCCTGCGTCAACGCCGCCTCGGTCGACGCGTCCACGGCGATGGCGGGCAGGCTCGCAAGCGGGGCATCGACCGGCAGCAGCAGCGCGTCGCGCGCGTCCGGGTCGAGCGCCTCCAGCGCGGCCAGCGTGACCGCGCCCTCCAGCCGGAACGCGCCGCTGGCCGTGCGGCGAAGTGCCGCCAGGTGCGCGCAGGTGCGAAGCGCCAGTCCGAGGTCCTCCGCGAGCACGCGGATGTAGGTGCCCTTGCCGCACTCGACGCGCAGCGTGACGGTCGGCAGGTCGAAGGCGAGGACGTCGATCGCGCCGATGTCGACGTCGCGCGCCACGCGCGGGACATCGACGCCGGCCCGGGCGTATTCGTAGTGCGCGCGGCCTTCGTGCTTGAGCGCCGAGTGGCGCGGCGGCACCTGCCGGATGCGTCCCAGGAACGGGAGCAGCGCGCCGTCGAGGTCGGCGCGGGAGAACGCGACCGGCTGCAGGGCGATCGTCTCGCCCTCCGCATCGCCGGTCGACGTCGAGATGCCGAAGCGAATCGTCGCGATGTACTCCTTGCGCGCGTCGAGCAACGATTGGGCGAACTTGGTCGCGTCGCCGAAGCAAAGGGGCAGCAGTCCGGATGCGAGCGGGTCCAGCGTCCCGGTGTGGCCCGCTTTCTCGGCGCGGAAGGCGCGCTTGGCGCGCTGCAGGGCCGCGTTCGACGTGATCCCCGACGGCTTGTCGAGAAGGAGCATGCCGTCGACGCGCCGGCGGGGGATTCGGACCTTCCCGGCGGACACCGCAACGATCGGCGTCAGTGCGGAAATTTGCGGTCGGCGGCGACGGCTTCGTCGATCAACTGCGACAGCTTCATGCCGTTCTCGATCGAATCGTCGTACGCGAAATGGAGCTGCGGCACCGAGTAGAGGCTGAGCCGGTGGGCGAGCGCCGAGCGCAGGAAGCCCGCGGTGTGCTGCAGCGCCTTGACCGCCTCGTCCGCGTGCTCACGCCCGGCAAGATGCGTGACGAAGATCTTCGCGTGCGAGAGGTCGCCCGACACTTCGACCGCGGTGATCGTGACCGGCCCGACGCGCGGGTCCTTCACCTCGGTGCGCAGCAGGTCGGCGAGCTCGCGCTGGACTTCGTCGCCGACGCGGCGGGCCCGCTGACTCGTCTTCTTCATGGCCACCTCGTACCGCGGTTACAGCGTTCTGGAGACTTCCACAATTTCGTAAGCCTCGAGCTGGTCGCCCTTCTGCACGTCGTTGAAGTTCTTGATCGACAGCCCGCACTCGAAGCCGCCCTTCACTTCGCGGACGTCGTCCTTGAAGCGCTTCAGCGAATCGAGCTCGCCGTCGTGGATCACGACGTTGTCGCGCAGCACGCGCACGCGCGAGCCGCGCTTGATCGTGCCGTCCAGCACGTAACAGCCGGCGACGGTGCCGACCTTCGAGATCTTGTACACCTCGCGCACCTCGACGAGACCCGTCTGCGTCTCCTTCTTCTCGGGCGTGAGCATGCCGGACAGCGCGGACTTCACCTCGTCGACCGCGTCGTAGATGATGTTGTAGTAGCGGATGTCGACCCCGCTGTGCTCGGCCAGCTTGCGCGCGGCCACGTCGGCGCGCACGTTGAAGCCGACGACGACCGCCTTCGAGGCGAGCGCCAGGTTGATGTCCGACTCGGTGATGCCGCCCACGGCCGCGTGGACGATGTTGACCTTGACCTCGTCCGTCGACAGCTTGGTCAGCGCCTGCGTCAGCGCCTCGTAGCTTCCCTGCACGTCCGCCTTGACGATGAGCGTGAGCGACTTGATCGCATCCTCGGCCATCTGGTCGAACATGTTCTCGAGCTTCGCCGCCTGCTGCTTCGCGAGCTTGACGTCGCGGAATTTGCCCTGCCGGAACAGCGCGATTTCGCGCGCCTTGCGCTCGTCGCCCAGGACCATGACGGCCTCGCCGGCGATCGGCACGTCGGAGAGTCCCTGGATTTCGACGGGAATCGCCGGGCCGGCGGCGGCGACCGCCTTGCCGTTCTCGTCGGTCATCGCGCGCACGCGGCCGAACACCGCGCCGGCGAGGACGATGTCGCCGCGCTTCAGCGTGCCGGAATGCACGAGCACGGTCGCGACCGGTCCCTTGCCCTTGTCGAGGCGGGACTCGATGACGATGCCCTTCGCCGGCGCATCCTTCGGCGCCTTGAGCTCCAGCACCTCCGCCTGCAGCAGGATCGCGTCGAGCAGCTGCTCGATGCCGACGCCGGTCTTCGCGGACACCGGGATGAACTGCACTTCGCCGCCGTACTCCTCGGGAATCACGCTTTCGGCGACCAGCTCCTGCTTCACCCGATCGGCATTCGCCTCGGGCTTGTCGATCTTGTTGATCGCAACGACCAGCGGAACATTCCCCGCCTTCGCGTGCGCGATCGCTTCCTTCGTCTGCGGCATGACGCCGTCGTCGGCCGCGACCACCAGCACGACGATGTCGGTGACCTTCGCGCCGCGCGCGCGCATCGCGGTGAACGCCTCGTGGCCCGGCGTGTCGAGGAACGTGATCACGCCCTTCGGCGTCTGCACGTGATAGGCGCCGATGTGCTGCGTGATGCCGCCCGCCTCGCCGCTCGCGACGCGGGCGCGGCGGATCGAATCCAGCAGCGACGTCTTGCCGTGGTCGACGTGGCCCATGACGGTGACGACCGGCGGACGCGGCTCGGCTTCCACGCTCGAGGCCTCGGACTCCGCGAGCAGCGAATCCGGATCGTCGAGCTTGGCCGGAATCGCGCGATGCCCGAGCTCCTCGACGAGGATCATCGCGGTCTCCTGGTCGAGCACCTGGTTGATGGTGACCATCTGGCCCAGCTTCATCAGGACCTTGATGAGCTCGGCAGCCTTCACCGACATCTTGTGCGCGAGGTCGCCCACCGAGATCGTCTCGGGCACCGCGATCTCGCGGACGACCGGGCCGGACGCCGCCGGCGCGCCGGCCTCGCCGCCCTCTTCGTCGTGGCGACGGGCGCCGCCGACCTTGGGCTGGCGCCAGCCGGTCGTCGCGGTGCCGCCGGTCACATCGCCGCGCAGCTTGAGCGCACGGCGCCGCGCCGCTTCCTCCTGGAACGCGGTGCCGCTCTTCTTGATCGTGCGCGCCTTTTCGCCGGGCTTCGTCGCCGGTCGATGCAGCGTGCCTTCGGCCGGCGTCTTCGCCTTGGCGGCCGGCGTTGCCGCGGGTGCTTTCGCCGCCGTCTCGGCGGCCTTCGCCGCTTCCGCCGCGGCGGCATCGGCAGCGAGCTTCGCCGCTGCCTCTTCGGCTTCCTTCTCTTTCTTGGTCTTGCGCTTCGCAGCCTGCGCCTGCTTCTGCTGGATCTCCTCCTGCTGGCGGGCCATCAGCTCCTGGCCCTTCTTCTCCTCGGCCGCACGCGCCGCGAGTTCCTCGGGCGTGATCAACGGCGCGGCGACGACGGGCGCGGGCGCTTCTTCGGCGACGGGCGCGGGCTCGGTTTCGTCGCGCTTCACGAAGACGCGCTTCTTGCGCACCTCGACCTGGATCGTGCGCGCCTTGCCCATCGAGCCGGCGGCCTTGATCTCGGTCGTCTGCTTGCGCGTCAGCGTGATCTTCTTTTTCGGCTCGCCCGCGGCGCCGTGCTGCTTCTGCAGGTATTCGAGCAGCTTGGTCTTGTCGACCTCGGAAAGCTTGTCGCCTTCCTTCTTGCCGCCGACCCCGGCCTTGACGAGCTGCTCCAGCAGCGCGCCCGCCGGAATCTTGAGCTCCGTCGCGAATTGTTCGATTGTCGTGTGCGCCATGCGCTTCTCCCGCGTCCCGTCGGCTCTGCCGACCGCCTAGTGCTGCGTCCCCAAGGCGGGAGCGGCCGCCGCCGGCGCGGTTTCCGCCGGCGCGTCTTCGAACCAGTGTGCCCGGGCCTTCATGATGAGATCCTGCGCGCGCTCGGCCGGGATGCCCGTCAGCTCGACCAGCTCGTCGCCGGCCAGATCGGCCAGCGCGTCGCGCGTCGCGATGCCGTGCGCGGCGAGCGCGCTCGCGATTTCGGTGTCCATGCCTTCGAGGTTGAGCAGCGCCTCCTCGACGTTTTCGACCGACTCCTCGCGGACGATCGCCTCGGTCAGGAGCGCGTTGCGCGCGCGGCTCCGCAGCTCGTTGACCGTGTCCTCGTCGAAGCCCTCGATCTCGAGCATTTCGTTGATCGGCACGTAGGCGACTTCCTCGAGCGAGGTGAAACCCTCGGCGATCAGGATGTCGGACACTTCCTCGTCGACGTCGAGCTTTTCCATGAACAGACGGCGCAGGCGCTCGCCTTCCTCTTCGTGCTTCTTCGCCGAGTCCTCGACGCTCATCAGGTTCAATTCCCACCCGGTGAGCTCGGAGGCCAGGCGCACGTTCTGGCCGAGGCGGCCGATCGCGATCGCGAGGTTCTCCTCGTCGACGACGACGTCCATGCTGTGCTTCTCCTCGTCGACCACGATCGACGAGATCTCCGCCGGGGCGAGCGCGTTGATGACGAACTTCGCGGGATCGTCCGAGAAGAGAATGATGTCGACGCGCTCGCCGGCGAGCTCGTTGGTCACCGCGGTGACGCGCGAGCCGCGCATGCCGATGCAGGTGCCCTGCGGGTCGAGCCGGGGGTCGTTCGATTTCACCGCGATCTTGGCGCGGATGCCGGGGTCGCGCGCGGCGGCCTTGATCTCGATCAGGCCTTCCTCGATCTCGGGCACTTCGAGCTCGAACAGGCGCATCAGGAATTCCGGCGCGATCCGCGACAGGATCAGCTGCGGGCCCTTCGCGGTGCGGTCGACCTTGGTCACGTACGCGCGAATGCGGTCGCCGACGCGCAGCATTTCCTTCGCGATCAGCTGGTCGCGCGGGATCATGCCTTCGATGCGGCCGGACTCGACGATCGCGCTGCCGCGCTCGATCCGCTTGACGGTGCCCGTCAGCAGGTTGTCCTCGCGCTCGAGGAAGTCGTTCAGGATCTGCTCGCGCTCGGCGTCGCGGATCTTCTGCAGGATCACCTGCTTCGCCGCCTGGGCGCCGATGCGGCCGAACTCGATCGGCTCGAGCGGCTCCTCGATGACGTCGCCCAGCTTCAGGTTCGGGTCGCGCTCGGCCGCGTCGGTGATCGCGAGCTGGTATGCCGGCTCCTCGTGCTCCTCGTCGGGCACGACCGTCCAGCGCCGGAACGACTCGTAGTCGCCCGTTTCGCGGTCGATCGACACGCGCGCGTCGATCTCGTTCGGGAAGCGTTTCTTGGTCGCCGAGGCGAGCGCCGACTCCAGCGCCGTGAACACGATGTCCTTCGGCACGTTCTTTTCGCGCGCGAGCGCGTCGACCAGCAGCAGCAGTTCGCGGTTCATCTCGCTTTTCTCCACTCGATCTTCGGCACGAGCCGCGCGCGGTCGATTTCGGCCAGCGGGACCGTCACCGCGCCCTTCGCGGTTTCGACCACCACCGCGCCGGCCTCGCAGCCGCGCAGCACGCCTTTCAATTTCTTCGCGTTCGCGATCGGGTTGGCGAGCCGAAGCTCGGCCTCCTCTCCCGCGAAGCGGACGAAGTCGGACGCCTTTCGCAGCGGCCGGTCGAGACCCGGCGACGACACCTCGAGGCGCTCGAACTCCACGTTTTCCACCGCGAACAGGCGCGTCAGGTGGTTGCTCACGCGCGCGCAATCCTCGACCGTATTGCACCACCGTCCGGCTTGTCGATGAAAACGCGGACGAGCCGGCCCTTGGGACCACCCTCCCAGTCGACGAGCTCGTACCCCAGCGGGGGGAGCGTCCGTTCCAGCAGCTCGGTAACGTTCGTTGTCATGTAAAAACTGTTCGGCCTCCGCACGGCATCAATTCAACGTGCGACCTCGCCGTCGGCCTCATGCGCCGACTCGCGATCGCTCGCTCCCCCTAGGCGCTCCGCACCGTGGGGCCCCGGCTCGCCGCTTGCGTCGCTCCAAAAAAAAATGGGCTGTGCCCAGCCCATTTCTACTCGAAATCACCCCTAAATATAGCAGAAAAACGGGCAAATTTGAAGAGCTGGGCGCAATTCGCCCGCGCGGGCCCCCGGACGGCAAGCAGGGGCCCGGCGCCGGAGGTCCCACCGCCCGGCGACCCGCGCCGGGCGCCGGGCGGCAAAGGGTAAGATTGGGGCCGTTTTCGCCCGCGAAAGGCCGCCATGCCCGATCCCCTGCCGATTGCCCGGAATGCCGAGGGCGAACTCTCGCTTTTGCCCGCCCTCGCCAATCGCCACGGCCTGATCACGGGGGCCACCGGGACCGGCAAGACGGTCACCCTGCAGGTGATCGCCGAGCGCCTTTCCGGCATTGGCGTTCCCGTGTTCATGGCCGACGTGAAGGGGGACCTGGCCGGCATCAGCCAGGCCGGCGCCCCGTCGGACAAGCTCACGGCCCGGCTCAAGGCCATCGGCGCCGAGGCGCCGAAATTCGCCGGCTGCCCGGTCGTCCTCTGGGACGTGTTCGGCGAGCAGGGCCACCCGGTCCGGGCCACGGTTTCCGACCTCGGGCCGCTGCTGCTGTCGCGCATCCTCGACCTCAACGACACCCAGGAGGGCGTCCTGGCACTCGTGTTCAAGGTCGCCGACGACAACGGGCTGTTGCTGCTCGACCTGAAGGACCTCCGCGCGATGCTGCAGTACGTCGGCGACAACGCGCAGCAGTTCCAGACCAACTACGGCAACGTGTCCGCCGCGTCGATCGGCGCGATCCAGCGCGGATTGCTCGGCCTCGAGCAGCAGGGTGCGGAGAAGTTCATCGGCGAGCCGATGCTCAACGTCGACGACCTGCTGCAGACCGCCCCGGGAGGAAAGGGGGTGGTCAACATCCTCGCCGCCGACAAGCTGATGAACGCGCCGAAGCTCTATTCGACGATGCTGCTCTGGCTATTGTCGGAGCTCTACGAGCGCCTGCCCGAAGTAGGCGACCCCGACAAGCCGAAGCTCGTTTTCTTCTTCGACGAGGCGCACCTGCTCTTCACCGACGCGCCGAAGCAGTTGCTGGACAAGATCGAGCAGGTCGTGCGGTTGATCCGCTCCAAAGGCGTCGGCGTGTATTTCGTCACGCAGAATCCGCTCGACGTGCCCGAGACCGTCCTCGGCCAGCTCGGCAATCGCGTGCAGCACGCGTTGCGCGCCTTCACGCCGCGCGACCAGAAAGCCGTCAAGGCCGCGGCGGAGACGATGCGCGCGAACCCGAAGCTCGACACCGAAAAGGCGATCCTCGATCTCGGCGTCGGCGAGGGGCTGATTTCGTTCCTCGACGAGAAGGGCCGCCCGGGCATGGTCGAGCGCGCGTTCGTATTGCCGCCGGCGAGCCGCATCGGGCCGGTCACCGCCGATGAAAGGAAGGCGACGATGGCGGCCTCCGCGGTCGCCGGCGTCTACGAAAAATCCGTCGACCGCGAATCGGCATACGAAAAACTGCGCGGCCGCGCGGAGCAGTCGGCGCCCGCAGCCGGCGCGGGCACGCCTGCCGCATCCGACGGCGGGTGGATGGATTCGATCAAAGGCTCGCTCGGCGGCCTCATGACCGGGAGCGGTCGCAAGGACAGCATGGTCGAGGCGATGGCGAAGAGCGCCGCGCGCACCGTGGGCTCGACGGTCGGTCGCGAGATCGTGCGCGGCGTGCTGGGATCGTTGCTCGGCGGAACCAAGCGCCGATAGGTCCCGCGCGCAACCATACGATCGCCACCTCAACTCGATTTGGAGCAAGCACTGATCCGGCGCCCGAAAGTCAGGCGTCGGGCGGCCTTGGATATTTCCACTTGCGGTGGATCCACAGCCAGTTCGCGGGATTGGTGCGGATTTCGTTTTCCAGCGCGCGCGCGTAGCGCTCGACGATCACCGTGCTGGCGCCGCGCTCGTAGGGCGGCTCGGCGATGACCGAGACCTTCATCGTGTAGTAGCCGCGCCGCACGCGCTGCATCTCGACGAACACGACCGCGGCCTGGAGAATGCGGGCGATCGCGTCGGCGCCCATGAAAAACGCCGTGTCCTGGTGCAGGAACGTCGTCCAGTACTTGGCCTCGTCATGCACCGGCGTCTGGTCCGCGACCATGGCGTAGACGTGCGTCTCGCTGCGGCGCCGGAGGAGCTCGCGGGTGAGCTTCGTGTGCGGGATCGGAGTCCCCCCGAAGCGCCCACGCGCCTCGCGCAGGAACTTGTCCATCGCGGCCCACCGCTGCGGCTTGTACACGGGAAACATCGGTTCATCGAGCCACGTGTTCCCGGCGAGCACCTGCCATTCCCAGTTGCAGTAGTGCGCGGTCATCAGCAGGATCGACTGCCCGGCGCGAACGCGGTCGAGGACCACTTCCGGATTGAGGACGTTGACTCGCTGCCGCAGCTGCTCGGGTGTCGCGCCGTAGCTCCAGATGATCTCGGACACGATGTCGCCGAGGTTGCGATACGATTCCTTCAAAATCGTCGCACGCGCTTCCGCGGACAATTCCGGGAACGACCGGGCGATGTTGTCGGCGGCGAGTTTCCGGCGCCAGCGCAGGATGTAGTATCCCCAGTCGAAGATCGGGCGCCCCACAATGAGGTAGAGCGCGGGGAGCGAGAGGCGGGACAGGACCTTGAACAGGAAGCGCATCAGTCAGGAATCGCGGGCGTGGTCCGGCAACGTCGCGGACGCTCGATGAGACTGGCCGGCATCGACCCGGGAAGCGAGCCGCGCGAACTTGCGTGCATCGCGGACGACATTGCGCTCTGGTGGTGCGACCTCGATCTTCCGCCCGCCGAGATCGAGATTCGGGCCGCGACGCTCTCCCCCGCCGAGCACGCGCGCGCCGCCCGCTTCGGCACCGACGTCCTGCGGCGGCGCTGGATCGCGGGACGCACGTCGTTGCGCAGCGTCCTCGGCCTCGTGCTGCGCATGCCGCCCGGCGAGGTTCCGATTGCCCGGGGCCACCGCGGGCGCCCGGAGCTGCGAGGCACCGACGCCGATCTCGACTTCAACGTCTCGCACACCGGCAGCGTCGCGTTGATCGGCGTCCTGCGCAGGGAGGGACGCGACGTGCGCATCGGCGTCGACGTCGAGCGCGCGGAGCGCGAAGTCGGATCCGACCGCCTCGCGCGCAAATTCCTGGCGCCGGAGGAACGCGCGGCGATTGCCGATCTCGCGCCCGACGCACGCCGTCGTCGCTTCCTCGAGTACTGGACCTGCAAGGAAGCGATGAGCAAGGCCACCGGCGACGGCCTCATCGCGCCGTTCCGGCAAATCGAGCTGGATCTCCGCGAGGGGCGGCGTCTCGTCGGCGGTCCCGCGCCTTACCAGCCGCCCGCATGGACCCTTTGCGCCGCGCCGGTGCCTGCGGATCATTTCGCGACCGTCGCGCTGTGGGACGCTATTCATTAGCCGGCCGCGGATACTTCCATCGCTTCTGCAGCCACAGGAAATCCGCGGGGCTGTCGAGCGCGGCCCTTTCGGCGCGACGTGCGAAGCGCTCCATGATGACCTCGTGCCCGCCCCCGTCGTACGGCGGCTCCGCGAGCACGTCGAAGCGCACCGTGTAGTACCCGCGGCGCACACGGCGCATCGCGACGTAGACCACGGGCGCATCGAGGTAGCGCGCGATCTGGTCGGCGCCGACGTAGAACGCGGTGTCGCGTCCGAGAAACGTCGTCCAGTGCTTGCGCTCGTGACGCTTCGGCATCTGGTCCGCGATCAGCGAATAGCCGCGCGGAACGCCGGCCGATTTCAGGAGCTCGTAGACGAACTCCTTGCGCGGTATCGGCCGCCCGCCGAACCGGGAGCGCGAAGCAACGAGATAACGGTCGAGCGACTTGATCCGGTGCGGCTGGTAGACGGTGTCGATCGGGAACCCGAAGCGGGGGCCGCCGGCGAGGAACAGCCACTCCCAGTTGCAGTAGTGCGGTGCCAGCAGCACCACCGACAGGCCCGCCGCTTCGTAGTCGACGACCACTTCCGGATTCTCGAACGTCACGCGACGCAGCAGGTCCTTCCCGCTGGCGCCGAAGCCCCAGATCATCTCCATCAGCAGGTCGCCCACGCGACGATACGATTCGCGGACGACGTCGCGCCTGCTCGGCGGCGGAAAGGTGGGCGAGCGAGATCGAGACATCATGCTCGACCTGCTTGCGTCGCCAGCGCAGATACGTGGAAACCGATGACGTACGCGCACCAGCCCCAGGGATAGAGGAGCGGCAGCGGAAAAAGGGCCAGGAATCGGAAGAAAAGAGCCGACACGATGGAATCGCCATGACGCGCGCCCGTTCGGTAACGCGCGTGCGCAGCCGAATATAAAGGACGCATCTTCCCGGCGCAATCACGAAAATTTGCCGGACGCATCCACGCACCGGTATCGTTGCGCCATCGGCGTTGGTCCCACCCTTGGAGAGATGGCATGAGCGTGCGGAAGCTTCTCGATTTGAGCGGCAAGGTGGCCGTCGTCACCGGCGGCTCGCGCGGCATCGGCCTGCAGATGGCCGAAGGGCTGGGCGAAATGGGGGCACGCGTCGCGGTGACCGCGCGCAAGCAGGACGAGCTGGACGAGGCGCGCGCGCACCTGGAGGGCCTCGGCGTCGAATGCCTGACGGTGGCGGCCGACCTCGCGGCGGCGGCGTCGATTCCCGGCATCGTGGACGCGGTGATCGCGCGCTGGGGACAGATCGACATCCTCGTCAACAACGCCGGCTGCAACTGGGCGGCCCCGGCCGAGGACTACCCGGACGACGGCTGGCGCAAGGTCATGAACCTCAACGTCGACGCGCAGTTCTACATCACCCGCGAAGTCGGGCGCCGCTCGATGATCCCGCGCCGCAGCGGCAAGATCGTCAACATAGCGTCGATCGCGGGACTCTTCGGCAACCCGCCCAAATGGGAAATGCGGACGATGGCCTACAACGTCAGCAAGGGTGCGCTCGTCAACCTGACACGCGCGCTGGCCGCCGAATGGGGGCCGTACAACATCAACGTCAACGCGATCTGCCCGGGCTTCTTCCCGTCGAAGATGACGAAGGTCACGCTCGACCGGATCGGCCGCGACGTGATGGACCTGACGCCGCTGGGGCGCCTCGGCGGCGACGAGGACCTCAAGGGCTGCGTCGTGTTTCTCGCGTCGGAGGCCTCGCGCCACGTCACGGGGCAGGCGATCGCCGTCGACGGCGGCACCACCGCCATCTAGGACGCCCGGAGATGTCCGAAACCGCGAATCCGGGAGCGCAAGCTCGTCGCCCCCGTGCACTCGTTCGACGAGGCGGCGTCTCGCGAACTTTCTGCGCGCGCGGGTCGCTGGCTTCTCCGGCGCTGTCGAGATCGAGCAATTCCAGGGCGGACAGTCGAACCCGACGTATCGGGTGACCGCCGGCGAGCGCCGGTACGTGCTGCGCCGCAAGCCGCCGGGCAACCTGCTTCCCTCGGCGCACGCCGTCGACCGCGAATACCGCGTCATGGCGGCGCTCGAGGGCACCGGGGTGCCCGTCGCGAAAATGGTGGCGCTATGCGAGGACGCGTCCGTCATCGGCACGGCATTCTATTTGATGGAGTACGTCGAGGGCCGCGTGCTGTGGGACCCGACGTTGCCGGGGATGACGCGGGAAGCGCGCGCCGCGCATTACGACGAGCTGAACCGCGTGCTCGCGACGTTGCATCAGGTCGACTATCGGGCAGTCGGCCTCGGTGATTTCGGCAAGCCCGGCCAGTACATCGAGCGTCAGATCGCGCGCTGGTCGAAGCAGTACGAGGCCGGCGGCGCGGCGCGCATCCCGTCGATGGATGCGCTGATCGGGTGGCTGCCGCACCGGGTTCCGCCCGGCGACGAGACCTCGATCGTCCACGGCGACTTTCGCCTCGACAACGTGATCTTCCATCCGACCGAGCCGCGCGTGCTCGCCGTGCTCGATTGGGAACTCGCCACGCTCGGCCATCCGTTGTCGGACTTCGCGTACCAGGTGATGGCCTGGCGCCTCGCCCCCGGCGTGTTCCGCGGGCTCGAGGGCGCGGACTTCGCCGCGCTCGGGATCCCGACCGAAGCCGAGTACGTCGCGGCGTATTGCCGCCGCACCGGACGCGCGGGAATTCCCGATTGGGAGTTCTACCTCATCTTCAACATGTTTCGCATCGCGGCGATATTGCACGGCGTGCATTCGCGCGCCCTGCAGGGAAACGCCGCGAGCCAGAACGCATTCGAGCAGGGAAGCCGCGCGCGCCTGGTCGCCGATGTCGCGTGGAAAATGGCGCAACAGCAGGATTCCGGAGAGCATTGACATGGACTTCGAGCACTCGCCCAAAGTGAAGGACCTCGCCGCGCGCGTCACGCGCTTCATGGACGAGAACGTCTACCCGGCGGAACCCGTGTTCGCCGCCGAGGTGGAGGAGAACCGACGGCGCGGCAATCCGTGGATCGCGACGAAGATCATGGAGGCACTGAAGTCCAAGGCGCGCGCGGCGGGCCTGTGGAACCTGTTCCTGCCGGAATCCGACCTCGGCGCCGGGCTCACCAACCTCGAATACGCGCCGCTGTGCGAGATCATGGGCCGGTCGTGGATCGCGCCGGAGGCGTTCAACTGCAACGCGCCGGACACCGGCAACATGGAAGTGCTCGTTCGCTACGCGACCGACGCGCAGAAGAAGCGCTGGCTCGAGCCGCTGCTGCGCGGCGAGATCCGCTCGGCCTTCGCGATGACCGAGCCGGATGTCGCGTCGTCGGATGCGACCAACATCGAGGCGTCGATCGTCCGCGACGGCGATCATTACGTGATCAACGGCCGCAAATGGTGGACGACGGGCGGGCCCGGATCCGCGCTGCAAGATCCTCATCTTCATGGGCAAGACCGACGCCGCGAACCCCGACCGCCACCGGCAGCAGTCGATGATCCTCGTGCCGGTCGACACGCCGGGCGTGCGGCTCGTCCGCGTGCTCACGGGTGTTCGGCTACGACGACGCGCCGCACGGGCACGCCGAATTCGACTTCGAAAACGTTCGCGTGCCCGTGGAGAACCTGCTGCTCGGCGAAGGCCGCGGCTTCGAGATCGCGCAAGGACGCCTCGGGCCGGGACGCATCCACCACTGCATGCGCCTCATCGGCCAGGCCGAGCGCTCGCTGGAAGCGATGTGCCGGCGGGCCGCGAGCCGGATCGCGTTCGGCAAGCCCGTCGCCGATCAGACAGTGACGCAGGAGCGCATCGCGAACGCGCGCATCCTGATCGACCAGGCGCGGCTCCTCGTTCTGCATGCGGCGTGGAAGATGGACGTCGCCGGCAACAAGGCGGCGAAGAAGGAGATCGCGATGATCAAGGTCGCCGCGCCCACGATGGCCTGCCAGGTGATCGACTGGGCGATGCAGGTGCACGGCGCGGCCGGCGTGTGCGACGACTTCCAGCTCGCGTTCTTCTACGCGCAGGCGCGCACGCTGCGCTTCGCCGACGGCCCCGACGAGGTCCATCGCAACCAGATTGCGCGGCTCGAACTCGCGGAATATCGCCCGCCGCGCGGCGCCACCCCGTCCTAGTTGGTCGGCAGCTTGTAAGCGCCAAACTGCTCGCGCAGCTTCATCTTCTGCAGCTTGCCCGTCGCCGTGTGCGGAAGCTCATCGACGAATACCGCGTCGTCCGGCAGGCACCATTTCGCGACCTTGCCCTCCATGAACGCGAGCAGCTCGTCGCGCGACACGTCCTTGCCCTGCTTCTTCACGACGACGAGCAGCGGTCGCTCCTGCCACTTCGGATGCGCGACGCCGATCACCGCCGCCTCGGCGACGCACGGATGTCCCATTGCCGCGCATTCGAGATCGATCGACGAGATCCATTCCCCGCCTGACTTGATCACGTCCTTCGCGCGGTCGGTGATCTGCATGTAGCCGTCCGGGTCGATCGTGGCGACGTCGCCGGTGTCGAAAAAGCCGTCGGCGTCGAGAACGCCCGGGCCCTCGCTCTTGAAGTAGCCCCGCGTGACCCATGGCCCGCGGACCATGAGGTGCCCGTAGGCGATGCCGTCGTGCGGCAGCGGCTTGCCCTCGTCGTCGGTGATCCGGAGCTCGACGCCGTACAAGGGGCGCCCCTGCTTGCCCTGCACGTCGAGCCGCTGCTCGAGCGTCGCGCCGTCGTGCTTCGGCAACAGGTTGCAGATCGTGCCGAGCGGCGACATTTCGGTCATGCCCCACGCGTGCACGACGAACGTTCCGAACTGCGTCTCGAAACGCTCGCTCATCGCCCGCGGGGCGGCGGAGCCGCCGATCACCACGCGCCGGAGGCACAGGTCCTTCTTCGGATCGAGGTTCGCGGTGTCGACGCAATGGAACAGATTGAGCCAGACCGTCGGCACGCCGAGCGCCAGCGTGACCTTCTCGTCGCGCATCAGCTCGTAGACGCTCTTGCCGTCGAGCGCCGGGCCGGGCATCACCAGTTTCGCGCCGCACATCGCGCCGGCATAAGGCGCACCCCACGCGTTGACGTGGAACATCGGCACCACGAGGAGCGCCGTCTCGGCGGACGACAGCCCGAGCCCGTCGACCGCGCACACGGCGAACGAATGCAGCACCGTCGACCGGTGCGAGAACAGCACGCCCTTGGGATTTCCCGTCGTGCCGGACGTGTAGCAGAGCGACGACGCGGTCCGCTCGTCGAGCGAGCGGCCACGCGTAATCGTCGTCCTGCGCGCCGACCAGGTCCTCGTAGCAGAGGAGATTCGGCAGCTTCGCGGCCGGCATGTGCGCCCGGTCGGTCATCGCGACGAAGCCCTTCACCGTCTTCAGCGCGGGCGCGAGCTTTTCCAGCAGCGGCACGAACGTGAGGTCGAAGAAGAGGAACTTGTCCTCCGCGTGATTCACGATGTACTCGATCTGGTCCGGGAAGAGACGCGGATTGATGGTGTGCAGCACCGCGCCCATCCCGGACACGCCGAAATAGAGCTCCATGTGTCGATAGCCGTTCCACGCCAGCGTCGCGACGCGGTCGCCGGGCTGCACGCCGAGGGCGATCAGTGCCTTCGCCGCCTGCTTCGAGCGGCGGTGGATGTCGCCGTAGGTGCAGCGGTGGATCGGACCTTCGACCGTGCGCGAGACGATTTCGGTGCCGGGATGGAACGTCTTCGCGTGCTCGATCAACGACGAGATCAGCAGCGGTCGATCCTGCATCAATCCTTCGAGCATGGTGCCCCTTCGGAACGCAAATCGGACGTCAGAAGTAACGCTTGAGGAGCGAAAGGACGGCCTCGAAGCGGCGGCCGTAGGGCGGCCGGAACAGCGCGATCCCGTTGATCCGCGCCTGATGGAACACCGGCTTCTCCATCGTGAACGTCAGGAACCCGCGCTCGCCGTGATAGGCGCCCATGCCGCTTGCGCCCACGCCGCCGAACGGCAGGTATTCCTGGCTTACGTGCCAGCACGCGTCATTGGTCGTGACGCCGCCGGAAATCGTGCCCTGCAGCACGCGGTCGCGGTGCTCGCGGCTCGCGCCGAACCAGTAGAGCGCGAGCGGCCGCGGATGGCGGTTCACGTAGGCGATGGCCTCGTCGAGCGAGTCGTACGGAACGACGGGCAGCACCGGACCGAATATTTCCTCGTTCATCACGGCCATGTCGTCGTCGACGCCGACCAGCAGCGTCGGCGGGAATTTTCGGGAGGCCGCCTCAGCTACCTCTGGCGACCCGGCCGCCGCGGCCATCGGAACCGCCGTCGCGCCGTGCGCCTGCGCATCGGCGACGAGGTGCGCGAGCCGCTGGTAGTGACGGTCGCTCACCACGCTCGTGTAGTCGGGGTTGTCGACGATCGTCGGATACATCGCGGCGACGGCCGATTGCATCGCGGCCATGAATTCGTGAGCGCGCGCACGCGGCACCAGCATGTAATCGGGTGCCACGCATGTCTGCCCGGCGTTCAGCATCTTGGCGAAGGCGAGCCGCCGTGCGGCGACGGGCAGGTCGCAGTCCGCGTCGACGATGGCCGGCGACTTTCCGCCGAGCTCCAGCGTGACCGGCGTCAGGTTCGCCGCCGCCGCCAGCGCGACCTGCTTGCCGACCGCCGTCGATCCGGTGAAGAACAGGTGATCGAACGGGAGGTGCGAGAACGCGCGGCCGAGCTCGACGTCACCGGGTAGCACTGCGAATTCGTCGGGCGCGAATACGTCGGCGACGATGGTCTGCAACAGCTGCGAAAACCGCGGCGTCAGCTCGCTCGGCTTCAGCAGCGTCCTGTTCCCCGCGGCGAGCGCCGCGGCGACCGGCAGCATGGCGAGCTGGTACGGGTAGTTCCACGGGCTGATCACGCCGACGACGCCGAGTGGTTGGCGGATCAGCTCGCTCGACGCCGGCAGCAGATGCAGCGGCGTGGGGACGCGCCGCGCCTTCATCCACTCCCGCAGATGGCGCTGCGTGTGGCGGATCGCCGACATCACGACAAAGATATCGGCGAGATCGGTCTCGTGCCGCGACCGATGGCCGAAGTCCGCCGAAATCGCGCCGATGATCGCGTCCTGGTGCTTTTGCGTGAGCAGCAGCAGGCGATCGAGGCGGTCGCGCCGCACGGCAAGCGACGGATTCATCTCGCGCGCGAAGGCGCTGCGCTGCGCGGCGAACACCTCGTCCAGCCGCGCGGCGGGCGTGACGCTCCCCGCAGGCCCCGCCGGCGAGCGCTCGAGCATCGCGGCCTCATTCACAGGCGTGTTGCCCCGTGGTCGTTCCGGCGGCTCGCGGCCATGCTCACTTGGCCGCGATGCCGGCGGCGTCGAAGACGCCTTCGAACAGGATCGAGCTCAGGTACCGCTCGCCGGAATCGGGCAGCACGACGACGATCGTCTTGCCCGCGTTCTGCGGGCGCTTGGCGATGCGCACGGCGACCGCGGCGGCGGCGCCGCAGGAAATGCCGGACAGGATGCCCTCCTCCTTCGTGAGGCGCCGCGCGTACTCGACGGCTTCCTCGTTCGTCACCTGCTCGATCTCGTCGATCAGCGACATGTCGACCACCTGCGGCACGAAGCCCGCGCCGATGCCCTGGATCTTGTGCGGCGACGGCTTCAGCGGCTCGCCCGCGCGCGTCTGCGTCAGCACCGGGCTGGCGGCGGGCTCCACGGCCACGGATACGACGTTCTTGCCGCGTTTCTGCTTGAAGTAGCGGGAAACCCCGGTGATCGTCCCTCCGGTGCCCACGCCGGCCACGAAGATGTCGACCTTGCCCTCCGTGTCGTCCCAGATTTCGGGACCGGTCGTCGCTTCGTGGATCGCGGGGTTCGCCGGGTTCTTGAACTGCTGCAGCAGCACCCATTTGCCCGGATCGGATGCGACGATCTCCTCGGCCTTGGCGATCGCACCGTTCATGCCTTTCGCGCCTTCCGTCAGCACGAGCGTCGCGCCATAGGCGACGAGCAGCTTGCGGCGCTCGATGCTCATCGTCTCCGGCATGGTCAGCGTCACCGGAATGCCGCGCGCGGCGGCGACGAATGCCAGCGCGATGCCGGTGTTGCCGCTCGTCGGTTCGACGATGGCCTTGCCCGGGCCCAGCAGGCCGCGTTTTTCCGCGTCCCAGATCATCGCCGCGCCGAGCCGGCATTTGACGGAATACGCGGGATTGCGGCCTTCGATCTTGGCCAATACCGTGGCCTTCGCACCGTCGGTGATGCGATTGAGCCGGACGAGCGGCGTGCGCCCGATCGACAGCGAATTGTCTTCGAACCAGCGAGCCACGGCGTTCTCCCCGATGTCTATTTTTGAGCTCTCGAGCACTCGACGTTCATTTCCTTGCAGACGCGCAACACGCTGTCCGACACGAGGGCCGCCGCATTCGGCTGGCTGCCGCTGTGCGCGGAGGTCACGAGCAGATGCGATAGGTTGTCGCCGAGCGCGCTCACCTTGATTCCCGCGATCTGCTGGCCATTCGTGAACTGGACAAGCCCCTGCGTCGAGTCCTCGTTCGTGATCCGCAGGTCCTTTCGGTTTGCAAGGCCGCGCTGGACGGCGGCAAAGACCTTGTCCGACGGAGCCTCCAGCATCACGGCCGCGGTGTCGTAACTCGCGCCGTTGTTGCCCTGCGCCTGCGACATCTGCTCGACGCGGCCGATCGCGTGACGCGCGACCATCACCCATTGGGCCTCGGCGATGCCCGCGGCAAGCGATGCCGCGAGGGCGAGCGTTGCGACGGCGAGGCGAAGCGACAGTGCTCTCATTGTTGGCTCCTTGTCGAAAGTTGCGCAGGGCAGAACGCTTTCGCCCGTCCAGTGCGCTAGCGCTTGATGGCGCGGCACTCGAACGGCAGCAATTCTCCGGGAATGTTCGTCTGGTTCTCGCCGAAGGCCTTCATTTTGTCAGGGGTCTCGGCATATCCGCAAACCCATGCGATCGGCACGATGGGGGCGTCCTCGACGACGGCCGGGCGGACGGACAGGACCTTGCCGCTGATGGCCGAGCTGGCGCGGTTGCCGAAGGTGATCTGGATGGCGCCGTCCTGCACCGCCACCGAACTGACGAAGTTGCCGACGATCTTGTCCGCCACCGGCAAACCGGCGGCGGCATTGTCGCCCGGGACCGTCTGCATGAGCGCCCACGATGCTGCGATGGGCGGCTTCGCGATGTCGGCCAGCGGCAGCGAAGCCTTGATCTGCTCCCGGACGATCTTGTCCATGTAGGTCGGGATCGCGATCAACGCGAGGATGCCGATCACGGCCACGACCGCCATCAGCTCCAGCATGGTGAAGCCGCGACGGCGAACGATCATTGACTGTTTGGCGGGATCGGCACGGCGTCATTCTAACGCCCACGCCTTACCGACGCCCCCCGGGCACATTGTTGTCGAAAAACTCGTGCATCATGAATTCCTCCAGCCCCGCGTTGTCCTCCGGGCGCGCGGAGAGCTCGACGACGCGACCGAGCCGGTAGGAATCCCAGCTGATGTCCCCGCGCTCGGTCTCGCGGATGAGTTGAATCATCCGGCGGATGATGGCGATCCGCATGTCGGTGTTGTTGCCGAGGCGGACTTCGTACTGCTGGGTCATCCTGCGACCCGCATCCTTGTGAAAGCCGTAGAAGCGGAATTCGGCGTCGTCGTAGGTCATGCGCGTGATCTCGAAGATCCCGCCGCCGCGCTTGCGCTCCTGGCCGGCCATCGGGCTCTGCGATGACGGCATGTTCGCCGCGACGACGCGATTTCGACGTTCGGTTTCGCTTTCGGCCGACGAGTCGGAGGCGCCCGACTCGCCGCGCGCCCGGCGCCTCGCCTCGATGTACGACGCGAGGTCGCCCTCGACCGGCGGGGCGGGCTTCGGCGGCTCGACGGCCGGCGGCGGTGGCGGCGGCGCGACTTTCGCAACTTCGGGCGTCGGCACGACGAACTCGGGCGGGGATTCGCGCGGCGGCGCATTGCGGGGCCGCGGACGCGCCGTAATGATCGCCCGTGTCTCGCGCTGCGGTTGCGGCGGCGCCGCCGGCGGTTCCGGCGCCGGCATAGGCGCCGGCGGTGCATTGAGGACGACCTGCAGGCGGTCGCTCGCCTGGTCCTGCTCCTGTCCCGGCGTTCAGCAGCGGCAGGTGCGGCAACACGATCCACAGCGCCACGACGTGGAGCAGGATCGAGAGCGCGAACGTGACCCGGATGCGGGGGATGACCACCACATCCTCCCGGCCCCGGTAACCCGCGTACCGATCAATCATCGGCTATCCGACCTGCGACGAGCGTAACAATGGAATGGAGACATGCAAATCGCGGCGACGGTTCCCCCGTTCGGCGTGGCACCGCCGCCGGACCCTGTCGCCCGGTCACTTCTTCGTGGGTTCCTGCCTGCCGTGGTCCTCGATCCGCTTCTTGAAGTCGTCCACCAGGTCGTTCGGGATCGGGATCGAGAGATTGTATTGGGCGATCTTCCAGCCCGCCTTTGTCGCGACGAGGACGCCCGATCCCCGGCAGGGTCCGAGGTTGGGCGTCGCGAGCGCTTCGTCGAACCACGCGACCCGGCGGTCCGGCGCCACCGTGATCCAGCGCTTGACCGACTTGAAGCTCCACGCCTTGCCCTTCGCGAAGTACGGATGCGCGAACGCGCGAAACTCGTCGCGCGTCCAGCGCTCGGTGGCGTCGGTGCCCAGAAACACGGCGTCCGGTGCGAAATAGGAAAAATACTTCTCCTCGTCCGCCGCCGCCGCGGCCGCGTGCCAGGCGTCGATCGTTTCGCCGATCGCCGTCGACAACGACGTGCTTACGGCGGCTTGGGCGATCGCCGCCGCTGCCCACGTCGCCAGAACCATTGCGAGCACGACGCGCTTCATGTCAGCGCGCCTCGAACAGCCGGCCGGTGGTCGTGGCCAGGAATTTGTCGAAAGGCACCTGCTCCTGCTTGAGGAAACCCTTTTGCGGCAGCACCCCGTCGCGCACGAGCTCGATGATCGCGACCGCGGACGCCGATGTCGTCCAGGCGATCGCCGTTTGCATGCCGCCGGCGATCTCGAGCGGACGATAGGCACGGACGAATTCCCGGCGCTGCAGCCGGGCGTCGAGCATGCCTTCGGACGAGACGTGGACGTAAACGATGTCGTCGTTCACCGGCGGCTTCGCGTTGGTCAGGATTTCGCCCGCAAGCTCGCGCCGCTCGCGCATCAGCAACTCGTGAAAGAAGAAATTCATGAGGCGCATGTGCCCCGGATAGCGCATCGTCTTGTAGTCGATGTTGGCGATCTTCCCGTGATAGGTTTCGCAGATCGTCCCCAGTCCGCCCGAGGTCGTGAAGGCCTCCAGCATGACGCCCTCCACGTACAGCGTCTCCAGCCACTCCATCGACGACACCGTCTTGCGCACGCCGTCCTCGATCACTTCGCAATCGTTCAGGTACTCGTTGACGACACCCTCGGGAGACCAGTTGAACGCGTAGCCCATCAATCCGGTCGGATGCTGGGGCAGTGCCCCGACGCGCAGGCGCAGCGAACGGCACACTTCGAACGCCGCGGCCTGGGCGGCGCCGACGATCCCGACAAAGCCCGGCGCCAATCCGCATTGCGGCGCCATCAGTCCGCGCGAAGTCTTGCTGAGCTCGATGATGGCCTGTGTCGTCGGCACGTCCTCGGTGAGGTCGAAGTAGTGCATGCCGCGTGCATGCGCCGCCGTGGCGATTCGCTTGTTGACGCGGTACGGCAGGCACGACAGAACGGCGTCGAAGCCCTCGGTCGCCGCGCGCACGCCGTCGTCCGCGACGAGGTCCACCGTCCGCACGGTGAAGGGCAGCGACGGATGCGCCGCGCGGCTGTCGAATCCGGTGACCTCGAATCCCCCTTGATGGAGAAGCCGGGCCGCCAGAGTCCCCACTTTCCCCAGGCCCAGAACCGCAATCTTCTTCAATGCCATCGTCGAATCCTTGTTTTTCGATTCATTCCCGAGCCCGCGCGGTGCGTGCGCGTGGCGCGGCGAAACAAAAACGGCCTGCATGGGTACGCAAGCCGCTCTGCTGCAGTCGTACTCCATTGGATCGTGCCGGCGCTCGCGCAAACCGCGCCGGGCGCTTGAGCCGCCCCGTCCATGAATCCTATACTTGCGCTCGATGCGCATCTACCCGCCCTCGGCGCTTCGCCCCCGAGGCCCCGTCATCTCCGGCTCGTTGTCCCCGGATTGCACCTGATGTAGGAGCGGCCCTACGTCGCTTCGCTACGGGCGCCGATTCCGGGCCGATCCGAGATCGGTCATGATGATTTTCCCCGACCGGACCGCAAAGCGGTGTGGCTCGGGATTCGCTTACAACCTCGAGGAACACGACGATGAAAAAATTTCTGGTCCTGTACCTGGCGCCGGTAAGGGTGGTGGATGAATGGAAGAAGAGCGAGCCCACAAAGCGGAAGGCGGACGAAGAAAAGATGCAGGGTGAATGGAAGCAATGGGTGGGCGAGCACGGCAAGATGTTCGCCGACATGGGCGCCGGAGTCGGCAAGACCAAGCGCGTCGCGGCGCAGGGCATCACCGACACTCGCAACGACGTCATGCTCTATGCGATCGTGCAGGCGGACTCGCACGAAGCGGCGGCAAAATCATTCTCCGGTCACCCGCATCTGCAAATCCCGGAGTCCTCCATCGAGATCATGGAAATTCATCCGCTGCCGGGTATGTAGACCGGGAGATCGCGGCTCGGTAAACTCCCGGCCCATGACAAAGGTGTCCGGGAGTGAGCACGAAAGCGTCGACCAACTCCGCCGTCGAATCGAGGGCGGCGATCTGGATTCGATGACCGAACTGGGCACGCGGTTTCTCACCGGGCGCGACGCCCCGTTCGAGCCTACCGAAGGCGTGGGGTTGATTGCGACCGCGGTCGAGCGCGGCGATGCGCAAGCCATGTCGGTCATGGCGACGCTGACGGGCGCGGGCGCCTGGGTGCCGCAAAGCTGGCCCGAAGCGCTGAATCTGCTTCGGCGCGCGGCGGAAGGCGGCGCGGACGACGCGCGCGCGCAACTCGTGATGCTGGCGGGCGATCAGGCACTGGCCGATCAGGCGCGGCAGCAGCCGGCGACGCCGGATATCTGGCGGCACCTGCATCAGTCCATCGACCTCGAGAAATGGATCGTGCCGCAAGGAGGCGACGCAGGTCTGGGACTGGCCGAAGATCTATACGGCGGAAAAATTCGCAACGCCCGAAATCTGCAGCTGGCTCATCGGCCGCGGGCTCGGCAAGTTCCGCCCCTCGATGATGTTCGACGGTCAGAAGTCGGTCTTCCTCGCGACCCGCACGTGCAGCGACTTTTCCTTCAGCGTGGTCGAAGGCGGCGTCGTGATGCTCCTGCTTCGCGTGCGCCTGAGCCTGCTCACCGGCCTCAAGATCGAGCAGATGGAGCCGCCGCAGATCTTCCACTACTCGCTCGGGCAGGAGATCAAGCCGCACTACGACTCGCTCTACGACGGCGAGCATCCCTACGGCAAGGAAGGTGCCTATCAGGGCGACCGCCTCGCGACGTTCCTCATGTACCTGAACGACGATTACGACGGCGGCGGCCTGGAGTTCGTCAAGGTCGGGTACAAATTCAAGGGCAAGACCGGCGACGGCATCTTCTTTGCCAGCATGCGCGATGGCAAACCCGACAGCAAGAGCCTGCACGGCGCCGGCCCTGTCACCCGAGGCGAGAAATACATCCTTTCGCAATGGATTCACGACCGGCCGTTCGCCGCGTCCTGAGCGAAAGGTCACCAGGCCTTTCGTCGTCCGGATGTTCCCCGAGGAGAACTCAAAGGCGGCGCTTGCTCAACGGAATTGCCCGCGTGACTTCTGCAACGACATTCACCCTTGTACATTTGTCCAAGCAATTACGCCCGTAATCCGCTGCGAAGCGTAAACCCCATCGTGTCGAATTCCTGCTTTGCCCGGTCGCTCGCCGTGCCGGCAACCAGCAGGATCCTCCGCTTCGCCCTCAGTTCCTTGCTCTGTGCAAACTTGGCGGCATCGCTGCTCCAGTACACGTAGTCGATCGCGGCCGCGACAACCAGCGTCCCGTCACCCGCGATTCCCACCGGCACCATGCCGCTCATCCGGAGTTTGGTCAGCCCTGCCTCCTTCTTCTGGAACTCCCCGAGCATCCGGACCGACTCCACCAGGAACCGGACGCGCGTCTCCCCCTGCACCTGAGAAGCGACCTGTATCAATGATTCGGCGCCGGAGATGATCCCCAACTTCGACAAGGCAAGGACCAGCGCGGTTTGTAGAGATGGCGTGAACCACCGATTGCGTAGGAAATCGCGCGTGGTGCGTCCGCTCACACCCATGGCGAGAAGCCGCGCCTCGTTTTGCCTGGCTAGATCGACCGGAGGCTGGTTCCACACGGCATCGCGAACGTCCGTATCGAATCCGACGACGAGATTCGCACCCATGGAGACGGCACCGATGGCGGTATTAATTGCAAAGCTGCCGGCAAAGCTGGCAGCCGCGGCATTGTCGAGCAGTGGCCGCAGCACAGGGTTGGACGTGTAGGGGTCGATGTTGAGTTGCCTCGCCCAATCGCGCCGCGCCTTGTTGTAGCCGAACGGATCTCCGGTAAATGCGGATGGCATCGTTTCCCCCTCGGGGGCGGGCGGGAGCCCGGACGCTGCCGGCGAGGCGCCGCTGGTGCTGTCCACCACGGATTGAGCGCCCGACCTGGCGAGGAAGCCAGCACGACCAAGCACCGAGCCGAGGCCCTGACCGATGTTCTCGACGGTCCCTGCGGGATTGGTCACCGCGCTTTGCACCAACTTGATCGGCGCCGAGGCCGCCCTCGCCAGTGAATCGCGGAATGCCTGGCTACTCTCAACCTCCTGCAACGTTGCAATCGCTTGCAGCTCGTTTACGCGCACGCCCAGCATGTTCACGCCGGCGACAGAGAAGTTGCCGAATTTCGACTCGATCACGAAGCGCCCGAAGTAACCTTCGAGCGTCACTGGCTCGGCAACGCTGTGCAGCGGTCCCTTCAACAGCGCGGCCGGCGCAAGCAAGGCTCCCGCGAGCGCGGGTGCGGTCTCGAATGGTCCCTTGGGTTGACCGGCCGCCGGCCCGGTTGCTGTAACAGCGACCGCCGCAAGCATGCAGCACAACGCATTGGCGATTCGGCGGGCAATGCGTATGCAATTCATCGTAGATTTCCTATAGCGCTGACTCATGGGCGCAGAGTATCAGGCGAACGCCTTCGGCAGGCGAGCGAACCGCTGAAAGCAGTCCGACTCGCCAGTCCAGCGGTCAGAATTTCCAGTTGAGGTTGCCGGCGAAGAAAAGGAGATCGACCCTGTTGAACGAACCGACCACGTCGCCGCGCCCGCCCAGTGCGATGGGCGCGCTGCCGAGAATGTTCGTGTGCAAGCTTCCTCCGTACAGATATTCGAAGCTCCATCCCCAGTTGAACGTCGGCGATTCTTCCTTCTGGCCGCCTATGCCAAAGCGCCACGCGGCGTTGGCGGGCAACGCAAGCGCAACGCTGCTGTTGTCCTGGAACCCCGAGTCGTAGGCGATGCCGCCATTGAGCAACCACGCATCGGACATTCTGAACTGCGCTCCGCCCGCGACGTGCCAAGTGTCCTTGAAGTTCAGGCTCGTGGTCAGTGCGATGGGATTGTTCGAGTCGACCCCGACATCCACCCGTCCGAACTTCGACCATTGTTGCCAGCCGACGCTGCCGAGGACCGCCCAGCGCGGATCGATTTCGCGATAGAAGCTTGCGTTCACGCCTTGCGGGACCGTGACTCCGAGATCGACGTTCGCATCCAGCAGTCCGCGCGTAGCAAGCAGCACCCGAATCGCGGGCCCGAGGCCGTCCCACTGCGTCCGAGCGCCGAAATTCAGGTTCACGGGCGAGTTGTACGTAATGCCGAAACGTGTGCCGCGATCCATTTCGTAGAGCAGCCCCGCGTTGACGCCGAGTCCCCACGCGTTGTCGTCAAGCTGGAGCTGACCGTCCGCGCCGACGATGTTGTTGACGGCCACCTTGTTTTCGAGCTTGCCATACATCGCGTTGAGGCTCGCGCCCACGGAAAGATTCTCGTTGATCCGCCATGCCGCCGACGGAAGGATCGATACGCCGAGCAGCGTCCCCTCTTGCGCACGATATCGACCGACCCAACCCGGGTCGTACTTCACCGCCGATCCGAAGTTGCCGGTCATCGCCAGTCCGACCTTGAAGTCCGGCGATACGCTGTGCGAATAGAACATGCCGCCGCCCGGGAACCAGCCGACTGGATTGCCGCCGTTGTTGCTGCCGAGTGCCGGCGACGTACCCTGCCCGATCGAAAACCCCAGGTCGGCGTAGAGCATCTGTGCGCCGAGCGTGAGCTGGTCGCCTGGAAGCCGCGTCATGCCGGCAGGATTGGTGAACACGGTCGACGCATCCTGCGCGCGCGCCGAATAGCCGGCCGACGCGAGGCCGACGTCCGCCGTGCCGACCTCGTAGAGGCTGATGCCGCCGGCCCACACGGGGTTGCAGGCCAGCGCTCCGAGGCCGACAACGGCAACAGCAAGCCCGCGTGCCAGGTTGCGAGCGTTCATCGAGTGGCCCGACGTGCGCTCAGTCGCCCGCCGCATCCGGCGGCGCCAGATCGGGCATCTCGAACGGCTTCAGGGCCTTGGATGGCGTCTTCGCGGCCGTTCCCGGCAGGATCTCGAAATTCGGCGCAAACGATGACGAGGATGCCCCGGAGCTGATCGAAAGGCTTGCGGTCACCCTCGAATTTCGCCTTGCCGGCCTTGATCAGGTCGTCGAACGTGCTCGCACCCATCATCACGGCTGTTGAGGTCGGCGCGATTGAGCGTGATCGTCAGGTCGGGGGTCTTCGCCTGCTCGCCCTTGATGTTGGTCAGCGTCGCGTTGCTCATCTCCACCAGGAACTTTTCGCCGTTGTCGGGCGTGACCAGGTTGATGGTGAAGCGCATGCCGTCGGCCTTGCGCGGGTCCATGCTGATGGCGATGAAGTCGAGCCAGTTCTCGGTCGACATCGCCCTGATCATGTCCGGTCCGGACGACCTGACGGGCGTGCCGCCGGGCAGGCCGTTGCGCAGTTCGTAGGCGCCCTGCAGGAAGATGTTGCGCAGCGTCGGGCTTTCCTTCTGGTAGCCGAGCTGCTCGTAGGCGTCCGCCAGCAGGTCCTTGGCCGCCTGGTTGCCGGGTTGCGCGAACACCAGCTTGTTCAGGATCTCCGACGCCTCGTTGTATTTGCCCTGGCCGTTCAGTTCCCTGCCCCTTGGCCATGATCTTGTCGGAACCGCCCATCATTTCGACGTACAACGGCGCCGAGTCCTTGGGCGACAGCGGCGCGATGTTCACCGGATTGCCGTCCCAGTAGCCGAGGAAGCGGTTGATGACGCCGCGGCTGTTGTGCTGTTCCGACCCGTGGTAGCTGTGCGCGGGCCATTGCTGCCACAGGCTCGGCGGCAGCTGGTAGACGTTCTGGATCTCGTTGATCGTCACGCCGAGGTTGGCGTAGTGCAGCGACTGGTTGTTGAGATTGGCATAGGTGTCGCGCTGCACCCGCATCACTTCCTGGATGCGTGCATTGCCCCAGCGCGGCCAGCTGTGCGAGGCGAACATCACCTCCGCGTCCTGGCCGAACTTGTAAAGCGCCACGTTGATCTGCTTCGACCAGTTCAGCGCATTGCGCACGGGCGCTCCGCGCGGCGTGTAGATGTTGTGGATGGTGCCGGTGATGTTCTCCGCCGCCCAGAACGCCTTGAACTGCGGGAACCAGGTGTTCATCTCGACCGGCGCTTCGGTGTCCGGCGTGTTCTGGAACACCATCTTCACGCCGTCGATCGTCACTTCCTCGAAGTCCTTCTTGATGATGAGATTGGGTGCGATCAGCCGACGTTGCCGCTCGCCACGTTCTTGCCGATCGACTGGTCGGCATGGCCGAACGGGTCGCGCGGCAGCAGCACTGCGTAGGAGTACTGCGTGCGCCGCGACATCGCGTTGCCGGAGAACACGTTCTCCTCGATCGCCGCCTGCATGAAGCCTTCCGGCGCGATCACCTTGACCTTACCGCTGACGACGTCGGCTTCGTCCACGACCCCGCGCACGCCGCCGAAGTGGTCGACGTGGGAATGCGAGTACACGACAGCCGAGAACGGGACGCGCGCCCAGCTTGTCGTTGATCAACTTGAGCGCCGCCCGAGCGGTCTCCTTGGCCGTCAGCGGGTCGAAGACGATCCAGCCGGTGTCGCCCTTGATGAAGCTGATGTTGGCTAGGTCGAAGCCGCGGACCTGATAGATCTTGCCCGGAACGACTTCATAAAGGCCATACGCCATGTTCAGAATGGCCTGCCGCTGCAGCGACGGGTGGATGCTCTGGAAGTCCTTGCCTTGCAGCAGCCACTGATAACTGCCCATGTCCCAGGCCACGTTGCCGGCGTCGGCCATGATCTTCATGAAGTCCGGCGCGGCGATGAAACCCTTCTTGGCCTCGTCGAAGTCCCGCTTGTCCGCGAGCGGCAGCGTCGCGGAGACGCCCTTGCGCAGTTCCATCGTGTACGTCGACGGCAGGCTGCCCTTGGGGTCGAAGTGCTTCGGCATGGCCGTAGCGTCCTGAGCGTGCGCGGCGCCGACGTCAAGCACCAGCGGACCGATCAAGGCAACAGCGGCACCGACAGCCGCGATCATTCCAGCGAAATATCGTTTGGATTTCATTGAGTGTTCCCGACGGGAAATTTTGGATGGCGCAACACGACCTACACACTAGCTCGCCAATCCATTGTATTTCCGATGGCGCTGAGCGGAATTGACCCAAATCAACGCTCGGGATCGCCCGAAGGGCGCGCGCCTTGGCCTTGGAATCGTCGCACAATGCGACGAGGATTGCGGATATCGTAAGAGTTGGCGCGACTAATCTTCCGACAACGCCTTGACCCGGCCGGAACGAATCGCCTTTACGAGTGCCGCGTGGTCCTTCTGCGTCTGGTCTGCATAGGCGATCGCATAATGGACCAGCGCCTGGTCGAAGCTGTCGCCCTTGCCCAGGTAGCCGCTGATCGTGGCGGCATCTCCCGATTTCGCATGGGCGCGCGCCAGCGTCCAGCCGCATATTCGTGCATAGCGCGCGAGCCGGACGGCGCTGAAGCCGTCCACGGGAATGGACATCTTCATGTCCCGCAGCTGGCGCACGTAAAAGTCATAGCCGCGCCGCCCACGCACCCAGCCAAGGAAGATGTCGCTGGACGATTGCATCAGGCGCTGTCCCATGACGACGCGCTGCCCCTGGTTGTCGTAGGCGCTCTTCCCCGCATAAGGCTCGAGAACGGAGCGGACCGCTTCCTTGAACTGGAGGATAAGCGGATGGCCATCCTCGGAGAAAAGCAGCCCGATATAGCAACGTGTTCCCACGCTGCCGATGCCCACGATTTTCATCGCATGGTCCTCCAGCCGGTACCGGTCGATCAGGACACGGCGGTCATCGGACAGCGAGTTGCGATAGTCCGCGATCGCCTCGCGAATCCTTTCGTCGAAGTCCGGCTCGGCGACATGGAACAGGATCGGCGGCTGGTCGACGATGCGGTGACTCCCGCCGACCAGCGTCGTTATCTTCGGAAACAGATTTTCCAGGACGCGTTCACGCGCGCGCCGGGCGATCTGTTGCCGGAACTTTCGCTCCTTGGCGCCGGGCGCCGCTGCGATCAGTGTCTTCGCATCCAAGCGCTGGTACCAGACTTCGAGCGGTCTTAGCCGGCTGCACTCGCGCAGATGCTCCCGGTAGGCACGCACGCACTCGAGGACCGCGAGCCGGCTGTCGTCGTCCGACAGGCCATTGTCGCGTCCCGCGACCAGGAAGCTCACGACCAGGCGTTTCAGGTCCCATTCCCAGGGTGCCGGAAGCGTCTCGTCAAAATCGTTGAGGTCGAAGACCAGGTTCCGCTCGGGCGTCGCAAACGCGCCGAAGTTGAGCAGGTGACAGTCACCGCACGCCTGTACCCGGATGCCCGTGGTCGGCGTGTTCGCGAGATCGTACGCCATCAGCGCCGCCGAGCCGCGCAAGAAGGTGAACGGACTGCGGACCATGCGTCCGTAGCGGATCGGCACCAGTTCCTGGAGCCGACCGCGGTTCGAGGCTTCGAGTATCGAGATGGGGTCCCGGTTTTTGCGAAGAGCCTTCCATCTTCCGTGGTCTTTTCGGGGTATGTGATCGCGCAGTACCTTACCTGCCGCAACGCGCTCCGCGCGCGCGTGGAAGTCGGCAATGTTTCCTACTTGGTCAAGCGCTACTCCCTGTTTCATCGGTTGCTTCCTCTTCACCACCACCCGCGTATTGTCGACCCGAGTTGGCAGGGACACAATCTCTACATAAATTTCCTTGCCGATGTCCAATGGGCATGTCTCGCTGCGGCGAACTCGCGAATGTCGCTGCGAACATTACGCGATCGCCAACCGTCCGGCCGGCTTGCGATGTTCTGCGACGACGGCACGGCTCACGATGCTTTCCGCCATTGACTCCCCGGGGCTAGGTGAGAAAACTGCAGCCGGTGATCGACCTACGGATCGTTGGCCAGCGGCACCTTGAATAGAACTAGACTCCCTGCCTCGGGCGGGCGTACCATCGCGGGCGGCCAGCGTGTTGGGCTCCGAATATCGATCCCTTCGGCGCCCACACCTTTGCCGCCGCCAACCACCAGAGGACTGATCGCCATGAATAATCGTAACAATATTCGCTATGTCGTCGGTACGGTGTGGGCCTGTGCAGCACTGACGATGCTTCCGTCGAGTGCGATCGCTCACGACGATGAAGGCGAAGGAAGTCAGAGTCAGATCCGCCGCGGATACGAGATCAATCCAGTAACGCTCAACTTGCACGGCAAGAATCGGGCGCTCGTGGGCTTGGGAAGCTACATCGTCAACACGACCGGTTGTAACGATTGCCACACCCACCCGTCCTACCTGCCCGGACACAATCCTTTCCTTGGGCAGCCAGAGTTGATCAATGCCGCGCAGTTCATGTCCGGTGGCCGGACGTTTCCGCCTTCACCATTCGTGTCCGCCAACCTTACTCCTGATGCAAGCGGCAAGCCTGCGGGTCTGACGTTCGATCAGTTTCGCACTACATTGCGGACGGGGCACAACCCGCTTGATCCACCCGGCATGCTGCTCCAAATCATGCCGTGGCCGGCATTCGGCAAAAAGACCGACTTTGACCTGCGGGCAATATACGAATACCTGAGTGCCATACCTTCGCTGCCGGACAACCCGACTCCGGGTCCATAGCAATACCGGCGACGGAGCCACGCTCAATGAGCCCGTGCGTGGCTCCGCATCGGTTGCGCGCAGCGCGTGACGCAGGTTTCGTGACCAAGGCACACTGGCTGTGCCGCTAACTGTGCCTTGGTGAGACTGAGTTCGACATCGGCAAGCAATGCAAGGTGTTGATTGCGAGATTGCCAAATCAGAACTAGGCCGCGTCATATCCCGAAAGCCGAAGGTTTAAATCCTTCCCCCGCAACCCTTTCATTTTCTCCTTGATTTCTCATGGAGTTTCCGGCGGCAAGCAAGAATCGTTCGTCGCCGATGCGGATCTTCGCATGGGATTTGTCGGCCGTCGGCGATCAGCTGCCCGTCAGCACCGTGATCGTGCCGAGAGTCTGGGACGTCAGCTCGCTGGAGAAATTGCCGCGGATCGTATTGTTCTGCCGCGTGTAGATCGTGCCGCTCGAGCTCAAGTTGTTGAGCGCGTAGCCGAGATTGCTGACGAGCGTCGAGTTCGACACGCTCGCCGTACTCCCGTTTCCGACGGTCAGCACGCCATCACCGGCGTTGCGCTGGACGACCGTCTGCTCGATGGAGACCTGTGCGATCGAGGGGAGGTTTGAATTCACCCGAATCGTGCCGTTGCCCGGTACAACCACCCCATTATCGACAAACGAGCAATGGGTGATGGCAGCCGCGGCATTCCCGCCACCCGACGCGAACGCATTGAAACCGCCCGTGCCGTTTTCGGCGATCGTGACACGCTCGATGATCGCGTCCGTTGACCCGGCGCTGTTCTGCACCACATTGAACCCGAAATTGACTTGCTTGACCAACATCGTGTCGCGCACGACGACGCCGCGGACGTTCACAGCAGTGATGCCGTCGGTGCCGTTGCGCTCGATCCGCGTGCGATCAACCTCCAGCAGCGCGGACGAGGAATGGTTGATGCCCTTCTCGGCGTTGCCCGCGATAAGCGAATCGGAAATGTGCAGGCTCGTGACCGAGTTGGATCGCACGCCGTCTTTGAACATGTTGGTGATCGTGCAACGCTCGATCCTCAGCGAGTCGGCAGCGGTGGCCACGATGCCGTTATTGCCGCCCAGCCCGTTGATCGACAGCCCGCGCAGCACGACCTTGTCCGTGGCGCCGGCAGCGACGGTGATGCCGTCGCCGGCAAACACGCTGATCCCGGCGTAGACTCCCGGCGCCGCGATGATCGAGACCGACTGAGTGATTGTCACCGGCCCGTATCCGCCGGAGTCGAGCACGATAACTTCGCCGCCGGCCGAGGTCGCGGTGATTGCCGCGGCAAAATCACGGCAGGGTGCCGCCAATGAACACGTTGGGTTATTGACGCCCGTGGTCGAGACAAACGTGCGCTGCCCGGCGGTCGCGGGACCAATGACGAGAAACGCGGCAACGGCTAATGTCGTCTTGGAAAAGCAATGCATGTGACCCCCTACGGTGAGCAACGAGCGGCGCGGATCAAGCGTCGATAGGAGCAGAACGCCGCGCACTGCGATCCGGCCGCAGGGCGTGCGCGGTTATCGGCAGTTGCATGCGGTTGGGCGCATCGGCGCCCTCGCTCTCGCAACCTGGTGTGACTAATGACCCATCCGGGGCACGTCGTCAAGCAATATCCCCGGTCAGAGAAGACTTCCGGATGACGGATGCGCGAATTCGATCCCGGGCGCCTGCTCTACGAGAGCACCAAACCCGGTTCGAGCGGGAACGGCCTGCGGGTGCTGAAGACTTCTTGAGCGCCTTGGCAACGATCGTGTCGAGGTCGCCGCGCAATTCCCGCGCGCGAGCCTTGTCGTGGGCGACCGACGAGGCGAGGGGAGCCTCGAGGCGGACGACCGCATCTTCGAGCATGGCGGCCGAGGCGACTTTGTAAGGGCGCTCACCGGTGAGAAGTTCGTACAGCACGACGCCCAGGGAATAGATGTCGACGGCCACCGTAATTGCTTGGCCACGGATTTGCTCGGGCGACGCATAGTCGGGGGTCAGCGCACGTCCACCGAGCTGCGTCAGCAGAGACTCGTTGGCGCTTTCGCGGCCCACCTCGCCTTCGAGCAGCTTGGCAATGCCGAAATCGAGCAGCCGTACGCTACCGTCGGACGTGACCAGGATGTTGGTCGGCTTGAGGTCGCGGTGGACGACGAGCCGCGCGTGCGCATGCGCCACCGCACGCGCGACTTGGAGGAACAGACCGAGCCGTTCCTGCACTCCGAGGCCGTGTTCGCGGCAATAGACGTCGAGCGGCCGGCCCTCGACGTACTCCATCGCAAGGTAGGGGCGTCCCTGCGCGTCGACGCCCGCGTCGTACAGTCGTGCGATGTTCTGATGCTCGAGCTCCGCCAGGATGTCGCGCTCGCGCTCCATGCGTCCGGCCAGGCCGGGTATATCCCACGCGAGCCGCGGCAACTTGAGGGCGACCCGCCGCTTGAGCATTCCATCGGCGCGTTCGGCGAGCCACACCGCGCCCATGCCGCCCGTGCCGATTTCGCGCAATAGCCGGTACGGTCCGACGAGCATCCCTGCCTGGGCCAGTGTTGCCCCAGAGGCAACCGGATCCTCGCTGGCGCGCATACGGACCGGCATGCGCATGAAGGTATCGTTCTCGATTGCGGCACGCGCGATGAGATCTTGCAGCGCGGGCTTTAGATCCGAGTGCTCGGGAGACAGTCGTTTCGAGCCATTCGCCGCGCTGGTGGGTGGCCAACGTCAGCATTTCATCCAGCAGCGGGGAGAGGCGCGCCCAGTCCTGCTTCTCGATGCGAGAGTCGACGTTCATCGCCGGAAGACTCTGCGTTCGGTCAATCGCCAGGGCGGGCCACGCAGCTCAACGCTTCAGCATTGCCGCCAGCAGCACGCGCGCCTTTTCCCAGTCGCGCCGCACGGTGCGATCGGTCACGCCGAGCGCACCCGCAATCTCGTCCTCGGTGAGGCCCGCGAAATAGCGCATTTCCACCACGCGCACGAGGCGCGGATCCAGCTTGGCGAGTTCCTCGAGCGCCTCGTGCACGTGAAGGATCTCGTCGTCGCTTGCGCCGAGCTCGTCGGAGACTCCGGTATCGAGCGTGACATGCTCAAGATCTCCCCCATGACGCACGGCGTCGCGCTTGCGCACGTAGTCGACCACGACGGAGCGCAAGGTGCTCGCGGCATAGGCCAGAAAATGCTCGCGATCATTGATCGCAAGGCGACCGGCCTGTTGGAAGCGCAGATAGGCTTCGTGCACCAGCGCGCGGGTATCGAGAAGAGTGTGATGACCGCTCGCCGCCAGCCGCGAACGCGCGAGACGGCGCAAGTCGTCATAGAGCAATTCGAACAGCGCATCGATCGCGCCGCGGTCGTTCGCGCGCGCGCGGTTCAGCAGGGTTGTAACGTCACCCATGACTGCGCAGGCCGCTTCCGGAATGCACTCTGCCATTCTAGTCGTGGTCGAAGCGAACACCTACAGGGAAGCCCCGACAACAGCAAAATTTCGCGGTCGGCTTTCGCATACACTCCCTCCCGCCAGAAGATTCAATGTGTTGCGCGCGATTTAGCATCGGTGCCCCAGCGCCGGCTGCAATAGTCCTACACGCGAATCAGCGGTCGCTGATGACGAATGGTCGAAGAAGGAAATGGACGTCAGCGATTGCGTCAATCTTTGAGTCAATCGCAGCAAGCTATTGATTTATGAAGCGCTCCGATTAGTCGTTGGGCTTGATATTTGCGGCTTTGCCTACCGCGCTCCAGCGCGCGCGGTCCGCGGCCAGCATTTTTGCAAAATCTTCGCCGCTACTGCCCACGGGACTTACTTGAATCGAGACCATTCGATTGGCAATCTCAGGCAACGCGGCTATGCGGATGAATTCCGTTTCGAGCTTCTTCACGACTGACTGCGGCGTTCCGGTCGGCGCAAACAGTCCCACCCAGAACTGGAACTCCAAATCCGGAAAGCCAACTTCGGCCATGGTCGGCACATTGGGCAATGAAGGGAGGCGAGAAGGCGAAGTTACTGCCAGTGCGCGCAGTCTTCCGCCCGCTATCGCCTCGTGGACAGGTCCGGTGTCGGCCAGGGCCAGAAGAAGGTCGCCGGCAATGAGTGCGGTAATGACCTCGCTCGTGCTTTTGTACTGAATGAATTCGGCTTTGGTGTCAGTTTTGATCTTGAACAGTTCGGTTGCGAACTGGAACGCCGGCCCGGAACCGCCGTAGTTCGCCTTGTTCGCATTGGCCTTCATGAAGGCGATGAGATCCTGGACAGTGCGGTATGGCTGTGCAGCATTGACGACAAGAATCAGCGGGAACGATGCGAGCATGCTGATCGGTTCCAAGTCGCGTTGCGCCGAATACGGCAACTTGGTGTACAGAATCTCCGTGAAGACCATGTTGCCTATCGGCGCCATCAACAGCGTGTAGCCGTCAGGCGGCGCTTTAGTCACGAACGTGGTGCCGATGATGCCGCCCGCGCCGGGCTTGTTTTCAACGATAACCGGCTGCCCGAGGCTCTCCGACATTTTCTGGGCAACCAGGCGTGTCAGGGTGTCGATGCCGCCACCGGCCGCTTGGCTCACGATGATCCGCACGGGCTTGTTCGGATAAGTCTGCGCATGCGCGCCAAGCGCAACGCACGCAATCATGATCGGGATTGCCAACCGACAACTCGTCAGTCGTCCCACAATGCCTCCGTCTGTTTCGTAATTTGCAGGACTCCGTCGCACGCAGTCGCTTACACCGCAGGGTCACAAAGCCCCATGCCTGCACGACAATTTGCTACACCGCAGCAATTGACTTGCCCGCTTGACAAGCAGGCAATCATGTCAGAAAGTGAACATGTTCGGATATATTCTCACACAAAAGCGCTGAGATCCCACGAAGTCGTGCGCCATTCATAAGAGCGAGGACCAATAGTGGCCAACAAGAAAGCAGCATTGGTAACCGGCGGTTCGAGTGGCATCGGCAAGAGCGTCGTGCTCGCACTTGCGCGGGCTGGTTACAACGTGGCCATCAACTACAGTTCCAGCGTGGCGGCGGCGCGTCAAACCAGCGCTGAAGCGGAAGCGCTCGGTGCCCAAACGTTGCTGTTGCAGTGCGACGTGAGCGACGAGTCCGGTGTGCGCGCCATGATGAGATCCATCGAGGAAGCGTTTGGTCACCTGGATGTGCTGATCAACAACGCCGGAACAACTGCCCCGTGGAAACCGAAGGATCTGGAAAGTCTCGCGTTGGACGACTGGGACCGGGTATTCAATGTCAACGTACGTGGCATGTTCCAGGTGACGCGCGCCGCGGTCCCGCTGTTGAGGAAAGGTGAGCACCCCTGCATCGTCAATACCGCAAGCATCGTCGGCTTGCGCCCCGGACCCCAGCCTCTGCCCTATGCTGCAAGCAAGGCAGCCGTGGTCAACATGACCAAGACCCTGGCTTGGAACCTGGGTCCCGAGATCCGCGTGAACGCCGTCGCGCCGGGCTGGATGGAAGGGGATTGGATGGAGCGGATGCTGAAGGACAAATACGCGGACCTGATGGCAAAACGCGCGAAAGCGACCCCCCTGAAGCGCTGCGTCACGGCCGACGACGTAGCCGAGTCGATGATGAGTCTTGTCCATGGCAACCGCTTCGTCACCGGCGAAATTATTGTTGTCGATGGCGGCTTCTCGGCGTCGACCTGAGGGAGTATCCACAGTGATTGAAGGCGTCGTTCCCTTCCCGCCGGAATATGCGGCAATGTGCCGCGCGAAGGGCTATTGGCGGGACAGGACACTTGCCCAGGAATTCGCCGTCGTATTCAAGCAATACGCCGACCGCATCGCCGTCATCGATGGTGACGCGCAGTACACCTACGCCGACATAGATCGCCTCAGCGATCGACTGGCGCTAAACCTGTTGCAGCTTGGTCTCGGACCGCTTCAATCAGCCGTACTGCAATTGCCCAACGTGGCCGAATTCGTCGTGCTGTATTTTGCCCTGCAAAAGATCGGGGTCATTCCCATTGCAGCGTTGTCGACGCACCGCTACGGCGAACTGAGTCAATTCGTGCGGATTTCTTCTGCCACGTCTTGCTTCTATCCGGAGAGTCAGGGAGATTTCCAGTTCGGGCCGATGGTCGCGCGGGTCCAAGACGAATCACCATCGCTGCGATGGCGCATTGTGCTCGGTCGCGCGGCGCCCGGGGAGCATTCCCTTGCCGACCTGATCGAGCGCGAACCGACGCTGCAGCGCTCGGCGCTGGACAAGATCGTGCTTGATCCAAGCGATCCCGCTATCTATCAACTTTCAGGCGGCACGACCGGAGTGCCCAAGCTTATCCCGCGTACCCACAACGATTACGCCTACAACTCGAAGACCGCTGCGCCCATAGTCGGCGTGACGAAGAATTCCACATTGTTGCTGGTGATTCCAATCGCGCACAACCTTGCATTGGCCTGCCCGGGCATCCAGGGCTTCTTCTTCAACGGCGGCAAGGTTGTGCTTTCAACAAGCGCTAAACCTGAGGACATATTCAGGTTGATCCAGCAGCATGGCGTGACCCACCTCAAGGTCGTGCCTGCGCTACTGATTCGCTTGATCAACAGTCCGGTTCTCGGCAATTTCGATCTGTCCACGCTGGAAGTGATCCAGAGCGGCGGCCAGCGCATGCAGCCTGAAGTGCGCCTGCGTACCAAGGAACTGATACCAAGCGTCACGGTGCAGGAAAACTTTGGAATGTCTGAAGGGATGCTGTTCTTCGTCCGCCTCGATGATCCCGAGGAAGTGCGCCTTGAGACCTGCGGAAGGCCGATATGCCCCGATGACGAAGTACGGTTGGTGGATGACGATGGCAATGAGGTGGCGCCGGGTGAGGTGGGCGAACTGACCTGCCGTGGTCCCTACACGCTGCGAGGCTATTTGGGCGTACCGGAGTACAACGCCAAGCAATTCACCGCCGACGGGTTCTATTGCTCGGGCGACCTGATGCGCCTGCATCCGACCGGTAACTTCGTGGTCGAGGGACGTAAGAAAGACTTGATAAACCGCGGCGGGGAAAAGATCAGCGCCGAGGAGATCGAGAACCTGATTCTCATGCACCCGGCGGTGCAGAACGTCGCCTGCGTCGCCATGCCCGATCCGAACCTGGGCGAGAAGATGTGTGCCTGTGTCATACCTCGCAACGGTCACACACTCACGCTTGCGCAACTCGCCGCATTCCTGCATGAAAAAGAGATCGCCAGGTTCAAACTGCCAGAGCGACTGGAATTGATGTCCGATTTTCCTGTGTCCACCTTCGGCAAGGTGTCAAAGAAGACTTTGGTCGAAATGGTCAGCAAGAAATTGGAAATGGAGAGAACGTGAGAATTGTCGATTTACATTGCTACCCCGGCACAAGCGAATGGATCACGGCCCAAGGACCCTATGTCGATGCGCTTGCCACATATTGGAACAAGACTTGGGCCCCCAAATCGGAAGAGGACGTGCTCAAGGAGTTCACCGGCGCTGGCGTCGAGGCGGTATTGGTGGCACTCGATCTCGAGACGACTATCGCCACGCCACCTTGCACCAATGAGTATGTGCACGCGATGTGGAAGCGTCACCCCAAGCGCATCATCCAGGCATGGGGATCCGTAGAGCCGGCGAAGGGCGAGATCGCCATTCAACAGGCACGCAAAGCCGTCAAGGAATTGGGATTCCTCGGGCTGCATTTGCATCCCATCATGCAGCACTTCGCGGTCAACGATACGCGCTACTACCCTCTCTTTGAGGAATTGAATGCAATGGATGCGGCGGTGATGATCGACGTAGGCACAACGGGCATGGGCGCCGGCATGCCAGGCGGCATGGGCGCACGAATCCGTCACGCGCATCCTTCGGCGATCGACGATCTCGCAGCAGATTTCCCGCGTCTCAAGATCATCATGGCGCATCCTGGTTGGCCGTGGGTAGACGAAACCACCGCCGTTGCGCTCCACAAGGGCAACGTGTTCTGGGAAATGTCCGGTTGGGCACCGAAGTATTTTCCGGGGAACCTGAAGATCGATATGCGCGCTCGCTTGCAGGACAAAATCATGTTCGGCAGCGACTACCCGAGCATGCCCTACGAACGCATCCTCCGTGAGTGGGGCGAGCTCGGTTACAAAGACGAGATCATGGAAAAGATCATGCACAAGAACGCCGAGCGCGTCCTCGGCCTATAGGCGACCCCAACGCGCAAAACGAGCTACAAAATCGAAGGTTAGCGCCCCAGCGAGGAGCGCTGAGCGGCAGATTACTGGGTCGTGCGTTGTTCACAACATTGAGGGCGAAGACAATGCTTCGAGGTGATCTACCCTTGGTTGTCGATTTCCACGTTCACATGCTTGTGAAGGAAGTCTTCGCGGCGTCGACCAACAAGACCGTATTCACCGGCTTCGGCGCGAGTCCGGCGGGGGCGCCACGACCAGGTGTACAGAACCTTATGGGCAGGATGTTCGATCCCAGGGCCGAAATCGAAGACATGGACGCGCGCGGCGTCGACATTAGCGTGATCAGCGCGAGTACCGTCCTGCAGGGGACATCGTGGGCGGATCCGGCAACTGACCTCGAGCTTTGCCGGCGCTGCAACGATCAAGCCGCCGAATGGGTAGCGCAATTCCCTGATCGCTTTGTCGGCTCTTTCGTGTTGCCACTACAGGATGTCGGACTCGCCTTGACCGAGCTTCAACGCGCCGTTATGACGCTGAAGCTCAAAGTCGGAAACGTGTCATCCAGCTACAATGGCATTTACATGGGGGATCCGGTTTTCCTTCCGTTCTGGGAAGAGATCAACAGACTTGACGTGCCGGTTTGGATCCACCCTGAGGGCGTGCGCGATCCATGGTTTCAACGCTATGCCCTGTGGAATTCTGCAGGCCAGTCGATCGAAGAAACCAAGTGCATGACCTCGCTTGTGTATGAAGGAACCATGACTCGATTCCCCAATCTCAAGGTCGTAGTGGCCCACGGCGGCGGGTATTTCCCGCATTACATGGGACGGATGGACCGCAACACGCAGAACCGGCCCGACACGGTACGCAATACGGGCGGAAAGACACCAAGCTCATTCCTTCGCTCGTTCTACTATGACACCTGCGTCTACGATCCGCAGGTCTTGAAGGTATTGATAGAACGAGTCGGCGCGGATCGACTGGTGTTGGGCAGCGACTACCCGGTTGGTGAGAAGGACCCCCTAGGCTGGCTCCAAGAGTCCGGCGTTGCCGGCGCGGACCTTGCCATGATTGCCGGCGGAAACGCGGCCCGCATCCTGGACCTCCCGGCAACAGCAAGACGAGCCGCCTAAGGTCTGGACCCGGGTTTCCGCGCTGTCGCCGGGCGCAGTCCATTGATCTGCAGGTCAAGCAATCGCTTGAGGTCCTCAAGCCCTACTTCTGGCTTGGGGCGGTCGCTGACGATCCAGGAACGAACCGCCGCCGAATATACGAAGAAGAAGTGGCGCGCGATGTAACCCGCCGACTCCTTCGACAGAATGCGGCGTTCACGCTGTGCGGATTCGACCAATTGCTCGATCCCGTCGATCAACCCGTTCCGGATGCGCATGAAGGCTTCCGCCTGCTTCCCAGTCGAGTAGAACGTAAGCTCCTGCAGCAGGATGCGTGATAACACCGGGTTGCGCGCGAAAAAGTGGTAGTGGGGCCGGAAAACCGCATGGACCTGCTCGGATAGCGTGGCGTCCTTCCGCGGCTCTCGCAATGCATTGGCCGCGACCCCCGCCAGTTCCTCGTTAAAGATCAGGAAGATTAGGTCGCGCTTGTCATCAGCATAGTTGAAGAGTGTGCCGATGCCGACATGCGCTTTCAGCGCGATTTCCCTCATGGTCGCTGCGGTGTAACCGTGGCGCTTGAATAGGTCGGCCGCTGCGGCGCGTATGCGCTGCATCTTTTCCAGTTTGTTCTGCTCTCTGAGGCCCCTCGCCCCATTTGTAGAGGAGGCAGTGCGCTTGCTACCGGTGGAGCGAGATTTCATAAACGGAATGATCGACAAGCGTGTGGGGATCGCCCAGCGCGGCGCCAGGGCTGCCAACGCTATGGCGCTTCGCACGGGACGGCGGATGATACGACGATTCACCCTCGCGCGACGCTCTATGTTAATTCAATTGCCGGTTGTGGAATTGCTCGCGGAGGCGCGCGAGAAAGAGTTGCGCCCGCTTCCCTGTCAATAGTTTGTTGCAATGCATCACGAAAGGCCTGTTCCAAAGTGGACGTCAATCCTTGACAACAATACGCGCAACTTATAAATTGAACATGTTCGGATTTGCCATTTTCATGGCAACAGTTGTTCCGTGCTTTCGAACTGCTTCTTCCCACTTGGCTCTCGAATCCTGAACCCCGATCACGAGATTTCGCGACGATGGCCCAAGTGCTCGTTTTGCTGTCCATGCCGGAAGCCGTCCGGATGCAGTATCACGACAGAATCAAGGCGAAGTTCCCGGAACTGACAGTCAATGTCGTCGACCATCACAGCAAGGTCGAACCGTACATTGATTCGGCGGACATCCTGATGACGTTTGGGCCGATGATGTCCGAACGGGTCCTTGAGAAAGCCTCCAATCTCAAATGGATTCAAGCCCTCGGCACCGGCGTGGACGGCATCGCTGATCGCGCTTCCCTCGGAAAGGATGTCATCATCACCAATCTGCACGGCGTGCACGGCCCGCCTGTCTCCGAGGCGGCCTTCATGGCCATGCTCGCCCTCAGTCGCCAATTGCCTCGCTCGGTACGCAATCAAACGCGCACATCTGTGGGATCGTTTTCCAGCGCGTCTATTGAAGAACAAGACTGTCGGGATCTTTGGCATTGGGGTGATTGCCGAGGAGCTGGCGCCCAAGTGCAAAGCATTTGGCATGAAAGTTGTTGGGATCTCGTCGGCCAAGCGAGATGTAGCGGGATTCGATGTGGTGCACGGGCGTGAAGAGCTTGGTGTCGCGGTGCGCGGCCTTGACTACCTGGTGCTTCTGACTCCCCTCTCCTCCGCCACCCAAAATAGCGTTGACGCCAGCGTGTTGGCGGCAATGAAACCCAGCGCATACCTTATCAACCTGGCGCGCGGCGGCGTGGTGGACGAGGCGGCGCTGATCGATGCCTTGAGGAACAAGCGCATCGCGGGGGCGGCGCTGGATGTCTTCTCGCAGGAACCATTGCCAACGGACCATCCGTTCTGGGACATGGAAAACGTAATTGTCACCACCCATCAGGGCGGCTTTTGCGATGTGTACATCGATTTTGCGATGCCGGTGATCGAGCACAATCTGCGCACATTTCTGGCGGGAGATACCGCCAGCATGACCAATCTGGTCAGGCGCCCAGCTTGACGACGTAGTTGACAGGACGGTGCCATGGCCGAAGCCGCAGACCGCGTCAATGCTCCAATTTCCACCGCAGAGCTGGAACGACGTTGGGGGGCTGTGCGCGCGGCAATGACCGAACAGAACATTGACGTACTGTTGATGCAGGCGAATAACGATTTCATGGGTGGCTACGTCAAATACTTCACCGACCTACCCGCGACAAACGGTTACTCGGTAACCGTGGTGTTTCCGCGGGATGAGCGCATGACGGTAGTTGGACAGGGTCCCACGGGCGTGGTGCGTGAACTCCCGCCAGAGGGAGATGGCGTGCGCCGAGGCGTCGCCAGATTCATGGGCACGCCGAGTTACGCATCATGCCCATACACCGCAGGATACGACGCAGCGCTTGCCGAAAAGTATCTGGAGCGATTTGCGGGTGGCGTAGTTGGCCTGGTGGGTACTGCAGCTATTTCATTTGCACTGATCGATCACCTTCGGCGAGGAAAGCTGTCCAACGCCAAATTCGTAGATGCGTCCGACCTTGTGGACCGCATAAAGGCAGTGAAGAGCGAAGAGGAAATTGGCTTTATGCGCCGCACTGCACGGATGCAGGATGCCGCCATGGAGGCCGTGTTCGCTGCGATTCGGCCCGGCATGACTGATCTGGAGGTTGCGGGCGTCGCGGAGCAATACGGGCACAGTCATGGGAGTGAGCAGGGGCTGTTCCTATGCGCGTCGGGTCCCGTGGGTACGTCCACGTTCTTCGGCAATCGACATTTGCAAAATCGAACCATTCGCGCGGGCGACACGTTTACGCTGCTGATCGAAAACAGCGGTGCGGGTGGCTTTTATACCGAGCTTGGTCGTACCTGCGTACTCGGCAAGGCTTCGCAAGAAATGAAGGACGAGTTTGCGTTTGTGCTTGAAGCGCAAAACTTTACCCTCAGTCTGTTGAAGCCAGGCGCCTCCTGCAAGGATGCATGGGAGACATACAACGAGTACATGCGAGAGCACGGCAAACCCGAGGAAAAGCGGCTGCACTGTCACGGTCAGGGTTACGACATGGTCGAACGCCCGCTGCTGCGTTTTGACGAAACCATGCCTCTCTCGAAAAACATGGTGCTCTCAGCACACCCGTCATACACCACTGCGGGTACCTATAGCTGGGTTTGCGACAACTTCCTCATTGGCGAAAGTGGAGTGGTGGAGAAGTTTCACCAACTCCCTCAACGAATATTCGAACTCGGCTAAAGCTGGTGCAATTAATGTTCAGGAGCGCGGACCAGCCCGTTTCCATCAATTCCTTTGAAGGGGGAAGTAATCATGCAGATTAGCTATTTGAGCCGACCGTTGCGCTGGATAGCCGCATCCGCGTTGGCAGGTGGCTTGCTCGCCGGAACCGCCCAGGCGCAGGAATTTGAGCTGAAGGTGTCGCACTTTCTTCCGCCCAATCACACGTTTCACAAGGAGTTGCTTCGCTGGGGCGACGACCTTGCCAAGAAATCCAACGGCCGGCTAGTCCTGAAGGTGTTCCCTGCCGGGCAGATGGGGCCTCCGCCCCGCCAGTTCGATCTGGTCAGAACTGGCGTTGCAGATATTGCCATCGGGCTGACAGGAAGTACCCCTGGCCGCTTCCCGCTTACGGAACTATCAAATCTCCCGTTCATGGTGAACCAAAGCGCCAAGTCATCGAAGGCTTTGACGGAACTCGCACCTAAGTACCTGGCACCTGAATTTGCCGGCGTGAAGATTCTCTATCTCATGACCACCACGCCGCTCAAGTTTCACATGGCGTCAAAGCAACTCAATACGATGGCAGACTTCAAGGGACTTCGTATCCGGTATGCCGGCGAAATCTTTGCGGAGTCGGTAAAGGCATTTGGCGCAGTCCCTCTCGCGGTGCAACCCGGTGATGTCGTGGACGCCATGAGCAAGGGCACCATCGACGGAGCGTTGTTTCCGTTCGAGGGCGCGCAGAGCTTTCAAGTCGGCACGGTCGCCAAGTACTCCTACGAACCTGGCGTCAACGCCGCGAGTTTCTTCTTCGTGATGAATCCGAGCAGCTACGAAAAATTGCCGCCCGATCTTCGCGCGCTGATTGATCAGACAACTGGCCCGGCCGGCGCCGAAAGGATGGGAAAGCTCCTCGACGACGCGGAAGTTGAAGGTCGGGCGTATATGACCTCCAAAGGCGTCCAGATCATCCCGTTCTCCGCGGCTACACAAGCCGAGATGCAAGCCGCGGTCAAGCCAATCGTTGACGACACTATCGGAAAGCTCGAGGCGAAGGGCCAGCCAGCCCGGGCGATCTACGACGGGCTGCAGAAAGCACGCTGACAACGTTGGCCGGGCGTGCGTTGCCAATCACGGTAAGCGCCCTTTCCCGTCGCCGACCGGAAGAATCAAAGCGTATGAGCGGCGACTCCTGGGTAGTTCGGATCGTAAAGGCCACGTCATTTGCCGCGGCAATCGCGCTGATTGCCATGATGCTCACGACGGTCGCGGATGTGGCGATGGCCACCCTGTTCAAGCGGCCGATCATCGGCGCTTACGACATGGTTGAAACCATGCTCGTCTTCTCAGTCTTCTTGGGAATTCCAGCGACATTCCTTCGGAACGGAAATATCGTAGTCGATGTCGTGGATTTCTTTGTCGCTAAGGAAACAGTGCGACGACTGAAGCAATTGGCACAATTGCTGACCCTGGTTTTTCTAATACTGCTGTTCTGCAACATGGTTACCCCGGCGTTGGACGCGTACAAATTCGGCGACAAGAAGCAGGAGCTTGGCCTCCCGCTATGGGTGCTATGGCTCCCGATGCTGGTCGGGGTGCTGATGTCGGCAATCGCGGTGCTAACTTCGCTGATCCGTGGATCCCATCGTGATGTCAGAAGAGAAGGCTGATCTTGTCCGTCCAATGGATTGGCGTCGTTGGCATGCTCGCGCTTCTGTGCCTCATTTTTCTGCGAGTCCCGGTCGCGATCTGTATGGGCCTGGTTGGCTTCTTCGGATACGCTGCGATCGACGGGTGGCACCGTGCGGCGGCCGTACTCGGGTCCACGCCCTTCGACATAGCGTCGGGATATGCGCTGTCCGTGGTGCCGCTCTTTGTCCTGATGGGCGAGTTGGGATCGGCGTCCGGCATGTCGTCACGCTTGTTTCGCGGAACCAGTTCACTCTTCGGCGGGACGCGCGGCGCATTGGCCTACGCTTCGATTGGCGCCAATGCGGCGTTCGGCGCGGTGTGCGGGTCGTCAGTGGCCTCAGCGGCGACGATGACTCGAATTTGTGTGCCGGAGATGCGACGGCTGAACTACGACGACCGCCTTTCGACGGGGTCAGTGGCGGCGGGGGGAACGCTAGGAATCCTGATCCCGCCCTCTCTCATATTTGTCATCTATGCGTTGATTGCGCAGCAGTCGGTGCCCAAGCTATTCGCCGCAGGTCTAATACCTGGACTGGTGTTGACCGGCTTGTACATCATCGTGGCCGCGTTGGTTGTTCTGTGCAGGCCAAGCTGGGCGCCGAGGGGAGTTTCGCTGCCGTGGGGACAGCGTCTACGCGACGTACTCGGTATGTGGGAATTCGTCCTGCTCTTCGGCGTCTCGGTTGGCGGCATCTATGCGGGCTTTTTCAGTCCGACCGAAGCAGCCGCCATTGGTTCGTTCCTGGCCCTCGTTGTTGGAGTTGTTCAAGGAAAGCTGAAAGGGCTTGCGGTATGGGAGTGCTTCGTTGCGACGTTGAAAACGAGCTGCATGCTTTTCATGATCATCGTGTGCGCGATTATTTTTTCCTATTTTGTGGTTCAGGCACGTCTCCCCGAGGTTCTCGTTGGATGGACGCAGCGAATGCATTTCTCGCCGACCGTGCTGATGCTCGTCCTAATCGCGACTTACATCGTGCTGGGCTGTTTTCTCGAGGGAATTGGACTTGTGCTAATCACGGTGCCCGTATTTCTTCCGGTAGTCGTAACGAGCGGCTTCGATCCGATCTGGTTCGGAGTGATCGTCGTGATCGTAGTCGAGCTTGGATTGATCCACCCTCCCGTGGGCATGAACCTCTTCGTCATCCAGGCGCAAATTCCCGAAGTGCCAATCCTCTCCATCTACAAGGGAACGATTCCGTTCCTGATTGCGCCGATCCTTCTCATTGCAATGTTGATGGTATTGCCGCAAATCGCGCTCTATCTTCCTCACCTTCTTTACGGCAACTAGTTCGTTTGCTTCCATGACGGGAAGATCGTCATGGAATCTGGGCGCGAAAGGGGCATCGCGGCCTGACGGATCTCTCATGGCGTAGCTTTACGCCGCTTGCATCGCACATCGCAATCCACAGCACTCGAGGGTAGTACAGCTAAGCAGGTGCGTGCACACGATTTGCACACGCCGCATTCGCAAGCGATTGATGTTGAGCGTGAATCCTACCGATCCATCATAGGCGCGACGCACAATCGATGCGACAAGTTATTCATTCGCTTGACGTTTTTGACGCGCGGTCGGTCCAATAAACTATTGGAGCGATTGGTCATTTTATCGCCATGCAAGCACGACCGCCTTCGCTGCGCTACGGCCTGGTACTCGCAGAGTGGAATGCAAATTCGCCTAGCAGCGTTGCCGGTGCACACGTAGCGCACACGAGTTGTCCATCCGGTGCGGCTCACTTCTACGCGCGAAAATCCCCAGCGCCCGGTGTCGACCCCAACGCGGGCGGTCGAGTCTCTCCGAAGCAGCGTTGAACGGTCAGCATGGGAGTCGCGTCAAGGCGCGGCGCGCCGAGGGCGACCCGCCCGACCCAACACTAACAAGACCGGCGCGAAGCGGAATGCTTCGCGCCGGATCCCGCAACGAGCTACCGTCCCGTTCTACTGCTTCGGACGGCGAACGCTGTCGGTGCTTCTACTGCTTCGGCACGCAGCCGGGCAGCTTGAAGCTGCCGATCCGGGTCTGCCAGCCGGCCGTGCTCGAGAGCTGCCCGGCGAGCGTGTAGTACTCGTTGACGTACCAGAACGTGCAGTCGTCGATCGGGTCGACGTTCATCGACGTGTAGTCGCCCCAGCGCGAGTTGGTCGTCCGCTGCACGCCGGTGCCGTCGATGATCGTTCCTTCGCCGAGAGTCATCTGGCCCGGCGGATCGCCGGCGAGCCGGCCCGTGTAGCGGATTCCCGGGAAGACGTCGACTCCGTTGACGACGCTGTAGCCAAGCGCCATGTTGCCCTGCCAGTCCTGGGCGATCGAGCCCATCCAGCGGTGCACGCCGTCGCCGGGAGCGTAGGTGCCTTGCTGCTGGACGGAGTACACGCCGTTGGTCCGCCGGATCTCATACCAGCGCACGCCGGCCACGCCGGGAGCCGCTTCGACCGACTGGTTCGTCACCATCGACTCGTACCCGCCGAAGTTGCGGTAGGCGAGCCGCCAGGTCGGCCGCTGCCGGTAGGACAGGATGTCCAGGTATTGCGCCGGGTTCGTGATGCCCGGCTGCGGCAGGCAGTCGCGGGAAGTCGGGCGCACACGGGAAGATCGAGTCGAACGAAGCCACCGGGAGCTGCGCAGCGAGAGTGAGCGAGGCCGTCGGGTTGGCGTTCCACTTGATCCTGAGTTCCCAGATGTTCAGCGCGTCGAAGGTCGCGCCGTACCCGCCATCGTCGTCCTGGGTTCCGACGATCGGGATGGCGGCGTCCTCTTTCGGCTGGCGCGTGCCGTCGATATCTGCCGGGAGCAGGCCGTCGCCGATCAGGTTGAGGTCGCACCGACGTTCCCGTCGAGGAAGAACTGCACGGCCCGGGCGTTCGGGTTGCCGGCGATCATCTTGTTCTTCTCGAGCGCGTAGACGCTGATGCCGTACTCGATGATGTCGGTCCGAAGTCGCGTGTGGTCAGAACGTAGGATTTCTTCCAGACTTCCGTACTTCGGGTAGTCCGGGAAGAAGGTGCCGCCTGGCAACTCCGGATCGGCTGTGTGAACGCGTAACGGTAGTAGGCGCCCGTCGGGTCGCCGCGTGACGGAGACGGCGACGCAGTTGTAGAAGGGAGAGTGGGATCATCCCGGCCCCGGGTCGTGAACTGGGTCAGGAGCCACCGGTTCTCGAGCTTGTCGTAGACGACGATCGGGTCGCCCGACGGGTCGGTGCAGTCGGGAACCGCGAAACCGTCCCACAGTGCGCCGGTGTCGACCGGTCCGAGCAGCAGGTTGCCCGTCTTGTCGAACACGGCGAAGGCGAGGTTCGACCATCTCGACGTAATGATTCGGGCCGACGGCGCCGACCGGGTCCGGCGGGTTGACCCGGAAGCCGAAGATATTGAAGTTGTCCTGGTTGCTGATCCCGTCGAAGGACAGCAAGGGTGGAGCAATGGTCGCGGCGGCGGCGGCAGCGAATCGGCTGGCGCCGGCAGCGCCCTGAAGGGCGCCGTCGCCGGAATGGCCGCGGTACTTCACGGCCGGGCCGAATTCCGGTCGCACTTCCAGCGGTTCGTCGTCGGCAGCCGCTTGCGTGACTGCGCCCGGCGGCACCCGCAGCGGCGTGGACGCCGACAAGCTGCGGAGCGACCGCGATACGTCGAACGCCACCGCTTCCGAAAACTTGGGCTTGGCCGCTGCCGGCATTCCCGGCGAGGCACCAAGCGCTGCGCCTGGCGTCGCGAGCGCCGCGACGACGAGCGCCAGACCTCCGACTGTCAACCCGCGTTGTCCTACATTTACTGCATCTGCGTTCTTAGTCATGGCCATTCCCTCCATTCCATCTGTACTTGCGCTTGATTTCACCTAGACGTCAAAGTGCCATTTCCATTTCGGCGCTAGCCCGCGCCGAAATCCTGCCGCTGGAACGAGCACCATTGCCTGCGCCGCGGCCGAGATCACCGAGGCAACATCTGGTGTCTCGCCCCGCGGTGCCCGAACTGCTTTGGCCCAGCCACCTGTTGCAGAGACACGCCGACATCTCTGTGTCGCGCGCGGGTCCTCGAAGTTGATGCTACGGAATCACCACTGTTAGTCATCGCCCAGCATCGCCCACCGGCGAACTGAAGGCTTGACCAACTATGCTACCGTCATCGCCGAAACGAAGTGAAACGGCGCGAACCGGAAGATGCACGATCCAAGTCGAAATTGCATCGCCGCGGTTAGCGAACGGCGGAATCACTCTGCGCCGGGGTGATGAGTCCGTCAAGACAAATTAATGGTACACAAGTGACCGTAGCCACGGAACGCTACCCGTAATTGCAGATCTACCCATCGCCCGCCGAACCGCGGGCGTGCGTTAACGCGCCGACCTCACGCATCGCTTACGGGCGCAGGACGTGCAGCGCGTCGCGCGTCCACGGCCGGGCAAGAACTGCAATTTATTCTTGCCGGGACGCGCGGTGGAAGTTGTGCGTCCGTCGAAGCAAGCTTCTGATGATGTACGTCCGACCCTCGAACGGCGGCTTTTGGCCTATTCCGTTGAAAAACTCCGTTTCCGGAGCTACTCGAAAAATTGCAGGCCCTCAGCAGCGTCTTTTCCTATTGCACGTGGGGGACCACGCGATCTGCTCTTCCACGGGACCACGAGCCTTCTGGTTGATCCTGATGCGGTTACGTGAGCGGATTCTCTATTGCACAACACCTTCACACGAATTCGCGGTGAGTGCATTTTCGAGTTTTTCAACAGCGTGGGCCGATTGCGGTCGGTATGAGCGCCGTCGAGGGAAGCCAAGAAATCCGAAGATTGCTCGCTCGAAGCAGCCAGCGTTCGCAGAGGAGCAATCGACTACTTTGCAAGTCATGTTCCGCATTCGCGTACTGGCCATGCCGTGCGTACCCAATCGCGTCACCGCATTCCAGCGCACTGGCGCGCAGTACAGCTACGTGCGTGCTTGCACACGATTCGCACACGCCGCATTGCAATTGATTGATGTTGCGCGTGAATCGCACCGATCCATCATGGGCGCAATGCACAATCGGTGCGACAAGTTATTCATTCATTGGAAGTATTTGCCGCTCAGTCGTTCCAATGGGATAATTTGAGTGACTGGTCATTTGATCGCCATGCGAGCGCGATCTTCGTAGCTCCATTGCGGCGTGGGACTGGCAGAGCTGGCAAGCGAGTTCACCGGAAAGCGTTGTCGAGCGCGCACTCGGCGCATGTTCCGGCGAAGCCGACTCTTGCCAAATGCGATCTACGTCGAAATTTGTCGAAACAAAGATTTTCGCAAACGTGCGAACCTGCGACCCAGGATCGATCATTTTCTCATGGGCCCCCTGCCAGGAGACACCGAGGGCCATCCGAGGGGCTCCGGCTCGTCGGTCACAGGCGGCGATGCCCGGCTGGCGGGTGGCGATCGAAAGAAGGTGATTTCGGCGATAATCGATCGTCGTCCAACCAATCGCAAGTCCGGCCTATCCGTGATCGACGCCGACATTCTGCCGCCACTCGCTGGTCGCTTTTGCGCTCGTCACGCTGCTCGAACTGGCGGTGATCGCGCGCATCCTCCTTCGGCCTCATCGCGACCCCGCTTCCCGAATCGCATGGGTGGTGGTGGTCGGCGTACTGCCACTATTGGGCATGCTCGCCTATTTGTTTCTTGGCGAGACGAGCATCGGTCGCCGACGCATTGCGCGCGTGCATGCGGTCATCGGCCGCATGCCGCCGTTCCCCAACCGCCCTTCCGACGGCGCGGCCGATCCCGGAGCCGCAATACCCGAGCGCTACCGGCACCTCTTTCAGCTTGGCCACTCGATAAGCGGATTCCACCCCATCGGGGGCAACACCGCGCGACTGATGGCCGACTCCAACGCCACGATCGACTCGATGGTGGCCGACATCGATGCGGCAAGGGTCACGTTCATCTGCTGTTCTACATTTGGCTTCCCGATCACAACGGTCTCAAGGTTGTCGAGGCACTGAAGCGTGCGGCTGCCCGCGGCGTGACATGCAGGGCAATGGTCGATGACCTCGGTTCGCGCACGATCATTCGCTCCGAGCATTGGCAGGCGATGCGCGCGGCCGGGGTGCGCGTGACGACAGCCCTGCCCATAGGCGACCTATTGTTGCGTCCCTTCCACGGCCGCATCGACCTTCGCGACCATCGCAAAATCGTGGTGATTGATGACGGCATCACCTACTGCGGCAGTCAGAACTGTGCCGATCCCGAGTTCCTGGTGAAGGCGAAATTCGCCCCGTGGGTTGACGCCGTCATGCGTTTCGAGGGCCCCATCGCCCGGCAGAACCAGTACCTGTTCGCGCGAGACTGGATGACCTGCGTGGATGAGAACCTCGACGACGTTCTGTGCAAGCCGCTGCCACCCTCGATGCCAGGCGGCATGCAAGCGCAAGTAGTCGGCACCGGCCCGACGGTGCGCTATTCGGCCATGCCGGAGATGTTCGAAACGCTGCCGTTCACAGCGCGCCGCGAGGTCGTCATCACGACGCCCTACTACGTGCCCGACGATTCACTGCAGAATGCGTTGTGCACGACCGCATACCGGGGCGTGGACACGACGATCGTGTTCCCGGCCAGGAACGACTCGTGGGTCACGGGTGCGGCCAGCCGCAGCTACTACGCGGACCTGCTCGCCGCAGGTGTCAAGATTCACGAGTACGAGGGGGGCCTGCTGCATACCAAATCGCTCACCATGGACGGCGAAATCACCTTGATCGGCTCGGCGAACATGGACCGCCGCAGCTTCGAGCTCAACTACGAGAACAACATCCTGTTCTACGATGCCGTACTCACCGGCGCTATGCGCGAGCGCCAGCAGAGCTACATCGCGAGGTCGCACCCTGTCACGACCGAATTGGTCGCCGCGTGGCCGACGCGCCGTCGACTGTGGAACAACCTCATCGCGACGCTCGGGCCCGTGCTCTGACTACGCTTTTGCAAGATGCAGCCGAGCCGAAAGGGTGTTTCCTGGCATCTGGATCAGCGACGCTGATCGACCGGTTCCGCCGATAATTGCTAGTGCTCGTTCCTCCAAACCCGCAGCGGACAATGTCGCGCGGCGAGGACGAAATCGTTGTCGGTTGTCAGCAGGATCAGGTCATGGCGAATGCAAAGCTGCGCGATCACGGCGTCTATCGTGCCGATCTGCAAGCCGGCACGGCGGCATCGATTGCGCAGCTCCGCAGCGTCGATGTGATCCTGCCGGTCCGGAGCCAGGAGCGGCAGCGCCGCAAAGCGGTCAATGATGTCTTTTCGTGCCTTGGGGCCCGAAAATCCCTGCAGCAATTCCTGCAAGACGAGACCTGTGATTACGATCGTTTCACCGCCTTCGAGCGCGTGGCGTAATAGGCGTACCTCGGGCGCGGTAGCGGCTCGGTCGCGGCGGAAGGCGAGCGACCAGACGCTGGTATCGACGAACAGAGTCACCGGCGAGAGCGCTCGGCCTTGTAGTCGAACGACTCATCCCATTCGAGCTTTCCCATCAATTCGACCAGACGCTTCTGGTTGCGGCGGGTGATGAACTCCTCCAGCGCGCGCGTAACCGCCGCCCTCTTGGTCTTTTCACCGCTCACCTTCACAGCGCGGTCGATCAGATCCGGGTCTAGGGCAAGATTGGTAGCCATGTGTCACTCCTTACACACTATTCTACACAAACGAAGTTTGGCCGGCAAGCTCCGTTCGACGAGCACCGAGTGTCTGCGGGTATCGCAATGCGGCGCGCTGCAGCGTAGTGCAGCTAAGTGCGTGCGTGCACACGATTTGCACTCACGCTTCGCAAGCGATTGATGTTGAGCGTAAATGGATCCAATCCATCATCGGGGCGACGCAAAGGCGGTGCGAAAGGTCGCGCATTTCAGCAAAGCGCCCGCAGAAGAGGCGCGCCGCAAGCGCGCGTCGACTCGAAGCAACGTCCGTGATTCGGCCGGGCACGATCCGGGGAATTCACATCGTCAGTCAGGGTCGCCTCGAATTGGGATCGCTGACCCGGCGGTTCGAGGCTGCTTCAGGCCGCGGCAGCGGTGAAGTCTACCCGCCAGGGGCGCCGGTCAATCGCCCGCTTCCCGCGCCGCCAGCTTCGCCAGCCACTTCCCTTCCCTAATGCGCCACTGCAGGGACGTTGCATTCGCCGGCGTTTGGTGCAAAAGTCCCTCTCCCAAGGGCGGCCTGTGATCGCCCGTTCCGGAGGATCCTGATGAAGCTTGGCACGTGTTCCGTTTTCGCGTCTGGCGTTGCCCTGGCGCTGGCGTTGTCCTTTCCGGTTGCGGCGCAGCAGCCGATCGTCATCAAATTCAGTCACGTCGTCGCCATCGACACGCCCAAGGGCAAGGCGGCCGAGCGCTTCAAGCAGCTCGCCGAGGAGCGCACCAAGGGCCGCGTCAAGGTCGAGGTGTACCCGAACAGCTCGCTCTTCAAGGACGGCGAGGAGATGGAGGCGCTGCAGCTCGGGTCGGTCCAGATCCTCGCGCCATCGGTGGCGAAGTTCGGGCCGCTCGGCGTGCGCGAGTTCGAGGTGTTCGACCTGCCCTACATCTTCGACAGCTACGACGACCTGCACAAGGTCACCGGCGGCAGCGTCGGCGCCATGCTGTTCAAGAAGCTGGAAAGCAAGGGCGTCACCGGTCTCGCGTACTGGGACAACGGCTTCAAGGACATGAGCGCGAACCGGGCCATCCGCGTGCCCGCCGACTACAAGGGCCTCAAGATGCGCATCCAGTCGTCGAAGGTGCTGGGCGACGAAATGAAGGCGCTGGGCTCGATTCCGCAGGTCATGGCGTTCTCCGAGGTCTACCAGGCGCTGCAGACCGGTGTGGTCGACGGCACCGAGAACCCGCCGTCGAATTTCTACACGCAGAAGATGCACGAGGTGCAGAAGTACCTCGCGCTGACCGAGCACGGCGTGATCGAGTACGCGGTGATCACGAACAAGAAATTCTGGGACGGCCTGCCGCCGGACATCCGCACCATCCTCGAAGGCGCGATGGACGACGCGACGAAGTACGCGAACGAGATCGCCAAAAAGGAGAACGAGGACGCGCTCGAGGCGGTGCGCAAGAGCGGCAAGACCGAGATCCTCACGCTCACGCCGGAGCAGAAGGCCGCGATGAAGAAGGCGATGGTCGCGGTCCACAAGGAGAACGAATCGCGCGTCGGCAAGGAAACGCTCGAGGAGGTCTACAAGCAAACGGGATTCAAGCCGTAGTCCAGCGATATTCGCCGCGAATTCCACCGGCGCCGCGGGCGCCGGTCGATCGCCGAGCGCAGCACGCCATGACCCATCCCGCCGACTCGCACCAGGATCTTCGCGACGCGATCCGCGACCTCTGCGCGGAGTATCCCGCCGAATACTTCCGCAAGATCGACGAGGCGCGCGGCTACCCGGAAGCGTTCGTCGACGCGCTGACGAAGGCCGGCTGGCTCGCCGCGCTGATTCCGCAGGACTACGGCGGCTCGGGCCTCGGGCTCACCGAGGCGTCGGTCATCATGGAGGAGATCAACCGCGCGGGCGGCAACTCGGGCGCGTGCCACGGCCAGATGTACAACATGGGCACGCTGCTGCGCCACGGCTCGGAGGCGCAAAAGCGCGAATACCTGCCGAAGATCGCGAGCGGCGAATTGCGCCTGCAGTCGATGGCGCGTCACCGAGCCCACGACGGGGACCGACACGACGAGCATCAAGACGATCGCCGTGCGCAAGGGCGACAGCTACGTCGTGAACGGGCAGAAGGTCTGGATCTCGCGCGTCCAGCATTCGGACCTCATGATCCTGCTCGCCCGCACGACGCCCCTCGACCAGGTGAAGAAGCGATCGGAGGGGATGTCGATCTTCCTCGTCGACCTGCGCGAGGCGATCGGCCATGGGTTGACCGTGCGTGCCGATCGTCAACATGGTCAACCACGAGACCAACGAGCTCTTCATCGACAACCTCGAGATTCCCGCCGAAAACCTGATCGGCGAGGAAGGCAAGGGCTTCAAGTACATCCTCGACGGGCTCAACGCCGAGCGCACGCTGATCGCGGCCGAATGCATCGGCGACGGCTACTGGTTCATCGACAAGGTCGTCGGCTACGCGAAGGAGCGCGTCGTCTTCGGCCGGCCGATCGGGCAGAACCAGGGCGTGCAGTTTCCGATCGCCCGCGCGTATGTCAACGTCGAGGCGGCGAACCTGATGCGCTACAAGGCATGCGCACTGTTCGATGCCCACCAGCCCTGCGGCGCCGAGGCGAACATGGCGAAGCTGCTTGCGGCCGACGCGTCGTGGGAAGCCGCGAATGCGTGCCTGCAGTTCCACGGCGGCTTCGGCTTCGCCGCCGAATACGACATCGAGCGCAAGTTCCGCGAGACGCGCCTCTACCAGGTGGCGCCGATCTCGACCAACCTGATCCTCGCGTACGTGGCCGAGCACGTGCTCGGCCTGCCGCGGTCGTTCTGACAGGATGCTGCATGCGTCCGCTCCAAGGCATCACCGTCGTCACGCTCGAGCACGCGATCGCCGCGCCGTTCTGCACGCGGCAGCTCGCCGACCTCGGCGCGCGGGTGATCAAGGTCGAGCGGCCGGGTGTGGGCGACTTCGCGCGCGGCTACGACGAGCGCGTGCACGGCCTCGCATCGCATTTCGTCTGGACGAACCGGTCGAAGGAAAGCCTGACGCTCGACGTCAAGCACCCGGAGGCGGCGAAAATCCTGCAGGCGCTGGTGGCCCGCGCGGACGTGCTGGTGCAAAACCTCGCCCCAGGCGCTGCCGCCCGGCTCGGCTTGTCCCACGAAGCGCTCTCCGCCGCCAACCCGCGGCTCATCGTCTGCGACATCTCGGGCTACGGCGCCGATGGGCCGTACCGCGACAAGAAGGCGTACGACCTCCTGATCCAGAGCGAATCGGGATTCCTGTCGATCACCGGCTCGCCGGACGCGCCCGCGAAGGCCGGCTGCTCGATCGCCGACATCGCCGCGGGGATGTATGCCTACACGAATATCCTGGCGGCGCTGATCGAGCGCGGCAAGACCGGCAAGGGCTGCGCGATCGACGTGTCGATGCTGGAGAGCATGGTCGAGTGGATGAGCTACCCGCTGTACTACGCGTTCGACGGCGCCGAGCCGCCGCCGCGCGCCGGCGCCGCGCACGCGACGATCTATCCCTACGGTCCGTTCCCCGCCGGCGACGGCAAGATCGTGATGCTCGGGCTGCAGAACGAGCGCGAATGGGGGGCGTTCTGCGACCAGGTGCTGGGGCAGCCGGCGCTGGCGGCGGACGAGCGCTTTTCCTCGAACTCGCGGCGCACCGCCGCGCGCGACGAGTTGCGCGCGATCATCATCGCGGCGTTCAAGCCGCTCACCGCCGCACAGGTCATCGAGCGGCTCGACGCCGCGCAAATCGCCAACGCGCGGATGAACGACATGAAGGAAGTGTGGGCGCATCCGCAGCTCGCGGCGCGCAAGCGCTGGGTCGAAGTCGACACGCCCGCGGGCAAGGTGCCCGCTCCCCTGCCGCCGGGCGTGCCACCGTCGCCGTCGCCGCGCATGGATCCGGTTCCCGCGCTGGGTCAGCACACCGACGCGATTCTGCGCGAGCTGGGCTACAGCGACGCCGACATCGCCCGCCTGCGCGCCGAAAAGGTCCTGTGATGCCCGTCATCGACGCCAATCCGACCGCCACGCTCGCCCGGTTTGCCAGCGAGCTGCGCTTCGAGCAGATTCCGGCGACGGTGTTGCGCCGCGCGGAGGACCTGCTGCTCGACTGGATCGGGTCCGCGCTCGCCGGCAAGGGCGCGCGGCCGGTCGAGGCCATCGAGCGCTTCGCGTTGCAGATGGGCCCGTCCGCGGGTCCGTCGGAAGTGCTGATCTCGCGGCGCGTGACGTCGCCGCTCTTCGCCGCGATGGTCAATGCCGCGGCATCGCACTTCGCCGAGCAGGACGACGTGCACAACGGCTCGGTGTTCCATCCCGGCGCCGTCGTGTTTCCGCCGGCGCTGGCGGTCGCGCAGGCGCTCGGGAGCGTCGGGACGCGGACGTGCTGACCGCCGCCGTCGCCGGCTACGAAGTCGGCATCCGCGTCGGCGAATTCCTCGGCCGCTCGCATTACAAGGTCTTCCATACGACCGGCACGGCCGGCACCGTCGCCGCGGCCGCCGCGACCGGCCGTCTGCTCGGATTGTCGCCCGGCGTGATGCAGCACGCTTTCGGCTCCGCGGGCACGCAGGCCGCCGGCCTGTGGGAATTCCTGCGCGACGCGGCGGACTCGAAGCAGCTGCACACCGCGAAAGCCGCCGCCGACGGCTTGCTCGCCGCGTATCTCGCGCAGGACGGATTCACCGGCGCCAGGCGCATTCTCGAAGGCGCGCAGGGCATGGCGGCCGGCATGTCGACCGATGCCGATCCGGCGCGCCTCACCGACCGGCCTCGGGGAGCGCTGGGCGCTCACCGAGACGTCGTTCAAATGGCACGCTGCGTGCCGGCACACGCATCCGGCCGCCGACGCGCTCCTGCAAATCGTCGTTGACCATGATCTCGCCGCGACCGACATCGCGAGCGTCACCGCGCACGTGCATCAGGCCGCCATCGACGTGCTGGGACCGGTGACGGACCCGACGACCGTGCATCAGGCCAAGTTTTCGATGGGGACGGTGCTCGGCCATGATCGCGTCGTTCCGCAATGCCGGGCTGGCCGAATTCCAGCAACACTTTCGCGATCCGCGGGTGATCGCTTTGCGCGAACGCGTGCGGATGGTGAAGGACGACGACGTCGACGCCGCGTATCCGCAGCGCTGGATCGGCAAGGTCACGGTGACGACGACGGACGGCCGCACGCTGACGGCGCGCGTCGAGGAGCCCCGGGGTGACCCCGGAAACACGCTTTCGCGCGCCGAAGTCGAGGACAAGGCCGCGCGCCTCGCCGAATGGAGCGGCGCGGCCACGCCCGCCGAAATGCGTGGCATCGCGCAGCGCGTTTTCGCGCTCGCCGATGCGCCGAAGGTCGGCATTCTGTTGCGCACGGCAACCCAGGCGCGAGAGGCGGCCGCATGACGAAGCCACAAACGACGCCGCATGACGAGCCACAAACGACCGGATCGGCGCATGACGTGCATGACTTCGATGCGCGCGCGGCGACGTGGGACGACGATCCGACCAAGGTTGCGCGGGCGCGTGCGATCGCCGACGCCATCGAGCGCGAGGTGCCGCTCGCCGCGTCGATGGAGGCGCTGGAGTACGGCGCCGGCACCGGCCTCCTGGGCTTCATGCTGCGTCACCGGTTCGCCGACCTGACGCTGGCCGACGTTTCCGACGGCATGCTGGAAGTCGCGTCGAAGAAAGTCGCCGCTGCGGGGGATCCGCATGTGCGCGCCGTCAAGCTCGACCTCATGTCCGATCCGCCGCCGGATCGTCATTTCGACGTCATTTTCTCGGCGATGACGCTGCATCACATCCCGGACACGCAAGGCATCCTGCGCCGCTTTCGCGCGGCGCTGAAGCAGCCGGGATTCCTGTGCATTGCCGACCTCGACGCCGAGGACGGATCGTTTCCACGGCGCCGGCTTCGACGGTCACCTCGGATTCGAGCGCGATCCGCTGGCAAAGATGGCGGGCGCGGCCGGATTCCCGAACGTGCGCTTCGTCACGGCCTACGAAATGAGCAAGCCTGTCGCCGGCGAACCGCGCGTCTTTCCGATCTTCCTGATGATCGCCGGCACCGGCTGAACGGCCCCTGCCGCGCAAGCGCGCGGCGCATTCCCGTCCTCGGCCGGCGGCGTGACGGTCGCTCGGCGCATTCATCGTCAGATCTTGCGCTCCAAAGCTTCCCAGAACGGCGCACGGAGCTCGCGTTTCAACGTCTTGCCCGCCGCGTTGCGCGGGAATGCGTCCATCAGGATCACCCGGTCGAGCCGCTGATACTTCGCCGCGACGCGCGCGTTGATCCACGCCTTGAGGTCGTCGGCCGTTGCGCCACCGGGCTCGTGCAGCACGACCGCGGCGACCGGCGTCTCGCCCCATTTTTCATGCGGGATGCCGAAGACCGCGACCTCGAGGATGGCAGGGTGACGCGCGGCGATCTCCTCGACGTCCTTCGGGTAGACCTTGACGCCGCCGGTGTCGATCATGTCCTTCTTGCGGTCGACGAGATAGAGGAAGCCATCCTCGTCGACGTAGCCCAGGTCGCCGGTGAAGAGCCAGCCGTCGCGCAGCGCCTGCGCCGACTGCTCGACGCGGTTGTAGTAGCCCGGCATCGTGATGGGCCCGCGCCCGGCGATCTCGCCGACGGCGCCCTGCGGGACGTCGCGGCCATCCTCGCCGACGATGCGCATTTCATAAAACGGCGGCGGCACGCCGACGCTGCCGGACTTGCGGAGCGCGTCGTCGCGGTCGAGGATCGTGACGAAGCCCTCCGTCAGGCCGTAGAGCTCGTAGAACCGGCCGGGCAAGGCGTCGTTCAGCCGGTCCTTGTGCTCGCGCAACAGCGGCGCGCCGAGCGACAGCACCATCTCGAGCGACGTCAACCGCGACGGATCGAAGCGCTTCGCGTTGAGGATCGCGACGATCTGCGACGGAACCAGCATCGTATGCGTGACGCGCTCGCGCTCGACCGTGTCGATGAAATCATCGGCGTCGAACGCGCGCTGCAGCACGTAGGTCGCGCCCACCATGAATGCCGGGAACATCGTCACCATCGCGCCGTTGAAAACGATCGCGCCGGAGTGCAGGACGACCGATTCGGGCGCCATCCGCCACGCGTTCGCCATGGTCGTCGCGTACATCGCGCGTATGAAATGCGTGTGCTGGATGCCTTTCGGAAGCCCGGTCGTGCCCGACGTGTACATCAGCGTCAGCAGGTCGCCGGCGTCGACATGCGCGACGGGCGCCGCGTCGCTTGCCTCGGCATGAAGGAGGCCGTAGGCGCGGTAGCCCGCTGCTTCGTCGTCGGCCGCCGCATCGACCAGCACCCACGCGGGCGTCGTCCGGACAATTCGCCGCACCTCGTCCAGTACCGGCAACTGGTCCGACGAGGCCAGCACGACCGCCGGCGGCGCGTCCGCGAGCAGCGATGCGAGCCCGGTCGCGGTCAGCAGCGGCGACAGCGGCACGGCCACGGCGCCCAGCTTCGCGCAGGCCCAATAGGTCGCGAGCAGCTCGAGCGAGTTGGCGAGCACGGTGGCGACGCGATCGCCGCGCGTGACGCCGAGTGCCGCGAGCGCGTTTGCCCAACGGTTCACGTAAGCGTCGAACTCGCGCCAGTTGAGGCGGATTTCGTGCTCGCCCTTCCCTCGCTGCCCTACGACGACCGCCGTGTGGCGCGGCCGATACCGCGCGTGACGTGCGGGCAGCGCACCGAGATGGAGACTGTTGAATGCGATCGGGGATTCCATGTTCGGCTCCGGCGGCGTCAGAGACGATGGCTGTGCTCGGCGAGCGCGAATCCGGGCCAGGCAATGCCATCGGATTTTGCGAGCGCCAGCACCTTGAACAATTCTCCCATCTCGGCCGGCGACAGCAACCGTTGCACCGGCGCGGTCGCCTCGAGATAGGGCCTCGATCCGGGGGCGCCGGTCGCGGCGAGCGCGTCGAGGATGCCGCAGCCCAGCAGGAACGGCGCCTGCGCGGCGAACCCGGCGACGGCGAGGCCGCCGCGTTCTCCGGCCTGCGCGATGGCGGTGAAGTCGACGTGCGCGGTGATGTCGGTCAGCCCCGGCCAGAGAAACGGGTCGGCGTGCGCGCGATGGCGGTAATGGCACATCAGCGTTCCCTGGTGTCGTTGCGGGTGGTAATACTCCGCGGCGGGAAATCCGTAGTCGATGACGAGCGCGGCGCCGCGCACGAGCCTTCCGCTCATATCCTCGGCCAGTGCCTCCGCCGCCGGATTGATCTCGCTCAAGTAATCGCCGTCCAGCGGAAATCGCGCCGCCGCGAGCTCGGCGACGCGTCCCTCGGCGGCTCGGTCCGCCCACCCGAACGCGGACCGCGCGTCTTCCCATTCGACTCCGCGCTCGAACCAATCCCCACCCCGCCGAGCGACGACATGCACGGGCAGCGCATCCAGCACTTCGTTCGCGAGAATCAGTCCGTCGATCTCCTCCGGCAGCGCATCGAGCCAATCCACCCGTGCGACGTGCGCGCCCGCATCACGCGCAATCGTCGATCGCTGGCGCTCGCGCAAGTCGGGCGACGGTTCGAGGATCGCGTAGCGCGACGGCAGCGCGTTGCGCACCGCCAGCGCATTCAGGAGATCGGCAGCGAGCCGCCCGCTGCCGCCTCCCAGCTCGACGATTTCGCGGCGTTGCGAGACCGCCAATATCGCGGCGACCTGCGTGGCGAGCGCCACGGCGAAGAGTGAGGTCATTTCCGGCGCGGTGACGAAATCGCCGGCCGCGCCGAGCTTCGTCGCCCCGGCCGCGTAGTAGCCGAGGCCCGGCGCGTAGAGCGCGAGATCCATGTACCGCGCGAACGGTATCCAGCCGCCGGCATTGGCGATCTCATCGCGAATGCGCGCGACCACCCGCCCGCTGTGCGCGCGGGCGTCGACGTCGGGAAGCGGAAGGTCGGACACGGGGAAGGCGCCGGGCAACGGCCGGTGCGGCGCGGCGGTCGATGTGCTAGATTGCCCCGGAGTCTACCTCGGGAGCGCCGGGTGCAGGGCAACGTTGTCTTGATCACGGGCGGCGCCAAACGCGTAGGCGCCGCGATCTGCCGCCGCCTGCACGCCGCCGGCGCGAGCCTCATGCTCCACTACCGCGCGTCGGCGGGTGAAGCGCGGCTCCTGCAGGCCGAGCTGAATGGCGCGCGCGCCGACTCCGTCGCGCTCATCCAGGCCGACCTTCTCGACCTCAAGGCGCTGCCCTCGCTGGTCGAGCAAACGGTGCAACGCTTCGGACGCCTCGACGCGCTCGTCAACAATGCGTCGTCGTTCTACGCGTCACCGATCGGCGAAATCACGTCGGCGATATGGGACGACCTGATGGGCACCAACCTGCGGGCGCCGCTGTTCCTGGCGCAGGCTGCGGCACCTGCGCTAAGAAAGGCGCAAGGCGCGATCGTCAACATCGCCGACATCCACGCCGAGCGCCCGCTCAAGAGCTACGTCGTCTACTCGGTCGCCAAATCCGGTCTCGTCGCGCTGACCCGCTCGCTGGCCCGCGAGCTCGCACCCGAAGTGCGCGTGAACGCCATCGCGCCCGGCCCGATCCTGTGGCCCGACGACGACGCCTTCGACGAAGTGTCGCGCCAGCGGATCATCTCGCATACGCTGCTGAAGCGCGAAGGCACGCCCGACGACATCGCGAAGGCCGTGCACTTCCTGCTCGCCGACGCCACCTATGTCACCGGCGAGACGATCCACATCGACGGCGGACGGCATATCGCGATCTGAACGCCGACTGCAGCGATTTCGAAGCTGATCTCACGCCATCGGAGGCCCAATGACACTCTTGCGCCTTTCACTTCTTGCGGCGCTGCTCGCCGCCGCAACCGCCTGTACCGACAAGACGCCCGAAAAGCCGCCGGCCGCAGAGGCGAAAAAACCTGCGGTGGTCAATGCGACCGACCCAAGGTGGGTCGCACAGGCAGATCCGCACCGCGGGGTGGCCGTCGTGTTCGTTCACGGCATCTTCGGCGACACCCTGGATACATGGTCGTCGGGTGCCGGAAAGCCCACCTTTTTCACGCTGCTGGCCGGCGTCCCCGACGTGGGCGCAAAGCTCGACATGTACGCGTTCGGATTCACGTCGAACATGCTCACGGCCGGCTCGCTCGATATCCGGGAGTCGGCCAACAAGCTGCATGAATACCTGCAATTCGCGCGCGTGCTCGATTATCCGACCGTGGTCTTCGTCGCGCACAGCATGGGCGGGCTCATCGTGCTCCGGGAGCTCATCAATCACCGCGAAATGATGGAGAAGGTGCCCCTCGTCGTCCTGTTCGCAACGCCCCAGGAGGGAGCGCAGATCGCGAAAATCGCCAGCGTCGTCGCGAAGAACCCGGCGCTCGCCGAAATGTTTCCCGCGGATCGAAACGGCTATCTCCAGGCGCTCGACGAGGACTGGAAGCGTCTTCCCGCGCATCCGCACGTGAGCTGCGGATACGAAAAGCTTCCGACGTATAACGTGGAAGTCATCGTTCCGTGGTCGAGCGCGACGCGATTCTGCGACGGCGCCGCCGTGGCGATCGAGGGGACCGACCACATCTCCATCGTCAAGCCTGATCGGCAGGATCACGGCTCGATCGTGCTCGTCGCCAATGCGCTCAATGAGTACGTCCTGGGCAAGGACGTGGTCGCACGTCTCGAGACCCCCGACTTCATCCCCGAGGGCGATCACTTTGTTTTCAGGCTGAGCGACCCCCTCGGAAAGAGTTCCGCGCGGCTCGTCAACGCCGGCCGCGTCAAACTTCGCTATACGGTCGGGCAGATCGCGGACCCCAGCCTTTATGTGTGGCCCGACGATACGCCGCGGGAGATCCCCGGCGGGAATACGCAGCTCATGCAGCTGGGCCTGGGCTTCGGGGCAAATGCGAACGAATACCCCTTTGTGCTCCAGTCCGACGCGTCACCCGATCAACGCGTCATCGTGCGCGTCGCCGATCTCGCCGCATTCCGGAAGAAGCAGCGCGATTTCGCGGAAGCCGTCAACAAGGACGTTTCCGCCTACCTCGCCAATCCGGGAAACGCCGCGGAGCTCGCGAGTCTTCAAGCCAACGATCCGCGCGCCGACGAAGCGTTCGCGACCGTCGTGGCCGACGCGGTTGCAAAGCAGGCCCCGGAGCTTCCGAAGCATGCGCAGTGGATCGTTTCCGCGGACTTTCTCGCGGCGCAAAATTGGCCGCGGGTGGCCGCGACCGCGCTCCGGCGCGCCGAAGCGCTGTCGCCTGCAAGTGCGAAGACAAGCAGCGTCCAGCGGCTGGGTGGCGTTGTCGCCGCGCAGTCGGGCGAGGCCAATGTCTTCGCCTCGACCACGACGCCCGCGGTCACGAAGGAGGAGTTGGCGCGCGACTACGCGGTTCGGCAAACGACCCTCGCGCCGACGGCATCGCGCGTCGAGGTCGCACGACAGTTGAAGGAGGTTCCCGCGTTCAAGGCCTACGGATGGAGCCTCGAGGGCGACGTGCATTCAGGCACGGGAAACAAGGAGGCGGCGAAAGCCGCCTACGTTGAATCGGCGAACCTGCAAAAGTCGCCTTCCATCGATCGTCGACTTGAAACCCTGACCAAGGCGGAGCCGGCCGTGGTCACGAAGGCAGTGGCGAAGGATTCGACGTCGCACGTCGCCGTTCCCGACAAATCCCGGCCGCCGGGCCCGTCGATCGACAAGTTCAAGAGCGAGGTGGTGCGGGTGCCGCCGCCATGACGGCCTCCCTCCGACGCGTCCTCCTCACGGGCCGGTAACCACGACGCGGCCGGTCATGTAGGGATGCACCGAGCAGACGTAGTCGAACGTTCCCGGCGTGTCGTAGACGCGGCTCACCGCCTCGCCTGGAAGAAGCACGCCCTTGCCGGGCGCGCCGTCCTTGTGCGTCAGCCCGTGCGGCGCGGCGTCGTTGTTGGTCCACGTCACCTGCGTGCCCCGCATCACGGTGATTTCCGCGGGCGAGAACGCGAAGTTCGCAATCGCGATCTGCCCCGGATTGGCGGAGGTGGCGGCGGATATCCGGCGGCACGACGACCTTGCGCGGCGCCTTGCCGACGGTGACCGCGCGGGTCGAGCCCGTTGCGAGGTCCACGATAGTGATGTCGTTCGAGCCTTCGTTCGTCACGACGGCGGTCTTGCCCGAATTCGCCACCGCAATCCAGTGCGGTTGCTTGCCGACGGCGATCGAGCGCAGCGGAGAGTTCGTGGCCGGATCGAACAGCAGCAACTCACCCGGGCCCTGGACGACCGCGGTTCCGGCGGGCGCGCCCCGGTACACGCCGGCGATGTGCGGCGACGCGCCGGTCGGAACCTGGGCGACGATTCGATCGGTGGCGGGGTCGAGCACCTGAACGCCGTTGACACCCGCAAGAGTGAAATAAAGCGCCTTGCCGTCGAAGCCGAACTCGAGATCGCGCGGCGGCTTGTCGAGCGCCACGCTGCGCGCCACCTTCCTGGTCGCGAGGTCGACGACGACCAGCGCGAACTTGCCGGGTTCCTGCGACGCGACGTAGGCGACCGCGCCGTCCGGGCGGATCGCGATGGTGTGCGGCTTCGCCACGCTCACGCCTCCAACCGGAGCCAGCGTGGCCACGTCGATGAACGCGATCTTGTCCTCGCCGTAGATCGCGGCGAGCAGCGTCTTCCCGTCGGGCGTCAGCGCGAGCCCATGCGGGCTCTTGCCGATCTCGATCGTCCGGCGCACGCGATTGGCGGCGGTATCGATGGCATCGAGGTTCGATGATCCATCGCCGGTGATGTAGACGGTCCGCGCGTCGGGGGCCACGGCCATGCCGTGCGGGCCCGCGGACACGGGAATCGTCGCAACGACGGCGCCCGCGGCGAGATCGACGACGCTCACCGTGTTGTCGCTGAAGTTGCCGACGTAGGCCTTCGGGCCCGCCGCTCCGGCACCCGCCGACACGATCAGGAAAAGGGAAACCAGCAGGAAGGACGCAAGACGACGCATAATGACCTCTCGATTGTCGGGTGGGTGGGGATTCAACGAGACCTACTCCCGGTCGGGCCGGAATATTCCCGGGAATAAAAAGCCCGGCCGGCCAGTCTTATCCTCTGATGACGGAGGAACCGATGTCCGGGCACAGCCGCTTCGAAGGCGAAGTGCTGCCGCACCTCGACGCGGCGTACAACCTTGCGCGGTGGCTTACCCGCAACCCGCAGGACGCCGAGGATGTCGTCCAGGATGCCTGCGTGCGCGCGTTGCGCTATGTCGGGTCGTTGCGAAGCGGAGAGGCCCGGGCCTGGTTCCTGACCATCGTGCGCAATGCGTTCTATGACTGGGTGAGCCGCAATCGCCCTGGGGAAATGATCGACGGACTCGGAGGATGCCCTCGACGGCGCCGTCGACTTCGCGGCGGTCGACCCGGAACAGAACGCCGTTCGCCGGTCCGATGCACGCGTGCTCGCGGACGCGCTCGCGGCGCTGCCGCTGCAATTCCGGGAGGCCATCGTGCTGCGCGAGCTGGAGGAACTGTCCTACCGTGAAATCGCGAGCGTGGTCGGCGTTCCCGTTGGCACCATAATGTCGCGGCTCGCGCGCGGTCGCGCCATGCTCCGGCTGACGCCGTCGCTGCAGGCCGTGCACGATGTCGTGGAAACGCGCAGGCGATCATGAAATGTGACCGGGCTCTTCCTTGTATCGAAGCATTCGCCGATGGCGAGCTTTCGGTGTGGCGGCGAATGGCGATCCGCCGCCATCTGGCGACGTGCGCGGCCTGTGCGGCGCGCTTCCTGGATGCTCGCTCGCTGCAGGCAAGAATCCGCGCCGAAGCTCCCCGTTTCGCCGCGCCTGAGAGCCTGCGCGCGAAAGTCATGGCGATGCCGGGGGGTTCCCCCGCACCGGCGGCGGCGCGATATGCGCCTGTGCATCGCTGGCAGTGGGTCGCCGTCGGCGCCGTGCTCGGCTGCGCCATCACCGTGGTCACGTGGTTCGCGGGCAATGCCGCGCTGGATCGCCGGGAGAACACGGACATCGCGTCGGCCGCCGTGGCGGCGCACGTCCGCGCGACGCTCGCGAAGGAGCTGATCCAGGTCGCCTCGTCGGACCAGCACACCGTGAAGCCGTGGCTGTCCTCGCGGCTCGACTATTCGCCGCCCGTTCGGGATTTCGCGGCCGAAGGGTTTCCGCTCGTCGGCGCGCGCATCGAGGATCTCGACGGTCATCCCGTCGCGACGCTCGTTTACCGTTACCGGCGAGCACAACGTCGACGTTTTCGTGCGGCCGGAATGGCTGCGCGCGGGCGCAGCGGAGCCGCGAACGCTGCGCGGCTTCCATGTCCTGCGGGCCGACGGACAGGGGATGGATTGGCTGGTCGTCACCGACGCGGGCGGGGAGGTCATTGCGCCGCTGTTGCAACGGCTTGTGGAAGGCGACGCGCCGCAGTAGACGCGCGAACGCTAGCTCGCCAGCGCGCCGATCATCTTGTTCGCCTGCCGCAGTTCTGCGCCAGTCGAAGACAGTTCTTCAGCACGTATCATGATGTCGGGTGCCGCGCGAAGCTCGTCAGCACCCGGCGGAGGCCATTGCGCCGTTGTTGCACCGGCTTGTGGAAGGCGACGCAACGCGTTGACGCCGTTCGATCGAAAGCCCGGCTAGCCGTCCGCATCCGGCGCGCGCAGCGCCACCGCATGCTGCGCCAGATTCTCGAGGTACGGATCCACGATCCCGTGCGAAATGAGCGCGACGCGCGTGCGCTCGAGATAGTCCGCCGACGCGCCGAACGCGCCGCGCGCCTTGACGATGACCGCGGCCTGCTTCGCAAGCGACAGGCGTCCGGTGTACTGCGGATGTTCGCGCCGCACGACGAAGGTCAGTGCGACGAGCTCGCGCCCGTCCGCGTCGAGCTTCACCCACCGCGGCTGGTACCCGCCGACGACCATCTCGCGCCGCCAGAGCAGATGCAATTCGTCCAGCGCCAGCGGCGCCGGGAGCCGCATTGCGACGCCGCGGCAGGCGCCACCGCGGTCGAGGCCCAGCACGAGACCCGGCTCGTCCGGCGTGCCGCGCGACGCGAGCGACCAGAGGCAGAAGCGGCGATGCAATCCGCGCAGCGTCGCCGGCCGCATTTCGGCAACCGGAAACAGCGGATTCCACAGCAGCGACCCGTAGGCGAACACCCACCAGCCCGCACCCTTCGGCCGCAGTGCCAGCGTGTCGGTCAGTGACGTGGAGAGCTGCTCGTCGCTCAACGCGCGCCCGGAATCGACGGCCGCGAGGTAGATCTCGCGCATCCGTCCCTGCTCCAGGTCGCTGCGACGCAGCGTGTCGGCATTTTTCGGCCAGCGCTTCATTCGACGGCTTCGGGATCGCGGGCGAGCTTGCCGAGCTCGACCTTCGCCTGCCGGCGCTTCGCGGCGGTCGTCTTGCCGTGCGCGCCACCCTTCTTCATCAGCGGCGAGCGCGCGACCGGGTTGCGCATCTTCGGCGGCGCGGGCGGCCGGTGCTTCTTGGCGCGCTTCATTCGAGCCCCGAGAACGGCAACCGCGCCTCGCACCAGGCGGCCACGCCGAGCAAGCGATCGTCGGCGCCGGCCGGCGCCGCAATCTGCATGCCAAGCGGCAGACCGTTGCCGGCAAGACCGATCGGGATCGAAATCGCCGGAAATCCGAGCAGCGACCAGAGCGTGCAGCACGCCGGATCGCCGGTCGCGTCGAGACCTTCCGGCGCTGCGCCGTTCGCGGGCGGCGAAATCACCGCGTCGAATCCGGACAGCCACTGCGCGAACGCCGCGATCGCGTCGTCGCGACGGCGCAACGCGGACTCGTACTCCGTGCGCGACATCGCGCCGCCCTCATCCAGGGCCGCATTGAGTTTCGCCGACATTCGGTGGCGCTCGCGCTGCTGCAGCGGCCGCAATGCCGCGGCCGCCTCGCACAGCATGATCGTGCGATGGATGAGATGCGCATCCCGCCATGCCTCCGGAAAATCCACCGCGACGACCTCGGCGCCGCCCTGCCGCAAACGCGTCGCGGCCGCCTCCAGCGTGTCGTCGCCGTCGCAATCGATTTCTGTCCACGGGAAGCCCGCAAGGTAGGCGAGGCGCGGCGGATTCGCCAGGCGCTTCGCTTCGGCCGCGATGCATCCCGGGTCCGCCAGCACGCTGGCGACGAGCGCCGCGCCCGCGACGTCGCGCGCGAACGTGCCGGCCTGGTCCAGCGTCGCGCTGAAGACGTGCACGCCACCATAGGGAATCGTGTCCTTCGTCGGCTTGAAACCGACGACGCCGCAAAATGCCGCAGGCCGGATCACCGAGCCGTTGGTCTGCGTGCCGATGGCGCACAGGACCTGTCCCGCAGCCACCGCCGCCGCGGACCCCGACGATGAACCGCCCGGCATGTGCCGCGGATTCCACGGATTTTTCGTCTTGCCGGGATGGAAGTACGCGAACTCGGTGGTGACCGTCTTGCCGAATACGAACCCGCCCGCGCGCTGCACCCGGGCAACGCATTCGGCGTCGAAGGGCGGATGATGCCCCGCGTAGATCGGCGAACCCATCTCGGTGGGCATGTCCGTCGTGTCGACGATGTCCTTCACGCCCACGCCGATCCCATGGAGCGGGCCGCGGCGGCCGGCCGCGACTGCGTCGCAGCGCTCGGCGCGCGAGATCACGCGCACCGGATCGAGGTGCGCCCATGCTTCGACGGCGGCGTCGGTGGCCGCAATCCGCGCGAGGTTTGCGTCCGCCAACGCGCGCGCCGTGAGGTCGCCCGCGCGCGTTGCGCGGGCCGCATCGGTCAGGCGCAAGGCGGAAGGACTCGACTTGTCCACGTCAGTGTCCATCGCGCACGGGATCGAGCCGCACGAGCGGCGCCGTTCGCGCATCGCGGCCGCGATCGACCAGGAACAACGCCTGCAGGTCGTTGAGAAAACGCCGGCCCAGCGCGGTCGGGCGGATGACGGTCGGATCGCTTTCGATCAGTCCGCGCGCGGTCGCGAGCTCGAGCGGGCGCGCCACGAGCGCGAGCGGATGCCCCGTGCGCTCGGCGAACAGCGACACGGGCACGCCGTCGGCGAGGCGCAGCGCGTTCAGCATGAACTCGAAGCCGACGTCGGCGCGCGTGATTTCGACGTCTTCCGCCAGCGGGGCGCCGGCCGCCGTGCGCTCCAGATACTGCCTGGGCTGCTTGAAGCGTATCTGGCGGACGATCCGGTCCGGGAACGAGAGCTTGGAATGCGCGCCCGCGCCGATCCCGAGATAATCGCCGAAACGCCAGTAGTTGAGGTTGTGCCGGCATTCGCTGCCAGGGCGCGCATGCGCCGATGTTTCGTAATGATGGTAGCCGGCCTCCGCCAGCATGTCGTGGACCGCGTCCTCGATGTCGGCGGCGGCGTCGTCGTCGGGCAGCGGCGGCGGATGGCGATGGAACAGCGTGTTCGGTTCGAGGGTCAGCTGATAGAACGAAAGATGGGGCGGCGCGAAGGCGAGCGCGGCCGTGACGTCGGCCTGGGCCTCGGCCAACGTCTGCCGCGGCAACGCATACATGAGATCGAAATTGACGTTGCCGAAGATCGCGAGCGCCGCCTCGGCGGCCGCTCGTGCCTCGATTTCGTCGTGGACGCGCCCGAGCGCACGCAGATGCTCCGGATTGAAGCTCTGGATACCAAGCGACAGCCGGTTCACCCCCGCGGCGTGGAATCCCGCGAATCTGTCGCGCTCGAACGTCCCCGGGTTGGCTTCGAGCGTGATCTCGGCCTCCGGCGAAAGTGGAACGCGTGCGCGAATGGCCCCGAGCAAGCGGTCGATCGCCGCCGCCGAAAAAAGGCTCGGCGTGCCGCCGCCGATGAATATCGAAAAGATCCGGCGACCCCAGATCGAAGGCAGCGCGCATTCGAGGTCGGCGACGAGCGCATCGACATACGCCGACTCCGGCACGTCGCCTTTCGCCTCGTGCGAATTGAAGTCGCAGTACGGGCATTTGCGGATGCACCACGGAATATGCACATAGAGCGCCAGCGGCGGAAGCGCCGCGAACCGAGGCTGCGAAGGCGCGACGGCGTCGATGCGGGCGACGACGGTGTCGGTCATGGCTCGGCTTCCAGCCGCGCGATCAGCGCGCGCATGGCCTTGCCGCGATGCGACAGCTCGTTCTTCTGCCCGAGCGGCAGCTCGGCGCCGGTCATGCCGGTCGCGGCGTCCTCGAAATGCGGATCGTAGCCAAAGCCGCCCGAGCCCCGGGGCGCATCCACTATCGTCCCGTGCCAGGCGCCGTCGGCAATGATGGGCTCCGGGTCGTCGTCGCGCCGGACGAGCGCCAGCACGCACGCGTAGTGCGCGCGGCGGTCGGCAACACCCTGCAGCGCCGCGATCAGCTTGGCGTTGTTGCGCGCATCGGATTTGGGCTCGCCGGCGTAGCGCGCGCTGTGCACGCCGGGCGCACCGCCGAGCGCGTGCACGCACAAGCCCGAGTCGTCGGCAAGCGCCGGCAAATTCGCATGCGCACTCGCGTGCCGGGCCTTGGCGAGCGCGTTCTCGACGAACGTCGCGTGCGGCTCATCCGCTTCCGCGATGCCGAGATCCGCCTGGGCGATCACCTCGATCGCGAGCGGCGCGAGCAGCCGGCGGAACTCGCGCAGCTTGCCGTCGTTGTTCGACGCCAGGACAAGGCGCGCGATCGCCATCCTCGGTCCTGCATCACGCCACGACGGCGAGCGCGGCCTTCTGTGCCGCGATCAGCGCGCGGATTCCCTCGCCGGCGAGCGTGACGAGCGCATCCATCTCGTCGCGCGTGAACGGGACGCCCTCCGCGGTGCCCTGCAGCTCGACGAAGCCGCCCGCCTCCGTCATCACGACATTCATGTCCGTGTCGCAGCCCGAATCCTCGGTGTAGTCGAGATCGAGCAGCGGCTGGCCACCGACCACGCCGACCGACACCGCGGCCACGAATCCCGTCAACGGATTGGCGGCAATCAGCCCGCGCGCGTTGCACCAGGCGATCGCGTCGGCGAGGGCCACGCAGGCGCCGGTGATCGACGCGCAGCGCGTGCCGCCGTCGGCTTGCAGGACATCGCAGTCGATCTTGATCGTCCGCTCGCCGAGCTGCGCAAGATCGGCGACGGCGCGCAGGCTGCGGCCGATCAGACGCTGGATCTCCTGCGTGCGGCCCGATTGCCTGCCCTCGGCGGCTTCGCGCCGCATCCGCGTGTTCGTCGCCCGCGGCAGCATGCCATATTCGGCGGTGAGCCAGCCCTGCCCTTTGCCCTTGAGGAAGCCGGGCACGCCCTCCTCGACGCTGGCGGTGCAGAGGACTTTGGTGTCGCCCGCTTCGATCAGCACCGAGCCTTCGGCGTGCTTCGTGTAGCGGCGGGTGATGCGTAGCGGGCGCAACTCGTCGGCGCGCCGGCCGGAAGGACGTGCGCTCATCGCGGTTCCTCTTTGGGACGAAGCGCGATTATAGCGGCGCGGGACGCGCGCGCCGCCTCGTCGTCCCTCAGATCGAGTGACGCAGGCGCCACCATCGCGCCGTGGCAACCAGGCCATGAGCGAGCGAATGGCGCGGGCGCCATCCCGTCGCGGCGGCGAACGACGAAGAATCGGCCTCGAGCGAGCCCGTCAGCCGCTCGATCATCGCCCGCCGTCCCGACAGGAGGCCGACGAGCCGGAGAAGCGGCAGGGGGACTTTGCGCAGCCGCGCCTCGACCCCGAGCGACGCGGCGATCGCCCGCGTGAGCTCGGGCACCGATACGCTTTCTTCGTCGGCCAGGAAATGCACGCCGCGCGGCGCGACCGGCGCATCGAGCGCGGCGTCGATCGCTTCGACGAGGTTGCCGACGCCGAGCACGCTGCGCCGGTTGCGGATCGCGCCGAGCGGCAGCGCGTGCCCGCGCGCGATTTCGTCCTCCAGCGCGAGGAAGTTGCCGGCGACGCCGGGACCGTAGACCAGCGGAAGGCGGAGGATCACGGGATCGAGCGTCGTGCCGGCCGCGAGGCGCAGGAGCTCGCGTTCCGCCTCGAGCTTGCTTCGCGCGTACGCGTCGCCAGGTGCCGGTGGATCGTCCGGATGGAACGGCTGCCCCGGCGGCGTCGACTCGCCGTTCACCTTGATCGTGCTCGCGAACACGAAGCGTTCGACCTTCGCGCGAAGGGCGGCCTGCATGAGCCTTGTCGTCGCGAGGACGTTGGCCGCGCGAAACGCGGCGACCGGATCCGTCGCCGTTTCGGTCATCACGTGCACGCGCGCCGCGAGATGCACGACCGCCGTTGCCCCGGCGACGATCGCGTCGAGCTCGGCCTCCGTGGCGGTCGCGAGATCGCGCACCGCGATCACGCCCGGCGGGAGACGCGCGACGGTATCGCTCGCCCGCACAACCGCGCGGAACGCGCGCCCCGTCTCGCGGAAATGCGCGGTCAGCGCCCGGCCGACGAAGCCGCCTGCGCCGGTGACGACAACCGGCTTACCGTCCATGACGTCGCGCCTTCAAAACCATCGCCAGCCGTACTTGTTGTAGAAGCGAAACCCGCTTTTGACGAACCAGCCGATGTGCGCGCTGCCCTTGCTCGCCGCGTGGCCGCCGTGGTGCACCGCGCGAAACGTCGGCAGGTAAACGGTCTGCGTCACCTTGTTCAGCCGGACGCTCCAGTCGAAGTCCTCGAAGTAGAGGAAATACTTCGGGTCGAAGCCGCCGGTGAGGTCGATCGCCTTGCGCTTGACCAGCATGCAGCAGCCCGACATCACGGGCACGCCCAGCACGGGCTTGTCGCTCGCCGGATCGATGTAGTCGCGCAATTCATAGCGGTCGAGACGTCTCTTGAACAACCGGCGCACGAACCGCGGGGCGAACCCGCGCAGGAACAGGTCGAAGACCGCCGGGTAGCGCTTGCACAGGAAATCCGGCGTGCCGTCGGGTCGCGTGACCGCGGGCGCCGCGGCGCCGACGTCGGGATGCGCGTCGAGCCAGCGAACTGCGTTGGCGATTCCGTCGCTCGCGACCTCGACGTCGGGATTCAGCACCAACTGGTAGTCGGCGCCCGTCCCGTGCAGCATCAGGTTGTGGGCGATGCCGTAGCCGATGTTGAGGTGCCCGTGCAGGTAGGTCACCTGGATGCCGGAATCGGCGAAGCGCGCCTTGCCGAGACGGATCACTTCGTCGGCGACGATGCGGTCCTCGCTGTTGTCGATCAGCGCGACGGCCACGCTCTTCACGCAGCCGTCCTCGCGTGCGGCGCCGATGGCGAGCGCCAGCTTGCGCAGGCAGCGCTCGAGCAGCACCGTGTCCGGACGGAACGTGACGACGCTGACGGTCAGCGAGGAGGGGAGCACAGGGGAAGGGTTTCCTGAATCGGCCGCGAAGACGAACACGCGCGGACCGGCAGGGTCGGGCGTCGGGTAGAATCCTCGAAGAATAGCGCGGCCACGTCAACCGCCGCACGTCGTTTCCCTCCATTCGCATTGTGAGCGCACCTCCTCCCCGTTTCGCCGCCGACGCTTTGCGCAGCTTCGCCGCCGCGCTGCTCGGCGCCGCCGGAATGCAGTCCGACATCGGGCGCGACGTCGCCGACATGCTGGTCGAGGGCGACCTCCTGGGTCACACGACGCACGGCCTCGCGCTGCTCGCGCCGTACCTCGCCGAAGTCGAGAGGGGCGGCATGGCGAAGCGCGGCGCGCCTGAAGTCCTCAATGCGCGAGGCGCCGCGCAACTGTGGGACGGGAAGCGGTTGCCGGGGCCCTGGCTCACGCTGCGCGCGCTGGACGCCGCGGCGGCGATGTCCGCCACCCATGGCACGGGCACCGTCGTGATTCGCCGCGCGCACCACATTGCGTGCCTCGCCGCGTACCTGATCCGCGCGACCGAACGCGGACTCGTCGCGATCGTCGAGAGCTCGGACCCGACCGTCGCCGCCGTCGTCCCGCATGGCGGCCTGACCCCGGTCATCACGCCCAACCCGATCGCAGCCGGCCTGCCGACCAGCGGAGATCCGATCCTCGTCGATGTATCGATGTCGATCACGAGCATGGGTTTCGCGAATCAGGAACTGCGCGCGGGGCGCAAGCTGCCCGGGCCGTGGGTCATCGACGCCGCGGGCAACGCGACCGCCGATCCCGCCGCGCTCCACAACGAGCCGAAGGGTGCATTGCTGCCGCTGGGCGGCCTCGATGCCGGCTACAAGGGCTTCGGACTCGCGCTCGTCGTCGAAGCGTTGACGGCGGGGCTCGCGGGACTCGGTCGCGCCGATCCGCCCGAAGGCTGGGGCGGGACCGTGTTCGTGCAGGTGCTCGATCCCGAGGCGTTCGGCGGGCTCGCCGCATTCCGGCGGCAGATGGATCACATGGCGCGCGCCGCGCACGAATCGACGCCGCGTCCGGGTGTCGATCGCGTGCGCGTGCCGGGCGAGGCGGGCATGAAACGGCGGCGGGAGCAGCAGGCGAACGGCGTCGCGCTTTATTCGGCGATCATGCCGGCGATCGAACCCTGGGCGGCGAAACTGGGGATCGGGCTCCCGCTCGCCATTTCTTGACGCACGTCATGGGCCGGCCGCCGGCCAGGCGCGAGAATGACCTTCGTCATGGTCGCACTCCCTGCCAAATCGCCTGCCGTGCTGACGCGCCGCGTGCACGATGCACGCCGCCATCCGCGCCTTGCGCGCGAGCTCAAGACGCTGGCGGCGATGATCGGGATCTATTGCCACGACCTGCACGGCGAGGACGACGGTTTATGCGAAGGCTGCGGCGCCCTCCTCGTCTACGCCACGCGGCGGCTCGACCGTTGCGTATTCGGCGACGACAAGCCGACCTGCGCGAATTGCACGGTCCATTGCTATAGCGCGACGCTGCGCGAGCACGTCCGTATTGTCATGCGCTACGCCGGCCCCCGAATGATGTGGCGCCATCCGATCCTCGCGGTGCGGCACCTGATCGACGGCCGGCGGCCCGCACCGGCGCTGCCGAAGCCGCCGCGCCGCTGACCACGACAGGCGCGTCGGACACGCGCTCAGGGCGCGCGCCCCGCGACCACACGGGGTATGCCGGCGAGATCGCGCACGGCGACAATATCGGTAAATCCGGCATCGGAAAACAGCGCGCGCACGGCGTCGGATTGATCGTATCCGTGCTCGACGACAAGCGTGCCCCCCGACGCAAGAAACGCGCGCGCGCCGCCGGCGATGATGCGCAGCGCCCCCAGACCGTCGCCGCCCGGCGTCAGTGCGGCGCGCGGCTCGAAACGCAGGTCGCCCTCGTCGAGATGCGGGTCGCGCGCCTCGACGTACGGCGGATTGGCCGCGATCAGGTCGAACCGTGTCGCGCCAATTCCCGCGAACCAATCGGCCTCGACGAATTCGACGTTGGCGATGCGAAGCCGCCGTGCGTTCGCGCGGGCGACGGCGAGCGCGCCTGCCGATGCGTCCGTGGCGACGACCTGCGCGCGCGGGCGTTCGTGCGCGATCGCGAGCGCAATCGCGCCGCTGCCGGTGCCGAGGTCGAGGACGGTGAGGCTGCGCTCGAGCGGCAGCCGCGCAAGTGCAAGCTCGACCACGGCCTCGGTCTCCGGGCGGGGAATCAGCACCGCGGGCGACACGGTGAGCGGCAATCCCCAGAATTCGCGGACGCCCGTCAGGTGGGCGATCGGCTCGCCTTCCCGCCGGCGCTTGGCGAGCGCGAAAAACGTTTCGGCCTCGGCACGCGGCACCACGTCGGTCGCGTGCGCCGCGAGCCACGTGCGGTCGCGACCGAGCACGTGCGCGAGCAGCACCTGCGCGTCGAGCGGGACGAGCCCGCTGCCCTCGAGCACGCGCCGGATCGTGAACTCGCCGGTCACGGATTCGGATTGTGCGCAGAGAACAGACGCAAGCGCTGGCCGTAATAATGTCCCCAGCCGGCTGCGGCGAGGCCGGACTTCATCAGCACGCGCTGCGACGCCACGTTGTCCGGATGCGTGATCCCGATGATCCGATGGAGGCCGACCGTGTCGAAGCCGTAGCGGATGAGCTCGGTCGCCCCTTCGGTCGCGAAGCCTTGTCCCCACGCTTCGCGCAGCAACCGGTAGCCCACCTCGACCTCGACCGTATCCGGGATGTACTTGAGCGTGAACCAGCCGATGTATGCGCCGGTGTCGCGGCGCGATGCGCGCCACGTGCCGAGCCCCGGATAGAGCCGATAGACGCGCGGGATGCGTTTCATCGCGGCCGCGATCCGCGCGCGCGACGAGAGCTTGCCGTCGCCGATGTAGCGCATCACGCCCGGGTCCTGGTCGAGCCGCCAGATCTCGTTGAAATCGCCGGCACCGAACTCGCGAAAATCGAGGCGCAGCGTCTGCAGCCAGAAGGGCGGTGCCTTCATCGCTCCTCGCCGGACAACAGCGCGAGTTGCTCGGCCTGGTGCTCCTGCGCAAGCGCGTGCAGGAGCTCGTCGAGGTCGCCATCCATGATCTGGTCGATCTTGTAGAGCGTCAGGTTGATCCGGTGGTCGGTCACCCGGCCCTGCGGAAAATTGTACGTTCGGATGCGCTCGCTGCGATCGCCCGAGCCGATGAGGCTCTTGCGATGCGCCGCCTCCTTCGCGTGCCGCTCGGTGCGCTCCTTGTCGAGCAGCCGCGAGGCAAGCACCGCCATCGCCTGCGCGCGATTGCGATGCTGCGAGCGGTCGTCCTGGCATTCGACGACGAGGCCCGTCGGAAGATGCGTGATGCGCACCGCGGAATCCGTCTTGTTCACGTGCTGGCCGCCGGCGCCGGACGCCCGGAACGTATCGATGCGCAGGTCCGCCGGATTGATCGTGATGTCGGCGATCGGGTCGGCCTCCGGAAGCACCGCGACCGTGCAGGCGGACGTGTGGATGCGGCCCTGCGCCTCGGTTTCCGGCACGCGCTGCACGCGGTGGCCGCCCGACTCGAACTTGAGCTTCGAGTAGGCGCCCTGCCCCGCGACGCGCACGATCACTTCCTTGTAGCCGCCAAGCTCGGACGATGACGCCGACACGATCTCCACGCCCCATCGGTTGCGCTCGGCATAACGCGTGTACATCCGGAAGAGATCGCCCGCGAACAGCGCCGATTCGTCGCCGCCCGTTCCGGCGCGGATCTCGAGGAACACATTGCGATCGTCGTTCGGGTCCTTCGGCAGCAGCATGCGCTGCAGTTCGGCCGCGAGGGCCGTCATCCTGGCGGTCGCCGCCTCGCGCTCCTCCTCGGCGAACGCCCGCATTTCCGGATCCTGCGCGATTTCGTCGGCCGTCACGAGGTCGTGCTCCGCCGCGAGGTAGTCGCGAAAGCGCGCGACCACCGGCCCGATTTCCGCGTGCTCCCTGGTGAGCGAACGATAGCGGTCGAGGTCGCGCGTCGCGTCCTCGGCCGAGAGCATCGCGTCGAGCTCGTCGAGCCGCAGCGCGAGCTGGTCGAGCTTCGTGTGCAGCGAGAGTTTCATGCTTGGAAAGCGCGCGAACGGCGACCGCGACGGCGCCGCGCATGCGACCCCCGGCGGTTCAGCTAATGCCCCTGCTCGGGCAGGCGATAGATATGCTCGAACATCGCGACGAGCTCGGCGCGCTCCGCGTCACCGGCCTGGTTCAGCGCCTGCGTGGGCGCGTGCAGGAACTTGTTGGTGAGCCCGCGCGCGAGCGCTTCCAGCACCTGGTCGGGCGCCGCGCCGCCGGAGAGCATCTTGCGCGCGCGCTCGAGCTCGGCCGCGCGCAACTGGTCGTGGTGGCCGTGCAGCGCCGTGATCGTCGGCACGACGGTGCGTCCTTCGAGCCAGCGCAGGAAGCTGCCCGCTTGCTCGGCGATCATCTCCTCCGCCTGCGCCACGGCTTCCTTCCTGATCTGCAGGTTGTCCTTGACGATGTTGGAGAGGTCGTCGACGCTGTACAGGAACACGTCGTCGAGCTCCGCCGCCTCGGGCTCGACGTCGCGCGGCACCGCGAGGTCGACGATGAACACCGGCGCGTGGCGGCGCGCCTTGATCACGCGCTCGAGCAGACCCTTGCCGAGGATCGGCAGCGTGCTCGCCGTGCAGGTGACGATGATGTCGAACTCGGGCAGGCGGTCCGGCATCTCGTTCAGCGTGATCGCCTCGCCCTTGAAGCGCGCGGCGAGCTCCTTGCCGCGCTCCAGCGTCCGGTTCGCGATCGTGATCGACTTCGGATGGCGTGCCGCGAAATGCGTCGCGGTGAGGTCGATCATCTCGCCGGCGCCGATCAGCAGCAGCCGCTGCTCGGCGATCGACGGAAAGATCCGCTCCGCGAGCTTCACCGACGCCGCCGCCATCGAGATCGACGCGCTGCCGATGTCGGTCTGCGTGCGGACATCCTTCGCCACGGCGAACGTGCGCTGGAACAGTCGGTTCAGCACCAGCCCGAGGGATCCCGCCGATTCCGCATGCCGCACGGCCTGTTTCATCTGGCCCAGGATCTGCGGCTCGCCCAGCACCATCGAATCGAGGCCGGACGCGACGCGGAAGGCATGCGTCACCGCCTGCTCGCGCGGCAGCGTGTACAGGTACGGGGACAACGAATCCTTCGGCACGCGGTGGAAGTCCTCGAGCCAGGTGATGACGGGCCGCGCCTCGGGGCTTCGCACGTAGAGCTCCGTCCGATTGCAGGTCGACAGGATCGCCGCTTCCTTGACCGTCGGGCGCGTCAGCAAGTCGCGCAGCGCATGGCCGAGCGCGTCCGGCGAAAACGCGATCTGCTCCCGCACGTCGAGCGGCGCGGTGGCGTGATTGAGGCCGAGGGCGTAGAGGGACATGGGCCGGCTGGGGGTGCCTTTGCGAGCGCATTTTAGCCTACTCGCCCCGGCGGCATCGGGCAAGAATCGGCCAAGATATTGATTTCGGTCATGAAATACCTCCCCTCGGCCCTCGAAATCGCCCGCCGGGGCGCCACTCTCGCCGGCCTCGCGCCTCGGCCTCCGCACCGCCGTGGTGAATCGTTGCGCCTGCTTGCGTCGGCCTCATGCGTCGACTCGCGTTTGCTCGCTCCCCCTTGCGCTTCGCGCCGGGGCCCCGGCGCGCCGCTCGCGCCGCTACGCCTTGATGAACTCCTCCCTGCCGCCGAGCCAGCGCGCGAGATGGGCCGCCGCGGCGGCCGGTTCCCGTTGCAAAAGATCGTCCGCGTCGTCGCGCGCCTGCTCGATCAGCGCGACGTCGTGCTCGAGATCCGCGAAGCGCAGCAGAGGCGCGCCCGATTGCCGCGCACCCAGGAATTCGCCGGGGCCGCGAATCACGAGATCCTGCCGGGCGATCTCGAAGCCGTCGTTGGTCTCGTAGATCACCTTGAGGCGTGCTTTCGCGGTGTCGGTCAGCGGCTCCTCGAACAGCAGGTAGCACGAGCTCTCGGTGGCGCCCCGTCCGACGCGGCCGCGCAACTGGTGCAGCTGCGCGAGGCCGAAGCGCTCGGCGTGCTCGATCACCATCAGCGACGCGTTCGGCACGTCCACACCGACTTCGATCACCGTCGTCGCCACCAGCACCTGCAGCGCGCCGGCGACGAACTCGGCCATCACCGCGGCCTTCGCGTCGGGCTTCATGCGCCCGTGCAGCAGCCCGACCTTGAACTCGGGCAGCGCTGTCGTGAGCTCGGCATGCAGCGCGACCGCCGTCTGCAGCTCGAGCTTCTCGGATTCCTCGATCAGCGGGCACACCCAGTAGACCTGCCGACCCTGCGCGCACGCGGCGCGCACGCGCTCGATGATCTCCGGCCGCCGCCGGTTGTTGACGAGATGCGTGTTGACGGGCGTTCGTCCCGGCGGCATCTCGTCCAGCATCGACACGTCCAGGTCGGCATAGAACGTCATGGCGAGCGTGCGCGGGATCGGCGTCGCACTCATCATCAGCTGGTGCGCCTCACCCATCGCCTTGCCGCGGAGCTTCAGCCGCTGCGCGACACCGAAGCGATGCTGTTCGTCGACGATCGCAAGCCCGAGCCGCGGCAGCGCGACCTCGTCCTCGAACAGCGCGTGCGTGCCGATCGCGAACATCGCCTTGCCGCTCGCGATGGCTTCGACCGCGGTCCGCCTCGCCTTCGCCGGAAGTCCGCCGGTCAGCCAGGCGATCTCGATCGGCAATCCTTCGAGCCACTGCGCGAGCTTGCGGTAATGCTGCTCGGCGAGGATTTCCGTCGGCGCCATCAGCGCGACCTGCCGTCCGCTTTCGATCGCCTGCAGCGCCGCCAGCGCGGCGACGATCGTCTTGCCGCTGCCGACGTCGCCCTGCAGCAACCGCTGCATCGGCGTCGCGCGCTTCAGGTCGTGGCTGATCTCGCGCCACACGCGCTCCTGCGCGCGCGTCAGCTTGAACGGGATGCGCGCGCGCAATGCCTCCGTCAGCGCACGCGTGCCCGTCAGCACCGGCGCATGCTTGGCCGCGCGCGCCATCCGGTGCGCCTTGAGCGAAAGCTGCTGAGCGACGAGCTCGTCGTACTTCAATCGCGTCCACGCGGGATGCGAGCGCGCGTCGAGCGCGTGCTGCGTCAGCGGTGAAAGGCGCGGCGGCGGCGCATGCAGGAAGGAGAGCGCGTCGCCGAATTTCCACAAGTGGCGCCGCTGCACGAGCTTGTCCGGCAGCGTCTCCGCCGTCAGCGCAGGATCGGAGGCAAGGGCCCGCGCAACCACCTTGCGCAGCGTCTCCTGCGAAAGCCCCGCCGTGGTCGGGTACACGGGCGTCAGGCGATCCGGCAATGCGGCGCCGCGCTCGACGACCGTGAACTGCGGATGGACGATCTCGAGGCCGAAGTGACCTTCGCGCGCTTCGCCGAACACGCGCACGCGACGTCCCGGCGCGAGCGCCTTCTGCTGATTCGGATAGAAATGGAAGAACCGCAGCACGAGCTGCGCGCGCCCGCCCGCGTCGGCATCGTCGCCGTCGTCGAGCACGCAGACGAGCTGGCGCCGTCCGCGATACTGGATTTCCGTGCTGACGACCCGGCCCTCGGCCTGCTGTTCGGCGCCGGGCTTGAGCGCCGCGAGCGGGACGAGGCGCGTGTGATCCTCGTAGCGCAGCGGCAGATGGAGGACGAGATCCGCCTCGCGCGCGACGCCGAGGCGCGCCAGCTTGTCGGCGAGCGCGGCGCCGGGCTTCGCGCGGGGCTCGCGCGAAGCATCCTTGCGGACCACGCTGGGCCTCGCGTCAGTCTCCCGCCGCGCGCAGCACCATGACGCCCTCGATCTCGACCCGGCCGCCCTTGGGCAGCGCCGCCACCTGGTAGGTCGCGCGCGCCGGGTAGGGCGGCTTGAAGTACTGCGTCATGATCTCGTTGACCGCAACGAAATCCGCCATGTCGGCGAGGAGCAGCGTGACCTTCACGATCGCGTCGAGGTCGCCGCCCGCCGCGCGCGCGACGGCGCGCAGGTTCTGCAGCACGCGGTGCGCCTGCGCCGCCGTGCCGTCGACCATTTGCCCCGTGGCGGGATCGAGGCCGATCTGGCCGGACAGGTAAACCGTGTTGCCGGCCTGGATCGCCTGCGAATAGGGGCCGATCGCCTTCGGGGCGTCCGGGGTTTCGATGGTTTTTCGGGTCATGAGCGATTCCTTCCTGTCGACCATCGAGTGTAGCAAGTTCGCGGCGGCGCGGTGCGCCACCTTCGCCGTCAGCGCTCGACCTCGTGGCCTGCTTCGATCCACGCGTCGATGCCGCCGATGAGCGGCCGCACACGCTGGAATCCGCGCTGCTTCAGCGCCTGGGCGACGCGCACGGCCGAGGCCTCGTTCGGGCACGCGCAATAGACGATGACCTCGTTCGTCGGCGGGATCGCCAGCAGCTCGAGCTTCATGTTGGTCACGTCGACGGTGAGCGCGCCGGGGATGCGGCCGGTGACCGACTGCGACAACTTCGAGCGCACGTCGATCACCGTGGCCGGCGTCCCGGCATCCACGAGGTCGCGCAGTTCCTGCACCGTCACGCGGTCCATCTTCAGCTGCCGGATGAAGCGCTGGCGCTGCACCCATTTCACGGTGACGTAGATGACGAACGCGGCGACGATCACCATGAGGCCGTACCGGCCCATCGCCGACAGGACGTCCAGCACCTCGTTGACCGCGTCGCGAAAGAGATAGCCGAGCGCGATCGCCACGCCGGACCACAGCGCGGCGCCGATCGCGTCGAACACCAGGAAGCGCCATGGCGACAACCGGATGATGCCGGCCATCGCCGTGGCGACCGACGCGAAACCCGGGACGAACTTCGCGACCGTCAGCGACCGCGCACCCCAGCGCGTGAAGATGGACTCGGTCTGCCGCACGCACGAATCCGGCGACAGCGAAATGCGGCACAGCGTCCGCAGCACGCGGCCGCCCAGGCGTCGACCGATCACGTACCACCCGATATCCGCGATCACCGAGGCCAGGACCGCGGTCGCGAGGAGACCGGGGATCGAGTACGGGCTCGCGCGCGGCGAGCGCACCCGTGACGATCAACGTCGGGTAGGCAGGTACGGGGAAGCCCGCCTGCAGCAGCAGGACGTTGACGAACACCAGCGCGAGTCCGTAGTGCTCGATCAGCGTGATGAGGTGGCTCATGCCATGACTTTCGGGGGCCCGGCGCTTTTATATGATGCCGCGTGGGCGCTTTTCCACCCCATTCGTCGCCGGGGAATCCCCAAGTTTACGGCAGGGGGCCATTCCCGCTATAATTCCGCCCTTCGTGGGGACGTAGCTCAGCTGGGAGAGCGCCGCGTTCGCAATGCGGAGGTCGTGAGTTCGATCCTCATCGTCTCCACCAGAATTCCAAGGCCAACGGTCCTCCGTTGGCCTTGTCGTTTGCGGAAAGGCGCGGACACGCACGAATCCGTGCCACACAGCGCGATGGTCGCATTCGACCGATATTGGCCACCGACGTCTTGTCGCGGTCCCATCAGTACAGCCGGATCGCCATGTCGAAGGACCAGGTCCGGCGGATCTCGATCACGTCGAACTCGCGGACCAGGTCCGGCGGAAACGCCTGGTAATGCTCCTGGCTGCGCACGATGCGTCGTATCGCTTCGTCGATGGCCGCTACGCCGCTGGAGAGGACGAAGGTCACCGACTCCACCGAGCCGTCGCTTCGAATGGCCACCGTCACCATGGGATTGGTGTGAGGCAGCTTCGCTGCTTCGCGGACCATGTCGAAAGTCATATTCAGCTGGATCTTCCGTTCCCATGCTTCGACGTACAAGATGAGTTCCGCGTTGGCGTCGGCGCGACCGAAGAGCCTGTATCGACGTAATCCGCTCGATGAGGGCAACTGGCGACTTGCCGCCGATGCCGCGTCACGCCGGGCGGCTTCCTCGTCCAGTTGTCGTCCTATCGCCCGAAGGCGCGCTTCCCGTTTTTCCTCCGCCTCTTGTCTGGCTGCCGCTTGTTGCGCTGCCGCCTGGCGTTCGGCCTCCTGTCGCGCCGACTCCTGCCGGGTCGCCTCCTGTCGCGCCGCTTCTTCCCGTGCTGCCGCCTGTCGTGGCCTCCTGACGGCTCTTGTTGTCGCCCTTGCGTGCCGCTTCTTGTCGTGCTGCCGCTTGTTGCTCGGCCTCCTGTCGCGCCACCTCTTGTTGTGCTGCCGCTTGTCGTTCGGCCTCCTGCCGCGCCGCCTCTTGTTGTGCTGCCGCTTGTTGTTCGGACTCCTGTCGCGCCACCTCTTGTTGTGCTGCCGCTAGTCGTTCTGCCTCCTGCCGCGCAGCCTCCATCTGCTCTGCCTGGCGTCGCGCGTCCTGCCGGGCTCGATCGAGCCCAACCTGTTCAACGGCTCGCTCCCGCGCCTCTTCGTCGATTTGCGCCCGCGCTTCATTGGCCGTATCTCGAAGCGGCGGCATCGCCGTCTCCGAGCTTGACGCGCTTGGCGCTGTCGGGATGACGGGTGTCGGCACCGCTGGAGTGACCGGCACGACCCACGTGGGCTCGTCAGACCGCGCCGAGGCGATCACGGCCGTCTCGGGGACGGGTGGTGGCGCCGTACCGCCGGGCCGAACGGCACGCAAAGGCGTTTTCGCAGGGGCGGCACCGCTCGCGGTACCGGGTCTGGGATTGACCCGTTCACTCGAATGGGTCCCCGCGACAATCGCTGCTGTCGTCCGCCTCGGAGTCAGCGCCGGAGACGCGGGTGGCGTCAGCGCAAATCCGCCGACAACAGGCTGCTCGGTCTGTCCCTGCTGCAACGGCTCCGCATTCGGTGTGATCGCCGCTTCGGGAGCCTTGACCTGCACCGGAACAAGCACGACGCGCAGATCAGGCGCCTCGACCCGTCGATCCTGCCAGGGAAAGCGTAAGGCGAAGCCGGTCAGCCCAAGAGCCTGGCCGCCGAAGGTCAGACTGAACAGCAGCGCGTGGATCAGCAGGGAGAACAGCAGCGCAAGCGGCAGTCGCGTGCGTTCATGGGTCATGCGTTGGCTCAGCCGCTGGCCACGGCCCGCGGCTATCGGAGGACGCTAAAGAACTCGACGAGCTGCCCCCGATAATCTGCTCTGCAAGCAACGGGAAAAGCATATGCCTATGCCCGGGTTAGTCTCGTCAAAAGAAGAATCAAGTTCAGACGACGTTTCATCATTCGGGTTTCCAATCGGGTGACGCGGGCCTGACGAGATAGGCGCCGCCGCGACCGTCGGACTGGTACAGCGGCGGCGTCGGGCCCTGATAGGGTGGCCGCCCCTTGCAGATGTCGCGCGTGTCCCAGTCGTAATGCGGGCATGGAATCTGACTCAACGGGCGAAACGGCGCCGGCACGTTGATTTCAGCCACCTTCCATCCGATTCCGGTCTCCGGGCCGGCCGTGGTGTCGTAACGGACGACCTTGACGATGATCAAGCCGTCGACCGAAATGGTGTCCTTGTCCAGGTTGACGACTGCGGATTTACGGTCGATTGCAAACAGGCGCTCCTTGAACTCGGGCGTGAAGATGACTTCGACGTCGCGGATCCAGTCGCCCTCGACGACGACGCGCCTGTCGGTATAGTTGACCACGAACGGCCTGCTCATGGACGGGGAGATCATCGGGGCGCTCATCGTCTTGACGCTGCCCCCGAACATAGAGAGAAACGTGAACCATTCCCACGATCCGAAATCGGTGTCGCGCCGCAGTGGGACAGGACTCGGCGACACCTGCAGCGGGATCGCGGCCGCACCGCTTGGGTCGACGCGCGGAATCGGCTCGATGCGCAGCGCAGCCGGTCTCGGCTTCTCCCGGTCGAGCAGCGCTTTCACGCCGATCATGATCGCCACTCCGACCGCGACGCCGATCAAGACGTTCCTGCGCCAGTGGGATCCGGTCAACTCGCCGGACCCGGGCGACCGCTCCGAGCCCGAGTCCGAGTCCCCCCTGGCCATGCGAGCGCGTTCCTGTCGATACCAGTCGCGGTCCTCGATTCCCACGGCCATCTCCCTGATGGGCGCCGGCGCCCTTCCGTTCAGTCGCAACGCTCGTCACGCCTGGGTTAACCGTACGCCAGAATGGCCCCGGTGGTGACCCCGAGCTTGCCGGTTGAGATTAGGGTATCGCAGCCGCAGCCTGCCGTGCATGTTTCGGTTCCACCGGAACATCCGATATCGGATTCGTGTCTAAAACCCTTGAGGAATAAAGGCTGCCGTGCGCGCACATCGCTTGCATCTGCTTCTGTTTGCGGCCTCCGTCGCGATCGCAGCGCCCCAGGCGCGCGCGACAAGGAAAGGGATTGACGCCAAGTCCTTTCATTCCGTTCCGGTGACTGAGGCGATGATCCGGGAGATGCCGCGCCAGACGCTCCTCAATACCTATGGAGAAGCCGGGAAGAAGATCCGGATTCGAGAGTTGAAATTCTCCCCGTCGGGAAATCTCATTGCGTTCACGCTCGACAACATCACCTCGGGCGATCCCGAGCAACTGTGGGTCTGGGACATCCGGACGTCCAATCTCAGGCGAATGACGGAAGTCGTGAAGGACGGCGAAATCGGAATGAAGGTTCAATCGTTCGATTGGCAACCGGACGATACCCTTAAGGCCGAGGTGTTCAGGATCGACTGGAAAGACCAGGCCAACAACCGGCAACTTCTGCTGACGCTCTCAGACGACGGTCTTGCGTCAACGCCGAGCGAATGGCGCCGAGAGGGCAGCCGCGTCTTCCCATCGCCGGGCGGACGCTACGAAATTCGGGAGACAGGCCCGCCTTCTTTTCTCACGACCCTCTTCGATCTCAAGAAAAACCGCACCCTCTACCAGAAAAAATGGCCCTTTGAAAAAGTAGCGTGGCTTTCCGATAACCGCTTTGCCTTTGTCGAAGGGCAGGGCCACGGGCTCAAGACCCTCGGGGCGGCCACCATCGATTCGTCTTCGGGCAAAGTAAGCACACGCACGATTCGCGAGGGGAGTTGGGAGCTGCTGGACTTCGTGGTCGATCCCGGGAAGGATCTGCTGTTCTTTCCGTTCCTTGAATACAAGGCTCCCTTCTCGATCGTCGGATTCGACGTCAAAAAGGGTGCGGTGACGGAGGCCTGGCAGGTCGGGCGGTATCCCGGTGCCCTCGCCATCAGCGGTGCGGGCACGATCGCCTATACAGCGGACGGATGTTTTCCCGCCATGCAGGGAGAATCCGCCTTGGGAGACGGCCAGCGTTCCAAAGAACCCCACTCCCTTTGCCTTCTGCAACGGTGAGCGCCCACGACCGTTCTCGGCTGTATTTGGCAACACCGGAAAACCGATGACCGCCAAACCCGATCCGAACCGAATTCAGGCGCTGGCGACGTTGTTCGAAGCGAGACGCGGGCGGCGCGCGCCACTCCCGCCGCGCCTGCAGCGCCTGTATGGGGATCTCCGCCTGCCGCCGCCTGGCTCGCATCCTTTCGTCTACACCAACTTCGTCACCACACTCGACGGCGTCGTCTCGCTCGGCGTCAAGGGCCACGCCAGCGGCGGGGACATCAGCGGCTTCAACGCGCAGGACCGCATGGTGATGGGCCTGCTGCGTGCCATCGCCGACGTCATCGTCGTCGGATCGGGAACCTTGGACGCCGATCGTCGGCACGTCTGGACGGCAGACGCGATATTCCCCGGTCTCGCCAGCGACTACCGGCGGCTGCGCGCCGCGTTGGGAATCCGCGAGACGCCGTTGAACGTGATCGTCAGCGGCAGCGGCGACATCGATCTGTCCCTGCCGGTCTTCACCTCCGGCAAGGTGCCGGTCATGATTTGCACGTCTGCTGCCGGCGCGAAGCTTCTGGGACGGCAAGGGGTGCCTTCCACAGTGGACGTTTGCACGGTTCGCAGCCGCGCCGGTGCGCTTCCGGCAGAAGGCGTCCTTGCCGCCATCCGCGCGGCGAGCGGCGCCCGCCGCATCCTCGTCGAGGGCGGCCCGCGGTTGCTCGGCGACTTCTACGCCGCGGGCCTGGTCGATGACCAGTTCCTGACGCTCTCGCCGCAGATCGCCGGCCGCGAGACAGGTGACCATCGGGTGAGCCTCGTCATGGGCAAGCAATTCGCTCCGGGCGACCCGCTGTGGGGACGCCTCGTCGACGCTCGCCGCGGAAGCAGCCACCTGTTTCTGCGCTATTCGTTTGGACGGTGACGTATCGCTCGAGGCCGCGTATCGCAACAACCTCAAGGCGACGGGCACCCCTCTTCCGACGCCGATTTCACGGGAACGAACCGCGGCCGCCTATCGCAACAGCCTCAAAGCGACCGGGACCCCGGTTCCGGCGCCGATCGAAACCGCGCCTTGCGTCGATCCCGGCCCTTACGCCTCGTCGACACCTTCCGCACCGAAACCGCTTGAGGCGTCCGGCGCGCATTCTCCGCCCGAGACGGCGACCTCCCCGCCGAGCACGAACCGCACTGCCGCCGAGATCGCGGGTAGAAAGCAGGATCGCGTCGGCATGCGATCGGGAGAAAAGCGGGCATTTCCGTAAGCGTGGGGCACGCACAACGGTCGTGTCGTCCGGGCCACCCTCCCCTCTCCTCGGACGACACGCGGCCGCCTTCGGGCGGCCGTTTTCTTTGGCGAATTCGAGTCTCCGTTCCGCCCGCACGATCAACCGTCCGCGCACGAACGATCGGGAGCGAAATCAGGCATTTCGCGCGCGCACCCATGCGGGACGGGGCCCACTCCTTCGGTCCGGCACGCGCGGCTTGACACTGGCCGAGTGGGAGGAACATCCTTTTTCCGGGGATGTCGGCGGCGACGTGTCGGCGACTTCCCGGTGGGCGTCCGCGACGCGCGTAACGCGACATCCTGCGGCCGCGCCCCAACACATCCGCCACTCGCCTGTCCGGGATTTGGCCTCATCACTCTAGCGCACCGGGAGTGCCGTAATGACCAAGCTGACCATCAACGGAACGCAGCACGACATCGACCTGCCGGATGACACACGACTCCTGTGGGTCCTGCGCGATCAACTGGGCCTGACCGGAACCAAGTTCGGCTGCGGCATGGCGCTGTGCGGGGCCTGCACCGTACACGTCGATGGTCAGCCCACGCGCTCGTGCATCACGCCGATGTCCGCGGTGGCGAACAAGAAGGTCACCACCATCGAGGCGATCGGCGCCGACAAGGTCGGCAAAGCCGTGCAGGCCGCGTGGGTCGACATGGGCGTGCCCCAGTGCGGCTATTGCCAGGCCGGGCAGATCATGTCGGCGACGGCGCTCCTCAAGAAAAATTCCAAGCCGACGGACGCCGACATCGACGCGGCGATGCAGGGAAATATCTGCCGCTGCGGGACCTACGGACGCATTCGCGCGGCCATCAAGCAGGCAGGTGGAAAGGGGGTGGCCGCATGAACGCCCCCTTCGACACGATTCGGCAAAGGAAGAACGACGCGGCATTCGAAACGTCGCTGCAAATTGCGAACGTCAGCCGGCGCCGGTTCCTGCAGCACGCGAGCGCGCTGGGCGGACTGGTGCTGGCGGTCGGGTACCCGGCCATCGCGGGCGCCGCCGACCCGCCGAAGTATGGTGCGGACGGAATGCCGCACGGCTGGATCGACAATCCGCTGGTGTTCGTCGCCATCGGCGAGGACGGCATCGTCAGCATTGTCTGCCATCGCTCCGAGATGGGACAGGGTGTGCGCACCGGCATGCCGATGATCGTGGCGGACGAGCTCGAAGCGGATTGGAGCAAGGTACGCGTCGTGCAGGCGCCCGGCGACGAAGAGCGCTACGGGAACCAGGACACCGACGGTTCGCGCAGCACGCGCCACTTCTTCATGCCGATGCGCCGCTGCGGCGCCGCGGCACGGCAGATGCTGGAAGCGGCGGCCGCCGCGCAATGGAAAGTCGCCGTCGGCGAAGTGGAAGCGAAGAATGGCGAAGTGGTCCATAAACCGAGCGGCCGGAAGCTCGGCTACGGTTCGCTGGCCAAGGCGGCGTCCGTCATGCCCCTGCCCGCGCCGAACGCGATTCGCCTCAAGAACCCATCCCAGTTCCGCTACATCGGGACGGGCAAGCTGAAGCTCGTCGATGCGCAGGACATCGTCACCGGCAAGGCGCAATACGGAATGGACACCCGGATGGACGGCATGGTTTACGCCGTCGTCGCGCGTCCGCAGGTGTTCGGCGGAAAAGTCGTCAGCTTCGATGCCGCCGAAGCAATGAAGGTGCCCGGCGTAATCAAGGTCGTCGCGATCGACGCAACACCTGGGGCACCGCAGTTCAATCCGCTCGGCGGCGTCGCCGTCATCGCCAACAACACGTGGGCGGCGATACAGGGCCGTGAGGCCTTGAAGATCGTCTGGGACGACGGGCCGAACGCGAGCTACGACTCGGTCGCCTACCGGGCGACGCTCGAGGCCGCGGCAAACAAGCCGGGCAAGGTCGTGCGCAACGAAGGAGACTTCACCGCGGCGGCGGCAGGCGCGGCAAAACGCGTCACGGCGCAATACTATCTTCCGCATCTCGCCCACGCCTCGATGGAGCCTCCTGCCGCGGCGGCGCGAATCGTCAACGGCAAGTGCGAAGTATGGGGCTGCTTTCAATCGCCGCAGGCTGCGCACGATCTCGTCGCCAAACGGCTCGGCATGACGGGCGACAACGTCATCGTGCACGTGACGTTGCTCGGCGGCGGGTTCGGGCGCAAGTCCAAGCCGGATTACGGCGTCGAGGCCGCGGTGCTGTCCAAGGCGATGGACGGCAAGCCCGTCAAGGTCGTGTGGACGCGCGACGACGATCTGCACAACGACTACTTTCATACCGTCTCGGTCGAGCACCTGGAAGCCGGCGTCGACGCGAAAGGACTGCCCGTCGCGTGGCTGCACCGCAGCGTCGCGCCGACGATCATGTCGACCTTCGACGCCAACGAGGTGCAGGAGGCGAACTGGGAGCTCGGCATGGGCGTCATCAACGTGCCCTTCGCCATTCCCAACATCCGGATCGAGAATCCCGACGCCGTCGCGCACACGCGCATCGGCTGGTTCCGGTCGGTGTCGAACATCCCGCACGCGTTCGCGGTGCAGTCGTTCGTCGGCGAGCTCGCCGCGGCCGCGGGGCGCGACCCGAAGGACTACCTGCTCGAGGTGATCGGCCCGGCGCGGGTCGTGACGCCGCAGATGCTGAGCGACACCTGGAACCACGGTGAATCGCCGGAGCGCTACCCCGTCGACACCGGCCGGCTGCGGCGCGTCGCGGAAATCGCGGCCAAGGAGGCCGGCTGGGGCAGGAAGCTCCCCAAGGGCCACGGGCTCGGCATCGCGGCGCACTACAGTTTTGTCTCCTACGTCGCCGCCGTCGTGGAGGTCGCGGTCGACGCCAAGGGCAACCTGACGATCCCGCGCGTGGACATCGCCATCGATTGCGGCGCGACCGTCAACCCGGAGCGTGTGCGCGCGCAGATGGAAGGCGCCTGCGTCATGGGCGTCGGCGTGGCGACGCTCGGGGAAATCACGTTCAAGAACGGCCGCGCGCAGCAGGACAATTTCAGCACCTATCAGGTCACGCGGATGCCCGCGGCGCCGGGCGCGATCCACGTGCACATCGTGCCGGGCGACTACGACAAGCCGCTGGGCGGCGTCGGCGAGCCGGGAGTGCCGCCGATTCCGCCTGCGATCTGCAACGCGATCTTCGCGGCGACGGGAAAGCGGATACGCAACTTGCCGATCGCCGACCAGTTGAAGACGTAGTTCTTTTCGTGCGGGCGTCGTCGCCGATGGCGAACGCCCGCAACTCCGTCAGGCGGTGAAGCGTCGCCGCCTGACGGGGCGGTGCACGGGGTGCTACGATCTGCGCCCATGACCCCCCACGTGTGGAACGTGTTCGCGGCGAAACGCGAATTGCGACGATGGTTTGTCGCATGCATGCTGCTCTTTGCGGGCGCCGGATTGGCGCAGACGAAAGAGGCGGCGCCGGATCCGCAGGAAACCGTGTTCGCGCAGAACTGCGCGGTGTGCCACAACAACCCGGCCACCCGCGCCCCCGGCCGTGCGTCGCTCAAGGCCATGTCGCCCGCGTTCATCGACGAGGCGCTCACGAACGGAATCATGAAAGCGCAGGGCTCGGCGCTTTCGCCCGCGCAGCGCGTGTCGCTGGCGGAATTCCTGACGGGGCAGAAGATCGGCACGCAGGCCCCGATGGCCGGTCGCTGCACGGGCGCATCGTCGGCATTCTCGCTGGACGGACCTTCGTACAACGGCTGGGGCGCCAATCCCGAGAACTGGCGGTATCAGCCGCAGCCCGGCATCGGCGCCGCGGATCTTGCGAAGCTGGAGGTGAAGTGGTCGTTCGGCTTTCCCGGTGCGGTCGTCGCGTTCGGCCAGCCGACGGTCGTGGGCAATCGCGTGTTCGTGGGCAGCCAGAACGGGCATGTCTATTCGATCGACGCGCAGTCGGGCTGCTATTACTGGGACTACGCCGCGAGCACCGGCGTGCGCACCGCGATCACCGTCGCTCGCATCGGTGATCGCAATGTCGCGATCTTCGGCGATCGTCGCGCGCACGTGTACGCGGTCGACGCGGGCACCGGCGAGACGATATGGAAAGTGACCGCGGTCGACGCGCCGAGCGTGCAGGTCACCGGCGCGCCGGCGCTGTTCGAGGGGCGCCTCTACGTGCCGATTTCGGTCGGCGACGACAGCGCCGCGATCGACCCGAAATACGAGTGCTGCAAGGGCCGCGGTGCGGTGGTCGCGCTCGACGCTGCGACCGGCAAGGAGATATGGACGACGTACACGCTTCCCGAGGCGCGTCCGCAGGGCAAGAACAGCGTGGGCACGCAACTCTGGGGGCCTTCGGGCGTTTCGATCTGGGCGACGCCCACCATCGACCGCAAGCGGCGGATGCTCTATGTCGGCACCGGCGACAACCACTCGGCGCCCGCCACCGACACGAGCGACGCCGTCATTGCGATGGCGCTCGATTCCGGGGCAGATCGCGTGGACGCGGCAACTGTTGGCCGGCGACATGGGGAACGGCGCCTGCCTCGCCGCGGACAAGACGAATTGTCCCGAGCCGCACGGCCCCGATTACGACCTCGGCACCTCCGCCAATCTCGTCACGCTTCCTGACGGCAAGCGCCTGCTCACGATCGGGCAGAAATCCGGAATGATGTGGGCGCTCGATCCCGACGATCGCGGGCGGATCGTGTGGCAAAAGCGCGTCGGCAAGGGCGGCCTGCTGGGCGGCGTGCAATGGGGCACGGCAACCGACGGCAAGAGCGTGTACGTCGCGGTCTCCGACATCGCGTTCTTCAATCCCGTGCTGGGGCAACCTTTGGTGCCGGATCCGAATGCCGGCGGCGGACTGCATGCGCTTGCGGTCGCCACGGGCGCGATCCTGTGGAGCGCGCCGCCGCCCAAGGCGTGCGCCAATCGCAGCAACTGCAGTCCCGCGCAATCCGGCGCGGTCACGGCAACGCCGGAATACGTCCTGTCCGGTTCCGTCGACGGTCACCTTCGCGCGTACTCGACCGCCAACGGCGGCGTGCTGTGGGACTTCGACACGGCAAAACCATTCGTCACCACGAACGGCGTCACAGCCAATGGCGGCTCGCTCGATTCGGGCGGGCCGACCGTCGCAGGCGGCATGATCTTCGTGAATTCCGGCTACGGCCTGTACGGCGGGCAGGCCGGCAACGTCCTGATCGCGTTCGCGCCGCGCCGCTGACGCCCTGCAGACGGACGCCGTGATCGACATCGGGGCCTAGCGCCCCGTTGCGGAGGGTCATCGTGAAGAAGGCCGCAGCGGCGCCCGCGAACATCGACGATTACATGTCCTGCTCGGAATCAGACCTGGCGGACACTGTCCGCTCGGATTGAACCTTCAGCCACGCAGGAAGCGGTCACCTCTTCGTGAGTCGTGGATGGGCGCTGTCGACCCGAAGCAGTCGTACGATCTTGCCGAAAGCGGTCGTTGCCTTACGTCAATTTGCGGGACCCGGTTGACCAGTCACGCATTCTGTCTTGCCCCAATCGCGGATTCGATGGCCTGTTCGAGGGTCATCGCGCGGCCCTCCTTCCAAGCCAGGTCGAAGGCAGCGTCATCGTTGACCGCGGCCATGGGCGGCGGCGAGCTGACTGTCGTAGCGAGACCGTTCACTCGGCGGCAGCGGGCATCCGATCTCCTCGCGCAGCCGCTCCGCGCCGCCCCACAAGCGGGCCGCCTGGATCGGCCTCGCCAGGGCCAATGCGACGTACGCAAGCCCTTCCAGCGACATTGCGATGCCCCACCGATCGCGCAAGTCCCAAAAGATCGCAAGGCTTTCTTGGATCAGCGTGCGTGCGCCCGCATAGTCGCCCTGTTGGTAGGCAACCCGTCCCAAGTTGCTCAACGGCGAGGCCGTGGCCTGTCGGTTGCCCAGATCACGGAACACCTTCAGGCTCTCGCTGTAGAGCGCCCTTGTGGCCGGATAGTCGCCATCGTGCAGGGCGACCAAGCCCAAGTTGTTCAGCGCCGCGCCGATGCCCCACTGGTCACCCAGTTCGCGCCGTAGCGCCAGGCTTTCTTCGTACAATGCCCTGGCCGTCGCATTGTCATTCTGCTCCCGGGCCACAATTCCCAGGTTGCTGAGCGAGCTTGCAATTCCTCGCCGGTCACCGAGGCTTCGCTGGATTAGCAAAGCTTCATTGTGGAGCGACCTTGCCGCCGCATGGTCGCCCTGCCGCCGCGCCAACATACCCGCCCCGTCGAGCGCCTTCGCCCGGGCTGCAGCAGTCGGCTCGCCCGGCCGAGTAACGTTGAGCATTCTCAAGAGCCATGCGCGACCTTCGCCCAGATAGCCGCGCACATACCAGAACCGCCAGATCGCGCCAGCGAGCCGCAGTCCGGCCACGGCATCTCCCCCAGGGGTGGACGTCCATGCCAACACCGAGCGCAAGTTGTCGTGTTCCGTCTCCAGCCGGTCGAGCCATGCCTTCTGGTCCGTCGCTGTAAGTTGGGGCTCTGCTTCTTCGGCCATTCCGAGGAAATGCGTCAGGTGCCGCCCCTGCCAGTGCGCTTCCTCGCCACTTTCCTGCAGCCGCTCGCGCGCATACTGGCGCAACGTCTCCAGCATCCGGAAGCGGGTCGCACCGTCGCGCTCCTCAACCACCACCAAGCTCTTGTCGGTCAGAAAGGTGAGGAGGTCCACGATCGCCATGTTGTCGACCGGCGGACCCACGCAGACCTGCTCGGCCGCCTCCGGCGTCCAGCCGCCCGCGAAGACTGCCAGGCGGCGGAACAGTGCCTGCTCGGTCGCATTCAACAGGTCGTAACTCCAGTCGAGAAGCGCGCGCAGCGTCTGCTGGCGCGGCAGCGCGGTGCGTGAGCCCCCGGTCAGGAGTCGGAATCGATTGTCCAGCTTGCGATCGATTTCATCAATGGAAAGGGAGCGCACTCTTGCTGCCGCCAATTCGATGGCCAACGGAATCCCGTCCAGCCGACGGCAAATGGAGGCGAGCGTAGCGGCATTCTGATCGGTGACCTCAAAATCGGAGCGGGCGAGCAGCGCCCGATCGGTGAACAGTTGCACCGCCTCGAACGGTGCGACGGAGGCCGGCGTGTGCACCTGTTTTGGATCGGGCTGCGACAGCGAAGGCACCCGGTAAGCCTGCTCGCCCCCAATGCCGAGCGCTTCCCGGCTGCTCGCGAGAATCGTCACCTCCGGGCATTGACGCAGAAGTGCAGCGGCCAGTTGCGCGCTGCCGTCGAGCAGGTGCTCGCAGTTGTCGAGCAGCAGCAGCAGCCGCTTATCCTTGAGGTAGTCGGTCAGCGTTTGTCTGATCGGCTTGCCCGGCTCTTCCATCAAGCTGAGCACGGTGGCCACCGACTGCGGCACGAGACCCGGATCGGACAGCGGCGCGAACTCCACCAACCAGGCGCCATCGGGGAAGCGCTCGAGGTAGTCGGCGGCAACCTGCAGGCACAGACGCGTTTTGCCGCAGCCGCCGGAGCCCGTGAGCGTCAGGAGGCGGGCCCCGGCGAGCAGCCGCCGCAATTCCGTCAACTCCTTCTCGCGGCCGATGAAGCTCGTCACCTGCTGCGGCAGGTTGTTCGGCGTGGCTTCCAGCGAGCGCAGCGCCGGAAACTCCTGCCGCAATTGTGGGTGCACGACTTGATAGACGTGTTCGGGAGTCGACAAGTCCTTGAGGCGGACCTTGCCAAGATCGCGCAGCGAAACCGCGGCCGGCAAGATCTCCCTCACGCTATCGGCCACCGCCTGCGACAGCAACACTTGGCCGCCGTGGGCCGCGCCCACAATCCGCGATGCACGGTTGACCGGGCCGCCGAAGTAATCGTTGTCGCGGCGCTCGACCATCCCCGCGTGCAGGCCGCAACGCACGCGCAGTGGCACTCCATAGGTGGTGGCCGGATCGGCGAGCGCTTGTTGCAGGGCCACCGTCGCAGCCAGTGCGTCCACTGCATCGTCGAAGGCGGCGTGGATACCGTCGCCAGTCATCTTCACCACCGTGCCGTGATGACCCTCGATCGTCCTGCGCGCGAGCGCGTCGTGGGCTGCAAGCGCGTGCTTCATCCGCTCAGGCTCCTGCTCCCACAGGCGGGTGCTGCCTTCGATGTCGGTGAACAAGAACGTCACCGTACCGCTCGCTAGCGGGATATCAGCGCGATACAGCTGCGGCGTGGAAGTAATCATCGAGGTCAGGCCAAACGGGAGGACTCATTCTGCGGATCGCTACCAGATTGCGCAACAATGGCAGGCGCCCTCGGCTAAAGGCGCGACGGTCACTTATATCGTACGCGCCCAATTGGAATGCCGCTTCTTCGAGCGGGCACTTTCGGGGAATGAGCGCTACGTCCGGTCGTGGCCGGTCGCCGGCATTGATCCGAGTCGACTGGGCGGCCGCTGATTAGCGCACATCGGTCACCGATGCGCGAACGGCCGGGGTCGCTCGCAGTGCTGCCGTTCGGGCTGGCAGAGCGTTTGACCGTGCCCGACCCATTGCAGCCGGTCGATCTTCCACAAAGCGGACGGTCAACGAATCGGGATAGGCGACGGCGCGGCCAGGAGCGCGAAAGCCACGAACAGCGCGGAGCGATTCATCACTGAATCACCTCATCCGCACGCAGCAGCATGTCCTTCGGAATCGTGATTCCGAGTGACTTCGCTGTCTTGAGGTTGATCACCAGCTCGAACCTCGTCGGTTGCTCGACCGGGAGATCCGCGGGCTTGGCGCCCCTCAGGATCTTGTCGACCTGGATGGCCGCGCGGCGGAACATTTCCGAGAGATTCGGTCCATAGGAGACCAGCCCACCGTCGACTACAAACTCTTTCTGGCTATAGAGCGCCGGTATCCTGCTTCTCGCTGCGAGGTTGACGACCCGCTGCCGCTGGCCAACGAACATCGAGTCCGTCAGGACGAGGAGCACTTTCGCACGGTCTTTCGTCATCGCCATAAAGGCCCTATCCAGCTGGTCGGAACTTTGCGCCTCCAAGACCTGAATGTGTGCGCCGAGCGATTGGGCTGCGAGCTTCAGTTCGCCCAAGTAAGCTGCATGGGATCGATTGGTCGGATTCGCGAGCACCACTACGTGGGAAACGGCAGGCGTCATCTCCTTGAGTAGTTGCATTTGTTTGCCGGCTATCTCGGGGCCGGCCGCGAATGTCATCCCCGTGATGTTTCCTTCCGGGTGCGCCAAGCTGGAGACGAGCCCCTCTCCCAGAGCATCCGCGCTTGCCGCCATGACGACGGGAACCGACTGCGTGATGCCCTTGGCTGCCCACGTCGTTGCGGACGACGTGGTGACGATGAGATCGACTTTGAGGCGGATCAACTCGGCGACGAGCGTGGGAAACCGGTCGACCTTGCCATCTGCGTATCGAATATCGATAACGACGTTGCGGCCCTCGACCCAGCCGCGCTCGCCCAATTCTTGCCGAAATGCGGCGATCAGGTGCGGCGACGTTTCGACGCTGTTCTGTTGGAGGAACCCTATCCGGGGCACCTTTCCCGCCTGTTGCGCCTCGACGGCGGCTGGCAAGGTGAGGACCGCGCACGCCAACGCGCCGACAAAGGTGCGCCGGTCCATCACTGAATCACCTCGGAGACAATTGGAAGTCCAGCCATACTACGCTCCGCCGCTTCGGCGGCCATCCAACGTCAGCGAACAAACATCAATCTACGACTGCACTGGAGCGCAACGCGCTACGGCTGATTGTGGCCGGGTGCCGCCCGGTATCTCACGCTTTATTAATGGCAGCTCTTTTTTCGGGGCTGAGAATTCAGCCGCATTGGTCGAAGGAGAACGGGATTCCGTCCGCATCCAATCGCCGCTAATTCAGATCAACGCTGACACTGGCTGTTTGGTCAGAATGCAGCTTCGACAGATTACATCGCAACGTTCCCCGTCGGCGTGCAAAAGCGCCTGCAGTCGATCCGGCGCGCGATCTGCAAGGTCGCGCCGGAGGCCGCGGAAAAGATCAGCTATCGGATTCCGGCATTCACGCTCGGCGGCAATCTCATCTACTTCGCCGCGTTCAGGAACCATATCGGCGTGTACCCCGGCGCCGCCGCCATCGCGGCGATGAAAGCGGATCTTGCGGGCTATCGCACCGCCAAGGGAACAGTTCAGCTGCCGCTGAATGAGTGCCTGCGGGTCCCGCTGGTCGAAAAGTTCGTGCGGTTCAAGTTTGACCACAACTCGCGGCACGCGAAGCGCAAATAACAATCGGACGGGGCTCGATTTCTCCCCGAATCAGGAAGTCGGGCCCGGTCCATGATTGCGTGCTTGTTGTGGTCAGCCGCCCGGCGGACGGTACGAGATGTTCTTCTTGACCGCTGCGTCCATTTCTTCCGGCGTCAGCAGCACGGTCGTCGTGGTCGATGCGAGGCCGGATTGGCCGACCGCAATCGCCATGGCGGCCGCGGTGACGTTGTCCGGCAACTCGACGATCACGAACGCATCGGTGCCCCCGAACGCGAAATTGAACGACTCGAGACGGCCGCCCACGCTGGCGGCTGCCTTTTCGATCGCAGCCCGCCGCGCGGAGCCGCCCTCGCGCGCGATGGCCTTCGCACCTTCGGCGTTGTATTTGGCTTCGAACAGGAATTTTGCCATTGCGTTTCCTTCGGTGAGTTGATGCGGGAGAAAAGGGACAACCTCAAACTTCCAGGCTCGAAAGATCGAGCCCGGCCCCGTTACTTCGTGGTTGCGCTTCTAGCCCTGCGTACAGGCGGCTCGTGCGCGGCACGCCTGCCAGCAGGTATTCCATCTGGTCGGCGAGGATGCGCCGGTTGCGCAGGATGAACTGCTCGTGCCGATTCGGGACGTACGGCACGTACAGGAGCGGCATGTCCGCCTGCTCCGGCGTGCGGTTGGCCTTGCGGATGTTGCACTTCTTGCACGCGGTCACCGAATTGGTCCACGAATCGCGGCCACCCCGCGACACGGGCACGACATGGTCGCGCGAGAGGTCGCGCGACATGTGCCCTTCGCCGCAGTAGGCGCACAGGTGCCGGTCGCGCGCGAACAGCAGCGCGTTGGTGAGGCCGGGCGCGTGCACGAGCCGGCCGGGCACGCTGCCCTTGATCGCGAGGATGGACTTGGTCGCGATGCGCGAGCGCACCCCGTTCTTCTGCCAGCCGCCCCGGAACTCGCGGACCTCGTAGCCCAGCGACCAGGCGACCAGCTGCTTCGCATGGTAGGTGATCGCCTCTTCGAGCGCGACCCAGGCTTGCGGCAGCCCGGCCATGTCGACGGTGAGTACCAGCGGTTCCATGATTCGTATCGGTTTTACGACGGTTGCATCTTCCAAAGTGACGGTTCGCCAACCCGGAGTTTGCCCTAACTCCGTCCGTTGGCAAAATGGGCCATTTCGACGCCCGAAGGAGCGGCATGGCCAGGATCCCCGTTTCGACGCGTGCGCGCGCAATGGGCGCGCTTTGCATCACGCTCCTCTTGTGCGCGTGCGGCGGTGGCGGCGGGTCTTCGCCGCCCGCCGTCGTCCCACCCCCTCCCCCCGATCCGCTACCCGATCCGCAAATTCGCGTGTCGCATTTCTCGCCCTTCGCGGCCGGCTGCGAAGGGGTGGCCGTCAACGGCTTGCTGTACGCCAATGCCGAGGTCGAGCCGTATGTCGCCGTCAACCCGGCCAATGCCGCCAACCTGATCGGCGTCTGGCAGCAGGACCGGTGGTCGAACGGCGGCGCGAAAGGCGCGCTCGCCGCGTCATCGTTCGATGGCGGCCGCACGTGGACGCCATCGATGGCGGCGTTTTCGCGCTGCAGCGGCGGCACTCCCGGCAACGGCGGAGACTACGAGCGCGCTTCCGACCCGTGGGTCGCGATCGGCCCCGACGGCGTTGCCTATCAGAGCGTCATCGCATTTTCCGGCCTGGCGGGTACGGCGGGCTCGGCGAACGCGATCCTTGTCAGCCGCTCGCTGGATGGCGGACGCAGCTGGAGCAGCCCGGTCACGCTGATTCGCGACGGCGCCGACAACTTCAACGACAAGCAATCGATCACCGCCGATCCGCAAAAGGCGGGTTACGCATACACGGTATGGGATCGTCTGTTCGGGGAGGATCACGGGCCGACGTATTTCAGCCGCACGACCGACGCCGGTTCGACGTGGGGAACCGCGCAGCCGATCTACGATCCCGGCGCGACGAGCCAGACCATCAACAACCAGACCGTCGTGCTGTCCGACGGCACGCTCGTCACGTTCTTCACGCAGTTCGACGATGCCGGCGGCGGCAACGCAATGGCGACGCTCGCCGTCATTCGCTCCACCGACAAGGGCGTCACGTGGTCGGGACGCATCGTCGTCTCGCCCGTGCAGTCGGTCGGTGCGCGCGATCCGGAGACCGGCACGATCGTGCGCGACGGCTCGAACCTCGGCGCGATTGCGGCCGGCCCGCACAACGATCTTGTCGCCGTATGGCAGGACGCGCGGTTTTCCGGCGGTGCGCGCGACGGCATCGCGCTCTCGCGCTCGACCGACGGCGGCCTGACGTGGTCCACGCCCGCGCGGATCAATCGCGACCCCTCCGTCGCCGCATTCCTGCCCGCCGTCACCGTGCGCGGCGACGGCACGATCGGCGTCACCTATTTCGACTTCCGCAGCAATACGGCGAGTCCCGCCACCCTGCCGACCGACTACTGGATCGCCCGCTCGAGCGACGGCGTCACGTGGCGGGAGAGCCGCGTGGCGGGTCCGTTCGATCTCGCGCAGGCGCCGGTGAGCGAAGGCCTGTTCCTCGGCGACTACCAGGCGCTCGTGGCAATCGGCGACCTGTTTCGTGCCGTTCTACGCGATCACGACCGGCGCCGAGCCGGGAAACCCCACCGACATCTTCGCCTCGCTCGTGAGTTCCACCGGCGCCGCCGCATCGACAATGCGCGCCGCGGAGGCCGACGTGGCGATGCGCGCACCTGCCGCCGCGCCGCTCGCCGCCACTTCCGAACTCGCGCGCCGCCTCACCGCGAGCATCGCGCGCACGATGCTGCGCCGCGTCCCGGGATGGACGCCGCGGTGGCTCGATCGCGCCGCGGCCCGCACGCCTTGAGCTTGTCAGTGCGACATCAGCACCGGCGCCGTCATCGACGACAACATCACGCGCGTGACGCCACCCCACACGAGCTCGGTCAGGCGCGGCCGGCTGTAGGCGCCCATCACGATCAGGTCGGCGCCGACGTCGGCCGCCTGCGACAGCAACAGCTCGCCGGCATCGACATCGGCCGCCGGGATGCGCTGTACGGTCGCGTCGATTTCGTGGCGGGCGAGGAACGCTTTCAGCTGGGCGTCGGTGAAGCGCTCGTTCGCGGTGTCGTCGGCCAAGGGCGTGACGGCGGTCGCGATCACCTTTTTCGCGTTCTTGAGGAGCGGCAGCGCGTCGGCGACGGCTCGCGCCGATTCGCGCGAATCCTTCCACGCGATCAGCACGCGCTCGCCGATGGTGGGATAGTCGCCCACCGACGGCACGAACAGCACAGGACGGCCGCAGCGCGTCACGACGGCGTTGGCGAGCTCGTTCGCAAAGATCTCGCGCGGGTCGTCTCGCGAAGGCTGCCCGAGGATCGCCAGGTCCGAATGCCGCGCGCGCAGGACCGCGGCGCCGATCGCGCTGCGCATCGGCACGTCCCAGTCGACACGCGTGACGCCGGCATGCTGCGCGGCGGCCCGAAACGCGGCTTCGGCAGCGCTCCGCTCGCCGGCTCGCTGGCTCGCGTACTTGTCGATCTCCGCCTGCGCCATCACCGCCTTGGCGTAGTCGGTGAGCTCGCTGGGCGACGGAAGGTAGCTGCCGTGCAGCTCCGCCGGGTAGCGGGCGGCGAACCGCGCGGCATAGTCCAGGCGCCGGGCGCATGTTCCGGTGTCGTCGGCATGCACGAAGATGGAGCGGAAGGTCATGGCGTCCTCGCAGGGAATTGATGCGCGTATTCTGCCCCACCCCTCGGGCGCCGGCATTGACGCGGCTCAGGGAAAGCGCGCGGCGGCGGTCGACAGCGGGCCGCATTGCCGGTAGCGTTGGCGCCTTTCCGGCTGCGCCACGCGCCATGACCCATGAGCTTCCCTGGCAGACGTTGACCGCGCTTGCGCGGCGGCTCGAGCGCCGCGAGGTGTCGTCGCGCGACATCGTTGCCGCGTGCCTCGACAACATCGACGCGAGCGACGGCAAGCTGCACGCCTTCGTCGACGTCTGGCGCGCCGACGCGCTCCGCGACGCCGACGCGCTCGACCGCGAGCGCCGCGCGGGCAGCGTGCGCGGTCCGCTGCACGGCCTGCCGATCGCGCTCAAGGATCTGCTGCACGTCACCGGGCGCCAGACCACCGCCGGCTCGAAGAGCTGGCGCGGGCGCATCTCCGACCACACGGCAACGGCGGTCGCGCGGCTCGTCGCGGCCGGGATGATTCCGCTCGGCAAGACGCACATGGTCGAGTACGCGTTCGGCGGCTGGGGACGCAACCAGCCGATGGGCGCGCCGTGGAATCCCTGGGACCGCGACATCCATCGCGTCGCCGGCGGATCGTCGAGCGGCTCGGCGGTCGCGGTGGCGGCCGGACTCGCGCCTGCGGCGATCGGCTCGGACACCGGCGGATCGATCCGCATCCCGGCGGCATTGTGCGGCCTGACCGGATTCAAGCCGACCTACGGCCTCGTGAGCCTGTACGGCGCGGTGCCGCTGTCGGGGACGCTCGACTCGATCGGACCGCTCGCGCGCTCGGCGGAGGATGCGGCGGTCCTCGTCGCGGCAATGGCGGGACCCGATCCGCGCGACGCCGCGACGCGCGACGCGCCGCCGGTCGATTTCGCCGCCGCGCTCGGCGGCGATCGCGACCTGCGCGGCATGCGGATCACCGCGCTCGCGCCCGACCAATATCCGTCGTTCATCCTGCCCGATGTCGTCCGCGCGACGGGCGACGCGCTGGCCGTGCTCGCCTCCCTCGGCGCGAGCGTGGAGACCGCGGAGGTTCCTCTCGACTTCGACGAGCTCGCGCGGGAGAACGGCCGCATCATCGCGGCGGAGGCGTGGGCGCTGCATCGGGCGTACATCGAGGACGAATCGCTCGACATCGACCCGTGGGTGCGGCGACGCGTGATTTCCGGAAAGGCCATCACCGCCGGCGAGTACCGCGACGTCCTCGCGCGGCGGCAGGTCGCGATGAAAGTATTCGCCGACTGGATGCGCGGCCGCGACGCGCTGGCGACGCCGACGCTGCCCATCACGGCGGTGCCGGTTGTGGAAGTCGACGAGGCCACGACGCCGCTCGCCGCCTTCACGCGCGCCGCGAATTACCTGGGCGCATGCGCGCTCTCGTTGCCGGCGGGGTTCTCCGAGGGCGGTCTTCCCGTCGGCGTGCAGATACTCGGCGCGCCGTTCGCCGATGCGGTGCTTGCGCGCCTCGGTTGCGCGTTCCAGTCAGCGACGACCTGGCACCTGCGCCGGCCCGCGTGGATCGACGTCGCCTCGCCTACTTCCTGACCTCGCCGCGGCTTCGCGTCCGCCGGAATCTTGAAGAGGTCCGCCGGGCTCGCTTCGTTTGAGCCGGTCGCGCGCGGCGCGCGCGCCCCGGCGGGCGTCAGGGCCGTGGATGCCTACCGGCCCTGAAACGGCAGGATCGACGTGTCGACGTCGACCTGCGGCGCGAGCTCGTACACGTTGCGGTATCCGTACGTATAGAGCGCGATGTAGGTCGACAGGTTGAGCGACGCGGCGGGCAGCTTCGACGCGAAGGCGCTCTCGTTGCCGCGGAAGTTGTTGTTGCAGTAGATCAGGATCCGCGTCGAGGGGTTCGGAATCGTTCGCCGCAGCGACTCGATGGCGATGTCGGGAAAGCTCAGGTTGATCGCGCCCGCGATGTGCAGCTCGTCATATTTTTCGTGGCTGCGCGCGTCGAGGATCACCGTCCCCGGCGTGCGCGCAAGGCGCAGGAACTCCTCCTCCGAGACGCGCCGGGACTCGCGATGCGCCGCAGCGGCAGCCGACACATGCAGGAAGCCCGCCATGTCGATCGACGGATTCGCGATGCCTTGCGGTTGCTGCGCCAGCGCGGGTACCGCCAGCGCAACGAAGGCGACCGCGGCGGCCCGCGCATGCCAATTGCCTCTCATGGGGTCGCTCCTCCGGCGCGGCGCTTCGCGCGCAACAGGACGAACAACGGCCGGCGTCGGGCAGGCGTTGACCGGCCGCGGGGCATCCACGGGCGGCGGTCGCTTCCCCGGGCGGCGCCGGCACGTTAAGATTCGGGAAGCCCGCCCCACCCGGATCGCCATGAGCCACAAGCACGACAAGCTGATCCTCGACATCTTCAAGGATCCCGTCAGCACCAACATCCAGTGGCGCGAGATCGAGTCGCTGCTGCGCCATCTGGGCGCGGAGATCGAATCGCTGTCGGGCACGCGCGTGCGCGTGAAGCTCAACGGCCACGAAGGCATCCTGCACCGGCCGCACGGCGGCAACACGCTCGGACGCCAGGACGTCCAGCACCTGCGCGAATTCATGGCGCGCGGGCGCGTCACGCCGTCGCTGAACGAGGCCGCGAAGAAGTCTCAGTAAGCGGGCCCCGCGACCGCGGGCGCGCCGACCCGACCCGGAAAAAAGGAAAAGCCTGATGGACAGGAAGCACAAGGTCGCCGTGATCGTCGGCAGTCTCAGCAAGGCATCGATCACCCGCAAGGTGGCGAAGGCGCTCGTCGCCGTCGCGCCGCCGTCGCTGGAATGCGCGTTCGTCGAAATCGGCGCGTTGCCGCTGTACACGCCGGACTTCGAGGCGGATCCACCTTCCGCGGTGCAGGCGTTCCGCGGGCAGGTCCGCGCCGCCGATGCGCTGCTGTTCGCGACGCCCGAATACAACCGCTCGGTGCCGGGATGCCTCAAGAATGCGATCGACGTCGGGTCGCGGCCGTACGGCAAGAGCGTGTGGGGCGGCAAGCCGGGCGCGGTGGTCAGCGTGTCGCCCGGCGTCATCGGCGGCTTCGGCGCCAACCAGCACCTGCGCCAGTCGTTCGTGTTCCTCGACATCCTCGCGATGCAGCAGCCCGAGGCCTACATCGGCGGCGCGGCCAAGCTGTTCGACGAGCAAGGGCACGCTGATCAACGACTCGACGCGCGAGTTCATCACCAAGTTCATGCAGTCGTTCGCTGCGTTCATCGAGCGCGTCCGCGCGCCCGCTTGAGCGCCGATCTTGCTCGCGACGTCGCGCAGCGCCGCACGTTCGCGATCATCTCGCACCCGGACGCCGGCAAGACGACGCTGACGGAAAAGCTCCTGCTCTTCGGCGGCGCGATCCTGATGGCGGGGACCGTCAAGGCGCGCAAGAGCTCGCGCCACGCGACGTCGGACTGGATGGAGGTGGAAAAGCAGCGCGGCATCTCGGTGACGTCGTCGGTCATGCAGTTCGACTATGCCGGCCACACGATCAACCTGCTCGACACGCCGGGCCACCAGGATTTCTCCGAGGACACGTTCCGCGTGCTGACCGCCGTCGACGCGGCGGTGATGGTGATCGACGCCGCCAAGGGCGTCGAGGAGCGGACGATCAAGCTGCTCGAGGTCTGCCGCCTGCGTTCGACGCCGATCATCACGTTCGTGAACAAGATGGACCGCGAGGTGCGCGAGCCCTTCGCGCTGCAGGAAGAGATCGAGGCGGTGCTCAACATCGACTGCGCGCCGGTCACGTGGCCCGTCGGCATGGGCAAGCGCTTTCGCGGCGTCTTCGACCTGCGGCACGACCGCTTGAAGCGCTTCACGCCGGGCGAGGAGCGCGTGTCCGACGACGCGGAGCTGATCGAAGGGCTCGCACAACCCGCGCCTCGACGAGCTCTTTCCGGACGAGATGCCCGCGCTGCGGCACGACGTGGAGCTGATCCGCGACGCGAGCCATCCGTTCGATCTCGCGGCGTTCACGGCGGGAAGGCAGACGCCGGTATTCTTCGGCTCCGGCATCAACAACTTCGGCGTGCAGGAAATCCTGCAGGCGCTGATCGATTGGGCGCCGCCGCCGCAGCCGCGCGACGGCACCGCACGCGTCGTGAGCCCGGCGGAGCCGGCGTTCACGGGATTCGTGTTCAAGATCCAGGCGAACATGGACCCGAAGCACCGCGACCGGATCGCGTTCTTCCGCGTCTGCTCGGGCCGTT
>CAWFMY010000009.1:0-421213 GCA_963816925.1 uncultured beta proteobacterium | reverse complement strand
ATGGGGCGCCGCTTTCGGAAACACCGACAAGACGACAGTGAGCTTTTCGGTCAACGGGGCTCTGCTCGAACGTGAAAGCACCGCCTGATCTCGCGGCCCGCCAATTGACTACCTCGACGGTGCCAACTGTCCGAATCAAACATTGGAAGCACGAATAGCGGAGCAATGCAATCGAAAATTCGCGTTGGGTATACGCCGCAGGCCCTCGGCGCGACGTAAAGCGCGCAGTGCCAGCCGTGCGCTGCCATATTGAGACCGTTAATCGTTGATCATGCTGTTCCTAATTGCTGTCGCGTTACTGATTGTGCTTGCGTTGTGGTGCACCTTGGAGGAACGCGGAAGCGATCCCGCCGAGCCAAGGTGCGTGACCCGAAGCGCGCGGCCGACAATTTCCGCTGCGTCGAGGTGCGTTTCAGTGACAACGCATGCGATGCGGTCGAAGAGGATCGGCGAAAAGCGATTTCTATCAGGCGAGGCACCCGAAATCCCAGTGCCAGGATGTAACGCGGCCACGTGTGCTTGCCACTATGTGCATCATAAGGATCGCAGGCACAACGACCGGCGCAACCCTTTCCCATGCGGGCGGCCGGCCCGCCCGCCTCCGCGGGGGAGATCGCCGCACAAAGAGGGATCGCCGCAGGTCTCCGAAGAGCCGTTCAGTCCGAAGAATATGGTGATTGACGATCGATCCATCGACGTCACGTTCGTGGCGCCTAGGTCGCACTCAGCCGAGCACATCTCTCGCACGAAGAGGTCGGCCCACAGCGCGTGCCCACCTCTTGACCCGCGTCGATACGGTGCGCGACTCAAAGGCATGAATAGACATCCCAAGTCTTGCGGCGCCCGAGCCGCGGAGGACCCGAGGTCGCTCAGATGGAGAGGCCGTGGGTTCCGTTCCCCGGTTCTTGGCTGGCGTTCTACTTGCCTTGCGTCACGTTGTCGCGCAGGCGATTCCATTTGCATGTATTTCGACCGGCCGCACCTGCGGCGTGGCGGCTTTTCTCGGAAGGAGACCATCATGTTCAACAGGAGAGTCAGAGCAAGTGTCTTGTCCGCATCGGCGGCCCTCGGAGTCGCGGGTGCATCGATCGCGCAGGTTGTCCCGCCTGATTTCAAAGCATCACCAGATGTCTACAAGGTTCTTGCGGAGAATGATCAATATCGGTTGGTCGAAGGCACCTGAGAGGCCCGGCCAACAGGATCAGTTTCACTCGCATCCGTGGATGCTGTGGATGGGTAACCGGCTGTTCCGCGACCGCCCACTTCCCCGATGGCACCACTCGAAACTTTACGGTAGCGGCAGGAGAGTCGGGCGTTCAGCAACCGATTGCTTCACACTCATTAGAAAACGTAGGGAAGTCGGAATGCAAGATCGTGATGTTTGAATCCAAATAGCCGGCCCGAGTAAGGCATCCGGAACTGCCACGCGACGGTCGGCATTGCGGCCGAACGATTGTGTGCGCGGGTCGATTACTGCCTATCACTCGCGCCAGCTCGATGAGCGCGCCCCGTCTGTTGCGGACACTCCAACAGGCATCCCGAGGACCGCTGATGGCCGATAGCGGATTGTCACGACTGCTATCGACCCAAACCCGCACTCCCGGCGCTGAGGCAGGCTTCCAGGACCGCCTTTCAAAGGGTGCATCATTAGCACTGACGGTCTCCCCAAAGCACCGTCATTGCTATCCGCGCTGCAAACGTCACTCGCTGCAGGAGATTGCTATGGACCTATCGCTGCTTCAACGTCGAGATTGCTACAACATCGCGCAATCCAGCTCAAGCGCGGCGACGAACTCAACACCATGGTGCCGGAATTCTGGAGCGAGCTGCCCGCAGATCGTGCGCGACATCGACGACAGGCGCCAAGGCCCGTGTGCATCGTCGATTTCCTCGATCGGCAAGCATTTCTCCGCCGGCATGGATCTGTCGGCTTTTCCCAGCGGAGTTCGACCGAGACGGCACCTCCGCGCCCCGAGGAGCAGAGCGCGGCCGTACGCGCGCCAATGTCGCGCCGTGGCGTCCTCGACACTCCAGGAGACCTTCAACGTCATCGACCGCGCGCGCATGCCAGTGCTGATGGCGATGCAGGGCGGCTGCGTCGGCGGTGCAGTGGATTTCGCCAGCGCCTGCGATTGCCGTTATGCGACCGAGGACGCGTTCTTCGTCATCCAGGAAATCAACATCGGCATGACGGCGGATGTCGGCACGTTCCCGCGCCTCTGCCATTTGTTGCCACAGGGCATGGTGCGCGAGCTCGCCTATTCCGGCCGCCGCCTATCGGCGCAGAGGGCGCTGGAACTTGGCCTCGTCAACGCGGTGTTCCATACCGACGAAGCAATGCTGAACACGTGATGGCATCGCGAAGGAGATCGCCGAGAAATCGCCGCTCGCGGTGCACGGCTCGAAGGTGATGATCAACTACGCGCGCGATCACTCGATCGCCGACGGCCTCGACTACATCGCGACCTGGCAAGCCGGCATGTACAATCCAGAGGCCGACATGGTGGAGAGCCTCAAGGCGAAAGCCGCGAAGCGCGAGCCAAAGTTCGCTGACCTGTTGCCCCTGAGGAAGGTGTTCGATCCCAAGCCGGAACCGGCACCGTGACGTCCCCGAATGACGTGAGCCGGTCGAATACCTGGGATCCGGATGGCAACCGCACCCGCGCAATTTGGGTGTAGCGCTGACCGACTGCTCCTCGCCCTAGCAGTCAGTCACCGACGACCGCTACCGACCCATTCAGCCACTCCCACTTCTAAGACGCCACGAATGAAGAGACGTAGAATTGCTCATTATTCGCCAGCGAGGCTCCTCATGAATGTCGCTAAGCCCTTCCTTGTGTACGTCGCCGCGATAGTTGCTGCCACGCTAATTTCGCTCGCGGATTCCACCCAAGCGGCAGACCAGGACCGAATCATCGCGCGAAAGGACATTTTCGGTAATCCCACGCGCACGTCGCCCACGATCAGTCCGGACGGCAAGAACATCGCTTACATCGCCCCCCGCGACGGGGTGCTCAACGTCTTCGTTGCCCCGCGCGGCAACATCGGTGCCGCCAAGCCGATCACCGTCGATAAGAAGCGGGGAATTCGCGAATTTTTCTGGACCCAGAACAGCGGGCAGATCATCTACGTGCAGGACGAAGGTGGTGATGAGAACTGGCGGATCCACGTCGTCGATATCGCGACAGTCCGCTGCACGACGCCATCATCTCCCCGGCGGGTAAGGTCCAGGGACAGGTGATCGCAACGAGCATCACTAGCCCCGGCACGATCTTGATCGGAATCAACGATCGCGATCCCCAGAACCACGACGTGTACCGGCACAACCTGAAAACTGGCGAGCAAGCGCTTTTGTTCCGGAACGACGATGGATACAGCTCCTTCGTGGCGGACGATAGCCTGGCGATACGCATGGTTGCGAAGCAGACGCCGGCCGGAGGCCTTGATGTATTCAGGCGCGACTCCGCCGGCAATCTGACACGGTTCACGAGGATTTCGCCCGAGGACGCGCTGACCACCCAGCTGATCGGCTTCGATGTCGCGGGCACGACGCTGTACGCGCTCGACAGCCGCGGCCGGGACACGGCGGCGCTGGTGACCCTTGATCTCGAAGGTGGTGCGGCCGAGGTGCTCGCCCAATCGGACAAGGCGGATGTCAACGACACGCTCGCGCATCCGGCAACGGGCAAGGTTCAGGCTGCCCAGGTCGAGTATCTGCGCGAGGAGTGGCAGCCGATCGATCCGGCAATCAAGAGCGACATCGAGTTCCTCAACGCCAACGCGCGGGGCGAGTGGAAGGTCACGAGCCGGTCGCGCGACGACAAGTGGTGGACGGTGCGCGTCGATCGCGTGACGGAACCCGTCGCGTTCTGGCTCTACGATCGCGGCGCGAAACGATTCACCAAACTGTTCACGGCGCGGCCGAACCTCGAGGGCGCGCCGCTATCCCCGATGTATCCGGTCGAAATCAAAGCGCGAGACGGATTGACGCTCGTGTCGTATCTACATTGCCGCGCGGCACGGACGCGAACAGCAGCGGCAGGCCCGCGAAGGCGCTGCCGATGGTGCTCTACGTTCACGGCGGGCCATGGTATCGAGACTCCTTCGGCGACGAACCGACACATCAATGGCTGGCGAATCGCGGCTACGCCGTGCTCTCAGTCAACTACCGCGGCTCGACCAGCTTCGGAAAGAAATCGTCAACATCGCCGACATGCAATTCGCCGGCACGATGCATAATGATCTCATCGACGCGGTAGAGTGGGCGGTCGATAAGGGTATCGCTCAAAAGGACAAAATCGCGATCATGGGCGGCTCGTACGGCGGCTATGCGACGCTCGTGGGCATGACGTTCACGCCGGAGACGTTCGCTGCGGCGTCGACATCGTGGGGCCGTCGAACCTCGTGACGCTTATCGAGAGCTTCCCGCCGTACTGGCAACCCTTCATGGAAGTGACCTGGTACAAGCACGTCGGTGACCCCCGCACTGAGGAAGGCAAGAAGTTTTTGCTGACGCGCTCGCCGATAACCAAGGCGGATCAAATTGATGCCGTTGTTGATCGGGCAGGGCGCAAACGATCCGCGCGTGACGCGAAAGGAATCCGACCAGATCGTCACCGCGATGAAGGCGCACGGCATCCCGGTCACCTATGCGATCTACGCTGACGAGGGGCACGGCTTCGCGCGTCCCGAAAACCGGGTGGGATCTCGTTTTACGCGATCTCGCGGATAATTTCCTGAGCGCGTGTCTAGGGGGGCGCGCCGAACCGATCGGCGACGATGCGAAGGGCGCATCGCTAACCGTGCCGGAAGGCGCAGCCAACGTGCCCGGCCTCAGCGATGCGCTCGCGGCGCTGCCGAAATAGGGGCGCCGTGGCTGCGAGTTCCTTCGCACGCGCCGCTTGCACGCGAGTCTATGCGTTCCGGGCCGCCCGGGTTTGGGTTTTGGATTCTGGCGAATGACCGCTCATGGCTGCGGATTCAACCGATCGACGCAACAGTTTGGTGGAATCGGTCAGCTGGTGTTTCGAAGTTTAATGTCTTTCGAGGGCGCTCGTTCAATCCCCTTGCCACGGCGTTGAGCTGCGCTTGGGAGTAGCCCGACAGGTCGATTCCCTTGGGGAAGTACTGTCGCAAGAGCCCGTTCGTGTTCTCATTGGTCCCGCGCTGCCAGGGGTTCTGGGGATCGCAGAAGTAAACCTGGATGTCGGTCGCCAGAGGTGAACCGCTTGTGGTCGGCCATCTCCTTGCCTCGATCCCAGGTCAGGGACTTATAGAGTTCTCGGGTAGCTTGCGCGCATGCTTGATCAACGCGGTGATGACCGTGTCCGTATCTTTGCTGGTAACCTTGACCAGCATGGCATAGCGGGTATGGCGCTCGACCAGGGTCGCAATCTGGCTGTTCTTGCTGCCGAATAACAGGTCGCCTTCCCAGTGACCGGGCACCGCCCGGTCTTCCACGTTGGCGGGACGCTCGCTGATCGAGACGGTGTTGGTGATGCGGCCGTGATCGTCCGTCTTCTGGGTGTGATGGCGCGACCGGCGCATCACTCGGCGTGCGCCGCAAATGTCCCACCAGTTCCTTCTTCAGGGCGCCGCGGGCCTGGATGAAGAGGCTGCGATAGATGGTCTCGGGTGACACCTGACGGCTCGTATCGTCTGCATAGGTGCGCTTGAGCCAACCGGCAACCTGCTCCGGTGACCACTGCCGTCGGAGCTTGCCGCCACGAGGCGCGCCAGCGCTCGGTTCGGCGCCAGTTTACCGGTCTTGGGGCGACGACCTCGATCCCAAGCGGACTGGTCGGCCGGACTCGCTCGGTAGCATGCTTGGCCACCGTTGCGCTTGATCTCCCGACTGATCGTGGACGGCGCGCGGCCGAGTTGCGCTGCGATCGAACGCATGGAATGACCCGCAACCATCGCGCGAGATCTCTTCCCGTTCGGCCAGGGTCAGCGCCCATCGGGAGCGGCGACGGGGCGGCCGGACGGATCCCGCCGGTGGCTGCCAGAATCCGCTGTATCGACGAGTGGTTCCGATCAAACAACTGGGCGATCTGCTGCAGCGACTCACCCTTCTGCCAGCGCTCCCACATCAGCGCCTTCTGGCTCTCCGTGTAATGGATCCGAGGTCTCATTTGCAACACTCCTCTGATTGCTCAGGCCATAGTGTGTTGCATCCACCGGTTGAATCCGCAGCCGATAGCGGCCTGTCGGCAGCGACTGCTTATAAACCTGCGACATACGCGCCGCTCGGAAATCAGCGACCAACGCGGATCGTGGCGCCATCTCGAAGCCGTGGAAATACGCGACCCTCGAGTGGGTCGACGGTTCAATCACCGTCGGTTGCCGGAGCCGATCGGCAATGTGCCGCCGGCGGAATTGGAGCTGGCGTACCATCGTCAGCAAAGCGAGTCGGCACTGGCAGCCTGACGCAAACCCCAAAGCCTGCGGAAAACTCGGGGCTGTTCAGTTTGCTGAATTCGACCGGCCACTCGGCGTGCCCGGCGCAACGGACGCGCGCGTTAAGCGACCAGCCTTGACAGAAATCGCCGGCCCGGATTCTCGCCAGCTTGCAAGGCGGCGACTGATCCTTGGTGGGAGGAGCACGTGACAGTCGACCAAATTCGTGAGCTGTATCTCGACTTGATGCGCAAATGCCTTACTGGGCTCGTTTACGACGACCCCGGCATGGAGATGGTGTATTCGGGGAAAGGGGAAATTCTTCCTTTCGACCGCGACACGCGAGAGCGTGGCCGCGATCGGCCCGCGAACGCGCAATCGATGATCGGCCACAAGCGCATGCTCCAGTTGCACCGGTGGCCGCATACTCGTCATCGAGCGCGACATACCAGGCGACTTCGTCGAGACGGGCGTCTGGCGCGGGGGCGCGTGCATCTTTCTGAGGGCGGTACTCAAGGCATATGACGTTACTGACCGCAAGGTTTGGGTTGCAGATTCGTTCGCAGGCCTGCCGCCACCCGACACTGCGCGTTATCCTGCCGATGCCGGCTCCAATTTCCACGAGTTCAAAGCGTTGGCGGTGCCCCTTGCTAGCGTCCAGGAGAATTTTCGGCGCTATGATCTGCTCGATGACCAGGTCCAGTTTCTTGTCGGCTGGTTCAAAGACACGCTTCCGCAAGCACCTATCGAGAGCTCGCTGTCCTTCGGCTCGATGGCGACATGTATCAATCGACCATGGATGCACTGACGGCGCTGTACGGGAAGGTTTCCATTGGTGGGTTCATCATCGTCGATGATTACGGCGTGGTCGAAAGCTGCCGCAATGCAATAACGGATTTTCGTAATATGCTCGAAGATCACCGAGACGATCTACGACATCGATGGCACGGGAGTATTTTGGCAAAAGCTCAGGCAGTAGACGCGGCACCTCGAGCCGCCGTGTCGATGGTCCACGGGCTGGATGCAACTCGTGCGACGCCGAACTGCGACGAAAGGCACTCCTCAGACGGACATTTCGGTGTGCGTCCGCTTTGTAGCGCGGCGTCAGGCTGCTGTCGACCCACACCGGCCGCTAGCGATTTTCTGGCCCACTGACCGGTGTGCGTTTGTAAGCGGCAGTTCCCTGAATGCGGTGACAGCGGTCATCGGTGGACCCCAAGCGCACATGGGCAAACAGGTCACAGATAGACGCCAGCGCGTTATCGGGGGTAACCTTCCAAAGCCCGTCAGGTGGATTTTTACGTCCCGCTATTCCTCCACGTACGAGTGCGAAGGCGATCCCCGCACGCGACCAGACGCGATATTGCAATCGTTCCACCGGGGGAGCGAGGCAGCTTGCATGAGGCGTCTCACACCCACGCCTACCGGGCCCGTTCATGCATGAAGGAGGAGCTATGGCAAAGATCCAAAATATCGTGCTTGTCCACGGAGGCTTCGTGGACGGTGCGGGCTGGAGGGGCGTTTATGACATCCTGAAGAAGGACGGCTTCGAAGTCAGCATCGTGCAGAATCCCACGATCTCGCTGGCGGGAGATGTGGGCGCTACCAAGCTAATCGTCGATTCTCAACCAGGCCCGGTGATCCTCGTTGGGCACTCCTACGGCGGGGCCATCATTACCGAAGCGGGCACGCACCCGAAGGTCGCCGGATTGGTGTATGTCACCGCGTTCGCACCGGACAAGGGCGAGTCCGTCAACAGCCTGATCGCCAATCCGCCGCCCGGCGCGCCCGTACCACCGATTTTGCCGCCCAAGGACGGCTACCTGTTTCTTGACAGGGCCAAATTCCCGCAGTCCTTCGCCGGCGACGTCGATCCGAAGACTGCAGCGTTCATGGCCGACTCCCAGGTACCGTGGGGCGTCGACGCCGTTGCTGGCGCGATCACGGAGCCGGCTTGGAAGTCGAAGCCCAGCTGGTATCTCCTCGTCCGCGACGACAGGATGATCCCCTATCCCGCACAGCAATTCATGGCGAAGCGGGCCGGCGCCACCGTCGTCGAGGTACCCGGCAGCCACGCCATCTATGTCTCCAACCCCGATGCAGTCGCCGCCTTGATCGAACAGGCGGCCGGCGGTGTGAAATAGCCCTGCACGGGAGCCGCGCACCGAAGCGGCTCCCCGTGGCCTTCCGACACTCGACTCTCTGATGATAGCGATGTGCCAGGCGAAGCTGCTGGCGCAGCGGCCCGACGCTTCGATTGCGCAGACGATCGATAAACTGCGCAGATCGGCAAAGGGGCAAGGCGTTTTGAGTGGCCGCTTTGTAGATTTCTTCGCCGCGGCTGCGATGACGAGCTACGTCTGCTCCACCTTGACTCCGGTCATTGCGGACTTGAGTTTTCTTCCCGCATGAACGGCGGGGAGTTGGCCGCGAACCGCCTCTTCGTCGACGGTCTCAGAACGCCCCGAAGCTGCCGTTCATTGCTGTGGAGCCGAACTTCGCAAGCGACGCCGGTCTATCTACGGGCGGCTCGCTGATCCCGCGATGGCAGCGGCAAGCCCCCGCTTTGACCGGATGGTCGGCGCGGTGATACTGTTTTGCTTGCCAGGGACAGTTGTTTGAATTCCCCAAGATTGAACTGGGTCGCACTCAGCTTTCCGCTTCATGGTAGCCGGGGGTTATATGCCAACGAAAGTCGATTACTCCAAACTCACGCTGATGGACGCTCTCGATCTCGCGACTTTGATCGAGGTCGAAGCATTCAAGCGGTACACGCTGTTCGTCGAACAGATCGGAAGCCGTCCACCGAGAGCCGCGTCGTTATTTCAATCGATGGCCGACAACGAGAATAAGCACGGGGAACAGATCGCCGAGCGTCGACTCGCACTTTTTGGCGACGAACGCCGCGAAAGTCAAGCTCGACGACATCTTTGATGTGGAAGCTCCCGACGTCGGCGCGACTCGACGGAACATGTCCGAGCTCGATGCGTACGTGGTGGCCTTGTCCTCCGAAAGAAAGGCCCTCGCGTTTTACGACATGTCCCTCCGCTGCGTGACGCAACCCGATGTCAAGGCGCTATTCGTGGAGTTGCGGGCAGAAGAGGCCGAGCACGTTCGCATGGTCGAAGAGATCATTGAGAAGCTGCCACCTTAAGCCAAGGTCGACGTGGAAGACCAGGACGACACGTCTATGCGGATGGGCTACTAAACAGCCGGCCGAAGCACGATGACGGCCGAGGGCAAAGCTAAGGTCAGCCGGAACGCTTACAAGGGCGGGGCGCACGCGCTGCTGCGGGAGTTGGGCCGGCTTCTGCGCCGATAGCAGTCGAAGCCGCCGATGCGGTCGAACACGGCGCGCCGCATGTGAGACGCCGGGACCCGGGTCAGCGTGCGGCGCCACTTGCCCGGCGCGAGCAGGATGCTCCGGTCGACGTTGCCGATGCGCGTCTTCCCGCAGAACGCCATCGTGAGATCGAGCTCGTTGCGGATGATCTCGAGCGCGCGCGTGACGCCGGCCTCGCCCATCGCGCCCAGCCCCCACACCATCGCGCGACCGATGTAGGTGCCGCGCGCGCCGAGCGCCCACGCCTTCAGCACGTCCTGGCCGGAGCGGATGCCTCCGTCCATGTGCACCTCGATCCTCGAGCCGACAGCGTCCGCGATCGCCGGCAGCGCGCGGATGCTCGACTCGGCGCCGTCGAGCTGGCGGCCGCCGTGGTTGCTGACGATCAGCGCGTCGGCGCCGGTGTCGGCGGCGATCTTCGCGTCCTCGACGTCCTGGATGCCCTTCAGGATCAGCTTCCCGCCCCAGCGACGCTTGATCCACTCGACGTCGCTCCAGTTGAGGCGCGGGTCGAACTGGTGCGCGGTCCAGTTCGCGAGCGAGCCGGTGTCGGTCACGCCCTTCACGTGGCCGACGATGTTGCCGAACGAACGGCGCTTCGTGCCGAGCATGCCGAGGCACCAGCGCGGCTTGGTCGCGAGGTTGACGAGGTTCGCGACCGTCGGCTTGGGCGGGATCGACAGTCCGTTCTTGATGTCCTTGTGCCGCTGCCCGAGGATCTGCAGGTCGAGCGTCAGCACCAGCGCGCCGCAGCCGGCCGCCTTCGCGCGGTCGATGATCCGCTCGGTGAAGTCGCGGTCGCGCACAACGTAGAGCTGGAACCAGAACGGCATGCCGGTCGCCGCGGCGACGTCCTCGATCGAGCAGATGCTCATCATCGAGAGCGTGAACGGGATGCCGAACTTCTGCGCGGCGCGCGCCGCGTGGATCTCGCCGTCGGCGTGCTGCATGCCCGTCAGCCCCACCGGCGCGATCGCGACCGGCATCGTCACGTCGACGCCGACCATCTTCGCCGCCGTGCTGCGCTGGTCGATGTCGACGGCGACGCGCTGGCGCAGCCGGATCGGCTGGAAGTCCGCCTGGTTCGCGCGGTAGGTGCTCTCGGTCCACGACCCGGTGTCCGCGTAGTCGTAGAACATGCGCGGCACGCGCTTCTTTGCCAGGACCCGCAGGTCTTCGATGCTCGTGATGACGGTCATCGGGGTTGACTCCCTTTCACGACGTCCGGCAGCGCGACCCCGAGCTTTTCCGCCCACGGCCGCAGCGCCGGAAGGATGGCCGGGAACAGCGCGACGCCGTTCGCGCATCTGCTCGCGATGCCGCTTCATGCCGTTCTCGCCCGGAAGGCGCACGCGTTCGACGCCGGGCCGCGGCGTCGCGTCGTGGCAGGCGCCGACCAGCCAATCCATCTGGCGCGCGAATGCGTCGCCGCCGCCGAACGCGGCCGGATCGATCACCTGCACGAACACCGTCGCGCCCCAGCCCTCGGCCGGATCGGCGCGGCCGAATCCGGCGAGCCCCGCGGTCAGCGCCTCGACCAGCAGCGCCAGCGCGTAGCCCTTGTGTCCGGCTTCGAGACCGCCGAGCGGCAGCAACGTGCCCTTCGGTTCGTTGAACAGCACGGCGGGATCGGTCGTCGCGTTGCCCTGCGCATCCTGCACCCACGGATGCGCCAGCTTTTCGCCGGCCTTGTGCAGGCGAGCCGTCAGGCCGTTGGTCGTGTAGCTCGCGGAAATGTCGAGCAGGATCGGGTCGCCGCCGCGTCGGAATGCCCGCGGCGAACGGATTGGGCGTGAACACCGGCGACACGCCGCCGAACGGCGCGACGCTCTTCATCGACGGATCGGAACAATAGATGAGCGCCATCATGCCCTGGTCGGTCGCGCGCCGCAGGTACGCCGCGAGGCACGCGATGTGATGCGAGCGGCGAATGACGACGGTGCCGGTGCCGCACGTTTTCGCCATCGCCATCGCGGCGTCGAGCGCGCGCAGCGTGAGCCACGGTCCGGGCAGCCGGTTGCCGTCCCAGGTCTGCGCGGCGGGTCGCGCATTGACCACGACGTGCTCGCCGGCCTTGGCCATCGTGCCTTTCTCGATTTCGGCGAGATACGGCGGCGAGCAGCGCGAGGCCGTGCGTCGTGTGGCCGAGCAGGTCGCCGTCGACCAGCACCGACGCGACGTCGCGCGCCATGTCGTCGCGCATGCCCGATTTGCGCAGCAGCGCGTCGCCGAACGCGACCAGGGCATCGGCGGGATAGCGCGAGGGCGCGGCGGCGCCGGCGGCCGGCGGGGAAGCGGTGGAAGAGACTGGGCCGGATACGGGGTGAGCAGGCGGCACGAATCCTCGCGGAGGAAAGAACTTGCTTGGGTTGACGCGGACACCCGATTGCCCGAGGATTCTAGCGCAGCCTCCCCAACGCCTCCCCTTGCTTCCTTCCTCGCTGCAGATTTCCATCGTCACGTACCGGCCCGACGTGAAGCTGCTCGAGCGCTGCCTGCGCAAGCTGGCGCTCGCGATCGGCGCCGCGCGCGAGGACGGCGCGTTGCGCACGGTGCACCTCGCGCTGATCGACAACAGCGAGGACCGCGACGTCGCCGACGGCGTGATCAAGCTCGGCAAGATGCGCTTCTCCGATTCCGGCGTGCATGTGACCTACCTGCACGGCCACGCGAACATCGGCTACGGCGCCGCGCACAACCTCGTGCTGCACGGCACCGGCTCCGACTACCACCTGGTGCTGAATCCCGACGTCGAGCTGGCGCCCGATTCGCTCGCCAACGCCGTCCGCTGGCTCGACGAGCACCAGGATGTCGGCGCGCTCGCGCCGCTGCGTGCTGGGCCCCGACGGCACGCGCGAGTACCTGTGCAAGCGCTATCCGGCGATCTTCGATCTGTTCCTGCGCGGTTTCGGCCCCGGCGTTCCTGCGCGCGCTCTTCAGGCGACGCGGCTCGCGCGCTACGAAATGCGCGACGTGATGGACGTCGAGCCGCCGCGCGACGTCATCGGCATTCCCGCGCTGTCGGGCGCGTTCATGCTGGTGCAAGCGCGTCGCGATCGACAGCACCGGCGGCTTCGATCCGAAATACTTTCTCTACTTCGAGGATTTCGACTGGAGCGTGCGCTTGAACGAATCACCAAGACCGCGTACGTGCCGTCGGTGCAGATCGGCCATCATGGCGGCGGCGCGCGCGCAAAGGGCTGAAGCACATCTACTATTTCGTGAAGAGCGGCTTGCGCTTCTACCGCCGGCACGGCTGGAAGTGGTTCTGAACCTGCGCGGCGTGCGCCGATGACCGTGCGCGGCCTGATCGTCGTCACCGGCGCCGACGGATTTGTCGGGACGCGCCGTGTCGCGCGCATTTGCGCGCGTCGGCGCTGCCGTTGCGCGGGCTGGTGCGCGACCTGTCGACCGACGACGGCCGCGCGGCCGGACATGCTGCCCGTGGGCGACCTGACCGCGATCGCCGACCCGCGCTGCGCAACGCGTTGCGTGGGCGCGCATACGGTCGTGCATCTCGCCGGCCGCGCCCACGTGATGCGCGAGACCGCGGCGGATCCGCTGGCCGCTCTTTCGCGCCGTCAACGTCGACGCGACGGAGCGCGTTGCGCGCGCGGCGGCGGCAGCGGGTGCCGCGCATTTCGTGTTCGCGAGCTCGGTGAAGGTCAACGGCGACGACGTCGCCGCCCGGTCGGCCGTTTCGCGAGAACGATCCGCCGGACCCGCGCGACGACTACGCCGCGAGCAAGTGGGAGGCGGAATGCGCGCTGGCCGACGTCGCGCGCGACACGGGCATGCCGGTGACGATCCTGCGACTGCCGCTGCTCTACGGGCCGGGCGTCAAGGGCAACTTCGCGCGCCTGATCGACGCCGTCGCGCGCGGCGTGCCGCTGCCGCTCGCCAGCATCGACAATCGGCGCAGCCTGCTGGGCGTGGGCAATCTCGCCGAGCGCGCTCGACGCGCTCTCGCGCGACCGGCGCCGCCACGTCGCACTGCCGCGACCTATTTGCTCGCCGATGCCGTGCCGGTTTCCACGCCGGACCTGGTGCGGGCGATCGCCGCTGCGCTTCGCCGTCGCGCGCGGCTCGTCGCCGTTGCCGCCTGTCGATCCTGCCTGGTTGGCGTGCGCATGCCTGGGCCGGTCGCAAAGCATCGCCCGGTTGACGGATTCGCTGGTCGTCGACGCGGGCGCGTTCCGCGCGGCGTTCGGCTGGCAGCCGCCGCGCTCGCTGGCGGACGAGCTTCGGACATGGTACGCGCGCGGCGCGCACGGGCGTCGCCCCTATAATCGCCTTTGCCACGGTCGATCCACGCACATGCCCACTCGCCCTTCCGGCCGCCGCGCCGATGAATTGCGCGCCGTCGAGATCACCCGCGGCTTCACGAAGCACGCCGAAGGCTCGGTGCTGGTCGCGATGGGCGACACGCAGCGTGCTGTGCACCGTCAGCGTCGAGGAGAGCGTGCCGTCGTTCCTGAAGGGCAAGGGGCAGGGCTGGCTCACCGCCGAATACGGGATGTTGCCGCGCGCGACCAATACGCGGATGCGCCGCGAAGCGGCCGAGGGCAAGCAATCGGGCCGCACGCAGGAAATCCAGCGGCTGATCGGCCGCAGCCTGCGCGCCGTGATGGACCTGACCGCGCTGGGCGAGCGCACGCTGCGGATCGATTGCGACGTGCTGCAGGCCGATGGCGGCACGCGCTGCGCGTCGATCACCGGCGCGTGCGTCGCGGTGGCCGACGCGATCGCGTGGTGCAAGGCCAAGGGACTCGTGAGCGGCTGAGCCGCTGCGCGATCTCGTCGCGGCCGTGTCGGTCGGCGTCGTCGACGGCGCTGGCCGTGCTCGACCTCGACTACGCCGAGGACTCGAACTGCGACACCGACATGAACGTCGTGATGACGGGCGCCGGCGGCTTCGTCGAATTGCAGGGAACCGCCGAAGGCGCGCCGTTCTCGCGCGCGCGAGATGGACAGCGCTGGTGGCGCTCGCCGAGGGCGGCATCGCGCGGCTCGTCGCCGCAGCAACGGTTGGCGCTGCGCCGTTGATCTCCCGCCTCGTCCTCGCGTCCGGCAACGAGGGCAAGCTGCGCGAATTCCGCCGCCTGCTGGCGCCGCGCGGGATCGACGTCGTCGCGCAGAAGGAGCTTGGCATCGGCGACGCGGACGAGCCGCACGCGACGTTCGTCGAGAACGCGCTGGCCAAGGCGCGCCACGCGAGCGCACTCGCCGCGCTGCCCGCGCTCGCCGACGATTCCGGCGTCTGCGTCGACGCGCTCGGCGGCGCGCCGGGCGTGCATTCCGCGCGCTATGCGGGTGAACCCGCGTCCGATGCGCGCAACAACGCCAAACTGGTGGCGGCGCTGCAGGGCATCGGCGATCGGCGCGCGCATTACTATTGCGTGCTGGTGCTGGTCCGCCATGCCGCGGACCCGGAGCCGCTGATTGCCGAGGGCATCTGGCATGGCACGATCATCGACCTGCCGCGCGGCGAGCGGCGGATTCGGCTACGATCCGCACTTCCAGGATGACGCGACAGGGCTCACCGGTGCGGAACTTCCGCTCGAGCGCAAGAACGAGCTGTCGCACCGCGGCCAGGCGATGCGCGCGCTGCTGGCCAAGCTCGACGAGATGAAGATTCGCGAAACCGAGGCGCACCAATGACGGATCCCGCGCCATCGAAGGTCACGGTCGACGCGCGCGCGCTGGCGCGGCCGTCGTTCGCGGCGCTGCCTCCGCTGGCGCTGTACGTGCACATTCCGTGGTGCCTCAAGAAGTGCCCGTACTGCGATTTCAATTCGCACGAGGTGCACGGCGACGCGCCGGAGGCGCAGTATGTCGATGCGCTGCTGACCGACCTCGAGTTCGCGCTGCCTTCGATCTGGGGACGCAAGGTCGTGTCGCATCTTCATGGGCGGCGGCACGCCGAGCCTCTTCTCCGCCGCGGCCATCGACCGGCTGCTGGGCGGAATCCGCGCGCGCGTGCCGCTGTTGCCCGACGCCGAGGTGACGCTCGAGGCCAATCCGGGCACGTTCGAGCGGCAGAAATTCGCCGGCTATTTCGCGCGCCGGCGTCAACCGGCTGTCGCTGGGCGTGCAGAGCTTCGACGCCGCGCAACTGCAGGCGCTGGGACGCGTCCACGATGCCGACGAGGCGCGCCGCGCGGCCGAGGCGGCGCTGATGATCTTCGGCAACGTGAACCTCGACCTCATGTACGGCTTGCCGCGGCAGACGGTGGAAGAGGCGCGCGCGGACGTCGCGGCCGCGCTGGCGTTCATGCCGCCGCACCTGTCCTTCTATCACCTGACGCTCGAGCCCAACACGCTCTTCCACCGCTATCCGCCGCCGCTTCCCGACGACGACACGGCCGCCGACATCGAGGACGCGGTGCACGCGATGCTCGAAGGCGCCGGCTACCAGCATTACGAAACGTCCGCCTACGCGAAGCCCGGCCGCCAGTGCGCGCACAATGCCAACTACTGGCGTTTCGGCGACTACCTGGGCATCGGCGCCGGCGCGCATTCCAAGCTTTCCTTCGCGGACCGGATCGTCCGGCAGTTGCGGTGGAAGCAGCCCAGGCAATACCTCGAACGCATTGCGCAGGGCCATCCGCTGCAGGAAGAGGTCGAAGTGACGCGCGACGATGTCGGCTTCGAGTTCATGCTGAACGCGCTGCGGCTGACCGCGGGCGTGCCCTCGGCATTGTTCGCGGAGCGCACCGGCTATCCGCTGTCGCTCGTCGCGCAGCCGATTGCCGCGGCGACGCGGCGCGGCCTCCTCGAACCGGATCCGGCGACCATCAAGCCGACCGAACTCGGCCGGCGCTTCCTGAACGACCTGCAGGCGCTGTTCCTGACAACGCCCGCCAAAGGGCGCAACCGCACCGAGGCCGCGCCGCTGGTACGAATGGAAGCGACCGGCATCGAGCGATGACGCACGCGCCTAGCGGCTATTCGTTGACGCTCACCGAGGCCGTGGAGGCGCTCGTCGAGGGGCGGTCGACGTCGCTTGCACTGGCGACCGCGCAACTCGCGCGCGTCCGGATGACCGATGCCGCGGTGGAAGCGTGGGTCACGCTCGACCCGGAGCACGTGAAGCGCGAGGCGGCGCGCTGGGACGCGACGAGAAAGGCGGGACCGCTGTGCGGCGTCGGCCTGGGCGTCAAGGACATCATCGATACAGCCGACATGCCGACGACGATGGGCTCCCCGATATTCGCCGACCATCGGCCGCTGCGCGACGCGGTGTGCGTCGATGCGCCTGAAGGCGGCCGGCGCGTTCGTGTTCGGCAAGACGGTCACCACACCATTTGCGTTCCTGGACCCGGGCAAGACGCGCAATCCGTGGGATCCGGCGCACACGCCGGGCGGATCGTCGTCGGGATCGGCGGCGGCGGTCGCGGTCGGCCATGTCTGCGCGGCCATCGGCACGCAGACCAACGGCTCGGTCATCCGCCCCGCGGCTTTTTGCGGTGTCGTCGGTTTCAAGCCGACGCTCGACGCCGATCCCGGTCGCGGGCGTGCATCTGTTCAGCGAAACGTTCGATACCGTCGGCACGTTCACGCGGACCGTCGAAGATGCCGCGCTCCTGGCGAGCGTACTGGCCGATCCGGGTCGCATCGCCGGAACGCTGACGCCACTCGCGAAGGCGCCGCGCTTCGCATTCCTGGGCGGCTATCCGTGGACCGTTCCCGATTGCGACGCGGACGATGTCGTCGAAGCGGCGGTGACGCATTTGCGCAGGCGCGCCGACGTCGTTCCCGTCGACATCCCGCCGGCATGGCGCGAAGCCAAGTCGATCCAACGGACGATCATGCTGTACGAGGCCGCGCGCAACTTAGGCGAATTGCAGTCGCGCGAACGCGCGCGGCTGTCGCCGGCCGTCAACGCCGCGCTGGACGAGGGGCGCGCGATCGGCGAGGCACGCCTACCGGTCGGCGATGGCGGCGCGCGAGGACGCGATCGAGTTCTTCACGCAATGGCTCGACGGCTACGATGCGGTGCTTTCTCCCGCGGCGCCCGGGGCGGCGCCGCGCGGCCTCTCGACCACCGGCGACCCGTCGTGCTGCACGCTGTGGTCGCTGCTGGGGTTCCCGGCGATCAGCGTGCCGGCCGGCTTCGTGCGGCGCATGCCGGTCGGGCTGCAGATGGCGGCGCCGCGCAATTGCGACGACCGTCTGCTGGCCGCGGCCGCATGGTGTGGCGCGCGGCTGACATTCCAGGGCCTGGTCTAGCGCCAGGCAAGCGTTGCGCGTTGCGGATGCGGCTCTCCATGGGCGATCATCGGTCCCATGAAGCGCGCCAAACTGCACTCGCCGCCGCATGCGCCCAGGATTCGCAACCCAGTCGCACGCTCGCCGCTGCTTGCCAAGGGCGGCCCGCATGGCAAGACCAATGCGGCGAAGCGCCGGCAGGCGAACATCGATCTTGTGAAGCTTCAGCGTGACGCGCATTCCGACGAGTGATCCGACGACGCTCTGCCGCAGCGACCTCGAGTCGGGGCGGATGCGCGAGTTGTATGTCGCGGCGGGGGGCGACTCGAAATGGGCGCTCACCGACGAGCAGTTGTCCGAGTCGCTGACCTCCACGCTCGCCGCAAGGCCCAAAGGCGCCGGCTGGTGGGTGTTCGCATACGGTTCGCTGTTGTGGAACCCGCTCTTTCCGTTCGCCGAGTCGCGGCCGGCCATCCTGCGCGGCCTGCACCGCCGCTTCTGCCTGTACTCGATGGCGTCGCGCGGGACGCGCACGCAGCCGGGATTGGTGCTGGGACTCGTTCGCGGCGGCGCCTGCACGGGCGTCGTGTACCGGCTGCCTGCGCCGGTCGCCATGGACGAACTGCATCTGTTGTGGCGGCGCGAAATGGTCGTCGGCTCGTACCGTCCGCGCTGGGTTCCCGTGCGCTCGGGCGAGCGCGACCTCGTTGCGCTGACCTTTGTAGTTCGGCCGGCGCATCCGCAGTACGCCAGGCTTGCCGCTGGACACCCAAGCCGCCGTGATCGCGACATCGAAAGGCGCGTTCGGATCGTCGCTCGATTATCTGGAGCGCACGCGCGTCGCGCTGGTGACGCACGGCATCATCGATCCCTATCTCGAGGACCTCGCCATCAGAGTGGCCTCGATGCGACGCTAAGCGTCAGATCGCCATGTTCCGGCCGCCGTCGACGTTGATCGTCTCGCCGGTGATGTAGTTCGCGTCCGCGAGCAGGAACAGCACGGCGCCCGCGATGTCCTCCGGCGTGCCTTCGCGCTTCAACGGCGTGTGCGAGATGATCCGCTGCCGCGACAGTTCGTCGAACGACTCGTCGTCGGGCCACAGGATGGGACCGGGCGCCACGGCGTTGACGCGCACGTCGGGCGCCAGTTCGCGCGCCAGCGACCGCGTAAGGCCCGCCAGCCCGGCCTTCGCGATCGAATAGACGACGTAATTCTTGAGCGGACGCTCGGCATGGATGTCGGAGAGGTTGACGATCGCGCCCTGCGCCCTCTTCAACGCCGGCGCGGCGGCCTGCGCCAGGAAGAGCGGCACCTGCAGATTGGTGCCGATGAGGTCGTTCCAGGCGGCTTCCGTTATTTCGCCGACCTGCGTCTGCGCGAACGTCGACGCATTGTTGACCAGCGCGTCGAGCCGGCCGTACGTCTGCATCGTCTGCTCGACCACCGACGGCAGCTTGGGCAGGTCGAGCAGGTCCGCCTGGATCAGCGCGACGGAGGAGGGCCGCGTGTGATTGAGTTCGGCCTGCAAGGAGGCGCGCTTCGCCCGCGGAAGCACGGTAATGGAGCATCAGGTTGGCGCCTGCAGCGTGCAGCCGCCGGCAGATGGCCGCACCGACGCGCTTGGCGCCGCCGGTGATCAAGACTGTCTTACCTTGCACGCAGCGCTCCCAAGCCGTTCGCCGATTCCGTTAGACTCGGCGGCAATCTAGCACAACCCTCCCGCTGCGGCGATTTTCGAGTGCCGCGTCGCCGACCCGATCTTGCCTTCCGCCGCGCCACCGTCCTTGCCCTCACCCGACGCGGCCGGTCGCGACCACAGCGCGCGCGTCGTGGCGGCCGTCCGTGCGGAAATCGAGCGCGCCGGCGGCTGGATTTCCTTCGCACGTTACATGCAGCTCGTACTGTACGCGCCGGGTCTGGGGTACTACGTCGCCGGTGCTCGAAAATTCGGCGACGCCGGCGATTTCGTCACCGCACCCGAGACCACGCCGTTGTACGCGCGGGCGCTCGCCGTCCAGGTGGCCGCAATCCTGGAGGCCACGGCATCGCGCGAAATCGTCGAATTCGGCGCGGGCAGCGGAGTCCTTGCGGCGGACCTCCTGAACGCACTCGCGGCTCGCGGCGCGCATCTGTCGCGATACATTGTCGTCGACGTCAGTCCGGATTTGCGCGAACGCCAGCGCGAGCAGATCGGCCGGCGCGCGCCGGACCATGCGTCCCGCGTCGAATGGGTCGACGCGCCGCCCGCGTCCATCGGCGGCGCCGTCGTGATGAACGAAGTGCTCGACGCCATTCCGCCGCACGTCGTCTCGCGGCGGCGCGGCGAGTGGTTCGAGCGGGGCGTTGCGGACGGCGAGCGTTTGCGTTGGGAGGATCGTCCTCTGGAGGATGCCGCGCTGCTCGCGCTCGCGGCCGAGCGATTTCCGGCGACGGGCGACTACGTCAGCGAAATCAACCCGGCGGCCGAAGCGCTAGTCGAGGACGTCGGCCGGCGGATGACGGCGGGCGCGCTGCTCATCGCCGACTACGGGTTTCCGCAAGCGGAGTTCTATCACGTCCAGCGCAGCGAAGGCACGCTGGTGGGCCACTATCGGCATCGCGCGCATTCGGATCCGTTCCTGTGGCCGGGATTGTCGGACCTGACTGCGCACGTCGACTTCACGGCCATCGCGCTGGCCGGCGAGCACGCCGGGTTGCAGGTAGCCGGCTACGCGCCGCAGGCGGCGTTCCTGCTGGGCTGCGGCATTCTCGACCTGCTGCGCGCGAACGGCGAACCGGCGTCGGCAGCTTATTTGCGCGAAGCCGCCGCCGTGCACAAGCTGACGTCGCCTGCCGAAATGGGCGAACTGTTCAAGGTGCTCGCGTTGGCGAAGAGCGACAATATCGTGTGGCCGGGCTTCACGGTGGCAGACCGTACGCACCGGCTGTAGCTTTCGGACCTTTCTGTCGGGAGACTTACATGTCGGATCCACGAACCACAGACGCGCATTCAACACGGCGGCGCCTCCTTGCACTACTGGGCGCCCTCGGTGTCCCGCCGTTGCTCGGCCTCGACACGCGTCCCTCGGCCGCCGCGACGTCCCGCACGGCCGTCGATATGTCGTGTGTCCTTTCGCCGGCCATGACGGAAGGTCCCGTTTTTCGTTGACGAAAGGCTCAACCGGTCGGACCTCGTCTCCGGGTCGAACCGGCCCGGCGTCGTGCAGGGGATGCCGCTCACGCTCGACCTCCATCTGCGCAATGTTGCGGTGGCGGGCTGCCTGCCCGTCGCCGGCATGCAGGTGGACATCTGGCACTGCGATGCCGTCGGCGAATATTCCGACGTGACCGGCGGCATGGGGCAACAGGGCACCAGCGGGCAGACATTCCTGCGCGGCTATCAGGTGAGCGATGCGAACGGCCGCGTCACGTTCAAGACCATCTACCCGGGCTGGTACCCCGGCCGCACGATTCACATCCACGTCAAGGCGCGCACGTTCGACGCCGCCGGCAACAAGACCTACGATTTCACGACGCAACTCTTCTTCGACGATACCGTCAGCGACGCGGTGATGTCCGCCGCTCCCTATAACGGACGCGGGATCCGCCGCACGCGAAACTCGAACGAGAATATCTACGCCAACCAGACTGCCGCCCTGGTGCAGCTGGATCGGCCCGCCGATGGCGCGCGGGGTTACGTTGCCACTGCGGTGCTGGGCCTGAAGCGCTAGGCGGCGCGCACAACAACGCCGTACCCGCGCCATGAACTATTCCGTCGATCCCGATATCACCGTTGCTTCGACGCTCGACGCTGCGTTCTATCGCGACGAGACCGCATACGCTCGGGCGCGCGAACGCGTCTTCGCGCGCACGTGGCAATGGCTGGGCGGCCTCGACGATGTGGCGGCGGCGGGGTCGCTGGTACCGCGCGATCTGCTGCCGGGGCTGCTCGACGAGCCGCTGCTGCTCGCGCGCGACGCGGACGGCCAATTGCGGTGCCTGTCCAACGTATGCACGCACCGCGGCAACATTCTCGTCGCGGCGGCCTGCCGGGCCAAGGAGATTCGCTGCGGTTACCACTCGCGGCGCTTCGATCTTTCCGGGCGCATGACGTTCATGCCGGAATTCAAGGAGGCAAAGAATTTTCCGTCGCCGCGCGATGACCTGCCGCAGGTTCCGTTCGCGGCGTGGAGCAATCACGGATTCGCCGCGCTCGATCCCGCGGCGCCGAGCGGCGATTTCCTCGATGACGTGGCCAAGCGCCTCGACTGGATGCCGGTGGAAAGCTTCCGGCATGATTCCTCGCTCGACCGCGACTACGCGGTGCATGCGCACTGGGCGCTGTACGTCGAGAACTACCTCGAAAGCCTGCACATTCCTTTCGTCCATCCCGGCCTCAACCAGCTGGTCGAGTGCAGCGACGCCACGAACGAACTGTTCCGGTATTCGAGTCTGCAGCTCGGCGTGGCCAAGCCCGGCGTGCCGGCCTTCGAGATGCCGGCGCGTTCGCGCGATCACGGGTTGCGCGTCGCCGCGTACTACTGGTTCGTGTTCCCCAACCTGATGCTCAATTTCTATCCATGGGGACTTTCGCTCAATCTCGTGGCACCCGAGTCCATCGACCGCACGCGCGTTGCGTTCCGCAGCTACGTTTGGGACGCAACGATGCTCGCTTCTGGTGCGGGAGGGCAGCTCGACAAGGTGGAAATGGAAGACGAGGCGGTCGTCCAGGCCGTGCAGCGAGGCATGCGCTCGCGGCTGTACCGCGGCGGCCGCTATTCGCCGACGCGCGAGTGCGGAGTCCATCATTTTCACCGATTGTTGTGCGAATTCCTGCAATAACCGGAAAAATCTGCTGTCACGCGCGCGCACTTTGCGTATTATGGCGGACCCACGTCGCCGCACGTCACGACGACGACTGCCGCGGCCCGTGGATCCCCGTCAAGTACCTGGAGGCCTCATGAGATTGTTGCGAAATATTTCTGTCATGATCATCGGCCTCGCGGCTGGAATGCTTTTTGCCGCGCCGGTATTCGCGCAAGCCAAGCAGCCCAACATCCTGGTCATCATGGGCGACGACATCGGCATGTGGAACATCGGTGCCTACCATCGCGGCATGATGGCAGGCCGCACGCCCAATCTCGACAAGATTGCGAAGGAGGGCATGCTGTTCACCGACTACTATGCCGAGGCGAGCTGCACGGCCGGCCGCGCGAACTTCATCACGGGTGAGCTGCCGATCCGCACCGGCATGACCACCGTTGGTCAGGCGGGCTCCCCGATCGGCCTGCCGGCGGAAGCGGTCACAATCGCCACGGTTCTCAAGTCCATGGGCTACGCCACGGGGCAGTTCGGCAAGAACCACCTCGGTGACTTAAACGAATTCCTTCCCACGGTCCACGGCTTCGACGAATTCTTCGGCTATCTGTATCACCTCGATGCGATGGAGGACCCGGCGCATCCCAACTATCCGCAGAACCTGCTCAATGTCGTTGGCCCGCGCAATATGGTTCACAGCTGGGCCACGAACGTCGACGACCCGACGGTGATGCCGCGTTGGGGCAAGATCGGCAAGCAGAGGATCGAGGACGCTGGCACGCTATACCCGAAGCGGATGGAAACGGTGGACGACGAGATCCGTGACTTCGCCATCAACTTCATGGACAAGGCGCAGAAGGACGGCAAGCCATTCTTCGTCTGGCTGAACCCGACGCGCATGCACATCGTCACGCATCTCTCACCGAAGTACGAGGCGATGCGCAATTCGACGAATGGCTGGTCCATAGAAGAGGCCGGCATGGCCCAGCTCGATGACGACGTTGGCCTGGTGATGAAGAAGCTGAAGGACATGGGCGTCGACGACAACACAATCGTCGTCTTCACCACGGACAACGGGACCGAGGTGTTCACCTGGCCCGATGGCGGACAAACGCCGTTCGCACAAAGCAAGGGCACCGTCATGGAAGGCGGATTTCGCGTGCCCGCGCTTCTGCGCTGGCCCGGCCACGTGCCCGCCGACTCGGTGCAAAACGGAATCTTCTCCGGCATGGACTGGCTGCCGACCTTCGTTGCCGCCGCCGGCAACCCGAACATCACCGAGGAATTGCTGAAGGGCAAGACGATCGATGGTCGGACTTACAAGAACCATCTCGATGGCTACAACCAGATGGACGCGATCACGGGCAAGGGTCCGTCTGCGCGCCACGAAATCTTCTACCTTGGGGAAAGTTCCCTCGGCGCCGTTCGCATCGACGACTACAAGTACCGGTTCATCGACCAGCCCCGCGGCTGGCTGGGCGAGAAGACGCACGTCGACGTGCCCTATTTGATCAACCTGCGCCTGGACCCGTTCGAACGCACGGGTTGGCCTGACAACGGCACCAAGGAAGGCGCGCAGCAATACTTCGACTGGTTCAAGTACGAGTTCTGGCGCTTTGTATTCGTCCAGCAGGTGATGGGCAAGGCGATTCAGACCTTCCTCGATTACCCGCCGATGCAGCGGGGGGCGAGTTTCAACCTCGATGCCATCAAGGCGGAGATGGCGAAACGGATGGCCGAGGCCGCGACGGCGGCCAAGGGCACCGGCCAGTAATACCCGGTTCGCGCGTCATTAATGCGCCGCGCGCCTTACCGAATTGGTGAGCCGCGCGGCGGTATTTTTCAGGCGTCACGAATGTGTCATCGAGGGCGCCGGTCGTGCGGCCATGATGCTGGTGCGCATGCGGCATCGTTGTAGTAGCATTTCGCCGTTCACCATTCCGCTCCTAGGCAATCGACAGAATTCCGGGCGCGAAAATATTTCTTTCTCAGGGGCATTGGAGAACGCGCCATGAATCGAGCAATGTCGGGCCTTGCCGCGACACTCGCGGCAGTACTGGTTTCCGCAACACTGGCTGTCGCGCCGGTTGCCGCCCAGGTAGTCACGGGCGTGCTGGGCTCGCCCGACGCGACGACCACGATTCCCGGAAAGCAACTGCCGCCGCCACCGCCCAAATTCGGCGGCGTGATCAACGAGTCGGCGACGAATTCCAGGCCGTGGTGGCCGCCGCTGATCGTTCCGCCCAAGGGCGCGCCGAACGTGCTGCTCATCATGACCGACGACCAGGGTTACGGCGTGTCGGGCACCTTTGGCGGCGTCGTCCCGACGCCGGCCATGGACCGCATCGCCAAGGCAGGGTTGCGGTACACGCAGTTCCACTCCACCGCGCTTTGTTCGCCGACGCGCGCCGCGCTCATCACCGGCCGCAACCATCACTCGGTGGGCTTCGGCGTCATCGGTGAACTGTCCACCGGCTATCCCGGCTACGACTCGATCATCGGCCCGGATAACGCCACGATCGGCACGATCCTCAAGGAAAACGGCTACGCCACGTCGTGGTTCGGCAAGAACCACAACACGCCGGGCTTCCAGTACAGCATCGCGGGGCCGTTCGAGCAGTGGCCGAGCGGGATGGGCTTCCAGTATTTCTACGGATTCATGGGCGGCGAGACCGACCAGTGGACGCCGTATCTTTTCCGCGATCACACGCAGATCTTTCCGTGGGTCGGCCGGTCCGACTACAACCTCACCACCGACATGGCGGACGAGGCGATCAAGTACTTGAGCAGCTTGAACGCGGCCGCGCCCGACAAGCCGTTCTTCCTCTATTACGTCCCAGGCGGCACCCACTCGCCGCACCAGCCGAAGAAGGAATGGGTCGAGAAGTTCAAGGGCAAGTTCGACATGGGCTGGGAGAAGTTGCGCGACCAGATCTTCGCCAACCAGAAGCGCCTCGGCGTGATTCCGGAGAACACGCAGCTCACGCCATGGCCGGCCGACCTGCCGAAGTGGGACTCGCTGTCGGTCATCCGCAAGAAACTGTATGCGCGCGAGGCGGAAGTCTTCGCGGGCTACGCGGCCTATACCGACCACGAGATCGGCCGCGTGATCCAGGCGGTCGAGGACATGGGCAAGCTCGACAACACGCTCATCATCTACATCAGCGGCGACAACGGCACCAGCGCGGAAGGCACATTGGAGGGCACGCCCAACCAGATGACCGCCTACAACGGCATCCTGGACCTGCCCGAAGTCGAGTTGATGCGGTACTACGAGTCCTGGGGTTCGGACGCGACTTATCCGCACATGTCGGTTGCGTGGTCGTGGGCGTTCGACACGCCGTTCAAGTGGACGAAGCAGGTGGCGTCGCATTTCGGCGGGACGCGGCAGGGCATGGTCGTTTCGTGGCCCGGCCACATCAAGGACGCCGGCGGCATCCGCACGCAGTTCCATCACATGATCGACATCGTGCCGACGATCCTCGATGTGGCGGGCATTCCGGCGCCGGCCACCGTCGACGGCATCGCGCAAAAGCCCATCGAAGGCGTGAGCATGGCGTACACGTTCGACAAGGCGAATGCCAATGCCAAGTCCAAGCGCGACACGCAGTATTTCGAGATGGTGGGCAATCGCGCGATCTACCACGATGGATGGATCGCCTCGACGACGCCGCCTGCGCCGCCCATGGCTGCTGGGCACCGGCAAGCTGACGCCGATGAACGATTACAAGTGGGAGCTCTACAACATCGCCGAGGACTTCTCGCAGTTCAACGACTTGGCACTCAAGGACCCCGCCAAATTGAAGGAGATGCAGGCGCTGTTCCTGACCGAGGCGGCGAAGTACAACGTCTTGCCGCTGGATAATTCGGGCTTCGTGCGGCTGCTGACGCCGCGGCCGAGCGCGGTTGCGGGGCGCACGGTATTCACGTACGTCGGTGAAAACGCGGGCATTCCCGTCGGCAACGCGCCCAGCGTCCTCGACCGCGACTACACGATTACTGCCGAGGTGACGATTCCAAAGGCGGGCGCCGAAGGCATGATCGCGACAATGGGCGGCAAATTCGGCGGCTATGGCCTCTACCTGCTCAAGGGCAAGCCGGTGTTCGTCTACAACCTTCTCAACCTCAAGCGCTACCGCTGGGAGGGTGGCGTCGGCGGCGCCGACTGGCTGGGTGCATCGCTCAAACCCGGCAAGCACACAATCGCGTTCGATTTCAAGTACAACGGACCGGGTCCCGGCAAGGGCGGCACCGGCGTGCTTTCCGTCGACGGCAAGGAGCTGTCCAAGCAGACGATCGATCACACGATTCCGCTGCTGATGGCCATCGATGAAACGCTCGACATCGGCATCGACACGCGCACGCCAGTCGACGACAGTTACAAGCTGCCGTTCCGATTCAACGGGACGATCAACAAGGTCACGTACAAGCTGGGGCCGGAGCAGATCACCGCCGAGGAGAAAGAGGCGGCGCAGAGGGCGCTCGCGAAAGCGCGCGACTAGACCCCGATAGTCGATGCAACGAAAAGTCCTCATGTTTTCGTCGGCCGCGGAATTCGCGACGGCGCTCGTGCTGATGTTCGATCCCGCGCTCGTCGTGAAGTTGCTGGTGGGCGCGGACATCACCACCATCGCGGTGGTGGTCGGGCGCTGCTTCGGCATAACGTTGCTCGCGCTGAGCGTCGCCTGCTGGCCCGGTCGCCGACAGGCCGAGGGCAGCGCGTCTGCCGCGCGCGGGATGCTGGTGTACAACGCCCTGATCGCCTTGTTCCTCGCGTATCTATTTGCGGCCGAGCACATGAGCGGGATCCTGTTGTGGCCGGCCGTCGTTCTGCACGCCGTCGTGGCGCTCTTGCTGGTCGGGACCCGGGGCGGTGAGCGCGATTCCTCGGAGATTGGCGCATAGTGGCCGCTATGCACGCGTGAAGGCGTCAATTCTCGCGAGACACCTTGCGCCGTTTACATTCGCGCTGGCATCGATCGGTGCGCAAGTAGTCGCGACCGACGGTCCGCCGCTTATCGGAAGCCCGGCTTGAGCATCCGGTCGTACGCGTCCTTGTCCGCCTTGTAGCACCCGCACGAAGCGGCCTGGAGTCCGCGCCGGTCGAGGACCGTGATGTTGCCGCGGCTGTAATGAATCAGGCTTCGCTCCTGCAGTGAGCTCGCCGCCTTGGTGACGCCCACACGGCGGACGCCCAGCATGAGCGCCAGGAATTCCTGCGTGATGTGGAAGTCGTCGGCGTGCGCGCGATCCTGGGTCATCAGCAGCCAGCGCGCGAGCCGTGCCTCCACGACGTGGAAGCGTGTGCAGGCGGCTGACTGCGCAAGCTGGCTCAACTGCACGAACGCATAGCGGTTGACCGTGCGACGAAGAACGGGGTCGCGCGCGAGTTCGCGGCAGAACGTCGCCCCGTCCATCCGCAACGCTGAACCGGCGCCCTGGACGACGGCGCGCACAGGCGATTCGTCGACGCCGAGCGCGAGCGGGATGCCGAACATGCCCTCGCTCCCGATCAATCCGACTTCGAGCGACGAAGCCTTGTCGATCGGCATGATCAACGAAATGAAGCTCCCGGTGGGGAAATAGACATGGCGAAGGCGCTGCCTCGGCGTGCATAACACGTCAGCAAACGCGACCTCGACGCTTTCGCACTCGGGAAGGATCCGGCGCAGCTCGTCGGCCGGCAGTGTTTCGAGCAGGCGATTGACCGCGGCGGCGCGCGGGGTCGGTGGCACCAATACGCTCCTTGAAGATTCACGCTCAAGCGACCGTAGCGCAAACGGATCGATCGGTCTGCGCGGTAGCGCACATAGCGTCCAACGGGGGCAGCGGACGTCCGTGCGCCAGCGCACCGACCGCAGGGCAAGCGCGCACTTAACCTGCGCCATCGCCTTGCTCACAGGAAAACGCCCGATGAATCGCCCGTCACGAACGTCCGCCATGACTCGCAACACGCTGATGGGAGCGCTTGCCGTCCTTCTGCTGGCGCTGTCGCCATCCGCTGCGCTGGCGACCGACGTACGGCTCGTCAACTACGTCTCCTACACGTACTCGAACAACACGGCCACGCTTTCGACGGACGGCGTACAGAGTTTCGACCTGAATAACCAGTCCGATCAGCTGCGCCTGGAATTGTGGGCGTTTGCCGCGCCCTATGTCGCCGGGGCAAGCGGGCGGCGTCTGTCCGTCTATGCGCTGCCTCCTTTGGCTGCCGGAGATCAGACCGGGAAGATCGACTCGGGTCCCCTGCCGTTCGCGATGCCGCCGGACGGAATCTGGTACTTCTCGCTGTTGCTGACGGAATTCGAAGGAATTGCGGGCAACGACGGGTACGCCGTCCGCTACTGGATCAATGTGCTGCCTGCCGAGTACATCGGCGTGCCTCTGCCGCCGAACGAAGTGCAGTCGATCGAGTTTTATCACGCCGCCCTCGATCATTATTTCGTCGCCAGCAATGCGCAGGAGATCAGCGATCTCGACACGGGAGTGCATGCTGGCTGGACGCGCACCGGCTACGTCTTCAATGTCTGGGACGGCTCCAGCATCGGAATCAATCCGGTCTGCCGGTACTACATTCCGCCCGGATATGGCGATTCGCACTTCTTTTCCGGATCGTTGCAGGAATGTACGGACACCGGTTCCAAGTTTCCTCAACTGGTCTATGAATCGAGCGCGGCGTTCTACATCGCATTGCCGGATCAGGGCACGGGTGTCTGCGCGGGAACGGGCGTTCCGGTCTACCGCCTGTGGAATGGTCGCGCCGATTCCAACCACCGGTATACGACGTCGACGACAGTAAAGGCGCTGATGATCACGAGGGGCTACATTGCCGAAGGCTACGGCCCCGATCAGGTGGCGATGTGCGCGCCGCAGTGACGCGGCAAGGATTTGCTAGCGGACGACGTACGGAAGCAGTCGGTCGAATTCCGTCTTGACCACCTGGTAGCACTCGCAGGCTCGGCTCTCGAGTCCCGGGCGGTCGAGCACCGTGATCCTGCCGCGCCGGTAGCTGATGAGCCCGGCATCCTGGAGCTTTCCCGCGGCCTCGGTAACGCCTTCGCGGCGCACGCCCAGCATGTTGGCGATCAATTCCTGCGTCATGGAGAGATCGTTCGACTGCAGCCGATCGAGGCTCAGCAACAGCCACCGACAAAGCTGCTGGTCGACCGAATGATGGCGGTTGCAGACCGCCGTCTGCGCCATCTGCGTGATCAGCGCTTGCGTGTAGCGCAGCAGCAGATGCATCGTCGGGCCGAAGCGCCCGAACTCGTTCTTGAGCAGCTCGGCCTTGAGCCGAAAGGCATGCCCGGCGCTTTGCACGATCGCCCTGCTCGGCGTGGTGTCGCCACCCATGAATAACGACACGCCGAGAATGCCCTCGTTGCCCACGATCGCGATTTCGGCCGACGCGCCGTCCTCCATCACGTAGAGCAGCGACACGATGGACGTGGTCGGGAAGTAGACGTGCCGAAGCTTGACCCCCGGCTCATAGAGAACGTCGCCCAACTTCATCGGAATAAGTTCCAGATGCGAGGCGATGCGCTCGTAATCGGCGGCCGGCAGTGCGTTGAGCAAATGATTCTGGTGGGGATTTGGAGCGGCAGACGAAGCGCTGCTTGGCCGGACCGGCGAAGTGCCGGACGACAGGTTGTTGACAGCCGCGCTTGGTCCCTTTGAGGCCATGCGACAAGGTTACTCCAATGCGCCACCTCTATGTTCCGCAGCGCACATAGCCGGTGCGAGTCCGACGTTGGTTTGTGTGCGACAACGAACCGACCACTATTTCGGCCCTGGCTATTCTGTCTGCATCCGTAGGCGATTACGCGATTGCGCAAGTGCGGACGCGCGCTACGGCGGCAACACCACTGCTGGAAGGAAACACCATGAATTGGGACGTCATCGAAGGCAATTGGAAGCAGTTCAAGGGACACGTGAAGGAACAGTGGGGCAAGCTCACGGACGACAACCTCGACACGATCGCCGGCAAGCGCGACCAGCTGACGGGAAAGATCCAGGAAACCTACGGCATCACCAAGGATCAGGCTGAAACGCAGGTCAAGGCATTCGAGGAAATCCACAAGGACTACCAGCCGGTAGCTACTACGGCGTAACTCCGGTCGGTCATGCCCGCGGCCTCGAGAAGTCGCGGGCGTGACCCCGACATGCGTCTCGCTTCGAGGGAGCCACAAATGAACAGGTCCGGGATGGTTGCTGCATCGCTCGTCGTAGCGACAGCAGGCCTCGCGATCTTGACGTACACGCAGATCGCGTTCGCGGTGACCATGCAGACACGCAGTGACTACAACGCCGCACTCGATCGTGCCACAGCTGTCTACAAGGACGCGCGCGCCAAGTGCGCGACGCTCGCAGGACACAAGCGCGACATGTGTGTCGTCGAGGCCAAGGCCGCGGAAAAGCGGACGAAGGCGGCCGCCGAAGCCAAGTACAAAGGCACCACTCAGGCCAGGACCGATAGCCGTGTCGCCCAGGCGGATGCCGATTACATGGTGGCCAAGGTCGCCTGCGAGGCCAAGTCCGGTACCGAAAAGGGCGTCTGCTTGAAGCAGGCGCACGCCGTGCGGAACCAGCAGGTGGCCGACGCCAAGGCGAATACCACGTCCGTCGATCCGAAATGAATTCGGCATAAGTACGCCAGCGAACAGACGGTATCCGCGGCGATGGCTAACGTGCGAATGTAGGGTCCCGATGGCAATCGCGTGGCGGGATAACAATCCTAGGGAGGGCACCATGAGCATTGGCACAATTCTGCTGGTCGTCCTGGTCCTGATGCTTGTCGGTGTGTTGCCTGTCTGGCCGCACGCGTCGAGTTGGGGCTATGGTCCGAGCGGCATCGTCGGCGTGATTCTGTTGGTCATCATCGTCCTGTTCGTCATGGGGCGCCTGTAGCACGGCGCCTCCGGCGCGAAAATGTTCAATAAAGGAAACGGCATGAAAATCAATACCCGCAGGTTTGCATACTTCATCGGCGCAATGGTCTTGGCGGTGACGCTGGGCTGCGCGTCTACGGCGAAGAAGGAAGGCACCGGCGAATACGTGGACGACACGGTCATTACCAGCAAGGTCAAGGCAGCGATCCTCGGCGAACCGACGCTCAAGTCGGCCGAGATCAACGTCGAGACGTTCAAGGGCGTGGTCCAGCTGAGCGGCTTTGTGAGCACGCAGGTCGCGGAATTGAAGGCTGTAGATATCACCCGTGGCGTCGCCGGCGTGAAGTCGGTCAAGAACGACATGCGTCTCAAGTAAGCGCGACACTTGCCGGGGGCCGGCCTTCGAGTCGACGGCCCGCCCCTTGGCATCACACGGGCCCACCCCTCGCGGTGGCGCAGCAACACAACTTCTGTCTTTCGTGAGTGAATCCACCATGAGTACCGACAAGCGCTGGGGCCTCCTCCTCGCCATTGCAATCAGCGCCGCCGCCGGCGCGGCAATCGCAGTCAGGTCGCAACGCAGGCAAGTCCGCGCTGCCGAGCACCTGCAGCACAAGACGTGCGTCAAGGCGTGGGAGAACGAAGGCGGCAATCTTGCGCCGATCCCCGCCATGGCGGCTTTGCCCTGACAGCGAATGCTCCGGGCCGCCCACCTTGAACAGGAACAACAAATGACCGTCGAAACGATTGAACGGGCAGGCCTCCATGTTCTGCCACCGCTGCCGTACGCGGAGAATGCGCTCGATCCGGTGATCTCGGTCAGCACGATCGGCTACCACTATGGCAAGCACCACAGGGGTTATGTCGATACGCTGAACAAGCTGATCGCCGGCACGGATTTAGCCGACCTGCCGCTCGAGAAGCTCATTGTCGAGACGGCCGGCAAGGCCGACCAGGTCGCCATCTTCAACAATGCCGCGCAAGCTTGGAATCACAATTTCTACTGGCACAGCCTGCGGCCAAACGGCAGCGGCGAGCCACCTGCGCTGCTGAAGCAACGCATCGAGCTGTCGTTCGGCAATCTCGATGCGTGCAAGAAGGCGCTCGCAATGGCAGCGACAACCCAGTTCGGCAGCGGCTGGGCCTGGCTCGTGTTGGACGACAACGTGCTGAAGGTGGTCAAGACCAGCAATGCGGAGACGCCGCTGACCATGGGCTTGACGCCGCTGCTGGCCATCGACGTCTGGGAGCATGCCTACTATCTCGATTACCGCAATCGCCGCGCGGACTATGTAAACGCGGTGCTCGACAAGCTGATCAACTGGAACTATGCCGCCGACAATCTCGGCTAGAGACCCCAAGCACATGCGTGTGCCAGCGAACAGACAGGCAAGGCGTTCGCGCCCAAGCTTCAAACCCGCACGCGAACCTAAGGAACCAACATGTCAAGACTGATGATTGCGCTTTTCGTTACGGCCGGATTGAGTTTCGCCGCGCCCGGCATGGCGCAGACGTACGCGACGAAATCCACGGCGACGCCGATGTCGAAGGATAGCTACGCCCTGGCGAAGACCAACGCGGACTCGCAGTACAAGGTGGACAAGGACGCCTGCTCGACACTGAGCGGCAATTCCAAGGACATCTGCATGGCAAAGGCCAAGGGCAAGAACGACGTCGCCAAGGCAGACGCCGAAGCCGCCTACGAGAACACTCCGAAGAATCGCGAAAACGCGCGCGTTGCGGTCGCCCAGGCGAACTACGACGTTGCCGCCGAAAAATGCGACGACCTGGCCGGCAACCGCAAGGACGTCTGCGTCAAGGAAGCGAATGCCGAGCTCGTCAAGGGCAAGGCCGACGCCAAGGTCGACCGTGTCGTCGCCGATACGCACAAGGACGCAATGGCCAAGCAGGCCGACGCCAGCAAGGAAGCAGCCGACGCCAAGCGCGATGCAGAGTACAAGGTCGCCATCGAGAAGTGCGATGGATTTGCCGGCGCCGCGAAGGACACATGCGTCAGCACCGCTAAGAGTCAGTTCGGCAAGTCGTAAGAATCGAAGCAGGTTTCCCTCTCCGCTCTGATTTGCGGGAAACGTGAGGGAACGGAGTTGCGGCCGGGGTTCATTCCCCGGCCGTTTTTTTCGTCCTGCGGCCGTTGAAGGACATTTGTGCGCTATCGCACCGACCGAGGTCGTGGAAGGGGAGTACTTTCCATACTGCCAGCGATGTCACAGATGTTGCAATCGCAAACCTGACCGGAGCCCACAATGAACATGAACATGACACTAAGCCTCGCCCCGCTCGTCTCCCTGATCGCCGGCATATTGATCCTGGTCGTGCCGCGACTCCTCAACTACATCGTTGCGATCTACCTCATCGTCATCGGGCTGATCGGACTGTTCGGCGGCGGAGATTTTCGCATCAAGTGACCGCGTGGCAGCTCCCGGATAGAGGACCCATTCCATGAAATCGATACTCGACCCGTCTTTTCGTTATACGGCCAGCGTCAATACGGATCTGCGGAAGACGTTCGCGCGGATTCGACGCGACCGTCGGCAGGAAACGGATGCTGCGTTGCAGACTGCCGCTGACGGACCGTCGAAGATCGCGTGGATCGTCGGCAAGACCGCCACGGGCCGGCGATGAATTGCCGGCACGGATTTATGAACCGAAGGACAGAAAATGCGTAATTTCATGATTGTGCTGTGGATGCTGCTCTGCTCGATCACGACTGCTGCCGGACAGGTGAGCTTCGGCATCGCCGCTCCTGGCGTAAGCATAGGAATCAACGTGCCGGTCTATCCGGAGCTGGTTCCGGTACCCGGCTACCCGGTCTACTACGCACCGCGGATGAATTCGAATTACTTCTTCTACGATGGCATGTATTGGGTCTACACGCGCGACAACTGGTACGCGAGTTCCTGGTACAACGGTCCCTGGGGTCTCGTGAGCCCGGAAGTGGTTCCATTGTTCGTCCTGCGCGTACCGGTGCAATATTACCGGCAGCGCCCTGCGTATTTTCACGGTTGGGTATCGAATGCACCGCCGCATTGGGGCGAGCATTGGGGCAATACTTGGGAACAGCAACGGTCCGGATGGAACAACTGGGACCGCAGTTCGGCGCCTCCGCCTGCGCCGCTGCCCGTATTCCAGCGTCAATATTCGGGAAGCCGCTATCCGCAAATCGAGCAACAGCGGGCGCTCCAGAGTCAGAACTACCAATACCAACCGCGTGACGCAGTCGTGCAGCAGCACTATCAGGCGCCCCCGGTGCAAAGTGCAGTCGCACCCGCTCCGTCGGTCAGGCCTCCCGGGTCGCAAGCGAGAAGCAATCCGCCGGTTGCAGTGACGGCCCAGCCGCAGAGGCCGCCGCAACAGCAAGCGGTGGCACAGCCGCAGAAGCAGGCGCCGCCACAGGCCGTTGCCCAGCATGCGCCTCCGCCACTCAAGCCTCAGGTTCAGGACAAGCCGTCGCAACACAAGGCGCCGGAACCCGTTGCGCAGCATCAGGCACCGCAACCGCCGCAAGCCGTCGCGCAACATCAGCAAGCTCAGAAACCGCAGGGGCAGGACAAGCCGTCGCAAGGCAAGGCGCCCTCACAGGAGCCGAAGCAGGGGCAGGAGAAGAGCGGCGAGAAGGTCGAGCAGCACGGCCAGGCAGGCGGCGCCAAAGGAACATGACCGATCGCTTCCATGGCGTTGCGCATGGGAACGGAAGGCCGCAGGTTTCAAGCCGTATGTGCGACACCGCACCGAAGCCTGCGGCGTCGAGGCCTAGACTTTCCATGTCGGGCATCGATGTCGTCGCCCGTCACTCCGTCGTGAAGACCTAGGAGCAAGTCATGAGCCTTGGCACCATTCTGCTGATCGTCGTGATCCTGATATTGATTGGCGTATTGCCGACTTGGCCGCACGCCCGCAGCTGGGGCTATGGTCCCAGCGGAATCGTCGGCGTCGTGCTGCTGATCGTCATCGTCCTGTTCCTGCTGGGACGCCTGTAATTCATCCGGCCACCTCAGGGCGGCCCCCACGAGCACGAAACGGGATTCCTCGCATGCCCAAGACACGAAGCGAAGGGAAAGGGACGGTCCGCCGCGTGAGGTGAGCGCCCGCGCCTCGAGCGCGCAATTTGCGCCCACCGAATGCTGCGGCCGACTGCGCACCATGATCCCCGCCACCGCTTCGGCACGCATCGAAACAACCGACGCCACGCAGGCGCTGGAAAAGCCGGATTTCGCCGAAGCCGCGTCGCTCGTCACGCTGCCCCCAACGCGGCCGCTTGTCGATGCGCGCGGACTGTCGCTCGGAATTCTTGCCGCGCTGGCATCACTGTTCGCCCTGTCCTGGGCGCAGAACTTCATCGTTCCGTTGCTCCTGGGCATCGTGATTGCCTACACGCTGAATCCGCTCGTCACATGGCTCGAAGCGATCAAGCTCCCGCGCGTTGTCGGCACCATCATCGTCATGGCAAGCGTGATCGGCTTGCTCGCCCTCGGCACCTATTCGCTGCGCGGCCAAATGCAGACGATCATCGAACAATTGCCCGAGGCGGCGACCAAGGTCTCTAACGCGATTGTCCGTCTGCAGGCCGGCCAGATGCAGAAAGTGCAAAGCGCCGCCACCGAAGTCGAGAAGGCGACGACACAGGCGGTCGCGGGCACGGCGGCGCCGCGTCAGCCTGCCACGCACGTCATCGTGGATCCACCATCGTTCAAGCTCGGAAGCTTCCTCTGGCAAAGTTCGATGGGCGCCCTAGTCGCCATGGGGCAAGCTGCGATGGTCACGTTCCTGATCTTCTTCCTGCTGATCGGCGGCGATACGTTCAAGAGGAAGCTCGTGCATCTGGCGGGGCCGACGATGTCCAAGAAGAAGATCACCGTCAACATCCTCGACGACATCAACGGCTCCATCCAGAAATACATGCTCATGCTGCTGACGACCAACCTTCTGGTCGCACTGATCAGCTGGATCGCGTTCCACTGGATCGGCCTCGAGAATGCGGGCGCATGGGCCGCGGCCGCTGGAGTGCTTCACGTCGTTCCTTACCTGGGTCCTGGCGTCACCGCCATCGCGACGGGAATGGCCGCCTTCATGCAGTTCGAATCCTTCGGGATGGCGCTGCTGGTGGCCGGCGCTTCGGCAGCAATCGCCACCTTCGTCGGAACGTTCGTGACCACCTGGATGACCGGGCGCATCGCCGGAATGAATTCGGCGGCGGTGTTCATTTCGCTGCTGTTCTGGGGCTGGCTGTGGGGCGTGTGGGGACTGCTGCTCAGCATTCCCATCATTGTCATCGCGAAGGTCGTGTCGCAGCACGTCGAGCAGCTTCACCCGATAGCGGAATTGCTCGGCGATTGATCGGTCTGGCGGTCTGGCTGCCGCCGCGACGATCGCGCTTTCAGGCACGCTGGCGAAGCAAGGGCGCCGGCGTCACGAAAACATCCGCGAGCGCTCCAATGCGGCGATCAGTGAGTGAAATGGGGCAGCGCAATTGGTGATGAACGGCACTTCGATGCGGGACTTTCTGACACGGTTCGGCGCGCGACTGCGCGCCATCGATCTGTGGCGCAGGCCGCTCATGGAGGAACTGCCGCTGCGGTCGGAGTTGTTCAGCGCCGACCAGATGGAGCGCTACGGAAAGACCCTCGCAGCGGCGCATCGGCTCACGCCGCGAGCCACCCGGGATCAGCTCCTTCCGCGGTTGGCCGCGAACGAAAGCGTGCTGATCGGCGTATGCAAGCAGCTGACCGCTGCCGTTTCCGACAGTCAACGGATCAGCCCCGCTGGCGAATGGCTTCTCGACAACTTCCACCTTATCGAGGACCAGATTGCCACGGCCAAGAGACACTTGCCTCGCGGCTACAGCCGGGAACTGCCGCGCCTGGCATTCGGACCGTCGGCGGGCTTGCCGCGCGTATATGACATCGCGCTCGAGACGATATCGCACGGCGACGGAAGGGTCGATGCCGATGGCCTGCACCGCTTCGTGGCAGCCTACCAGTCGGTCACGACGCTGAAGCTTGGCGAGCTGTGGGCGATTCCGATCATGCTGCGGCTTGCCCTGATCGAGAATCTCCGCCGCGTCGGTGTGCGCATCGCCACCGGCAGGGCCGAGCGCGACTTGGCCGGGGCCTGGGCCGATCGGATGATGGAGACCGCCGAGCGGGATCCCAAGAGTCTCATCCTCGTCATCGCCGACATGGCGCGCTCGACGCCGCCAATGGCGAGCGCATTCGTGGCGGAGCTCGCGCGCCGTTTGCAAGGGCAGAGCGCGGCCCTGGCGCTGGCGCTGACCTGGATCGAGCAACGGCTCGCGGAATTGCACCTGACGATTGACCAGCTCGTCCAGGTGGAGAACCAGCAACAGGCGTCGGATCAGCTGTCGATCAGCAACAGCATCGGCAGCCTTCGCATGCTGAGTGCAATCGACTGGCGCGAGTTCGTCGAGTCCATCAGCGTTGTCGAGAAGATCCTGCGCGAGGATCCCAGGGGTGTCTACGGCCTCATGGATTTTGCAACAAGGGATCGATACCGACATTCGGCCGAACGCATTGCCAAGGAAGGCTCCGTGGCGGAAGCCGAGGTGGCGACACAGGCGATCGCGATGGCTCGCGCAAGTGCCGCGGCAAAGGGGGCAGACGATCGGGCCGCGCACGTGGGCTTTTACCTTATCGACAAAGGGCTGCCCGAGTTGGAGCGCGCTGCGGCGGTCAATGGCACGCTCCTTGGGACCCTCGGGGCATTCGGAAAACGGCATTCACTGACTCTCTACCTTGGCGCAGTTGCATCGATCACGGGTGCCCTGACGGCAGGCTTGGCCGCGAGCGCCCATGCAGCCGGATCGAGCGGAGGAATGGTTGCGCTCGCTGTCGGCCTTTCACTGATTGCCACCAGCCAGCTTGCGGTGACGATCGTGAACTGGTTTGCCACGCTGCTGGTGGCGCCGCACTCGCTTCCACGAATGGACTTCTCTGCCGGCATTGCCGCCAGCGCACGGACCCTGGTGGTGGTTCCGACAATGCTGGGTGGCGCGCGGGACGTCGAAGAGCTGATTGAGGCGCTCGAAGTCCGGTTCCTGGGAAATCGCGACGCGCGCCTGCACTTCGGCTTGCTGACAGATTTTCCGGATGCGAACGAGGAATTCCTTCCACAGGACCAATCGCTGCTGCAACTGGCCGAGACGCGGATCAACGAGTTGAATCTGAAATACCGGCGTGACGAGCCGGCGCCGGAGGCGGACGGCGAACGAGCAAGTGACGGCTCTCTATCTCAAGCAAGCGTCTTCTATCTGTTTCACCGGCCGCGGCGCTGGAACGCGGAGGCGCGGACCTGGATGGGCCGCGAACGAAAGCGCGGCAAGCTTGACGACTTGAACTCGCTCCTGCGCGGCGGTCATTCGGAAGCCTTTTCTCGCATCGTCGGCGTAACCGCGGTGCTATCGGAGGTGAAATACGTCATTACGCTGGACACGGACACGCAGCTTCCGCGTGACGCTGCGCAACAGTTTGTCGGCGCCATGGCGCACCCGCTGAATTCTCCTTGCTTCGATGAACCCGGGAAGGCAACAAGCAGAGAAGTCGTGACGTCGGGTTACGGCATTCTCCAGCCGCGCGTATCCATGAGCCTACCCGGCGCCAATCGGTCGAAATACGCCCGGCTGCACGGAGGCGACTCGGGCATCGACCAGTACACGCGAACCGTTTCGGACGTCTATCAGGACGTTTTCGGCGAAGGCTCGTTCATCGGCAAGGGCATTTACGACGTCGACGCGGTCGAGCGCGCACTCAAAGGGCGGCTTCCGGCAAACCGCATACTGAGCCACGATCTGCTGGAAGGATGCTACGCGCGCGCCGGCCTGCTGAGCGACGGCGAATTGTATGAAGAATTTCCCGCGCAATACAGCGCGGACGTGGCCCGGCGGCGGCGCTGGATCCGCGGCGATTGGCAGCTGACCGGATGGCTCCGGCGGCGCGTCAGAGGCCCCGATGGGCGCCGCGAGCGCAATCCCCTTTCGCTGTTGTCGCAGTGGAAGCTCTTCGACAATCTCCGGCGCAGCCTGGTCCCGCCGGCATCGGTGTCGCTTCTGCTGCTGGGGTGGACCGTGCTGGCGCCGGCGTGGTTGTGGACCTTGGTAGTGGCCGGCATTTATCTGGCCCCGTGCATCCTTGCGTCCCTTCCCGATCTCATGGCCAAGCCGGACGAAGTGCCGTTCAGGCGGCATCTCGCCAGCGTTGCAGGAGCCGCGCGCCGGCACGTCTTGCAAGCGCTGCTCATGTTCGCTTTTCTACCGTACGAGGCCTTCTTCTGCCTCGACGCAGTCGTCCGCACGCTGGGGCGGACACTGATTACGCACCGGCGCCTGCTGGAATGGAATCCGTCGAGCGAGGTAGATCGCGCATCGGAGCAGCGCGGCCGCTCGGACGTGCTCGCGTCGTATAGATCGATGGGGATCGCCCCCGCAATCGCCGCCGCAGCGTGGGCTGCGGTGTCTCTGACCAATCCTGTCGTCCTGGCGGTGGCGGGGCCGATCCTGCTGCTCTGGGCAGCGTCGCCTGCCCTTGCCTGGTGGGTAAGTCGTCCGCTACCGCGGCGGAGCGCGAGACTGACAACGGGCCAGTCACATTTCCTGCGCCAATTGGCGCGCCGGACATGGGCCTATTTCGAGACGTATGTCGGTCCGGACGACAACTGGCTTCCTCCCGACAATGTTCAGGAGCATCCGGCGACGAAGGTCGCGCACCGAACGTCGCCCACCAACATGGGTCTCGCGCTGCTCGCCAATCTGACGGCGCATGACTTCGGCTATCTGTCCACCGGACAACTCGTCCAGCGCACGACGAATGCGCTGCGCACCATGGGATCGCTGGAGCGATATCGCGGCCACTTCTTCAACTGGTACGACACGCAAACGCTCTTGCCTCTCGCCCCGCTCTATGTTTCGACCGTGGACAGCGGTAACCTCGCCGGCCATCTGCTGACCTTGAGACCCGGGCTGACGGTGCTTGCCGACGCGCCCATCCTCAGTCCACGCTGGCTCGAGGGCATCAACGACACCTTTTCCGTCCTGGCCGATGCGGTCGGCAGGGACAAGGCGGGCATTGATCCGTTCGAAAGGGCGCTTGCGCTGGCGGCTCATTCCGGAACGGCAACGCTGGCGGATGCGTGGAGCCGCGTGGAAGCGGTGGCCGCAAGCGCCGCCGACCTGTCTGTGCACATCACCGACGGTCGCTCCATCACTCCTGAGGGTGACGCGGGATTCTGGGCGCGCGCGTTGGCGACGCAATGCGCGGATGTGCGCGATGAACTGATTCTTCTGGCGCCGTGGCTGACGATGCGCGCGGCGACGCCATCGGTTTCAGAGATTCCGGGCGACCGCGGTATTCCGACACTGCGCGAGCTCGCGACGTTCGATGCGGGACGGCTATCGACGATCGAACGTGGCCGCAGCGGCGTTCCTGAATTGGAAGGCCACGACGTGATCGACGAGCTGCGCCTTCTCGTCGCCCAAGGCACCGAGCGCGCGAGGGCAAGAATGGCCGCGATCGACGAAATTGCGCTGCAAGCGACCACACTGGCCGCGCTGGACTATGGTTTTCTGTTCGACAAGGTGCGTCGACAATTGGTGATCGGATACAACGTCGGCGAGCGCCGAGGCGACTCAAGCTATTACGACTTGCTGGCTTCGGAGGCGCGGCTGTGCAATTTCGTCGCCATTGCCCAAGGGCAGCTGCCGCAGGAAAGCTGGTTTGCGCTTGGCCGCCTCCTCACAACGACGGGAGGCGAACCGGTCTTGCTGTCATGGAGCGGCTCGATGTTCGAATACCTGATGCCGCTGCTCGTGATGCCGACCTACGAAAACACGCTGCTCGATCAGACATACCAGGCTGCCGTGGAGCGCCAGATCGAGTATGGCAAACAGCGGGGTGTGCCATGGGGAATGTCGGAGAGTGGATACAACATGGTTGACGTCGGTCTCAACTACCAATACCGCGCGTTCGGCGTTCCGGGGCTAGGATTGAAGCGTGGTCTGGCCGATGACCTGGTCGTGGCGCCGTACGCGTCGGCGCTCGCGCTGATGGTTGCTCCCGAGGCGGCTTGCGTCAACCTGCAGCGCCTCGCCGGCGGCGGAATGGCCGGAAGGCTGGGCCTGTTCGAGGCCATCGACTACACACCGTCGCGGCAACGGCGCGGGGAGTCAAGCGCCGTAATCCGGTCGTACATGGCGCATCACCAGGGGATGAGCTTGCTCTCGGTCGCCTATTTGCTGCTGGCACGACCAATGCAAAAGCGCTTCGAGTCGGACCCGCTTTTCCAGGCGACGCTGCTCCTGCTCCAGGAGCGCATTCCGAGAGTCACGCGGTTTCACTCGAAGACCGTCGACGTGTCCGGCTTGCGCGCGTCCGGAAGCGGCCCCGAGTTGCCGGTGCGAGTGCTCACGAGCCCGGACACCGCAATTCCCGAAGTGCAGCTGCTGTCGAACGGCCGCTACCACGTGATGGTGACGAACTCCGGGGGCGGCAGCAGTCGCTGGAATGAACTCGCCGTCACGCGCTGGCGCGAAGACAGCACGTCCGACAACTGGGGCACGTTCTGCTATCTGCGCGACACGGCAACTGGGGAGTTCTGGTCGACCGCGCATCAGCCCACGCTCAAGCGGGCGGAGCACTACGAGGCCATTTTCTCGGAGGGACGGGCGGAATTTCGGCGCAGGGACTCCGATTTCGAGACGCACACGGAGATCGTGGTGTCGCCTGAAGACGATATCGAAGTCCGCAGGGTCCACATTACCAACCGATCCCGCACTCCGAAAACGGTCGACATCACGAGTTACGCGGAGGTGGTCCTCGCGCCGGCAGCCGCGGACGCGTTGCATCCGGCGTTCAGCAATCTTTTCGTGCAAACGGAGATCATCCCCGGACAGCGCGCGATACTGTGTACGCGCCGGCCACGCTCTCTCGAGGAGCGGGTGCCGTGGATGTTTCATCTGATGACCGTGCATGGCGCGCTCTCTCCGGAAATCTCCTTCGAAACGGACCGAATGCGCTTTGTTGGCCGTGGCGGTTCGGTCGCCGCACCGCTCGCGATGACCTACCCCGGCCCTCTGTCGGGCACCGACGGCTCCGTCCTGGATCCCATAGCGGCGATCCGCAATCGCATGGTCATCGATGCCGGCGCAACGGCGACGATCGACATGGTCTCGGGCGCCGGCGAGACGCGCGATGTCGTCATGCAGCTCGTCGAGAAATACCAGGACCGCCGCCTCTCGGACCGCGTGTTCGAACTGACGTGGACGCATAGCCAGGTGGTGCTCCGGCAGCTCAATGCCACCGAGGCCGACTCGCAGCTCTATGGCCGGCTCGCGGGGTCCGTGATCTACGCCAATGCGTCGTTGCGCGCAGCCACAAGTGTCCTGGTCAGAAACCGCCGCGGGCAATCCGGCCTGTGGGGTTACGCGGTATCCGGTGACCTGCCGATCGTGTTGCTGCAGATCGCCGACGCCAAGAATTTCGAGTTGGTGCGCCAGCTCGTGCAGGCGCACGCCTACTGGCGCCTCAAGGGATTGTCGGTGGACCTCGTCATCTGGAACGAGGATCACAACGGATACCGGCAGCGGCTTCAGGAACAAATCATCGGATTGATCGCGGCCGGGGTCGAATCTCACGTGGTCGATCGGCCCGGAGGCATATTCGTTCGGCATGCGGAGCAGATCTCTTCCGAAGACCGCGTCCTGTTCCAATCAGTCGCTCGCGTTGTCATTGCCGACAGCCGCGGGACACTTTCCGAGCAGATCAACCGCCGTATGCCGCCGGAAACGCGAATCCCGCGGCTGGTGCCGACCCGCAACCATCGACCTTTGCCTGTTGAGGACGCCGGGACACCAGCGCACGACCTGATTCTCTTCAATGGTACGGGAGGATTCTCGCGTGACGGACGCGAATACGTCATTGCGCCGGCGGCGGGAGAAACGACGCCCGCGCCCTGGGTCAACGTGCTGGCGAACCCGCGCTTTGGTTCGGTGATCTCGGGAAGCGGACTTGGCTATACATGGAGCGAGAATGCCCAACTGTATCGACTCACTCCATGGCACAACGATCCGGTAGGCGAGCCGAGTGGCGAAGCGCTGTACGTCCGCGACGAGGAAACCGGCCACTTCTGGTCGCCCACGTCGCTTCCCTGCGGAGGCACTTCACCTTGCGTGACCCGGCATGGATTCGGCTACAGCATGTTCGAGCGCGTCGAGGGCGGAATTCGTTCGACCCTTACCGTTTTCGTGGCGCTCGATGCGGCGGTGAAGTTCTTCTCGCTCAAGGTAAGCAACGAGTCGGGCCGCTCGCGGCGGTTGTCCGCGACGGGCTACGTCGAGTGGGTGCTGGGCGATCTGCGCGCGAAGTCGGCGATGCACGTGACGACCGAAATCGATGCGCGAACGGGCGTCTTGTACGCGCGAAATCCTTACAACAACGAGTTCCCGGACTGGGTCGCGTTCTTCGACGCCGATGATTCGGCACGCAGCGCCACCTGCGACAGGACCGAATTTCTCGGCCGCAACAGGACGGTGCGCGATCCGGCTGCCATGCATCGCACGCGTCTATCTGGCAAGACCGGTGCGGCGCTCGACCCCTGCGCCGCAATTCGGGTGGCCTTCGATCTTGCCGACGGGCAGGAACGAGAGACCGTATTCAGGCTGGGGGCGGGAAGCAACGCTGATGCGGCCAGCCTGCTCGCGCAACGCTGCCGCGGTTCAGCGGGTGCTCGCGATGCGCTCGAAGCGGTCGTCGCGCATTGGCGGCAGACACTTTCCGCCGTGGAGGTGGAAACTCCCGACGTAGCCCTCAACGTGCTGACCAATGGTTGGCTCGTATACCAGGCCATCGCCTGCCGCGTCTGGGCGCGCAGCGGCTATTACCAATCGGGCGGCGCCTACGGTTTCCGGGACCAATTGCAGGACGCGATGGCGCTTGTCCACACCGAGCCCCGCCTCCTTCGCGCGCAGATCGCCCTTTGCGCAAGCCGCCAATTCGTGGAAGGAGATGTACAGCATTGGTGGCATCCGCCTTCCGGGCGGGGCGTGCGCACGCATTGTTCGGACGATTACCTTTGGCTGCCGCTCGCGACATGCCGCTACGTCCTGGCCAGTGGCGACACGTCGATACTCGACGAGACTGCGCCCTTTCTCGAAGGCCGGCCGGTCAGCGCTGAGGACGACTCGTACTTCGACCTGCCGGGGCGCTCCGACGAGCGTGCAAGCGTCTATCAGCACTGCGTGCAGGCCATCCTGCACGGACTCAGATTCGGAACGCACGGGTTGCCGCTGATCGGATCCGGGGATTGGAACGACGGGATGAATCTTGTCGGCAGGCGCGGCAAGGGAGAAAGCGTTTGGCTCGCATTCTTCCTCTGCCATGTTCTCCGGGAATTCGCCAAGATTGCGCGCTTGCGCGACGACGCGTCGTTCGCAGACCGGTGCGAGGCCGAAGCGCTCAAGTTGCAGCAACGGATCGAATACAACGCGTGGGACGGCGAATGGTATCGCCGTGCCTACTTCGACGATGGCACGCCTCTCGGATCGATCAAGAATGTCGAGTGTCAAATCGATTCAGTGGCGCAGAGCTGGTCCGTGCTATCCGGGGCAGCCGACGTTGCGCGTTCTCGAACGGCGATGAACGCGATGTACGAACGTCTGGTCCGCCGTGAGCACGCGTTGGTCCAGCTGCTCGACCCTCCTTTCGACACATCCGACCTGGAACCCGGTTACATCCGTGGCTACGTGCCTGGCGTGCGCGAAAACGGCGGCCAGTACACGCATGGCGCGATTTGGGCTGCGATGGCGTTCGCCGCTTTGGGTGACAGCGCGCGCGCGTGGGAACTGACTTCGATGATCAACCCGTTGAACCACGCGCGGACTCCGGAGGCAGTCGCGACGTACAAAGTGGAGCCTTATGTGGTCGCCGCCGACGTCTACGCCCTGGCGCCGCATACCGGACGCGGCGGCTGGACGTGGTACACGGGCTCGGCCGGATGGATGTATCGGCTTGTCGTCGAGTCTCTGTTGGGACTCAATCTGGACGCGGGCCGGCTTCGCTTCGCGCCGTGCCTGCCCGATGGCTGGAACGAATTTTCATTGCGCTACCGGTTCCGCGAGACCCAGTATCACATCGTCGTGCGGCGCGCCGAGGTGGAGGGCGACATGAAGCCCGGCTCGGTAAGCGTAACGGTCGATGGGATCGCGCAGCAGGGCGACTTCGTGTTTCTTGTTGACGACGGGCGGGACCACCGCGTCGACGTGCGCGTCGCCTCTGGAATTCCGGTTGCGCTGTTGAGCGCCCCGCTCGGAGTTGACTAAGCATCAAGCAATAGCGGTGTCCTGGCGGCGCTGCACATCGGACAACAGCCGGCCCAATTCCTTCCTGACGACGGCGTAGCATTCGCACGCCTGTTTCTCCAGGCCGGTCCGATCGAGCACCGCGATGTGTCCGCGGCGGTAGCGGATATAGCCGGCGTGCTGCAGTTTTCCGGCGGCCTCCGTGATGCCCTCACGCCGAACGCCCAGCATGCTGGCGACCAGTTCCTGCGTAATGATCAGCTCGCGCGACGGGACCCGGTCGAGCGTCGACAGCAGCCATCGGCACAGCTGCTGCTCGACGGAATGATGCCGGTTGCAGGCCGCGGTCTGCGTCATCTGCGTAATCAGCGCCTGCGTGTAGCGCAACAACAGACGCTGCATTGCGCCGGCGCGGTCGAATTCCTGTTTCAGCAAGCGGCGCTCCAGCCGGTAGGCATGGCCCGCGGTCTTCACCACGGCAGAACTGGGCGTTGTATCGCCGCCCATGAACAGCGCGATGCCGACCACGCCTTCGTTGCCCACCCCCGCGGTTTCGGCCGATGCCCCCGTTTCCATCACATAGTGCAGCGACACGATGGCCGTCGTCGGGAAGTAGGCGTGCTGCAGTTGTTCGCCCGGCTCATAGAGGACTTCGCCGAGCGGCATCGGCACCAGCTGCAGGTGCGGAGCCAGGCGCTCGTATTCCGCCGTCGGCAAGGCGGCGATGAGATGGTTCTGGTTCGGACTATGCGGTTGTGGCATCGCGGGCTGTCGGGTGCTTGCTTGTCACTTCTGCGCCGTGAGTTCGACGCCGATACCGCGGTAACCGAGGAAGCGGCAGGACTGGCTGAACATCGGCTCGCCGCTCACGCGAAACTGCTGTTGCGAGCCATCGGCATTGACGCGGCTGAACAGGAAATCGAGGAAGGGCTGCCGGTCCGCGATGGTCGCGCGCAGTACCTCCCGCTCCTCTTCGTTCCAGCCACTCACGGGGGCACCGCCTGCGTCTGCTCCGCCAGCGCGTCGACCCGGATGCCGAGCATTTCCAGGACCGGGCCGGAAACCTTCGTGAACTTGCCGTTCTCGTCCTGCTCCCAGTACCAGTCGGACGCCAGCTCGGTCAGGCTGCGATAGCGGGCCTCGCTTTCGCGCAATTCGGCGGTCCGCTCCTGCACCGTCTGCTCCAGCACCTTGCTGTAGTTCTCGAGCTTCTTGTACAGCAGCCGAACTTCCAGCAGGTTGCGGATCCGCGTCTTGACTTCGACCAGGTCGAACGGCTTGCTGATGAAATCCTTGGCGCCGGCCTGCAGCGCGCGCAGCTTGTGACCGGGCTGGGCGGTGATCACGAGCACCGGCAGGTAGGCGTCCGCCTCATTGGTCTTGAGGCCTTCGATCACCTGGAATCCGTCCATGCCGGGCATCTGCAGATCGAGCAGGATCAGGTCGTAGCGATTCTTGCGATGCAGCGCGCAGACCTCCTTCGGGTTCATCGTGGAGGTGACATTGGTGTAGCCGGCTCCGCTCAACAATTGCTCGAGCAGGCTGACATTGGCCTCCTGATCGTCGACGATCAGGACCCTGGCGTTGAGGATGTCGGATTCGGTAATCATTACACGGTTTCCTTTTCGGCGGAGCGGCCCGAAGCGTCTTGCGCAGATTTCATTGCCGCATCCAGCGTATCCATGAAGTGGTTGACCTTGATGGGCTTGGTGAGATAGTTGAAGAATCCGGCCTCCAGCCCCTTCTCGATGTCACGGGGTATCGCATTGGCGCTGAGGGCGATGATGGGGATGTGCGCGGTGGTCGGATCCGCGCGCAGGATTTTCAGCGCCTCGATCCCGCTCATGCCGGGCAGGTTGATGTCCATCAGGATCACGTCGGGTTGATAGGCGCGTGCGAACTCGATGCCGAGATTGCCATCTGCCGCGCTCAGCAGGCGCAGGTCGGGCCGGCGCGCAATGAGCTGCTCCACCAGCTCCAGGTTGGCCGGGTTGTCTTCGACGTAGAGCAGGGTGCGCAGCGGCGCTCCATCCGGAACCTGCGGCCGCGCCGAGCTCGGCACTTTCGATTTCGCGCGCCGCAAACTGCGGCGCCGTGGTCAGGCTCAGTTCGATCCAGAACATGCTGCCGACGCCGACGACGCTCTCCGCGCCGATGGCGCCCCCCATCAGTTCGACGAGCCGCTTGGTGACCACCAGGCCGATGCCGGTGCCTTCCTCCACACTGGTCTCCTTGCCGAGGCGATTGAACGGCTGGAAGAGCAACGCAAGCTGCTCCGGGGCAAGCCCCGCGCCCGTGTCCCTGACGCAGATGCGGATCGAATTCGGAGGACGCAGCATGTATTCGACGTCAACTTCGCCATTCGGCCTGTTGTACTTGATGGCGTTGAAGAGAAGATTGATCAGGACCTGCTTGACGCGGGTGCGGTCGGCGCTGACGAAGCAGGGGACGTCGAATCGCGGAAACGTCATCCGGATGCCGCGCTTGTGCGCCTGCGGCTCGATCATCGCCCGGCACTCGAGCATGACTTCGACCAGCGAGACGGGCTCCCGCGACAGGATCACCGTGCCCGACTCGATCAGCGCGAGATCGAGGATTTCGTTGATCAGGTCCAGCAGGTACCAGCCGGCCTTGAGAATCTGGTCGAGATTGCGCTTCTGAGGCGGCGTCGGCGTCGGCGCGCCGGATTCCATGAGCTGGGCGAAGCCCAGGATCGCGTTGAGCGGCGTGCGCAATTCATGGCTCATGCTGGAAAGAAAGTCGGTCTTCGCGCGATTGGCCTTCTCAGCGGCGGCCATGGCCTCGTTCAACTCCGACTCGACCCGCTTGCGCACCGAATTGTCGCTGCCGATCAGCAGGTATCCGATGATGTCGCCGTAGTCGTCGCGCAGCGCGGTGACCGAGACCAGCGCCGGAAAGCGGCTTCCGTCCTTGCAGATGTAGGTCAATTCGTAGACGTCGTCGATTCCGCGCGAGGCCTTGTAGACCAGCGCCTCGAAGCCGGGCGCGATAGGAGTGGCAAGCTCGAGGCTCAACGCCTGCGCGCGCGCCCTCACTTCATGCGGGTCATGGATATCGCTGGGGTTGATCTTGTTGACGACCTCGGCGGCCTGGTAACCCAGCATGCGCTCGGCGCCGACGTTGAATAGCTGGATGATGCCTTTTTCGTCGGTGGCGATGATCGAGAAATTGGCGCTGGTGAGAATTGCGGTCTGCAATGCGCCGGTCTTCAGCAATGCCTCCTGGCGCCGGATTTCGGTGATGCCATCGGCCTTGCCGACGTCGTCGACGACGATTGGATTCTTTCCTGGTTTGGACATGATCCGTTTCCGCGGTTCGACTAGGTGTTGCGGCGTCCCGAGACCAGCAGCAATCCGCCGATCACGATGGCACCAATTCCGGCCCAAATGGGCACGTTGACGGTTTCCTTATCCTGCACCGACAAGACGATGGGACCGATCTTGGTCTCGTGCGTCTCCTTCGTGTAGGTGAATCCGCCGTACACCAGCGCCAGGACGCCGCCCACCAGCAACAGCAGTCCCACTATCTTCATTGGATTCATGTTGTTCCTTCGACAGTTGATACCCGGCAATGCGGTTATCGGATTGATTGCGGCCGCGACCCGGCAAAAACAGGGGCGTCCACCGCAAGTCAGGGTACCGGCCAACGGACGGGCGGTCTGTATGCTGGCGCACATAGCGCGACGCGCCCCTTTTGCCCTTAAGCGTCGGCGCATCCCGAAAGTGCGCTAGCGAACAGACCCGCCGGCTTGTCGTGGGGCATGCTCCGTTGAATCGCTGCCCGTCGCGCTGGCTGCTGCCGCCCGTGTCGGCCCCGTAAAGAGTCCTACACGCAAATCAGCATGATGCGGATGGGGAACCTCCGGCGCCCAAGGGACGATTGGAACGTCGGCCGCTTCGCGCGGCTGGCAGCTTGCACAGTGCCTTCTTCTCACGACAACGAATTAACAGCAAGGAATGGCCATGCACAACCAACCTCTGCGTTTCACGAAGCTCGCTCTCGTGGCCGGCCTCGCAATCCTGGCGATCAGCACCGCGGCTGTCGCGGACCCGCCGTCGCGCGTCGCGCGCCTCGGTGAAATGACCGGCGCCGTCAGCTTCTCCCCCGCCGGCGAAAACGATTGGGTGCAAGCCACGATCAATCGTCCGCTGACCACCGGCGACCGTCTTTGGGCGGATGCGGGCGTCGCGCGCAGAAATTGAAATCGGCGGCGCGATGATCCGGATGAGCGCGGGCACCGGCGTGTCCGTCCTCAACCTCGACGACCAGATCACGCAGCTGCAATTGTCGCAAGGCACGTTGAATGTTCGCGTGCGCAGGCTCGGGCCCAACCAGGCGTTCGAGGTCGACACGCCGAATCTCGCCTTCACACTTCGCCAGCCAGGCGCGTACCGGATAGACGTGGATCCCGACGGCAATGCGACGACGATCGTCGTGCGCAATGGGCAGGGCGAGGTCTACGGCGAAGACGCGTCGTATGTGATCGATTCGCGCCAAGCGTATCGCTTTGCGGGGACCGGACTGCGCGACTACCAACTGGTCGGCGCTCCAGGGCTCGACGAATTCGATCGCTGGGCGGCTGATCGCGACCGGCGCTACGACACGTCGGTGTCGGCGCGCTATGTCTCGGCGGATGTCGTCGGCTATCAGGACCTCGATGCGAACGGCACATGGCGCGTCGACGCGGGCTACGGCAACGTGTGGATTCCGAACCGCGTTGCCGCCGGCTGGGCGCCCTACCACGACGGACATTGGGCATGGGTCGACCCGTGGGGCTGGACGTGGGTCGACGACGCACCGTGGGGCTTCGCCGTATCGCACTACGGCCGCTGGGCGAATCTCGGCGGCACGTGGGGCTGGGTTCCCGGCCCCCGGCAGAGTCGCGCGTACTACGCACCGGCGCTCGTCGCGTTCGTGGGCGGCAGCAACTTCCAGATCGCGATTTCAAGCGGCAACGTCGGCGGCATCGCGTGGTTCCCGCTCGGACCGCGTGACGTCTATCGGCCGTCGTACACAGTGAGCCGCGGCTACTTCGAGAACGTCAACCGCAGCAACACGGTGATCAACACCACGGTCATCAACAACTACTACAACAACACGAACGTCACCAATGTCGTCTATGCCAACCGGCAAGTCCCGGGCGCCGTCGTCGCTGTTCCGACCACTGCGTTCGTGCAATCGCAGCCGGTGAACCGCACCGCCGTGCGTGTGACGCCGGCGATGGTTTCGGCCGCGCCGGTCGCGGTTGCGCCTTCCGTTGCGCCAACTGAGAGAAGTGTTCGCGGCGCGGCGAGTCCCGGCGAGAAGGCGCCGCCGCAGCGCGTATTCGAGCGACCCGTCGTTGCGCACACTGCGCCACCGGCGGCGCCGGCCAGCTTCGCGGCGCAGCAGCAGCAACTGGCCGCGAAACCGGGCAAGCCGCTCGACGACGCTACACGCAGGGAATTGAAACCCGCAGCCGCCGCGCCGGCGCAGGTCGTCAAGGTCGTCACGCCGACGCAGGCTGCGGTTCCCGTCGCTCACCCGCCGCCGGCTCCGCCTGCCGCGCATGCGATGGAGCCGCGTGGCAAGTCCGACGTCGGAAAAACGCCGTCGCCCGCTCCGGCGCCTGCAACGCCGCCTCCGCAAGCAGCTCCACCGGCGAAGGGCACGCCGCCGGTACAAGCAACGTTACCTGTGCAAGGCATGCCGCCTGCGGCCGTTGCGCAACCGCCCGAGTCACGCGGAAAGCCCGAGCAGCGCGGACCACCGCCGGCACCGAGGCCCACGCTTAACCAAGGCGGCGCCCCTGTGCAGTCCACGCCGCCTGCCGCGCAAGTGCAACCTCCGGAGCAACGCGGAAAGACCGATCAGCGCGGTAACGCGGAGCAACGCGCGCAACCCGTCGTTCCGCCGCCCCAGGCGCCGCAACGTCCGCCAGTGACGACTGCCCCGGCGCAAGTCGCGCCGCAGCCGCCGATGCCGCAACGCGCAGCGCCGGTTCCGGCGCCAACACCTCCGATGCCACCTCCGCCGCAAGCTGGGCCGCCACCGAGGGCAGGCCCGCCGCCGCAAGCTGCGCCGCCGCAACCCATGCAACCACCGCCGCAAGCTGCTCCGCCGCCGCCGGTGGCACGGCCGCCGTCACCTCCAGCGAAAGCGGAACCCGCTCCCGCCGCAGCGCCCAAGCCGCCGCAAGCTGCTCCGCCGCCGCCGATGGCACGGCCGCCGTCACCCCCGCCGAAAGCGGAACCCGCTCCCGCCGCAGCGCCCAAGCCGCCGCCGCAACCCCAAGCCCAACCGGCGCAACCTCGCGGCCAGGACAACAAGCCCGCGGCCGGCAAGCCGGACGACAAGGGAAAGAGCCCCGAACAACTGAAGCGCGAAGAAGAGGAGCGCAAGCAGAAGGAGAAGGGCTAGCGTTCTCGCAACTTTCCGGACGCCACGGCAGGAGGCCGATGCACGCGCATCGGCCTCTTGCATTCGTGAGTTCGGTGCCTCCAGCCGTTATGTCCGCTAGCGAACAGTGTATAAACAGGGAAACGCTTTATTGGTAGCGGTCGGTTGATCTGAAAGCGCAGCGCATGACGTACCGCATCGGAGGAATGCTCGTGTTCCTCGTCACGTGCGAGCACGGCGGCAACCGCATTCCCACGCCGTTTCGACGGATGTTCCGAGGACAGCGGGCGCTGCTCGCCTCGCACCGAGGATACGATGCCGGTTCGCTCGTCATGGCGAGGGATCTCGCGCAGGCGTTCAACGCACCACTGGTGGCCTCGACCGTCAGCCGCCTCTTGGTCGACCTCAATCGCTCGGTCGGTCACCCGCGACTCTTTTCGGCGGCGACGCGCGCCGCGCCGAAGGAAGTTCGCGAGGCCATCGTCGAGCAGCACTACCTTCCGTATCGCGACCGCGTCGAGAAATTCGTCGAGCAATCGGTGTCGCGCGGACGGCGCGTGATCCACATTTCATCGCACAGCTTCACGCCCAGGCTGGACGGCAACGTGCGGCGCGCCGACGTCGGTCTGCTCTACGATCCCCGCCGGCGCGGCGAGGCAGAGTTGTGCGCGCGCTGGAAGATTTCGCTCGCGGAAATTTCCCCGGCGCTCCGCATCCGTCGCAACTATCCATACGCAGGCAAGGGCGACGGCCTGACCGCGCACTTGCGCATGCGCTTTTCGCCGAGCGCCTATGTCGGTGTCGAGCTGGAAATCAACCAGGCGATTGTCCACGGCGCGGGCCGCCGCTGGACCGTGGTGCGCGGCGCGCTGATCGATTCGCTGCGCGCGGCATTTCTCAACTGAACCTGTCAAGATTACCGACGCGCGCGCGGCGAATTCCCGGAGACCATGATGCAGATCCGAGTCGGCTTCGAAATGATCTACGACTGTCCGCAGCCAACGCCGATGATATTCAACCTCAACGTCCACCATACGCGCGTTTCCGATCTCGTCGGTCGCGACGACCTCAAGTTCGACCCGCCGGTGCCGATGGCGGCGTATCGCGACAGCTTTGGCAACTGGTGCACGCGCATCGTCGCGCCGAAGGGCCGCACCCGCGTCGGCGCCGACGCGGTCGTCAACGACAGCGGGATGCCCGACATCGTCGTTCCGCGAGCGCAACAACTGGCGGTGCCCGATCTGCCTGAGGAAACGCTGCTCTTCCTGCTGGGCAGCCGCTATTGCGAGACCGATCGGCTGTCGGAGACGGCGTGGGGTCTGTTCGGCAATTCACCGACCGGATGGGGCCGCGTGCAGGCGATCTGCGATTACGTTCATCGCCACATCGCGTTCGGCTACGAGCACGCGCGCATGACGCGCTCGGCGCTGGAAGCATTCCACGACAAGACGGGCGTGTGCCGCGATTACGCCCACCTTGCCGTCGCCTTCTGCCGCTGCATGAACATTCCCGCGCGCTACTGCACCGGCTACCTTGGCGACATCGGCACGCCGCCGCCCTGGGGCACGATGGATTTCGCCGCCTGGTTCGAAGCCTTTCTCGACGGCCAGTGGTACACGTTCGATGCACGCAACAACACGCCGCGCATTGGAAGGGTACTCATCGCAAGGGGGCGCGACGCGTCCGATGTCGCGATCAGCGTGACGTTCGGCCCCAACACGCTGGAAAGCTTCCGGGTCTGGACCGACGAGGTGGGCGCTGCCTGAGGCGGGCCGGAAGGCCGAATCTAATGACATCGGCATGAATCGCGACCTTACGTCGGCTGGGCTCTACGCTTGAAGACTACAACTCCACCTCTTTCTTGACTTGCGCGAACCCCGAAAATCCAAAGCCCGAATGAACGTCGCGACCCGGTCCGAAAGTCGGTGCGGTGCTGGCGTGTACAACGCCTGCGGAATATTCCTGTTTCCTTGACATGGTTTGTGGCTGTAGTACAAAGGTGCCTCGCTTTGCCTCGATGAACCCCGCGTGCCGGGTTCAGCCATCCGGCGCGTCGCGGATTAATTGTCGGTCAATGCCCCAGGGGAGCAATTCACATGAACGGCCTACGCAAACTTCTTGGACTTTTCATGGCGGTCGCGTTGACGGCGTTCGCGCTACCCGCGCTCGCCGACAGTGGCGACAAGTACCGGATCAACTTTCCCACCACGACGGTCGCCACGGATCAGCAATTCAATGTGACGATCACGAACAGGGCCGGATTCGACTTCCTCAAGTCGTTCACGATCACGGCTCCTGCCGGCGTGTATATCACTGCCGTCGCGTCGGGTTCATCGAACATTCCGGCGAGCAAGATTTCTCCTCCGAATCCCGCAACTTCCGGCGGGAACGATCAGCGTCAGCAACATTGCGATCCCCAACAACCAGACGGGAACACTGAAGATTACGGCGACGTTCCCAACCAGTTGCGCGTCCCAGGCGCTCGCATGGATGTCGTCGGCCAAAGGTGGCCTGATCGTCAACAACGAAGTGTTCAATCTGGATGCGGCGAATTCCAACCAGACAACGAACATCGCGGCCGGTGTTTGCAACTACAGCCTTACCGGGGACTCGTCGGTGGTCGCCGGGTCCTCGAACAACGTGCTGAACATGACGCTTACGAACAACGCAGCGGCAGGGGGGCCTGCGATTACTGCGATCACCCTCACACCGCCGCCGGGCATCACGATCACTTCAAGCGGTGCGTTCTCTGGCTTGAACGTCCCGGCCAACGGAGGAACCACGACGCTCAGCGTGACCGTCAAGTCGGACAACCCGAGTTGCGTGACGACTCCGGCTGCCTCGTGGGGTGTTTCGTCGATCACGCCGGGGAATTTCGTCATCAACCCGGCCGGCTCCTATCCGAAGACGACCATCACCGCACAGTCGTGCACGCTCGGGTTTGATAAGCAGCCGACGGATGCGTTCCCGGGTTCGATCATCACGGACAAGCCGTTCAATTCGGCAGGTAATCCGGTAACCGTCAAGTTGCTGCAGGGCGGAGTGGCGCCGTCCGCGACGTTGGTCACTATCGTCAGTTCCGCCGCGTGTGCGATTTCCGGTAACGCGACGACGGACGCCAACGGCTTGGCGAAGTTCACGACGCTCAAGAGCACCGCCGCCGCCGCCGTATCAGGCTGCGTGCTGACGGCGTCGGCGCCGGGATTCAACTCCTCGAATTCGAACGCGTTCAATATCGCACTGCCCGCGGGAACGCTCGGCTGCGACAACACAAACAATTTCGCCAGCGGCAACGTGGCCAACAACCCGGACGTCGTCTACGACCCGAATACGGACGGCCCGTTCACGGGCACGCCGGGGTGGGGTTTGCGGCGCGGATTGAACACGACGGGGGACTGCCCGTTGGTAATTCCCTACACGTTCACTTTCGACGGGCAGACGGCAGCCTTTGTCGCGGACAAACTCGGCGCAGAGCATCATCGTCGAGTACGTCCTGGTTACGACCCCGAGCGCGACCACCGACGGCTGGCCGCCAGCACGTCGTCCGCAATTTGCGTGGGGACCCGGGCTCAACAGCCCGCCGCTGAACAGCGAATACATCGATGGACTCGCCTGCAACAACGACGACATCACCGGTGGGATGGGCACGCCATTCCCGACAATCCCGAATGTCCCGCCGTTCTCCGGTTCGGCATTTCCGCAGTACCAGCCAAGCCAAATCGCTCAAATGTGCGCGGCGCAGCAGGGCTGGACGTCGTTCGGCCCCGGCCAGGTTCAATTCTGGTTGAAGGTGATCGACACGATGGCTTCGTGAAGTTACCGACGAGTTAAGAGCCTTCCGCCCAATCAGGAGCGGCCCCGCGGGGCCGCTCTCTTTTGCCTATTGCGGCGGCGACGGCACGGGCGGAACGGCCCGGACCTTGAGGCTGGCAAGAAGCGCGCGGCTCTCGTTCACCATCTCGAGCGGAGGCTCGACGCCCTCCAGGCGATCGATCTCGATCAGCGAGAGCTGCGTCAGCGTCGCCTCGAAGAGGTCCTTGCGCTCGCGCGCCGCTGCGAGGCTCGCCTCCAGCGCGTCGCGCGCGCCCCACAGGTCGCCCTGCTTCAGCAGCGCGTGCGCCTGCACGCGCTCGAGCAGCGACACCACCCTCGCCACGCCGTTCGATTCGCTGGCGCGGCTGAGCAGGCCGCGCGACCAGTTCGAGGGCGGCGTCGACGTTTCCCATCGCGACCTGGCACTCCGCGATCCGGGCGTCGATGGCCGGAACTTGCTCCTCCGCTCCGACGTGCAGGAAGCATGGCCTTGGCCTCTTCGAGACGGCTCAGTGCCTCGTCGAGGCGGCCCAGGCAAAGCGACACGCGTCCGAGGTACGAAAGGCAGGCGCCAAGGTAATAGCGCCACTGCGACGCCTTCCAAAGCGGCAGCGTTTCCAGCAGCAGCGCCTCGGCCTCGGCCCACTCGCCGCGGTCGATCAGGATTTCGGCGATGTTGACGCGCGCGAGGGCCGCGCCCACCGTATCGCCGATCTTCAGACCCTCGTCGCGGCCCCGCTCGTAATAGGACATGGCCTCGTCCCAGTGACCTTCCCACTGGCACAGTACGCCGAGGGTCGACAGCACGTCCGCCTGCCGGGCGAGATTGCCCGAGCGCTGGTAGGCCTCCAGCGAGCGCTGCATGTGGTGAGCCCGCCCTCCTTGCCGAGTTCGCCGTACGCCCACCCCATCACGAAGTAGGCGTCCGCGAGTGCCTCCGGATCGTCCACGTCCGCGGCTTCGGCCACCGTCTGCTCCGCCCGTTCGAGCGCGTCCGCCGTCCGTCCCTCGCACTGAAGCACGATCGCGTACCACGCGCCCGCCCGCACCGCTTCGCGCGCGGCTTCCGCTCCGTCCAATCCCTGCAATGTCGTGCGCCCCTGTTCCGCCCACTGCTTGGCCAGCTCGTACTTGCCGAGCTTCGCCTCGACGTGCGAAAGCTTGAGCAGCAGCTCGGCGTCCACGAATGGATCGCTCGCGACGAGCGCGCGAGCGGCGGTGAAGGCATCGGCCGCCTTGCGGAACTCGCCCGCCCCGTACCAGGCATCGCCCAATGCCCTGACGCACGGCGGCGATTTCCTTGGCGCCCACATCCTCGAGCTGGCGCCCGGCCTCCAGCGCGCGCGAGTACAGCCCGGCCGCTTCGACATAGGCATAGACTGCTTCCGCGCGCTTGGCGGCGACCGTCGCATAACGCCAGGCCTGGCGGTACTCGCCGGCTTCGAAGTAATGCAGCGACAGGATGTCGCCGGCCTCCTCCGGGAAATCCATTTCCTCTTCGATATGCGCCGCGACCGCGCCATGGAGTTGTCGCCGCAGCTTGAACGGCAATCCCTCGTAGGCCGAGTCGCGCAACAGCGTGTGGCGAAAGCGCAGGTATCCGTCGGGTTCCTCGTCGAAGAGTTCATGCAGCCTGGCCAGCGCCGCGGGGTCGGGCGGCGGGCCATCCTCGTCGGAATAGAGCCACGCCAGCATTCGCGGGTGGAACGTGAGACCGAATACGGCAACGCGACGGACCAGCGCGCGATCATCCGGCGGCAGCATGTCGATCCGCGTCATCGTGGCCGCTTCCGCGGACTCGGGCAGGTCCGCGGCTCCGCCCGAATCGATCGCCGAGCGCAACAGGTCGCGCAGGAATTGCGGATTGCCGCCCGAACGCTTCGCGACGACATCGAGGACATGCGGCGGCAGCGGACTTTGCGCGGTTGCCAGTTGCGCGAGTCGCAGCGCGTCCTGCGGCGCGATCGGCTTCAAATCGATGCGCACAACTTCGGGCGATTCGGCCGCCTCGAATCCGGTGCTCAATGAGCGGCGCCCGATAGCGAACAGCCATGGCTTGGTGCCAAGCCCCCTGGTCAGATGTGTCAGGAGCTCGGCCGAGGCCTTGTCCATGTGGTGCACGTCGTCGATCTCGACCAGCAGCTTGTCGGGCACCACGGCTTCCAGGAACCGGGCGACGGTTTCGTGCATCTTCGTGCGCGCGGTTCGTTTCCGCCAGCTCCAGGACTTCGGGCGTGGCGACGATTTCAACGTCGAACACGGCGGCGAGCAGCGGCAGCCACGGCGCGAGGTCAGGCGCCTTGGCCGCCACCTCGGCGCGGAGACGCTCCTCGACCACCGTGTCGGGCGTGTCCCGGCCGAATTCGTACATCTCGCGCAACAGCTCGCGCCACACGACGTACGGGATCGACGACGTATAAGCCTCGCAGGTGGCGTGGAGCTTTTGGAATCCCGCGACCGCGTCACGCAGCGCTTCGAGCAGCCGGGTCTTGCCGATCCCGGCGTCCCCCACGATCTCGATAAGTCGGCCCGCCCCCGACCGCGCGCTCGTGAACGCCTTGCGGATCACGCCGAGTTCGGTGTTGCGGCCCGTAAGTGGCAGCCGCTGCAACGTAACCTGCCGGGTTCGCGAACCTTGGGCGCGGCCGACGGCCCAGGCCTGGATCGGTTCCGACTTGCCCTTCACGTTGAAGGGCTCGAGCTGGGTGGTATCGAACAGCGTGTTGGAGCGTTCAAGCACGTCGCCCGTCGCGTAGATCTGGCCCGGCTCGGCCTTGGCCATCACACGCGCGGCCAAGTTCACCGCATCGCCCATAACCGTATAGGTTCGACGGTAGGGTGGTCCGATATCGCCGGCGAAGACCGAACCGCGGTGGACGCCGATGCGGATTGGCAGCGAAAATCTGCTTTCGGCGATTTTGCGCAACGCCAGAAGCATGTGTTCCTCGGAATCGCCGGTGGCCTTTGGCGCACCGGCGGTCAGGATCAGCTTGCCGCCGTCGTGATCGACGTCGGAGCCCAGGAACGTGACGTCCAGTTCCTCGGTCGCGGCCTCGACGACACTCACCAGCTGGTGCAATGCCTCCGCGGCCGCCGCCGGGCCGCTTTGCTCGATCAGTGCGTCCGTCCCCTCGAAGCGGATGAAGGCGATGGTGACCGGGCGATGCTCGGAGGCCCCGCCGCCGCCGGCCACGTGCGCCCGGATCGCGGGCGACAGGCAGCGCAGTGTCAGCTCCGGCGGTGAATTCGGCCGCGGAATGTACGGAATCGTTGCTTGAAGACCGGACGGCTCGCGCAGCAGCAATGCGCCCGACCCCCGGGAATCGCCGACGTGATCATTGGGCAGAAGCGCTGCCGTTTCCGCGCTGACGAGAATCTCGCCCGCTTCGGCTGCGTGTTCCATCGCCACCGTACGGGTCCATGCGGGGCCGGTGGGCAGCATCTCGAGGTGCGACGTGCCCACCGCGAAGAAATGGAAGCATCCAGTGTGCACACCTTGCGACATCTGCAGCGTGACTTTTGCGCCCGGCAGGTCGATGCGTCCGACGTCATCGAGTGCGCGGCGCATCCGCACCGTGGCCGCGCAAGCACGCGCCACGTGACCATCGCCCTGGAACCACAGGAGGAGCGCGTCGCCGCCGAATTTGAGCAGGCTGGCGCCCTGCTCATAGGCGACCTTCAGGATCGACGCGAAGCTGCCGCCGATCGTGTCGGTGATCTGTTCCGCGCCTTCGCGTCCACCTTTCCTTGCCAGTTGCTCGGACAGCTGGGTGAAGCCGGAAATGTCGGCGAACACCGCAGTACCCTCCGCGGTCCAGCATCGACCTTCCGGATCGTCGATCAGGTGCTGCTGGAGAATCCGGGCGAGATACGGAACCGCGCGTTCGGCGTTGGACGCAGACATCGTGGTGATGGGCTCGAAAGTGGGCTTCGCCGAGGGGCTCATATTACCGTGCCCCGAGGGCGTTCCGGGTTGACTTCGCTCCGGGCGGGAGGCATAGACTGCGACCCCGCTGTCTCTACAACAACGGAATCAAGGGAGAATCCATTGAAGACCATTGCCTTTCTCGCCAGCACCGCGCTTGCCCTCACCGTGTCCGCATCGGCCGTTGCCGCCACGACGATCAAGGGCGCGGCGATCCTCGACAACCCGTGCGGCAAGGTGTCCGTCAAGCAGATGGGGCTCGTGCATGCGGGCAAGATGGACGACGCCAACAAGTTGACGACCAGGGAAATGCAGGATCAGTGGAAGGCGATGCCCGCGAAGGATCGCACGATGATGTCCGGGCATGATGAAGGACATGTCGCAGACCGAGGAGGACTACGCGGCCGACATCAAGGCCGACGGCGTCCTCGACGTCGACGGTGCCAATGCCAAGCTGACCGTGAAGAAGACGACCAAGGACGCGAACGGCACCAGCACGACCACGATGACGCAGAACTTCAAGGTCGACGGCGGCACGTGCCTGATCACGCACTAGGCCGTTCGCACGGTGCGGCTGATCGTTCCTTAAGGGACCGTCAGCCCGCGCTTTTCGTGCCATTCGGCGATGCCCTCGCGCGGATACTCGCCGAAATGCGTGTGACCGCGGCCGGAGGGCACGTCGGCCCATTTCGGTGCGTAGTTCAGCATCAGCTCGACCTCCTCGGGCGGCTTGGGCAGCGGCGTGTCGATGGCCGAGGCGAACGGGTAGACCCATTCCGGCCAGCGCGGGTCCGCGACCCACAGCGCGCTGCCGCACTTCGCGCAGAAGTGCCGGCGCGCCGGCGACAAACTGCTTGCGCTTTTCGCCGGGTTCCGCGATGCGCGCACGATAGGTCGAAACATTCGCGGCGCCGCGCACGCGCAGCGTCGGCGCCTCGCCCATGATGTTGATCGCGTAGCCGCCGCCGCCCTGCGTCTTGCGGCAGATCGAGCAGTAGCAGCGCATGTACGGATAGGGCGTGTGCGATTCAACGCGGAACCGCACGGCGCCGCAATGGCAGCTTCCTTCGAGTCGCATGACAAGCCTCCTTCGGGATTTTCGGGAGATCATAGCCCTTGCCGAGCTCCCACCAACTTCCCTGCTGCGATTCCGAGGCGACCGGGCGGTATCCTCCCCGGGGTGCAACGACTGACGCACGTCAGAATGCCGTGGCGCGTCTTGCATGTATTTTGCCGGTTCCGCTGGCGTGGTCAGTGCCACACAACGGTGCACGCAGTGGCAGCAACGCTGAGAACAGGACACATGAGAAATCGCCTGAAATCGGCGGCCTTGATCGCGATTGCCGCTCTTGGCTCGGGTCTGGCGCCAGCGCAGCAGATCTCGGCGTCCCGGCTCGCCGGCGGCGACGACGACGATCAGCGGCGAGCAGCTTCCGGCGCCGATCCCAAAGTTCGGCGGCAAGATCGAACGCACCACGCGTCGCGGTCGAAGCCGTACTGGCCGCCGCGCGTCGAGCCCCCGAAGGGCGCGCCGAACGTGCTGCTCATCATGACCGACGACGCCGGTTTCGGCGTGCCGAGCACCTTCGGCGGCGTGATCCCGACGCCGACGCTGGACCGCATCGCCGACAGAGGGCCTGCGCTACACGAACTTCAACTCCACGGCACTGTGCTCGCCCACGCGCGCCGCGCTGATCACCGGGCGCAATCACCACTCGGTCGGGCTTCGGCGTGATCTCCGAACAGGCCACCGGCTATCCGGGCTACGACAGCATCATCACCAAGGACAAGGCGACGATCGGCACGATCCTGAAGGACAACGGCTACCGCACGTCGTGGTTCGGCAAGAACCACAACACGCCGGCGTTTCAGGCGAGCCGACCGGCCCGTTCGACCAGTGGCCGACCGGCATGGGCTTCGAGTACTTCTACGGCTTCATCGGCGGCGACACCAGTCAGTGGCAGCCGCAACCTCGCCCGCAACACGACGTACATCTATCCCTTCGTCGGCAACCCGAGCTGGAACCTCATCACCGCGATGGCCGACGAGGCGATCGCCTACATGAACCAGGTCAACACGCTGACCCCGGACCAGCCGTTCTTCGTCTACTACGTGCCCGGCGGCACGCACGCGCCGCATCATCCGACGCCGGAGTGGATCAAGAAGATCAGCGACATGCACCTGTTCGACCAGGGCTGGAACAAGCTGCGCGAGCAGATCTTCGAGAACCAGAAGAAGCTCGGCGTGATCCCGCAGAACGCGAAGCTGACGCCGTGGCCGAAGGACCTGCTCAAGGACTGGGACCAGCTCACGCGCCGACGAAAAGAAGATGTTCATCGCGCCAGGTCGACGTGTTCGCCGCCTACGTCGCCTACACCGACCACGAGATCGGCCGCGTGATCCAGGCGGTCGAGGACATGGGCAAGCTCGACAACACGCTCATCATCTACATCAACGGCGACAATGGCACGAGCGCCGAAGGGCACGCTGCTCGGCACGCCGAACGAGGTCGCCATGTTCAACGGCTGCCGAAGTCTCGGTCGCCGACCAGCTCAAGTACTGGTATGACATCTGGGGCTCGGACAAGACCTACAACCACATGGCGGTGCCATGGGCGTGGGCGTTCGACACACCGTTCACGTGGACCAAGCAGATCGCATCGCACTTCGGCGGCGTCCGCCAGGGCATGGCGATCTCGTGGCCGAAGGTGATCAAGGACAAGGGCGGAGTGCGCAACCAGTTCCACCACGTCATCGACATCGTGCCGACGATCCTCGAGGCGCCGAACATCAAGCAGCCGAAGGTGGTCGACGGCATCAAGCAAAGCCCGATCGAGGGCGTCGAGCATGATGTACACGTTCGACAAGAAGAACGCGAACGCTGCCTCGACGCACAAGACGCAGTACTTCGAGATGATGGGCGACCACGCGATCTACCACGACGGCTGGATCGCGAGCACCAAGGTGATGCGTCCGCCGTGGGACATTCAGGTGGTGTCGGGTCGGATCCGGCGAACGTACCCGATCGGAGCTCTACGACCTGCGCAGCGACTGGACGCAGTACGACAACGTCGCCGCCAAGTATCCGGCCAAGGTGAAGGAGATGCGAGAATCTCTTCTGGCAGGAGGCGGAGAAGTATCAGGTGATGCCGCTCGACGCGACCGTGGTGACGCGCCTCATCACGCCGCGCCCGAGCATCACCGCCGGCCGCAACGTAGTTCACCTGGACGGCGCCGCTGACCGGCACGCCCAACGGTGACGCACCTTCGGTGCTCGAATGCCTCCTACAATTTCAAGGCCGAGATCGAGGTCCCGCAGGGCGGCGGCGAGGGCATGTTGATCACGCAGGGCGGTCGCTTCGCCGGCTACGGCTTCTACCTGTCTGAAGGGCAAGCCGACGTTCACGTGGAACATGGTCGACCTCGAACGGATCAAGTGGCAGGGCCTGGACGTGCTTTCGCCGGGCAAGCACGTGCTCGAATTCGACTTCAAGTACGACGGGCTCGGCATGGCCACGCTCGCGTTCAACAACATGAGCGGCATCGGCCGGTCCGGCACCGGCACGCTTAAGGTCGACGGCAAGGCCGTCGCCGAGAAGAAGATGCCGCGGACCATTCCGTTCATTCTCGCGTGGGACGAGAACCTCGACGTGGGCTCCGACACCGGTACGCCGGTCGACGACAGCGACTACAAGGTGCCGTTCGCCTTCACCGGTAAGATCAACAAGATAACGCTGACGATCGACCGGCCGAAGCTCACTCCGGAGGACGAGAAGAAGCTGATGCAGGCGCAGCGGAACAACAAGACAAGCGAGTGACATGGCATACCGGGAAGCCAGCGCGTACTTTGCGCGGAACGACCTGAGGCACGTACAATGTGAATTCCGTATCTGCGCGCCCGCGATTTATCCGGCTGGTTTGCCATGATGCCCGCGCGTAACCCAAGCGAAATCCGATCAATCCCCTAGGAGTCCGTCATGAGCAAGCGTTCCTGGCTGTTGGCATCCATACCTGTCGCGCTGTTTGCGGGCGTCGCAATCGCCCAGTTCCCGATCATGGACCGCGTCGCCGACAAGGTCGTCCAGAAGTACCAGGGCATGTCCTGCGAGCAGTTGTGGCAACAGAAAGGTCAGCCAAAATCCGAGGAAGAGCAGCGCGTGATCGGATTTCTCAAGAGCGATCCGCAGATGCGCCAGGCGTTCTTCAACAAGGTCTCGGGCCCGATCGTGAACAAGATGTTCGATTGCGGAATGATCCCGTGATGAAGTTGGTGAGGCCGACGATGACGAACGAATCAAGTTGGACCGGACGCGGCGGCAGGGTTCTGGCGCTTGCCATGGGCTTGCTCGTCGCTGCGTCCGCGATGGCGCAGGCCCCGGCGCCCGCGGCCTCACCGGCCGCGCCGCCCGCCAAGGCGGCCAAGACGCCAAAGATGGCCAAGAAGGCGGCACGAGCCGGCATTCAAGTTGATCCTCGAGCCCAGGGCGATGGACCTGCTCAGGGCCACCAGCGCCCGTCTCGCGGCGGCCAAGTCGATGTCGTTCACCGCAACGGTCGGCTATGAATTTCCGAGCAAGCTGGGGCCGCCGATCGCCTACACGATGCGCTACGACGTCACGATGCAGCGGCCGGACAAGCTCAAGATCGTGATGCCGGGCGACGGTCCCGCGTCGGAGTTCTATTACGACGGCAAGACGATGATGGCCTATGCGCCCGCCGAGAACCTGGTCGCGGTGGCCGACGCGCCGCCGACGATCGACGCGGCGCTGATGAAGGCCTACAACACGACGGCCACCTTCTTTCCGTTCACCGACCTCCTCGTGGTCGATCCCTACGTCGCGTTGACCGACGGGGCGATCCTCGCGTTCTACATCGGCCCTTCGGCGGTGGTCGGCGGCGTCAAGACCGACATGGTCGCGTGGGCCAACAAGGACGTGTTCCTGCAGATCTGGATCGGCGTCGACGACAAGCTGCCGCGGCGGGTTCGCGCGGTGTATGCCGCCGATCCGCTGCAACTGCGCAACGAACTCGAGCTTTCGAACTGGAAGCTCGATTCGGCGTTCGCGCCGGAAGTGTTCACGTCGCCGAAGGCGCTGGCCGCGCCGCACATCGCCTTCAAGAATCCGGCCACTGCACCGGTCGGCCTCAAGCCATTGGTCAAGATGGCGCCATCCAAGGCGCCGGCAGCGAAACCGCAGGCAAAGTCACCATGATCGGAGGTCCGCGATGAAGACGATCCTTACCGTCACGGCAATCGTTGTCGGCGCCGCAGCGTTGTGGACCGGGCCCGCAGCGGCCTGGTCTTCCGCCAATCGCGCGGGCGGCAGCACGAGCCACTCGTATGGGTCCACCAGCCACGAGAATCGATACGGAGGCAGCTCGACGCACGAGGCGGGCGAGGGCACCGAGCACACCAACACGTACGGTGGCAGCACGGCGCACGCCGAGGGCGGCGGCACCGAGCACACCAACGTGTACGGCGGCAGCACGGCAGGCGCATACGGCGCCGGCGCCGAGCACACGACCGCGTACGGAACCACCGCCTATCATCCGCCGGCGTACGGAACGTATCCGGCGGCCTACCATCCGCCGGTCGCGGTGCCTTACTACGCGGCCGGATGCTACGGCTGCGCGGCTGCAGCGGGTGCCGTCGTCGGCGTGGCTGCGGGTGCTGCCGTGGCGTCCGCCAACACGGCAGCGGCCACGTCGAATGCGTATGCGGCTGGCGTTGCCACGGGAAGCGCCAACACGGCTGCGGCGACCAGCGCCGCCTACAGCGCCGGCGTGGCGACCGGCGCGGCGGCCGCAAGCGCGCCGCCGCCCGGAACGTATGCGATGGGCGTCAACTACGCGGCGTTGCCTGCCGGCTCGATGGCGATCAACAAGAACGGCCAGACGTATTATCTCAATGGCAATACGTGGTTCCAGCCGGCCTACGGCGCGAATGGCGTTTATTACCAGGTGGTGAGCGCGCCCTGAAGCAAGCGCGGCGGGCCGGCACGCAATCGAATTGTCAACCGAACATGTCGCATTAACTTGGCAGGAGATTTTGATGAGAGCAACCGCGATCGCGATTCGCGCAGCGACGATCCTATTTGCAGCCGCTGGTGCATTCGCGCCGATGCAGGCATCCGCCCAGTCGGCACCAGCCTCCTCGACGCCGACAACCTGGGACACCGGGAAGTGGCAATTCGCCGCGACCATCTACGGCTATCTGCCGACGATAGGCGGCAAGCTGAATTTTCCGGTGGAATCGAGCGGGACCTCCATCGACGTCGACGCCAACACGCTGCTTAACCATCTCAAGATGACGTTCATGGGCGCGTTCGATGCGCACAACGGCCAGTGGGGAATGTTCACCGACGTCCTTTATCTCGATGTCGGCGGATCCAAGTCGAACACGCGCGATTTCAACATCGGACATGAAGGCATCCCGGCCAGCACGACGGCGGACCTGAACCTCGACCTCAAGGCCATCGTCTGGACGATTGCGGGCGAGTATCGCCTGGTCTCCGACCCGAAGGCGTGGACCGTGGACGCGCTTGCAGGCGCGCGGATGCTGGGCGTCAAGCCGACGCTCGGCTGGTCGTTCCAGGGCGAACTTGGCCCAATTCCCGAGGCGGGCCGTAGCGGAAGCAAGCAGATCAACGAAACCCTCTGGGATGGCATCGTTGGCGTCAAGGGACGCTTCAATCTCTCGGACGACCGCCGCTGGAACCTTCCGTTCTACCTCGACGTGGGCACCGGGCAGACGCAGTTGACATGGCAGGCGGCGGCCGGCGTCAGCTATTCATACCAGTGGGGCGACGTCATCGCCATGTGGCGCTATCTGGATTGGAACAACAGTTCGAGCAAGCAGATCGAGTCGCTGAACTTGAACGGACCGATGATCGGCGTGACGTTCCGATGGTAAGAGATTCGAGCCCGCGGTGCTGTGAATCGTCGGCCGGGCGCATGAGAAAGACGAGGGGCGCATGAGTGGATTGCGGATGTTCTTGCCTGTGGCGCTCGCCGCGCTCGCGGCGCTCGGCGGTTGCGCGACGCGGCCCGTCAACCCGCCGCTTACGGATGCCAGCCTGGAAAAGGGTTACACGTTCCAGGCGTACATGCAGAAATCCGAACATCAGAGTTACAAGAGCAACGAAATTCTGGTCATTCTTGCGTTCTCTGGCGGCGGCACGCGGGCCGCGGCGTTCTCGTACGGCGTTCTCGAGTTCCTTTGGCGTACCGAGGCGATCGGCCCGAAGGGCAACAAGATCCGGCTCATCCAAAGCGTCGACGTGATCACCGGCGTGTCGGGCGGCAGCTTCACCGCGCTGGCCTACGGCCTCTACGGCGACAAGCTCTTTGCCGACTACGAGCAGCGATTCCTCAAGCGCGACGTGCAGGGCGAGCTCCTGGCCCGATCCGTCAACCCATTCAATTGGGGAAAACTGTCGTCGACGGCTTGGGGCCGCTCCGAACTGGCGGCCGACTACTACGACGAGATCCTGTTCAACAACGCGACGTTCGGCGACCTCGACCGCGGCAACGGCCCATTCATCATTGCGTCGGCGACCGACATCTCGACGGGCGGACGTATGCCCTTCAACCAGAACCTGTGGAACATCATGTGTTCGGACTCTGAATGCGGTGAAGCTCTCCCGCGCCGCCGCCGCATCGTCTGCCGTTCCCGTCGTGCTGTCGCCGGTCACGATCAACAACTACGGCGGCACCTGCAACTATCAAATCCCGGGTTGGGCGAAGCTCTTTATCCAGAACCCGAATCCGCCCCGGCCAGCCGCCCGTGCCATCCGCGAGTTGCGGGATACCGAACCGTATGCCGACGGCGCTCATCGCCCCTACATCCATCTGGTCGATGGCGGCGTCTCCGACAACCTCGGCATGCGTGGCGTGCTCGACGTACTGGAATTGATGGAAGCGCTGCACGAAAAGGGCCTGCCGACGCCACTCGGCCACGTGAAGAAGGTCGTCATTTTCGTCGTCAATTCGCTGTCGTCGCCTCCCACCAACTGGGATGAACACGAGAGCCCGCCGGGAACATTCGACATCCTGCTCAAGGCCACCGGCGTTCCGATCGATCACTATTCGTACGAGGCTGTCGAGCAGTTGAAGGACATCGCAGCGCGGTGGAGCGAGCAGAGTGAAGCTGCGCATGCTGGCCGGGTGCGATTCCGGCAAGAATTCCCCCATTTGTGCGGAGATACACCCGCCGTTAGCGGAGATCTATCCCGTCGACGTGTCCTTTGCGCAGGTCAAGGACAGCGCCGAGCGCGAATATCTCAACCAGCAACCGACCTCGTTCGTCCTGCCGCCCGAGGCGGTCGATCGGCTGCGTGCGGCGGCGGGAACGATCATCCTCGCCAACCCGGAATTCCAGCGGTTGCTGAAAGACTTGGGCGCGACGATCGTGCCCGCTCCGCCGGCCGGCGCGGGGAATGCAGCCGGCGCCCCCCACTAGTTTTCATTGGAGAAACGATGAAATCATCCGCGAAGCGAATGCTTGTCCCGTTGCTCGTCGCCTCTGCGCTGGTTGCCGGCGTCGCCCAGGGCAAGGAATGCAAGGGCGTCAATTTTCCCGACCAGATGCAGGTCGACGGCACCAGCCTGTCGCTGAACGGTCTGGGCTTGCGCCAGGCGACGATGCTCAAGGTCAACGTCTATGTCGCCGCGTTGTACGTGCCCAAGACATCCGTCGACCCAAGCGTGCTGATCGCATCGCCGGGACCGAGCGAAATGGTTCTGCAGTTCGTGCGCAGCGTAGGCGCGGACGACATCCGCAAGGGGTGGACCGAAGGATTCGAAAAGAATTCCAAGGACCACATGCCCGCGCTGAAGGATCGCATCGCGACGCTCAACTCGTGGATGGTCGACGTCAAGTCCGGGGACCGGGTGACCTTCGTCAACAAGCCGGTCGCGGGCGTCGAGGTGAGCCTGAACGGAGCGGTGAAGGGCACGATCAAGGGCGATGATTTTGCGAAGGCCTTGCTGTCGATCTGGCTCGGCGCCGATCCGCCGAACCCTGAAATCAAGTCGGGGTTGCTCGGCGGCGCCTGCAGCTAGGCGCATCCGCGATGCGCGCGGCCCGCGCTGCCCGGGAGCTTGTCGCGCTGGTCTCGATGTTCTTGTGCGCGAGCGTCGCGGCGCAGGACATCGAGCCGCGCGCCTATTCAAATGCGCCGATCGGCGTCAACTTCCTGATCGCGGGATACGCGTATACGCGGGGTGGAATTGCGTTCGGCGAGCAGCTTCCGATCACCAATCCGAACCTCACCACGTCCAACCTGGTCCTTGCCTACGCGCGGGTGCTGGATTTGTGGGGGATGTCGGCCAAGTTCGACGCCACCGTCCCGTATACCTTTCTCTCGGGAACCGCCGACTACCACGGGCAAAACGTACGGCGAGACGTGGACGGATTCAGCAATTCCACATTTCGCCTGTCGGTCAACCTGTACGGGGCGCCCGCACTCTCGCTGAAGGAGTTCGCCGATTGGGAGCAGGACCTGATCATCGGCGCCAGCTTCCGCGTGGTGATGCCCTGGGGCCAGTACGAGGACAGCAAGCTCATCAACAACGCCACCAATCGCTGGGCATTCAAGCCGGAAGTAGGGATCTCGAAGGCCGTGGGGCCCTGGACGCTGGAAGCCACCGCGGCGGTCACGTTCTTCACCGACAACCGCGATCTCTTCGGCGGCAATACGCTGTCCCAGGACCCCCTCTATTCGCTACAGGGACACGTGATTTACGGTTTTCGCTCGGGGATCTGGGGTTCGCTCGATGCCACGTATTTCGCCGGCGGCCGGACGACCCTCAATGGCGAACTGAACAGTGACCTCCAGCAGAACTGGCGAATCGGCACGACCCTGGCGCTTCCGGTCAACCGCCTGAACTCGATCAAGTTCTACGCGAGCAAGGGGGTGTCGGCCCGCACTGGCAACAACTACGACCTGGTCGGAGTGGCATGGCAATATCGGTGGGGAGCGGGTCTGTGAATTCGATGTGCGAATGCCGGCCTAGCGGGCACGACTGATTCATTCGGAACACGTCGCAGCAAGAAAGACAGGACCATGTGGTGGATCAGCTACCGAGGCGAAGGCAAGCACGGCCTCGAAAACATCGGCGTCTTCGAGGACGACGGCACTCCCCGCGCGGTGCATCCGCTGCTGCTCGACCCGTCGCCCGATGCGGTCCCGTTGCACATTGCCCGCGGTTTCGTGCTGGTTGGCGACGATCTCTACATTGAATGCGTGGCGCAAGGACAGCCACATCGCCCGGTACCGCCGCCACGGCGATACTTTCCACTTCGCCGAAGTGGTGGTGACCACCAGGCACGTTCCGGCGATGGTCCGCCCCTTCGACGTGGAGTTCGGCGACGACGGCCGCCTCTACGTCTCATGCCAGGACACCAACACCGTCCTTGCCATTCTGCCCAAGACGCGCAAGCCCGCGCCGGTTGCCTCACACCTGCGGAAGAGCTTCCCCAACGGAAACTTCCTCCCCGGCACGCTGGTCGCCTCCTGCCAGGGACGGCTCCCTGAATGCGGCGACCGCGCGCCGCTAGATGTCCCGCCGCCGCAAGGACTCAAGGTGGTGCTCGACGTGCATGGCAAACCCAGGCACTCCGTACGCGGAATCGTCGTGCATCGCAAGCATCTCTACGTAGCGGGCGAAGCGGGGAACGTCGTGAAGGTTTACGAGTTGAAGACCGGACGGCTCGTGGCGCGCATCCGGGGGAAGAAACTCGCGAAACCGGTGCACCTCATTCTCCACGGCGACACACTCTACATCGGCGCCGCCGGCACCGGCAGCATCATGGCCTACGACATCCCGAAGCGGGCCCCGCACGGCAAGCTGAAGGCGCGCGTGGTGATCGACGGCAAGCTCAAAGCGCCATCCGGCTTTGCGATCTGGCCGGACGGCGATCTGTACGTGGCTGAACGGTTCGATCAGCGGGTCCAGCGCTTCTCCGCAAAGGGAAAGAAGAAGGGAACGTTCATCGACGGGCTCCCGGATATTCCGGAGTTCCTGGTGCACGTGCCTGACAGGACATAGGGCAGCGTTCTGCGTGGTCCCGATGATGGATCGCGCTACCGGAGATATCTCGACCTTCATATGCCGGAAATGAGCGGATTCGACGTTCAAGGGGCACTCGCCGGCAATCACGCAGGGGTGCCGGTTGTTGTCATCACGGGGCACGACACTCCTGAATCGCGCGCGCGGGCCGTACAATTGGGCGCAAAGGGATATCTCTGTAAGCCCGTCAACGACAAAGCATTGCTGGCGGCGATCGACGTCGCCATCGGCGGAGGATCGCCTTGAGCTCCGACTGCTGCCTTGGGAGGACGAAGTGAAGACACGCTTGGCGATGCTCGCCCTGGCCGCATGTATTGTCTCGCCGCAGATAGCGGCGCAGATCTTTTCGTGGGATCCGCTGAAGGACGTCCAGGAAGCGCTCCCCGAAGGGGTGCCGAGCGAAGCCAAGATCATCCAGGCCAGGACGCAGGTTCGGGAGATGGCACAGGACGCGCTTGCCACTCTGTACGAGATCACGCCGGGTACCCGCCGCGCCGTCGAAGGCGCGGCAGGCTATGCCGTGTTCAGCACCTTCGGCGTCAAGCTGTTCTTCGCCGGCGGCACGACGGGCAAGGGCATCGTCGTCAACAAGCGCACCAGCCGCCAGACCTTCATGAAGATGGTCCAAGTGCAGGGCGGTTTGGGGTTCGGTGTGAACCAGAATCGTTTGATCTTCGTCTTCACCAATGAACAGGCGCTGCGAAACTTCATCAACCAAGGCTGGGAGTTCGGCGGTCAGGTCAATCTCTCTGCCATGGCGGGTGGCCAGGGTGGAATGTTCAGTGGTGCGGCCGCCGTCTCGCCCGGCGTGTACCTCTACCAACTGACGCAGACGGGCCTTGCCGCAACGCTCACTGTCGGCGGTACGAAATTCTTCAAGGACAATGACCTCAACTGAAGCGGAGAGATATCATGGCGTCGAACAAGAGCATTCAGCTTCCTTCAACTGGAGCCATCGTCATGAGTTCACGCCTGCTCGCCGCAACCTGCGCCGTCCTCGCACTCGTGACGCTTGGCGCATGCCAGAAAAAGGAGCCCGAGCCCGCCGCTCCACCGAAGGCCGCAACCGGGGATGCAGCCAAGACGGCAGCCGCCGCCCCGGCCCAGCCGGCCGTGGCGCCGGCGGCTGACGTGCAGCCGAATCCCGAGCGCAACGCCTACTTCGGCGAGGAGCACATCCACACCAGCTGGTCGGTCGACGCGTGGGTGATGGGGAACCGCATCACGGGTCCGGCGGATGCTCTGAAGTACGCGCAGGGCGAGACCATCAAGCACCCGATGGGCTTCGACATCAAGATCGACACGCCGATGGATTTCATGGGCGTGACCGACCACTCGGAGTACGTCGGCGTCACCCGGGAGGCCAACACGCCGGGGTCCTACGTGAGCAAGCTGCCGGAGGCGCAGCCGATGATCATGAAGGATCCGAATAGCAAGGAAGAGCAGAACCGGGTCTTCTCGTATCTGCTCAAGCTCAACGCAGGCGCGCCGGTGAAGGCGCTCATGGACCCGAAGATCACTTCTACCGTGTGGAAGGAGAACGTCAAGATTGCCGACGAGCAAAACAAGCCCGGCAAGTTCACCGCGTTTTGCTCGTACGAGTGGACGTCGATGCCCGGCAATCGCAATCTGCACCGCAATGTCTTCTTCCGGGCCTGCGACAAGGTGCCGGACTATCCCTTCAGCTCGCTCGACTCCAATCGCCCCACGGAACTCTGGAACTGGATGGATGCGCAGCGCAAGGCGGGCAACGAACTCCTCGCCATTTCGCACAACGCCAACGTCAGCGACGGCTGGATGTACCCGGTCGATGTCGACAACACCACCGGGCGGCCGATCGATGCGGCCTGGGCTGCCGCGCGCGACCGTAACGAGCGCTTGGTCGAGATCAAGCAGGGCAAGGGACAATCGGAGACCCATCCCTTGCTGTCGCCGAACGACGAGTTTGCCAGCTACGAGATGTTTCAGGCGCTTCTCGGCCTTCCGGCCAACGTCGGCCGCATCGACCACATCACGGGCAGCTATGCGCGCCAGGCGTACAAGGACGGCATCGCGATGCAGGACACGCGCGGCTACAACCCGTACAAGTTCGGCATGGCCGGCGGCTCCGACTCGCACAACACCGGCAGCGCGTACCGCCAGGACAACTTCTACGGCATGCACGCAGATGCGGACGGGTCGCTCGAGCGGCGCTTTGCCGGCGTGCTCATCGGCGGCACGATGGACGTGCGGCTGGAAAACCCCGGCGGGCTGACTGGCGTGTGGGCGGAGGAGAACACGCGCGCATCGCTCTTCGACGCGATGTACCGCAAGGAGACCTTCGGCGTCAGCGGCCCGCACATCAAGGTTCGCTTCTTCGGCGGCTGGGGCTACGGCAAGGACATCCTGAACGCCCGCGACTGGGTGAAGCAGTCCTATGCGGCCGGCGTTCCCATGGGCGCGGACCTCAAGCCCATGCCATCCGGCAAGGGGGCAGCCCCGGTGTTCGTTGTCTGGGCGGTCAAGGATCCGACCTCCGGCAACCTCGACCGTATCCAGATCGTCAAGGGCTGGACGCAGAACGGCCAGAGCTTCGAGAAAGTCTTCGACGTCGTCTGGTCCGGCGACCGCAAGCCCGACAAATGGTCAGGCAAGGTTCCCCCTATCCAGAGCACGGTGGACCTTCAGACGGCCACCTACACTAACAGCGTCGGTACGGCGGAATTGAAGACGGTGTGGGTGGATCCGGAGTTCGACGCGAGTCTCCATGCGTTCTACTACACCCGCGTGATCGAGATTCCTACGCCCCGGTGGACGCTCATCCAGGCCGTGAAGTCGGGGCTTCCTCCACCCGACATCGTGCCGTTGACGGGCCAGGAGCGGGCGTGGACGTCGCCGATCTGGTACACGCCGTCGGCCGAGGCGCGGAAGAACGCTCCCGCGGGAATGACGGTCGCCGACCTCAAGAAGAAGGGCGCCACGGCCCTCAACGACGCGCAGCTCAAGGCGCTCATCGTCGGCAAGGCCATGTGGCTGCAGAACAACGTCAGCGGCGAGCAGTTCAGCGCGAACTTCACGACGGAAGGCAACGCGATCATGTTCCGCACCGGCTTCAACGCCACCGTGCCGAGCGGTTACGGCAAGGTCGCGCTGAACGGCTACGAGGGAACAACCAGCCGCTACACGATCGCGGACGGCAAGCTCACCACCTACGTCTCACAGGACCCGTACTCGGTGACCGTCTACAAGCTCGGCGACACCTACTATGGCGCGCGCAGCAACGAGTTCGGCTATGCCAACTACGAGATCATTCCGGCGCCGCAGATCGCCGTCAATCCGCTGAACGAGATCTCCAACCAGTTCTCGATCGAGCTCAAGCTGACGGAAGAACAGAAGAAGCAGATCGTCCCGATCCTCCAGCAGGAGATCAAGCAGCTCGGCGAACTCAAGAAGAACGCAAGTCTCGGCGGCCGGGAGAAACTGGAGGCGTTGCGGAAGCTCGGTGTCTCTTTCGACGAGAAGATCAAGCCGCTGCTCAACGCGGACCAGCAGTCGAAGTTCCAGGCCATGCGCGAGGCGTTTCGCGATCGGCTCATCGAGAAAATGGCGAGCGAGGCCGCAACCAAGGTCGCGGGGGCGGTCAAGGAGGACCTCGAGGAGTTGAAGCAAAAGGCGGCAGGGGCGTGGATCGGCCACTAAGGCAGGATCTTCGGGGCCTGTTGGCTGCGGCGCTGTTGTGCGCAAGCGCCGTAGCCATCGCGTGTCCGCTGTGCATGGGTGCTTTCCAGCAATCCAAGGCGCAGGAACTGGTTAGTGCGCCGCACGCGGTGCTGGCCGTTCCGACCGCCGACACGGGTCGCTTCAGGGTCATCGAAGTCGTGAAGGGTGAGCGTCCGGCGAGCGGCACGGTCGAGGGCGGCTACCCCCGCAATGGCCCCGCGCTCGAGGCCGCGGGGTCAGCGGGCGGCAAGCCACTGCTGCTCGTTCGCGACAACCTGTTTCCGACATGGACCATCCTCGGCACGATCGGCGCCGAGCACTCGCGATGGCTGCGAATGATTGCCTCCGGCAAGCGCGGGACAGCGATGAATGCAGACGAATGGAGCGCTCGCGTCGCGCTCATGCTTCCCTATCTCGAGAATCGGGAGCCGCTCGTCGCCGAGATCGCGTTTGGCGAGCTCGCGGCCGCGCCCTACGCCGCGTTACTTGCGAACAAGTCGCGCGTTGCCGCACCCGCGGTCCGGCGGTGGCTAGGCGATCCGGCGCTTGCTTCGCGCCAATCCCTCTACCTTCTGCTGCTGGGGATTGCGGGCGATGCGAAGGATGCGGCGAGACTGGAGTCGCGGCTCGACACTGCGGGGCAAACGGGTGACGTGACGAGCCTCGGTTCGTTCATCGCGGCCGACCTGCAATTGCGCGGACCGGCGCGGATGGCATGGGTCGACGATCAATACCTTCGCGACCGCACGCGCACCACCCCGCAGATCGAGGCGGCGCTCCTCGCGCTGAGTGTCCACGGCAACGCGAATTCGGCGATCCCGCGCGAGCGCGTGATCCAGTCGTACCGCCTGTTCATCAACGAGCACAAGGATATCGCCGGATTCGTCGCGCAGGATCTTGCGACGTGGCAGTATTGGGATGCCGTACCGGCGTATGTCGCGATCATGATGTCGGATCTTCGGCAGCAATACCCGTCGCAGCTCGCAATCGTTGCATACCTGCGCCAGAGCCCGGCGGGCGGCGCGGAAGTCGCGGCGCTGGGCGTGTCGGGGCCACGTGCCGCCGAGCCGGCGGCCGGTGCGGCTCGCAAGAAAAGCGCCGCGCCCGTCGTGCCTCGATGATGTTCGCGCCCGTCCGGGTGGGCCGCCTTCGCACGAGGGCAGCCGCAGCGTCCCGCTCCTGCCCGGACCCTCGCTCATGAAAAAGCTGCTACGGGAGCCGTTGCTCCATTTTCTTCTGCTGGGCGCCATTCTGTTCGGCGTCTATGCCTACGCGGAGCGTGGCCGCGGCGGCGCCGAGCCATCGCGACAAATCCAGCTGTCGCTCGACGACCTTGCACAGCTCGCCGTGCTGTTCCAATCGCAATGGAAGCGCGACCCGACCCCGGAAGAGTTCGGCCGCATGGTGGAGACCAAGGTGCAGGAGGAAGTCCTGTATCGCGAGGGGCTCGCCATGGGCCTCGACAAGGACGACACCATCGTGAAGCGCCGCATGGCGCAGAAGATGCAGTTCATCGCCGAGGACGTCGCGGCCGCGCGCGAGCCGACGTCGGCCGAGCTTAAGGTCTGGTTCGAGAAGAATGCCGAGAAGTTCCAGGCGCCTCCGCGCGTTTCCTTCCGCCACCTTTACTTTTCGCCCGACAAGCGCGGCACGCGCGCGAAGGACGATGCCGTCAACGCCCTTGCCAAGCTCGCGGGTCAGCCTGAGGACGCCAAGCTCGCGGCAACGCTGGGCGATCCTTTCATGTTCCAGGAGTATTACCGCGATCGCGCTCCGGATTACCTCGGCAAGGAGTTCGGCCCGGTGTTCGCGCTTGCAGTGGTAAAGCTGCCAGCAGGATCGTGGCAGGGCCCCATCGAATCGGGGTTCGGCTGGCATCTCGTCTACGTCGACACGCTCGTCCCCGGTCGCGGTCCCTCCTTTGAGGAGATCGAAGGCACCGTGAAGACGGCGTGGCTGTCCGAGCAGAAGGCAACGGCGTGGGCAAAGGCGTACAAGGACATGCGCGCGAAGTACACAGTGCTGATACCCGCACCGCCCGACGCGCAGACGGCCGCGCGCATCAGCGCTGCGCCGCGCCGGAAGGAAATCCCGACCTCCTCGGGCGAAGGCTCGCAATGAAAACGCTGGCGATGCGTTGCCTTCGCTCGCTTCTGCTCGCTGCCATTGCACTCATGCCGCTTGCGTCGTTCGCGCACGAGGCGCGCCCGGCGTACGTCGAGATCAAGGAGACGGCGCCCGGCCAGTTCTCCGTGCTCTTCCGGACACCGGTGCTGGCAGGCATGCGACTGCCGCTCGCGCTGCAGATGCCGGAGGGCGTCAGAAACGTGAAGCCGCCCGAGGTCGATGAACTCGCCGATTCTCTCGTCGAGCGGCGATGGATCGATGCCGGGCCGAACGGGCTCGCCGGCAAGCGCATCGAGATCGCGGGACTACAGCTTACGATCACCGATGCGCTGGTCCGGGTCGAGCATCTGGACGGCAGGACCATTCAGGCGATCGCGCGCCCATCGCACCCGTGGGTGGAAATCGCCGCATCGCAATCGCGATGGGAGGTGATGGGCACGTACGTCGTCGAGGGCATCCGTCACATCCTGTTCGGCGCCGATCACCTGTTGTTCGTGCTCGGTCTGCTTTTGATCGTGCGCAGCGGATGGATGCTGGTGAAGACGATCACTGCGTTCACCGTCGCGCACAGCATCACGCTCGCGGTGGCCACGCTCGGCTATGCGACGGCGCCGGCGCTGCCGCTCAATGCCGCCATCGCCTTGAGCATCCTCTTTCTCGGCCCGGAGATCGTCCGCGTGTGGCGCGGCGAGACGAGCTTCACCATCCGTCATCCGTGGGTCGTGGCCTTCGCTTTCGGGCTGCTGCACGGATTCGGCTTCGCCAGCGCGATGACCAGCGCCGGACTGCCGCGGCAGGAGCTTCCGCTGGCGCTCCTCTCCTTCAACGTCGGCGTCGAAGTGGGGCAACTCGGCTTCGTCGCGCTGATTCTGGCGATGGAGCGTTCGTTTCGCGTGCTGGAGGTTCGCTGGCCGCGCTGGGTGCAAGCGCTTCCCGGCTATGCGGTGGGCACGCTGGGCGCGTTCTGGACAATCCAGCGCGTGGCATTGCTGATCGTGGCATTGCGATGACGCCAGCCCCAAGACTTCGCTCGATCCTGGCGGTCGCGATGCTCACGGCGCTCTGGGCGCAGTCGGCGCTCGCCCATGTTCTGCAGGGCGAAGCCTACGGATTTGTCACCGGCTTCCTGCACCCCATCTCCGGCGCGGATCACGTTCTCGCGATGGTCGCGGTCGGGCTGTGGGGCGCGCAGCTTGGCGCACCCGCGATCTGGGTGCTGCCCGTCGCGTTTCCTCTGGTGATGGCGATGGGCGGGATGCTCGGATTTCTCGGCGTGCCGATTCCCGGCGTGGAATACGGGATCGCCGCTTCCGCGATCGTGCTCGGAGCCGCCGTCGCATTCGAAGTGCGACCCACTCTTGTCATCGCGGCACTGGTGGTCGGATGCTTCGCGATCTTCCACGGCCACGCGCATGGCACCGAGCTCCCGCCCGGCCAGAGCGCATTGCTCTACAGCATGGGTTTCGTGATCGCGACCGGATGCCTGCACGCAGTCGGAATCGGTATCGGCACGGTCCACCGCCGGACTTGGGGCCGACGTCTGCTGCGCGTCGCCGGCACCGTCGTAGCCGCGGGAGGCGCTTTCTTCATGTGGAAGGCGTTGGCATGAAGAAGAAGATCGTGTCGCGAACGCGCGCCGTCGTTATGCTCACCGTTGCGCTGGCGTGCGGACCTGCCGAAGCGCACCTCAACGTGACCGGCATGGGCCCGATCTACGACGGACTGGTGCATTTTCTGACCAGCCCCGAGGACCTGGTGCCTGCGCTGGCGCTGGCGCTGCTGGCTGGGCTGCGAGGCGCGCCCTATGGCCGACGGGCGATGTTCGTGCTGCCGGCGGCGTGGCTGCTGGGCAGCCTTTTCGGCATGTCCGCTGCAGTAACGAACGTCGGCACGCTGTGGGCATCGCTCTGGTTTCTGGTGCTGGGCGGCTTGGTCGTGGCCGATGCGAAGCTCTCGCTGCGTTCGATGACGGCACTCACCGCGCTGCTCGGTCTCGTCCACGGATACCCCAACGGAACCGGAATGGGCGTCTCGGCACAGGCGATGGTCGTCATGCTCGGATTGGCGGCCGCGGTGTTCGTGCTGGTCGTGCTCGGCGCCGCGCTCGTCGTTCGGTTGCGGGCGCCGTGGACGCGAATTGCCGTGCGCGTCGGAGGAAGCTGGATCGCTGCGAGCGGGCTGCTCATGCTCGGTTGGTCCATTCGTGGGACTTAGAGGCTGAATAGCTTGTCGCACCGCTTTTGCGTGGCCCCGATGATGGATCGGTAGGATTCACGCTCAACATCAATTGCTTGCGAATCGGCGTGTGCAAATCGTGTGCACGCACCGGCCTAGCTGTACTACTCTCAAGCGCTCTGGAATGCGGTGACGCGATTGAGTACGTACGACATTCGCAAGTACGCGAATGCGGAACATGGTTTGGAGAGTGGTCGACGTTCTTCTGCGTGAACTACTAGGCTGGTTCGACCGACAAGCCTCTGATATCTTGGCTCCGCCCAGGCACTCATACCCACCGCAATCGGCCAAGATCCGACGGATAGCTTCACAGACCACATATTCCCGGAAGCGGACACTCCGAGATCACAGGCACACCTCAGTTCCCGAATGTCTTCTCCAGGGCGACATAGTAGGCGCGCCGCGGTCCGAATTGCGGTGCCCCGACGCCCACGCCCGTGCCGTCGCGAATTTCGTAGCTCCGGTCGAACAAATTGATGATCGTGAAGCGTGCGTTGAACTTGCCCATTCCCGGCAGCACGAACGGTGAAGAGAGGCCGGCATCCACTTGAACGTACGACGGCAGGCTCTCGGTGTTGGCAAATCCTGCGCGCAGCCCGCTCCCATAGATGGCTGAAACACTGAATGTCGCTTGCCGCCACAGGTAGGAAGCGCCGGCGGACGCGGAGTAGGTCTGATTGTGATCGAGGTAGATCCAGTGGTTCTGAATGTACGCAAGTTCATCGGGATCGAAGGTGTATTGGCTGCTGACGATGTTCTTGCCTTGGGCCTTTGACGCCGTAAAGTTGCCGTAGGCGTTGAAATTACCTTCGTGGTAGTTGGCCGCCAACTCGATACCGTAGACCTTGCCCTGGTCATAGTTGAATGGTGTAAAGAGGATCGCACTGCCAAACTGACCCTCGTCGAGAAGGTCTTTCACCTGCTTGTAGTAACCGTCGACGCCGAGCGTGAACGCTTGTGTGAATTGCTGGGTCAGTCCGACATCGAGGTAGTTGGTCCGCTCCGACTTGACCGGGGAGTTCAGCGTGGACGGTGGCGCATTGGTCGTGCCGACAAACTTGTCGATGGTGCTGCTGGTGACGAGTTCGCTGGGGGGCGGGGTGAAGTAACTGGCAAAACCGGCATGTAACGTCGTTGTCGGCGTCGCCTGCCAGACGGCCCCCAGGCGTGGGCTCCACTGTTGTTCTTGCACGAATGAATCCAGGTGGTCGTAACGGATGCCGTAGTTGACGGTCACCTTCTCCATCGGCTTCCATTCGTCTTGAAGATAGATGCCGAACAGACGGGACGTGCCGCCGGTATTGTCGACGATGGTGAACGGAACGGTGCTGGTCTGGTTGCCATCGGCATCGGCCGGAAACACTTGCGAGGTATTGTCGGTGGTCAGACGCTCGTGGCTGAAGTACAACCCCGTCCGCAACGTGTTCTTGGCGTTCAGCCGGTAACTGGCATCGGCCTGCAAGCCGTATGCATCATTCTGACGGTAGATCTGGCCCGCGACGCCGGTATAGATCAGATCACCCACCGGATCAGGCATGTACGACACGCTGGTATACCGGTGAAACACCGCGATCTGGTAATCGGTCTGGTCGTTGTACGTGCCCTGCAACGCCAAGGCTGTGTAGTTCGTCTTCTCCGTCTGGTTCTGGTTGAGTTCGGACGACGGCAGATCGGGCGCGCCATCGAGCGTGTACACCGGCTCCTGGCCGGGAATGTTGGGTATCTGGAACCGGTTGTTGGCCGCACCGACGATCAGGCTGAGCCGTGCATCGTTGCTGAGGTGGTAGGAGAAGTACCCGAACCCGTTGGCCTGCTTGGTCTGGTCATGAATCGGATTCGGGTCGGAGGTCGGGGCTTCGATGCCCAGGTTGTTCTTGAGCAGTGAGCCGGTGACATAGTAGGTGAAATCACTCGCCACGCCCCCCAGATCGCCGTAGACCTGTTGCGTGTTGTGGCTGCCACCCATGATGCCAAGGTGGCTGTCCTCGTCAAACGCACCCCCTTTGCTGTCGATCGCCACAACGCCGGCGGTACGGTAGCCGTATTGGGGAGGCAGGGCGCCGGTAATGAGGCTGATCTTGTCGGCGAAGCGCACCTGAAGCGTCTGCCCGAAGCCGCCGATGGACTCTGGAATGATGATGTCGTTGATCCGATACTGCAGGTTTCCGTGGTCGCCGCGGATATGCAACGCGCCGTAAGAGTCTTGCACCACGCCGGGCGCCTGGAGCAGCACTTGGTTTAACGGCGTGTCATTGCCGGCCGGTAGCTTCTGGATGTCGACCCTTGAGAACTCGTAAACGTCGGCGCCGATGTCGGGCGCAAGATTCTGCCGCGCCTGGTTGAGTCGCTGCGCCACCACATGCACGGTTGCGAGCGTGGCCAAGTGGGTGCCGACCAACGCCACGCTGAGCGGTCCGCCGGTCGTAACGACAAGCGTGCGCGTTTCGTCATTTAGCGCGAAGCCGTCGGCATCGAAGGTGTAGGTTCCAGCGCTCACGCGCGGGAACTGCAGGTTCCCGGCGCCATCGCTGACCGTTTCGCCGACAACCAGACCGCCGGCATCTCGAAGACGGACGGTGACGCCGGCCAGCGGCTTGCCTGCTCCGTCCTTCAACGTGACGGCAATTGCCACAGTAGCGACGATGGTGGGTGAATTGGAGGGCAAAGCCACGGGCTGCGCCGCGGCGGGGCCAATGACAAAGACAAGCGCGATGGCCAAGGCCAACGCGCCCGACGAAGGGCGGGACATAGCGCGACTCCTCTGATGATGGTGACGAAACCGGAACTGGCGTCCCGGTACGAAAGCCGATCAGACGAGGGGCGGGGGAGCCCTTGCGCGGAAGACTACGGTGAAAGTGCTTTCGGCCAGACGACCCGACGTAGGGATCGCAGTGGCGAGCGAATCCGAATCTGGCGTGCCTTGAGGGTGTCCTGGGACCGCCGATGCGACCTGCGCGAAGGCGAGGCATTCCACACAGAACTCGTCGGCATCGGTGGTGCCAGGACTCAAGACAACTGTCGCAGTGCTGGCCGCACCAATCCGAGTGAACTCATGCAGATGTGACACCGCATGAATGAGGGCGCCTTGCTGGGCGAAGTAGACGCCGAGCGCGAGAAGAAGATACCGCGCCATCCTGGCCACGGCTCGTACCGGTCGAAGACGGATCATTGCGGGATTAATGATAATGCACTATCATTTGCAACGGCAACCCCGAAAATGTCGCCCACGTCATGGTCATCGAGCGCACTACCCGGCAACGCAACGCGATCAAGGGAGTAATCGAATCCGCAAGGCGTCCGCTGTCGCCCCAGGAAATTCTGAAGGCGGCGGCTCGCGGGGCCGTAGCGGGGCTCGGCATCGCCACTGTCTATCGCAATCTCAAACTGCTCGTCGCTGAGGGAGCGGTCCAGGTCATTACCCTGCCCGGAGAGAGTCCGCGCTACGAGATGAAGGAATCGGAGCACCACGATCATTTTCAATGCACGACTTGCAATCGCGTCTATGACGTGCCGGGATGCCCAGGCGACATGCGACGTCTGGCACCGCGTGGATTTACGGTGGAGCATCACCACGTGACGCTGTACGGACGCTGCGCGAATTGCCGATAGAAGGAATGTCTGACGGCCAGATGATTCGTCTCGAGCAGCTCCGATTTGGCTACAGTAGCGGCGACCCGGTGCTCCAGCTGGAGCATTTTGCCCTGGAAGCGCAGAGCAACGTCCTCGTCGTCGGGCCTTCGGGATGCGGAAAAACAACGCTTCTGCACCTGATCGCCGGCCTCCTGGTCCCAACCGCTGGCTCGGTTGTCGTCGATGGCCAGGACCTATCGGCGCTGTCCCCCCGTGCACGCGACCGCTTTCGCGGCCGCCACATCGGCATCGTCTTGCAGCAGTTCCATCTACTTCCTACGTTGACTGCAGTGCAAAACCTCCTGGTGGCGCAGAGCATCGCTGGCCTTCCGGTGGACCGCTCGGCCGCGCTGGCAATGCTTGCCTCGCTCGGTGTCGACGAACGCGTCGACGCCTATCCCCATGAACTGTCCGTCGGGCAACAACAGCGTGTGGCCATCGCCCGCGCGCTGGTGAACCGGCCCAAGCTGCTACTGGCCGACGAGCCAACCTCCAATCTCGATGACGAGGCGTGCGAGGCGGTGGCCGACCTCTTGCTCCGCGCCACACAACAGCACGCCGTGTCTCTCCTCATCGCTACGCACGACAGTCGCCTGAAATCGAGGATTCCTAGGCAACTTGCATTACGTCGTCGACCGTCACGGATCGCCGCATGAATCTATTGCAATTGGCCTGGAGCTACTTGCGCGCACGACCCCTCGGGACCTTGCTCAACGTCCTGCTCCTTGCGCTGGGTGTCGGGACGATCGGCTTCGTGCTGATCGTCGACGGTCAGATCGGCACCAGCCTCAATCGTGACGCGCAGGGGATCGACCTCGTGGTCGGCGCCAAGGGCAGCCCGATCCAGCTGATGCTGGCCGGCATCTTTCATCTGGATGTGCCGACCGGCAACATTTCCCTCAAGTCCGCACAGGAACTCGCGAAGAACCCAATGATCCGGAAGGTGGTTCCATTGTCCATCGCGGACAGCTTCCGCGGTTTCTGGATCGTGGGCACGACTCCCGACTACATCGACCTCTATCACGGGTCCTTTGCGTCGGGACGACCCTGGACTGACCGGATGCAGGCAATCCTTGGTTCCACGGTAGCGGCCCAGACCGGGCTCGGGATTGGAGACAGATTCGTGGGCTCCCACGGGCTTGCCGAAGGCGGACCCGTCCACGGCGATTCGGTCTATACGGTGGTTGGAACCTTGAAGCCGACTGGATCGGTTCTCGACCGGGTCGCTCTGGTTAATTCGGAAAGTGTCTGGTTCGTGCACGAAGGCAACATTACCGACCCGGACGAGCGCAAGGTGATCGAGGACGAACGGCAGGTCACGGTTCTCCTAGTGCAATACGCGACTCCGCTCGCTGCCGCCTCGCTGCCGCGCAAGATCAATAACGAGACGAACATGCAGGCGGCGTCACCGGCCTACGAGACTGCCCGTCTGTTTCGCATGATCGGCGTGGGCGCCGACGTGATTCGTGCCTTCGGCGGAGTCGTGCTCGCGACCGCAGCGCTGTCCCTCTTCATCGCGCTCTATCACGCTCTCAACGAACGCGCATACGACATCGCCGTGTTGCGAACGCTTGGCGCGCGTCCGGCGAGCATCGCACTGATGCTACTACTCGAAGCGCTAATTCTGGCTCTGCTTGGCGGCGTTCTCGGCTTGCTCCTTGCGCACGGCCTTGCCGCCGTCCTGGCTTGGTGGATGGCTCGGCAGCAGAGCATCCCCATCGACGCCTGGGCCGTCTCGGGCAGCGAACTTTGGCTGCTGGTGCCCTCGCTGCTCGCGGCAGCGTTGGCGGCGCTGCTGCCGAGCTGGCGCGCGGCGCAGGCGAACATCTCAGCGACGCTGGCGCGCCGTGCTTGACCTTGGACGAAAGGAGGCCTGTATGAAAGCTTGGTCCTTTGCATTGGTCCTGCTCATCTCCATCCCGGTGCTGGCGATCGCCGCCGACGCGCCGCCTGCCAAGGCGCCGGCAAAGCCCGCGGCCTCGAAGGTCGACCCGGCGCTCGAGGCCGCGCATACCAAGGAGGACGTTCGGCGCCATCGGATCATCGCCGCGGCGCACGAAGCGGCGGCCAAGTGCCAGGAGTCCGGAAAGGATGAGGACATCTGCGATGCCGAATTGGCAAAGGCCTGCGCCGGCATCGCGTACGGCAAGTACTGCGGCATGAAGCACCCGGACTAGCACATGGCAGCGAGGCGCGCCGGATGACGCTTGGATGGATCGTCCTCGCAACGTTCGCGACGGGAGTGCTGAGCGTCCTTGCCGCGGCACCGATTGCGTTCGCAGTAGCGCGCCGGTGGATTCCCTACCTTGTGAGCTACGCGGTCGGCGTCCTGTTGGGAGCGGCATTCCTTGATCTGCTGCCCGAGGCCGCCGAGTCGTTGCCACTGCCGCATGTGTTCGCGACCACGCTTGTCGGAATTCTTGCTTTCTTCATGCTGGAAAAATTTGCGCTCTGGCATCATGCGCACCCGGCGACTGATGGCACGTCGGCCTGGCAGGACATCCAACCCGCGGGGCCGATGATCCTGATCGGCGACGCCCTGCACAATTTCACCGACGGCGTCGTTCTCGCCGCGGCCTTTCTCACCGATGTTCGCCTCGGTATGGTGACCACCGCCGCCGTGATAGCGCACGAGATTCCTCGCGAAATGGGCGACTTCGCGATCCTGCTCGAGTCGGGCTTTACGTGGCGGCGTGCGCTGTTCTGGAACGTCGCTTTCAGCCTTGCCGCGATCGGCGGCGGAGTGCTGGGCTATTTCGCGCTTTCGGTCGCACAACCCGCAATTCCTTACGTGGTCGCGCTCGCGGCGGCGAGCTTCATTTACATTGCAATCGCGGATCTGGTGCCGGGCTTGCATCGGCACACAGCGATGCACGCAGCACTGGCGCAGTCCGTGGCGATCGCTGGCGGCGTCGCCTGTATGGGGGCCGCCGCTTACTACCTGGGCTGACCGGCAACATCATGCATGGCGCAACCGGACGCTCACCGGTGGCTACTGGCCAATGCGTCCGCCGCCGCCTTTGCATCGGCCCGCGGGCTTTGCTTCAGATAACTCCACATCGCATAGCGCGACCCCGGGTTCTGCGCGACGTCGGAGCGCATCAGCGCGATGTACGCCGGCCCGGCATCCCAGTAGTTCCACGCGGCAAGGTCCTGCGCCACATAGCCTGCAAGGGGCTTGTGCACCTCGATGAACAAGCGATAGGACTCGATTACGCGTTCGCGCGGGATCGTCGCGCTTGCGCCGCCTTGAACGCTGAGCGCGAGCAAGACGGCTTCGAGCTCCGGGTTGGTTCGATCACGATCGTTCATGTACTTGGTATCGACCCACGCCATTCGCGCCGGTCCGCGCAATTCCAGGTCAGCCGCGAGCATCGGGCCGACATTCGTCGCGTCCTTCGCGTTCCAGACATTGTCGAGCCGTTGCTCGATGCGCCCGGCGTCGGCCGCGTCACCGCCAATACCAAGCAGCAGCGTGTACAACGATTGCCGCCTCGCGAGCTTGGGATCGGTGGTCCATTCGCGGAGCGCCTGTACGTCGAGCTGAGCTTTCAGTGATCGCAGCGTCGAGTAAGGCGCTCGCGCAAGCTCGCCGTAAGCAAGCTCGGCCGCCAGCGGTTCGGGACTCTCGAGGTAAGGCAGTACGAAGGCAGCCTGGGCCTCCCATTCAGCGTCTGACATCTGGGCCGTCGGCTTGGTCGCCGAAAGCTCCCGTAGCCACGCCGCGTATTCGACGCCGATGGCGCCAACGTTGGCCCATGATTGCCAATTTTGGGCCCGGATGAGCAACAACGTTTTCACGCTCACGGCAGCGCCGCGGTCCAAGCCGATAACCCATGACGGTTCTGATTGTCCCTCCCGCCGGCATCTCGCCGCGAATCACCTCGACCACCTTCAGGCGCGCGCCATTGTCCGCGGGTAACGCCAGTACCGCGCTCGCTGCGGCGTACCGGTCCAAGCGATAGCGCGCGCCTGGCGTCGGGACGTCATCCCGGATCACGTCGATTACGTCAGGCGGTGCGCCGCTGCTTCCGGGCAAAGCCGTCCGCGCTACGTGGCGGGAAACGACCTCCTGCGCCGACGTGTAGCCCTGCGAATCGCCACACAGCGGGCACGCGGCAGCGCCAACGCTCGCTGTGAGCAGTAACGTACCTGTCAGCCAACGCTTCACTAACGTACCTCCATCGCCGCGCGCCGGGCCATTGCGCAGCACTCGCGCGCCAATGCCTGTTTCACTCAGTCCGGGCGGCATTTCGGGCCGGGTACCCCGCCCCTCGGATCGTACATCTGAGGCGAGCTATGTCAAGTAAATGCTTCGACTCGGGAGCGGAAATAGCCATTCGTTCGACCGGCACGCCACTTCGCGCGCGTTGTTGCGTTGATTGCCTTCGTTCGTTATCACGAACATGAACGTCCGCTTCGGAGCAACGCAAGAAGCCGCTATGGGTGCGATGGCCGCGTTGGATGTTGTCAGAACAATCGACCCTCTAGAACGCTCTCAGGTCGACGCAAAACGAGCGGGGTGATGGTTTGAGATCCCCAAAACTGGTGCGCAAGAGAGCGCGAAGCGGGTTTTTCAACAGAATTGGTGGCGAGCCGCTGGCGAGTTTTGGACGTGTAGTTAGTGCGCACCGGATAGCCGCCGATGTGCACCACGTGTGCACTGACAACCCTCCCAGGCGACTTCGCTTTCCAGTCTGCGCGTACCACGCCGCAATCGAGCGAAGGCGTCGCGCTCGCATGGCGATAAAATGGCCGGTCGCTCCAATAATCTATTGGACCGACTGAGTCAAAAAATATCAAGCGAATGAATAACTTATCGCATCGATTGTGTTGTGCGCCTATGATGGACTGGACGGACCGGCATTGCCGGTACTTCCTGCGCCTCATCTCCCGCCACGCGCGCCTCTACACTGAAATGATCACCGCGCCTGCACTCATGCACGGCGACGTGCCGCGCCATCTCGACTTCGATCGCAGCGAACATCCGATCGCGTTGCAGTTGGGGGGCAGCGATCCGGCGATGCTCGCGCACGGCGCGCGGCTGGGCGAGCAATGGGGGTACGACGAGATCAACCTCAATTGCGGCTGTCCGTCCGAGCGCGTGCAGACCGGCAGCTTCGGCGCGTGCCTGATGGGCGATCCGCAACTGGTCGCGGACTGCGTCAAGGCGATGTGCGATGCGGTGGGCGTCCCCGTGACGGTCAAGCACCGCATCGGCCTCGACGATGGCGACGACTACGGCTTCGTCCGCGATTTCGTGGGCGCGGTGGCCGCGGCGGGCTGCACCGTGTTCATCGTCCACGCGCGCAATGCGGTGCTCAAGGGGCTGTCGCCGAAGGAGAACCGCGAAGTGCCGCGGCTGCGCTACGACGTCGTCCACCGGCTGAAGCGCGACTTCCCGCATCTGACTATCGTGCTGAACGGCGGGCTCAACGACTGGCCGGTGATCGAGCGCGAACTCGATCGCGTCGATGGCGTGATGCTCGGGCGCACGGCCTATCACGATCCCTATATCCTGGCGCCGGTGGACTGGAAGCTCTTCGGTGTAGAAACGTCGCCGCCGACCCGCGCCGAGGTCTTGCGCGCGATGGTTCCGTACGTCGCCGCGCAGCGCGAGCGCGGAACGCCGCCGCGGTCGATCGTCCGGCACATCCTTGGCCTCTATCACGGCAGGCCAGGTGGAAAGCGGTTCCGGCAGATCCTTTCGGATTCCGCGCGGTTGCGCGATGCAAGTCCGGAACTGCTCGAGGAGGCGTTGGCGGTGGTCGAGCCGGCGGAAAGCGAACTCTTCGTCGACTGATCGCGTTACGCCTTCGGCATGTCGTCGGCGATGTACGCGCGCACGATGCTCTCGAAGTCGGTGTCGGCCTTCATGCCGAGCGCTGGACCCAGCTTCGGCGCGAAATTCGACGGCCACGTCGCGACGATCTTGTCGATGACCGGGTCGTAATTCCACTTCACGCGGTTGGCGACGGCGTCGCCCGCAACCTTGCGCAGTGCGGCGACCATATCCGCCACCGCGACGCAGATGCCGGGAACGTTGACCGATCGCGTGTGCGCGAACGCCGTCGCGGACACTTCGTGACCAACGATCAGGTTGTCGATGACCGCGCGCGGCGACTGCACCCACATTTTCGTCGCCGGCGCGACCGGACATGGCGCGTCGACGCCCGCCAGCGGCTCGCGGATGATGCCGCTCGCGAAAGAAGACGCGGCGAGGTTCGGCTTCCCGGGCCGCACGGTGACGGTCGGCAGGCGCAGCGAGCGGCCGTCGATGAAGCCTTTGCGCGTCATGTCGTAGACCAGGTATTCGCCGATCAGCTTCTGCGCGCCATACGAAGCCTGCGGCGTGACCGGCGCGTCGTCGGGCACGGGATCGGGAAGAGGACCGCCGTAGACCGCCAGCGAACTCGTAAACACGAACTTGGGTGGCGCGGCAAGCGTGCGGCAGCGCTCGAGCAGCAGACGGGTGGCGTCGAGGTTCACGCGCATGCCGATATCGAAATCGGCCTCCGCCTGGCCGCTCACCACCGCCGCCAGGTGGAATATTGAATCGGTGTCGGCGGTCGCCGCGCGCGCGACGACGGCAGGATCGGCCAAGTCGCCGGCGATGATGACGACGCGGGGATCGGCGGGAACGTTAGCCGGGGTGACATCCAGCAATACGATCTGCGCGATCTCGCGCGCCCGGCCGCGCGCGTCGGTCAGCGTGCCGCGTTCGAGCAACCGGAGGGCGAGACGGCAGCCGAGGAAGCCGCCGCCGCCGGTGATCACGATGCGCATGGAAAGTCCGTACGTCGAGGGAAGGCGCTATCATAGCCGCCCCGACGCCCCTCTTTTCAGGAAAACGACATGCCACGGCCGATCCACTTCGAAATCCAGGCGGAAAACACCGAGCGAGCGATCGCGTTCTACAAAATGCTGTTCGGCTGGGAGTTCTCGCAGTGGGGAGGGCAGCCGTACTGGCTCGTCAAGACCGGCGAAAAGGGAACGCCGGGCATCGACGGCGGATTGATGCCGCGGCACGGCGGCGGGCCGGCGGAGATGGCGGCCGTCAACGCGTTCGTCTGCACGGTCGACGTCGGCGACCTCGACGCCATGGTCGCGAAGGCGGTCGCGGGAGGCGGCAAAATCGCCTTGCCGCGAATGCCCATTCCCACCGTCGGCTGGCTCGCGTACTGCAAGGACACCGAAGGCAACATCTTCGGGATGATGCAGATGGACGCCAATGCCGCTTGAACGCGGGACGCAAATTCGGATTGACCGCGGGGACGCCAATGCCGCGTGATCGCGGCGGCAACGGATGATTCCGATGCCGGTGCCGCGCCGCCTGCGGATCGCGACGCGCGAATCGGCGCTCGCGCTGTGGCAGGCCGAGCACGTCCGCACGAGGCTCATCGCGCAGTATCCCGGCATGGTCGTCGACCTGCTGGGATTGACCACGCAGGGCGACCGCGTCGTCGATCAGCCCCTCGCGTCGATCGGCGGCAAGGGCCTCTTCATCAAGGAACTCGAGGTTGCGATGGACGAGGGCCGCGCCGACCTGGCCGTGCATTCGCTGAAAGACGTGCCGATGGATATGCCGCCGGGATTCGCGCTTGCCGCGATTGCGGCGCGCGAGGACCCGCGCGATGCGTTCGTGTCCAATCGCTATGCGACACTCACCGACCTGCCGCAGGATGCAGTGGTCGGCACATCGAGCCTACGCCGCGAGGCCCAGTTGCGCGAGCGCCATCCGCATCTGCGCATCGACACGCTGCGCGGTAACGTCAACACGCGGCTGCGCAAGTTGGACGAGGGCCGCTACGACGCCATCATCCTCGCCGCTGCCGGGCTCATCAGGCTGGGTTTCAGTTCGCGCATCGCGTCGCTGCTGGACGCGGACGACAGCCTTCCCGCGCCCGGCCAGGGCGCGCTTGCGCTCGAGTGCCGCAGCGACCGCGCCAACATCGTGGCCGCGCTGGCGCCGCTGGCCGATTTCGGCACGACACTTGCCACAACGGCGGAACGCTCCTTTTCACGCGCGCTGGGCGGCAGCTGCCACACGCCGCTCGCGGCCTATGCGGAGTGGGAAGAAGGGACGCTGTGGCTGCGCGGGTTGCTCGCGTCGCGCGATGGCAAGGACGTCCTGCGCGGCGACGTCGAGGCGGACGTGGCGGATGCCGAAGCCGCCGACCGGCTCGGACTGGAGCTGGCCGACGACTTCCTCGCGCGCGGTGCTGCGCGCTTCGTGACGACCTGACGCGGCGAGCCTCGTCGTGAGCGTGCATCCGCTGTCGCAAGCGCCCGCGCCGCGCGGCCCGCTTGCCGGCGCAGGCGTGATCGTCACGCGACCCGCGCGCCAGGCCGCCGGACTCGCGCAACAGCTGGTGGCGCTCGGCGCCACACCGATCGTCATTCCCGCGATCGTGATATTGCCGCCCGCCGATCGCGGCTCGCTCGATCGTGCGCACGCGGCACTCTCCGGCTACGACATCGCGATCTTCGTCTCCGCCAACGCCGCTGAATATGGAGTGCCCGCGCCCCATCTATGGCCGGCCGCGCTTCTGACCCTCGCCCCCGGACCGGGCACGGCGGCGGCGCTGGTCGCGACCGGCATCGTCGATGTGCGAATTCCAACGACGTCGTTCGACAGCGAGGGCCTGCTCGCGCTGCCCGAATTGCGCGACGTGGCCGGCAAGCGCATCGTGATCTTTCGCGGCGAGGGCGGGCGCGGCAAATTGGGCGACACGTTGCGGGACCGTGGCGCTGACGTCACTTATGTCGAGTGCTATCGCCGTGCCGCAGCCGCGACCGGAGCGGCGGGCCTCGGCGAGGCGCTGGTGCAGGCGCGCGCGCACGCGTTGACGCTGACGTCGAGTGAGGGCCTCGACAACCTGTGCGCGCTGCTCGATGCCGAGGATCTGCGCAGGCTGCAGCAACTTCCGGCGTTCGTCCCGCATCCGCGCATCGCCGAACATGCGCGCAGCCGCGGCTTCACTCCGGTCGAAACCGGGGCCACCGACGCCGGGCTCGTTGCCGGATTGCTAGAATGGTTCGCGCGGCATCCGGTCGCTTGACCTCAATTGAAATCCCCAGACGGAAATCCCATGGCCCAACCCGATCTCATCGTCACCGCGCCGCTGCCGCTGTTCCTCTACGATCCGCTGAAGGCCGACTTCCATTGCCACGACTACTATCAGGCGAGCCACAAGCCGGGACTGCTCGCGGCGGAAGGCCCGCGCATTCGCGGGCTCGTACAGGGGGGCGGAACAGTGACGCCGACATCGCTGCTCGACGCGCTGCCGAAGCTCGAGATCATCTCGGTCTTTGGCGTCGGCTACGACGGCGTCCCCGTCGATTACTGCCGGACGCGCGGCATCAAGGTGACGAACACGCCCGATGTCCTCACCGAAGACGTGGCGGACGCGGCGCTCGGCCTCATCATGATGACCGGCCGCGGCTTCGTCCGCGCCAATCGCTTCGTGCAGTCCGGCGAGTGGGAGAAGCGCGGTCCCGAACTGACGACCAAGCTCTCCGGTAAGCGCGTCGGCATCCTGGGCCTGGGGCGCATCGGCAAGGCGATCGCGGAACGCGTGTCCGCGCTCGGCATGCACGTGTCGTACACGGGCCGCAAGCCGCAGGACGTGCCCTACCGCTTCGTGCCCGACTTGGCGGGGCTCGCGAAGGAGTCGGACTTCCTCGTCGTGTCCTGTCCGGGAGGCGTGGCGACGAAGAACATCGTCGACGCCGGTGTCCTCGCAGCTCTCGGAAAGAAAGGCACGATCGTCAACATCGCGCGCGGATCGATCATCGACGAACCCGCATTAGTCGCCGCGCTCGAGGCGGGAACGATCAAGGGCGCGGGCCTCGACGTCTTCGCCAACGAACCCCACATCCCGGCGCCGCTGCTGGCGATGGACAACGTCGTGCTGCTGCCGCACGTCGGCAGCGCGACGCACGAGACGCGCAAGGCGATGGGCGACCTCTGCAAGGCGAACCTCGACGCCTGGTTCGCGGGCAAGCCGGTGCTCACGCTCATTCCGGAGCTTGTCTGACGCAACTTAAGGCGACGGTTCCGACGCCGTCGCCGGCGGCCGGACCCGCGCCTTCGGCTGAAACAGCACGGCAAACAACGACGCCAGTACGAGCGCGAGGGCGGTGAACTCCGCGATGCCCGGCCGCTCGCCCAGGAACACCATCCCGGCGAACACGCCGACGACCGGCACCGGCAGCGATGACAGCGACGACACCGCGACCGGCAACGTGCGCGCGAGCGTGAACCACGCCCAATGCGCGATCGTGCCCGCGAGGAAGATGTTGTAGGTGATCGCGAACCACGCCCTGCCCGACAGTTCGGTCAGGTACGACGCCGGGTGCGGGTCGAAGAAGGGTGCCAAGATCGCCAGCGGCAGCCAGCCCAGAAGCATCATCCAGCCGGACAGCGCGTTTTGCGCGAACGGCGGCTTCCATTTGCGCAACAGCACGGTCCCGCACGCCCAACCGATCGCCGCGATGAGAATGAGCAGCGCGCCGATCGGCGCCGTGCGGATATGGCGAATGTCGTCGCCCAGCAGGATCGCCATGGCGAGCATGCCCAGCAGCAGGCCGACGACCTTGCGGCGATTGAGCGGCTCGTGCAACACCGCCATCGCGATCAGCGTCGCCCAGATCGGCATCGTGTAGGCGATGATCGCGCTGCGGCCCGCCGGGAGCTGCTGGACGCCGAACAGCACGAAGCCATTCCAGGCGGCGATGTTGAGAAAGGCCAGCGTCGCCAGCCGGCCCCACCATGCGCGAGGAATGCGGATCGACTCGCCGCTCCAGCGCGTGATCGCGAACATCCCCAATGCGGCGAACGGCAGTGTGAGCGAGCGAAACGTCAGCGGCGCGATTTCGGTGACGCCGATCTTCAACACCGGCCAGTTGCACCCCCATACCAGCGTCAGCACGAGGATCGGCAGCAGCGCGTGCGCCATCGGATGCGCGGGGCCCCGCGCGGTCGAGTTGCCCATGGCGGCAGCCTAGCGCAGCGACAGCGTCTCGCCGTATTTCGACTGGTGCAGCTCACGCGCTTGCGTGACCCAGCCGTCGCGGCGGATGCGGCCCGGGAATTCGGGCAGTTTGGCGTCGATTTCGTCGATGTCGCGCTCGCTCCAGCGCGCGATCTGCCGGTAGGTCGAGACGCCCAGCCTGTGCAGCATTCGCTCGAGCACCGGGCCGATGCCGACGATGAGCTTGAGATCGTCGAACATGTTGGGGCCGTCGAGCAGCGGCGGCAGCGCATTGTTCTCGAGGTCGACGACGAGTTCGCGGTAGCGTGCGGTGTCGGCGCGCGCCTGCGCATTGTCGCGCAGCAGCCGGCGGCGGTCTTCGGCAAAGTCGGCGAGCTGTCCACGCAGCGCCGCATCGGTCGTCGCGGCGCGTCGCAGCGCGTCGTTCTCGACGGTGAGGCTGCGGGTGAGCCGCGCTTTCTCGGCGCCCACGCGATCGGCCTCGGTCGCGTCGTCGTCCGGCGCTGCCGAGGCGCGGGCCTGCATGTCGGAGGCAGGGATCGCCGGCGGAGTGTTGATCACGGTGGCGCGCAGCGGAAGCTCGCCCGCCGCATCGCGCCGCCCGTGCTGCTTGCCCACCCGATACGCGACGAAAACGCCGATCGCGAGCGCAATCAGGACGAGCAGCGTAAGGCCGTTCACGGAAATGGAGTCCGTCAGGTTGGAAGCACGCGCCGGCGGCGACCGTCGGCAGATCCAGATTGTAAGCGACCCCATGCCGTTGCGGCCAGACTTGAGCCGTCGGCCCTTTCGCCGGCTGCTAGAATCGAGTTCCTTTGGATGTCGCGGCAATGGATCCCATTTCTCCTTTGACGGGCGATGACGAGCAGGCGGCCCCGGCCAGCGGCGGACTGGGGCGCGCTGCGCCACCCACGACGCCGCTCGGCAAACCCGTCTCGCGGGGCGTTGCGGCGCTCGTCGCCATAGCGGTGGCGGCTGTCGCGGGACTGGCCTGGTTCGATTCGCGCAACAACAGCGAGGCGTTACGCGCCGAGTTGACGAGGCGCGTGGCCGACCAGGACGCGGCGCTGGCGCAGGCAAAGGCGCGCGACTCGGACCAGACCGGCGAGATATTCGAATCGCGCTCCAAGCTTGCGCTGCTCGAGACGCGGATGGCCGAGCTGCAGACGCAACAGGCGTCGCTGGAGGCGATGTACCACGACATCGCGCCGTCGCGGGATGAAATACTGCTCGACGAAGTCGAACAGATGCTGCTGCTTGCGACGCAGCAGCTGGCGCTCGCGGGCAACGTGCCGGCGGCGCTCGCGGCGCTGCAATTGGCGGATGGACGGCTTGCCGGCACCAACCGCGCGCAACTGCTGCCGCTTCGCCGCGCGCTCGCCAAGGACATGGATCGGCTGAAGGCCATTCCGTCGGTCGATGTTCCCGGCGTGGCGCTGAAGCTCGATCGCGCGTTGGCGACCATCGACACGCTGCCGCTCGCGCAGGACGAACGGCTGCCCGAGCCCGCACCGGCGCAAGCGCCGCGCGACGAACCAGCGTGGCTTGCGTTCTTGCGCGGCGCGTGGAACGACGTCAAAGCGCTGGTGCGCATCGAGGTGTCGGACCGGCCCGCGGCGCCGCTCGTGTCCCCGTCACAGCAATACTTCCTGCGCGAAAACCTGCGGCTGCGCCTCTTGTCGGCGCGCGTGGCGCTCCTCTCCCGCGATCAGGCGAGTTTCAAGTCCGACATCGACGCGGCCAGTGCGTGGGTGAAGAAGTACTTCGATACGCGCGCGAAATCCGTGCAGGCGGTCGCGGCGACATTGACGCAGCTCGGAACGACGGTGATCCCCGCCGACCTGCCGGACGTCAACGACAGCCTCGTCGCGCTGCGCGCGCAGAAGGCCGGCCGCGAACACCGCGCCGAGCCCGGGGCCGCGCGCATGCCTACATCGGCCGGGCGCGGGCCCTGACGCCGCGAAGCCGCGATGCGCGCCTTGTTCGCGTTCCTGTTGCTGGCGGTGCTCGCGGTCATCGCCGCACTGGCGTTCAAGAGCAACACAGGATATGCGCTCTTCGTCGCGCCGCCGTATCGCGTCGAGCTGTCGCTGAACGCGTTCATCGTCTTCGCGATCGCGGTCTTTGTCATCCTCTACCTGCTGCTGCGCCTTTCCGCGAGGATCGCGCAGCTGCCGCAGGAAGTGCGCGAGGCGAGGCGCCGCCGCAACATCGAACGCGCGCGCGCCAAGCAGGATGGAGCGGTCGTCGCGCTGCTCGAGGGGCGCTACGGCAAGGCGCGCCAATTTGCCGATGAGGCATTGGCGATCCCGCAGTCCTCGGGCTTGTCGGCGCTGATCGGCGCCCGTGCGTCGATCGAGACGCGCGAATTCGATACGGCCGATGCCTACCTGGGTCGGGCGGACGCCGGCGTCGGAAGTCTCGAAGTGCCGCGCCTCATGCTCATGGCGGAGACGGCGCTGGAGCGCGGCCAACCGGGCGAGGCGCTGAGCCAGCTGGGCAGCCTGAGGCGCGAGGCGGGCCTGCACACGGCGGCGTTACGTCTCGAGATGCGGGCGCTGACCGCGGCCGGGCGGCATGCGGAGATCCCTCCGCTCGTCGATCAGCTGGTCAAGCGCAAAGTCTACGACAGCGCGCAGGGCGATCTCGTGCGCGCCGGTGCGCATGCGGAAGCGCTGGCGGCATTGCGCCAGGATGCGGCCGGATTGCGCGCGTACTGGAACCGGTTGCCCGAAGCGGACAAAGTGAATCCGCGGGTCGCACGCGCGGGCGCGACGAGCTTCCTCCGGCTGGGCGGCGATCGCGAGGCGGCGCAGATCATCGTGACCTGCCTCGACCGCGCGTGGGACGCGGAACTCGCGGCGCTCTACGCGCAATGCAGGACGCCGGAAGCGACGCGGCAGCTGGAGACGGCTGAGCACTGGCTGCTGCAGCACAGCCAGGATGCCACGCTGCTCTATGCGCTGGGCAAGTTGTGCGAACGCGAAACGCTGTGGGGCAAGGCGCAGACCTACTTCGAGGCAAGCCTGGCGCTCGACAACCATTGGCGCGCGCACGTCGCGCTGGGTGAGCTGCTGGCGCGACTGGGACGCGACGACGCAGCCAACGCGCACCTCGCCACCGCGCTCAAGCTGGCACTCGCCGAACTCGAGCGCTCGCCCGCCGGAAGCGCCGCCGTCTAGCTCCGCGCCTCCGCTTCCGCGGCGTAGGTGAAGCTGTCGGCGAAAAATTCCTCGGCAGGCAATCCGTGCTTCTGCGTGAACTCGCTGCGCGCGGCGTCGATCATCAGCGGTCCGCCGCACGCATACACCTGGTAGCCCGAAAGGTCCGGGAAGTCGGTCGCGACCGCCGCATGGACGAATCCGGTGCGCCCGGGCCACGCGTCTTCGGGCAGCGGATCGGACAACACCGGGATGAACGTGAAATTCTTGTGCTCCGACTGCCACTGTCCCGGCAGGTCCGGCAGGTAGAGGTCGCGCAGCGAACGCACGCCCCAGTACAGCACCATCTCGCGGTCGAGCTTGTGATAGAGCGCGTGCTCGATGATCGCCTTGATCGGCGCGAAGCCGGTGCCGCCGGCGACGAAGATCACCGGCTTGTCGGAATCCTCGCGCAGGTAGAACGCGCCGAGCGGACCTTCGAAGCGCAGGATCTCGCGCCCCTTGTACTGCGAGAACAGCAGGTCGGTGAAGAAGCCGTTCGGCACGTGCCGGATGTGCAGTTCCAGCAGCTGGTCGTCGTGCGGCGGCGTGGCGAGAGAGAAACTGCGCCGCTTGCCGTCCTTCAGCAGGAAGTCGATGTACTGGCCGGCCAGGTATTGCAGCCGCTCGTTCGCCGGCAGCTTGAAGCGCACGATCGCGACGTCGGGCGCGGCCTTCTCGATCGACTCGATGCGGCAGGGCAGCCGCTTGATCTGGATGTCGCCGGCGCGGCGCACTTCGCGCACTTCGATGACGAGGTCGGTGAGCGGCCGCGCGCAGCAGAAGAGCGCCAGTCCGGCGCGCTTTTCGTCCGCGGTAAGCGTCGAAGCCTGATGCGGACCGTAGTCGACGTCGCCCGCGAGGATCTTCCCCTTGCACGTTCCGCACGCGCCGTTGCGGCACCCGTACGGCAGCATCAGGTCGTTGCGCATCGCCGCGGCGAGCACGGTCTCGCCGTCCTCGCACGCATACGTGTGATCGCTGGGCTTTATGGTAATCTTTTGCGTCATTTCGAACGTTCGCCGCGCAGGCAAAGTGCAACTATCGAGCGACCTGCACGGCAGTGTAAGGCCGGGACGTGATCAGGGTACTGTTGATCGGATGCGGTGACGTGGCACTTCGCACCGCGCTATTGCTGCGCGGCCGGGTCCGCCTCTACGGACTCATTCGCCGCGCCGCGCATGCACCGAGGCTGCGCGCACACGGCGTCGTTCCGCTTGCCGGCGACCTGGACGACTATACATCGCTCGGCCGCTTGCGCACCGCGCCCTTCGCGGTACTGCACTTTGCGCCGCCGCCACCCGACGGCCGCGACGATCCGCGCACGCAAAAGCTCATCGCGGCGCTGGCAAGGGCGCGGATTATACCCCACCGCTTCGTCTACATTTCCACGTCCGGCGTGTACGGCGATTGCGCGGGCGCGCAGGTGGCCGAAACGCATGCCCGCCGCGCCCAGACGCCGCGCGCGCGACGGCGGGTCGCCGCCGAAGACCGGCTGCGCGCATGGGCGCGCGGCCACCACGTGCAGCTCGCCATCCTGCGCGCGCCGGGCATCTACGCGGAAACGCGGCTGCCCCTCGACCGCATCCGCCAGGGAACGCCGGTGCTGGCGGCGGACGACGACGTGTTCACCAACCACATCCATGCCGACGACCTCGCGCGCGCGACCGTGGCGGCGCTGTTCCACGGCCTTCCCAATCGCGCCTACAACGTGACCGACGACGCGCAGATGAAGATGGGCGGCTGGTTCGACACGGTCGCCGACGCGTTCCAGCTGCCGCGCCCGCCGCGCGTGACGTGGGACGAGGCCGAGCGGCGCATCACGCCCATGCTGCTGTCGTTCATGAACGAATCGCGGCGCCTCACCAACGGCCGGATGAAGCGCGAACTGCGTGTGCGGCTGCGCTACCCGGTGCCCGACGTGATGCTCTCGAAAATCGCGCCACGCGATCTCAAGCGCCAGCTTGCGTTGCCGCTATGACGGGGTTGCCCGCCGCGCGCGCGCGCACGTGGACGCAACGCTTCGATGCCTACGAGCGGCTGATCCGCCTCGACAAGCCGATCGGCATCCTGCTGCTGCTGTGGCCCACGCTCACGGCCGTCTGGCTGGCGGCGGTGGGCTTGCCGACGGTGCAACTCGTCGTCGTTTTCCTGGTTGGAACCATCGTGATGCGCGGCGCCGGATGCGCGCTGAACGACTGGGCCGACCGGGACTTCGACGCGCACGTGAAGCGCACCACCGATCGTCCGCTGGCGCGCGGCGAGATCGAGCCCTGGGAGGCGCTGGTTGTCGCGGCGGCCTTGGCGGGGGGCGCGTTCCTGCTGGTCGCGGTCGGCACCAACCTTCCGACGATCCGCCTGTCCGTCCTGGCGCTGGCCATCGCGATAGCCTATCCGTTCTGCAAGCGCTACTTCGCGTTGCCGCAGGCGTTCCTGGGCATCGCGTTCTCGTTCGGCATTCCGATGGCGTTCACCGCCGTGTATGGCGGCGTCCCGCCCGCGGGTTGGCTGCTGTTCGCGGCCAACCTGTTTTGGGTGGTCGCCTACGATACCGAGTATGCGATGGTGGACCGCGACGACGATCGGGAGCTCGGGCTGCGTACGTCCGCGCTGACATTCGGCCGCTTCGATGTCGCCGCCGTCGCGGTTTGTTATACGGTCTATTTCGCCGGACTGGCCTGGATCGCCGTGTTGTGGTCGCTGGGTCCGATCTTCTGGGCGGGGTTCGCGGTGGCCGCGGCACTGGCCGGGTACCACGTGTGGCTCATCCGCACGCGAGAGCGCGATCGCTGCTTCCGCGCCTTCCTGTCCAATCACTGGCTGGGGTTCGCGGTGTTCGCCGGCGTTGCGCTGGACTACGCCATCCGGTTGCAGGCGTGGCCGCGGCTCAACTGAAGCGTCCGCGCCTGCGCGGCTTGGCGCCGGTCGCGGCCGCCGATGCGCGCGTGCTGATCCTGGGCAGCTTTCCCGGCGAAGCGTCGCTCGCGGCGCGTCAATATTATGCGCATCCGCGCAATCACTTCTGGCCGTTGCTTGCCGTCGTGCTGGACGAGCCGCTGACGACGCTGGCTTATCCTGCGCGGCTCGTGCGGCTGAAGGCGCGCGGCGTCGCGCTCTGGGACACGATCGTTGCATGCGAGCGCACCGGCAGCCTCGACGCCGCGATTCGCGAAGCGCGGCGCGGAGAAGTCGCGCGCATTCGCACCTGCGCGCCGCGCATCCGCCTCGTCGGATTCAATGGCGGAACGGCGGCCCGCGCGGCGGCTGCCTGGCGCGCGGAGGGTTACGCTACGCTCGCGTTGCCTTCGTCGAGCCCCGCGTATACGCGTCCCTTTGCGGAAAAGCTGGCGGCATGGCGCGCAATCTCTTCCTTTCTCGACCCGACATGATGCGCCCGGCCACGCGTACACTTGCCAACGAACGGGTCCGTGCAATCCCGCGCGAGCGCATGGGGCCGCCCGATCGTCTTTCCTACTGGAGCCCATGATGATGCCGGTTCGTCCGCTTGCAACCCTGATCGCGCTGCTCGCCGCCGTGGCGTTCGCGGTGACCTCCGCGACCGCGCAGCCGCTCCCGCCCGACATCGTCGTCACCAAGACGATCAACGCGCCGGTGGCCGACGTGTGGAAAGCCTGGACGACGGCAGAGGGCATCGAAAGCTTCTGGGCGCCCAAGGCAGCGAAGGTGGACCCGGTGCCGGGAGGCGCGTACGAGCTGTGGTTCGGCGTCAACGGTCCGGAAGGCTCGCGCGGCAGCGAGGGTTGCCTCGTGCACAGCGTCAAGCCGATGGAGCAGTTCGTGTTCGAATGGAATGCGCCGCCGGATATCCCGTCGATCCGCAAGCTGCGCACGCTGGTCTATCTCGACTTCGTGCCACTTACCGACAACCGGACGCAGGTCACGCTGCGCAATTTCGGCTATGGCACCGGCGACGAGTGGGCGAAGAACAAGGCGTATTTCGAACGCGCGTGGCCGGCGGTGATGGGCTCCCTCGAAAAGCGCTTCGCCGCGAAGAGCTGATCGGCGATGGACCTCGAACTTTCCGGCAAGGTCGTCGTCGTCACCGGCGCCAGCAAGGGCATCGGCTTCGCGTGCGCGGAGGCGTTCCTGCGTGAAGGCGCCAAGGTCGCGCTGGTCTCGCGCGGCCGCGGCAACCTGGACGCCGCGCTCGCGCGGCTGCCGCAGTCTGCGGAGAAAGCGGTCGCGATCGTCGCGGATCTATCGCGCGCGGACGAAGCGGCGCGGATGGTGGCCGAGGCTGTGGCGCAACTGGGTCCCATCGATGTGCTGGTGAATTCGGCGGGCGCGGCGAAGCGCACCGCGCCCGACGACCTGACGGCAAAGGCGTGGCACGACGCGATGGACGCGAAATTCTTCAGCTACGTGCACCCGCTCGACATCGTCGTGAAGCAGATGGCCGCGCGCGGCGCCGGCGTCATCATCAACATCATCGGGATGGGCGGCAAGGTGGCCAATCCCATTCACCTGCCCGGAGGCGCCGCCAACGCGGCGCTGATGCTCGCCACCGCGGGACTCGCCGCCGCGTACGGCCCTCGTGGCGTGCGCGTCAACGCGATCAGTCCCGGCACAACGCTGACCGGCCGCGTGCAGGAGGGTCTGGCCGTCGAGGCGAAGATGACCGGCACGCCCGAGGCGGAACTCCTGGCCCGGCAGCAGGCGAAGATTCCGCTGCGCCGCGCCGGAACGCCGGAGGAGGTCGCGCGCGTGGCGTTGTTCCTGGCGTCGGCCGCGGCGAGCTACGTCACCGGTGCGATCATCCCGATGGACGGAGGCAGCGCCGCCGTCATCTGACGTGGGCACGCCGTTCCGCGCGAATGCTCGCGCGGCGCGCGAGGCCCTGATGCGCGGCAGCCTTACTCCCATCGCCATGGCCTACCGCGACCTTCGCGATTTTATCTCGCAGCTCGAGGCGAACGGCGAGTTGAAGCGTATCGCGCTGCCCGTCGATCCGAACCTCGAGATGACGGAGATGTGCGACCGTGTCCTCAAGGCCGGCGGTCCGGCGCTGCTGTTCGAGCAGCCGAAGGGGAACTTTCGCGCGCCCGAGTGGCAAGACTGGGCAAACGATTCCGGTGCTCGGCAACCTGTTCGGCACGCCGCAGCGCGTCGCGCGCGCGATGGGTGTTACGGGTGACGATTGGCGCACCGCGCTGCGCGACATCGGCAGGCTCCTCGCATTCCTCAAGGAGCCCGATCCGCCGAAAGGCTGGAAGGATGCGTGGCAAAACACGCGCCCGGTGTTCATGAAGGTGCTCGACATGGCGCCCAAGCAGCGGTCCACGGCGCCGTGCCAGGATGTCGTGTGGGAGGGCGCCGACGTCGACCTCGGGCGCCTGCCGGTGCAGACATGCTGGCCGGGTGACGCCGGACCGCTGATCACGTGGGGACTCACGGTAACGCGCGGACCGCACAAGACCCGGCAGAACCTGGGCATCTACCGGCAGCAGGTCATCGCGCGCAACAAGGTGATCATGCGCTGGCTCGCCCACCGCGGCGGCGCGCTGGACTTTCGCGACCATGCGCTCGACACGCAGGGCAAGCGTTTCCCGATCGCCGTCGCGCTGGGAGCGGATCCGGCGACCATCCTGGGCGCCGTCACGCCGGTCCCCGATACGCTGTCGGAATACCAGTTCGCCGGATTGCTGCGCGGCGGGCGCACCGAAATCGTGAAGTGCCTGTCGCACGACTTGTCCGTGCCGGCATCGGCGGAGATCGTGCTCGAAGGTTTCATCGAGCCGGATCCCCACGACGCGACGGGCTACGAGACCGCGCTGGAGGGTCCGTTCGGCGATCACACCGGTTATTACAACGATGCCGAGCGCTTCCCGGTGCTGACCATCGAGCGCATGACGCATGCGTCGCGACCCGATCTATCACTCCACCTACACGGGCAAGCCTCCGGACGAGCCGTCGATGCTGGGCGTCGCGCTGAACGAGGTGTTCGTGCCGCTGCTGCAAAAGCAGTTTCCCGAAATCGCGGACTTCTACCTGCCGCCCGAGGGCTGCTCGTATCGCCTTGCCGTCGTGTCGATGAAGAAGCAGTACGCCGGCCACGCCAAGCGCGTGATGTTCGGCGTCTGGAGCTTCCTGCGCCAGTTCATGTACACGAAGTTCATCATCGTCACCGACGACGACGTGGACATCCGCGATTGGCGCGAGGTGGTCTGGGCGTTGACGACGCGCGTCGACCCCATGCGCGACACGCTGATCGTCGAGTCGACGCCGATCGATTACCTGGACTTCGCGTCGCCGGTGGCGGGACTGGGCAGCAAGATGGGCATCGACGCCACGCACAAGTGGCCGGGAGAAACGCTGCGTGAATGGGGGCGTACCATCGCGATGGATGCCGCCGTGAAGGCGCGTGTGGACGCATTGATGCAGCAGTTGGGTCTTTAGTTACCGAATTCCGCGGCCGGACCTTCGTTGGGGAGCACGACCGATGTCGACGAGAAGCGCAACATGTGCAGCCGCGAAGGCCGGGCTCGCCTTGATCGCCGCCGCATTCCTGTTTGTCGCAACGGCGGCCCCTGCGCAGCAGTCGTCGAAGGGCGACACCGCGATGTCGTCAGCGATGGCCGCGGCGCGCCAGGTGGCGCAAGCCGGTCCCGCCGACGTCAGGCTGGAAGACCAGGCGACGCTCAGCCTTCCCGCGGGTTTCCTGTTCATTCCGTCGCCGGAGGCCGGGCAGATTCTGGCCGCGATGGGAAATCGCCCCGGCGCGGGCCTTCTGGGATTGATCTTCTCCACCGGACAGGACAAGTCTCCATGGTTCGTCATTGCGAGCTACGCGCCGTCCGGACATGTCCGCGACGACGATGCGAAGTCCTGGAACACCGACGACATGCTGGACCAGTTGAGGAGCGCCACTGACGAGGCCAACAAGGAGCGGGAGGCCAGGGGGGTTCCTGCGATCGTCGTGCCGGGCTGGATCCAGAGTCCCCGCTATGACCCTGCCGTCCACCAGCTGCAATGGTCGGTTTCGTCGACGCCCAAGGGAACACCGGCCGGCGCGGACAGCGGCATCAACTTCAACACGTATGCGCTGGGCCGCGATGGCTATGTCAGCATGAACCTGATCTCGGGCAGGAACAGCGTTGTAGCGCAAAGGCCCGTCGTCGCGCAGCTCCTCGCCGGACTTCGCTTCAACGAGGGCAAGCGCTACGCGGACTTCGACGCATCGACCGACAGGGTGGCCAACTACGGACTGGCGTCGCTGGTGGGCGGCGTGGCGGCGACGAAGCCAGGCCTGGTACTCGGCGGCTGCGGACTTCGCCGTCAAATACGGGAAGGTGCTGGCGCTTTGCGCCGTCGCGCTGGCGGCGATCGGGTACTACTTTTATGAACGGCGACCGAAGCCGCCCGAATCGAAGGAGGGCGCGGCATGATCGGTGCCGGCCAGCTCCTTCCGAATCGTGGTCAGGCCCTGCGACGCAGCCCGCGAACGACGCGCATCACCATGACGCCGATCGACAACGCGCGCATGATGCGGCCCATGCGCGAGAGGCCGAACAACGGCAGCGCGATGGCGATCAGCGTGGCGGCGATCGAGCGCACATGGCTGCCGCGCTCGGGGGCCAAGTGCGGCGGCGCGACGATCGCCTTGACGTCGTGCCACGCCATGCCCGCCTGCAGCCGCTGCAGATGCGCCTGTGCGGCGAGCAGCGACTTGCGCCGCGAGAGCTCTTCGCGGTTCATAGCGCCGGCGGTTCCGCAGGCTGGCGGCCCGCGATCGCGTCGCGATCACGCTCGAGTTCCGCCAGCGTGGCGGCAAACGGCGTAGGCGCGGAACGCGCCGCCTGCGCGCGCATCACGAGCAGCACGGCCGCAGCGGCCGCGAACACGATCGCGACGCCGGCGACGGCCGTCAGCCGGTTGGTGTCCCAGTAGTAGACGACGACCCACGCGGCGGCAAAGAACGCCGCGAACAGCAGCAGCCCGACGGCAGCGATCAGCAGCGTCAATTGCCGCTGGATCCGGTCCCGCTCCTCGGTGAACTCGACGGACGCGAGTTCCAGATGCGTGCGCGCCAAGCCCAGCAACGACGCCGCGAGGCGCGACGACGCGCTCCGCAGGTCATGCGGGGATGCCGGATCGCCGCTGCCTTCGATCATTGCCTGGGATTTCCGCGACGGCTTCGTCAGCGGCGATTCATCAGCAGGCCGGCCACGAATCCAACCGCGGCCGCGACGCCGATCGCCTGCCACGGATTGGCGTGGACGTAGTCGTCGGTTGCGCGCGCCGCATCCTTGGCACGGTCGACGGCCTGGCCCTGCAATTCCTGCAGCTTGAGCTTCGCCGACAGCAGGCGCGCCTCGGCCTGCGAGCGCAGGTCGCGGGCCTTTTCGCCCGTCTCGTGCGTAGCCTTGTTGAGCAGGTTCTCGGCCTCCGACAGCACGTTCGAGAACTGATCGACGATCTGGTCGCGAGTTTGTTCGATGGTCATGGATGCCTCCGGTTCATGGGCAGCGAAATCCGGAAATCCGGACAACGGGAAGCTTATTATAGACGCGCCGCGCGTCGCCCCGCGATATGCCCCCGGAGGCGGTTCGCGGCACTGGCTTTCCTGCGGCATAATTGCGCCGCCATGACCGATCGCAAGCCCCTTCTCCCGCCCGCGCTCGACCCGGCTTCAGTCCCCGAAACGCGCGGGTCCGGCTACCCTGAACCGTATCGGTCGCGGATGGGCGATCGCGCGAAGCGCAAGCTGGGCGACGCCTGCGGCCTCACCCGGTTCGGCGTCAACCAGGTGACGCTGGGCCCGGGTGGTCAATCGGCGCTGCGGCACTGGCATACGCTCGAGGACGAGTTCGTCTACATCCTGCAGGGCGAAGTTGTGCTGGTGTCCAATGCGGGCGAGCAGTTGCTGACGGCCGGCATGTGCGCCGGCTATCCGGCAGGCGTGCGCGACGCGCATCATTTCATCAATCGCGGCGCGCTGCCGGCCGTCTATCTCGAGATCGGCAACCGGATCGACGGCGACAACGCGTTCTACCCGGACGACGACGTAATGTGGGTCGAGGGCGAGGATGGCGCGTACTACGCACACAAGGATGGTCGCCGGTACTGAGGAACGGCAGCGACCATTCGTCTTGCGACTATTGACGGGACGTGTCGCCGGCCCCATCTTTCGCGGCACGGGCGCCGACGCACGGCGCATCTTCGCATCGAGGAGATTCCCGCGATGGCCGACTTCCCCCCGCCGCAATCCGTACCCGCTCCCGGAAGCCCCGTTGCGCCCGTCAGCGCCGGCCTTCTTGCCTACGCGCTGTTCGGCATCGGCGCCATCCTCGAAGTCCTGGGCCGCGGCATCGCTTCACCATTTCCGCTGCTGACGATCCTGGGGATCATTGGCGTCATCGTCTGCTACGTGAAGCGCGACGATGCGCGAACCACGTGGGTCGCGTCTCACTTCACGTGGCTCATCCGCACGTTCTGGTGGTCGTTCCTGTGGTGCGTCATCGGCGGACTGATCCTGGTCACGCTGGGGCTCATCCTGATTGGCATCCCCATTGCCTTCGGCATCTGGCTCGTGACGGCGATCTGGGTGATCTATCGCGTCGTGCGCGGCTATCTGCTGTTCAAGGACAGCAAGCCGATCCCCGGCGTCTGATTTACGACCCCCACGCTTACTTCGTTCGCTCTTCAACCGCGGTCGAGCTTCGCGACCAGTTTCGCGTAATAGTCGCTGCCGGCCGGCAGGTTGGCGCCGCGGTCGCGCAGGCGCGCTTCGAGGAGCTCGAGCTTGGCCAGTGCGCGGCGCTTGGCGGGCTCGTCCGCCGTGGCCGCGATGAGTTTGCGCAGGTCCGCGGCCTCTTTGCGCTCTTCGATTTCCGCCGGCACGAACCCGGCGTTCTTCAGGATGCGGTAGGCCATGCGCACATCCTCGGGGACGAGCTTGTCGTCGTTGAGGTCGAGCGGCTTGCCGGCGCCCGGCAGGTCGTCGAATGCCCCGGCGCGCATCGCCTCCGCGATCTTCATCTCGGCTAAAAGATCAAATCCGGACAAAGTACCCCCACGCTCACTACGTTCGCTCTGCCCAGAGGCGGCGCAATTCGTGCGGCCTCCGTGCGCTCACGAGAACCCCAAAATGTTCAGGTGTCGGCCGCCGCCCGCACTCGCGGACGCGCGCTGCGCGCCTGGGCTTCGCCCCGCTCGTGCAGGCGTCCTCGTGGCGGCCCTCGGCGCTCATCTCTGCAGAGCCGGGTCCCAGCTGCCCGCGTTACGATAAACCCACTGCACCAGCGAGTCGAGCGCCGGCGCCGCGCGCGCGGCGGATGGTTGATGATCGCCACCACGATCAAGCGCTTGCCCTTGGCGTCGATCACGTAGCCGGTCAACGCGCGCACGCCTTCGAGCGAGCCGGTCTTGAGCAGCGCCTGTCCGGCGACATTGCCGTTCTGGAAACGGCGCTGCACGGTGCCGTCGACCGCGGCGACGGCGAGCGAGCTTGCGAACTCCTCGCGCACCGGGCTCGCGTCGGCGGCGGCGAGCAGCTGCGCGAGCCCGCCGGCGCTGATGCGTTCGTTGCGCGACAAGCCGGAGCCGTTTTCGAGCACCAGTCCGGGCATCGAAATCTTGCGCTCCCATGCGCTGGACCACTTCGGCGGCAAGCGCGGGCGTCGCCGGCGGCGGTGGCGGGTGGTGGCGAGCGTCAGGAAGACCTGGCGCGCCATCACGTTGTTCGACAGCTTGTTGATGTCGCGCACGATGTCGTAGAGCGGCGGCGATTCCAGCATCGCGAACGGCGCCGCACCGGCGCGGCGCGTGGCCTCCTTGACGCCGCCGTCGAATTCGCCGCCGGCGGCGCGGAAGTACGTCGTGAACATGCCGTGCACGAAGTCCGGGTGATCGAGCATCGCGAAGTACCAGTCGCGCTCGCCGCACGATTGCGCGATAGCGGCCCGGGAACGCGGCGGTCGCGGCGGCGCCGCTGTTGGCGATGATGCGCCCAGCATGCCGCGCCAGTCGTTGCAGTCGCCGGCGACCAAGGGGGCGGCGCGGCGAGCGTGACCTGCGGCAGCGCGGCTCGGCGCGCACGATCCACGGCATCGCCGCCGTTGGGCGCGAACACGAAGCGCACCGCCTTGAAGCTCACGAGCAGCGCATCGGGGCCGACGTTGTAGGGCTTGAGCGGCTCATGGTCGAATTCGGCCGGATCGTGCGGCGGCGAGCTTGAACCAGGTGCGGTCGAGAGCGAGGTCGCCGGTGATGCGCTCGCAGCCCCTGCGCGCGCAGCGTCTGCCATGAACGCCTGCCATTGCTCGAGGGTGATCTTCGGATCGCCGTAGCCCTTGAGGATCAGGTTGCCGTCGCAGCGTCGCCGTTGGTCGAGCGGCCCGTCGAGATACGCCTCGGTCTTCCAGCGATAGTCGCGGCCGAGCAGCTCGAGCGCGGCGAACGTCGTGACGAGCTTCATCGTCGAGGCCGGATTCATCGGCCGCGATCGGCGTCGAGCGTGAAGAGCGGGTGCGGCGTGCCGACCTCGCGCACGACGAGCGCGACACGTTCGAGCGGCATGCCGGCATCGGCGAACGCGCGGGCGACGGCGCGCGGCAACTCCGCCTGGGCGCAGCCAGCGCGACCAGAACAGCGAAGACGCGACAAGCGGTGCACGACTCGTGCGCGTGCGGTGCGTAAGCGTCCAGGATTTCGAGCGTGCGCGTCGGCGAGCAGGGCGAATTCGTCGTCGGTCATGATGTAGGGTGGCATGAAGTAGACGGTGTGACCAATCGGCCGCAGCAGCAGTTCCCGGGAAAGCGCCTCGCGCGAAGAACCAGCGCGCGAAATCCGGGCGTGCGGAGTCGACCTCGAACGCCAAGATCATCCGCACGCTGGCGGAAATGGCGGACCTTCGGATGCGCGGCGAGGGCGCGGCCAAGTCGGCCCCAGCGCGCGGCGAGGGCGCGATTGCGCGGCGAGCACGTCGTCGTCGCGTGAAAATGTCCAGCACCGCGAGCGCCGCGCGGCAGGCGAGTGCGTTGCCGGTGTACGAATGCGAATGCAGGAAGGCGCGCGCCATGTCATCGTCGTAGAACGCGCCGATAGATCGTCATCGGTGCACAGCACGCACGACAGCGGCAGATAGCCGCCGGTAATGCCCTTGGACAGGCACAGGAAATCCGGCGCGGGTGCGCGCGCCTGCTCCCACGCGAACATCGTTCCGGTGCGGCCGAAGCCCGTCATGATCTCGTCGGCGATGAGGTGCACGTCGTAGCGGGTGCAAAGTTCGCGGGCGCGGCGCGAGGTAGGCGGCGTCGTACATCGTCATGCCGGCGGCGCCCTGGACCAGCGGCTCGACGATCAGCGCGGCGATGCGTCGCGTGGTGCTGCTGCAAGATGCGCGTCGAGCGCTGCCGCGGCAGCCTGCGGCCGATCGAGGCTGCCGGCGCGGCATCGGGGCACGGTACGGTGCGTTGCGTCGACGCAGCAGCGGCGCGTAGCGTCGCGAAAGAGCGGGACGTCGGTGACCGCCAGCGCCCCGAGCGTCTCGCCGTGGTAGCTGCCCGCGAGGCTCACGAAGTCGCGCTTGTCGGCCGGCCCTGGTTGCGCCAATAGTGGAAGCTCATCTTGAGCGCGATCTCGACCGCGGACGCGCCGTCGGATCCGTAAAACGCGTGGCCCAGGCCGGCAGGCGCCAGCGCGGCGAGTTGTTCGGACAGCTCGACCACCGGCCGGTGGGTGAAGCCGGCGAGCATCACGTGTTCGAGTTCGCCCAAGTTGCGCGGTCAGCGCCGCGTTGATGCGCGGATTGGCGTGGCCGAAGAGATTGACCCACCACGAACTCACCGCATCGAGATAGCGGCGGCCGTTGAAATCGTACAGCCACGCGCCTTCGCCGCGCGCGATCGGCACGAGCGGCAGCGCCTCGTGCACTTTCATCTGCGTGCACGGATGCCAGACGGCGGCGTGGCTGCGTTGCAGCCAGTCGCGATTGGCGTCGGCAACGACTGCTTTTTCGTCACGGTTTGCCCAGGAAGATGTACCAAGCTCGATTGGCCGGTGCTCGTGTGGCCCCACGCCGCAGTAGAAAGGGCCGAGATACGTGTCCGCCGCGAAGAAAAGGCTGCCGGCCGTGCGCAGGTCGCTGCGGAAATCGTCCTTGCGCGCTGCCAGACGTTGCCGGTTTCGAGCGAGCCGCCCAGGTACCAGGCGCGGCCGATCAGCGGGAGCCGTCCCATCCGGTGATAGTAGACGAGGCGGCCGAAGCCGATATAGTCGCCGTTGAGCTGGTCGATCTGCAGGCCGGACAGGTTGAGAAAGCCGCCGAGTGTCAAAGTTGTTGACGATGTCGGTCCGCTCGTTGTGAATCGCACCGCCGCGCACGGTGACGTTGAGAAAATCCGTCGGCGTGATGGGAAGTCCGGCGTTCGCATAGATCTCGCCGCGCTGCCCCGTGCTCGTGTAGTCGGCGATGCCTTCCGCGCTCTGGTGGTTGCTGCCGACAGAACAATTCACCGACGACTTTCAATCCCCTGCGCGGGAAAAACGGATTGTCCAGGCTGTCCCAGCGGGCCAGCAGTCGTGCGCCCGATTCCGTGGACACCGCTGCGGGAAATCCGGGCACGGCGATGGTCGGGTTGCCGCGTTGGTGCGTCCACAGGTAGCCCAGCGGATCTCGCCGACCGTCGAAAGCGGCTGCCCGAGGTCGACACCCGCGGTCTCGGTGAGCACGCTCGTATTCGGCGAGCCGCTGGTCGCCCTCGAATACGTACTCCGGCCCGCGCTGGATTAGCCCGTACGCGGATGCGAACACGTAGTTGCCGACGCTGAGCGGCTGGTAGAACTCGGTGCCGTAACGGTTCACGGTGCCCGAGCGCCACCTCGTTGATCCATTCCGCGCCCAGGCTGTTGATCCAGTCCGCTTGTGCGCCGACCAGAACGTCGAAGGCCGTGTCGCCCTGCAAGTCGGTATTGAGCGACAATCCGAACCGCAGGTAATTCGGCCCCCATGATTTTTCCGTCGACGTCGATGATCGAGACCCTGCTGATGCGCGTCCTGCACGAGCCGGTAGTCGATCTGCTCGAAGTCGCCGCGCCCGTACAATCGGGAAAGGTCCTTCTCCAGCACGTCGATGTGGAAGGGCTCACCCACCTTCGTCTGCATCTGGTCCTCGAGCACCTGCGGGTTGGCGAAATGCGTGCCCTCGAACTTGATGAACTCGAGCGTGTGGGGAATATTCTCGACGGGGACGAGCAGGCTCGCCTGGAACGCGATGTATTCCGTCTCCGATTCGGACACTGCGGCGAGCTTCTCGCGCATGCCTTCGGCCGCCTTCTCGCCCAGCGCGATGAACTTCGGCCCGCTCGTGAAGTCGACGAACGTCAGGTCGCCCAGGTCGGGCTCGATCAGGATGTCGCCCGGCCGCAGCGACGCGCGCTGCGCGCGTACGTTCTGCTCGGTCAGGATGTTGATCATCTGCGCCGTGTAGCCGACCATCGACGACAGCTGGTCCTTGGACATGAGCGGCGTGCCGATGTTGACGGCGATGACGATGTCCGCCCCCATGGCGCGCACGACGTCGACCGGCAGGTTGTCGACGAGACCGCCGTCGCCCAGCACGCGGCCGTCGATTTCCGCGGGAGTGAACATCCCCGGCACCGACATGCTGGCGCGCATCGCGCGGTAGATCGGCCCGCGGTCGAAGATGACCTCCCGGCCCGTGACCATGTCGGTGGCGATCGCGCGGAAGGGAATGGGAAGCTGGTCGAATGTCGGCACGTTGTCGACGCTGCGTGTCAGCTCATGCAGGAAGTTCTCGAGGTTGCTGCCGGACAGCGCGCCTTTGAAGGCCCGGAATTGCCAGTCGCGAATGCCGATCTCGAACGCCAGCGGGAACTTCGCATCCTCTTCCTTCGTGCGAAATCCGACGTCGCGCCGCGGCGGCGAATCCGACAAGAGCGTGGGCCAGCTCACCGTCGTGATCTGCCGCTCCATCTCGGCCGGCGACATGCCGCTCGCGTACAGACCGCCGACGATTGCGCCCATCGACGTCGCCGCGATGTAGTCGACCGGGACGCGCAACTGCTCCATCACCTTCAGCACGCCGATGTGGGTGATGCCGCGCGCGCCGCCGCCAGAGAGGACGAGCCCGATTTTCGGGCGCGGCTTGGCGCTCGCGGCCTGCGCGTCCGCAGGCTGCTGCGGCGCCTGTGCGCGGACCGGCAACGCGATGGCCACGGCCAGCATGACGGCTGCCAGCGCCCGCGCGACAGGAACAAAGTCGGGCATTGCGCTGTTCGCGAAGGCGCGGTGCATTGGGCGTCCGGTGTCGCGAAGGCGCTGGCGGAAGAAGTGCAGTGGGCGTGAAAGGTCAAGGCAGACAATCGTGGCGATTATAGCGGCGCGTCGTTCCCGGCAGTGACATTGAAATGACGCGCTCGAGCGCCACGCCTGCATCGCGCTACACGCGCACGGCAATCGTGCTGCACTGGGTGTCGGCCGTGCTGATTGTTTGCGGTTTCACCCTCGGGCTTTCCATGGTCGGCCTCGAATTCTCGCCGGCCAAGTTTCAGCTCTATGCAGTGCACAAGTGGATCGGCATCACGATCTTCCTGCTGGCGGCGCTGCGCCTTGCGTGGCGGGCGGCGCATCCCTACCCGCCGCTGCTGGCGACCATGCCGGCCTGGCAGAAGCGGGCCGCGCGCGCGACGCAGGCCTTCCTTTACTTGCTGATGCTCGTTATCCCCATTTCCGGGTGGGTCTACAGTTCGGCGACGGGTGTCTCCGTCGTCTATCTCGGCCTCATTCCGCTGCCCAACTTGATCCCCAAGGACAGGGAAATGGCCAAAGTCCTCCTGCTGGTCCACAAGACGCTGAACTTCACGCTGGCCGCCGTGGTCACAATGCATGCGTGCGCGGCGCTGTGGCACCATTTTGTCGACCGCGACGGCGTCATGGCCCGCATGCTCCCCGGCCGCTGACCCTTCAAGCCGCCCCTCAAACTCCCAGGACCCGATCCATGCGTCTTTTTCGTCCGTTCGTTCCCTCGCTGGCGATGCTGCTCTTGGCTTCGTCCAGCGCCAGCGCGCAAAGCGTGCTCATCGACAAGAGCGAGATCCGTTTCATCTCCAAGCAGATGGGCGTCAATGTCGAGGGCCGGTTCCGCAAATGGAAGGCCAATGTCGATTTCCGCCCGAAGGACCTCGGGCATTCGAAGGCCGAGTTCGAAGTCGACCTTGCCAGCATCGATTTGGCCAGCGAGGAATCCGAGACGGAGGTCGGCCGTCCGCGCTGGTTCGACACGGCAAGGTTCCCCGTCGCGAAATTCGAGTCCACCGCGATGAAGGACTTAGGCGGCGAGAAATACGAGGTCGACGGCCGGCTCACTTTGAAGGGCACGGTCCGCGACGTCGCAATCCCGATCGAAGTGAAGAAGGACGCCGCCGGCAATTCGGTGGCGGCCGGCGAGTTCACGATCAAGCGCCTCGATTTCAGGATCGGTGAAGGCCAATGGGCGGATCCGTCCGTCGTGGCCGACGACGTGCTCGTGCGCGTACGCATGGTGCTCCCGCGTGCCGGCTGAACCCTGCCGGAATCCACAAGGAAACCCCGACCGCGTTACCCAAGGAGAAGGCCATGCCATTTCGCTACATCCTGGCCGCGACTGCGCTCATCGCCGCCGTCGCAATGACACCGGTGTTTGCGCAGGAGACCTACGTTCTGGACCCCAACCACACGATCCCGACCTACGAGGTCACGCACATGGGCTTCTCGCAGCAGCGGGGTTCATTTTCCGGCGCGACCGGCAAGGTAATGCTTGACCGGGCGGCGAAGAAGGGCTCGATCGACGTTTCCATCGCGACGGCGTCGGTGACGACGACCGTGGCGGCGCTGGTTCCCCGTCTCAAAGGCGAGAATTTGTTCAATGTCGAGAAGTTTCCGGCGATGACGTTCACGTCCACGGACTTGATCTTCGACGGAGACAACGTCGTCGGCGCGAATGGCGACTTCACGCTTCTGGGCATCACCCGACCCGTTGCGTTGAAAGTGACCGGATTCAACTGCGGGCCAAATCCGTTCAGCAAGAGACCGATGTGCGCTGCGGAGGCGACCACGACGATCAAGCGCTCCGACTTCGGCATGAAGTGGGGGATTCCGATGATCGCAAGCGACGAGGTCAGGATCACGATCCCGGTCGAAGCCGCCAGGGAATAGAACCGTTAAAAAGACGATCGCCGGCGCTTACCGGCTGGCGGGCTTTCGTCCGGCGCACAGCAACTCGAGTTCCCACGTCTCGCCCACCAGCGAGCGGCCGAAGCTTGTGTGCCTTTCCCGCGCTATGCAGCGAAAGCCCGCTGTGCGGTAGATGTGTCGGGCCGCCTGCAGGTTGTCCTGCGTCCACAGCGTCACCTTGCGGTAGCCGCGGCTGCGCGCAAAGGCCAGGCATTCGTCGACGAGTTGCCGCCCCAGCCCGATTCCACGCGCCGCCGGATCGACGAGCAGCAGACGCAGCTTGGCGACGGTCGCGGACTTGCGCACGAGGAACACGGACCCGGCACGCTCACCGCGGTATTCGGCGATCCAGCAGCGCTCGCACTGCGGGTCGAAATCGCGGATGAATTGCGCGGCGATCCCGGCCACCAGCGCCTCGAATCGCTCGTCCCATCCGTACTCCTGCGCGTACAGCGCGCCGTGGCGCTCGATCACCCAGCCCATGTCGCCCGGTCGGTGGCCGCGCAATAGGCAAGTTCCCGGCGCCGCCGCCTTGTCGGCGAGCAGCGACTCGATCGTCCGCATCGAATCGATCAATCGCCTCTGCGGAGCGTCGGGAAGCGCGCGGAGCAGCGTGGCAACCTCGCGTTGCGAACGCTGGTCGAGCGGCGCGAACGCCGCGCGACCCTTCGCGGTCAGCGCCAGCGGCCGTACGCGGCCGTCGGAGGCGCTACGCTTGCGCGCGACCAAGCCGCGCCGCGCAAATCGCTGCAGAATCCGGGAGAGATAGCCTTCGTCCAGGCTCAAGTCGGCGGCGAGGTCGCTCGCCGACAGCAGGTCGCGGTGCGCGAGTTCGTAGAGGACGCGCGCTTCGGCGAGCGAGAACGGGCTCGCCAGCAGCCCTTCCTCGAGCACGCCGATGCGCCGCGTATAGAAGCGATTGAATTGACGCACCGCGGCGACGCGTTCCAGCGCGACCGCGTTCGCCGCCTCGCCTGCCGCCCCATCGGCCGTGTCCGGCACTCGAAGCCCCCGACCTCGTCCCAACCGGTTGCCATCGTCAACCTGATGCTTGACTTTGTCAACTATCGAGCGGAGCTCCTCTGCATCCTTTTCACTGCCGCGACGAGCTCGCGGGTGATCCCCGGCTCGCGCACCGAATGCCCGGCATCGGGGACGACGACGAGTTCGGCTTCCGGCCAGGCGCGCGCGAGCGCGTCGGCGGTGACCGGCGGGCAGACGATGTCGTAGCGGCCCTGCACGATCGTGCAGGGAACGTGCCGGATTTTCGCCACACCGTCCAGCAACTGGTTCGGCGCCAGAAATCCGCGATTGACGAAGTAGTGTGCCTCGATGCGCGCGATGGCCAGCGCGGCCGTATCGCCGTCGATCCGGGTCAGCGGATCCGGCGCCGGCAGCAACGTCGTGCACGCGCCTTCGTACCGGTCCCACGCGTGGGCGGCGGGAACGTGGATTGCCGGATCGGGATCGGTGAGCCGCCGATGGTAATTTCCGAGCAGGTCACCGCGCTCGGAAGGCGGCAGCGCTTCGGCGAACGTGCGCCACGCCTCGGGGAAGACGTTGCGCATGCCGTGCATGAACCAGTCGATTTCGGCGGCCGTGGCCAGGAAGATGCCGCGCAGCACGAGCCCCAGCACGCGGTCCGGGTGGGCCTGCGCGTAAGCCAGCGCAAGTGTCGATCCCCACGAGCCGCCGAAGACGAGCCAACGTTCGACGTGGAGTTCGGCGCGCAGGCGCTCCAGGTCCGCAATCAGATTTTGTGTGGTGTTGCCCGCGAGTTCTGCCGCCGGCGTCGAGCGCCCGGCGCCGCGCTGGTCGTAAAGGGCGATGTTCCAGAACGCGGGATCGTAGAAGCGGCGATGGTGCGGCAGGCAGCCGCCACCCGGACCGCCGTGCAGGAACACGAGCGGCACGCCGTCGGGATTGCCGCACGTCTCCCAGTGCATCGTGTGCGTCGCGTCCAGCGCGATGCGACCCGGCGGCATACGGATCGATCTCGGGGAACAGCGAAGCGTCGGAGGAGGAGGACCGGGTGGCGTCGGTGGCGGGCATGAACGCGGGGAGCGGGATGTGAATCGCCGGAAGTATGCAACAAAACGGCGCGACCGATCATGCCCTCGCCGGGTCGAGTTGGCGACGCCTAAGCTAGCCCGCGCTCCACGGCGTTTTCAGCCGCGTGAGTTCGTGGCGGTAGATCGCTGTATCGGGCGCAATGGCGTTGTGTGCGGCCAATCCGGGTGCGAGCGCCTCGCCGGCGCCGCGGACGTCCGCCACCGAGTTGCCTTCGATCAACACGACCCATGCCGGCACACCCGTGGCAATCGCGCGCACCTTCGTCTCGGTGGTTTCGACATTGCTGATGGCCTCGTCCGCGAGGCACAGGTGCACGCCGGAAATGCCTGTGGCGGAACGAAAGCGTCGGCAGGATGCGCCGCGTCAGGGCCTCGATCGTCGTCGCGCGCTGCGCGGCGTCGATGTCGAAGCGCATCGTCAGCATTACGCCTCCGCTGCCGACGCCGCCTGTGAACGCCACGCGGCAGATCGATCGCGAGAAGTTCCGGAACGACGGTATGACCCGCCGCGTCCACTCGGTTGGCGCGTTCAGCCTATTCAGGTAATCCTGGCCCCCAAGCACTTCGGGACTGTCGGCCTCGTACAGCGTGAAGAATTCGGGTTCGCCGCTGACCGCGAGATAGCGGCGGCCGCGCCGGAAGCCCGGGATGCCGACGCGCTCCGGCATGCGTTCGCGGCTGTGCCACTCGTAGTATTCGTCCTTCGCCTCCGGCGTGAGGTCGTGCCAGATCGCCACCACGCCCATGCCCGCCAGGCTCATGGCGACCCCCGCGCGCTGCGAGTGCTCATCGTCCGCCCAGTTCGATGGCGATCGTCCCGAGGTCGCCGAAAGTGACGGCAAGCGCGCGGCCCAGCGGAACCTCGATGGCGCCGGCATAGGAACCGGTGGTGACGACATGTCCCGCGCGCAATCCGTCTCCGCGCTCGGCCAGGAAATTCGCGAGCCAATACAGCGGGTTCAGCGGATGCCTGTCGCCGTGGCGACCGTGGTGCGTGGACAGGACGCCGGCCGCCGTGCGGATCGTGATCGGGAAATCGTGCAGCGGCGCGTTGAGTCCGCGCGCGAACGCCGGGCCGACGAAGAGTCCCTGGTTCTGCACGCAGTCGGCCACCATCTCCGGCCAGCTTGCGGCCGCAGGATCCGCGTAGCGGGTGCCGAGGATTTCGAGCACCAGCCGCGGCTCGGCGATCGCTTCGCGAATCTCGGCTTCCGAATAGGGCTCGTCGCGCTGCGGCAAGTCCTTGCCCATCACGAAGGCCACTTCCGGCTCGATTCTCGCGTCGGGACCCGTCGCCCATATCGTGCAGGGCGACTTGCGGAAGATCGTCGACGTCAAGATCGGCGCGACATTGATCGGCCGCGCCGCCGAGGGCACCGCGCACTTCCAGCCGCCGACGGTCTCTCCCAGCAGCTCGACCAGGCGCCGTTGGATGGCCAGCGCCGATTCGAGATCCGGCGGGCGCAACGCTTCCGGCAGTCGTTCGCCCGGAATTCCTGCCTTTCGCGCGGCAGCGAGGAATTGCGCCGCAGCTTCCTGTCCTTCGTACGCCATCGCCATCCTCCCGAACGCCGTACGGCCCTCCGCGATTATGCGGCAGACGCGGCGCGCCGAACATGACGCAGCGTGTTCCATGTCGGGTATTCTGTTGGGCTACGGTCCCACGCGACCTGTCTTCCGCACCTCGATGAAAGACCGCCTCACCGTTCCCCTGTGCCTTCCCGACGACCACGACCGCGCGCGTGCTCGTCGGGCGCGTCTTCGTGGCCGCGCTCGAAGGACCGGTCCTCGTCCGCGTGCGAGGCCGACGGCGTCTACGATCTGTCGGCGGTCGCGGCCACGTGCAGCCAGTTGCTCAATCGCGACAATCCGGTTGCCGTGATTCGCGCCGCGGGAACGCTGCCGCGGCTCGCGTCGACCGCCGACGTCCTCGCCAATTCCGCGCAGGACGCGCGCGACCCCGCGCGGCCGTGGCTGCTCGCGCCGTGCGATCTGCAGGCGCTGAAGGCGAGCGGCGTGACGTTCGTCGCCAGCACGCTCGAGCGCGTGATCGAGGAGCAGGCGCGCGGCGACGCAGCGCAAGGCGGAAGCCGTGCGCCGCGAGATCGTCGCGGTGATCGGCGACAACCTGTCGAAGATCCGTCCCGGCTCGCCCGAGGCGGCGCAGATCAAGGAAACGCTGATCCGGCAGGGCGCGTGGTCGCAATACCTCGAAGTGGGCATCGGCCCCGACGCGGAGATCTTCACCAAGTCGCAGCCGATGTCGGCCGTGGGTCCGGGCGCCGAAGTCGGCATCCATCCGAAATCGGAGTGGAACAATCCGGAGCCGGAGATCGTCCTGGCCGTCGGACAACAAGGGCCGCACCGTCGGCGCGGCATTGGGCAACGATGTCAACCTTCGCGACTTCGAGGGCCGCAGCGCGCTGCTGCTGGGCAAGGCGAAGGACAACAACGCAAGCTGCGCGATCGGCCCGTTCATCCGGCTCTTCGACGAGCATTTCGGCATCGACGACGTTCGTCGCTGCGAAGTCGCCATGCGCGTCGACGGTCCCGAGGGCTTCGAAATGACGGGGAGCAGCTCGATGGCGATGATCAGCCGCGATCCGCTCGACCTCGTTGGACAGGCAATCGGATCGAATCACCAATATCCGGACGGGCTGATGCTGTTCCTGGGCACGATGTTCGCGCCGACGAAGGATCGTCTGGGGCCCGGGCTGGGCTTCACGCACGTCGTCGGCGACATCGTGACCGTTTCCACGCCTGCGCTGGGCGCGCTCGTCAACCGCGTCAACCATTCCGATCGTGTCCCGCCGTGGACCTTCGGCGCCGGCGCGCTGATGCGCAACCTCGCGCGCCGCCACCTCATTTAAGTAATCGGGAATCCATCATGGCCGAACTCTTCAAGAACTACATTGCCGGCGAGTGGGTCGCCGGCTCCTCCGTCACCCCGAACCGCAATCCGTCCGACGTGAGCGACGTGATCGGCGAATACGCGCAGGCCGATGCCGAGCAGGCGCGCACTGCGATCGCCGCGGCGAAGAAGGCGTTTCCCGCATGGTCGACGGGCTCGATCCAGGAGCGCGCGAACATCCTCGATCGCGCGGGCAGCGAAATCATCGCGCGCAAGGACGAGCTCGGCACGCTGCTGTCGCGCGAGGAGGGCAAGACATTGCCGGAAGGCATAGGCGAGGCGATGCGCGCCGGACAGATCTTCCGCTTCTTCGCCGGCGAAGTCGTGCGGATGGCCGGCGAGAAGCTCGCGTCGGTGCGGCCCGGCGTGGACGTCGAGGTGACGCGCGAGCCGCTGGGCGTCATCGGCCTCATCACGCCGTGGAATTTTCCGATCGCCATTCCCGCGTGGAAGATCGCGCCTGCGCTGGCTTACGGCAACACGGTGGTGTGCAAGCCGGCCGACCTCGTGCCGGGCTGTGCGTGGGCCATCGCGGAAATTCTTTCTCGCGCTGGATTGCCCGCGGGCGTATTCAACCTGGTCATGGGCCGCGGGTCGGTAGTCGGCGAGACGATGGTCACCAGCCCCGACGTGACGGCGATCAGCTTCACGGGATCCGTGGGCACCGGGCGCGCGATCGCCGCGAAGGGCATCGCGCGGATGGCCAAGCTGCAACTGGAAATGGGCGGCAAGAATCCGCTGGTCGTGCTCGACGACGCCGACCTGCCGACGGCGGTCAATGTCGCCGTGCAGGGATCGTACTTCTCGACGGGCCAGCGGTGCACGGCGTCGTCGCGCCTCATCGTGACCGCGGGAATTCACGACCGCTTCGTCGCCGCTGTAACGGAAAAGCTCAAGACGCTGCGCGTCGACAACGCGCTGCTGCAGGGCACCGACCTGGGCCCCGTCGTCGATCCGAGCCAGCTCGAGCAGGACCAGAAGTACCTCGACATCGGCAAGGGCGAGGGCGCGAAGCTCGTCACCGGCGGCGAGCGCCTCAAGCGCGCGACGGAAGGCTATTACCTTTCGCCGGCGCTCTTCACCGAGGCGAACAACGCGATGCGCATCGCGCGCGAAGAGATCTTCGGCCCGGTCGCTGCCGTCATCCGCGTCAAGGATTACGACGAGGCGCTCGCCGTCGCCAACGACACCGAGTTCGGGCTGTCGTCGGGCATCGTCACCACGTCGCTCAAGCACGCGTCGCACTTCAAGCGGCACGCGCAGGCCGGCATGGTGATGGTGAACGTGCCGACCGCCGGCGTCGACTACCACGTGCCGTTCGGCGGCCGCAAAGGGTCGAGTTACGGCTCGCGCGAGCAGGGGCGCTATGCGGCCGAATTCTTCACGACGGTAAAAACCGCATATACCGCGCCCTAATGGGTTCCGCCTAGACGGTTCGTTGTTGGGCGATGACCGCAATCGGCCAATAGCCGACATAGCACGAAGTTGCCGATAGCGGTCATCCAACATCGCCGTCGCCGCGCTCCGGATATTCGCAAACGTGGCCGGTGGTACATTTCTCCATCAGTGCCTTGCGGTACGGGGACCACTCAGGGGAGGGGCGCTTGGCTCGGGACCATCGGCGACTTGCGGCAATCGTCCTGCTCGACGTGGTCGGGTACTCCCGGCTCATGGGGCTGGACGACAGCGGCACGCTGGCGGCGCTGAAAGCCCACCGGCGGGAGCTCATCGACCCCAAGATTGCCCAATACGACGGCCGCATCGTCAAGGGGACCGGTGACGGACTGTTGCTGGAATTCTCGAGCGTGGTCGATGCGGTGCGCTGTGCCGTCGACGTGCAACGCGGGATGGCCGAGCGCAATGAAGGCGTTGCCCACGATAAGCGACTCGAGTTTCGCATCGGCATCAACGTCGGCGACATCATCATTGACGGTGACGACATCTTCGGTGATGGCGTCAATGTCGCGGCGCGCCTGGAAGCTTTGGCCGACCCCGGCGGAATCTGCGTCAGCCGGGGCGTTCGCGACCAGGTCCTGGACAAGCTGAGCTTCACCTTCGAAGATCTCGGTGCCCAGCAGGTCAAGAACATCGCACGTCCCGTTGAGGTATACCGCGTGGACCTTGGGCGCGCTGAAACGCAGACGCCCATCGCGCGTACGCCCGCTGCGGGGAGTGAGGCATACCAGGCGTACCAGCGCGGGCGGTACTTGTGGAGCCAGCGCTCCGAAGCCGGGCTGCTGGGAGCCGTGAAGGAATTGCGTAGCGCCCTCGATCTCGAGCCCGGATTCGCGCTCGCGCACGCAGCGCTGGCCGACGCTTACACCACGCTCGGCTACCTGGGACACCTACCACCGGTCGCGTCGTTCCCACTCGCGCGGCCGCACGCGCTGCGCGCGCTCGAGATCGACTCGTCGCTCGCCGACGCGCACGCGGCGCTCGCTTACATCCGGTTCTACTTCGATTGGGATTGGCGCGGCGCCGAGGAAGAATTCCGCAAGGCACTCGCGCTCGCGCCGAACAATCCTGTCTCGCACCAATGGTACGCCGCGTACCTGCTTGCGGCCGGGCGCAGCAGCGAAGCGCTGGCCGAGGTCCAGACCGCGCAGCGCCTTGATCCGCTGTCGCTCGCGATCAACACCGACATCGGCTTTCATTACTACTATAGCGGCCGCTACGCTGAAGCAGAGCAGCAGCTGAAGAGCGTACTGGTCATGAAGACCGACTTCCTGCTCGCGCGGTTGTGGCTGGGCCGCACCTATGTCGCGCTGGGGCGCCTCGACGAAGCGATCGCCGAGTTCGGCCAGATGGAGACGCAGGCGCGCGGCGAGTGGCCGGTGCTGCTGGCCGCTCGCGGCCAAGCGTACGGTTTCGCCCGGCGCGACAGCGAGGCCGAGGCAGTGCTGCGCCGAATGGACGACCTGTCGCGGTCCCGCTTCGTCACATCCTATGGACGCGCGCTGGTCTACGCCGGCATGAATCGGAAAGACGACGCGTTCGCATGGCTCGACAAGGCATTCGACGAGCGTTCGCACTGGCTCGTGTGGCTCAGGCCCGACCCACGCTGGAAGAACATCCGCGACGATCCGCGCTTCGATGCGCTGATCGAGCGGCTACGGTATCCGGCGTAGTGCGGGGGCCAGGCGTGATCGATCCCGCTTCGCATTCGGGTGAGCCGCGAACGTTGTGCTCGCAACCCGGTTGACCCACTATGAGTCACCGCCTTGCTGGCGTTCGTCTTGTCCATTCGCCAATGCAACGTCCAGCTACCGCCACTTTAGGCTTAGATTCGACGAGCAACGGCAACAACGCCGCAACGAAGGAAAGTCCGCTTTCGTGGGAGTCGAAAGTCGGCTCAGGGTCGATAGCTGCCGTTCCCTGAATCGGCCGAAGCGTTCCCGTCTGAGTATTCGCTGGCGCTTACTGTACGGCGGGGCGTGCACAGCGACCGCTCAACGCCTCCCGGATAGCTCCATGATTCGGGCAATGTCCAAGACGCCTTTTGCCCCCCAACCCTTTTCGTCCGATGGCACCTCGGGGCGGAATTGCTCGTACAGGTGAAACGCCTTGGCGTTGAGTTCTTTGGGCGGGAGGGTCGCGGCTAGCGCCTGCATTGCCATGCGCGTCGCGTCCAGATGCTCGCCGAACTTGCTGCGGAGGTACTTCTCGACAGCGGCCGGCTTGCCTAGTTCGCCCTTGTTGATGGCGCGCGGTCCGTCCTTGGTATCCACGATGTGCACGATCCGGCCGAGCAACAGGAAGTCCTTGACGCCTCCCGTTGCCCCCTCGGGCTTGGCGAGCGCGGGCTTGGGCTTACCGTCGCTCGTTTCCGCGTAGATGCCCAGGCGCACACCTTTGGCATGGGCGGTCATGCCGGCCACTGCCTGGCCCGCCGTCAGGGCGGTCTCATGTGGCAGGCCGATCTGTTCGGCGACAACGGCCGCCCAAAGGGTCAGGACCGGTGCGCGGTTGATTCGGAGGGTGGTCATGGCGGCCCATTGTGAAGCGCCAGCATTGAGCGCGCCATAGGGCCAAGCAAGGGCGAATAGTGGTAAGAATGGTGGTAAGGGCGTAAGTCGAACGCGCCAGTCCAGCACGTAGCCCAGAGAATTGGCCTAGTTCGATTCCGCCCACCTCCACCAACCCATGCCGAAGGCCGCGGACGCGGTCTTCGGCGTTTTTTGTTTGGAGCGGCACGATCGCCGAGTCGCGAGTTCGACCAGGCGCGCGAGCGATGTGAGCGCGCCGCAGGACGCTTTGAGCGAGACCGAAGGTCGAGCGATCGGCGGTCCCGAGCGTGAGCGAGGGACGGGGCTGTCGCGGAGGCAACGCGACAGCCGAGCATTCCGCCACCTCCACCAAACCCGAGAACGACGGCCCCCACGCGGGGCCGTTTTTCTTTCCTGCTCAAAGTGCACCGGGATTTTGCGTTGTCTTGGCCAGTTTTTTGGAGGCCCAGTATGGCGAACGGCTGGAAACGAGAGCGCAGAGCGCGGCAGGCAGCGCTGATAAGGAACTGGAAACCGTGAGAGCGCTCAACGGGACCACGAACACTGCCGGGTAAGGCGAAGGTTAGCCGTAACGCCGACAAAGGCGACGCCCGGGGAATGCTGCGGGCGATCGGCCGCTTGCTGCGCGGTCAGCCGTAGAGTAACGACGATGCCGGATTCACGGCGACGCACAGGCGAGGCGACTCGCGGCCGTGCATTGGCGGCCGATGATTCCGCCGCACCGCATGTGTTCATTGCGTCGGGCTGGTTAGGTCAAAAAATCCCGCCGCCGCACCTACAAGATTTTGTCCGCCAAGCGAATCTATCCTGGAGTAGCCGGTTCTCGTGCTCGTCGCAAAACCTCCGTAGACGGTCGATGCGGCAGCCAGCAGCAGTGCGGTGCCATCGATGCCCTCGAGCACATAGAACGTCCCATTGCCAACCACGTTGCTATGATCCAGAAACACACCGGCATAGGCAATCGATGCGTCGGCGTTTTGCACATGAATGGCGACGCTGTTAGTCCTCAGTACAGTGTTGCTTACGTGGGTCAAGCCTGCACCGCCGAGCACGCGAATCCCTTCGGCCGAGGACTCGATGAGAGCATGGTCAATGGAGACCCCAGAGGTGAGCCCGCTGTCGAGCGCACTCGCCAAGCCTGCATAAATCCCAATTCCGTTGTTGCGAAAAGTGGAATCCGTGATCAAAAGCTTCCCGCCAGGCGCTTGTACGTATAGACCCTCGTTGGGAAAACCGTTAACCACAACATTTTCAATTTGCACGGTTCCACCGTTCGTACCAATCCACTCGATTCCGCCGGTCACCGTGCCCTGATGGTTGATGTTGAGTCCACGCAGGACGACGATGTCAGTGTTTTGGATGTCGATCAGCACGACGCCCGATTGCCCAGGATACCCAGGAAGGGGAACGCCCGTGCCTGGCGACAAGCCCGCATGGATGCCCGCGGGTACGATCACCGAGACTGATTTGTGAATCTCCATAGTCCCGTAGCCAGCCGAGTCGAGCGCCACCACTTCGCCGCTGGGCGCGACTGCGTTGATTGCCGCTTGAAATCCGCGGCACGGCTGCGCTAGTGAGCACGGCCATAGGTCGTTGCCGTATGACGCGACAAACGTCCGCTGCGGTTGCGCCGCCGACGCGTCGACGGCGATCAATAGGGCGAGCGCGAATGATGCTGATGCACAGACACGGCGCAGCATAAGTGGCCTCCCGCTTTCCCTGAAAATTGTTGTGACCGAGCGCTTCACCGCCGTGCTGGCCCGGGTTGTGGAATCGACGTGCATTATTCCCGCAGCTCGGAGCAGGTACAAGCCCCCCGTGACTAGGATTGGCCAGCGGTTCCTAGAGCTTGACCCGCATCGCCGCAAACCATCAGGAATCGACGCTAGCAAACGCCGGCTTGTCGGGACGTTCCTGCGGCGGCTGATAGTTTACGGGGCCCGCAAGGTCCGATTTAAGCTTGTGCGGAGTGCCACCGACTTGCTTGGCGAAGCGGTGGGCGTCGTCTCATCCGCGAAATCGTCCCGAACCAACGTCTGCTAACGGCCTTGGATTCAACCGGTCAATGCAACACACTAAAATCTGCGTAAGCAGTAGGAGTGTGTGCAAATGGGATACCGGCCGCGGACGTACTACTCGGAAAGCCAGAAGGCGCTGATGTGGGAGCGCTGGCAGAAAGGCGATTCTTTACAGCAAATTGCCCAGCTGTTCGATCGAAACCATTCATCGGTGCAGGGCATCCTGGTGCAGTCAGGCGGGATACGTCCCGCCCAACGACACCGTGCCGCCTTAGCGCTGACATTGGCCGAGCGAGAAGAAATATCCCGGGCGGTGGCCGCCGGACAATCGCTCCGGTCGGTATCAGCGCGGCTCGGACGAGCGCCATCCACGATTAGTCGAGAACTCCAGCGCAACGGCGGCCCGGAAAGCTATCGGGCAAGCCAAGCTGACCAGGCAGCGTGGGATCGTGCGCAGCGTCCCAAGGCATGTAAGCTAGTCACCGGCGACGCGGCTACTTGGACGGCCATTCGGTCTCGAACGCTCGATTCCGGTCGAGTCAGCCGACGATTTGAAACGCAGGCGCCGCGTATCCGGTTCGACGAGTATTGCATCCCAGGGAGCCATGACACGCTGGTCCGGGTATTTACACTCGTTCATGGCAATAAATACGTGGGAGATCCGCCCCGACGCGATGTCGAATACGATGTCGTGCAATTCCCCGATCCGACGTCCCTGGAGATCGACAATTTCTCGGTGCAAAAGGCTGTCAACGCCGACCCTGTTCGACTGCGGTGGATACAGCATCCTGTTCGGTGTGCTACGGCCGGCAGCCATTGCGTACTCCTGTCGAGGGGCTCCGTAAGTTGCTGGAGTAGCGTCACTTTCGCCCGGCGCCTTCGTTGCGCCATTCCGACGACGACTGATTGTCTCGTAGGACAGTGTGACCAGTGGCCGAGCGAGATCCACTCGCAAAATCGCTGGACACTCTTTTTCCCGGGCGTCCAATTTGACCGCGCCAGCCACTCTGTTTAGATTAGCGCCGGCATCCTTCTTGAGTGTTCAAGGTTTACCGACAATGATGTCTCTTGCATTGTCCGTCCCGGTCGCGGGCCTTTCGGGGTGCGGCCCGGCTTGCATGGCCCGATGAGGAGCGGAAACAATCACGAATGAGCTTCTGGCTTGCGGAGCGATCTGTTCTGTGCCTCGTCGCCGCAGGAATGATTTCCATCGTGGTGTCGGCGAGATTGCCCGCTCGCCACCGCGACGACGACACGAACAACGTCGTGCGCCTCGCCGCGAACATCTTCGTCGTGGCATCGTCGCTGGTGCTGGGCCTGCTGATCAATTCGGCCAAGAATACCTACGAGGCGGTCGATCGCAACGTGCATGCATTCGCGACGGACCTGGTCCTGCTGGATCGCAGCCTGCGGCACGTCGACCCGGAAGCGTTGGGCGTCCGCGAGAAACTGGCCACGTATGTGCATCAGGCCGTCGCCGGGACATGGCCCGCCAGCGGAGCGCCCGTGCTGGAGGATAGCGTGGCGGAGCGCCTGCTCGACGAGGTCGGAAATGCACTGTCGACAATACGGCCAGCCGATCCCGGACGCGTCGAACTGTGGCGTCGAGCCGAAATCAATTACCAGAATGTGGTGAAACGGCGCTGGGTGCTGATCGAGGAGTCGGAAGGAACAATTCCCAAGGCGTTCATCGTCATGCTCGTCACGTGGCTGGTGCTGATATTCGCAAGTTACGGATTTCGGGCGCCACGCAACGCAGTCGTGGTGACGACGCTCGTCGTGGCGGCGTTTCTGATCGCGGGCTCCATCTATCTGGTTCTCGACATGGACGTGCCGTTTTCGGGGCCGATCCAGATTTCGCCTGCACCGTTGCAGAGAGCGGAGTTGCAGCTGCGCAGCTGACCGCAGCCACGACGAGGAAACATTCCGCAGACCGCGAAACTCGAAACAGGAGGTCCGGATGAAATGCGTTCGCGCAACAAAAATCGCACTCGCTGCGGCGCTAATCTGGTCGCCCGATCCAGCAAGCCCGGCTTTGGCACGGATTCGGGGATGGGTCGAACGTTTGTCGGGCGCGTATTCCCGCCACCATCGCCAAACGGAACTTGGCAGCGGCGCTGCCGGGCTGTTCCTATCCCGCGCGCCGTCCAGGCCTTTCACCCCTACTTGCGCGAGTGACAGGACGTGCAAGTGAAGTACTTGCCGCCGATCTCCGCCTTGCCTTCGAGCTTGGCGTAGTGGCTCTTCGGCGCCGGCGGGGAAAGCCCCTTCTCGCGCGCCTTTCCGATGTCGCGCGGCCGGTCGTGGCATTCGAGGCAGCTGTTCTCCTGCCGCGTGACCACGTAACCGTCGATCGAGTGCGGAATTGAGGGTGGGGTCTGCCCCTGCGCGAGCGCGGCGAAACCGAGGGCGAAGGCAACGACAGTGAGGCGCTTCATCCGAAATCCTCCTCGCGCCTAAATGTACTCCGCGGCGCGCGGCCCCTCTTGACCCAGGTCAAGCGCCGGCATTGCCGGCGAATTGTCCCTTGGTCGGGCAACCCGGGGATTCGGTCAGGCCCGACTTTCCGCCGGGTCCCTTTTTCATGGTGATTGCGGCCTCGCCCTGAACCGCGCGAAGCGCTTATCGTCAATCACCCTCAACGGCAATCGAGCGACTAGAAGTAGCGCAGGTTCTTCTCGCGCGCAAACGTCATGTCGGTCGTCGTCTGGCGCAGGCGATTCGACAGAAAATGCGCAAGCGCGTGATAGAAGATGCTGGCGGCCGGCGGCGAGCGATCGAGCAGCGCGCGAATCTTCGCGTAATCGAAGCGAAACAGCGACGTCGGCTCCAGCGTCTGCGCGGTCGCGGAGCGCGGGGCGTTGTCGAGGAGCGCCATTTCGCCGAAGTGCGATCCGGAGCCCAAAGTCGCAACGTCGATCAAATGGCCGCCGGGCGACGTGGTCGTGATGCGCACCGTGCCGTCCTGAATGAGATACAAAGCGGTCGCCGGATCGCCGACGCCGAAGATCGTGTATTCCGCCGGCAGCGTGACCGCATCCGCCATCGCCGCAAAGTCGGCGCGCTGGCGCCCGTCGAGATCGGCGAACAGATAGACGCCCTTCAGAAGTGCATCGTTGATCATGCTGGGGTTTCCTCTCGCAGCGGCCATCGTCGCGCGGCGACCCGCGCGTCATGGGGTGAAATTCTAGCAGGCCGGTCCGTCTGGCGGATCTCGGCGGTCCTAGAACGGCTCGAAATCGATCTTGTGCAGGCGTAGCTGTTCCTGGATCAAACGCTTCCAAGGGCCCTCCGGAACCCACGTCTTGATCACCGAATCGTACGCGATCCGCGGGTCTTCCTTCGCGATGATCGTGCGATACAGAAAGACCATGGTCGAAGCCCGCATGTTGACCTGGCAGTGCACCAGCACCTTGCGGCCGGCGAGTCCGCGCAGCACGCCGGCGAAGGTTTCGAAATCCCGGCCGGCCGGTCGTTCGAAATCGATCGGGATATTGACGTACACGAGGCCCTGGCGCCCGACGATCATGGCCTCGTCCTTGACGGCGTCCATGACGTTCGGCGGTGCGAGGTAGACGACCGCTTCGAACCCGAGTGCGGCGAGACCCGCCAGGCCTGCCGCCGAGGGTTGGCCCGAAGTGACGAGCAACGGCGAAATTTCGACCACGTTGGGAGCGCGCAGTGAGGTGGCCTGCGCCGACGCGAAACCTGCCGCCAGCGAAACCACGACCGCAACGACACCGGGCCAGGCGCGACGAAACGATGGCATGACCACCCCCAGGAGCTGGACGGCCACGATATCACCCTCGCGCCTGGTGCGACCGCTCGGCCCGATTGACCGCCCGCCATCGGCCGAATAAATTATTTCCGCACGACCTCGTTACCTCCGATTCTCCTGACCGGGAAGGCTCCCATGGATGAGGAAGTCCTGATCGTCGGCGCCGGCCCGACCGGACTGATGCTCGCCAACCAGCTCGCGCGGCACGGCGTGCGGGCACGGATCATCGACCGGCATTCCGGCCCGTCGCTACAGACAAGAGCGCTCGGCGTGCAGGCGCGCACGCTGGAAATCTACGCGCACATGGGCATCGTCGCGCGCGCGCTCGAGCTCGGCAAGCCCGGCCGGGGCGCCAATCTGTGGGCGGACGGCCGGAAAACGGCGCACGTCCCGCTGGGCGAGGCCGGACGAACCCTGACCCCGTATCCGTACATTCTCGTTCTCGGGCAGGACGACAACGAGCGGATCATGGGTGACAAGCTTCGCGACCAGGGCTTGTCGGTGCAGTGGAATACCGAGCTCGTGGGTCTCGAGCAGGAATCCGGACACGTGGCGGCGACGCTCAAATTGCCCGACGGCACGTCGCGGAAGATCACCGCTGCGTGGGTCGCCGGCTGCGACGGCGCGCACAGCGCGGTGCGCGAGCGGAGCGGGATCGCGTTCCCGGGCGCGCCCTACGAACATGTGTTCTTCGTCGCCGACACGGTGGCGACGGGAACCATGGTGCCCGACGAAGTCAATGTTTACCTCTGGCAAAACGGATTCCACCTGTTCTTCCCGATGCGCGGCGAGGATCACTGGCGGATCGTGGGCATCCTTCCCGCGAGCCTGCGCGACCGGGCCGACGTTGAATTCGACGACGTGGTTCCCTCGATGCGGGGCGAGGCGGGAAGCGCGCTGTCCTTCCGGTCGTGCACCTGGTTCTCCACGTATCGCATCGCGCATCGCGCGGCGCCGCGCTTTCGCAGCGGACGTTGCTTTGTGCTGGGCGACGCGGCGCATATCCACAGCCCGGTCGGTGCGCAGGGGATGAACACCGGCTTGCAGGATGCCTACAACCTCGGCTGGAAGCTCGCGTTCGTCGTCAAGGGTATCGCGGATCCGGCCCTGCTCGATTCGTACGAGGAAGAGCGCATCCCGGTCGCGCAGCGATTGCTGAACACCACGGACCGCGGATTCCGGCTGATCGTCTCCGACAATCCGCTGGCCGGTCTGCTGCGCACGAAGGTCATTGCGCGCGTCGCCGCGTTTGCGATGCGCCGCGAGGGGATTCAGCGATTTGCATTTCGCACGATCTCGCAGACGGGCATCCATTACCGGTCGAGCGCGTTGTCACAATCGCTCCCGGGCCTCCCCGCGAGCGCCCCGCGCGCAGGGGATCGGTTCCCGTGGGTGCGGCTCAAGTTCTCCGCCAACGGCCCCGTCGAGGACCTGTTCGGCAAACTCGACGACACCGGCGTCAACCTGATTGTGATCGGCCAGCCGGCCGCGTCCGCGGGCGGGCTGGAAGGGGAGGGCAGCCTGCGCATCCACACCGTCGCCGCCGATCCCGCCAACGATGCCGAATTGGCGCGCGCGGGGATTCCGCAGCCGTCGTTCTACCTGGTGCGCCCCGACGGCCATGTCGGGCTATGCGGGGTTCACGTCGATTCCGCCGCCATCCGCCGTTACCTATCCGGACGACTGCGCGTCGGCAGCCGGTAGCCGGACGTCAGGACGTCTTGACGTGTCGCGACGCCTGCCGCGTCGCAAGATGCTGCATCACGATGGCAGCGACCGACGCCCCTAACGCGGTCATGGTCGTCCCGTCGCGGGTGAGGGCGACGAGCACTTGGTGCAGCGCATTCGGGTTGCTCTGCTCGACGTAGCGCACGAGCTCGTACACCTGGGACGAGGTCACACGCGCAGCATCGTCCAGCGAAACGGACATGCGAGGCCAGCGCGCCTGCGCCGCGTATTTGGCGAAGACGCCGCCCCCCAGCACCGCGAGCGCCATGGGACCGATCGGCATCAGCAGCCGGCGCAGCACGCGCACACGCTGCGCCAGGCGCAGCCGCGTGAATGCGCTTGCAATGACCGCGGGAAGCGACTGCGTATCGCGGGCGCGAACGGTGCCCGCGATAACCTGCTGATTGGATGCGGCGTCTGAAATTCGTGGCGGCTTGCGATGCTTGGATAGTTTCATCCGGGACCTCCGGTTGCTGGCATACGGGGCCGCTCGCCGCATCCTGCGGAAGCGGCGTGGCCATTCGAATTTGAAGACGCGTGCGCGGATCGGGCAAATCGGAATGTTCCACCGCAAGTCCGTGCGACCCGACTATGCCGGCGGAGTTCCGCATCTCCAAATAACAATTTGTTCTGACCAAGGAACCTGTGGTTGGCGAAGGCGCCGTCATTCCCGCCGGCCCTTCGACTGCCACTGCATGTTGCCCTTATTATCGACACCGCCTCGTTTCACGGGTGTGACACGGTCGCAGACATGGCCGGGACAGGCGGCTGTCATCGGGCGTGTGGAAGGACAACGTGGCGATGCCGGAATTCGCGCTTCGCTTGTTGATCCCGCGCGAGCTGGCCGCGCGTCGCCCGCCGGCGCCGACAACAGCGTTGCCGCTGCGGCGCGGGGCGCTTCCCCTCGCTGGACCGCTATCGAATCCCGCCCGGCAGGACCGCCGGCAGCAGCAGCGGGCCCACGATCAGGAGCCACGCCGTCCCCAGCAGGATCAGCGCCAGGAATACGGCCGCGCTGCCGATATCCTTCGCGCGCTTGGCGAGGTGATGCGTTTCGAGCCCCGACCGATCCACCGCCGCCTCGATGCTCGAATTCAGCAACTCGACGATCAACACCACCAGCACCGTTCCGATCAGCAGCACGCGCTCGACCGGCGTGACCGGAACGAAGCACGCGATGGGCAGCAGGATCACGGCGCCGAGGACTTCCTGCCGGAACGCGTCCTCATGCTTGTAGGCGAGCTTCAGCCCGGACATCGAGTAAAAAAACGCGTTGACGATGCGCCGCAGTCCGCGCTTGCCCTTGTGCGCGCTTTCGAGGGTGTCGGGGGGCGTCATCCGGGTCGGGTCGCGATGAAGGCATCGCGCCGCCGGAAGGCCGACGCCGGCCGCTCGACATCATACCCAACCTTGCGGGTGAATCCGTCCTCGCGAATGCCTTGCCGGGGAATCCCTCTACGGCGCCGATGCCGTGCGGAGCGTCAGTGCCCGCAGCCATTTGACGTGCCGCGCCGGCCGGAGATCGCTGGTCGCGACCAGCGCGATGCGCCCTTCGTCATCGGTGAGGGGCGCGCCGTCGCGCTCGTACACGACGAACACCGAATCGCCGAGCGGCGACACGTAAAGCTCCGCCCACGAAAACACGACTTCGTAGCCATCGCTTGCCGAGGCGAGGACATAGCTCTTGCGCAGGTCGCGCGGCTTGCCTTCGGTGGGCTTCGCGGCATTCAGCACGTCGCGCAGCAGGCATCCCGTGTAATGCCGCGAGCGCTCGGCCGCCGTCGACTCCGACATCCCGCCGCGCGGGGAATACTCGACCCGATGCGCGGGATAGCGCCTGAGATCGTCGATCGTCAGCGTGAGCGGTTGCGCGACGTTGCCCGAGACGGACAGCGTGGTGGTCGCCGGGGGCGCCTGCGCAGCGACCGCAGCGGCGAATGCCAACGCCGCCAGCGCGACGAGCGCTCGATGGCCGATGCGCTGCGACATCCTAGTCGACGCCGATCATCACGCTGCTCGCCTTGATCAGGACCTGCGCCGGCTTGCCGGTCGCAAGCCCGAGTCGATCGCCGATCCGGCGCTGATGACGGCGACGACATCGATGCCCGGCGCGATCGTGACGATGACCTCGGCACTGACCGGGCCGGTCACGATCTTCTTGACGATACCGGGGAAACGGTTGCGGGCACTGATTTTCATGGGCTGCTCCTTGCGCTGGTTGCGAGACGGAATCGCCGCGACGTCGCGGCCGTGATGGGATCAAGCGATCAGGGGAGCGCAACCGGCGTGAACCCGTGGCGCGCGAGAAAGTTCTCGCCCGGCACGGAAGGGACGAACAGCGCGATTCACTCCATCCTGGGCGAACCCACCGGTACTCACGAGCATCGCCGCAAGCAGGAGTCCGCGACGACTCATGCGCCGGGCTGCCCCGCATTCGGGAAGAACAACTGCTCGCCGTTGATCTTGTAGCCGGCAATGGCCGCCTGCCCGTCCGGCGAGACGAGCCAGTCGATGAACGTCTGCCCCAGATCTTTTTTCACGTTCGGGTGCTTGCCGGGATTCACCAGGATGACGCCATACTGGTTGAACAGCCGTTTGTCGCCCTCGACCAGAATGTCGAGGTCGCCGCGATTCTTGAATGCAAGCCAGGTGCCGCGATCGGCAAGCACGTAGGCGTTCATTGACGATGCGGTGTTGAGCGCGGGACCCATGCCCTGGCCGGTGTCGCGATACCACGGGCCTTTCGCCTTCTCGAGGTCGATGCCGGACGCCTTCCACAAGTCGAGCTCCGCCATGTGCGTTCCGCTGCGATCGCCGCGCGAGACAAACGGCGCCTGCGCGGCTTCGATCTTCTTGAGGGCGGCGACGATGTCCTTGCCGCCGGCGACTTTCGCCGGGTCGCTCTTCGGACCGATCAGGACGAAATCGTTGTACATCACCGGAAACCGCTTGACGCCCTCGCCCTCGGCGACGAACTTGTCCTCGGCCGCGCGCGCATGCACGAACGCGACGTCGGCGTCGCCGCGCCGCGCGAGGTCCAGCGCCTGGCCCGTGCCCAGCGCGACGACGCGCACGTTGATGCCGGTCTTTTTCTCGAACAGCGGGAGCAGGTAGCCGAACAGTCCGGATTGCTCGGTCGACGTCGTCGAGGCAACGACGATGAACTTGTCCTGCGCGCTCGCCGCAAGCGCGGTCAGGGCGAGCAGTGCGGCGACGAAAATGCGGCGTGCGTTTACCACGGCAGTTCTCCTTCAAGGAATCGGGCGGCCTCGGGCGTGGCCGGGTTGCGAAAAAAACGTTCCGCCGGTGCTCGTTCGACAAGCCGGCCCTGGTGCAGGAACAGGACCTCGTCGCCGAGGCGGCGCGCCTGCCCCATGTTGTGCGTCACCATCACGATCTTCGTGCCGGCGGCATGCATGGCGCCGACGATGCGTTCGATCTCGTGCGCCGCGCCCGGGTCGAGGCTCGCGGTGGGCTCGTCGAGAAAAAGCACTTCGGGGTCGAGCGCCCATGCGCGGGCGAGCGCGAGGCGCTGCTGCTCGCCGCCGGACAGCACGCGCGCCGGACGGTCGGCGAGCGCGCCGAGACCGACGCGGGACAAAGCGGAAAGCGCGCGCCCGAAACGCGCGGACGCCGGCACGCCCGAGCACTTCAACGCGTAGACGATGTTGGCGAGCGCCGAGCGCCGCAGCATCACCGGCCGCTGGAAAACCATGGCCTGGCGGCGCGGCGCGCCCGGTGGCTCCGGCGCACTCCACGCGACGCGGCCCGACGTCGGCCTCGAGCAGCCCATGGCAAAGGCGCAGGAGAACGCTCTTTCCCGCGCCGTTCGGCCCGACGATCATCGTCCGCGAACCGGCATCGAGCGCAAGCGTGATGCCGTGGAGGATGCGGCGTTGGCCAACATCGAAAACGACATCCTCGAGATGCAGCGGCAACAGCGACGGCGGCGGGCGCATGTCCATGGGATTCACCCGTAGCGTCTCCGCGCCGCATCGCGGACGACGTTGGCCGCGGCGTTGAGCGCCAGCACGATGGCGAGCAGGATGATTCCGAGTCCCAGCGCGAGCGGCAGGTCCCCCTTGCTCGTTTCGAGCGCGATGGCCGTGGTCATCACGCGGGTGACACCGTCGATGTTGCCGCCCACGATCATCACCGCGCCGACTTCCGAGGCCGCGCGACCGTAGCCCGCGAGCACGATGGTGACAAGCGAGAAGCGGAGGTCCCACAGCAACGTGAGCGCGACGCCGGCTTTGCCTGCGCCGAGCGAGCGCAATTGCTCGCGGTACTCCTCCCAGCCGTCGGCGATGATCTGCCGGGACAGCGCCGCCATCGTCGGCGTGATGAGGATGGTCTGCGCGATGACCATCGCGGTCGGCGTAAAGAGGATGCCCCAGCTGCCGAGCGGGCCCGCGCGCGACAGCAGCAGGTAGACCACGAGGCCGACGACGACCGAGGGCAGGCCCATCAGCGCGTTGAGGACGACGATCGCCCCTTTGCGCCCGGGGAAGCGCGCGACGGCGACGAATGCGCCCAGCGGCAGCCCGATCGCGGACGCCAGCACGACGGCCGCGAGGCTCACGCGCAGGCTCAGCATGACGACGTCGACGAGCTTCGGATCGCCTGCGGCGATCAACCCGAAGGCTTGCGCGGCGGCGTCGGCAAAGTCGTTCATGACCTGCCGACCCGGCCGGACGCGGTGGTAGAATATGCAATCGCGTACATAATAAGTGAATCCGCTGGATGCAGCCCGGCATCATAGCCGGTCGACGTAGGAGGCAAAATATGCAGGACGCGACATAATGAAGCTGCAACCTCGGCTCGCGTGGACGGTCGGGACGAGCCCGGCGGTGCCGCTTCCGGACCGGCTCGTGCCGTTGCTCGACGCCATCGCGCGGACAGGCTCGCTCGCGCATGCGGTTATCCAGTGCGGAATTTCCTATCGCGCGGGATGGGGTCTGCTGCGGGAGTGCCAATTGCTCCTGCGGGTTCCGCTCGTGCATCTCGCGCGCGGCAAAGGGGCGAGCCTCGCGCCGGCCGGCATCCATCTCCTGGAAGCCACGGGGGCAGCCAATCGCCGACTCGCGCGCATCGCGCCGGCCCTTGCCATCGAACTCGCCGGTCAACCGGCGCGACGCAAGCAGGAGACCGACGCGCGATTGCGCATGGCGGCAAGCCACGATCTCGCGCTCGCCGGGCTGCGCGATGCCATCGAGGGCGGGCCGCTGGTGCTGGAACTCCGGTTCGTCGGAAGCCTCGTCGCGCTCGACGACTTCGCGCAGGGACGCGCCGACGCTGCGGGCTTTCACGTGCCGATCGGCGTGCGCGCCGGCGCCGGTTCCGCGCCGTATCTGCGTTTCCTGTCCCAGCGGCACGACCGGCTGATCCGCTTCGTCGAGCGCGAGCAGGGGCTCATCCTGCCGCGCGGCAATCCTGCCCGGGTGAAGAATTTCAGCGACGTCGCTGCGAACGGGTTGCGCTTCGTCAATCGGCAGCGCGGTTCCGGAACGCGCCTCCTGATCGATCGTCATCTCGACGACGAGGGCATCGCAGGGTCCGCGCTCGCGGGCTATGCGACCGAGGAATACACGCATGCGGCCGTTGCCGCGACCGTGGCATCCGGTGGCGCCGACGCGGGATTCGGCTTGCGCGCCGCCGCCGCCGAATACGGGCTCGCGTTCGTACCGCTGGTGCGCGAGCGCTATTTCATCGCCGTTCGCGCGTCGGACCTCGCCAAGCCGCCGATCGTCGCGTTGATCGAGGCGTTGCGGGGTCCCGCGCTCGCGCGATTGGTCGCGCGGCTGCCGGGATATCGCGCGCAGTCCGCGGGGTCCGTGATCGGGGTCAGCGGCATCGCCAGGTCCGCGCGGACGCCATCCCCTTGATTGGACCCGGTTTTCGGCACCGCTTGACAACGTCCAACAATTCGATAATACTGGAAATATGGAAACGAAGAAAGCGCTCGCCGCCCTCGGCGCGCTCGCCCAGGAACATCGGCTCGCGATCTTCCGGTTGCTCGTCCGGCATGCGCCCGACGGGCTCCCCGCGGGATCGATCGGCGAGCAACTGAAGCTCGCGCCCGCGACGCTGTCGTTCCATTTGAAGGAACTTGCGCACTCGCGCCTTATCGCCGCGCGCCAGGAAGGCCGCTTTATCTGGTACCGCCCCGATTTCGCGGCGATGAACACGCTGGTCGGCTACCTCACCGCAAATTGCTGCGAGGCAAGCGCGGCCTGCGACCCCGCCTGCGTTCCTGCCGGTGCGCCAAAGCCGGTGGCAGTCGCGTTGCCCAAATCCAGGAAAAGGAGATCCGCATGAAGCGCTTTCACGTCCACGTCGGCGTCGAGAATCTCGAGCAGAGCATTCGTTTCTATTCCGGGCTGTTCGGCGCGGACCCGGCCGTGCGCAAGGTCGACTACGCGAAGTGGATGATCGAGGACCCGCGCGTCAATTTCGCGATTTCGCAGCGCGGCAACCGTGTCGGGGTCAACCATCTCGGGCTGCAGGCCGATTCCGCGGACGAGCTCGCCGACATTCGAGCGCACTTCGCCGCCGCGTCGACCGGCGTGGTGGACGAGCCGAATGCGAGCTGCTGCTATGCCAGGTCCGACAAGCATTGGGTGACCGACCCGCAGGGCATCGCGTGGGAAGGATACCAATCGCTGGGCGAGATCCGGTACTTCGACGGCGACGATGTCGAAGGGTCGGCGGCGGCGTGCGGTACGAATGCCAGCGTGGAGTCCGCCTGCTGCGCGCCGGCAAAAGTCGCCGCCCTCCCGACGTCGAAGGGCGGGTGCTGCGCGTGAGCGTGAAAACCGCCGCAGATGCGCCGCCCGCGGACGCGGCGCCGAAGAATGCGTCGCGCCAGTTCAACGTGCTGTTCCTGTGCACCGGTAACTCGGCGCGCAGCATCCTCGCCGAAGCGATCGTGAATCGCCTCGGCAACGGGCGGTTCGTCGGCCACAGCGCGGGCAGCATGCCGACGGGCCGCGTCAATCCATTCGCGATCGACTATCTGCGCGCGCAGGGATTGCCCGTCGACGGCCTGCGCAGCAAGCGCTGGGACGAGTTTGCCGCGCCCGGCGCGCCGGTCATGCATTTCGTGATCACCGTCTGCGACAACGCGGCCGGAGAAGTCTGCCCCGTCTGGCCGGGGCAGCCGATTACCGCGCATTGGGGCGTCCCCGATCCCGCCGCCATCGAAGGCAGCGACGAAGCGAAGCGGGCGGCGATCCGGCACGCGTTCCAGATTCTGCGCCATCGCATCGGGCTCCTGACGTCGCTGCCGGTCGCAACGCTCGATCGGCAGGCCTTGTCCTGCGAGATGCAGGCGATCGGCACCGCGCTGTCCTGACGCCATGGCGGACTCGCGCGCCATCGGTGCGTTCGAGCGCAACCTGACCTGGTGGGTCTTCGGCTGCATCGGCGCAGGAATCCTCGTCGGACAGTTCTTCCCGACGATCGCGACGTTCGCCGGCGGCCTCAAGCTGGCCGAGATCAACCTGCCGGTCGCGATCCTGGTCTGGCTGATGATCGTGCCGATGCTGCTGAAGATCGACTTCGGCACGCTGGGACAGGTCGCGCGTCACGCGAAAGGCATCGGCGTGACGCTTCTCATCAACTGGGCGGTGAAGCCGTTTTCGATGGCGCTGCTGGGCTGGATCTTCGTCCGCCATGTCTTCGCGCGCTGGCTGCCCGCCGATCAGGTCGACTCGTACATCGCCGGATTGATCCTGCTTGCGGCCGCGCCGTGCACGGCGATGGTGTTCGTCTGGAGCGACCTGTCCGACGGAGAGCCGAACTTCACGCTTTCGCAGGTGGCGCTCAACGACGTCGTGATGCTGTTCGCGTTCGCGCCGCTCGTCGCGCTTCTGCTCGGCTTGTCGAGCATCGCGGTGCCGTGGGACACGCTGGCGCTGTCCGTCGTGCTCTACATCGTCGTGCCGGTCATCGCGAGCCAGCTCTGGCGGCGGGCATTGCTCGCTCGTGGCGGGGCGGCGCGCCTTGCAGCGACGCTCGCGCGCCTGCGTCCCGTGTCGCTCGCGGCGTTGCTCGCGACACTGGTGTTGCTGTTCACCTTCCAGGGGCGGCAGATCCTTGCGCAACCGCTGATCATCGCGATGCTCGCGGTCCCGATCCTGATCCAGGTCTACTTCAACTCGGGGCTCGCCTACTGGCTCAACCGGCGGCTCGGCGTGGCGCACAGCGTCGCCTGCCCGTCGGCGTTGATCGGCGCCAGCAATTTCTTCGAACTGGCGGTGGCGACCGCCGTCAGCCTGTACGGACTGGAGTCGGGCGCCGCCCTCGCGACGGTCGTCGGTGTCCTGATCGAGGTGCCGGTCATGTTGTCGGTGGTCAGACTGACCCGGGCGACGCGCGGCTGGTACGAGGCCGGCCGCGCCGCCTGATCCACGCGACTACTGCTTGCGATAGCCGCCGATGTTGCCGTCGAACTGGCAGATCGGATCGCGGCCGGTGTAGCGGCCGAGGATGCCGCTGGTCTCGACATGCATGTCGAAGAACGTGACCGTGCCGACCGCGCCGTTGGTGCACAGGTACGTCGTGTCGGCACGGCCGATTTGCCCCTCCTGAGAGTAGGTTCCCGCGAACGTGCAGGTCGGCGCCTTGATCGAGATCAGCGGTCCGGTCTGCGTGACCGACAGCGATCCCTGGTCTTCGGTGCGGACGTTGTTCAGCAATGGATTGATGCAGTTGCGGGACACGTCGGTCGTGCCGCCGTAATACGATCCGGAATTGTCGTTGTTGCGCAGCGGCTGCCGCTCGATCTGCTTGGTCACGACGATGCCGTCGACGGCATAGGCGAGCGTGGCCTGCGCGACGGACGCGGCCCGGAACGTCGCGGTGCCGACCTTGCGCGACGAGAACAGCGCCGGGTTCCAGGAGGCGCCGAACCACGCGCCCGCCGTCTGGAGGAGGTCGCCGCTCCAGACCAGCGAGCCGTCGGGCGCGGCGATCTGGTAGTCGAGCGTCGCGACGTACCAGATCGGCTGGCCGGAGGGGCCGTAGACGAACATCGTCATGAACATCGTGTCGGATTGCTGCGAGATGTTGGCGCCCCAGCCCGATTCCGACGGAACCCACCAGAGATCGCTGAAATTCGTCGAGAACGGGGTGGCGCCCGCAATCGGCGCGAGGCCGATTCCTGCACAGAGGAGGGCCGCATTCGCCCAACGCATCATTCGCGTGTTCATCTCGCCTTCTCCTTGTTATTGGGCGCAACCGATGGGGTCACGCACGCGTGGAACCACTGTTCGTACGGCAGTTCCGCGCCAGCATGCGAATGAAAAAGGGCCCGCTCGGGGCCCTTTCTTTGCGCGGACGCGCTTCAGACGCGGCGGCGGTATTCGCCCGTGCGCGTGTCGATCTCGATGTTGTCGCCCGTGGACACGAACAACGGCACCTGGACCTGGAAGCCGTTGGCGATCTTCGCCGGCTTCATCACCTTGCCCGACGTGTCGCCCTTGACCGCGGGCTCCGTGTAGCTCACTTCCCGCACGACCGAGGTCGGCAGCTCGACCGAAATGGCCTTGCCGTCGTAGAACGTGAGCTCGCACTCGAGACCGTCGGCGAGGTAGTTGATCGCGTCGCCGAGGTTTTCGGCTTCGACCTCGTGCTGGTGGTACTCCTGGTCCATGAACACGTAGAGCGGATCCTGGAAGTACGAATACGTCACCTGCTTGCGCTCGAGCTGGATCACGTCGAATTTCTCGTCGGCGCGATAGATCGTCTCCGTGCCCGAGCCGGACAGCAGGTTCTTGAGCTTCATCTTGACGACCGACGCATTGCGGCCGGATTTCGAGAACTCGGCCTTCTGGACCACCATCGGGTCCTTCCCGACCATGATCACGTTGCCGGCGCGGATTTCCTGGGCGATTTTCATTGCGGCACCTGAAGTGGCTTCTGGTAACTAAGCGGTTGATTTGGAAAGCCTTCAATTATAACCGATCCGAGGCGGCCTTGACCAGCCCGGTCGCAAGTTCGGGCAATGCCGCCAACTGGTCCGCCCAGGCGCTCCCGTGTCGCTCGAGCGTGGGGCGCGCGGCGGCGAAGGCGCGCCATGCAACGTCGACCTGGTCGAATCCGGCCATTCCGTTCCATGCGTGAAAGAATCCGCGGACCGCGGCGGCAGTCGGCGGTTCGAGCCCCGTCGTGTACCGGTCGAGGAGCGCGTCGAGCTTCGCATGGTGCGCATTTTCCGCCTGTGGATAGACATGCCAGACGAACGGGCGCGCGGCCCATTGCGCACGGACGAACGAGTCCTCGCCACGAACGAAATTGACGTCGCATGCCCACAGCAGCCGATCGAAGGCTGCCTGCGTCATGAAGGGCACCGAGTGCAGCGTCAGCCGGCCGCGCGATACCGGATGTCCGGGATGCGGCACGTCGCCGCCGGTCCACGCGTCGAGCGCGCCCGCGGCGACGCCGTCGGGAACGAGGCAGCTCATGCGATCGTCGCCGTCGGCCCAGGCGTCGAACAGCGCGGCCAGCGGCGCACTCGGGATAGCAATAGAACGACACGCGACATTCGCCTTCTGCCGGCATCGGCAGCGCGATCGACTGCCACAACTGCGCGCGCGCGCTCGCGTCGCGCCGAAACGCGTCCCGGGCTTCGATCAAGCCGGAATCGCGCGGCAATCCCCCCGTCGCGTCGGTGAAGCCGGGAAACCAGAACCGGCGCGTCAGCGGAAGGTGCGGATGCGGCGAAGGCAGGCCGTGCGCGCCGTCGACCCACGCCTCGGCGCTCAGATATTCGAGCACGAACCAGACGGGCGCCGGCGACGCCTGCGTCAAGGCGTGCACGTACGCGTCCGGCAGCCCGCAGCCGAACGCCTCGATGACGACGTCGGCGGGAGAAACTTCGGCAAAAGGCGCACGCCAATGGCGGATTTCAATGCCGTCGACGCGCTGTTCTTCGCGTTCCGCGTCGACACCGGGCACGAAGCGCGCGAGGGGAGGCAGTACGTCTATCCACAGACGCACCGCCAGCGCATGCTCGTGCGCAAGCTGCCGCGCGAGGCGCCAGGCCACGCCGGCGTCGCCGAAATTGTCGACGACCTTGCAGAAGATGTCCCAGCGTGCGGTCATGGGGAGCCGCCGATCTGTTTGCACCGTGCCATCCGGATTATCCGCTTCTGCACGGCATAATGCCGTTCGCCGCCGTGGAGGAACGCATGTCCGGAGTGCCCGCCAGTCCCCTGACCATCGACGTCATTTCGGACATCGTCTGTCCCTGGTGCTATATCGGAAAGCGCCGGCTCGAAGCGGCGCTCGCCCTCGTGGCGGAACAAGGTGCGATGGGCGAGATTGCCGTGCGCTGGCATCCGTTCGAGCTCAATCCCGATTTGCCGCGCGAGGGACTCGACCGGCGCACCTACCTCGAGACGAAATTCGGCGGCCCGGAGCGCGCCGCGCAGATCTACGAGCGGCTGCGCGCGGCGGGGGCGACGGTGGGCATACCGTTCGCACTCGATCGCATCGCGCGGCAGCCCAACACGCGCGACGCGCACCGGCTCGTCGGCTGGGCCCAGGCGCGCGGCGACCCGGAGCCGCTCATCGAACGGCTCTTCGCCGCGTACTTCCTCGAAGGACGCAATCCGGGCGAGCGCGACGTGCTGGCGACGATCGCGGGCGAGGCCGGCCTGGATCCGGCGGCGGCGCGGGCGATGCTGGACTCGGACGAAGGCCGCGACGAGGTCGAGACCGCGGAACGGCGCGCGCAGGAAATCGGGGTCGGCGGCGTGCCGTTCTTCATCTTCAATGGGCGCCTCGCGGTATCGGGCGCGCAGGAGCCGCGGATCCTGGCGCAGGCGATGGCCGAGGCGGCGAGAGACGGCCGCCGCCTGAATTCCCGTCAGCGACGGCGGGGCGGCGGACTATTGCAACGAGTCGGGCTGCGCGCCGAAGTTGTCGCCGCCGTCGTTGTCGCGGACGTAGTTCCTTCCCGTCGTGAACAGCGATCCCGACGATTGCAGGAAACCAGCCACCTGGTTCCTGAACACGCTGTTGAGCGAAGTTCGCACGATCGTCGTGCCCGCGCTGGCGGTCGTCGTGACGCCGCTTTGCAGGTTCTCGACGATCGAGTTCTCGAGCGAGCTGATCGCCGCGGTGCCGCCTGCCTGGGAGAACGCGAAGACGCCGTTGAAGTTGCGCGTGACGAGGCTGTTCGTGATGTCGATCTGCGCCGCCGCGGAGGCGCCTGCGCCCTCGGCATAGACTCCCGTGCCGGTGTCGTTGTCGGTGATCGTCGCATCGTCGACGGCGATCCGGGTCGTTCCGCCGGTCGTCTGCAACGCTTCGATTCCGAACAACCCGTTGTCCGAGACGAGGGTGCGCGCGATCGTGCCGGCCGCGCCGCCGCTCATCTCGACGCCGCTGCTGCCGCTCGACTGGATCCGGCTCCGCACGATGCTGACGTTTGCGGCGGCGCTGACGAGAACGCCTTCCTGGGCGCTGCCGACGATCGAGGTCTGAGTCACCACCACGGTGCCCGCACCTTCGACGCGCACGCCGTTGCCGCCCATCGAGGCGATCTGGCAGCCCGCGACATTGAGCCGTGCGCCCTGGACAAAGCGGATGCCATGCACGCCGCCCTGGCCATTGATCGTGAGCCCCTGCAACGTGACGCCGATGCCGGGGCCGTTGACCGTGATGCCGTCCCCCGCGAGCACGGAAATGCCCGCGTAAATCCCGGAGGGGACGACGATCGAGACAGACTTGCCGATCGTCACCGCGCCGTACCCGGCCGAATCGAGGACGACGATCTCGCCGCCGGGATCGGTTTGCGCGAGCGCGGCGGTGAAGCCGCGGCAGGGGGCGGAAAGCGAGCACCCATTGGTGTCGACACCGAACGACGCGACGAACGTGCGGCCCAGCGCGGACGCGTCCTGCGCGAACGCTCCGAGCGCCAGCGCCAGCAGCGCCGGCGTAGCCGCCCGGCGCACGCGACGAAGTGTTCGACAGGTGATCACTGCAGCGAATCCGCCGTCGCTGTGCCGTTGGTCGTGTTGTCGCGCACGTAGTTGGTCGTCGGGCTGTAGAGAATGCCGCCACCAATCGCGTTGAAGCCATTGGCATTGCGGAAGATCGAATTCCTCGACACGCGGGCCGTGGCGCCGTTCCCGGAAACGAGCACGCCGGAGCCGGTGTTCTCGACGAGCTGATTGTTGACGATTCCGGCGAGCACCGTTCCGCCGGCGGTCGCGTTGAGTGCGACACCGTGCGCATTGCGGGCGACGGTCGAATTGGCGACATCGAGATGGGCGACCAACGAAGCGGCCGCCGTCTCGGCGTAGATGCCGGGATTGCTCACATGGTCGGTAACGACCGACGACACGACGGCGACACGGGTGCCCGCAGCGACGCCCTGCACCCAGATCCCGTAGTTGCCGTTCTTGACGACGGTCGTATGCTCGATCGTCGCGCTGGCGCCGTTGCGGATAGCGATACCGGATGAAGCGTTCGACTCGATCAGCGATTCCCCTATGGTCACGACCGCGGCGGCGTTCACGTCGATGCCGATGCCCGAATTGGCGACGATCGTGGTGTTCGAGATCGTGATCGTGCCGGGGCCGTCGACCAGGATCCCTTCCTGGCCCATGTTCGAGACGGTGCAGCCGTCGATGTCAAGGCGCGAACCCTGCGAGAAATGGATGCCGACCGTGCCGCCCTGGCCGTTGACCGTGAGCCCGCGCAGCGTGACGTTGATGCCGGCGGTGTTGATCGTGATGCCTTCGCCCGCAAGCACCGACACGCCGGCGTAGATGCCGGGCGGCGCAGATGATCGACACCGACTTGGTGACCACGACCGGTCCATAACCGGCGGAGTCGAGCACGATGATTTCGCCGGACGCGTTGGTGACCGTGATTGCCGCACCGAACGAACGGCAGGGCTGGAGCAGCGAGCAGTTGATGACGGTATTGGCGTCGGCGCCGCTCGGTGAGACGAAGGTCCGCTGCGCGGATGCGTGCACGGCCGTCGTCGCGGAAGCGAAGGCGAGCGCCGCGGCAACGTGCAGCAGGTATTGCATCAGGCGATTGCGTTTGCGCGGGTGAGGCATCGTCGATCTCCGGGTGGGCAGGTGGCCGATTCGTCGCAAACGAAAATCGAAAGTTGCGACAGCCGGCGTTGCGCGCATTTTACCACCGTGTCATATCGTGCCGGACCGTTTGTCCGCAGCGAAAGCCTTTCGTCGTCGTCGATGGCGGCAATGTGTCGCCGGACCACGACAACGCCATCGAATCGCGCGATTACCCCGCACGCCGCGCGCTTTCGGTGCCGCCGTAGCGTCCGAATCCAATGTCCGAAAACGGCTAGTGGTGCGCGGTCTCCGCGCGCATAATCCCGCCATGCCGCTCGATCCCGACGCCTGCTACCGCGCACTGACAGCGCACGATTCCCGTTTCGACGGGCGCTTTTTCGTCGGCGTCTCGTCGACGCGCATCTATTGCCGGCCCGTGTGTACGGTGCGCATGCCGCGCCGCGAGAACTGCCATTTCTTCCCCAGCGCGGCGGCGGCGGAAGTCGCGGGATACCGTCCGTGCATGCGCTGCCGCCCGGAGCTCGCCCCGGGCCATGCCAGCGTGGACGCGTCGGAGCAGCTCGCCCGCGGCGCGGTCAGCCTGATCGAGGACGGCGTGCTCGACGCCGGCGGCATCGAGCATCTCGCCGCGCGCGTGGGCGTCACGAGCCGCCACCTGCGCCGCATCTTCGAGACGCAGTACGGTGTTTCGCCGATCGAGTACGCGCAGACACAGCGGCTGCTGCTGGCGAAGCGGCTGCTGACCGACACGGCCTTGCCGGTCACCGAGATCGCGCTCGCGAGCGGTTTCGCGAGCGTGCGCCGCTTCAATGCGCTGTTCCGCTCCCGTTACCGAATGGCGCCGGGCCGGCTGCGCGCGCGCGTTCATGCCGGCGCATTGCCGTCGACGCTTTCGTTCGAGCTTGCCTTCCGGCCGCCCTACCACTGGGACGCGATGCTCGACTTCCTGCGCGCGCGCGCGATTGCCGGGGTCGAATCCGTCACCGAGACGACCTACGCGCGCAGCGTTGCGATCACGCACCGCGGCACCCTGTTCACGGGACGCGTCGAGGTGCGGCACGCGCGGCGCAAGCAGGCCCTCGCGATCGCCGTGTCGCCGTCGCTGGCCCGCGCCGTGCCCGCCGTGCTGTCGCGAGTGAAGCACGCATTCGACCTGACGTGCGACCCGGCGGTCGTCGCCGCGGCGCTCGGCGAGCTTGCCGATCCGCGTCCCGGACTGCGGGTTCCAGGCACTTTCGATGGTTTCGAGCTCGCCGTGCGCGCGATCGTCGGGCAGCAGGTCTCCGTGCGCGGCGCGCGCACGGTCCTGGGTCGGATCGCCGGAACGTTCGGCGACGCGCTGGAGGGCGGCGACGGCGAAATCGCCCGGCTCTTTCCGACCGCGGTCCGGCTTGCCGGCGCTGCACCCGCTGCACTCGCGGCCCTTGGAATGCCGATCGCGCGGGCCCGGACGATTGTCGCGCTCGCGGAAACCGTGTCGGCCGGGCACATCGTGCTGCAGCCCGAGAGCGATGTCGAGGCGACGCTCGAGCGTCTCCAGGGGATTCGCGGCGTCGGCGCCTGGACCGCGCACTACATCGCCATGCGCGCGCTGCGCTGGCCCGATGCCTTTCTCGAAGGCGACCTGATCGTCCGCAAGGCGCTCGGCGTGACGCAACCTGCGCGCGCGCTGGCGCGTGCTGAAGCGTGGCGCCCGTGGCGCGCCTATGCCGTGATTCATCTCTGGAGGTCCATGCAATGACAAAGATTGTCCATTTCGATTTCGTCGACAGCCCCCTCGGCCGCATGCGCGTCACCGCCGTGCGCGAGGGTCTCACCAGCATCTCGTTCGACGGCGACCGCTATGCGCCGCCGCAGGATCCCGCGTGGGTGCGCGACCCGGCATTTCCGGCGGTGCGACGCGCGGCCGCGCAGCTCACTGCCTATTTCGCCGGTGCGCGGAAGGTGTTCGACCTTCCATTGGCGCCGTCGGGCACGCCGTTCCAGCGCGTCGTGTGGGACGCAATTTCCACCGTCCCCGCGGGCGTGACCATCTCGTACGCGGAACTCGCGCGGCGCGCGGGCCATCCCGGAAGCGCGCGCGCGGCGGGCGCCGCGACGGGCAGGAATCCGCTTGCGATCGTGGTGCCGTGCCATCGGATCGTCGGCGCCGACGGCTCGCTGACGGGCTACGCGGGCGGCCTCGACCGCAAGCGCGCGCTGTTGGCGCTGGAGCAGGACGTCGCGCGAGCGCGCTCGGCGGCCTGATGAGGAATGAGGATGTCGCGCGCCTGACGCTGCTCGCCGCGATCTGGGGCGGGTCGTTCATCTTCATGCGCGTGCTGGCGCCGGTGCTGGGGCCGGTGCTCACGGCAACGGCACGAGTCTCGATCGCCGGCATTGCGTTGATCGCCTGGTTCCGGATCACCGGATTCGATGCCGACCTGCGCGGGCAATGGCGCCATTTCGTCGTGATCGGCATCCTCAACTCGGCGATTCCGTTCGTGCTGTTCTCGTTCGCCGCGTTGCATATTCCCGCGTCGTACTCCGTCATCCTCAATTCGGCGACGCCGCTGTTTGCCGCGCTCCTTTCGGCCGTGTTCCTGGCGGAGGCGCTGACATTCGCCAAGATCGGCGGGCTTGTCGCGGGCGCGGCGGGCGTTGCGCTCGTCAGCAAGGCGGGGCCGGTCGTCCCGGACGCGCTGTTCGGCGCGTCGATCGCCGCGTGCCTCGCCGCGGCGCTCCTTTATGCCGCATCCAGCATCTACATGAAGAAATACGCGGCGGGCGCGAAGCCGATGGCCATCGCGGGCTGGAGCCAGGTCGCGGCCGGAATCGTGCTGCTTCCGCTCGTGCCGTTCGCGCCGGTGCGCGGGGAAATCACGACGGTCGTCGTCGCCAACGTTCTCGGGCTCGCGCTGCTGTGCAGCGCCGTCGCTTATTTGCTGTACTACCGCCTGATCGCGGACATCGGCCCGACGCGCGCGCTGACGGTGGCGTTCGTGATGCCGCTCTTCGGGATGGCGTGGGGCGCGTTGCTGCTGGGCGAGACGATCACCTGGCCGATGATCGCGGGCTGCGCGCTCATCGTCGGCGGTACCTTCGCCGTCGTGCGGCCGGCGCGGCACGTCTGACTCGCGTACCGCGGTCCATCCGGCAGCGCGGCTCGCGCCGATTTATTTGCGGACGTCGTCCGGCGGGACTTCCTTGATGTCCCCGACTTCCACCTGCGGATGCTTGCTGATGACTTCGGAGCGTCGCACCGCTTCGCCGATGGAAAATTCGATCAGGCCGGCAATCCGATACGCCAGGTACTGCTGAGCGTCGAGCTTGCTCGCGTCGAGCCGCGGCATGGTCACTTTCTCGGCGAGTTTCTGGTGGTCGAAGGCCTGCTGCCGGTCGAGCACTTCCAACGTTTTTCCGTCAACGACCCAGACTTCGATATAAGAAAAGGGCGCGAGGTAGGTCCTGGCCCTGATCGTCTCGTTTTCCTTCGTCTGCGCCTCCACGCCATCCAGCGGCTCTTGATCCAGGTAGCGCACGTCCGCAGATCATGCGAGCGACCCATGTTGACCTCCGCGTCGTGCATTTTAGCGTTGCCGCATGCATGTTGCGAAGGCCTCTTTGTTGCATGGACCGGGCGCGCCGATTACCATGCACGCCGTGACAGCGACCTTTGCCCGCGCCGCGGCGCTCGTTTTCATCGCCGTGGCGCTCGCCGGCTGCGCATCGCGCCCCGTCAACTCCAGACTCGAAGCCGCCGACCCCACCGCGGGCTACCGCTCGGGAGGGCGCACCATACGGGGAGCGGCGACGGACACGCTCATCGTCCTCGCGTTTTCCGGCGGCGGCACGCGCGCGGCGTCGTTCTCGTTCGGCGTGCTGGAGGAGCTGCGCGGGACCACCATCGTCGTCAACGGGCAGAAGACGCGGATGCTGGACGAGGTCGACGTCGTGACCGGCATCTCGGGCGGCAGCTTCACGGCGCTCGCGTACGCGCTCTACGGCGAGAAGCTCTTCGACGAATACGAGCAGCGGTTCCTCAAGCGCAACGTGCAGGGCGAGCTCATTTCCCGCTTCCTGAACCCGGTGCACTGGCCGAGCCTCGCGTCGGAGGGCTGGGGCCGATCGGAGATGGCCGCCGAATACTACGACGAGATCCTGTTCGAGGGCGCGACGTTCGGCGACCTCGTGGACAAGCCGGGCCCCGTCGCGATCGCGTCGGCGACCGACATCTCCACCGGCGCCAGGTTTGCGTTCGTCCAGGGCAACTGGGACATCATCTGCTCGGACCTGTCGAAGTTCCCCTTGTCGCGCGCCGCGGCCGCGTCGTCCGCCGTGCCGGTCGCGCTGTCGCCGGTGACGATCAACAACTATGGCGGCAACTGCGGGTACCAGGAGCCCGCATCGGTCAAGGCGTTCAGGGATCCGGCGAGCCGGTCACGGCCGGCGGGGCGCACGATGCAGCGCTACAAGGAGCTGCAGGCGATGCAGAACAGCGTCGACCGCCCCTACTTCCACCTGGTCGACGGCGGCATCTCGGACAACCTCGGCATGCGCGCGGTGCTCGAAGGACTGGAGCAGCTCGAGGCAAGCGACAGGTTCCGCCGCGCGTCGCAGGATCGGCAGCGTTCGTCGCATCGTCGTGTTCGTGGTCAACTCGATGTCGGTGCCGAAGACGGACTGGGACAAGAGCGAACGTCCGCCGAACGACCTGCAGCTCCTGCTCAAGGCCACGGGCGTGCCGATCGATCTTTATTCGTACGAGGCGGTGGAGCTGCTGCGGGACACGCTTGCGCGCTGGAAGTCGCTGCGCGCGCTGAAAGCCGCTGCCGAGTCTTCCGGCGGCGGCAATTCGCAGCTCGTCCGCGCCGCCGAGGTTCCCGACATCGAGCTCTATGCGATCGACGTGAGCTTCGCCGCGCACCCGGACCCTGCCGAGCGCGAGTACCTCAACGCCATGCCGACGAGCTTCGTGCTGAGCGCGGAGCAGGTCGACCGGCTGCGCGCGGCGGCCGGCGTCATCGTCCGCGAGTCGCCGGAGTATCAACGGCTGCTACGGGATCTTTCGTTGGAGCGGCTGCCGCCATCCGTACCGGAAGTGCCGCCGATGCTGCGGTAACGCTCACTTCGGCGGATTCGGGCGCGTTTCCGCCGGCGTTGCCTGGCCGGGCGTGAGATTGAGGTGCAATAAATGGCAAGGGCCCCGCGCGGGGCCCTTGTTTCCTGCAATTGCGTGAACGTTACTTCTTTGCGGCGGCCGCCACTGCCGACAGAAGCCCGGCGGCGCCCTTGTTGCTCACGTCACCGCGGACCAGGACGTCGGGCGGCAACACCTTCTTGCCGAAGTACGCCTGGTTCCAGTCGTCGGTGGCGGTCACGACCGTGCCGTCGAGGTTCACGCCGCCATAGACACCCTTGGCCAGCGAGAAGGTGATCAGGTCCGCGACGATGTCGCTCTTGGCGCCGCCGCCGACCGGGCCCGCCGCGACGCTGGCGTCGCCGCCCATCTTGAAGGAGGTCGAGAGGAGGGAATTGAAGCCCTTGTCGGTCATGACCAGCGTGACGTTCTCCGAGACCGAGATGCCGGCCTGGAAGCCGACGCTTGCGGTCGCCATCGTGTAGAACACGGGGCCGAGCCACTTGCCGCTCTTCGGATCCTTGGCGACGACGATCGCACGTCCGCCCGACCCACCGAAGATGAACCCGGCTTTCGCGATTTCCGGGGCGATGATCACCGCCTTCGCGCGACCGAAGTTCTGCTTCAGCCACGTACATCTGGGGGTCACCCAGGAAATTGGCCAGCGACTTCTGCGCGTCGTTGACGAGCTTCTGCTGTTCGGACTGCGCCATCGCGGTGGGCGCGAACAGCGCGGCCGACGCGGCGACCAACATCGTGATGCCGGTGAATCTTATGAATTGCTTCAACATGGGTGAAACTCCTCAGCGACGGAAAATCGGGAATCGGGCATACGCCGGATCAAAACCCCCTTCCGGCGACGGGGAAACATTATACGCCACGGCCGCGACGAATGCGACCGGGTACCGCGAGTGCGTTCGCGGTTACGCCGCCAGCAGGTCGTGCGCCGTCGCGGCGACGACCTTCGTCGCGCGCCGCAGGTCCTCGAGCAGCAGGTTTTCGTCGGGTCGTTTCGCGTTCGACTCGGCGATCGTCCGCGGGCCGGCGCCGTACATGACGATCGGCACGCCGTGCTCGCCGTACAGCCGCGCGTCGGCGTAAAGAGGGACGCCGACCGCGGGAATGTCCTCGCCGAACACGCGCCTTGGCGTGGCGCTGGATCGCCGCGACGAGCTTTTCGTGCCCGGGCAGCGGCGTCAGCGCGTTGGCGAGGAGCAGCCGCCGGATCTCGACGCGGATGCCGTCGTGGCCGGCGGCGGCGCTTTCGATCAGCGCGCGCACGCGCGCCTCGACTTCCGCGGGATTCTCCTCGGGCGTCATCCGCCGGTCCATCCGGAAGCGTCAGCCGGTCGGGCACGACGTTGGTGTTGATGCCGCCGTTGACGAGCCCGACGATCATCGTCGGATGGTCGATGCCCGGCGACGTGCGACTTCTTCGCCTTCAGCGCGTCGGCTTCGGCGTAGATCGCGTTGAGGATCGCGATGCCGGCGCGGAACGCGTCGCGGCCGCTCTCGGGCATCGCACCGTGCCCCGATTTGCCGTGCACGGTCACCTCGAACTGCAGGCAGCCGTTGTGCGCGGTGACCACCGCGTAGCTGAAGCTCGCGGCGATCGCGTAGTCCGGCTTGGTCAGCTTGTTGTCGAGCAGGTATCCGGGCCCCGCGAGGCCGCCGAGTTCCTCGTCGTAGGTGAAATGCAGCTCGACGGTGCCGTTGAGCCGCGCGCCGCCCTCCGCCAGCGCGCGCAGCGCGGCGAGCGCATACGTGTACGTCGCGATGTCGGATTTCGACACGGCGACGCCGCGCCCGTACATGCGGCCGTCCTCGATCACGCCTTCGTACGGCGGCTTCGTCCAGCCTTCGCCCGGCGGGACGACGTCGCCGTGCGCATTGAGCGCGACGATCGGTCCGCCCGATCCGAAGCGCTGGCGCACGATCAGGTTGGTGACGCTCTTCATTCCGTAGGCGCGCAGGAATTCGGCGGGAACCGGATGGCGCTCGACGGCAAATCCGAGCGCGGTCAGCAATTCCGCGGCCTTTTCCGCCGCCGGCGCGTTGTCGCCGGGCGGCGTGTCGGACGGCACGCGGACGATCGCGCGCAGGAATTCGACCTGCTCGGCGTGATGGTCGTCGATCCAGCGGCCAAGCTCGTCATAGACGCTCATGGCCGGATAGTTCTCGAAAAAATGCAGCAGCACCGACGTCGCGATCTCGGCGTCCTCGGCCGTCATCGTCTCGTCGGGATGGTGGCTGATCCCGTTGTTGCCGCAGCGGACGAACAGCATCGCGGTGGGCGCAACGGCGGGAAATTCCATCGCGTCGTGCCCGGCGCCGCTCGGAAGATGGCGCACCGGAATTCCATGCGCGGCGATGGCCTGCGCGAACGCATCCTGCAGCGCCGGGTCGCAAGGCGCGGCATCCGCCGTGAACAGGTCGGCGAGATCGACGCGGACGCGCCGGCGCTGTGCGATTGTCGTGCAGCCCGTGCGGATGGCGGCGATCGCCGCGCGGCGCAAGGCATCGTCGCCCGAGCGGACGTCGATCGTGAACGCGACGTCCTGCGGAATCACGTTGACCGCGCCCGGGAGCACGGACATCTTGCCGACCGTGCCGACGAGCCCCGCGTGCGTTTCGCAGTGACGCTCGACTTCGAGCACCATCTCGCTCGCCGCCGTCAGCGCATCCTGGCGCGCGCCCATCGGCACCGTGCCCGCGTGGCCCGCGAGCCCGGTGACGCGGACGTTGAGCCGCGACGCGCCGGCGATGGCCGTGACGACGCCGACCGGCAATCCTTCGTTCAGCAGGACGGGCCCTTGCTCGATGTGCGACTCGACATAGGCGACGACGTTCTTCCCGCGACGGTCGATGTCGCGCCAACGTTCGGGATCGCCGCCGAACTCGGCAAGCGCCTGCCGCATCGTGACGCCGGCATCGTCGGCCTTGTCGAGCCAGGCAGGATCGAACTTGCCCGCCATGGCCTTGCTGCCGATCAGCGTCGCGCCGAAGCGCACGCCTTCCTCGTCGCCGAAGCCGACGACCTCGAGCGTGTAGGGCAGCCTGATGCCGCGGTCGTGCAGATCCTTGACGCAGGCGATGGCGGTGATGATGCCGAAGAGGCCGTCGTACTTTCCGGCGTTGCGCACGCTGTCCTGGTGCGAGCCGGTCATCACGATCGGGGCCTTCGAATCCGCGGCCTCGTAGCGGCCGACGATGTTGCCGAGCGCGTCGAAATCGGCGTTCATCCCGGCGCGCCGCATCAGGTCGATCAGGTATTCGCCGGCCTGCTTGTGCTCGTTGCTGAGATACGTGCGCGTGACGCGCGGCGCGTCCTCGGTGAATTGCGCGAGCACGTCGGACTGGCGGAGGAGTTCGGTTCCGAATCGCATGGGGAACTTTGCTGGGCTGGAATTCTACGCGCGGGAATCGTCTAGGATTGCGCCGTCGGATCGAGCGTCACGAGGACGGCCCGGAAGTCGTTGACGTTGGTCAGCGTGGGGCCGGTCACCACGCGCGTCGGCGAGCGCGCCGAAAAAGCCGTGGCCGTCGTTGTTGCGCGAGCGCGTCGCGCGGACGAATGCCCGCGCGCCCAGGCGCGGGCGAGCGTGTCGGGGGCGACGATCGCGCCGGCGATTTCCTCCTGGCCGTCGACGCCGTCCGTGTCGCCGGCGATGGCGAAAATGCCCGGCTCGCCTTCGAGCGCGATCGCAAGCGCCAGCAGGAATTCGACATTGCGCCCGCCGCGGCCGTTGCCGCGCACGGTAACGGTGGTCTCACCGCCGGAAATCAGCACGCACGGCGGCGCGAACGGCTCGCCGTGCATGGCGACGTGCAGCGCGATGCCCGCCATGACCTTGCCGACGTCGCGCGCCTCGCCTTCGATCGCGTCGCCGAGGATGGCCGGCGTGACGCCCGCGGCGTCGGCGACGTTGGCCGCCGCTTCGAGCGCGCGCTGCGGCGTGGCGATCATCCGGACGTCGGCGCGCGCGAGGCGCGGATCGCCCGGCTTCACCGTCTCGCCCTCGCCGGATTCGAGAACCCGCCGCACGCTTGCCGGCAGGTCGATCCCGTAGCGGCGGACGACATCGAGCGCGTCGGCGCAGGTCGTCGGGTCGGCGACGGTCGGCCCCGACGCGATGTCGATCGGATCGTCGCCGGGCACGTCCGACATCAGCAGCGTCACGACCTGCGCGGGATGGCACGCGGCCGCGAGCCGCCCGCCCTTGATTCCGGAAAGATGCCGGCGCACGCAGTTCATTTCGCTGATGGTTGCGCCGGACTTGAGCAGCGCGCGGTTGACGTTCTGCTTGTCGTCGAGCGTGAGTCCCGGCGCGGGCAGCGCGAGCAGCGACGAGCCGCCGCCCGAGATCAGCGCGAGCACGAGGTCGTCCGCCGTCAAGTCCGGAGACGAGCTCGACGATGCGCTTCGCGGCCGCAAGTCCCGCCGCGTCGGGAACCGGGTGGGCGGCCTCGACGATCTCGATCCGCCGGCACGGCACCGCATAGCCGTAGCGCGTGACGACGATGCCGGTCACCGCGCCGGGCCAGTGATCCTCGAACGCGCGGGCCATCGCGGCCGACGCCTTGCCGGCGCCGATCACCAGCGTGCGGCCCTTCGGCGGCTCGGGCAAGTGCGGCGGCAGGCAGCGCGCAGGCTGCGCGGCCTCGATCGCGGCATCGAACATGGCGCGCAGGAGCGCGCGCGGATCAGTCATCGCGTGCAATCGACTCAGGATTTGGCCGGCGTTGCGCCGATCTCGAAATTGGCGAGCTTTTCCAGCGCGCGGACGAGCGCCGAGTGGTCGAGCGCCGCGTACGCCGTTCGCCGCGCAGGCATTGAAGAGCTCCTGCGCGGTCGCGGTGTTCGGCAGCGAGACGCCCAGCTCGCGGCCCGTGGACAGCGCGAGGTTCAGATCCTTCTGGTGCAGCGCGATGCGAAAGCCCGGGTTGAACGTGCGCTTCACCATGCGCTCGCCGTGGACCTCGAGGATCCGCGACGACGCGAAGCCGCCCATCAGCGCCTGGCGCACCTTCGCGGGATCGGCGCCGGCTTTCGACGCATAGAGCAGCGCCTCGCCCACCGCCTCGATCGTCAGCGCGACGATGATCTGGTTCGCGACCTTGGTCGTCTGGCCGTCGCCGTTGCCGCCGACCAGCGTGATGTTCTTGCCCATCAGCTCGAACAGCGGCTTCACCTTGGCGAACGTCGCCTCGCTGCCGCCGACCATGATCGTGAGCGTGGCGGCCTTGGCGCCGACCTCGCCGCCCGACACCGGCGCATCGAGATAGTCGCAGCCCAGCGCGGCGATTTTCCTGGCGAATTCCTTCGTCGCGAGCGGCGAGATCGAGCTCATGTCGACGACGGTCTTGCCCCGGGAAAGTCCTTGCGCGACGCCGTCGTCGCCGAACAGCACGGCCTCGACGTCCGGCGTGTCCGGCACCATCGTGATGACGACGTCCGATTTGTGCGCGACTTCCTTCGGGCTCTTGCAGGCGATGCCGCCGGCATCGGTCAACGCCTGCGGCGCGCCGGAGCGGCTGTAGAGATGCACGCGATGCCCGCCCTTGATGAGCTGGCCCGCCATCGGCGCGCCCATGATCCCCAATCCGATGAATCCGATGTCGGCCATGCCGTGTCCTCCTCGTTCGTTTCAGATTACACGCCGTGCGCGGCGCGCCAGCTCAAGCCGTCGACGGTATTGCCCTTCGGGCGGTATTCGCAGCCGATCCAGCCGTCATAGCCGATCGCGTCGAGAAAGCCGAAGAGGAAGCGATAGTTGATCTCGCCGGTGCCGGGTTCGTTGCGCCCGGGATTGTCGGCGAGCTGGAAGTGGGCGATGCGCGGCAGGTTGGCCTTGATCGTGTTGGCGAGCTCGCCCTCCATCCGCTGCATGTGATAGATGTCGTAGAGGAGGTAGAGATTGGTCGAACCGACGTCCTTGAGGATTTCGAGCGCCTGCCGCGTGCCGGACAGGAAGAACCCCGGAATGTCGAACGTGTTGATCGGTTCGATCAGCACCTTGATGCCGGCGGCGCCGAGCTTGTCCGCGGCGAAGCGCAGGTTCGACACCAGCGTCGCGCGTACCTTGTCGCGATCCGCGCCGGCGGGCGGGATGCCGGCGAGGCAGTTGAGCTGCGTGCAGCCGAGCGCGGTCGCATACTCGATCGCCTTGCCGACGCTGTCCTGGAATTCGCCGACGCGCTCCGGCTGGCACGCGATGCCGCGCTCGCCCTTCGCCCAATCGCCCGCGGGAAAGTTGTGGAGCACCTGCGCGAGATTGTGGGCAGCGAGCTTCTGCGCCAGCTGCTCCTTCGGGTACGGATAGGGAAACAGGTATTCGACGCCCTTGAAGCCGGCGCCCGCCGCGGCCGCGAAGCGGTCGAGGAAATCGACCTCGTTGAACATCATGGTCAGGTTGGCGGCCAGCTTCGTCATCGCGCGTTCTCCGGTTCCGTCAGTCGAGGAGCGCAACCGCGGTCGGCGCGTCTTCCTTGCCCTTGGCGAGCTCCTCGAACTCGACGATATTGTCGATCTCGGTGCCCATCGCGATGTTGGTGACCCGCTCGAGGATGATCTCGATCACGACGGGCACCTTGTACTGCGCCATCCATCTCTCCGCCTGCGCGATCGCCGGATCGATCTCGTCCTGTTTCTGCACGCGGATCGCCTTGCAGCCCAATCCCTCGACGACCTTCAGGTGATCGACGCCGTAGCCGCCGACTTCGGGTGCATTGATGTTGTCGAAGCCCAGTTGGACGCAGTAATCCATCTCGAAGCCGCGTTGCGACTGCCGTATCAATCCGAGATACGAATTGTTGACGAGAATATGAATATAGGGAAGCTTGAACTGCGCGCCGACCGCCAGCTCCTCGATCATGAACTGGAAGTCGTAGTCGCCGGACAGCGCGACGATGCGCCGTGCCGGATCCGCAACCCGCACGCCGAGCGCCGCCGGAATGGTCCAGCCGAGCGGTCCCGCCTGGCCGCAGTTGATCCAGTTGCGCGGCTTGTAGACGTGCAGGAACTGCGCCGCCGCGATCTGCGACAGGCCGATTGTCGTGACGTAACAGGTGTCGTTGTCGTCGAACGCGCGGTTCAGGCATTGGTAGACGCGCTGCGGCTTCATCGGCACGTTCTCGAAGTTCGTCTTGCGCAGCATCGTGCGCTTGCGCTCGCGGCACTCCTCGGCCCACGCGCCACGGTCCTTGAGCTTGCCGGCGGCTTTCCATTCGCGGGCGACCGCGACGAAGAGCTCCAGCGCCGCCTTGGCGTCGGACACGATGCCGTAATCGGGTGAAAACACGCGACCGATTTGCGTCGGCTCGATATCGACGTGGACGAATTTGCGCCCCTTTGCATAGACGTCGATCGATCCGGTGTGACGATTGGCCCAGCGGTTGCCGATGCCCAGCACGAAGTCGGCGGCGAGCATCGTCGCGTTCCCGTAACGATGCGAAGTCTGCAGCCCGCACATCCCGGCCATCAGCGGGTGATCGTCGGGGATCGTCCCCCAGCCCATCAGCGTGGGGATCACCGGCACGCCGGTCAATTCGGCGAATTCGACGAGCAGGCCGGACGCGTCGGCGTTGATGATGCCGCCGCCCGCGACGATCAGCGGCCGCGCGGACTCGTTCAGCATCGCGAGCGCCTTCTCGACCTGGCGGCGCGAGGCCTTCGGCTTGTAGACGGGCAGCGGCTCGTACGTGTCGGGATCGAATTCGATCTCGGCCATCTGCACGTCGAACGGCAAGTCGATCAGCACCGGCCCCGGGCGGCCCGAGCGCATCAGGTGAAACGCCTGCTGGAATGCCCGCGGCACCTGCGCCGGCTCGCGCACGGTCACCGCCCATTTCGTGACCGGCTTGGCGATCGACTCGATGTCCACCGCCTGGAAGTCCTCCTTGTACAGCCGCGCGCGCGGCGCCTGGCCCGTGATGCACAGGATCGGGATCGAATCCGCCTGCGCGGAATAGAGTCCGGTGATCATGTCGGTGCCCGCCGGGCCCGACGTTCCGATGCACACGCCGATGTTGCCGGCGACGGCGCGCGTGTAGCCCTCGGCCATGTGCGATGCACCCTCGACATGGCGGGCGAGGACATGCGCGATGCTGCCGCGCGCCTTGAGCGCCGAGTAGAGCGGATTGATCGCGGCGCCGGGGACGCCGAACGCGGCGGTGACGCCTTCGCGCTCCAGCACGTGGACGGCGGCGTCGATGGCTCTCATTCTGGGCATGGCGATTCTCCTGGTGCGGATGGGGCTAGCCGAGCATCGCGTCGAGCCGCAGGCGCGCGATCTTGCCGATTTCCTCGATGCAGCGCGCGAATTCGGCCTCGCGCGTGTTGCCGATGCGCGACGCGAGCGCGGCGAGGATTTCCTGGCGGCTCTTTCCCTTGACCGCCATCACGAACGGGAAGCCGAATTTATCGCGGTACGACTGGTTGTGCGCGCGCAACCGCGTGAGCTCGTCGGGCGTGCAGCGGTCGAGGCCGGCGGACGCCTGCTCGCCGACGGAATCCGCCGTCATCGTCCCCGCCGTGGCTTCCTTGCCGGCGAGCTCCGGATGGGCGCAGATCAGCGCGAGTTTTGCCTCACGCGAGGCCGCCGCAAGCACGCCCAGCATCGCGCGATGCAATTCGTCGACGCTGGCGAACGGCCGGGCAGGCCAGGCGCGCTCGGCGATCCACGGCGTGTGCTCGAAGATGCCGCCCAGCGCGCGGACGAACTCATCGCGGCGCGCGACCGACAGCGAAGACAGCGTTGGCGCCGAGCTCACCGCGCGCCCCGCGCGTCCGGTGTGAACGGATGGTGTCGCGCCCAGTGCTCCGCGATGTCGACGCGCCGCGTCACCCAGACGCGATCATGCGCCTCGACGTGATCCAGGAAGCGTTGCAGCGCGCGGAAGCGCCCCGGACGGCCGAGCAGCCGGCAGTGCATGCCGATCGACATCATCCGCGGCGCGTCGGCGCCCTCGGCATACAGCACGTCGAAGGCGTCGCGAAGATAAGCGAAGAAATCGTCCGCCGCCGCAAACGCGTTGCGGGCGACGAAGCGCATGTCGTTCGCGTCCAATGTGTACGGGACGACGAGGTGCGGCACGCTGCGGCCGTCCTGCGTGCGCACGACATTCCAGAACGGAAGGTCGTCGCCGTAGTTGTCGGCGTCGTAGAGGAAGCCGCCGTGCTCGACCACCAGCCTCCGCGTGTTCGGGCTGTCGCGTCCGGTGTACCAGCCTTTGGGCGCCGATCCGGTGAGCCGCTCGATGATGGCGACCGCCTTCTTGAGGTGCGCGGCCTCGGTCGCGGCATCGACCTCCTGATAGTTGAGCCAGCGCCAGCCGTGGCCGGCGATCTCGTGTCCCTGGGCAACGAACGCCGCGGTGGCCTCGGGATTGCGCTCGAGCGCCAACGCCACGCCGAACACCGTGAGCGGAAGCGCGCGCCGCTCGAACTCGCGCAGCAGCCGCCAGACGCCCGCGCGCGAGCCGTATTCGTAAATCGACTCCGCGCTCTGGTGGCGCGCGGCGAACGACGGACCGCCGACGATCTCGGAGAGGAACGGCTCCGACCCCGCGTCGCCGTCGAGGACGCACATCTCGGCGCCTTCCTCGTAATTGAGCACGAACTGGACGGCGATGCGCGCGTTGCCGGGCCAGCCGGCCTGCGGGACGGCGCGCCCGTAGCCGACGAGGTCGCGCGGGTACGGCGTAGTCGAAGGCGTCATTGCAGCTCCGTGCGCTGGCGCGGCCGTCAGCCGCGGCGGACGCCGAGCAATTCGGCCAGGTCCGCTTCACGCCGCGTCGACCGCTGGAGATCGAGCCGCGCGAGCAGCGCGTCGAGGTGCGCGCCCATCGTCGAAACGGCGCGCGCGGCGTCGCCGGCCGCGAGCGCGTCGACGACGTGCGAGTGCTCGTCGATGCTGCACGCGCTGTCGGCGGCGGGGCCCTGATGCGCGAGCACGACGAGCGGCGTGCGCGCAACGAGCTGGTCCAGGAATTCGGCCAGCACCGCGTTGCCGGCCATCCGTGCGAGCACACGATGGAACTCGACCGACAGCTTGAGGCCCTGCCGCGAATCGCCTGCGTCGTAGGCGTCGCGCTCGGCGCGGGTCATCGCCTTCAGCTCGCGCACCTGCTCGCGCGTGACGCCCTTGGCGAGCAGGGAGACGATCGCCCCTTCGATGGCCGTGCGCGCGGCAAACAGGTCCCGCGCCTCATCCGCGGTGGGGCTCGCGACCACCGCTCCGCGATTCGGGCGCAGGTCGACAAGGCGCGTGTGCGCGAGGCGGGCGAGCACCTTGCGGATCACGGCGCGCGTGACGCCGAAGAGTTCCGCCAGCGCCACCTCGCCGAGACGGGTTCCCGGAGGGAGCCGATGGTCGAGGACCGCTTCGTGAATCGTCGCATGGATGCGGTCGTCGACCGCCGCGGCGGCGCGGTCGGCCGCGAAGAGCGGCAGCACTTCGGCGGGGCCGCGCGACCGACGCGTCGGCGCCGGGCGCTTGGCGGTCTTGCGGGGCGTGCGAGGCGATGGCATGAGGCGCGTACCGTGTGCACAGACAGTGATGAAAAGTGTAAACAATCAATTGTGCCAAAGCAAACAAAATCGTTGGTCGGCGCATCGTGCAGATCGTGCAGTTGCAGCGATGCAGATCCGGATGATTGTGTAACTATAGGATTTACAGAAACAAACGTTCTCGCTGCACCGCAATAGCCTGGCCGGATTGGAAAATATTGTGCACAAACAGGCCTGTTGATTGTTGACATTAGATTTGCTGCATGCGACAGTTTCCGCCGGAGGGGGCAGCGGATGGGACAGCTCACGACGCACGTGCTCGATACCGCGAACGGCCGGCCGGCAGCCGGCGTGCGCATTCGCCTATACGTGCTCGCCGAGGACGCGTCGGAAAATCGCCGATTCCTTCGCGAAAGCACGACCAACACCGACGGTCGCTGCGATGCGCCGCTCCTCGATGGCGAGAGTTTCAAGGCGGGTCGATATGAAATCGTGTTCGGCGCGGGCGCGTATTTCGCGGCGCAGGGAGCGGTGCTGCCGCAGCCCGCGTTCGTCGGCGACGTGGTGCTACGATTCGGCATCGCCGACGCCGCGCAGCATTACCATGTTCCGCTGCTGGTTTCGCCGTGGAGCTGGTCGACCTATCGCGGGAGTTAGGCGTGAGCGTCGCAGAGGGGCCCCGGGCACCGTAGCGCGCAGGGGATCGGGGCAAACGCGAATCGCCGCATGAGGCCGACAGTGCGGCTGCCGCATTGTTGGGTGGATCGGAGGCCGTGGCATGACAGGCAGGCAGAAGGCGGCGACGGGCGGCGATCCAATCCGGTTCGTGCTGGACGGCGAGGTTCGCACCGTCGAAGGCGTCGCGCCGACCACGACCGTGCTCAACTATCTGCGCGAGACGCTCGGCCGGACGGGAACGAAGGAAGGATGCGCCGAGGGCGATTGCGGCGCCTGCACGGTGGTCCTGGCCGAGCTCGACGGCGACGGCGTGCGGTTTCGCGCGGTCAATTCGTGCATCCAGTTCCTGCCCACGATCGACGGCAAGGAGCTCATCACGGTCGAAAGCCTGAAAGGCGCCGACGGCACGCTGCACCCCGTGCAGCGGGCGCTCGTGGATTGCCACGGCTCGCAGTGCGGCTTCTGCACGCCCGGTTTCGTCATGTCGCTCTTTGCGCTGTACAAGACGCGCCATGCGCCGACCCGCGCCGAGATCGGCGACGCGCTTTCCGGCAACCTGTGCCGCTGCACGGGCTATCGGCCGATCGTCGATGCCGGCGTGAAGATGTACGAATACGGAGCGGGGCGCGAAGACCGGTCTTCGAGCTGGATGAATTGCTCGTTCTCCTCGGGCGCGGACGGCGAGCTTCCGCAGAGCGAGCGGGAGATGATCGAGCGCCTCCGTGCGATCCGCCGGGCCGGCACGCTCACCGTCCGCCATGGAACCGCGACGTTCCACGCGCCGGTCGCGTTGCCGGCGCTCGCCGCGCTGCGCGAGACCTATCCCGACGCGCGGATGCTCGCGGGCGGCACCGACGTCGGCCTGTGGGTCACGAAACAGCACAAGGACCTGCACGACATCATCTACGTCGGCGACGTCGCCGAGCTGAAGGAGATTCGCGACACCGATGCCGGCCTCGAGATCGGCGCCGGGGCGAATCTCACCGACGCGTATGAAGCGCTGGTCGCGCGACACCCGGAGCTTTCCGAGCTCTACCGGCGCTTCGCGTCGCCGCCGATCCGCAACGCGGGCACCCTCGGCGGCAACATCGCCAACGGCTCGCCGATCGGCGACTCGATGCCGGCGCTGATGGTGATGGGCGCGACGCTCGTGCTGCGGCACGGCAAGCGCACCCGCGAGATCCCGCTCGACGCGTTCTACCTCGCGTACCAGAAGACGGCGCTCGCGCCGGGCGAGTTCGTCCAGCACATCCGCGTGCCGAATCGGTCGCCCGGCGCGCATCTGCGCACATTCAAGATTTCGAAACGGTTCGACCAGGACATATCGGCCGTCTGCGGCGCATACCGCATCGTCCTCGAGCGCGGACGCGTCGCCGACGCGCGAATCGCGTACGGCGGGATGGCGGCAACGCCGAAGCGCGCGACGGCCGCCGAGCGCGCGATCACCGGGCGCGACTGGACCGAGGCGACGGTGCGCGCGGCCATGGCCGCGCTCGCCGACGACTACACGCCCCTGACCGACATGCGGGCGACGGCCGCGTACCGGAAGAGCGTCGCGCGCAACCTGCTCTACCGATTCTGGCTCGAGACCTCCGGCGCCAAGTCGGCGACGCAGGTCGTCGCGCAGTTCGGTGATATCGCGGTCTGATCCCGGGGCGACGCGCATGGCACAGCATCCGGCCGGCGGCGCAGGCGCACCGATTCCCCACGACAGCGCGCATCTGCACGTCAGCGGCGAGGCGCTCTACACCGACGACATTCCGGAAGTCCGCGGGACGCTCCACGCGGCGATCGGCTTGAGCGAGCGCGCGCACGCGCGGATCAAGTCGATCGACCTGGCGAAGGTCCGCGCCGCGCCCGGCGTCGTTGCGGTGCTCACGGCGAAGGATGTACCGGGCAAGAACGACTACGGCCCCGTCATTGCCGACGACCCGATCTTCGCGACCACGCTCGTCCAGTATTTCGGCCAGTCGATCTTCGCGGTCGCCGCGCATACCGTTGAACAGGCGCGCCGCGCCGCGCGCCTCGCGGTCGTCGAGTACGAGGACCTGAAGCCGATCCTCACGGCGGAGGCCGCGGTCCGCGCCCAATCGTTCGTGCTGCCGACCGAGCGCATGCAGCGGGGCGATCCCGCGGGCGCGATCGCATCGGCGCCGCATCGCCTCTCCGGGCGAATCCACATCGGCGGACAGGAGCAGTTCTACCTCGAGGGGATGGTCGCGTACGCGGTGCCGAAGGAAGACGGCACGATGCTCGTCTACAGCTCGACGCAGCATCCCGGCGAGATCCAGCACCAGGTCGCGCATGCGCTCGACGTCGACGCCAACGACGTCGTCGTCGACTGCCGGCGGATGGGCGGCGGCTTCGGCGGCAAGGAGAGCCAGCCGGGACTCTTCGCATGCATCGCCGCCCTGTTCTCGCAAAAGCTTCGCGTTCCGGTGAAGCTGCGCGCCGATCGCGACGACGACATGCTGCTCACCGGCAAGCGCCACGATTTCGTCACCGATTACGAGGCCGGCTTCGACGCCGACGGCCGCATCCTCGGCGTCGAGTTCACGCTGGCCGGGCGCTGCGGGTATTCGGCCGACCTGTCCGGGTCGATCAACGACCGCGCGATGTTTCACAGCGACAACTGCTATTACCTGGGCGATGTCGGAATCACGAGCTACCGCTGCAAGACGAACACGCAGTCGAACACCGCATTCCGCGGCTTCGGCGGGCCGCAGGGGATGGTCGGCATCGAGCAGGTCGTCGACGAGATCGCGCGCTTCCTCGGCAAGGACCCGCTCGACGTGCGCCGGATCAATTTCTACGGCAGGACCGACCGCAACGTCACCCACTATCACCAGACAATCGTCGACAACGTGATCCACGAGATCGTCGACGAGCTCGAGAAAAGCGCCGACTACCGGAAGCGCCGGGAAGCGATCCGCGCGTGGAACCGCGGCAGCCCGTGCCTCAAGCGCGGCATCGCGCTGACGCCGGTCAAGTTCGGCATCTCGTTCACGGCGACGCACCTGAACCAGGCCGGTGCGCTGATCCACGTCTACACCGACGGCACCGTGTTGCTGAACCACGGCGGCACCGAAATGGGGCAGGGCCTCTTCACCAAGGTTGCGCAGGTGGTGGCCGAGGAACTCGCGATCGACGTTGACCGGATTCGCGTCACCGCTTCCGACACGAGCAAGGTGCCGAACGCGTCGGCGACCGCGGCGTCGTCGGGCACCGACATCAACGGGAAGGCGGCGCAAGCGGCGGCAAAGACGCTGCGCGAGCGGCTTGCCGCCTTCGCGGCCGAGCATTTCAAGGTTTCCGTCGACGACGTGCGCTTCGCGAACAATGAAGTGGCGATCGGCGCACGAACGTTGCCATTCGCCGAATTGGTGCGTCTTGCCTATTTCGCGCGGGTGTCGCTGTCCGCAACCGGGTTCTACAAAACGCCGAAGATCGGCTACGACCGCAAGACCTGGAGCGGCAATCCGTTCTATTATTTCTGCTACGGCGCGGCGGTATCCGAAGTCGTCGTCGACACGCTGACCGGCGAGAACCGGCTTCTGCGCGTCGACATCCTGCACGACGTCGGCCGCTCGCTCAATCCGGCGATCGACATGGGACAGATCGAAGGCGGCTTCATCCAGGGCATGGGATGGCTGACGATGGAGCACCTGTGGTGGAACGACAAGGGCAAGCTGATGACCCACGCGCCGTCCACGTACAAGATTCCGGTCGCCAACGACGTGCCGCCCGTATTCAACGTGAAAATCTGGGAGTCCGGCGTCAATGCGGAGGACTCCATCTACCGCTCGAAGGCGGTCGGCGAGCCGCCGCTGATGCTCGCGATCTCGGTGCACCAGGCGATCAAGGACGCGATCGCGAGCGTGGCCGACTACGGCGCGAGCCCGCGGCTCGATACGCCGGCCACCGCGGAAGAAATCCTGCGCTCGGTCGAAGAGTTGAACGCGCGCCTGGTCGCGACGACGGAAGCTGCCAAACAAAACGGGGTCGTGGCGTGAGTGCAATGGCTCGAGGCGCTCATGCGTCATCGCGCGCGCGGCGCGCCGGCCGTTCTGGTCAGCGTCGTGTCGGCGAAGGGTTCGGTGCCGCGCGGACCCGGAACGCGGATGGTCGTGACGGCGGACGCCGTCGACGGCACGATCGGCGGCGGCCATCTCGAATTCTCGGCGATCGACATTGCGCGGGGCATGCTTGCCGACACCCGCGCCGCGAGCGGCGAACTGCGCCGCTTCCCGCTCGGCGCCAGCCTCGGCCAATGCTGCGGCGGCCTCGCCAACCTCCTGTTCGAGCCGGTCGACGTCGATGCCGAATGGGTGAGCGTGCTCGCGGCGTTGCGGCGCGACCGCAAAACGGCCATCGTGGCGACGCCGACGGATCGCACGAGCGACGGTCGATTGATCGTCACCGAAGAATGCGTCGCGGGATCGCTCGGCGATGCCGCGCTCGAGACGCGCGTCGTCGCCGCGGCGCGGGCACTGCTCGCGGACGGCGGCGATGCGCGGCTCGCCCGCTTCGCACCCGCGGATGAAGGTGCGGAAGCACTCGTCTTTCTCGATCCATTGCGCGACGTCGGTTTCGACATCGTGCTGTTCGGCGCCGGGCACGTCGCGCGCGCGCTGGTCGCGGTGCTCGCGGGACTTCCCTGTCGCGTGACCTGGGTGGACGGGCGCGAATCCGAATTTCCGGCGGAGATTCCGCCCAATGTCGGCGTGGTTGTCACCGACGCGCCCGAGGCGGAAGTCGCCGCGGCGGCGCAGGGTTCCTGTTTCCTGGTCATGACGCACAGCCATCCGCTCGACCAGGCGCTCGCCGAAGCGATCCTCCGGCGCGGCGAATTCGCGTACTTCGGGCTGATCGGCTCGTTGTCGAAGCGCCGGCAATTCGAGCGCCGGATGGCGGAGCGCGGAATTCCGGCCGCGTCGTTTGCCGACATGACGTGTCCCATCGGCGTGCCGGGAATCAAGGGCAAGGATCCGGCGACGATCGCGGTCGCGGTCGCCGCGCAGTTGCTGCAGGTGAACGAGGCGCGACAGGCCATTCGCGGCGCCGGGCCAGCGGCAACCATCGCCGAGGCGCCGCGCAAGGCCGGGGAGAAGCAGGGATGACGGACGCGCAGCCCGGCATCGAAGCCGGCGGCGCCACGCCGCGGCTCGCGCTCACCGGCATCACCAAGGCCTACCCGTCGGTCGTCGCCAACGAAGACGTCGACCTCACGGTGATGCCCGGCGAGATCCACGCCGTGCTGGGCGAGAACGGCGCGGGAAAGAGCACGCTGATGAAGATGATCTACGGCGTGGTGCATCCCGATCGCGGCGAAATGCGCTGGGAGGGAAACATCGTCGCCGTCGCGAGCCCGGCGTATGCGCGCGAGCTCGGCATCGGGATGGTGTTCCAGCATTTCATGTTGTTCGAGACGCTGTCCGTCGTCGAGAACGTCGCGCTCGCGCTGCCGGGCAAGCCCGACCTCTCCGAACTCGCCGAGCGCATCCGGAAGGTGTCCGACAAGTACGGGCTGCCCGTCGATCCGCGCCGCAACGTGCACTCGCTGTCGGTCGGCGAGCGGCAGCGGGTCGAAATCATCCGCTGCCTGCTGCAGTCGCCGAAACTCCTCATCATGGACGAGCCGACGTCGGTGCTGACGCCGCAGGCGGTGCGCACGCTGTTCGAGACGTTGCGCAAGCTCGCCGCGGAAGGGTGCTCGATCCTCTACATCAGCCACAAGCTGGACGAGATCCAGGAGCTCTGCCACAGCGGCGACGGTCCTGCGCGCCGGCAAGGTGACCGGCCATTGCGTGCCTTCGCGGGAAACGCCGAAATCGATGGCGCGGATGATGATCGGCAAGGACCTTCCGGTCTGCGAACACGGCGCGGCGAAGGCGGGCGGGGATGTCAGGCTCGAGCTCGCGGGACTGTCGCATGCGGCCGACGATCCGTTCGGCACGGACCTCAAGGACCTGCGGCTCGAGGTGCGCTCCGGCGAAATCGTCGGCATCGCCGGCGTTTCCGGCAACGGCCAGCAGGAATTGCTCTACGCGCTTTCGGGGGAGGCGCCGCTGGCCGAGAAATTCCCGGTGCGCATCTGCGGTTTCGATTCGGGGCGCATGCCGCCGGGCCGCAGGCGACGGCTCGGCCTGTGCTTCGTGCCCGAGGAGCGGCTGGGCCGCGGCGCGGTGCCGTCGATGTCGCTCGCCGAAAACGCGATCCTCACCGCCGCGCGCACGCAGGGATTCCTGCGGCGGTCGCTGCTCGATTTCAGGGCCGCGGCCGCGTTCGCCGCGCGGTGCATCGAGCTCTACGGCGTCAAGTGCGGCGGACCGCAGGCGCAGGCGCGCTCGCTCTCCGGCGGCAACCTGCAGAAGTACATCGTCGGCCGCGAAATCATGCAGGACCCGAAGGTGCTGATCGTCGCGCAGCCGACGTGGGGCGTGGACGTGGGCGCCGCCGCCTTCATTCGCCAGGCGATCATCGACCTGCGCAACAAGGGCTGCGCGGTCCTGGTCATCTCCGAGGAATTGGATGAGCTCTTCGAGATCTGCGACCGGATCGCGGTGATCGCCAAGGGACGGTTGTCGCCCGCGAAGCCGGCCGCGCAAACCAACGTCGAGGAAATCGGCGTGTGGATGAGCGGGATGTGGCCGGGCGCGCCGAGGATGGAGGAGGCTTCGCATGTGGAAGCTTGAGCCGCGTCCCGAAGCGTCGAACGCCATGCGCTACGCGTCGCCGGCGATCGCCGTCGCGCTGACGATCGTGGGCGGGATGTTCGTGTTCGCAGCGCTCGGGAAGAACCCGGTCGAAGGCTTCCGCATCTTCTTCCTCAACCCCGTGCGCGACCTCAATGCGATCACCGAGCTGTTGCTGAAAGCGACGCCGTTGATGCTGATCGCGGTGGGGCTCGCCGTCGGCTTTCGCGCCAACGTCTGGAACATCGGCGCCGAAGGCCAGTACCTGATGGGCGCGGTGGCGTCGACCGGCGTCGCGCTCGGCTTCCAGAGCACGGGGAGCGTGCTGGTGCTGCCGGCCATGGTCGTCGCCGGCGCGATCGGCGGCGCATTGTGGGCGGCGGTCCCGGCGCTCCTCAAGACGAAATTCAATGCCAACGAGATACTGACGTCGCTGATGCTCGTTTACATCGCGCAACTCGCGGTGTCGTGGCTCGTCTTCGGTCCGTGGCGGGATCCCGCGGGCTTCAATTTCCCGCAAACGGAAACGTTCACCGACACGGCGCTCCTGCCCATCCTGATCGAGGGCACGCGGCTCAATTTCGCGTTCGTGATCGCGCTGGTGGTGCTGGCGGCGGGTTATGTCTTCATGCAAAAGAGCTACGCGGGATACAAGATGCGCGTTGCCGGCGAATCGGCCGCCGCCGCCCGCTACGCCGGCTTTTCCGCCGTCGGCATGATCTGGGTCGGCATGCTGGTCGGGGGCGCCGCGGCGGGGATCGCCGGAATGGCCGAGGTCGCGGGACCCGTGGGCCAACTCACGGACAAGATAAGCAGCGGATACGGCTTCGCGGCGATCATCGTCGCGTTCGTCGGGCGGCTCAACCCGGTCGGCATCTTCTTCGCGAGCCTGCTGATGGCGCTGCTCTACATCGGCGGGGAGCAGGCGCAGCAATACATGAGCCTGCCGTCCTCGATCTCCAAAGTGTTCCAGGGGATGCTGCTCTTTTTCCTGCTGGGGTCCGACGTGTTCATCCAGTACCGCCTGCGCCGCGCGACCGGCGGCGAAGTAGACGACCCGATGGACAACATCGTCACCGCGATGCTGTTTGCGACGGTCGTCGCCGGTACGCCGCTCATCATCACCGCGCTGGGGGAGCTCGTCACCGAGAAGTCCGGCGTCCTCAATCTTGGCGCGGAGGGCATCATGTCCGTCGGCGCCATCGCGGCTTTCGCCGTCGCGCATGATTCGGGCAGCACGTGGGCCGGCGTCACGGCGGGCATGCTGGCCGGCGCCGCCATGAGCCTCATCTTCGCCTTCCTGACGCTGACCCTGATGGCGAACCAGGTCGCCTCCGGGCTCGCGCTGTCGATCTTCGGCGTCGGGTTGTCCGCGTTCATCGGCAAGCCCTACGAGTCGGCCACGATGCTCGCGGTGCCGGCGATCCGGATTCCGCTGCTCGCGGACATTCCCTTTGTCGGCCCGGCGCTGTTCGACCAGCAGTCGCTCGTCTACGCATCGTGGGTGCTGTTCGCGGGTGTCGCATGGTTCCTGTACAAGTCGCGCGCGGGCCTCGTGCTGCGCGCGGTGGGCGAGTCGCCGGTGTCCGCGCACTCGATCGGCTACCCGGTGATTCGCATCCGCTATCTGGCGACGATATTCGGCGGCGCGATGGCCGGCGTGGGCGGCGCATTTCTCTCCGTGTTCTACACGCCGCTGTGGGTGGAGGGCATGGTCGCGGGGCGTGGCTGGATTGCGCTTGCGCTCGTCGTCTTTGCGACATGGCGGCCGGTTCGCGTGCTGGTCGGCGCCTACCTGTTCGGCGGCGTGATGATCACGCAGCTCTTCCTGCAGGGCTCGGGCGCGCAGATCGAGATCCCGTCGCAATTCCTGTCGTCGCTGCCGTACTGGGCGACGATCATCGTGCTCGTCGTGATCTCGCGCAACGTGCAGACGATCCGGTTGAATTCGCCGATGTCGCTCGGGCAGCCGTATCGACCCGACTGAAGAAATTCGAGGCGACGCGAGCGAGCATAATTGCCGGGCAGAAGGTCACACGAAGTGAGGAACAGGCACGCGGTAGGTGGGGGCGCCGGCCGCGGGCACTACGGGGGCGCCCGAACTATCAGGAGACAAGCGATGTTCGATCGCAAAGCATGGATGAGCGCCGTCGGCGCGTGCGCCGGTGCGGTGCTGTTGGCGGTGTGGGCGGGGTCAGGGGTGGCGCAAGCGCCAGCCCCGGTCAAAGTGGGTTTCGTGTACGTCAGCCCGATCGGTGACGCCGGCTGGACGTTCCAGCACGACCAGGGCCGCAAGCAGATGGAAGCGGCGCTCGGCAACAAGGTGCAGACGAAGTACGTCGACAAGGTCGAGGAGGGCGCCGATGCGGAGCGCGTGATCCGCGAGCTCGCGCAAAGCGGCAATACGATCATCTTCACGACGAGCTTCGGGTACATGAACCCGACGGAGAAGGTGGCGAAGGCGTTTCCGAAGACCGACTTCATGCATGCGACCGGCTACAAGACGGGCCCGAACATGGGCAACTACAACGCCCGCTTCTACGAGGGCCGCTACCTGACGGGCGTGATCGCCGGCAAGATGACGAAGTCGAACATCCTGGGCTACGTCGCCGCGTTTCCGATTCCCGAAGTGCTGCAGGGGATCAACGCGTTCGCGCTGGGCGCGCGCAGCGTGAATCCGAAGGCCGAGGTCCGCGTGATCTGGGTCAACTCCTGGTACGACCCGGGCAAGGAACGCGAGGCCGCGCTGACGCTGATCTCGCAGGGCGCCGACGTGCTCACGCACCACACGGACTCGACCGCCGTCGTGCAGGCCGCCGAGGAGAAGGGCAAGTGGTCGTTCGGCTACCACTCCGACATGTCGAAATACGGCCCGAAGACGCAGCTCACCGCGACCACGCACCAGTGGGGCGACTTCTACACGAAGCAGGTGCAGGAAGTGATCGCGGGGACCTGGAAGCCGACCAGCACGTGGGGCGGCTACAAGGAAGGGATGATCAAGCTCGCGCCGCTCAACGCCGCGGTGCCCGCCGATCTCAAGGAATCCATCGTCAAGCTCGAAGGCGGGCTCAAGGCGGGCACGTTCCATCCGTTCACGGGACCGATCAAGGACCAGGACGGCAAGGTGCGCGTCGCCGCCGGCAAGACATTGTCCGACGACGAGCTCAACAAGATGGACTACTACGTCGAGGGCGTGGCGAGCAAGCTGCCGAAGAAGTAAGGGTCATTCGCACGAATCCCGGGCTCGGGGGCGCAACGCTTCCGGGCCGGGTCGTTCGCGCGCACGACAACCAAAATGGATGCCTACGTCCTCGACTGGCTCAATCTGCTGGTGCGCTGGCTGCACCTCATCACCGGCATCGCGTGGATCGGCGCGTCGTTCTATTTCGTCATGCTGGACAACTCGCTGTCGCCGCCCGCCAAGGCGGCGGACCGCGAGCGCGGGGTGTTCGGCGAGCTGTGGGCGGTTCACGGCGGCGGGTTCTACGTCAGCCAGAAATTCCTGACCGGCCCGAAGGGCGAGCCGCTTTCCGCCAACCTGCACTGGTCGAAGTGGGAGGCCTACACCACGTGGCTGTCGGGGATGGGTCTCCTCGCGATCATCTACTGGTTCGGCGCGTCGACGTGGCTCGTCGACCGCAGCGTGCTCGACATTTCGCCGGGCGCCGGCGTTGCGATCAGCATCGCCGTCATCGTCGGCGGCTGGCTCGTCTACGACGGGCTCTGCCGGCTCGTGCGCGGCCGGGAAACCGTGCTCGCGGCGCTCCTGTTCGTGTTCGTCGTCGCGATGTGCTGGGCGCTTGCGCACGTGTTCAGCGCCCGCGCGGCCTACCTGCACGTCGGCGTCATGCTCGGCACGATCATGGTCGCGAACGTCTTTTTCGTGATCATCCCCGGGCAGAAGGCGATGGTTGCGGACATCCTCGCCGGACGGGAGCCGGATCCGGCGCCGGGCCTCGCAGGCAAGCAGCGCTCGGTGCACAACACCTATTTCACGCTCCCGGTTCTGTTCGTGATGATCAGCAACCACTATCCGATGACGTACGGGCATCCGTACGGCTGGGCGGTGCTCGCGCTGGTGATGCTCGCCGGGCGTGCTGATCCGGCAGTATTTCGTGCTGCGCCACAAGGGCAGCGAGAAGGCGTGGCTCCCGATTGCGGCGTGCGTCCTGCTCGCCGGCGTCGCGGCGGCGATCGCGCCGCGCGGAATTGCGCCGGGCGGCCCGGCGGTCGCGATGGCGCAGGTGCAGGCCGTCATTGCGCAGCGCTGCGTGCCTTGCCATGCGGCGCAGCCGCAGCAGGCGGGCTTCGCGCAACCGCCGAAGGGCATCATGCTCGAGACCCCCGAGCAGATCGCCGCGCAGGCGGGCAAGATCGGCGAGACCGTCGCCAACAAATACATGCCGATCGGCAACCTCACGCAGATGACCGACGATGAGCGGGTGCTGATCGCGGCGTGGATCGCGCAAGGCGCGAAAGCGCGATGACCGCGGCGGCGGGAACGTCTCCCGCACCGGCGGCAGGGGCGTCCGGGCTGACGGCATTTCGCGGCCGGGTCCTCGATTTCGTCGGCGACCCGGCCGCGTTGGGCGAGCGCGCGCACCGTTTCCATGAAGACGGAATGCTCGTCGTGCGCGACGGTCGCGTGCAGGCCGCTGGCGACTGGGCCGCCCTGCGGACGACGCTGCCCGCGAAAACGCCGGTCGTCGACTACACCGGGAACATCATCCTGCCCGGCTTCATCGACACCCACATCCACTATCCGCAATCCGACATCATCGCGTCGTACGGCGAGCAGCTGCTCGAATGGCTCGACCGCTACACGTTTCCGACGGAGCGCCGCTTCGCGGATCCGGACCACGCGCGCGAGGTCGCCTCGTTCTTCCTCGACGAACTCCTGCGCAACGGAACGACGAGCGCGCTGGTGTTCGCGACCGTGCACCCGGAATCGGTCGACGCGATCTTCGAGGAAGCCCGCTCGCGTCACATGTGCATCGCCGCGGGCAAGGTGCTGATGGACCGGAATTGTCCGGACTTCCTGCGCGACACCGCGGAATCCGGCTACGAGCAGAGCGCGGAGTTGATCGAGCGCTGGCACGGACGGGATCGCCTGCTGTACGCGGTGACGCCGCGGTTCGCGCCGACGTCCACCGACCGCCAGCTCGAGCTTGCGGGCCGCCTGCTGGACGAGCATGCGGGCGTGCTGATGCAGACGCACGTCGCCGAAAACATGGACGAGGTGCGCTGGGTCGCCGAGCTCTTTCCGTGGAGCCGCAGCTATCTCGACGTCTACGACCACTTCGGGCTGTTGCGGCACGGCGCGGTCTACGCGCATTGCATCCATCTCGATGCCGACGATCGTCGACGGATGGCGGAGAGCGGCGCGGCGATGTCGTTTTGCGCGACGTCGAACCTGTTCCTGGGGAGCGGGCTCTTCGACCTCGACGCGGCGCACGAGCACGGCGTCGCGGTCGGCATCGGCACCGACGTCGGCGGCGGCACGAGTTTCTCGATGCTGCGCACGCTCGCCGAGAGCTACAAGGTCGCGCAACTGGCGCACCAGCGGCTTGTCGCCGATGCGCGCGTTCTATCTCGCGACGCTGGGCGGCGCGCGTGCGCTCGGGCAGGAAGATCACCTCGGCAATTTTGCGCCGGGCAAGGCCGCCGATTTCGTCGTGCTGGATCCGGCGGCGACCCCGCTGATGGCGCGCCGCATGGCGCACGCCGAGGGCCTGGTCGAGACCCTGTTCGTGCTGATGATGCTGGGCGACGACCGCGCCGTCGCGGCGACCTACGTGATGGGCGACGCGCGGTGGCGGCGCGATGGATGATGCAGTGCGTTTTCCGGTTCGCCGCTCGCGCCTCGGCCTCCGCACTGACTAATTGTTTCGTTGCGCCGTTTGGGTCGGCCTCATGCGGCCTCGGCCTCCGCGCCGCCAAATTGTGCGATGGTTTGCTCCGTCGGCCTCGCTGCGCCGATCGCGATTGCTCCGATCCCCTGCGCGCTTCGCGTCGGGGCCCCTCTCCGCCGCTCGCGGCGCCATGCTAAACTCGCCGCGACCTCTTCGACGGTGACCTGTGATGCGCCGCTCCCTGCTCCTGCTCGCCGCCGTGGCCCTGACGGGCCCGGTTTTCATTCCCGCCGCGTCCGCCGCGTCCCCGGTCCTCGACCGGATCAAGGAAAAGGGCGCGATCACGTTCGCGTACCGTGAAGGCGCGGCGCCATTCTCGTTCAAGGACCGTGACGGCCGGGTCCGCGGTTACAGCGTCGACATCTGCATCCGCGTCGCGATGGCGGTGCAGCGCGAGCTCGCGCTGAAGGAGCTCAAGATCGAATGGGTCCCGGTGAACGCCGCGACGCGCCTCGACACCGTCGCGAGCGGCAAGGCCGACGCCGAGTGCGGAACGACGACGATCACGCTGGCGAGGATGGAGAAGGTCGATTTCAGCCTGCCGATCTTCGTCGACGGCGGCGGCATCATGGTGCGCGCGAATTCGAAGCTTGCGCGAATGAAGGAACTGAAGGGCAAGAAGATCGCGGTCATCCCCGGGACCACCACCGAGCAGGCATTGACGCGCGCGCTGACCGCAGCCGAAGCGCCCGCCACGCTGGTTCCCGTAAAGGATGGCGCGGAGGGCATGGCCGCGCTGACCAAGCGCAAGGTCGATGGATACGCAAGCGATCGCGTCGTGCTGGCGGGGCTGCGCGTGCGCGCGCCCAAGCCGGAGGATTTCGACTTCGTCGGCGGCGATATCTCGTACGAGCCTTATGCGCTCGTGCTCGCGCGCACCGACCCCGATTTCCGGCTTGCGGTGAATCGCGCGCTCGCGAACCTGTACCGCCACGGCGACATCGATCCGATCTACCAGCAGTGGCTCGGCAATCTCGGCAAGCCGGGCGTGCTGCTGAATGCGATGTTCTACCTCAATACGCTGCCGGAGTGAGCCGATGAACGCCCAACGTTGCGCTCCGCATGTCACGCGCTTCGCGCTCGCCGCCGCGGTGACGCTCGGCGCAGCGCTGGCCGACGCCCAGTTCGTGCCGCCGCCGATTCCGGAGGGAACGAACAGCAAGGCAGCGTCGATCAAAGCGGCCCCGACGCAGTCGGAAGCCTGCGCGCAGTGCGGCCGCGTCATGTCGGTTCGCCAGACGATGGTCAAGGAGCAGTGGACCCCGCTCGGGGGCGGCGCGAGCTTCGATTCCGACGCCCGGGCAGCGACGATGTTCCAGATCGGACCCGGGCTGTCGAACCAGGGCAAGGTGATGGTGGGCGCGGCCGGTGGCGCCGCCTACCAGAAGACACCGAACGCCTATGAGAAGCCGCGCTGGGAAGTGACGGTCAAGCTCGACAACGGGCAGACGCGGGTGACGAGCCTCGCATACGAACCGTACGTCGTCGAAGGCGACCGGGTGCGCATCGAGGGCCGCAACGTCGAGCTGATCGAGTAGGCCATGCACCGCTGACGATGGCCGCGCTTGCGATCAACGACACGCCCGACGGCCGCCGCGTGCTCGCGCTGTCCGGGCGCCTCGATGCGGGCACCATCCGAGTTCTCTGGGACGACGCCCACCGGGCCCTGGCCGACGCGCCCACGCGTCCGGTAACCGTCGACGCCGGCGCGGTCGACTATTGCGACGGCGCCGGCATCGCGCTCCTGATCGACCTCGTCTCGCATCCGCGCGCGGCGCCGGTCGAGGTCGCGAACCTCAGGCCCGCGCACGAGGTGCTGTTCAAGCAATTCGACCCGGCCCGGCTCGAGCACGACCTCGACCCGGAACCGAAGCGCCCGCCGGTGGTCGAGGAAATCGGCCGCGCGGCCGCCGGCGTGTGGCACGACATCCGGTATCAGGTGAGCTTCATCGGCGAGATCGCCGCGGCGCTTGCCAATGCCGTCGTGAACCCCTCCAGCGTTCGCTGGCGCGACGTCTGGCGCATCTGCGAGCGCGTCGGCGCCGACGGATTGCCGATCGTCGCGCTGATCTCGTTCCTGCTCGGGTTGATCCTCGCGTTCCAGTCGGCGGTGCCGATGAGGCGCTTCGGCGCCGAGATCTTCGTCGCCGACCTGATCGGCCTCGCGATGGTGCGCGAGCTCGGGCCGCTGATGACGGCGATCCTGCTCGCCGGCCGCACCGGCGCCGCGTTCGCGGCCGAGATCGGCACGATGACGGTCAACCAGGAGATCGACGCGCTGACGACGATGGGCCTCGATCCGGTCCGTTTTCTCGTCACGCCGCGAATCATCGCCGCGCTGCTGATGACGCCGCTCCTGACCCTGTTCGCGATGCTGGTCGGCATGCTCGGCGGCGCCTTGACGATGCAGTCGTTCTCCATTCCGCTCGTCACGTTCCTGAAGGAGGTCGACAGCGCCGTCACGCCGACCGATTTCATGGCCGGCTTCGTCAAGACATTCTTCTTCGCGATCACGATCGCCGGCGTCGGCTGCCTGCGCGGGCTGCAGACCTCGGCCGGCGCATCGGCGGTCGGGGACAGCGCGACGCGCGCCGTGGTTTCGGGCATCATCCTGCTGGTCGTCATCGACGGCATTTTCGCGGTCGTCTATTTCATTCTCGATATCTGATGGACAAGGCCGAACCCGTCATCCGCGTCGAGAACCTGACCGCCGGTTACGACGAGAAGGTGATCCTGCACGACCTCAACTTCGAGGTGTACGCGGGCGAGGTGTTCGTGATCCTCGGCGGCTCGGGCTGCGGCAAGAGCACGCTGCTGAAGCACATGATCAGCCTCTACCCGCCGCTCGAGGGGCGCGTGCTGATCAACGGCAGCGACCTCACGTCGGCCGACGACGACGAGCGCCGCAGGATCATGCGCGGCTTCGGCGTGATGTACCAGTCGGGCGCGTTGTTCGGCTCGATGACGCTGCTCGAGAACGTCCGGCTGCCGCTCGAGGAATTCACGGACCTGCCGCCCGACGCGCTCGATCTCATCGCCCGGATGAAGCTCGAGCTCGTCGGCCTTGACGCATTCACCGGGCACCTGCCGAACGAGATCTCGGGCGGCATGCAAAAGCGCGCGGCGATCGCGCGCGCGATGGCGCTCGACCCCGGCATCCTGTTCCTCGACGAGCCGTCCGCCGGCCTCGACCCGATCACCTCGGCGGAGCTCGACGCTCTCATCCGTCGCCTGCAGAAGAACCTCGATGTCACCTTCGTCGTCGTGACGCACGAGCTCGCCAGCATCTTCTCGATCGCGGATCGCGTGATCATGCTCGACAAGCGCACGCAGGGCATCATCGCCGAGGGCGACCCGAAGGTGCTGCGCGACACCAGCGACAACCCGTGGGTCCGCCAGTTCTTCCGTCGCGAGCCCGAGCTCGCCGCCGCCTGACCTGCCCGCACCGTCCCTGTAGCGATGAGCCAGAAAGCCAACTACTTCAAGCTGGGACTGTTCGTCATCGCCGCCATTGCCGCCGGCATCGTGGTGCTGCTCATCATCGGCTCCGGCCGCTGGCTGCAGAAGCGCATCACGATCGAGACGTATTTCAACGAGTCGGTGCAGGGCCTCGACATCGGCTCCAAGCTCAAATACCGGGGCGTGGCGATCGGCGAAGTCACGCGGATCGGCTTCACCTACAACAAGTACCAGCTCGACCGCCCCATGGCCGAGCGCGCGCGTTTCGTGCTGGTCGAGGCGCAACTCGACCCCAAGGCCCTCGGCGGCCGCGCCGGCGCCGGCGACCTCACGAGCCCGGAGAGTGCGGCGCAGGAGGTCGAGCGCGGCCTGCGGGTGCGCCTCGCCCCGCTCGGCATCACGGGCACGAGCTATCTCGAGGTCGACTACATCGATCCGCCGCCGCCGACGCTGCAGATCGACTGGACGCCCGAGAACATCTACATCCCCAGCGCCCGATCGACGGTGACGGCGCTCGTGAACGCGGCGAGCGAGATCATGGAGCGGCTGCACAAGCTCGACATCGAAGGCACGCTCGCCAACGTCAACAAGCTGCTGGTGACGACCAACGAGCGGGTCGAGGCGGTCGACACCAAGGACGATTTCGCAGCGCGCCGAGCGCGTGCTCGCCAAGGTGGAGACCACGCTCGACAATATCGACTGCGAAGAAGCTCTCGAACGAGGCCGTCGCGCTGATGGCGGAGGTGCGCGCGAGCAACGCCGAGCTCAAGAAGGTGCTCGCCAACCCGTCGTTCCAGAAGCTGCCCGACGAGGCGGCGGCGGCGCTCTCCCGCGTGCGCACGATCGTCGACGATCCGAACCTGCCGCGCAGCGTGCAGAACCTGTCGCGCACGCTCGGCCGGCTCGACCGCATCCTCGGCGGCGGCGAAGCCGACCTCACGACGACGCTCGAGAACCTGCGCCAGATCACCGACAACCTGCGCGACCTGACCGAGGACGCGAAGCGCTACCCGGCGAACGTGATCTTCGGCGCGCCGCCACCCCGTCCGTTCGAAGGCAAATGATGACCGCCCGACCGCTTTGCCGCATTTGCGCGCCGACGACCGTTGCCGCCGTCGCGCTCGCCGCATTCGTCGCCATCGCCGGCGGGTGCTCGCTGTCCCGTCCGGCCCCCGTCAAGCAGGTGTTCCTGATCGACTCTCCGGCGCCGCCGCCCGCGGCCAGCGCCCATCCGGGCACGCTGCAGGTGCGCACGGTGAACCTCGCGGCGCAATTCCGCGGCCGGTCCTTCGTGTACCGCGAGACCGACCTCCGCTACGCGGCCGACTTCTACAACGAGTTCCTCGTGGCGCCCGGCGCGATGCTGGGTGAGGCGACGGCGCGCGGGCTCGAGCGTGCACGCGTCTTTGCGCGCGTGGTGCCGCCGGGTGCGCCGCCCGAAGGCAATTTCGTGCTCGACGGGTTCGCCGACGCGTTCTACATCGACGTTCGCGACGCAGACAAGTCCGTCGCCGACGTCTCGGTGACCTTCTTCCTGGCGCGCGCGGATCCCGCGAGCCCGGTTCCGTTCTGGTCGAAGCAATATCAGCGGCGGGTGCCCGCGAGCGGATCGGGCGTCGAACGCGCAGGTGGCGGCGCTGTCGGCCGCATTCGGCGACATCACCGCCGAGCTGGCGCGCGATCTCGCTGCTGCTCCAGCTGCCGAAGCCCTGATCTTTCACTCGGGCGCGCCCGCGGGGGGTGGCGGCACGATTTCCACCTTGATCGGCGTCGCGGTGTCGACATGAACGTCGCGCTGTGGATAAGGCATCCTGATCCCGGCCTCCGCGAACGCGCGATCGATCATGTGCAACAGATCGCTGCGGACGCGGCGGGTGTCGTTTGCGGGCGTCATGTCGACCCAGTAGGTGAGCGCGAAATAGACCGCGCTGTCCGCGTACTCGTCGAGGTAGACCTGCGGCGCGGGCTCCTTGAGCACCACGCCATGGCGCGTGGCGACGTCGAGGAGCGCATCACCCGCCTTGCGCAGCGCAGTGCCGTAGGCGACGCCGACGCGGATCGTCTGCCGGCTCTGCGGGCTCGAGTAGGTCCAGTTGGTGAGCTTGTTCTCGACGAACGCGCTGTTCGGGATCATCGATTCGATCCCGTCGGCACTCATGATCGTCGACGCACGAATGCCGATCGCGGTAACCCGGCCGCGAATTCCGTCGACATCGACGAGATCGTCGAGCCGCATCGGCCGCTCCAGCAGGATCATGAGTCCCGCGACGAAGTTCTTGAGCAGCGTCTGCAGCCCGAACCCCGCGGCGATCGCGAGTGCGCCGCCCAGGAATGCGAACGCCGTGAGCGGAATGCTCGCGCTTAGGAGAGCGAAGATGACGAGGACCGCCGTGAGGACGAACAGGATCCAGTTGCGCAGGAGCGCTGCCGATTGCGCTGCGATCCGCCCGCGGGACACCGCCATTCGTTCGATCCGGCGGGTGACGAAACTGCAGAGGAGATAACCGAGCACGACGATCAGCACGGCACCGGCAGTCTTGCCGAGCGTCACGCTGCGCGAAACGCTGAGCTTGCGTCCGTCAGCCGTCTCGTAGGAATCGTCGACGGTGGTGAGCTCGTAGTTCCATACTCGTCGCATGCGCAGCAGCGCCTCGGCGCCGCGGTCCTTGAGCCGCTCGAGGAAGGACACCTCTCGCCGCCCCTCGAAGTCGCTGCGGAAGTGCCGCAGCAAGCGCTCCAGCGGCTGTCCCGATTCGATCGCCCGGCGCAGCTCGCTTTCACGCTGACGATACGTCTCGAGCAGCTCGGCCGCGATCGCCGCGGCGTCGGGCGGGCTCGTGCGGACCTTGGTCTCCTGCTCCCGGACGCGTGCGGTGGCGGTGGCGAGCTGCTGCCCAAGATATTGCTGCCAGGTGCGCACGCTCGCGAGGGAGCCCGTCAGTCTTTCGTAGGCGGCTCGGGCCTCGACCGGGTTGTGCTGGGACATCGCGTCGGCCCGCGCTTTCCACGCGGCCCCCTCGCCATCGAGGAGGAGCAGGTATTCGCGCAGGAGATCGACGCGCAGCGTTGCCGTTACGGCGCCTTCGCGCCTCGCATCGGCGACTCGCGCAAGCCTGCCTTCGCGCTCGGCGCGTGATGCCGCATCGTCGTCGGGCGCGATTGGCGTGGCCCGCTCCCGCGCAAGCGCCGTCTCGGCGGCGGCGCGCGCGTCATTGGCGAGCGAAGCATCCTGCGCCGCTTGCTCGATCAGGCGATTGACCTGGGTCTTGCGAGCTTCGAGGTCGCCGCGTATGCGCGCGAGGTCGGTCGCGTCCAGCGTGAAGTCGCTGCCCGCGGCGGCGAGTTTGCGCACTGCAACGTCGCGCACGGCGACGCCCGCGCTGGCCTCTTCCCGCGTATTGCGCACCGCCATGTCGAGCAGTTCGCGGGTGGCCTCGTCGACGCGTGCGCGCGCGATCGCGCCGTCGCGGGCCCAGACGAGCTTCGCATAGCCCGGATCCTTCGCGGCGCCCTCCGCGCGTTCGGTGGCGAGCCTCGCGGCGGCCTGGCTCGCTTTCGCCTTGGCCGCGAGCTCGCTAGCAAAGCGCTCGAACAATTCGCGTCGTTGCATCGCGCTGGCGATTCGCGCGTCGGCATTGTCGACATCGTCGCGCAGAACGTCGACCGCCAGCACCGAGTACGGAGGCGGCGTTGGAAGGCCCTGCCAATCCTGCAGCGCGCGTTCCGCGTCGATGCGCTCATGGCGGGCGGAGTCCATCCGATCGAGGACGTCCAGCTGCTGCTGGTAGAGCGCCGCCAGCTGCCGCGCGAGCGTGACTCGCTCCGCGATATCGCCGGGCGGCGTGCCCGGAGGTGCACCGAGGGTTCCGTCGGTCGACGCCTCGAGGCCGGCGAGCCGCTGCTGCGCCGCCTCGCGCTCCTTGTCGACCTCGATGCGCGCATCGGTAGCCGAAGCGTCCGCTGGCGGCAGCGCAGGCTTGTCCGATGGCGCCGGCGCGGACGAAGTCTTGTCGGAAGTCGCTGGCGCCGGTTGCGCTCGAATACCGCCGGAAGCGAGGATCGCGGTCGCGATACCGGCGACAAACAGGAGGGACAACGCCGAGCTGGCAAGGGCGGAGCGCATAGGCGTTATCGCATGCACCGTCGTGTCACGTCAGAACAAGGGAGGCATTCCCGTGCCGCGCTCTTGCGGCGGCGGCGCGCGGTCACCCGTCATGTCGGCGGCGGCGACGACCCATCCCCCCCCCATCGCCTTGTAGATCCCGACACTCGAAGCGAGCAGCGACGAGCGGACAGCGGCCAGCGTGAGCTCGGCCGGGAACAGCGACTGCTCGGCCTGCAGCACGGTCGTATACGACGTGTAACCTCCGGTGAACTGCAGGCGCGCGAGGCGCGAATAGGTCGACAGCGCATCGACCAACCTTTGCTGTGCGGCCAGCTGTTCCTTGAGCTTCTGGCTCGCCACGAGCGCGTTGTCGACGTCGGCGAATGCGCTCTGGATCGAGAGCAGATAGCTCTGCAATGCGGCCTGCTGACCTGCCTCGGCCTGCGCGACCTGGCTGCTCACGACGCCAAACGTGAAGATCGGTCCGATCACCTGGCCCGCATAGTTCCATACACGCGTCGGGCCCGTGAACAGGTTCGACAGATCGGCACTCGCGCTGCCAAGTGCTCCGGTGAGGGAGATCGTCGGAAAATAGAGCGCTTTGGCGGCGCCGATTTGCGCGTTCGCGCCGACGAGTTGCTGCTCGGATTGCATGAGGTCCGGGCGTCGTTCGAGGAGCTCGGACGGAACACCGACCGGCGCCAGAGGTGCGGTGAGCTGGTGGATCGTCTTGCCGCGCTCGATCGGGCCGGGATTGCGACCGACGAGCACCGAAAGGGCATTCTCGAGCTGCGCGATCTGGCTCTCGATTTGCGGAATCTGCGCGGCGGCCGATTCGTATTGCGATTGCGCCTGCGCGACGTTCATCTGCGAGACCTGGCCGTACTTGAATTGCAGCTCGAAGAGCTTGACCGAATCCGAGTAAGTGTCGAGCGTACGCTTCGAAGTCGCGAGCTGCTCGTCGAGGCCGCGGAGCTGGATGTAGTCGGTGGCGACCGACGCGACGAGCGAAAGCACGACGCCCTGCCGCGCGTCGTCGGTGGCGAGCAGGTTCGCGCGGGCGGCCTCCGACTGCCGACGGATCCGGCCCCACAGGTCGAGCTCCCAGCTCGCCGTGGCCACGACCTGGTAGGCGTTGCGGGGATTCGGAAAGAATGCCGCGAGCTCGGGAGGATAGTTCACCTGCGGCGTGCGGTCGCGCTCGCCGGTCGCCGTGTAGCCGATCTGCGGAAAGAGCGGTGCCCGCGCCTGCGTGAGCACACCCGCCGCCTGCTCGACGTTTGCGGCGGCGACTTTGATGCTCCGATTGTTGGCGAGCGCCTCGGCGATCAGCGCGTCCAGCACCGGGTCGCCGAACTGCTTCCACCAATCGACATTTGCCGTGTCGGTGGCGTCCTTCGGGGCGAATCGATAGGACGCCGGCGTGACGGCGCTCGGCCGTGTGTAGTCGGGGCCGAGCGTGCATGCCGCGGCGAGCACGCAAGCCGCACCGACTGCGGCGACCTGGCGCATGTCAGTCGCCCTCCTGCGGCTTGGGCGGAGGAGGCGTGGGCGGTGTGGGCGGTGACGGAGCGGGTGATGTCGCGCCTTGCGACTCGGCCGATCCCTCCTTGCGCTCCGCGAAACGATCGAACAGATAGAAAAAGAGCGGAACGTAGAGCATCGCGAGCGTGGTCTCGCCGAGCATGCCGCCGATGATGCCGGTGCCGATCGAGTGGCGCGCGTTGGCGCCGGCGCCGAGCGCGAGCGCCAACGGAAGGCAGCCGAACGCGAAGGCGAGCGAGGTCATGATGATCGGTCGCAGGCGCTGCTCGCCGGCGAGCCGCGTGGCTTCCAGGATCGAGTGACCCTGATGGCGGAACTCGACCGCCGCCGTCACCCGCAACACCGCGTTCTTCGCGCCGAGCCCGATCAGCACGAGCAGGCCGATCTGGAAATACACGTCGTTTTCGAGCCCGCGCAGCCAATTGGTGACGAGCGCGCCCAGAATCCCGAACGGGACCGCGGACATCACCGCGCCCGGCAGCGTCCACGACTCGTACTGTGCGGCGAGGACCAGGAACACGATGACGAGGCCGAAGGCGAACGCGATCATCGACGTGCCGCCGGACTTCTTTTCCTCGAAGGCGAGGCCCGACCACGCGAACGTGTATCCCGGCGGCAGTGACTCCTTCGCGACCGCCTCCATTGTCGCGATCGCGTCGCCGGAGCTATAGCCTGGAGCCGCATTGCCGTTGATCTTGGCCGCCGGGAAGCCATTGAAGTGCGGCAAGAGATCCGGGCCGGCGACCCATTGGGTCGTGACCAGCGCGGACAGCGGGACCATCTGGTTATCTTTCGACCGCGTGTACAGCCGCGTGAGGTCCTCGGGATTCTGCCGGTACTTGGCATCCGACTGCACGATCACCCACCACACGCGGCTGAACTGGTTGAACTGGCTTGCGGTGAGCGAGCCGAACTGCGCCTGGATCGCGCTGTACACATCCTCGATCGAGACCCCGAGCAGGGTCGCCTTGTCGCGGTCGACGATGGCGCGCAGCTGCTGCGTGTTGGCGCGGAACGTGGTGGACAGGGTTGCGAGCTCGGTGCGTGTCCTGGCCTTGGCCAGAAATTCCTGCGTGACCTGGTCGAGCTGCGTGGGATCGCCGGATCCTGTGTCCTGGATCCAGAACTCGAATCCGCCCGTCGTGCCGATGCCGGGGATCGGCGGTGGTGCAACCGGCAGGACGATGGCCTGGTCGATCTTCTGCGCCTCGGCGTACATGTGCAGGAGCACGGCGCGCGCGTTCTGCGTGCGCGCGACGTCCGCGGAAGCATAGCGTTCCTTGAAATCCTTGAGCGTCACGAAGAAGGTGCCGGAGTTGGTCTTGAAGCCGCTGTCGAGCAGGCTGTAGCCGGTGATCATCGAGCGCTGGTCCACGCCCGGCGTGTTCGCGAAGATGGCATCCACCTTTTCGGCGACCGCCTGCGTTCGGTCGATGCTCGCGGCTTCCGGCATGATGATCGCCGCCATCACGTAACCTTGATCCTCGTTCGGGACGAAGCTCGAGGGCAGCACCGTGAACAGGTGGTAGATGAGCCACAGAAACCCGACAAGGAGGACGAGTGCGACCGCCGACTGCTTGATGGTGAACTCGACGGCGTGCCCGAAGCCGCGCGTCAGCGCTTCGATCTGGCGGTTGAACCATGCGAACGGCCCGCGCTGCGGTGGCGGGTTGTGCTTCAGCATCAGCGCGCACATCGCGGGCGTCAGCGTCAGCGCGACAAAACCCGAGATCGCGACCGATACCGCGATGGTCACCGCGAACTGCTTGTAGAGCTGGCCCGTCGAGCCCGGCAGGAAGGCCGCCGGGACGAACACCGACGACATCACCAGCACGACGGCGACCAGCGAGCTGGCGATCTCGCCCATCGCCTTGATCGTCGCCTCCTTCGGCGGAAGGTGGAAATCGTGCATGTTGCGCTCGACGTTCTCGGTGACGACGATCGCGTCATCGACGACGATCCCGATGGCGAGCACCACGCCGAACAGCGTGATCAGGTTGATCGAGAAGCCCAGCGCGAGCATCCCCGCCATCGTCGTGATGAGGGACACGAAGATCGCGACGGTGCAAATGACCGTCGTGCGGAAGCTCTGCAGGAACAGGTAGACGATGAGCACGACGAGGACGACCGCCTCCAGCAATGTGTGCAGCACCTCCTCGATCGACAGCCGCACGAAGTCGTTGGTGTCGAGTGCCACGACGTAATCGATTCCCTCCGGAAACCGCGCCTTCATGTCGGTGAGCGTCTGGCGCACCGCTTTCGATACCGTGAGGCCATTCGCGCCAGGCTGCAGGTAAACGGCGATGAACGTCGTCGGCGTGCCGTTGAGCTTCGCGTCGACAATGTACTGGCGCAGGCCAACCTCGGCGCGCGCGACATCGCCCACTCGCACGATCGCGTTGCCGTCCTGGCTCGCGCGCAGGATGATGTTCTCGTACTGCCGCGGCTCGATGAACGGCGCCTGGGTCACGACCGGGAACGTGAGCTCCATCGGCCCCGCGGACGGCTGCTGGCCGATCTGGCCGGCGCCGAACAGCGCGTTCTGCGCCTTCACGGCATTCGCGATGTCGGACGTCGTGATGCCGAGAGAGGCCATGCGGTCCGGGTTCATCCAGATCCGCATCGCCTGATCCGCGACGCCCATCACCTGTGCCTGCCCCGCGCCGGGCACGCGCTTCAGTGCGTCGAGCACGTAGACGTTCGCGAAATTGGCTACATAGTCGGGGGTGTATCGGTCGCCCTTGGCGAACACGCCGATCAGCATCATGATCGACGACGATTTCTTCTGCACCGAAACGCCGAGTTGCGTGACCGCCGTGGGCAGTTGCGGCAGCGCCAGGTTGACGCGGTTTTGCACCTGCACCTGCGCGATGTCGGGGTTGGTCTCGAGCGAGAAGAAGACGGTCAGCGTCAGCTGGCCGTTGGCGGAACTGGTCGACGACATGTAGAGCATGTTGTCGACGCCGTTGATCTGCGCTTCGATCGGGGCGGCGACCGAATCCGCGAGCGTCTTCGAATCGGCGCCCGGGTACGTCGCTGACACGGTCACCTGGACCGGCGTGATCGTCGGATACTGCTGCACGGGAAGCACGACGATAGAGACGAGTCCCGCGAGGCAGAGAATGATCGAGACGACCGCCGCGAAAATCGGCCGCTCGATGAAGAAGCGCGAGAACATGCTGGATGGGCCCGCTTACTTTCCGACGGCGAGCTCGACTCGCCGCGCCTGCTCGTCGCTGCCCGCGCCGGTGACGTCCTGCGGCGCCACCAGCCGGACGCGCTCGATGGGAATGCCCTCGGCGACGAGTGCGTCGCGGACCGCCAGCGCACGCTGCTTGGCGAGAGCCACGTTCGCAGTGTGGTTGCCGTTGCGGTCCGCAAAGCCCGTGACGTCGATCGGATTCGGTCCTGCCTTCATCGCCGGCGCGAATCCCTTGAGGAGCCGCAGCGCTTCTGCGTCGAGCGTGGACTTGCCCTTAGCGAAATTGACGACCAGCGAGGCTCCCGCGGGCATCGAAAGAGGCGCGGTCTCGCCGGTGCCCGGTTTTGCCACATAGGGCGTCGACTTCACCGTCGCGCCGGGCGCGAGGCGCAGCGCGCCATCGACGACGACCTGGTCGCCGGCCGCGAGTCCTTGCGAGATGAACCAGGATTCGCCGTACCAATCGCCTACCTGCACCGGTCGTTGCTCCGCCTTGCCCTCCTTGTCAATGACCCAGACGAAATGTCCGCGCGCGCCCTGCTGCACCGCACGCTGGGGGACAAGAATGGAATTGGGCCGGATGGCTCCCTGCAGCCGGGTACGGACGTATTGGTTGGGGCGCAGCAGGCCGTTCGGATTGTCGACGGAGGCGCGGATCAGGAACGTGCCGGTCTGCGGGTTGTACGAGGGGTCGGTGAACGTAATCCGGCCCTTGCTCGGAAAGATCGAACCGTCGACGAGCTCGATTTCGACCTCGAAGCTGCGGTTCTCGGGCAGGCGAATCAAGCCGGCCTGCGACTCGCTGCGGATGCGCTGCATCTCGTTCTCCGAGATGCTGAAGTTGATCCACATCGGCGTCAGCACCGACACCGTCGTGAGCTGCGCGTTCTTGGCATCGAGGTAAGTCCCGTCGGCGACCGCCGCGAAGCTCGACACGCCAGTGACAGGCGACGTGATCGTCGTATACGAGAGATTGAGCTTCGCTTCCTGAACCTGCGCCTTGCCCTGCTCGACGGCGGCGGCGGCGGAATCGAACTGGCCCTGTGCGTCATCGAGGTCCTTCTGCGACAGCGCATTTTGCTCGGCCAGCGGCTTGGTACGCGCCAGATTCGCCTTGGCGACATCGAGCGAGGCCTGGCTGCGCGCCAGCGCTGCCTGTTGCGCATCGAGTTGCGCCTGGAACGGCTTCTGGTCCATCTGGAACATGACCTGGCCCGCCTTGACTACCGACCCCTCGACGTACATCCGCTTGTCGAGAAATCCCGAGACGCGCGCCTGTATGTTGACCGCCTGCGAGCTCTGCGTCTGCGCGACGAACGTGGCGGATACGGGCGTGTCGCGCGGCGCGACCGTAAGGACCGTGACTTCGGCCGGCGGTCGCTCGGCGGTTTTCTTGTCGTCCTTGCCGCAGCTGGTGAGCAGGGCAAACGGTACGAGCAGCGCGGCGGCGAGTGCAGGTTTCATCGGCAGATACCCCAGGGGAGGGGTTGGGAAAGGGACTGGCCCGTGGCGACCAGCGGGCACGGCCGCGGCAGCCGGCATTTTTACCGCATTGTCCCGGAATTGTCGACTCGGCGTGCGGTTTTGTCAGCGACCGGCAATCAACGCGCAGTGGTCGGCACGGTGCGTTCTTTTGCCTCGAGCGCCTGGTAGCGCTCGATCGCCGCGCGCGCGTTGAACAGCATCCGTTCGCGGCCGAGTCGCTCGTAGAGTCCTGCATTGCGAATGACTTCGAGCACGCCGGGATTGAGGCCGACCAGCCACACGACGGCTCCGCCCTCGGTGGTGCGCTTCTCGCCCTCCATCAGCATCTGCAAGGCCGAGTATTCGATATCGGGCACGCGGCTCATGTCCAATGCCAGCACGCGGGGCTGGTACTGCGTCGACCAGCGCGTCGATCTGTTCGGCGACGTATTGCGCGTTGACGAAGAACAGGCGTCCTTCGGGGCGGACGATCAGCAAGCCGTCGAACGTCTCGTCGTCCGGATGTTCGGGCGACAGTGGTCGCAGCACGTCGGCTCCGCGCTTGCGTCCGATTACAGACACCCGCGGATGAGCGGTCTGGCTCGCGAGTCCGATCATCGACACGACGATCGCGACGACGATGCCGTTCAGCGTGCCGAGCAACAGAACCCCGACGCAGGCGATCAGCGCCCACCGGAACTCCATCGTTCGCACGCCGCGGATGGCGCGGAACTCCGCCGGCTGGATCAGCCCGACCGAGTAGACGATGACCACCGCAGCGAGCGTCGCGTGGGGCATGAGCCCCAGCACCGGCGCCAGCAGCAGCATCGTGGCGAGCGCCGCAGCCGCGGTGACGAGCGATGTCTTCTGCGACTGCCCGCCCGCGGACCGCACGACCGCCGTCTGCGACGTGCCGCCGCCGGCCGGCATTGCGCCGAAAAGCGCACCGCCCAGGTTGGCCGCTCCCGTGGCGATGAGCTCGCGATTCGCATCGATGCGAGGTTCTCCGGGGCGGGCGAACGCGCGACCTGCGGCGATCGTTTCGGTGAAGCTCATCAGCGCGATCCCGAGCGCGCCCGGCGCGAGCTGCGCGATCAGCGGGAGGTCCGGCAGGGTCAGCGACGGAAAGCCCTGGGGAATGAGGCCCACGATCGAGACGCCCGCCGCGTTGAGGCCGAAGTAACCACGACGCGGCGATGCCGCCCCCGACGGCGACCAACGGCGCCGGCGAATGCGGCCATAGCTTCTCCATGCCGATCAGCACCGCGAACGTGGCAACGGCTACCGCCAGCGTGATCAGTGAAGTGTCGGGCACGTGTTGCGCGACGCTCACGACGTCGGCGAAGAATCCTTGCTTCGTGATGTGGATGCCGAGGAGCTTCGGCACCTGGTCCAGCACGATCACGAGGCCGATCCCCGCCTTGAAGCCGGTCAGCACCGGCGTCGAAATGAAGTTCGCCACGAACCCGAGCCGCAGCAGCCGCGCGATCAACAGCATCGCGCCGACGAGTGCGGTGAGCGTGGCAGTCGCGGTGACGAGCCTTGACGGGTCGCCGTCGGGCACCACCAGGCCGAGTTCGGTTCCGGCGAGGATCGCGAGCGTCGTCGTGGAGCTGACGCTCAGCACGCGCGACGTGCCGAGCAGCGCGTAGATCGCCATCGGGATGAACGCGGTGTAGAGACCGACGGCGACCGGCAGGCCGGCGACGGTCGCGTACGCCATCGCCTTGGGCAGCACGACCGCCGCCGCCGTGAGGCCGGCGACGATGTCGAATCGCAACGCGCCCGCGCCTGACGGCGTCACCGGAATGCCTGTCGTGGGATGATTCATGCGACTGGTTGATCGGTGTTGTGTGTCTTCGAAGCCTGCGATCAGAATACTACGCCGGTGGAGACGAATATCGAAATGCCATTGCTTGAATCCGGTTGTATCGCCCGGACAAGCGACGGTGTCAAGATCGAGTACTGGACCCTTGCGCGATCCTCCGGCCCTCGTGCTGCGCAACCTCAAACAGATCGGAACGGCAGCGTATGGCAATGAGCGAAGAGCTCCGCGCTGAAGTGACGGCGCGCGAGCCCGTGCTCAGTCCGGTGGATCGGGTATCGGAGATGCTGTTCGGGCTGTTCATGGCGCTCACGTTTACGGGCGCAGTCTCCGTCGCGGAATCCGGCGACACCCAGATCCGCGCGATGTTCATCGCTGCATTGGGCTGCAACCTTGCGTGGGGCCTGGTCGACGCGGTCATGTACCTGGTACGCACCGTCACGGACCGCGGCCGGTCGCTCTCCTTGATTCGTTCGGTACGCGATGCCCCGGATGCGGCGACGGGCCGCCTGCTCATTGAAGGCGCGCTGTCGAAAGTTGCGAAGGGCCTCGTCGCGTCGGCCGAGATCGAGGCGATGCGCGCGCGGATCGTCGCGCTGACCGACCTCCCCGCGAAACCGACGCTCAATCGCGACGATCTCACCGCTGCGCTGGCGATATTCCTGATCGTTGTCGCTGCGACCTTCCCGGTCGTCGTGCCCTTTGCGCTGATCGACGATGTCGGAATGGCCAAGAACGTATCCCGGGCTGTCGCGGTCGCCATGCTGTTCTTCGGAGGCTTGGCGCTGGGACGCTATGCGGGCTACGGCAGCTGGAAGGTCGGGCTGTTGATGGCAGGATTGGGCACCGCGCTCGTGGTCGCGATCAACGCGCTCGGCGGATGAAGACCGCGCTGTGCGGTTTCGCAGTGGTCGCGGCCGTCGCGGCCACGTGCGCACTCGCCGCCGAGGACGAGTATGGCGGCCGACGCGCTTCTCCTGCCGCGAATCCCTCGTGGGAGTTCGCGATCACCGCTTATCCCACCGTCGTTCGCGGCGGCGAGAACTACACGTCGGCGATCGCGGTCGCCGACCGCGGGCCGCTGCACCTCGAGGCGAGGTACAACTACGAGTCGGTCGGCGCGCGTTCCGCGTTCGTCGGCTGGACCTTTTCGGGCGGAGAAGCGATCACCTGGGAGCTGACGCCGCTCCTCGGCGGCGCCTGGGGCTCGACGCAGGCATTCGTGCCCGCGCTCGAGGCGAGCGTGGCCTGGAAGAAGTTCGACTTCTACATCGAGGCCGAATACGTGAGCGACAGCCATCAGCACACCGACAGCTATTTCTACGCCTGGAGCGAACTGGGCTTCCGGCCGGTCGAATGGCTTCGCGTCGGGGATTGCCGGCCAGCGCACCCGGACTTACAGCAACGAGCGTGACATCCAGCGCGGCCCATTCGCGCAGGTGACGTGGGGGCCCGTCACCCTCGGGGGTTACTGGTTCAACCCGGGGGCGAACGATCAGGTTTTCGTCGGCATGATCGGCGCGACGTTCTGATTGCGATTATTCTGCCCAAATGGCCCGTCCAGTGACACCCCGGAATACTGTTCTCGCGCCGATCGCGCGCGCCACGACGGAAATTCAGCGATGACTCCCACCCCGCAAGCAGATGCCACACCTGGATCGACGTTGGCCGAGCGGAGGCGCCAATTCCGGAGTTACATTCGCAGCAGGGTGACGTGGGGCCGAGTGTACCGCGCGACCAGTTATCTCAAGTCCGCGTTGTGGACGGTCCCGCTCATCGCCATCGCGATCGAGTTGATGATTTCGCCGATGATCCACGCGCTCGACGACTGGCAGCGCTGGAATCTCACCCACCTCGAGCTTACCGGCGCAACGGCGTTGTACCAGACCGTCATCACGTTGACGCTGTCGTTTCTGGTATTCACGTTCGGCCAGCTGCTGGTGGCCATTCAGATAGCCGGCGGCCAGCTGACGCCGCGAATCATCGCCACCATCCTGCTGCGCAACAACGTCGTCCGCTACAGCGTCGGACTGTTCGTCTTCACGCTGGTGTTCGCCGTCGGCGCGCTCAACCGGCAGACAGAGACGGTGCACGAGCTGGTCGCAACGGTGACCGGCGTGCTCGGAGTCGCGTGCATCGCCGACTTCCTGTTCCTGATCGACTACGCGGCGCGCCTGCTCCGGCCGGTCGGCCGTCGTCGCCCGCGTCGGCGACGAAGGCATGGCCATGATCGAGGCCGTCTATCCGGAACCGGCGACCGCGCTGCCGCCGGAGGACGCCGCGCTGCAGCTGAAAAGCCTGCACGCCGAGCCGCGTGGTCGAGCACCGTGACGCGTCCGAAATCGTGCTCGCGGTCGACATCGCGCACGCTCGTCGCGCTGGCGCGCTTCCACGACGGCATGATCGAGTTCCTGCCGCAGGTCGGGGATTTCGTCGCGGCAGACGAGCCGCTGTTCGTGCTCTACGGCGGCGCGATGGCGATCGACGATCGCGTCGTTGCGGTCGACAGTGGCCTTCGGTCCCGAACGGACGCTCGAGCAGGACCCGATGTTCGCGTTCCGCATCATCGTCGACATCGCGCTGAAGGCGTTGTCGCCGGCGATCAACGACCCGACGACCGCCGTGCTCGCGATCGACCAGGTGCATCGGCTGCTCCGGCAGGTCGGCCGGCGGCAGCTGCGCGGTGAAGTCATTCTCGATCGACAGCGGGCAGCCGCGCGTCATCTTCCGCACCCCGAACTGGGAGCACTACGTCCAGGTCGCCTGCAACGAGATTCGCGCATGCGGCGCAAACAACCTGCAGGTCGCGCGTCGCATGCGCGCGATGCTCCTCAACCTGCGGAGCACGCTGCCGGAACACCGGCGTCCTTCGCTGGACGCGCAGCTCGACTTGCTGGACTGGGCGATCAGACTCACTTCACCCGGCCCGAAGAGCTCGCGCTGGCGATGATCCCCGATACGCAGGGGCTGGGCGGATCGTCGGCCGCGCGTCTGCAGAGGCCCGGGTGACTCCCGGGCGGCGCCGCGGTGGTAGCTTACGCCCGCAAGGTTGCGCCGGTCCGACGCAGGGGCATGTGGTATGCGAGAATAGGATCGAATTTCCGTTCCCGCGGCGGACTTCGGACGTCGGCTTCGCGTCGAGCCGGTCGATCCTTGTCGTCGGCGTGGTTGAATCGCATTCGCGTGAATGGGAAGTTAGGCGTGGGGTCAATCTCATGAATAGATTGTTCAAGCTGTTACCGATTGCATTGTCCGTCGGCCGCGCTGACCATTGCGCCGGCCGCGAACGCGTCGTTCCTCCCGCCCGAGATGATGGACACGGCGGCGATGGGCCTCGCGTGGTTCATCATCATCGTCGTGCCCGATCGGCGCGATCGTGCTGTTCTGGCTGGTCCACGTGCTGCCGGAGAAGATCGCGCACAAGCGCCACCATCCGCAGCGCGACGCCATCCACACGCTGTGCCTGCTGTCGCTGGTGTTCGGCGGCCTGCTGTGGCCGATCGCATGGCTGTGGGCGTACACGAAGCCGATCGCGCTACCGCGTCGCCTACGGCACCGAGAAGCACGAGGACTACTACCACGAGATGGGCGAGAAGGCGCAGGCCGGGCGAACTGCTGGAGCACGAACTCGCGCACCTGCGCGAGGAGCTCGACGCGATGGCCGCCAAGGGCACGCTGACCGCCGAGCTCAAGGTGCTGCGCCGCGACCTCGTCGCGGCGCGTCCGGCGCCGGCCGACGGCGGCCGCCAGCCGCGCCGCGACCGGTTCGAAGGCGGGGGACGCCTGATGGAAGCCCTGCTCCTTGGAATCTACGCGTTCTTCGTCTGGCTGATCTTCTTCAAGTTCAAGTGGCTGCCGTGGAACACCGCGTGGCAGGTCACGGTCGTCATCATTCCGATCGTCGTGTTGTCGGCGATGATCCTTACGCTGAACATCGTGGCGCCGTCGACGACCGACGTTCGCGTCATCAAGTACGTCGTGCAGGTGATCCCGCAGGTGCGGGGACGGGTGATCGAGGTACCGGTCGAGCCCAATCGGCTGGTCAAGAAGGGCGAGCTGCTGTTCCGCATCGACCCGACCCAGTACCAGAACGATCTCAACGTCGCCAAGGCGAAGCTCGCGGCCGACGAGGCGAAGTTCGCGCAGGCCGGCGCGGGACTGGTGGATGCGTCGGCCGGTGCGCGGCAGTTGCAGGAACAACTGAAATCCGCCAGCGGACAGGTCGCTTCGCTGCAGCCCAGGCTCGAGCTCGCGCGGCTGCGCGTCCGGCAGAACCGGGAGCTCGTGGCGACCGGCGCCGGCGATCGCTTCGCGCTGGAGCAGGCCGAGGCCAACGTGATCGAGCTGGAAGGCCAGATTGCGACGGCGACGGCGAACGAGGCGCAGGTCACGCAGAAGCTGTCGGGGCAGGTGAACGGCGAGCAGGCATCGGTCGCGGGGGCGCGGGCGCAGCTCGCGACCGCGAAGGCGCAGGTCGATTTGAGCCGCGCGGATCTCGCGAACGCGCAGTGGAACCTCGACCAGACGTCCGTCTACGCGCCGACCAGCGGCTACGCGATCAACGTCCAGCTGCGGCCCGGTTCCTTCGTGACCCCGTTTCCGGTGGCGCCGGCGATGAGCTTCGTCGAGGAGACCTATCAGGTCATCGCGCTCTACGCGCAGAACGAACTTGCGGCTGGTCGAGCCCGGCAACGAGGCGGAATTCGCGCTCAACACGTACCCCGGGCGCATCATCAAGGCGAAGGTCGACTCGATCGTCTGGGCGCAGGGCCAGGGCCAGGTGGCGCAGTCGGGCGTGCTGCCGCAGACCGGCGCCTTTCCGCAGGTCCCGGGCCGGTTCCCGGTCAAGTTCGACGTCGAAGAGCGTGACCGCGAGCTCTTCCTCGCCGCCGGCGCGGAGGGCGCACGGCGCGATCTACACCGACCACGGGCACGTAATCCACCTCGTGCGGATGGTGATCCTGCGCATCGGCGCGATCACCGATTACCTCGTGCTGAAGCTGCACTGATGCGCACGCGTCTCAGCTCCCCGAACGATCGTTCTCGCGGCGCCCTCGCGGCCGCGCTGGCAGGGTGCGCGCTCAAGCCTCCGCCGACGACCGAAGAGCTGCAGAAGCAGGCGCTGCCGCATACGACGGTCCCCGCGGCGTGGAAGGCGAGCGGCGGGACCGTGGCGCCCGTGGCGGACCAGTGGCTCGTGTCGTTCAACGATTCCGCACTGACCGCGCTTGTCACGGAAGCACTGGCCTACAACGCCGACCTGCAGGTGGCGGCCGCGCGCGTCGAGCAGGCCACCGGTTACGTGAAGGTGGCGAGCGGCGCGCTGTGGCCGGCGGTGGGCGTCGCGGGCATCGCCGGCGGAAAATCGGGCAGTGGCGGCGGCCTCGAGGGCATCTGGCTCAACGCGTCGCTGGAGCTCGACATCTGGGGCCGCCTGCGCTACGGGAGCGCGGCGGCGGAGGAACAGGCCGCGGCGTTCGCCGCCGACTACGCGTACGCGCGCCAGTCGCTGGCGGCCACGGTCGCCAAGAGCTGGTTCCTCGCGATCGAGGCCGGGCTGCAGCGCACGATCGCGCAGGAGGCCGTGCGCTCCGCCGACGATCTGCTGCGCCTCGCGCAGGACCGGTTGCGCATCGGCAACGGCAACGAGCAGGCGGTGGCGGAGGCGCGCGCGAGCGCCGGCACCTACCGCGATCGGTTGCGCGAGATCGAGCAGGCGCGCGAGCAGGCACTGCGCGCGCTGGAGCTCCTCGTGGGACGCTATCCGGCGGCGGAGATCGCCGTCGCCGATCGGCTCTCGACGATGCCCCCGCCCGCGCCGGTCGGCATGCCGTCGGAACTGCTCGAGCGCCGGCCCGACGTGGTCGCGGCCGAGCGCCGCGTCGCCGCCGCATTCGATCGGGTGGGCGAGGCGCGCGCGGCGATGCTTCCGCGCATCAGCCTGACCGCCGGGGGCAGCAGCGTGTCGAGCGAACTCATCGTGCTCAAGAATACGAGCAACCCCATCTGGAGCTTCGGCGGCAACCTGATCGCGCCTCTGTATCAGGGAGGCGCGCTGCGCGCGCAGGTCGAGATCCGGTCGGCGGAGCAGAAACAGGCGGTCGCGGAGTACGCGCGAGCGGGCCAGCGGGCGTTCGGCGAAGTCGAAAACGCGCTTGCCGCCGAGAACGCGCTGCGCGATCGCTACGTCATTCTCGAGGCCTCGACCCGCGACAGCACGCGTGCACTCGAGCTCACGCAAATCCAGTATCGCGTCGGGACCGTCGATCTGCGGGCGGTCGAGCAGAACCAGCTTTCCCTGTACTCGGCCCGCATCGCGCTCCTGCGCGTGCAGACGGAACGGCTCGCCCAGCGGGTCAACCTGTACCTGGCGCTGGGGGGCGGGTTCGACCAGCACCTGCCGCCGACGGAACCGGTGGCCGCGCAATGATGCAGCGGCCGAGATGATTGCGAGCTTTCCGGCGAACAGCTTCGATGGAGATGACGATGGCGACGAAGAAAGAGGCAGCGAAGGGCGACAGGCAAGAGCAAGGCGAAGGCATTCACCGGGCGCCGAGCTCTCCGGCAAGGACTACGCGAAGGAGCTGAAAAAGCTTCACGTCGAGCTCGTCAAGCTCCAGGAGTGGGTCAAGCACAAGGGGCTCAAGGTCTGCATCATCTTCGAGGGCCGCGACGGCGCGGGCAAGGGCGGCACGATCAAGGCGATCACCGAGCGCGTGAGCCCGCGCGTGTTCCGAGTGATCGCGCTCCCCACTCCGACCGAGCGCGAGAAATCGCAGATGTACGCGCAGCGCTACCTCCCGCACCTGCCGGCCGCCGGCGAGGTCGTGATCTTCGACCGCAGCTGGTACAACCGCGCCGGCGTCGAGCGTGTCATGGGCTTCTGCACCGACGAGCAGGCGCGGGCCTTCCTGAAGGTCGTCCCGCTGTTCGAGAGGCTGATGGTCGAATTCCGGCATCATCCTGCTCAAGTACTGGCTCGAGGTGAGCCCGGACGAGCAGACACGGCGTCTCGAGGCACGCGTCGACGACGGCCGCAAGATCTGGAAGCTCTCGCCGATGGACATCAAGTCGTACACGCGCTGGGACGACTACACGAAGGCGCGCGACGACATGTTCGCGGCGACCGACACGGCGTGGGCGCCGTGGTACGTCGCCCGTTCCGACGACAAGAGGCGGGCGCGGCTCAACATCATCTCGCATATCCTGTCGCGCATTCCGTACCAAGCGCCACCGCGCGAGAAGGTGAAGATGCCGAAGCGCAAGACACCGAAGGCGCGCCCGGTTTCGCCTTCCGTCAAGGTCATCGCCGAGAAATTCTGATCGTTGACCTTGTTCGCCGTCACCCGTTCATTCACATCGAGGAGCTGTCTCATGCGCAAGCTTTCAGGTTTCGTTGGCATCATGTTTGCCGTTGCTCTGGCCGGACCCGCGGGAGCCCAGACCGGAGCAGTCGCGGTCGGCTCGGCACCGGGGATGGCGGGCGTCGCCCAGACGGCCAGGGTCACCGCGACGATTACCGCGATCGACGCGGCAACGCGCGACATCACGCTCAAAGGACCGCAGGGGAACGAGCTGACCGTCACCGCCGGTGCCGCCGTGAAGAACTTCGCCAGCATGAAGGTGGGCGACCGGGTCGATGTCCAGTATGTCGAGGCACTGACGCTCGAGCTCAAGAAGGGGGGCGGCATGGTCGTGGCCCGCTCGGAGACGTCGGGTGCAGCGGGCGCCAAGCCGGGTGACAAGCCCGCGGGTGCTTTTGGCCGCCAGGTCACGATCGTCGCCGACGTCGTCGGGGTCGACGCCGCCAAGCAGGTCGTGACGTTGAAGGGGCCGCAGCGCACGGTCGACCTCAAGATTGCCGATCCGGCGCAGTTCAAGCGGATCGCGAAGGGCGATCAGGTCGAAGCGACCTTCACGCAGGCGCTCGCGCTCGCCGTGGAGCCGGCGAAGAAGTAGCCATTTGCCCCAAGGCGCGGGCAACGCCCCTGCGCTGTGCAAGACAGGTGGGGCCGCCGGCGCACCGCGCCCGGCGCTCGGGGTATCGGGGACGCGATGGCTGAACAGGATGAATTCTCCGTTTCCGAGACGCTGAAAAATGGCGTCGCGGTGACGGTCCGCGCGCTCCGCGCGAGCGACCGCGACAAGATCGCCCGCGCGGTCCGGCAGCTCGACCGAGAGTCCATCTATACGCGGCTCTTCAGCTACCGGGACGAGTTGACCGAGGCCGGACTGGATCGCCTCATGCGGGTCGATCCCGAGCGTGAAGTGGCGCTGGTCGTGACGATCGGTGCCGGCATCGACGAGGTCGTGATCGGGTCCGGTCGCTATGTCGTGTCCGGCCAGGATGGCGAGGAGCGCACGGCCGAAGTGGCGTTCATCGTCGAGGAGGACTACCAGGGTCTCGGCATCGCCGGGTGCCTGATGCGGCATTTCGTACGAATCGCGCGGGAGCAGGGCGTCGCCGCCCTCGAGGCCGATGTGCTCACCGGGAACGCGTCGATGCTCGCTGTCTTCGCCCGGGCCGGATTGCCCATGGAACGCCACCGCGACGGCGGGACGGTGCACGTCAAGCTGTCGCTCTCGGAGGCACCGGCGTAGCAGGCGCAAAGCGAATGTGTTCGGTCATGGCCCGAACAACACGCATGATCGCGTCCACTGGTCCCAAAGCCAATGCCCATTGACGGCCCCGTTCCCGGCTGGATTCTGTCGATCGTCGCGGCCGCCACGCTCTTCACGGTCATGTTCGACCTGGGCCTTGCGATCGTGCCGGGCGAGTTCCGCTGGGTTCTGCAGCATCCGGCGCAGCTGTTGAAGGGGCTCTTCTGCGTGCTCATTGCGGTGCCGGTGATCGCGCTCGTCGTGACGAAGGGACTCGATCTCCCTCGATCCGCGGAAGTTGGCATCGTGTTGATGGCGATATCGCCGGGCGCGCCCGTGGCGTTGCGCCGCTCGCTCGGCGCGGGCGGCCATCGAGCGTTCGCGCCGGCGCTGCAGATCGCGGTCGCCATACTCGCGGTCGTCTCGATGCCGCTGTGGATCGCGGCGCTCGACGAGTACTACGGCGCCCGCGCGTTCGTCGGTCCGCAGCACCTCGCGCGCCAAGTGTTCGTGGCGCAGCTCCTCCCCCTTTCGCTCGGCATGATCACGCGTCGAATGAGCGTCGGCGGCGCCGCCTGGCTTGAGCCGAAGCTGCGCCGGGTCGGAAGCGCGCTCCTCGTCTTGCTGCTCGTGCTCGTGCTGATCGACATCTGGCAGGTTGTGATCGGTGCCGGTTGGCGAGTGTCGCTTGCGATCGTATTTGTGACCGCACTGGCGTTAGCAGTCGGTCACCTGCTAGGCGCGCCCGAGCCTGCGACCCGTACGGCGATGGCGATCTGCAGCGCAGCGCGCAATCCCGGTCTCGCGCTGCTGGTGGTCACCCTCAATGGGGCGCCACCCGCCATCATCGCGGCGGTGCTCGCGTATCTCGTGATCAGCGCTCTCACCGTGATCCCCTACGTCGCTTGGCGCCGCCGCGCGGCAGCGGTGTCCGTGACCGTCTGATACACGCGCCTCGCCGTCGATTACCAGCAGCGTCAACGTCTCGTTGGGAGCATCCGCGGCCATGACACCGAAGCCTCGTTGACTCAAGAACATAAGCGCCGGAATGAGAATCGTCATTTTCCGTCCGACGCAGGGACGCAGGCCCGGCGTCGTGCGATTCATCTGCATGTCGAGACATGAAATGACCGCGCGGCGCTGTATTACACTGTCGCCTTGGCCGGCGCCTTGATCCACGTCAAAGCATGCTGAGTGAAACGGCGCAACATGGTACTTTCCACTATGGAGAAACCCTGATGAAGACAATGATAATCGCAGCCCTCGCGAGTACGTATGCACTTGCCGTCGGAGCGCAGACGACCGCGCCGGCTGTGGACAAGGCTGCGGATAACAAGGCGAAGCAGGAAATGGTGAAAAGCGCGACCGAAGGAACGGCCAAGGGCTATGGTGGGGCGGCCGCTGAAGGGTCCGCCGCAGCGGCGAAGTCGAAGGACATGAACAAGGCGCTGCCCGACAAGGCAGCCAAGCAGAAGTCGGTGCAGGCGACCACGTCATCGACAGCAGGCAAAGGCTATGGTCAGGCTGCGGCCGAAGGTTCGGCGAAGGCCGCCGCCGACACCTCGCCCCGGAAAGAGAAACCGAAACCCCAGCTTGACAGCCCGGCGATGAAAGAAGCGTCGAAACCGTAACGATCTCGATAGCCGGAACTGGTGTAACCATGGACGCAACCAAGCAAATCGCAAGAACCTTCGACATATCCACGAAAGTCGCGCAGCTGCACAAGAAGCGGACAAAGCTCGCGCAGGAACACTTCACCGAACGCCTTTCCGCGGCCTATTCCGAATGCGCGGCGGGCCTCACCGCAAAACCGGTCGCTCCCAACGAAGCCTGGTCGCAGTGGTGCCAGTACGCCACCGATTTTGCGCAGCGCTCGATCCTGTTCTGGGACACGCTGCGCGAGCGCGGCAACAGCTTCGTCGAACACAACCAGCAAGGATTGCCGCCGGTCTTGCACTTTGCCTACGAAACAGTTGTCGACGGGCGTGAGCTTGCGCGGCCCGTCAACTACGCGCTGGTGCGGATCGTCCCTCCCGAAGGGGTGAAGATCGATCCCAAGCTTCGCCCCTATGTAATCATCGATCCGCGCGCCGGACACGGTCCGGGCATCGGCGGGTTCAAGGACGATTCGCAGGTGGGGGTCGCCTTGCGCGAGGGGCACCCGGTCTACTTCGTGATCTTCTTTCGTGATCCAGAGCCGGGCCAGACACTGCTCGATGTCTGCGACGCCGAGCAGCAGTTCGTGAAGAAGGTGCGCGCGCTGCATCCGGCGAGCGCGAAGCCCGTGATCGTCGGCAATTGCCAGGGCGGCTGGGCGGCGATGATGCTCGCTGCGGCCGATCCGGAAGACACTGGTCCAATCGTCATCAACGGTGCGCCGATGTCGTACTGGGGCGGCGCGTTCCAGGAGGGCGCCGGCGACAATCCGATGCGCTACGCGGGCGGCATGCTGGGCGGCACCTGGCTGTCGTCGTTCGCTGCCGACATGGGCAACGGTATCTTCGACGGCGCCTATCTGGTCGAGAATTTCGAGAACCTCAATCCGGCCAACACGTTCTGGGACAAGTACTACAACCTGTTCACGAAAATCGACACCGAACCGCCGCGCTTCCTCGAGTTCGAGCGCTGGTGGGGCGGTTTCTACCTGATGAACCGCGAGGAGATCGAATGGATCACCCGCAACCTTTTCGTCGGCAACAAGCTCTGGACCGGCACTAAGGCGACGGGCGGCAAGGCCTTCGATCTGCGCGACATCAAGGCGCCGATCATCCTGTTCGCGTCGATGGGCGACAACATCACGCCGCCACAGCAAGCATTCAACTGGGTCGCCGACGTCTACGGCTCGACCGAAGAAATCAAGGCCCGCGGCCAGGTGATCGTGGGGCTGCTGCACCAGGACGTCGGTCACCTCGGCATCTTCGTCTCCGGCAAGGTCGCGAAGAAGGAACATGCGCAGATCGTCGAAGTGCTGAAGTCGGTCGAGTCACTGCCGCCCGGGCTGTACGGAATGCAGATCAAGGAGGTCAAGGGGCGTGACGGCAGAGTCGGATACGAGGTCGAATTTCACGAACGCCGACTCGAGGACATCGTCAAGCAGCTGAATCGCCTTGAGCGCGCCGACGAGAAGCCGTTCGAGGCCGTTGCCGCAATCTCAGAATTCAACCAGCGTGCGTACGAGCTCTTCGCGCAACCGTTCGTCCAGTCGATGGGCAACGAAGTCAGTGCGAAGCTGTCGCGGCAGTTCCATACGCTGCGCGTCCAGCGCTGGGCGTTCTCGGACCTGAACCCATGGCTCGCGTGGCTCGGTCCGGCGGCGCAGGCGGTCAAGGCGCAGCGCCAGCCGGCTGGGCGGGACAATCCCGGCATCAAGATCCAGAACATGATGTCCGACGCCGTCAGCGCGTCACTCGACTTCTACCGCGAGATCCGCGACGCGAACAGCGAGGCGGCGTTCTTCCAGACGTACGGCAACGTGTTCTCGCTCTATCTCGCCGACAAGTGGGAGGCCAAGGGTAGTGCGGCGGAAGGCATGATCGAGCCGCGCGAGCTGCCGTTCGTCAAGGAGGCGCTGGCATCGATCGCCGAGGGCGGATTTTCAGAAGCGCTGGCGCGCGTCGGCTCGCTGCTGGCGCGGCGCGGCGCGCCGTTGCCGCTTTCGCGACTCGCGCTGAAGCAGGAACTCGCCGCCGAATACCGCGACCTGCTTCCCGACTTGGCCCCCGACGAATGGCGGCGCATCCGCGGCGAGCAGGACATCATCGTCCGCTACGAACCCGAGAAGGCGATCGCGACGCTGCCCAAGCTCCTCTCGAAGCCCGGCGATCGCGAGCGGCTGGTGACGCTGGTCCGGCGGCTGCTCGCCGACGAGCGGATGCGGCGGTTCGAGCCGACTACGGAGCAGCTGTCGATGATCGAGAACATCGGCACCGCGCTGAAGGTAAAACCGGCGCGGACCAGAGGCCGTGCGCCGGTGCGCAAAGTTGCGCGCAAGCCGCCGGTCAAGCGACGCACCAGCGGGCGCAAGAGTGCCTGACGGGAAGCATTGGAGGACTTGACAATGTTGCAACAGACAAAGCAACCGCAGGCATGGCGCAATTTTTCGGGAACGGAATGGCAGCGCGAGATCAACGTCCGCGATTTCATCGTGTCGAACGTGACGCCGTATGTTGACGGGCCAGAATTCCTTGCCGAGCCGACCAAGCGCACGCAGGCGGTCTGGGCAAAACTCCAGCCGTTCTTCCGCGAAGAAGCCAAGAAGGGCGTGCTCGACGTCGATGTCACGACACCCTCGTCGCTGACGTCGCACGGTCCGGGCTACATCGACCGCGCCAATGAGGTGATCGTCGGGCTGCAGACCGACCAACCCTTCCGCCGCGCCATCATGCCCACCGGCGGCTGGGGCATGATCGAGAACGGCCTCAAGGCGATCGGGCGCGAAGCCGACCCCGCGGTGCGCGAAACCTTCACCAAGTACCGCAAGACGCACAACGCGGCGGTCTTCGATCTGTACACACCGGAGATCCGCGCATGCCGGCGCTCCCACATCATCACCGGGCTGCCGGACGCCTATGGCCGCGGCCGCATCATCGGCGACTATCGGCGCGTCGCGCTCTACGGCGTGGACCGCCTGATCGAGGAGAAAAAAGTCGAGCGCGCCCAGATCGACGCGCGCTGGCCGACGGAAGACGTGATGCGGCTGCGCGAGGAGATGGCCGAGCAGCTGCGCGCGCTCGCCGATCTCAAGACGATGGCGGCGACCTACGACTGCGACATCGGCCGGCCGGCGGCGAATGCCCAGGAGGCCGTGCAGTGGACGTATTTCGGCTACCTCGGCGCGATCAAGGAGATGAACGGCGCCGCCATGTCGGTGGGGCGCGTCTCGACCTTCCTCGACATCTACATCGAGCGCGATCTCGCCGAGAAAACGCTGACCGAGGCCGAGGCGCAGGAACTCATCGACCAGCTCGTGATCAAGTTGCGCATCGTCCGCTTCATGCGCACGCCCGAATACGACGCACTGTTTTCTGGGGATCCATACTGGGCGACCGAGAGCATCGGCGGCATGGCGCTCGACGGGCGCACGCTGGTCACGCGCACGAGCTTCCGCACGCTGCAGACCCTCACCAACCTCGGGCCGGCGCCCGAGCCCAACATGTCCATTCTATGGTCGAAGAACCTGCCGGAGCCCTTCAAGCGATACTGCATTGCGGTGAGTCAGGCGACGTCGGCGCTCCAGTACGAGAACGACGACCTGATGCTGCCACAGTTCGGTGACGATTACGGCATCGCGTGTTGCGTCTCGGCGATGCGCCTGGGCAAGCAGATGCAGTACTTCGGCGCGCGGGTCAACCTCGCCAAGTGCCTGCTCTACGCGATCAATGGCGGCCGCGACGAAGTGAGCGGTGTCCAGGTCGGGCCGGCCTTTCGCCCGGTGGCCGGGGACGTCCTCGACTACGACGACGTGATGGCGAAGTTCTGACGACATGATGGACTGGCTCGCGCGGACCTACGTCCACGCGATGAACTGCATCCACTACGCGCACGACCGCTACAACTACGAGCGGCTGATGATGGCGCTGCACGATCGCGACATCGTGCGGACCATGGCCTTCGGCATCGCCGGCCTGTCGGTCGTCGCCGACAGCCTGTCGGCGATCAAGTACGCGAAGGTGAAAGCCCATTCGCGGCGACAATGGCCTCATCACCGACTACGAGACGACGGGCGAGTTCCCGATGTTCGGCAACAACGACCCGCGCGTGGACGACATCGCCGCCGATCTGGTGAAGCGCTTCATGGACTACCTGCGCATGCACCCGACCTACCGCGGCGCGATCCACACGCAGTCGGTACTGACGATCACCTCCAACGTCGTCTACGGCAAGGGCACGGGCAACACGCCCGACGGCCGCCGCAAGGGCGAACCGTTCGGCCCGGGCGCCAACCCGATGCATGGCCGCGACTCGCACGGCTGGCTGGCGTCGTGCCTTTCGGTCGCTCGCCTGCCGTTCGACGATGCGCAGGACGGCATCAGCTACACGCTCTCGGTGGTCCCGTCGGATAACCGGCAGGGCAACGAGGCGGCGGTCGGGCGCGCCGTCGACGCGCTGGACATGTACTTCGGGCAGGGCGGGTTCCACGTCAACCTCAACGTCCTGAGCAAGGAGACGCTGCTCGATGCGATGGACCACCCGGACAAGTACCCGCAACTCACGATCAGGGTATCGGGATACGCGGTGAACTTCATCCGCCTCACGCGCGAGCAGCAGCAGGACGTCGTCAGCCGCACGTTCTTCCACGGGAAGATCTGAGATGACGATCCCCACGCCCGACATTGCGGCCGTTGCGGCGGCCGAACTTCCGGAGGGCAGTCGTTACGATCTGCGGCATGATCTCTCGCCGGACGCGCCGGAGGCCGAGAACTACAGCGAAGGCGACGGCGCGTTCGGCTACGCGCACTCGTACGAGACCGGCTCGCACCTGGACGGGCCCGGCGTGCGCATCACGCTCTTCCTTTCCGGATGCACGCTGCGCTGCCAGTACTGCCACAACCCCGACACGTGGAAGCTGAAGCATGGCGTGCGGATTTCGCTCGAACAGGTCGTCACCCGGCTCGGTCACTTCGCCCCCGCGTTGCGCGCGATGAAGGGTGGGCTGACCATCTCCGGCGGCGAGCCGCTCGTGCAGGCGGCGTTTTCGCGACGCATCCTGGGCGCGGCCAAGTCGCTTGGCCTCCACACCGCGATCGAAACCTCCGGCTTTCTCGGCGAGCGCGCGACCGACGAGTATTTGAAGAATCTCGATCTCGTCATCCTCGACATCAAGTCGGGGGACCCGGAAACCTATCGCCGCGTGACCCGGCAGGAGCTCGCGCCAACGTTGCGATTCGCCGAGCGGCTGGCGGCGATGGGCAAACCCGTGTGGGTCCGGTACACGCTCGTGCCGGGGTTGACCGACGATCCGGCCAATGTCGAGGGCGTCGCGAAGTTCGTCGCGCCGATGAAGAACGTCGAATGGGTGGAAGTGCTCCCCTTCCACCAGCTTGGTTCCTTCAAATGGAAGGCGCTCGGGATGGACTATCAGCTCGTCGATACGCCGCCGGCGCCCGCGGAACTCGTGCAACGGGTGCTGGGGCAATTTCGCGAAGCGGGTTGCAACGCGCGCTAAAAAAATCCATCCGGCGAAGACGACGTGGAAATGATCCAGAACCTGCTCTCGCAGCAGCCGATGATGGCGCTGTTCCTGACGATCGCCATCGGCTACCTGGTGGGAGAAATCAACATCAAGGGATTTTCCCTGGGCGTCGGCGCGGTGCTCTTCGTCGCGCTGGCGATGGGCTGGTTCGCGCCGAAATCGGTGCCGGCGCCGATGGTCGGAACGCTCGGTCTGGCGCTCTTCCTCTATGGCGTGGGCGTTCAGTACGGCAAGCAATTCTTCATCGGTCTGACCAGCCCCGCCGGTATCAGGGCGAACCTGATCGCGTTGATCGGCGTGCTGGTGGCCGGCGCGGTGAGCCTGCGTGTTCGTGAAGGCGATGAACTTGAACCTCGGGCACGCGCTGGGGTTGTTCGCGGGATCGGGGACCAGCACGCCGACGCTGCAGGCGGCCATCGCGACGCTCGGCAACGACGACCCGGCGGTCGGCTATTCGGTGTCCTATCCGTTCGGCGTGGCCGGGCCGATCCTGTTCCTCTACATCGCGTTCATGATCCTGAAACCGAAGATCGAGGTGCCGACGTCCACCGGTCTCGAAATGCTCGAAATCGCGCTGCACAACCCGGAATTTTTCGGGAAGACGCTCGGTGAGATGACGGCTGCGTTACCTGCCGGCGTGCTGATCGTCGCCCTGCGCCGCGAGAGCCGCAACGAGCCGGCCTCGCCCAATTCCATTGTCTCCGAAAACGATGTCCTGCTCGCCGCCGCTCCCTCCAAGGAAGCGCTCGCGCAGGCAAGCAAGCTGCTCGGCGAGCCCGCGCCCGGTCGCTTGCTCAAAGACCGCCGCGACTTGGACTATCTCCGCCTGTTTGCATCGCGTCCGGCCGTGGTGGGGAGGGCGCTCGGCGATCTCGATCTGCCGGGAGACAAGGCGTCCATTCTTGTCCAGGTGCGCCGCGGCGACGCCGACATCCTGCCACGCCCCGATCTCGTGCTCGAGTTCGGCGACCGGGTCGGCGTGCTCGCCCATCGCGACGATTTCGCGGCGATGCGCAAGTACTTCGGCGACTCGATCAAGGGCACCGCCGAGTTCAGCTACATCTCGATCGGCATCGGCATGGCGCTTGGCTTCCTCATCGGCGCGATCCAGATTCCGCTGCCCATGATCGGCAAGATCTCGGTAGGGCTGTCGGGCGTGCTGATCATGGCGCTCATCCTCGGCAACCTGCGCCGCACGGGAGGCATGAACTGGACGATCCCGCTTTCCGCCAACCTCGTGATCCGCAACCTGGGGCTCACGCTGTTTCTGGCTCAGGTCGGGATGTCGTCCGGTCCCAAGTTTGCCGCGACGGTCACCGATACAGGTTTCATGATGCTGGGCCTTGGTGCGGTCGTGCTGGTCGCGCTCGTCGTGCCAATCCTGATCCTCGGCCTCTTCGTCTTCCGGATGCCGTACGACGAAGTGGCAGGCATCGTCGCCGGCGCGTGCGGAAATCCGGCGATTCTCGCCTACTCGAACAAGCTCGCGCCGACCGACCGGCCCGACCTTGGCTATGCCATGATCTTTCCAGGCATGACGATCGTGAAGATCCTGTTCGTGGACATCGTCCCCGCATTCTTCAAGTAGCGCACGCAATCAGGGAGTCCGTGAATGGAACGGCAACACACGAAATACCAGCGTCTCATCGATGCCTGCAAGGCGCTGGCGCCCACTCCGACTGCCGTCGCGCACCCCTGTGACGAGAGTTCCCTGCGCGGCGCGGTCGACGCGGCGAAGCTCGGCCTGATCGCGCCGATCCTGGTCGGCCCGCGCGCGCGGATCGAGGCGATCGCGAAGGAGTTTGCCATCGACATCGCGGGACTTCCGATCGTCGACACCGCGCACAGTCAGGAATCGGCCGAGCGCGCGGTCGCGCTGGTGCGCGAGGGCAGGGCGGAAGCGCTGATGAAGGGGAGCCTTCATACCGACGAATTGATGGGCGAGGTCGTGAAGCGCGACACCGGTCTGCGCACCGCCCGTCGCGTCAGCCATTGCTTCGTCATGGACGTGCCGACGTACGCGGAGACACTCATCGTCACCGACGCGGCCGTCAACATCGCGCCGACGATGGAAGACCAAAGTCGACATCATCCAGAATGCGATCGACCTCGCGCACGCGCTGCAGTTTCCCGAAGTGCGGGTCGCGATCCTGTCGGCGATGGAGACCGTCAACCCGAAGGTGCCGTCGACCGTCGAAGCCGCGGCCCTGTGCAAGATGGCGGACCGCAAGCAGATCACCGGCGCGATCCTCGACGGCCCGCTCGCGCTCGACAACGCGATCAGCCTCGAATCCGCCGAGATCAAGAAGATCGATTCGTTGGTCGCCGGACGCGCCAACGTCCTGGTCGTCCCTGATCTCGAGGCGGGCAACATGCTCGCGAAGAGTCTGTCGTTCCTCGCGGACGCCGATGCCGCCGGCATCGTGCTCGGCGCACGCGTGCCGATCATCCTGACGAGTCGCGCGGATTCGGTGACGACGCGCCTTGCGTCGTGCGCGGTCGCGGCGCTCGTCGCGAAGGCCAAGCGCGACGCCGGGACCAAGGCTGTCGCCTGATCTGATGGATGCGATCGCCGTCGTCAACGCTGGCTCGTCGAGCCTCAAGTTCTCGCTGTTCGCTGCTGCCGACGGCGAGCTCACGCTCGTCGCGCGCGGGCAGGCCGAGGGGCTCTACACTGCGCCGCGCTTCGTCGCGAAGGACGCGGCCGGCCAAACCCTGAATGAACGGACGTGGGGCGAGGGCACGAAGCTCGGGCACGACGGCGCGCTCGAGCACCTCGTCGCATTCCTGCGCAGCGACTTTGCGAAGCACCGCCTCGTCGCCGTGGGGCATCGCGTCGTCCACGGCGGTCTCGAGTATGCCGAGCCGGTCCGCGTCGATGCGGCGGTGCTCTCGGCACTGGAGAAATACGTACCGCTCGCGCCCCTGCACCAGCCGCACAACCTCGCGCCGATCCGCGCGCTGCTCGCGAGCGCACCGACGCTGCCGCAGGTCGCCTGTTTCGATACGGCGTTCCATCGTCGCCAACCGGCGGTTGCCCAGGCGTTCGCGTTGCCGAAATCGATCACCGATCGCGGCGTGCGCCGCTATGGCTTCCATGGCCTGTCCTACGAATACGTTGCGCAGGCGATGCCGCAATACGGCGTGCCGGCGTCAGGCAAGGTCGTCGTGCTGCACCTCGGCAACGGCGCCAGCATGTGCGCGATCGCAGACGGCAAGAGCGTTGCGAGCACGATGGGCTTCACGGCGGTCGACGGCCTTCCGATGGGCACCCGCTGCGGCAGCCTCGACCCGGGCGTCGTGCTCTACCTGATGGACGAGCTCAAGATGGATGCGCGCGCGATCGAGAAGCTGATTTACCAGCAGTCCGGTCTGCTCGGTGTGTCGGGCATCTCGAGCGACATGCGAACGCTGGAAGCGAGCGGGGAGCCGGCGGCAAAGGCGGCGATTGATCTCTTCGTCTACCGGATCGGGCGCGAACTCGGCTCCCTCGCGGCGGCGCTTGGCGGACTCGACGCGATCGTGTTCACCGCGGGAATCGGCGAGAACGACCGCGCACTGCGCGAGCGGATATGCCGCGACGCGGCGTGGCTGGGTGTCCTGCTTGATACGGATGCCAACGATCGCAATGGTCCGCGCATCAGCACCGCGGAGAGCCGCGCCTCCGCGTGGGTCGTCCCGACCAACGAAGAGTTGATGATCGCCCGGCACACGCGTCGCGTGCTCGCCGGACATTGAACGGAAACCTGTCATGACCGTAGACATCCCCCGCCCGGTGCTGAAGGGCGCGAAGGCGCTCGTCGTCGGCGTCGCGAATGAGCATTCGATCGCGTACGGCTGCGCCAAGGCGTTTCGCGAGCTCGGCGCCGATCTCGCGATCACCTATTTGAATCAGAAGGCGCGTCCGTACGTCGAGCCGCTGGCGCGTGCGCTCGACGCCCCGTTGATCCTCCCGCTCGACGTAAGCGTCGAAGGCGAGCTGGATGCGGTCTTCGACGCGATTGGAAAGCATTGGGGTCGGCTCGACATCCTCGTGCACTCGATCGCCTTCGCGCCGAAGGAAGACCTGCAGGGCGGTCTTCTCAACTGCTCGGCAGCGGGCTTCGCGAAGGCCATGGACGTGTCGTGCCACTCCTTCGTGCGCATGGCGCGGCTCGCGGCGCCCCTGATGACGAACGGCGGCACGATGTTCGCGATGAGCTATCACGGTGCGGCCAAGGTGATTCCGACCTACAGCGTCATGGGTCCGGTGAAGGCGGCGCTCGAAGCCTGTTGCCGCTACCTCGCGTACGAGCTCGGTGCCAAGGGCATTCGTGTGCACGCGATCTCGCCCGGGCCGCTCAAGACGCGCGCGGCGTCGGGGCTCAAGGACTTCGATCTATTGCTGACTGAAGTCGAGCAGCGCGCGCCGATCGGCGAGCTGGTCGACATCATGGACGTCGGATTCACGTGCGCGTACCTTGCCACGCCCTACGCGCGCCGGCTGTCCGGCGAGACGCTGTACGTGGACGGTGGCGTCAACATCATGGCGTGAGCCGCCACGAGGCAGCCTGAAGGAGAATCGATGGAAAGACTCTGGATTGTGAATATCGCACCCGGGACGAGCGACGAAGAGCTGAAGGCGCTCGTCCTGAAGTACGCGGGAGAACCGATAGAATGCACCGAGCTTCAGCACGTCGAGGGAGATGGTAGTCGCCCCGCGGTGTTGATGACGGTAACGGGCAAGAAGTTCGACACCCTGGGCAAGCTTGCGCTGCGCCTGAACGGGATGTACTGGAAGGGCCGCGCGCTCGGCTGCTCCACGATGATTGCTTGAGCGCGCGCGCGGCGACGCGCGGCCGCTTGGCCCGTTACGGCGCGGCGACCGCGTCGAGATCGTGTTCCCTCGCGCCGGTGATCGTCACCCGCGCGAACGTACCAGCCCGGATTCGTATTCCGTCTGCGATTCGGACCGTGCCGTCGATCTCCGGCGCATCGGCCGTCGATCGCGCGAGCGCCGTCGTGCCATCGTGCCCGTCGACCAGTACCGTCATCGTCTGTCCGACGCGGCGCGCGAGGCGCGCGGCGCTGATTTTCGCCTGGACCGCCATGAAGCGCGCACGCCGATCCTCTTTGACGTCGTCGGGCACCGCATCCGGCAGCGCATTGGCGGCCGCGCCGGCGACGGGCGAGTAAGCGAAACAGCCCACGCGATCAAGCTGCGCGGCCTCGAGGAACGCGAGCAGATCCTCGAATTCGCGCTCCGTTTCTCCGGGGAATCCGACGATGAACGTGCTGCGCACGGTCAGATCCGGGCGCGCGGCGCGCCAGGCCTCGATGCGTCGCAGCGTACCCTCGGCATTCGCCGGGCGCTTCATCAGCTTCAGGATGCGCGGGCTCGCGTGCTGGAACGGCACGTCGAGATAGGGGAGGAGCCCGCCGCGCGCCGGATCGTCGGTCATCAGCGAAATGGCGTCGTCGACGTGCGGATAGGGATAGACGTAATGCAGGCGCACCCAGGCGCCATGCTCGCGGGCCAGCGCGTCGAGCGCCGTCGCGAGCTCCGTCATCCGCGTCTTCACCGGGCGCCCTTGCCAGAAACCGGTACGGTAGCGAACGTCGACGCCGTAGGCGCTCGTGTCCTGCGAGATCACCAGCAGCTCGCGCACGCCCGCCTGCAGCAGCCGCTCGGCTTCCGCCAGCACCTCGCCGATCGGCCGGCTGACGAGATCGCCGCGCATCGACGGGATGATGCAGAACGTGCAGCGGTGATTGCAGCCTTCGCTGATCTTGAGATACGCGTAGTGCCGCGGCGTGAGCTTGATCCCCTGCTTCGGCACGAGATCGATGAACGGGTCGTGCGGCTTCGGCAGGTGGACGTGCACCGCGGCCATGACTTCCGCGGTCGCATGCGGACCGGTCACCGCGAGCACCCTCGGGATGCGATCGCGCGGACGAAATCCCCGCCGTCCCTGGCGCCGAGGCACCCGGTCACAATCACTTTGCCGTTCTCGGACAAGCGCTTCGCCGATCGCGTCGAGCGACTCGGCGACCGCGGCGTCGATGAAGCCGCAGGTGTTGACGACGACCATGTCGGCGCCGTCGTAGGTCGGCGCGATGTCGTAGCCTTCGGCCTTCAACTGCGTGAGGATCTGTTCCGAGTCGACCAGCGCCTTCGGGCAGCCGAGCGAGACGAAGCCGATCCGCGGCGCCGCCTGATGTGCGGTCGGGCGGCGGCGCGCGGCAGAAGACGTTGCCTTGCTCATGGGGGGAATGCGAAGGACGAGGGCGACGCGCGAGGCCGATGAGCCAGAGCCCGCGTCCGCGGTGCGCCGCAGCAAGCGCGCCGGCCAACCACGCTTGTTGCAGCGCGGCCGCGCCCGCTAGCGCTTCTTGCCCTCGTCTGGCGCGTCTTGCGGCGCAGCAGCGAAGTTGGGAAACGGGAACGCGGCGAACATTCCTCGCGTCTGGTCCTGCATGCGCTGCTGCATGTCCATGAACAGCTTCGCGCTCTGCTCGAGGTAGTTGCCGAGCATGCCCTGCATCGCCGGCGCCTGCATCTGCATGAACTGCTTCCACAGGTCGGGCGTCAGCATCATCTTGTCGCCGTAGATCTGCTTCGCCTGGTCCTGCAGCTTCTTCTGGATCGCCATGAACGCCTTGACGTTCTGCTCGATGTAGCTGCCCATGATCGTCTGCTGGGCGCTCCCGTAGAAGCGGATCATCTGGGCGAGCATCTCGGAGCTGAACATCGGCATGCCGCCGGCTTCCTCCTCGAGGATGATCTGCAGCAGGATCGTGCGCGACAGGTCGTCGCCGGTCTTGGCGTCGATGACCTGGAATTCGATGTTTTCGAGCACCATCTGCTTCACGTCGGCCAGCGTGATGTAGCCGCTGCTCGCAGTGTCGTAGAGGCGCCGGTTCGGGTACTTCTTGATGGTGCGCGGGGTCTCGGACATGCCGGCCTCCCTGAAGGCAAGGCAGTCATTATAACCCACTGATTTATCGGGCGTTTGAATTTCCCGGGGCAGGGTGCCGCCGGGGTTTGGTGCAATGCAGCAAAAAGTTCTTGACTTCAGGGTTTCCCGTCCCTACAATGAGTTTTGTGCGATGCAGCAATCCTGTCAGGCCGATATGGCCGCCACTCGGGCAAATCGACGCTCCGGGAAGACAGGCGGCGCATCCGGATTCAACGCCCGGTCGGTTCGACCGGCTAACTGACGATGAAAGGTAACGCCATGTACAACGCCACCGAACAATTCGCTGAACTCAACAAGGCCGGCGTCGCGCAAGCGACCAAGCTCGCCGCGCTCGCGATCGAAAACGCCGAGAAGCTGGCCCGCCTCAACCTCGACGCCGCGAAGGTCATGATCGCGCAAAGCGTCGAAGGCGTGACGGCGACGTCGTCGGTCAAGGACGTGCAGGACCTGATGGCGCTGCGCGCCAAGTACGCCGAGTCCGGCGTGCAGACCGCGATGGTCTACTCCAAGAGCCTCTACGAAATGGCCTCGGAAGCGCAAGCGCAATACTCGGCGTTCGCCGAAGAAGCGTGGTCCGCCTACTCGAAGGGCTTCGCGTCGTGGGTCGACAAGGCCAGCAAGGCCGCGCCGGCTGGTTCGGAAACGGGCTTCAACGCGCTCCGCTCGACCGTTGCCGCGACGACCGCCGCGTTCGACCAGTTCCAGAAGGCGTCGAAGCAAGTCGTGAACCTGGCCGACGCGTCGATGCGCGCCGCCGCCGCCAACGCGTCGAAGGCTGCCCCGAAGGGCCGTCGCGCCGCGTAAGTAAAGGAAACAAGGCGACGCCGGCCGCACTCTGCCGGCGTCGTGCACGACGGAACGGAAGCGCGTCGAAGGGCTTGAAAGCCCGGGCCCCGTCCCAACGTTGAAGATGACGTCTCCTTCTGTATCTTTCTCCTCCTCCTGAGAGATACAGCCTCCAGCCCCGGCCTAACCGCCGGGGTTTTTTTACGCGTTCGAATTATTCGAGCTTCCCGATTCTGCGCACCGCTTCGCCGAGCTTCTGGTTGTCGGCGTCCCAGAAGCGCTGCAAATCGGGCGCATCGAGATACTGGATCGGCGTCTCGACGGTCGCCATCGCGGCGACGAATTTCGGATCGGTGACCGCCGCGCGCGCCGCGTCGCGCAGCTTCGCGATCGCTGCATCCGGAGTGCCCGCCGGCACGAACATCGCGGTCCATTGCGTGAAGACGACGGGATAGCCGGACTCGGTCATCGTCGGCACGTCGGGCAGCGACGCGAGGCGCTTGTCGCCCCATGACGCCAGCACGCGGAGCTTGCCGGCCTTGACGTGCTGAACGACGGTCGACGGCCCCGACGATACGGCGTCGACGGTGCCGCCGAGCAACGCGATCACCGCGGGCCCCGCGCCCGTGAACGGGACGTGCAGCATCTTGATCCCGGCGACCTGATCGAACATCTCCATCGGCACGTGCATCGTGCCGTAATTGCCCGAAGATCCGTAGCTGATCGCGCCGGGACGCTTGCGCGCGTCGGCGACGAGCTCGGCCAGCGTCTTCCATGGACTGTCGGCGCGCACCGCGAGCACGGTCGGATCGGCGGTGAAGCGCGCGATGGGGGCGAAATCCTTGAACTGGTACATCGGCGCGCGACCCGTGACCTTGTCGGCTTCGGGCAGGATCGAGATCGACGACAGCGCGAGCAGCACGGTGTAGCCGTCGGGCTTGGCCTTGGCGACATAGCCCATGCCGATGCCGCCGCCGGCGCCGGCCTTGTTCTCGATGATCACCGGCGTGCCGAGCGCGCGGCTCATTGCGTCGGCGAGCGGGCGCCCGACGATGTCCGCGACGCCGCCCGGCGGGAACGGGACGACCATCGTGATCGGCCGCGACGGATATGCCTCCTGCGCCGCTGCGGGCGACGGCACCGCAAGAACCGCGGCAAGTGCGATGATCGGCGGAATCAGGATGCGGGCGTTCACGAGGCCTCCTTTGCCGCCAGCGGCGGCTCGCGAATCGATTATAGTGTGGCGAGGCGCGCGACGACCGCAGGCGCCACGGGAGGACCCTATGAGAGCGATGATCTGCGTGGCGCTGGTTCTGCTGCTCGCGGCGTGCATACCGATCGGCATCCGCGGGTCGACGCAATTCGCGCCGGCCACGATCGCCACCGTCGCGTAGCGACGGCCGAAGCATTCCGCGCGGCCGCCGTGCGCAACGACGCTGGCTAGAACATGTGCTGGCCGCCGTTGATCGCGATGTTCGCGCCGGTCACGAACGCGGCTTCGTCGCTCGACAGATAGGCGACCAGGCCCGCGACTTCCTCGGGCTTGCCGAGGCGTCCCATCGGAATCTGCGGGATGATCTTCGTGTCGAGGACTTCCTGCGGGATCGCCATCACCATCTTGGTCCCGATGTAGCCGGGCGAGATCGTGTTGACGGTGACGCCCTTGCGCGCGACCTCGAGCGCCAGCGCCTTCGTGAAACCGTGCATCCCGGCCTTCGCTGCCGAGTAGTTGACCTGCCCGAACGCGCCCTTCTGGCCGTTCACCGACGAGATGTTGATGATCCGGCCCCAGCCGCGCTCGACCATCGCGTCGCACACCTGCTTCGTCATGTTGAAGCAAGAGTCGAGGTTCGTCTGGATCACGATGTCCCAGTTGACGCGGTCCATCTTCTTGAACGTCGTGTCGCGGGTGATGCCGGCGTTGTTGATCAGGACGTCGATCGGGCCGACTTCCTTCACGACATGGGCGGCGCAGGCGACGCAACTGTCGAAATCCGCGACATCGCACGGATAAGCGCGAAAGCCGTAGCCCATCTTGTTCATGTTGTCGAGCCACTCCTTCGCCTTGGTGTTGCCGGGCGAGTGCGTAGTGACGACCTTGTAGCCGAGCGCGGCGAGCTTGATGCAGATGGCCTCGCCCAATCCTCCCATGCCGCCCGTGACGAGCGCGATGCGCGAAATCTTCAAAGGCATGTCTCCTCTCCTCGTTGGCGCATCCGCGCGGTTGCTCGTCCCCGGGATGCGGATCGGCGGCGCGGGCTGCTGAAACTGCCGGTTTCCATTCGCTGGAAGCGGACCGCATCCATCTTAACCCACCCGCCCGGCGCGGGGTCGTGCCGCCATCCCCGAATTGACGCGGATCAACAGTACGCGTCGCGCGTCGTCAGGCGGCGTCGCGCAAGGGTCCGGGGACAACGGCGCCTGTCGATGCATCGGCGGCCTCCCGCACATAGCGTCCCGGCGCGGGTTCGAGCGGAGGATGGGCAGCATTGCCGGCCGCGCGCGGCGCCGCCTTCAGCGCGCCGCCATGCCGCTCGAGCCACGCGGCCCAATCCGGCCACCAGCTGCCAGGAAGACGGTCGGCGCGCGCGAGCCAGTCGTCGGCGTCGTCGGTGATGAGCTCGTTCGTCCAGTAGTTGCGGCGTTCCTTGTCCGGCGCATTGATCACGCCGGCGATGTGCCCCGATGCGCCCAGCACGAAGCGGACGTCGCCGCCGAGCAGCGCGGTGGAGCGGTATCCCGCGCGCCACGGCACGATGTGATCGTCGCGCGACGCATAGACGTACGTCGGCACCGTCACCGCCGCCAGGTCGACCTGCTCGCCCGCCATCGTCAGCGCGCCGCGCTCGATCAGCCGGTTGTCGAGATACATGTTGCGCAGGTAGTAGACGTACATCGGGCCCGGCAGGTTGGCCGAGTCGCCGTTCCAGTACAGGAGGTCGAACGCCGGCGGCGTCTCGCCCTTGAGATAGTTGCGCACGACATAGTTCCACACGAGGTCATTGGCGCGCAGGCTCGCGAACGCGCCGGCGAGCTCGCTGCCATGGATGCGCTGGCCCGCCATCAGCGCCGGTTCGCGCGCGGCGAGCAGCTCGCGCGACACATAGACGCCGATCTCGCCGGGATCCGCGAAGTCGAGCATCGTCGTCAGCAGCGTCGCGCTCTCGACGCTGCGGTCGCGGCGCGCCGCGAGCACCGCCAGCGTGCACGCGAGGAGCGTGCCCCCGACGCAGAAGCCCAGCGTGTTGACCGTCTTGCTGCGGGTGATCGCTTTGGCGACCTGGATCGCCGTCAGCGGGCCGAGCTCGAGGTAGTCGTCCCAGGTGAGCCGTCCCAGTTCCGCGGGAATATTCCGCCACGAAATGATGAATACCGTGTGCCCCTGGCCGACCGCCCAGCGGACGAAGGAATTCGACGGCTGCAGGTCGAGGATGTAGTACTTGTTGATGCACGGCGGCACGATGACGAGCGGGCGCCGGTGCACGCGCGCAGTCGTCGGCGTGTACTGAATCAGCTCGATCAGGTCGTTGCGATACACGACCTGCCCGGGCGTCACCGCAAGGTTGCGGCCGACTTCGAAGGCGCGCTCGTCGCTCATCGAGATGCGGCCCTTCTCGAAATCGCCGGCCAGGTTGGCGACGCCCTGTGCGAGGCTCATGCCTTCGGTCGTCAGCGCGCGCTCCAGGACTTCGGGATTCGTGGCCGCGAAGTTCGACGGCGCGATCGCGTCGACGTATTGCCGGGTCATGAAGGAAAGGCGCCGCTTGTCGTGCTCGGGCAGGTGCGCGAGCGCCGCGAGCTCGGTCAGATAAGCGCTGCCGAGCAGATACGACTGGCGGAGGAGCGAGAAGTACGGCAACTCGTGCCAGGGACGCCCCGCGAAGCGGTTGTCGCCGGCGGGTGCCGCGACGATTTCGGGGAGCGGATGCGACACGCCCGGCGGCGCCATGAGCGCGGCCTGCGCAGCAAGCCACAGTGCGTCCCATCGCGGCCGGTAACGCGCGTCCAGCGCGGCGCGCGCCTCGACATCGACGAGGCCGTAGCCCGGGAACGGCAACGGCGGCGCGGACACGTCGATGCCCGGCGCCGGAGCTGTCGCGGCGCGACTCCACCATTGCGTCCATTGCGCGCCGAGATCCGCCCATGCGCGCGCGAGATCAGGCGGCACTGGCGAATCGGGCGTGGACGCAGTCGACGTCATCGGGCAGCTCGCAAAAGAGCGATGGTAACGCGGCGCACGCGCCGGCGACAGCGGTGCGGCGCATGCGAATTCAATGCGCGAGCAAAGCGTGCGCGACGGCGATGACGCCGACGCCGAGCCCGATCAGCGTGAGCTGCCGCACCGTTTCGAGCGGTTCGGGCCGCCGGTGCAGGCTGGGAATGAGGTCGGCGACCGCGACGTACAGGAGGCTCGCCGCGGCGATTGCGAGGACCGTCGGCAGCATCTGCTGCATGTCGGCAAACGCGAGGTATCCGGCCAGCGCGCCGACGAGGGTCGCCACGCCGACCGCGACGTTGTAGGTGAACGCCCGCGTGCGGGTGTATCCGGAGTGGACGAGCACCGCGAAATCGCCGACCTGCTGCGGCACCGCGTGGGCGACGATGGCCACCGTCGCCGCCACGCCAAGCTTGGTGTCGGCCAGGAATGCGGCGGCGATCACGACGCCGTCGCATAGATTGTGCACGCTGGTGCCGATCAGGATCATGAGGCCCGAGCGCCCCTGGTCGGCGCCGCCGTGGACGTGCAGCGCGTGCTCATGCTCGGTTTCGTCGGCGTCGTCGACGTGGTGGTCGTGCCCGTGCGCGTGGCGCCAGAGCACGAGCTTTTCCAGCGCGAAGAACGCGAGGAGGCCGATCAGGACCGTGACCATCACGTGCTCGGCGCCGCCTGTCTCGAGCGCGTGCGGCAGCAGTTCGAGGAATACCGCGCCCAGCAGCGCGCCGACCGCAAACGAAACAAGCCGAGAGATCCACGACTGATGCAGCGCCAGCGTGCCGGCCGCCGCGATCGTCGCGACGACGCCGCCGGCGAGCGCGGCGATGACGATTTGGGCGAGGATGTTCACGATCGAGGAGAGGGTTGCGCGCGCCGGATTATACGTGCGGGGCCGGCGTGTCCGGCGCGAGCCAGATGAGTGCCGCCATGCGGCCGCATGCGCGATCGCGCCGCCACGAGTAGAAGCGGGCGTCGTCCGCCTTCGTGCAGAAGCCGCCGCCGCCCACGGCACTGACGCCGCATTCGGCGAGTCGCTGCACGTGCGAGGCCATGAAGATCCGCGTGCCACTTTTCCGGCGCACCGCTCGCGAAATGCGCGTCGGCACGGCGATCGTGCGCGAGGAACGCGGCACGAACTTCCGCGCCGACTTCGAAAGCGGCAGGGCCGATTGCCGGACCGAGCCAGGCGACGAGGTCGCCGGCGCGCACGCCAAGGTCATCGAACGCGGCGACGGTACGTTCGAGAACACCCGCCGCGAGTCCGCGCCAGCCGGCATGCGCGACGCCGACGGCGGTGCCATGGCGATCCGCCAACAACACGGGAAGGCAGTCCGCGACGAGCACGGCGCACACGACGCCGCGTTCACGCGTGATCGCGGCATCCGCGGCTTCCGGAACCGGATCGCGCTGCGCTCCCTGAATTGCCACGGCCGTTCCGTGAACCTGCGACAGCCAGCGGGGTTCGGCGGGCAGGATGTTCCGCAGCCGGCGTCGATTTTCGGCGAGTGCATCGTCGGTGTCCCCGGCGTGCGCCCCGAGGTTCATCGTCGCGAGCGGTCCGCGGCTCACGCCGCCATGGCGCGTCGTCATGAGCGCGTGCACGCTGGAGGGCACCGGCCAATCGGGCACGATCCAATCGAGGCCCGCCGCCGCGATCCGTTGCGCAAGTGCAGGAAGAGGTGCCGGATTCACGCGGTCGACTTCCGATCGCGCAGCGATGCGAGCAGCGCAACGATATCCGCGGGAAGCGCGGCGTGCCATTCGCAGGCCCTGCCGGTCGCCGGGTGGACGAGACCAAGTCGCGCGGCGTGCAGCGCCTGCCGCGCAAACGCAATCGGGCCGCGCTTTCCATAGGCGGGATCGCCGACGAGCGGGTGGCCGAGGGACGCGAGATGCACGCGGATCTGATGCGTGCGCCCCGTCTCCAGCCGGCAGGCGAGGAGGGTCGCGACGCCGAAGCGTTCGACCACTTCGTAATGCGTGCGCGCAGGCTTCCCGGTCGCGACGACCGCCATCGTCGTGCGCCGCGTCGGATGGCGGCCGATCGGCGCGTCGACGGTGCCGCCGCGCGCGATGTCGCCCGCCGCGAGCGCCTGGTACTGCCGCTTCACGGTGCGCGCGGCGAGCTGCCGCACCAGGGACGTTTGCGCGGTGATCGTCTTCGCCACGACGAGGAGGCCGCTCGTGTCCTTGTCGAGACGATGGACGATTCCCGCGCGCGGCACGGACGCGAGCTGCGGCGCGTGGTGCAAAAGCGCGTTCTGCAGCGTGCCGCCGCGGTTGCCCGCGCCCGGGTGCACGACGAGGCCCGCGGGCTTGTCGAGCACGATCAGCGTGTCGTCTTCGTGGACGATCGAAAGCGCGATCGCTTCCGGCGCGGGCGCGGCGGCGTCCTCGTCCGCGGCGACCTGCACGGTCACGCGCTCGCCGCCCGATACCTTCCGCGTCGCGTCCGCGACACGGTCGTCGAGCGTGACGCGGCCCGCGTCGATCCACATGCGCAGGCGGCTGCGCGAATATTGCGGCAGCGCGCGCGCGAGCGCGACGTCGAAACGCTGTCCGCCGGCCTCGGGGGCAAGCGTCAGCGCCAGCGTCGGCAGCTCGGCCCGGGGCTCGCCGGGAGTCGGCGGTGCCGATGCTTCCGGCGGAGGAGGATTCGGGCGCGCCACGGGGGTCGGTTATAATTGCCGCGATTTTTCGGAACATCAGGAACCGCATGACCGCAGCATCGTCGCCGTCCCCGTTTCCGCAGGCCCGGATCGTCCGCGCGCGCCGCGGCGTGGCCGGCTGTCTTGCGGCGGTGGGGCTCGCGCTTGCGCTCGCCGGCTGCGGCCTGTTGCCCGAGGTGCAGGACAAGACCGCCGGCTACACCGCCGACCAACTGTACAACATCGCGCACGGGGCGCTTGCCGAGGGCAATTATACGCAGGCGATCAAGATGTTCGAGGCGCTCGAGTCGCGCTTCCCTTACGGCCGCTATGCGCAACAGGCGATTCTCGAGTCCGCGTACGCGAATTACCGCGCCGGCGAAACTGCGGCAGCGGTGGCCCAGGCCGACCGTTTCATCCGGACCTTTCCGAACCATCCGAACGTGGACTACGCGTATTACCTCAAGGGTCTCGTCTACTTTCGCGAGGACCAGGGGCTGATCGGTTATGTCTACGAGCTCGACTTGTCGGAGCGCGAGCCGAAGGCGATGCGCGAATCGTACGCGGCGTTCAGGGAGCTCATCACGAAGTTCCCGGACAGCCGCTATGCGCCGGACTCCGCCGACCGCATGCGCTACCTCACGAATTCGCTCGCGCTCTACGAGGTGAAGGTCGCGCGCTACTATTTCAATCGTGGTGCCTATGTCGCCGCGGTGAATCGCGCCCAGGTGGCGATCACCACCTATCCGCGCACGCCGGCCAACGAGGAGGCGCTCGAGGTCCTCGTGCAAAGCTACGACAAGCTCGAGCTGCCGCGGTTGCGCGACGACGCGCAGCGCGTTCTGAAACAGACGTTTCCGCAGAGCAAGTTCGTGACCGGCGAGTCCGACAAGCCCTGGTGGAGATTCTGGTAGAGCAGTGTGAGCGGCGGAGAGGGGCCCCGAGCGCGGAGCGCGCAGGGGATCGGAGCAATCGCGAACACTGCATGAGGCCGACCCAAACGGCGCCTCGATTCAACTAATCAGTGCGGAGGCCGAGGCGCGAGCGGCGGAGAGGGGCCCCGAGCGCGGAGCGCGCAGGGGATCGGAGCAATCGCGAACACTGCATGAGGCCGACCCAAACGGCGCCTCGATTCAACTAATCAGTGCGGAGGCCGAGGCGCGAGCGGCGAGAGCGTCCGTTCCTTCGCAGCCGAGCTAGCGCGCAAAGAACGCCTCCACCTCGGCGATCTCGCGCGTGCGCCGCATCGGCGGCAGGCTTTTCCAGATCCGCCGGCCATACGCCTTGTCGATGAGCCGCGGGTCGCAGATCATCAGCACGCCGCGGTCCGTCTCGGTGCGAATCAGGCGGCCGGCGCCCTGCTTCAGCGCGATCGCCGCCTGCGGCACCTGAACGTCGAAGAACGGATTGCCGCCCGCGGCGCGCAGCGCCTCGAGCCGCGCCGCGAGCAGCGGATCGTCGGGCGGCGCGAACGGCAGCTTGTCGATCACGACGACCGACAGCGCATCGCCCGGCACGTCGACACCTTCGCGGAAGCTCGCGCTCCCGAGCAGGACCGCGTTGCCGAGCTCGCGAAAACGCGTGAGCAGCTCGCTGCGCGAACCGTCGCCCTGCACGAGCAGCGGCCAGCCGAGCCCGTCCCGCGCGATGGCCTCGGCCAGGAGGTCGCGCGCGACGCTGAGCGCGCGCAGCGTCGTGAACAGCAGGAAGGCGCGGCCGCCGCTCGCCTTCAGCACCGGGAGCGCGGCGGCGACGACGGCCTCGGTGTGCTCGCGCGAATTGGGGAGCGGCAAATCGCGCGGCACGTAGAGCAGCGCCTGCGCGTCGTAGTCGAACGGCGAATCCCAGCTGCCGGTGCGCGCGTCGGCGAGCCCCAGCTCGCGCTGGTAGAGCGAGAAATCGCGGCCCACGGCGAGCGTGGCGGAGGTGAAGATCCACGCGCGGCCCGACTCGGCGACCTGCTTCGCGAACACGTCGGCGATCGACAGCGGCGACGCGTGGAGCTGCCAGCCTTGCGCCGTCACGTCGACCCAGCGGATCCATGCCGGCACGTCGCCGTCGGCATCGGACGCGCCTTCGCGCAGGCCGTCTTGCCAGCGGGCGAGCGCCGCGGCGGCTTCGGTCGCGCGACGCGCGCAGTTGTCGAGATCCTCGCTGCGCTCGGCGATGCGCGCCAGTTCCGCGGCGAGGCGGTCGAGCGCGGCGGCGAGGGCGTCGAGTTCCGTCGTGAAGTCCGTCGCGCTCCGCCGCCATGCGCTGCGCCAGCTTGCCCGGCGTGTCGCCGAGCACGAGGCGCAAACGGCGGATGGCGGGACCGATGTCGGCCGCCGCGTCGGGGAGCCCCGTCACTTCGCGGGCGCTGGTGCGCGCGGCGACTTCGGCGTCGCGCGCGAGCTCGGCGAGCTGCCCCGCGGTCACCTGCTCGCCGAAGAAGAGCGTCGCGGTGTCGGGGAGCTGGTGGGCCTCGTCGAGGATCACCGTGTTGCACGCGGGCAGGAGCTCCGAGAGGCCCTCGTCGCGCAGCATCACGTCGGCGAAGAAGAGGTGATGGTTGATCACGACGACGTCGGCGTCCAGCGCGGCCTTTCGCGCCTTGAGTACGAAGCAGTCGCCGTGGAACGCACAGTTGCTGCCGAGGCAGTTGTCGCGGGTCGACGTGACCAGCGGCCAGATCGTCGCGTTCTCCGGAACATCGGCGAGCTCGCCGCGGTCGCCGGTCTCGCTCGCGCGGGAGAACGCGATGATCTTCGGCAGATGGCGGGCGTCCTCGCGCGACGGCAGCCGGCCCTCGGTTGCGGCCTGTTCGAGATGGTGATGGCACACGTAGTTGGCGCGCCCCTTGAGGAGCGCCAGCGTCACCGGCACGCCCAGCGCGCCGCGGACCTGCGGCAGGTCGCGCTGGAACAGCTGATCCTGCAGCGTCTTGGTGCCCGTGGAAACGATGACCTTGCCGCCGTAGAGCAGCGCGGGGACGAGGTACGCGAACGTCTTGCCGGTGCCCGTGCCGGCTTCGGCGAGCAGCGGGCGTCCGCTCGGCGATCGCGCGCGCGACCGCGTCGGCCATCTCGAGCTGCTGCGGGCGGAAGCGGAATCCGGGCAGCGTCCGGGCGAGCGCGCCGCCTTCGCTGAAGATGGCGGCGAGCGCCGGATCGGCATTCGCGGATGCGCTGTCCGCGGGATCGGCGAGGGCGACGTCGCTCAGTGCTTCGCCTTCGCGCCCTTGGCCGGCGCCGCCGGCGTCGTGTGTGACTTCACGATCGCCAGGATCTCCTTGATCCCGGCGATGCGCTCCTTGAACCGGTCGTAGGGCTCGAGCGTGCGGGCCTTGTAGTCGGCATCCGACTCGCCCGCCTGCCAGGCAAGGCTGGCCATCGCCTTGAGCCAGTATTCCTGCAGGCTCCGCATGTCCTCGACCGCCTGCTTCGAAATCGCCGCGTCCTTCAACGCCCCCTGGTACGGCTTCGTCATGTTGAGCTTCTGCTTCGTGACGCAGTACTCGCTCTTGGCGCCATTGGTTCCTTCGGTCGACTTCTCGTACCCGAATTCGATGATCTCGATGCTCTTCACGTGCTTGCACATCGTGTAGAGGTGCCCGACCGCGTCGAAGTAGCAGTCGAGCGCCGGCATGCCGTCGGCGTCCGGGCAGATGTAGTTGTACGCGGGGCCGGGGTTGCCGCCGATGGTTTCGGCGTTGGCGGTCGGCGCGAACGAGGCGAGCATGGCGGCGAAGGCCGCTGCGACGAAAGGTGTGGGAGACACGGCGCTATCCCGTAAACGGAATCCTCTGATGCTACAGGCAAGCGCGGGGTCGGCTCAAGCCTGACGAACGGACGAGAGAAGAACCGGCGCGCCCGAAACCGGCCGCGGCCGGGAGCGCAGGGGCTTCGGAAACCGTGTCAGAGCGTGCTGCCGCCCGAGACCTCGATCACCGCGCCATTGATGTAGGACGCTTCGTCGGAGGCGAGCCACGCGTACGTGTTCGCGATCTCCTCGGGACGGCCGAGCCGGCCCATCGGCACCTTGTCCTCCATCATCTGGACGACCTTTTGCGGCATCTGCTTCAATATCGGCGTCTCGATGAATCCGGGGCAGATCGCGTTGGAGCGGATGCCCTTCTTCCCGAGCTCGCGCGCCCACGTCTTCATCATCCCGATCACCGCGAACTTGCTCGCGGCATAGTTGGTCTGGCCGAAGTTGCCGTAGAGCCCGACGATCGACGACGCGTTGAGGATGCAGCCCGAGTGCTGCTCCAGCATGATGTCGACGACCGCCTTCGTGCAGTTGTAGACGCCCTTCAGGTTGACGTCGATCACGGCGTCGAACTGGTCGTCGGTCATCTTCTTCAGCTGCGCGTCCTGGACGATGCCGGCGTTGTTGACCAGCGTGTCGATGCGGCCCCACTTCGCCATGACGCCCTCGACCATCCGCGCGATGCTTTCCTTCCGGGTGACGTCGATGCCGAAAGCGATCGCCTCGCCGCCGCTGTCGCGGATTTCCCGGGCGACGTCCTGCGCGGACTGCTCGTTGATGTCGCAAACCGCCACCTTGGCGCCCTCCCGGGCAAACTTGACCGCGGTGGCGTGGCCGATGCCGGAGCCGGCGCCCGTGATGATCGAGACCTTGTCCATCAGACGCATGCTTGTTGACTCCCCGAATATGCGGAACCCGGCAGGCGCCGGGTCGATGAGTCACATTATAGTCATATTGGTGCGCCGCACAACCTCGAATGGGCCTTTCCGACAGCCGGCAGTGTTGACAATAATCAACAAATAATCAATTAATTAGCGATTGTCGCCGGCGCCCGATTTGTCCGGATTGGTGCAGACATCATGGGCAGGCGCGGGTCACGTTGTTGCGGCTGCGAGCCGGAGGCTGACGCGCGCCGGATCTGGCTCAGTTTCCGGCCGGCTCCCAGTGGACGACGACGAGCTGCAGCGCGACCGTGCCGTTCCACTCGTTCGGTTCCGGGCGGTAGACGGCCCGGATCGTCGGCGGGAGCGGTTCGGCGTGGTTGAACAGGATGGCGGCGAAGCGGCCGGCGCCCCGGCGCTCGAGGACGAGCTTCGAGTGCTTGCCGCCGACGATCCGCTGGTCGGCGACGTCGAACACGTCGTCGAAGCCCGGCGCCGGGAAGCCCTGGCCCCAGACTTCGCCTGCCAGCGCCTGGGCGAGGTCCAGCGTGACGTCGGCCGGGTCGAGACCACCGTCGGTTTCCAGGGTACGGGCGAGGTGCGCCGGCGTGAGCTGCTCCCGGGCGACCGTCTCGAAGGCCGCCGCGAACCGGGGCAGATCGGATTCCGCAAGCGAAAGGCCCGCGGCGTAGGCGTGGCCGCCGAAGCGGGCGATCACCCCGGGCTCGCGCTTGGTCACGAGATCGAGCGCGTCGCGCAGGTGAAAGCCCGGAATCGACCGCCCGGATCCCTTGAGCTCGCCGCCGCTGCCGCGCGCGAAGACGATCGCCGGGCGGTGGTGCCGGTCCTTGAGGCGCGACGCGACGATGCCGACCACGCCCTGGTGCCACTCGGGGCGGAACAGGCAAAGCGTGTAGGCGTCGCCGGCGGCGTCGGTCGCGGCGCGCGCGTCGAGCTCCGCGAGCGCCTCCTCCTGCATGACGGCCTCGACGTCGCGCCGCTCGCGGTTCAGCCGGTCGAGTTCGGTGGCAAGCGGCAACGCGGCGACCGCGGTGTCGGCCAGCAGGCAACGGATGCCGACGGTCATGTCGGCGAGGCGGCCCGCGGCGTTGAGGCGCGGCCCGGCGACGAAGCCGAGATCGTAGGCGGACGCGCGTCGCGCGTCCTTTCCCGCGGCGGAGAACAGTGCGGCGATTCCCGGCTGGCACCGCCCGGCGCGAATCCGCGCGAGCCCTTGCGCGACGAGCGTGCGGTTGATGCCGTCGAGGCGCACGACGTCGGCGACGGTCCCGAGCGCGACGAGGTCGAGCAGCGTCGCGAGATTCGGCTCCGGCCGGCCGGCGAACGCGCCGCGCTCCCGCAGCAGCGCGCGCGTCGCCATCAGCACGTAGAACATCACGCCCACGCCGGCGACGTGCTTCCCCGGGAACGCGCAGCCCGGCTGGTTCGGGTTGACGATGATGGCGGGCGCCGGGAGCGTCGCTGCAGGCAGGTGATGGTCGGTGATCAGCACCTCGATGCCGCGCGCGGCGGCCGCGGCGACGCCGTCGTGGCTCGCGATGCCGTTGTCGACGGTGACGATGAGGCGCGGCCCGCGGTTGGCCGCCTCGACGACGATCTCGGGCGTGAGGCCGTAGCCGTATTCGAAGCGGTTGGGCACGAGGAAGTCGACGACCGCGCCCATCGCCGCGAGGCCGCGCACGGCGACGGCGCAGGCGGTGGCGCCGTCGGCGTCGTAGTCGGCGACCACGAGGATGCGTTCGCGCGCGGGCGATTGCGTCGGCGAGGCGGGCCGCGGCGGCGTCGATGCCCTTGAGGAGCGCGAAGGACGGAAGACGCGCGAGATCGGCGTCGAGCTCTTCGATGGTTGCGACGCCGCGCGCGGCGAGCACGCGCGCGAGCACCGGATGGATGCCGCCGGCCACGAGTGTTGCCGCGGCAGCCGGAACCGCGCGCCGGACGATCTCCATCATGCGTCCACGCGCGCGGCGGCGAGCAACGACGCGAGATCGTCGCGCGCGAAACGAAGCGCGATGCGCCGCCAGGGGCCCGGCGGTCGCGCCGTCCACGCGAGGGCGCCGTCGCGACCCTCCGCGATCATCGTGACGGCGTCGAGCCGGCGCTGCACCAGCGCGGCCCATGCGGGCGCAGCCCAGTTGCGCTCCACGGCATCGAGGTCGAGCGGCACGGGAAGCGCGACGACGATCGTCGGTGCGTCGCCGGCAGTCGCGAGCGCCGAATCCAGCGTGGCGGGCACCGGCGCGCGCGGAGCCGTCGACATGCGCGGCGAGCGCGGCGGCGATCCCATTGTCGGCGAACGTCGCAACGGAGGAAGCGGGCACGCGGGACGGCAGCACGCCGCCTTCCGAAAACCAGACGCTGTTCGCCGGCGCCTTGCCCGCGGCTTCGCGCGCGGCATTGACGGGATGGTCGTGCAGCAGCATCTGGATCTCGCTTTGCCACCGTTGCCAGGTCCCCGCGTCCGATCCCGTCGGCATCAGGTTGCGCAACATGCGTCCTGCCACCATCGCGACCGGACGTGTCCGGAGCGCCACGCGCGCCGGCGCGCGGACGAACCAGGCGTCGGGCCGCGCGGCAACGAACGCGATGCCGTCGGAGGAAAAATGCGCGTTCAGCGTCGCGATCAGCGTCGCCGCGTCGTTCGCGTCGAGATCCTGCACGATCCCGGCCAGTCGGACGTCGTCGCGGCCGGCGACGAGCGTCACCGGATCCGCGGCGAGCCAGAATGCCGGACCCGGGTCGACGCCGAGCGCTGCAAGCGCGCACGGCGGCGAGCGGACAATCGGTTCCCGCCGCATGATCGATCCCGTAGTGCCGCGCGAGCGCCGCGTCCAGGCCCTCCGGTTCATGCACGGGCGGGCCGGCGATCGCCAGCATCCGCGCGAGATGCGGCGCGCGCGCTGCGCGATCCGCTTCCTGCGCGAGGAGGCCGGGGAGCGTGAGGACGAGATGCATGGGAACGCGCAGGCGGGATAGCCGGTCAGAAGCATCACACTAGCATGCGATAATGCGCGCCCGCCGCGATCCTGCGCGAAGGAAGCCTGCCGTGTCGCCCTACGAACTCGCCGTCGGATTGCGCTACACCCGCGCGCGGCGCGGCGCCGGACGCAATTCCTTCATCTCGTTCATCGCGCTGACGTCAATGGCGGGCATTGCGCTCGGCGTCGCGGCGCTGATCGTCGTGCTGTCGGTGATGAACGGCTTCCAGGAGGAGCTGCGCAACCGGATCCTGGCGGTCGCCTCGCACATCGAGGTGCGTGGTTTGCCCACGCTCGCCGACGATGCGGCGGTCGCGCGGATGGCGCTGCAGAATCCGCGCGTCAAGGCGGCCGCACCCTACGTGCTCGGACAGGCGATGCTTTCGGCGAACGGCGCGAATCGCGGCGTGCTCGTCCGCGGCATCGATCCGGCGCGCGAGAGCACGGTCGCCGACATCGGCTTGCACATGCGCGCCGGCTCGCTCGAGGCGCTGAAGCCGGGCGGCTTCGGCATCGTGCTCGGCGCCGATCTTGCGCGCGGGCTCGGCACCCGCCTCGGCGACACGGTGGTGGTCATCACTCCACAGGGGACGCTGACCGCGGCCGGCACGCTGCCGCGGCTGAAGAGCTTCACCGTGGTCGGCGTGTTCGAGGTCGGCATGTTCGAATTCGACAGCGGTCTCGCGCTGATCGACCTCGACGACGCGAAGAAGCTCTATCGCCTCGACGGCGTTTCGGGCGTGCGCCTCAAGCTCGACGACCTGTACGCCGCTCCGCGCGTGGCGCAGGAGCTCGTCGGCCGCTTCAGCGTCGATGCCGAGATCCGCGACTGGACGATGAGCCATTCGAATTTCTTCCGCGCGGTGCAGATCGAGAAGCGCGTGATGTTCATCATCCTGACGCTGATCATCGCGGTGGCGGCGTTCAACATCGTGTCGGCGCAGGTGATGACGGTCACCGACAAGGAGGCCGACATCGCGATCCTGCGCACGCTGGGCGCGTCGCCGGGATCGATCACCGCGATCTTCATGATCCAGGGCGGCCTGATCGGCGTGATCGGCACGCTGCTGGGTGTCGTCGGCGGCGTGCTGCTCGCGCTCAACGTCGGCACGGTCCTGCCGGCGATCGAGCGCCTGTTCAGCGTGCAGTTCCTCGACAAGACGGTCTACTACATCAACGAGCTGCCGTCCGATCTCCAGACCGCCGACGTGGTCACGATCGCCTGTATTGCGCTGGTGCTCGCGCTGCTGGCGACGATCTATCCGGCCTGGCGCGCGGCGAAGGTGAATCCGGCGGAGGCCCTGCGCTATGAGTGAGCCCGGCACTGCGCTGCCCGTGCTCGAATGCCGCGGCCTCGCGAAGACCTACCGCAGCGGCCCGCTGGAGGTTCCCGTGCTGCTCGGCGTCGACCTCGCGATCGCGCCGGGCGAGCGCGTCGCCATCGTCGGCGCCTCGGGCTCGGGCAAGAGCACGCTGCTCCACCTGCTGGGCGGCCTCGATGCGCCGTCGGCGGGCGAGGTGCGCATCGAAGGCGCGGCGTTCGCGACGTTGACGGAGCAGGAGCGTGGCCGCGTGCGCAACCGCGCGCTCGGCTTCATCTACCAGTTCCATCATCTGCTGCCGGAATTTTCCGCGCTCGAAAATGTCGCAATGCCGCTCGCGATCCGGCGCGACGCGCAGGAGGCCGCGCGCGAGTCGGCGCACGCCATGCTGGAGCGCGTCGGGCTCGGGCATCGCGTCGCGCACCGGCCCGGCGAGCTGTCGGGCGGCGAGCGGCAGCGCGTGGCGCTCGCCCGCGCGCTCGTGACGTCACCGCGCTGCGTGCTGGCCGACGAGCCGACCGGCAACCTCGACCGCCGGACGGCCGGCGACGTGTTCTCGCTGATGCTCGAATTGAACCGCGCGGCCGGCACGAGCCTCGTCATCGTCACGCACGATCCCGAGCTCGCCGCGCGCACCGACCGCACGCTGCATCTCGTCGATGGCGTGCTTCGTTAGCACGCCAGCGGCGGCTCCTCCATCAGCGCCACCTGCTCGCGCAATTCGAGGATGCGATCCTGCCAGTAGCGCTGCGTGTTGAACCACGGAAACGCCGCGGGAAACGCGGGGTCGTCCCAGCGCTGCGCGAGCCACGCCGAGTAATGGAGGAGTCGCAGCGTCCGCAGCGCTTCGACGAGGTGAAGCTCGCGCGGATCGAATTCCGCGAAGTCCTCGTACCCGTCGAGCACCGCCGCGAGCTGCAGCGACATCGCGGCGCGGTCGCCTGACAGCAGCATCCACAGGTCCTGGACCGCGGGGCCGTTCCGCGCATCGTCGAAATCGACGAAATGCGGACCGTCGTCCTGCCACAGCACGTTGCCGGCATGGCAGTCGCCGTGCAGCCGCAGCGCCGCCACGTCGCCGGCCCGGTCGTAGGAATGGCGGACGCCGTCGAGCGCCTGCGCCACGATGGCGCGCCATGCGGGTAGAAGGTCAGCGGGAATGAAATCGTGCGCGAGCAGCCAGTCGCGCGGCACGACGCCGAACGAATCCTGATCGATCGCGGGCCGGTGTCGAACGGCGACTGCGCGCCGACCGCGTGAATGCGGCCCAGGAAGCGACCCATCCACTCGAGCGTGGCGCCGCTTTCGAATTCGGGCGCGCGGCCGCCGCATCGCGGATAGACGGCGAAGCGGAATCCGCCTGCCGTGTGCAGCGTGCCGCCATCGCTCGCGAGCGGCGCCACGACCGGAATCTCGCGCGCGGCGAGTTCCGCGACGAACGTGTGCTCTTCGTGAATCTGCGCGTCGGTCCAGCGCCCGGGCCGGTAGAACTTCGCGACGACCGGAGGCGCGTCGTCGCGCCAGACCTGGTAGACGCGGTTCTCGTAGCTGCCGAGCCCCTGCAGGCGTCCGTCGCCGCGAAAGCCCACGCTGTCGAGCGCGTCGAGGACGACGTCCGGAGTCAGCGCCGAGTAAGGATGCGGCGGTGTTTCCGTCATCCCGCCGATTGTACGGGGCTAATACTCGACCGGGATCGGGTCGAGCGAGCGCCACAGGTACCACGACGCGACGCTGCGCCACGGCTGCCACGCGACGGCGATCTCGCGCATGCCGTCGATCGGGAGCCGCTCGTCGTCGTTGTAGTGCCGCGCGATGGCGTTCTGCAACCCGATGTCGCCGACCGGAAACACGTCGGCGCGCATCTCGTGGAAGATGAGGAACATCTCCGCGGTCCAGCGGCCGATCCCCTTCACGTCCGTGAGCCGCTCGATCAGCGCCTCGTCGTCGAGTTCCGGCCACGCGGCCGGGTCGAGCGTGCCCTTCGTAAAGTGGCGCGCGAGGTCGCGCAGGTAGTCGGCCTTGCGCTCCGAAAGTCCGCAGGTGCGCAACTTCTGCAACCGCATGCGGGCGACGCGCGCGGGGTCGAGGCGCACGCCGAGCGCAAGGGCATCCTCTCCCGCGCCGCACGCCTGGGTGAACCGGTTCCAGATCGACTGCGCCGCCTTGACCGATATCTGCTGGCCGACGATCGCCCGCGACAGCGTCGTGAACGCATCGCCGCGGCGGGTAAGGTGCGCACCCTCGATCCCGCGGATCAGGCGCCGCATGACGGGGTCCGCGCGGCCGAGCGCGCGGGTCGCGTCGTCCCAGTAGGGCGGCTTCACCGCCGTGCCTGCCGGGCCGGTGCGGGAGCCCCGGAGGAGCCGTCGTGGCGGGGACGGTCGGCCGCTGCGGGTGCGGGGCTCGGGGCGCTGCCCGATGGGTCGTTCATTGGCACGGACGGCGTAGCGGGGAGAAGGGGGGAAATGGTACATTACGCGGCTTTTATTTTTGGGGGGTGGCAATGCGCTTTTCGTGGTCTGCGGCCAGGTTGACGCGGCTTGTCCCGGCCATCGCGTTCGCCGCTGCGTGCGTCGCACCAGTTCCCGCGGCGGCCGCGCCGGATCCGAACAAGGTCGTGCGCATCAGCTTCCCGGCCGCCGAGAGCGGCTTCGATCCGGTCCGCATTTCGGACCTCTATTCGGCGACGGTCCTCGAAGGGATCTTCGAGCGCCTGCTGACCTACGACTATCTCGCGCGGCCGTCCAAGCTTGTGCCGATGCTCGCCGAGTCGATGCCGGAGATCGCCGACAACGGGCGGACGTTCACGTTCAAGCTCCGGAAGGGCATCTACTTCGCGCCGGACCCGATCTGGAAAGGCGCGAAACGCGAACTGGTCGCGCAGGACGTCGTGTACAGCTACATGCGCTTCCTGGATCCGAAGAACCGGGCGCCCTACGCGTTCCTGCTCGAAGGCAAGATCGTCGGTCTCGACGAGCACGCGGCGGCGGCGAAGAAGAGCGGGCGCTTCGACTACGACGCGAAGATCCCCGGCATCGAGGCGGTCGATCGCTACACGCTCCGCTTTCGCCTCAAGGAAACGGACTACAACTTCCTCTTCGTCGTCGCCCACACCTCGCTCGGGATCGTCGCGCGCGAGGCGATCGAAGGCTACGGCGAAGACACGATGGGGCACCCCGTCGGCACCGGCCCCTACATGCTGACGAGCTGGACGCGCCGCTCGAAGATCGTGCTCGAATCGAACCCCGAGTACCGCGGGTTCACGTGGGATTTCGCCGTGTCGGAACCGGCGTGGGACGACCAGCTCGTGAAGGACATGCGCGGCAAGAAGATGCCGCAGGTCGGCCGGGTCGAGATCACGATCATCGAGGAGTCGCAGTCGCGCTGGCTCGCGTTCCAGCAAAAGCAGCTCGATTACCTCGACATGCCGGAGACGTTCGCGCCGTCGGCGCTCGACGGCGACCGCCTCAAGCCGTCGTTCACCGAGCAGGGCATCCTGCTCTTCCGCGCACCGGATCCGGACATGACCTACACCGCGTTCAACGTGCGCGACCCGGTCATCGGCGGCTTCAGCCAAGGAGAAGATCGCGCTGCGCCGGGCCATGGCCATGTCCTACGACCTCGACGCGGAGATCAAGGTCGTGCGCAAGGGGCAGGCGGTGGCGTTGCAGATGCCGATCCCGTTCGGCGTCGTCGGCCACGACCCCAGCTATCGCAGCGTCAACCAATACGACCCGGTGACCGCCAACAAGCTGCTCGACCACTTCGGCTACAAGAAGGGCAAGGACGGCTGGCGCACGCTGCCGGATGGCAAGCCGCTCGTGCTCCGTCTCGCAACCGAGGCGAGCAGCACGCAGCGGGAGCTCGACGAGCTGTGGCAAAAGTCGCTCGCCGGGATCGGGATCAAGATGGAGACCGCGGTTTCCCAATTCGTCGACAACGTCCAGGCGTCCAAGGCGTGCAAGCTCCAGCTGTGGGGCCAGGGCTGGATCGCCGACTACCCCGATGGCGACAACTTCGTGCAGCTGCTCTATGGGCCGAACGTGGGCCAGAGCAACCCGGGATGCTACGAATCGGCGGCGTTCGACAAGTTCTACAACGCGGCGCGACTGCTGCCGAATTCTCCCGAGCGCAACCTGCTCTTTCTCGAAATGACGCGGCAGATGGAAGTCGACGCGGCCTGGAGCCTGCATGTTTCGCGCGTGCGCAACGAGCTGATACGGCCGTGGATCCAGGGGTACAAGAAGCATCCGATCCTGCAGGCGGAATGGCAATACCTCGACGTCGCGCCCCATTGAACATGAGCGCCGCTGCTTTTCGCCGTATCCGGATTTGTCCTCGCACTCGCCGCCGCCGCAGCACTCGCCGCCGTCGCGCCGGGCGCCGCCGCGGCGGACATGAACAAGGTGATCCGCCACGTGTTCCCCGCCGGCGAGGAAGGCTTCGATCCCGCGGCCGCGCACGATCTCTACTCCGGCACGGTCGAGCAGGCGATCTTCGAGACGCTGCTCACGTACGACTACCTCGCGCGGCCGTCGAAGCTCGTGCCGCTCACCGCCGAGGCGCTGCCGCAGGTCACCGACAACGGCCAGACCTACACGATCAAGATCAAGAAGGGCATCTACTTCACGCCCGATCCGGCGTTCAAGGGCGTCAAGCGCGAGCTCGTCGCCGACGACTACGTCTACTCGTTGAAGCGCCTCATGGATCCGGCGATCAAGTCGCCGTGGACGTGGCTCATCGAGGACAAGATCGTCGGCCTCGACGAACTGGCGGAAAAGGCGAAGAAGGGCGGCAAGTTCGACTACAACGCCAAGGTCGCCGGACTTGAAGCCGTCGACCGCTACACGCTGCGCATCCGGCTCAAGCAGCCGGACTACAACATGTCGTACGTGCTCGCGCACGAGCCGACGAGCGCGGTCGCGCGCGAAGTCGTCGCGGCCTACGGCGACGAGGGCGGGCGCATCATGTCCAATCCGGTGGGCACCGGCGCCTACAAGCTCGCGAAGTGGATCCGCTCGTCCAAGATCTTCCTCGAAGCGAATCCCGACTACCGCGGCTTCACGTGGGACTTCAAGGCCGGCACCGATCCCGAGGACGCGCGCATCGTCGCCGAGATGAAGGGCAAGAAGATGCCGCAGATCGGCCGCATCGAGATCAGCATCATGGAAGAGGACCAGTCGCGCCTGCTCGCCTTCCAGAACGGCGAGCTCGACCTCATGAACATGGAGGGCCCGCTCGCGCCGAAGGTGCTGAACGGCGGCACCCTGACGCCCGACATGCAGAAGAAGGGGGTCCGGCTGTCGCGCTTCGTCGATCCCGAGATTTCATATCACTACTGGAACATGATGGACCCGGTGGTCGGCGGCCTCACCAACGACAAGATCGCGCTGCGGCGAGCGATGGCGATGGCCTACCCGGTCGAGGAAGAGATCCGGGTCGTGCGCAACAACCAGGCGATCGAGGCGCAGTTCCCGATTCCGCCCGGCGTCGTCGGGCACGACCCGAACTACAAGTCGAGCGTCAAATACGATCCCGCCGCGGCGAACGCGCTGCTCGACAAGTTCGGCTACAAGAAGGGCGCCGATGGCTACCGGACCCTTCCCGACGGCAAGCCGCTCGTGATCCGCTACGCGTCGCGGCCCGATTCGCTGGGCCGCCAGCAGGACGAGTTGTGGAAGAAGGCTTACGACGGCATCGGCATCAGGATGGAAGTGCAGAAGGACAAGTTCGCCGAATTGCTGAAGCTCGAAAAGCAGTGCAAGCTGCAAATGCGCACCGCGTCGTGGATCGCCGACTACCCGGACGCCGACAACTTCATGCAGCTGCTCTACGGCAAGAACATCTACCAGAGCAACAACGCGTGCGCGAAGATTCCCGAGTACGACAGGCTCTACGAGCAGTCGCTCAAGATGCCGGACTCGCCTGAGCGCAACAAGCTCTACCGCGAGATGGCGAAGGTGATCGAGACCTATGCCCCGTGGCGGCTCGACATCAGCCGCTACCGGAACATGCTGGTGCAGCCGCGGGTGCAGGGATACAAGAAACACCCGATCCTGCACAACGAGTGGCAGTATATTGACGTCTCGGCGCCGGCGAAGTGACGGCCGGCCGCGGAACGCGCAGGATGCAGGAGGAGGAAGGCAGCAGGGAAGCAAGGCAGCACGGAGGAGGAGCAGGCCCCGGCCGGTGAACCCGGCAAGGTCCTGAAGACAGCGCCGCGGCCGGCTCCAACCGGGGGCCGGCGGCGGGGTGCCGCGGAATGAAGGGGCGGCCGGAGGAGATCGCGCATGCGTCCCGCCGGTTGCCGGTTCCCGGCGGCAAACGAAATTCGACGGCAAGGCCCGATCGGTGCGCGACCCCACGCGACGGGCGGAGGTGGGCAATGACCGCATATATCATCAGGCGCCTGTGGCAGATGATCCCGACCATGCTCGGCGTCATCCTGCTGGTCTTCATCCTGTTCAATGCCGTCGGCGGCGACCCGGCCTACGTGCTGGCGGGCAAGATCTCGAACAAGGAGCAGATCGAGAATATCCGCCGCCAGCTGGGGGTCGACCAGCCGTACTGGGTCCAGCTCTGGATCTTCATCAAGCAGGTCGTCACGGCGGACTTCGGCGCGTCGTGGAGCACCAACGAGCAGGTCTCGAACATCCTCGCGACCCGTCTCGGCCCGTCGCTGACGGTGCTGGTGCCGCTCACCATCCTCGACGCGCTGTTCGCGATCGCGCTGGCGCTCGCGGTGGCGTACGTCCGCGGCTCGCTGACCGACCGGATGGTGATGATCGTCTGCACCGTGGGCCTGTCGATCTCCATCCTCGTCTACATCATCGTCTTCCAGTATTTCTTCGCCTACAAGCTCGGCTGGTTCCCGGTCCAGGGCTGGGGCAACAGCTTTACGGAAAACCTTTTCCATTACGCATCGCTGCCGATCCTGATCGGGCTCGCCGTCAGCATTGCCCCGAGCCTGCGGCTGTACCGCACGTTCGTGCTGGACGAGATCAACCAGGACTACGTGCGCACGGCGCGCGCCAAAGGGCTCTCCGAGAACCGGATCATGTGGGTGCACGTGCTGCGCAACGCGTCGATCCCGATCATCACGAACCTCATGGCCAACCTTCCCGGGTTGCTGCTCGGGTTCTTCCTGATCGAGCGCTTCTTCTCGATCCCGGGCATCGGCCGCGAGGTGATCCTCGCCGTCGAGCGCTCGGACTTCCCCGTGATCAAGGCGCTTACGGTGTACGTCGCGTTCGCCACCATGGCCTCCAACCTGCTCGCCGACCTGATGTACAAGGCCGTCGATCCACGCGTGCAGTTGAAGTGAGGGGGACGTCATGGCGACCGCATTGAAATCCGTCACCCCGCTCGTGCGCGAGGTTCCCCACACGGTCTCGCCGGGACTCTGGGCGCTCGCCTGGAAGCGCCTGCAGTCCGATCACGTCGGCATGGTCTCGCTTGCGATCGTCGCGGCGTTCATCCTGCTGATGATCCTTTCCGGCGTCGGCCTGGTCGCGAAGGACTGGAACCTGGAAACGGGCGTCAACTATGCCCCGCCTTCGTTCATCGGCGCCGACATCGAGTCCGGCGCGCCGGCGGCGCCGGAAGCGCAACCCAGCGCGCCAATCCCGGCCTCGGAGTACAAGTCGAGCGTCGTCGACCCGCTCGCCGACGTCCTCGCCGAAATCCGCGGTGAGAAGGGAAATGCGGGGGGCGCGGCCGCGCCGGCCGCCGGCGACGATGCGAAGACCGTCGACCCGCTGGCCGACGTGATGGCCGACATCAAGGCGAGCGGGGCGAAAGCGGGAGCGAAGGGCGCGGAGGTCGTCGCGGCACGCACGGCGACGCTGCCCTTCGGCGGCGACAAGTGGGGCCGTGACGTGCTGAAGAAGACGATCAAGGGCTCCGAGACCTCGATCTTCGTCGGCCTCGCCGCGGCGGTCGTCGCGGTGTTCATCGGCACGATCTTCGGCGCGCTCTCCGGCTACTACGGCAAATGGGTCGACGATTTCTTCAACTGGTTCTACAGCATCTTCAGCTCCATCCCCTACCTGCTCCTCATCCTCGCGGTCGCGGCCGTGCTGCAGCAGAAAGGCATCCACACCATCATCCTGATCCTCGGGCTCACCGGGTGGACCGGCGTGTTCCGGCTGATCCGCGGCGAGTACCTGAAGCACAAGGCGCGCGAGTACGTGCAGGCGGCCGATGCCATCGGCGCCTCGAACGCACGCCGCATGTTCATCCATATCTTTCCGAACGTCAGCCACGTGGTGCTGGTGCAGCTGTCGATCCTCACCGTCGGCTTCATCAAGGCGGAAGTCATCCTGTCGTTCCTGGGCTTCGGCGTTCCCGTCGACGTCGTCTCATGGGGCTCGATGCTGAACGAGGCGCAGAACGAGCTGATCCTCGGCAAGTGGTGGCAGCTCGTCGCCGCTACGGTCGCGATGGCCACGCTCGTGACCGCGTTCAGCCTCTTCACCGACGCGCTGCGCGATGCGCTCGATCCAAAGCTGAAAGGGAGGATGGGCGCGTGAGCGACGACATGGAAACCAAGATGAACGACGATCCTCTCGTCCGCGTGCGCAACCTCAAGGTCGCGTTCCACATCGACAAGGGCACGATCTTCGAGGCGGTCAAGGGCATCTCGTTCGACATCCCGCGCAACCGGACGGTCGCGCTGGTCGGCGAGTCCGGCTCCGGCAAGTCGGTGACCTCGCTCGCGATCCTGGGCCTCCTCCCGCCGGAGAACACGATCGTCGATCCGGCGAGCGAAATCCTCTATGACGGCAAGAACCTCGCGCACCTCGATCAGGCGGCGCTGCGCGAGCTCCGCGGCGCCGACATCTCGATGATCTTCCAGGAGCCGATGACGTCGCTGAACCCGGTGTTCACCGTCGGCTTCCAGCTGACCGAAGTGCTGCGGCTGCACATGGGCCTCGCGCCCGCGCAGGCGCGCAAGCGCGCGATCGAGCTCCTCGACGAGGTCGGCATTCCGGATCCCGAGTACAAGATCAACGCGTTCCCGTCGCAGATGTCGGGCGGCCAGCAGCAGCGCGTGATGATCGCGATGGCGATCGCCTGCGAGCCGAAGCTCCTCATCGCCGACGAGCCGACGACCGCGCTCGACGTCACGATCCAGAAGCAGATCCTCGACCTCATCGCGGCGCTGCAGAAGAAGCGCCACATGTCGGTGCTGTTCATCACCCACGACCTCGCGGTGGTCGGCGAAATCGCCGACTACGTCGTCGTGATGAGGAACGGCGTGATCCGCGAGCAGGGCCCGGCGAAGCAGGTTTTCGAGGCGCCGAGCGACTCGTACACGCAGGCGCTGCTGAAGTGCCGCCCGCAGCTCGACCGCCGGCCGGTGCGGCTGCCCGTCATCGACGACTACATGGACGGCCGCACGCACGGCTCCCGCGACATGTCCGAGCGCGTGCGCGGCGTGAACGCCGCCGATCCGATCGTGCTCGACGTGAGGAACCTCGGCAAGAACTTCTATTCGCGCGAGGGGCTCTTCGGCACGCGGACCTTCGAGGCGGTCAAGGACGTTTCGTTCAAGCTGCCGAAGGGCAAGACGCTCGGGCTCGTCGGCGAGTCCGGCTCGGGCAAGACGACCGTCGGCCTGACGCTGATGCGGCTGCACCAGGCGACCTCCGGCGAAGCGATCTTCGAAGGCAAGGACATCCTGTCGATGTCGGCGCGGGAGTTCATGCCCTGGAAGCGGCGCATCCAGATCATCTTCCAGAACCCGTACGCGTCGCTCAACCCGCGCTTCACGATCGGCAGCATCCTGACCGAGCCGATGGAGATCCACGGCATCGGCGCCAATGCGCAGGAGCGCACGGACCTCGCGTTCGAGCTCCTGAAGAAGGTCAGCCTGCCCGAGGACTCGTTCTACAAGTACCCGCACGAATTCTCCGGCGGGCAGCGGCAGCGCATCGCGATCGCGCGCTGCCTCACGATGAAGCCCGACATCCTGATCTGCGACGAGTCGGTCTCGGCGCTCGACGTGTCGGTGCAGGCGCAGGTGCTGAACCTGCTGCAGGACCTGCAGGACGAGTTCGGCCTCTCCTACATCTTCATTTCGCACGACCTCGCCGTGGTCAAGTACATCGCCGACGAGATCATGGTGATGAGCGAAGGGAAGCTGGTCGAGATCGCGAACTCGGACGACATCTACCGCAACCCGCGCGAGGACTACACGCGGCGGCTGCTGGCGTCGATCCCGAAGGGGTGGCAGGGCGGACGACTGAGCGAGGCGGGCGAGCGATAGCGAGCCAAGGCCCGAAGGGCGCGTCGCCGAGCGACGGAGGGCGGCCGTTGGTCCTGGGCAGCGCGATTCAACGCGGGCGGAAGAGGCCGGGCCGCCGCCGACTGACTGCGCTACGCCGTCAAAGCGTGAACGTCATCTCCGACAGCAGCGCGCCGGGCACGCGCATCGACGACAGCTGTCGCGCGCCGTAGGTGTCGCTCGCGAGCAGCAGTTCCGTCTCGGCGGTCAGCGCCTCGAGGTTCGGGCCCAGCATCCGGAACAGCGTGTCGTCGAAGCGCAGCACGTCGATCGGCGCGACGATGTCGCCGCCTTCGACCCAGAACGTCGCGAAGCGCGTCATCCCGGTCAGCCGGCACGCGGGGCGGTCCGAGTAGTTGAGGTAATGCAGGTTGCCGACGAAGAGTCCGGTGCCGAGGGCCTTCAACGCATCCTTCGACGCGAGGTCACCGCCTTCCATCGCCAGCGACTCCGGCGACTCCCATCCGTTGGCGCCATTCGCCTTGAGGCCGAATTCGCGTTCCGTCCGCGGCGACACGAGCGAACCCGTGAGGCGCCCTGCGTCGATCAGCGGCACGCGGGAGGGACGCACGAAGCCGTCGCCCTGGAACGCCGGCGCGATGCCGTCGACGGTGGCTTCGGCGATGGTCACGCGCGGATCGAGCCGGATCGCGTCGCCGTCGCTGCCTTCCATCTTCGTGAGGCTGCTCTGCTTCGTCGCGAGCGCGCGCGCCGAGAACCCGCCCCAGCACATCATCGACGTGATCTCCTCCATCGCCGCGGGCGTCAGGTAGACGCGGTACTTGCCGGGCGCGAGCTTCTTCGACGGCCGCGCCATGTGCGCGAGCTCGAGGCGCGCCTCGTCCATCTTCGCGGCGAATGCGGCGGCGTTCCAGGCAAGCCCCGAATACGCCGACTTCACGGCCTTGTCGGTGCGGTGGTAGAGGCTCCACTGCAAGTTGAACGCGGTGGCTTCGTGCCAGTTGCGCTGGCCGAGCGAATTGGCGAAGCCGCGATACACGGGACCGCCGGCATAGAGTCCGACCAGATCCGCGCCCCCCGCGGCGTCGAGCACCGCGTCGATGATCGTCTCGGCTGCGGGCAACGGCGCGCCGCGGACTTCGCGCGTCGCGTTGACGTCGGTCGCGATCAGCAGGTGCGGATCGTCGGCGACGTCGGGCAGCGCGGCGCGCGTGGCGGCGACCGCCGCGGCAATCGTGGCCCGGTCGACGGCGAGGTCGCCGGAAAGCGAGACCAGGTGCGTCGCGTGGCGCAATCCGCGGATCAGGTCGATGTCGAGGTAGCGCTGGACGACGCTCCCCGGCTGGCGGACCTTGCCCCGGTTCATTCGCACGAAATCCGAGGCTTCGGCGGAAAAGGTCGCGGTGTACGTCTCGCCGGCCTGGAGCAGGCCGTCGAGGAGCGCTGCCAGGTCGTGGAAATAGGATTCCATCATCGCCTGGCGGAGGTTCTGTTCGCGGGGTGCCATTATTCTTCTTCTCCGCCGAACACCGAAACGTCCGTGAACACGCACGCAGGCGACGCATGGCCCACGCGGATCGCCTGCGACGGCTCGCCCTTGCCGCAATGCGGCGTGCCCAGCACCTGCAGCGTGTCGGCGTTGCCGACGCGCGCGAGGCTGCGCCAGAAGTTGGCGCTGATGCCGCGGTAGTTGGGATTCTTGACGACCGCCCCGAGCTTTCCGTTTTCGATCAGGCGGCCGCGCTCGCAGCCGAACTGGAACTTGTTGCGCGAATCGTCGATCGACCACGAGCTGTTGGTTTCCATCAGCACGCCGCGCTCGATGCCCGCGATCATGTCGGCGAGCGACGCGTCGCCGGGCTCGAGGTTGAGGTTGGCCATGCGGTCGATCGGCGGGCGGTTCCAGCTGTCCGCGCGCGCATTCGAGGTGCCCGGCAATCCGGCGCGCGCCTGCGAAATCGCGCCGCCGAGCGGCCGCTCGAGGATGCCGTTCCTGATCAGGTGGACCTTCTGCGCCGGCGTGCCGTCGTCGTCCCAGCCGTAGCTCGCGAGCTCCTCGCCGCGGGTCGGGTCGAAGGTGACGTTGAGCAGATCCGAGCCGTAGCGGTAGGAGCCGAACATGTCCGGCGTGACGAAGCTCGTCCCGGCAAAGTTGCGCTCGTCGCCCAGTATCCGGTCGAGCTCGAGCGGATGCCCGATCGACTCGTGGATCTGCAGGATCATCTGGTCGGGCGTCAGGAGCACGTCCATCGTGCCCGTCGGGCAATTCGGCGCCGCAATGAGCTCGAGCGCTTCGTCGGCGATCCGGCGCGCCGCGCCATCGAAGCCGAAGCGGGCAAGGATTTCGCCGCCGCCCTGCTGGCAGATGCCGCGATAGCCATGGAGCGTGCGCGTCTGCGTGTCGCCGTCCGCGTGGGCGGTGACCGACATGCCGGGGAAGAGGAAGCGGTAGCGTTGCACGAGGTCGCCGCCTTCGCTGGTGACGAGGCGATGGGTCGCGTTGCGCACCTCCATGCTCGTTTCCCAGTCGACGATGCGCGCGTCGATCGCCGCCGATTGCGACTCCCGCATCAGCAGGTCGAACCAGTCGCGCCGCGAGGGGGACGGTGCCAGCAGCGACGGCGACGCGTATTCGCCGCGGGCCGCGGGCCGCGGCAGGGTGGCCACGTCGAGCAGGGAGAAACGCGCGGTGGCGCGCGCCCAGGCCGTCGCGCGCACGAAGGCGGCGCGCAGTCCGGCGGGCGACAGTGTCGCTGGTCGCGGCGTATCCGTAGCCGCCGCCGGCGTAGACGGAGGCCATCGCGCCGCGGTCGGTCGCGGCGCAAAGCGGGAGCGCGACGTTCTTGCGGACGGTGTAGTTCTCGCTCGTCTCTTCGACGATGCGCAGCGACCAGAAGTCGACGGCCGGGGCGAGGGAGGAGAGGTCGGACAGGGCGAAGCGGTCGGCGTCGGGCATTCGGGTCTCGAAGTCCATTGGGTTGCGCATGCCGGGATCGCCGGCGCGCGCAAAAGGGTCGGATTATAGACCAGCGGGCGGGCCGGAATTGTCCGGCACAGGCCGATCAGCGTGCGGGCGAGGGGGGCGCCGCGTTCTCGGCGAGAGCGACCAGCGCATCGCCCACGACCCGGCAGATCCGCCAATCCGGGAGCACCGCCGCGCCGAGCGTCTGGTAGAAATCGATGGCGGGCTTGTTCCAATCGAGCACGGCCCATTCGAAGCGGCCGCAGTCCCGCGCCCGGGCGATGCCCGCGAGCGCCCGGAGCAGGGCGTGCGCACAACCCTGGCGCCGGAATTCCGGCCGCACGTAGAGGTCCTCGAGCCACAGTCCGCGGCGGCCGAGGAAGGTCGAAAAATTGTGGAAGAAGAGCGCAAAGGCCGCGGGCTTTTCCGCTTTCCACGCGACCAGCACTTCGGCGGCCGGACGGGGCCCGAACAGCGCGGCGTCGAGGTCGGCGGCATTGCTGACGCAAAGGTGGAGCAGCTTTTCGTATTCCGCGAGCTCGCGGATCATCGCGTGGATCGCGCCGAGGTCCTCGCGCCGGGCCGGCTGGATATCGAATCCGGCGGCGCTCGTGCCCGCGCTCACGGGCGGTAACCCGCGCTTGTCGCGAGCGGCACGCAAGAGTTCACGACAACGGAGATTCGCGCCGACGGGCTAGTTGCCGCGCGCCGCGTTGATCCGGTCGAGCTTGGCCGCGTAGAGCTCGTGCTCCTTGCGCGTCGTGCTGTACTCCAGCGCGATGGCAAGCTGCGCCTTCGCCTGCTCGACGTCGCCCAGGCCGGCGTACGCAGCTGCGAGCCAGTAATGGAACTCGTGGTAGCGGGGCGCGCGATCCACTTCCTTGACGAACAGATCCCGCGCGAGGCGATAGTTCTCATCCTTCATGGCCTTGAGGCCGAGATTGAAATAGCTGAAGGGAGGATTGGGCTCGAGCTTGTCGAGCTTGCGCGACAGTGCCGACGCTTCGGCCGCATGCCCGGTGTCGTTGAGGACCGTGACCAGGTTGGACATGATGCGCGTGTTCTCGGGCTCGCGCTCGATTCGCGTAGGCGAGCACCTTCAGCGCCTCGTCCGGGTTGCCGTGGCGCCGATAGACGATGCCAAGCGTGTTGTACGAGCTCGAGAATTGCGGATCGGCGCCGATCGCCGCGCGCGCCCACCAATAGGCGTCGTCGAGCTTCCCGCGGGCGAACGCCTCGGCCGCCTTGTTGTTCATGTACATCGCGACGATGGTGTCCTCGGAAATCACCTTCACGGGCAGGCCGCGCAGGAGCTGCGGGGGCAGGAAATCGATCGTCATGTTCTCGATCGCGGCGTGCGAGATCCCCAGCTCGGACTGCTTCTTGCCGAGCGTCAGGTTCACGTGCCCGATGAAGAACTGGATGTCGCCGCTGCGGCTCCACGTCTCGTCGACGTTGACGGACTGGAACCAGACGGGAAGCCCGAGCGCTTTCGCGAATGCGGCCGACATGATCACGAGCGACAGGCAGTTGCCCGAGCGCACGGCAAAGGCCTGCGCCGCATTGCGGGTCTCGACGGAGTCGTAGTCGAGCCGCAGCTGGCCCTGGTTGTAGAGCGCCTCGAAGAATCCCGGGTGCAGCCCCTTGTCGCGGATCTGCGCGGCCATGTCGGTGCGCAGATAGTCCTTCATTTCCGGGCTGAGCGCGAAGATGTCCGCCCGGTCGATCTTTTCGGCAGGCGCGCGGAACAGCGCGTCGTTGAAGAGGTCGGTCCGCGGCGGCGTTACGGGAGCGGTCGCGCACGCGGCGGCGAAGAGGGAAAGCAGCAAGACGGTGCAGTTTCTCATCTCGCGTTTCCTTTGCCGGGGATCCCGGCGGCGAGTCCCGACCCGCGATTGTCATCAAGGTCGCGCGGGCTCGCGGAAGGAATTCATTCTATCCCCAAAACGCGGGCGTCGAGCAAAGCGGCGTTCCGATGACGCACGATGCGCCCTCCGGGCGCGAGCCAGCTCGAACGGCGCATTGCCATGCTGCGCGTCATGGTTTCTTGGTGTCCACGGCCAGCGCCGAATATTCGCAATACGCGGCATTGGTGCGAGGTTCACGCGGAAAATCATTGAAAGACAATGCAAATATGCCGATTCGGCGATAGAAACCCCGTGAAGCATGTGTCTTTTGGGCACACTCCAAATCCGACGGCTTTAGTGCACCGCAACATCGCAAGTGGGAGGTCGATGAGAACATTTGTGTCGCCGTGCGTGTCCCCTCGCTCGCAACGGGAAAGCCGCTCGTTCGGGCGGCATGAAATCGAAGGATTTGTGCAGCGCACTTTCGCCGTGAAACATTCGACCGCAGCGTCGTCTTTCGAGGGAATTCGAGGAGCGGGACGTGAAAATAATCATCGGGTTGGGCAGAGCGCGCCGGAACCGGTAGCAAAATTGCAACAACCTTGTGCGCTGCCCTCCCTCGGCGGCGGGTTTTCGTTGCGGCAGATTTCGGCGCTGGGTTAATGTCTCAACTGCTTTGTGCGCGGGCAATCGCTATGCGCGCAACCAGGCGACGCCACAAGCGTTTCCGTTTGGTGAATCATCAATCTCTGGGGGCCCACAATGAAGTTGAACAGAAAACAATTGTCGCTTGCCGTCGCGAGGGCATTGAGCGCGGGGGCGGCCGTCGGCCTGGCGGCGCCGATGGTCTATGCGCAGACTCCACCTGCAACACCGCCAGTTCAGAAGATCGAGAAGATCGAGGTCACGGGCTCCCGCATCCCGTCTCTCAATCTCGAAAGCGAAAGCCCGGTTTCGGTGATCACGGCGCAGGACATCGGCTTCACCGGCCTCGTGTCGACGTCGGACATCCTTAACCAGTTGCCGCAGGCCTTTGCCGACTACGGCGGCAATCTGTCGAACGGCGCGACCGGCACTGCGTCGATCAACCTGCGCAACCTCGGCTCGGCCCGCACGCTGGTCCTGATCGACGGCCGTCGTGTCCCGGCCGGCAGCCCGACGTACTGGCCGACGGACATCAACTGCGATTCCGGCGCCGCTGATCCAGCGGATCGAAGTCCTGACCGGCGGCGCGTCGTCGATCTACGGTTCCGACGCCATCGCGGGTGTCGTGAACTTCATCATGAATGACCACTTCGAGGGCATTCAGTTCAGCTGGAACGGCAACGGCTACAACCACCAGCAGCACAGCTTCGTCGGCGACATCGTGGCCGGACGCGCCGCGACGAACCCCGCCCAGTTTCAGGTGCCCGGCAACGTCAGCCTCGACGGCCAGACGCAGAACATCAGCATGACGATGGGCAGCAACTTCGCCAACGGCAAGGGCAACGCGACGATCTTCTTTTCGTACCAGCAGAGCGACCCGATCCTCCAGTCGAGCCGCGACTTCAGCGCGTGCTCGCTCGACGAGTTCGGCGGCCCCAACAGCGACCAGTGCGAATGCGGCGGTTCGTCGACCTCGTATCCGGGCCGCTTCCGGCTGTCGTCCGGTGGCGCGCAAAAGACGATCGCCGACGCGGCGGGTAACGTGCGGCCGTACATCGCTCGCCAAGACCAGTTCAACTTCGCGCCGTACAACTACTACCAGCGAAACGACACCCGGTACAACTTCAATGCGTTCGCGCACTACGACGCGCTGCCGAACGTGCGCGTGTATTCCGAGTTCGACTTCATGGACGACCAGACGACCGCGCAGATCGCACCGAGCGGCATCTTCTACGGCCTCCCGATCACGTTGAGTGCGGCCAACCCGCTGCTGTCCCAATCGTTCAAGGATGCGTTCGGTATCACGGATGACGGCACGCAGCGGATCGTTCATCGGCCGCCGCAACGCCGAAGGCGGCGGACGCCAGGACAACCTGCGCCACACCGACTATCGCATCGTGATCGGCGCCAAGGGCGACATCCTCGACAACAAGTGGGATTACAACTTCTGGTGGCAGTCGGGCAAGGTCGTCTATTCGGAAAACTACCAGAACGACTTCTCGATCACCCGCCTCAATCGCGCGCTGAACGTGGTGAAGAACGCGGACGGCGCGCCGGTTTGCGCGTCGGTGGTCGACGGCACCGATACGTCGTGCGTGCCGTACGACATCTTCCACATCGACGGCGTGACGCAAGCCGCGCTGGCCTACCTGCAGACGCCCGGGCTTCCAGAGCGGCACGACCGAGCAAAGCGTGGTCGGCCTCAACCTGACGTCCGACCTCGGCCAGGCGTATGGCTGGACGCTGCCGATGGCCAAGAACGGCGTCGGCGTCGCGTTCGGTCTCGAGCGTCGTGTCGAAAAGCTGAACCTCGTGACCGATCCGCAGTTCTCGATCCCGGACCTCGCGGGTCAAGGCGGCCCGACGATCGGCCTCAATGGCCAGTACACCGTGGTGGAACCGTACGCGGAAGTTCGCGTTCCGATCATGGAAAACCAGCCCTGGGCGCATTTGCTGAGCGTGACCGCCAGCTACCGTTACTCGGACTACAGCACCGACCAGCACACCAACTCGTACGGTATCGGTGCGGAATGGGCGCCGGTGAAGGAAGGCCGTCTGCGCGGAAGCTACCAGCAAGCGGTGCGCGCCGGCAACGTCATCGAGTTGTTCCAGGCGCAGGGCCTCAACCTCTTCAGCATGAGCGCCGACCCTGCGGTCCCACGAGGACCGCAACCTTGGCGCAGTGCTTGCGCTCGGGTCTTCCGGCCAATCTGTATGGATTCGACGGCCTCGACAGCCCGGCCGGGCAGTACAACTACCAGCAAGGCGGCAACCCGACCCTCAAGCCCGAAACGGCAAAGACGTACTCGCTGGGCGTTGTGCTGACGCCCATGCCGAACCTGAGCGCGACCATCGACTACTGGAACATCAAGGTCGAGGACGTGATCGGCGCCGTCAACCCGTCGCTGACGCTTCAACAGTGTCTGGACAGCGGCGTGCTGTGCAACCAGGTTCACCGCGACCAGTTTGGCTCGCTGTGGCTGAATGGCGGCGGCTACATCGATGGCCTCAATAACAACCTCGGGAGCGTCAAGACCTCCGGCATCGACTTCACGTTGAACTGGAACACGCCGATCAAGGACTACGGCAGTGCATCGGTCAACTTCATCGGGACATACCTCGACACGTTCATCACCCAGCCGCTGCCTGGCGGGGCGTCGTACGACTGTGCCGGCCTGTTCGGGGTCACCTGCGGAACGCCGATACCGACGTGGCGCCACAAGCTGCAAGGGATCTGGAACACGCCGTGGTACGACATCAGCGGCGCGTTGACGTGGCGTTATTTCAGCTCGGTGGACATCGACACGAGCAGCTCCAATCCGCTGCTGGCCGGATCAACCGACGCGGTCACGTCGAAGATCGGGGATCAGAGCTACTTCGACCTCGCGCTGCAATGGAACATCGACAAGAACTGGACGATCCGCGGCGGCGTCAACAACATCTTCGACAAGGATCCCCCGATCGTGGATTCGTCGATCGCCGGGCCGCCGTTCGGCAACGGCAACACGTATCCGCAGGTCTACGATGCGCTGGGCCGGAACCTGTTCCTGAACGTCACGGCGAAGTTCTGATCGCAACGCAGGCAGCAACACTCGACGGCGAGCCTCGGCTCGCCGTTTTTTTGGCTTTGCGACCGGTGCGCGGCGGCCCGCCGGGCCGCGGCTTCAGAGCTGCTCGAAGCCCGTGGCGCCGCCGGAAAACGCCTGCACGCCCGCCGTCATCGCGGTGATCAGCGCCCGCTCGGGCGGCGTGAGCAGCGGATTCCAGATGTCGAAGATGAGGACGACGCGCAGCTTGTCGCTGTCGTTCCACGCCTCGTGCTCGATGGTGTCGTCGAACACCCACGCCTTGCCCGGAACCCATTGGCGGACGTCGTTGCCGACGCGGAACCCGCACGCTTCCGGGACGATCGAGCGGGAGGTGCGTGACGAGGCGCACGTTGGTCACGCCGTGTGTGCGCGCGAATCCGGGTCTTCGGCTTCAGCAGCGAAAACATCGCCGCGGGCGTGCGTCCCGGCTGGTCCGGCTTGGGCGCGCCGTCCAGCGCCGCCATCGTCACCGGGCAGCGCGCGGCGTTTTCCTCGACGACCGCGCCCAGCTTCCACAGGTGGAACGCGCTCCAGCGCGGCGAGTTGTTGAGTTCCGCGAACTGGTCCTGCGGCACGTCGTTCGGGTAGGAAATGTAGGGCACGAATCCCTCGTCGCTCGCGAGGACGGCGAGAAACTCGTCGCGGATCGCGTCGGTCGCCGCTTCGATGGGGTCGAGCCACGGAAAATCCGCCCGCTCGAAGAACTCGATCGCCGGCAGGCCCGGATAGTGGTACATGACCGACTGCGAGTCGAAACGCTTCTTGCGGCCGACCATGATGTCGACGGAATCGCGAAAGCGCTTGAGGTTCTCGCCGGCGAACTCCTTCACGTCGACTCGAGATAGCCGGTCCATGAAGGCGCCGAAATCCCGGTTGTACTGGTCCGACTGCGCGTGGGCCTTGGCGACGGCAGCGCCGCAATTCCGGACGCAGCTTTTCCATCGCGGGGGAGACGGTCGCCACCGCGCGGTAGGCCGCGGCGGCCTGATGGGTCTTGCCCTGGCGCTCGAGCAGGTCGGCACGGAGGATGAGCGCCACGAGCTCGAGCGGGTCCGTCTCCAGCGCACGGCGAATCGCGTTCTCCTCGCCCGCTTCGTCCTTCTGGTTCCGGCACGCGACGGCGAGGTGGATCCATTGCTGGGGATCCGTGCCGTCGGCGTCGACGAGCCGCTGGAACATTGCGCGCGCCGACACCATGTCGCCCTGGCGGAACGCGCGCTGGCCGAGCGCGGTCATCGTGCGCACGTGGGTGGGCTCGAGGGCGAGGATGCGGCCCCAGAGGCTGACCGCCTCCTTCTCCCGCCCATTTTGCCTCGCACGGACGGCGGCGGCTTCGAGCGCGACGATCTCGCGCGCCTTTCCTCCGCGGTCTGCATGCCGCCCGGCCCGGAGCTCATATCGACCATGTCGGCTTCTGGCCGCTGTAGTCGTCGATCGCCTCGAACATGGAAGACACGAGTCCGCGCTCCGCTTCCGACAGCTCCGGGCGCCAGATCTCGAACAGCAGGATCACGCGGGTCCGGTCGCTCGAGTTCCACGCTTCGTGCTCGATCGTGTCGTCGAATGCCCAGGCCTTGCCTTCGACGGGGGTGCGCGTGTCGTTGCCGACGCGAAAGCCGCAGTTGGGCGGGACGAGCAACGGCAGGTGGCAGATGAGGCGGGTGTTGACGAGGCCGGAGTGCGGCGGAATCCGGGTGCCGGGCCGAAGCTGCGAGAACAGCACCGACGGCGAGCGGTTCTTCACGTGCGCCAGAGGAATACGCGAGATGACTTCCATCGTCCGCGGGCAGCGCGCGGCGTGCTCGGCCACCACGGCGCCGTCCTTCCAGAAATAGTAGGCGCTCCAATTGGGATTGTCCTGCATCCCGTCCTGTTCCCTGCGCGGCCGCTTCGGGTCGCCCTGGATGTACGGCGTGAACGCAGCGTCCTCCCGCAGGACCTCCAGGAGCTCGGCGCGGATGTCCGCCGTCGCGGCTTCGACCTCGTCCAGCCACGGAAACGCCTCCCGGTCGAAGAACTGGATCTGCGGGAGCTCCGGGAAAAAGAACGCGTGCGGCTGCTGGGTGTAGATCTTCTTGCGGCCGAGCAGGATGTCGAGCGCCTGGCTGAATCGCGCCGCGGAGCGCCCGGCGGCGAGGCCCCGGCCGACGAGGCGCTCGCGCAGGAAATCGTCGAATTCCCCGGCGTAGCGCTCGCACATCGTCGCGGCGCGCGCGAGATCGTTGCGCAGGTCGAGCGGCAGCTTGTCGGCGGGCGGCGCGCTTTGAACCGCGAACAGGTAGAACGACGACGCGGCGCGCGCGTCGCCGGCCTCCGCCAGGTGGTCGGCCTTGAGCAGCAGCGCACGCAGGTTCCGCGGGTCGAGCGCCAGCGCGCGTTCGGCGGCGACGAGCGCGGCAGGCTTGTCGCCCAGGTCCCGGCACGCGTACGCCAGCGCCGCGCACACGGACGCATCGGCGCTGCCCGCCGCCATGATCCGCTCGAACGAAGCGCGCGCCGTGCGTGCATCGCCGTTGTGCAGCGCTTCGAAGCCGGCCTGGGCGAGCGTGCGGGCGTCGATGGGGAGCGTGGACATGGTGACCGGAGTTTCCGTGCTGTTGGGGCGTGCGCTGCAACCGGATCGCTTCCGGGCCGGACGAGAGAATACCAAATCCGGTGTACGATTTGCGCTCCCCAACGGCGACCTCCCGGGCGAATTCCTCCGTGTTCCTCAAGATCAAGAACCTGCTGGCACCGGCCGACATCGCGCGGCTCGTGGCGCTCTCCCGCGAGTTGCGCTTCGTCGACGGCCGGGTATCGAATCCGGCCAATCAGACCAAGGACAACCTGCAGGCGGATCACACCGATCCCAAGTACGCCGAATCGGTGCAGATCGTGAACGTGGCACTGGCGCGCTCGCGGGAGTTCGTCGATTACGCGATGCCGAGGCAGGTGGCGCCGCCGCTGCTTTGCCGCTATGCGCCGGGCATGAAATACGGCGCGCATGCCGATTCGGCGATGATCCAGGTCGGCAACGCGCGCATCCGGTCCGACCTTTCCTGCACCGTTTTTGTCAGCGACCCTTCGACCTACGAAGGGGGCGAGCTGTCGATCGAGGTCGGCAACATCGGATTGCCGTTCAAGGGCGCCGCCGGAGAGGCGATCATCTACCCGTCGACGACGCTGCACGAGGTGGTGCCGGTGCGTTCCGGCGAGCGGCTGGTGTCGATAACGTTCATCGAGAGCTGCATCGCGGACGAGCACCAGCGGACCCAGGTCTACGAGCTCAACGAAATCGCCGCCCTCGAGGGTCTTTCGATGAAATGGGAAAGCCGTGTCCGCCTCGACGTCGTGCGGCAGAACCTGATGCGCATGTGGTCGATCCCCTGACCGCACCGCGGAAAGTACGGAACGCAGGCGGAGCACGCCGGGTCGAATAGAATATGCGGGGAACTGTTGACCAGGTATCCCGGAATTGCCGAAAGGAGCCGGCCATGAACCTCAAGTCCGTTTTTGTCCTGGTGTGCGCGGTGCTGGGCGGGTCGGCGGTCGCGGCGCCGCCGGACACCGTCATCGCTTCGACAAGCAGCTCCCTCGTCGCGGTGCCGTCACGCACGCTCGACGAGCTCTACGTGCTGCCCAAGTCCGATCTCGCCGGGTACCGGAAGATCCTGATCGATCCGGCGGTGGTCCGGCTGCAGAAGGGCTGGCTCAAGAGCATGAACCAGCAGCGCGACGTGTCCCGCTGGCTGGTGCCGGAGGATGCGCAGCGAATTGCGAATGACGCCGCCGGCGCCATGGGAGCGGCGGTTGCCGCGGCTTTCACGGCCCGGGGCTACGAGATTGCGGCGGCGCCGGGACCCGGCGTGCTGCGCCTGACACCGAGCGTCTCCGACCTATTCGTGAATGCCCCCGACGTGCCGGCGCCGGGCATCCAGATCGGGATCGTTCACATGGACGCGGGAACGGCGACGCTGCAACTCGAGGCACGCGACGCCGCCACGGGAACCCTTCTCGGGCAGGTGGTCGATCGCGACACCGCGCGCGAGGTCGGCCGCTTCGACCGGGCAACCCGCGTATCGAACAATTTCTGGTTCGAGGCGATGTTCCGCCAGTGGGCGTCCAACTGCGCGAAGGAGTTCGAGGCCGCAAAAGCGGTCCCGTGACCCGACCGCCCGCGCGCGGTGCGGCTACTTCAGGCGCGTGACCTTGATGAGCCCGTTGCGCCCGGCGATCGTGAGGTTGTAGCTGCCGAGCGCGCCGCGTTCGACCGTGACCTTCATCGTGGTTCCCTGCACGGGGATCGAGCACCACGGTGCCGTCGCTGTCCAGCTGGCGCCAGACCTGGCCGTTGTGCAGGATGAACACCGCCTTGCCGCGGGGCGTCTTCGCGAATTCGAGCACGTCGTCCGTGATTTCGTTGATCTCGCCGGGCAGCGACTCGGGCGGCGGCTTGCCGAAATCCTCCGGCTTCGTGACCGGTTGCGGGCGCGAGAACCCGAACCATTCGAGGAAGCCCGACTTGGTCGGCGGCGCCGCTTCGGGCGCGGGCGCGGCGAGGGCGCTTTTCGCGCGCGGCATCGCGGCATCGAAGCATTTGAGCCGCTCCGCCGCGTCCGCGATATCGGCGCACTTCGCCATCTCGGCGAGCGCGTCGCGCGTTGCGTCGGCCAGGGCGGGCCCGGCGGACAGTGCGCCGGCGAACGCCAGGACGAAGGAGACGCGATTCGGACGCATGCGCAATTCGCGATGACCGTGCGGTGCCGCGCCGCGACTACTTGACCAGCGGAATCGCAACGGCCAGGTCGTAATCCTGGAACGCGCGGATCTTGCCCTCGAGCTGCAGGTAGCGCGCGGCCTTTTTCGGAGGCAGCGCCTTCATGACGGCGTTCTGCATTTTCCGGCGCGCCTTGATTTCGGTCTCGTCGGAAGCGAGCATCTGGTTCGCCAGGTTCTTGGCAAAGACATCGGACAGGGGACGCTCGTTGCCGACGAGCATTTCGACGGCGAGCGCGGTTTGCCGGTTCGCGGTGTCGAGGCTGCGTTGGTACGCATCGTAGATCGGCCAGAACTTCTTTTCCTCGGCCGGCGTGAGTTCGAGGGTCTTGGCCACCAGCGCCCGCTTGTCGGCCTTGACGGCGGCGCGCAGCGCCTGCATGTCGTTGGCCGGTGCGGGCTGGCCCTGGGCCCCGGCGGGCGCCGCCGCGACGGCGAGCGCCAGGAACACGGCGACGGCGAGGTTTCGTTTCATCGTGAATCCCTGAGAGGTTTGGCAGTAGACACAACGCGCATAACGTGTGCATAATAGCAGGCTTTTTTGATCGGCCGTTGGCCCCGTGCAGCTTGCGGGGCTGATAATTTCGGAGGCGCCGATTCCGAATTCCCGCCTGTCCGGGGTCCCCGGAAAGCAGGCGGACGGCGGTCGGGAATTGCAGCGCAGCATCGGGCGGGCCATGTCCCGCGCGTCGGGCGCATTTGATCTTTGGTACTACCCAGGTGCTGCGCATGCGCAGCGAAGCTTGATCGCGCGACAAGGTCGAATGGTTTTGCTTTTTCCCGTGGACGCCATTAGCATCAGCCCCCTGCACTGGGGAAAGAGCCCCGCCGCGCGGCGCGCATCGCCGCCGGCAGGGTTTTGCCAATGCCGCTTGCGTCGCCACGCAGCGCCGCGCCCGATCCATTCATTCTGATCGAACACTATTTTGTCTGGAGACTCCATGCTTAAGACGACCCGTTTGGCCGCGCTGGCCGCGGTCCTGATCGTAGCCGCGTCCGCCGCGGTCGTCCCGATTGCCGCACAGGCGCAGACGCCGGCCCCGGCGCCGGCAGCCGCGCCCGCCGCGCCTGCGGCACCCGCCGCCGCTGCGCCTTCCGCGGCCGTGGCGAAGGCCGGCGCGCGTGCGACCGAGATCGTCGACAACCCGTACGGCCTCGAGGCGCTGCTGAAGGGCAGCGACATCGTTGCCCGCGTGACGCTCGCGATCCTCGCCATCATGTCGATGGGCAGCTGGTACATCATCATCACCAAGGTCTACGAGCAATACAGGATGGGCAAGCATGCGCGCGCCGCCGACAAGTCGTTCTGGGGAGCCGCGTCCGTGCAAAAAGGCGCCGACGCGCTGAAGAAGCAGAGCCCATACCGCTTCATCGCGGAGACCGGCATCGAGGCGACGAACAAGCACGTCGGCCTTCTCGGCAACGTCGACATGAACGAGTGGATCACCATGTCGATCCAGCGCGCGATCGACAACGTCGACAGCCGGTCGCAGGACGGCCTCGCCTTCCTCGCGACGGTGGGCTCGACGGCGCCATTCGTGGGCCTCTTCGGCACGGTCTGGGGCATCGTCAACGCGCTGACGCAGATCGGCATCGCGGGCCAGGCGTCGATCGACAAGGTCGCGGGTCCCGTCGGCGAGGCGCTGATCATGACCGCGATCGGTCTCGCGGTCGCGGTGCCGGCCGTCCTCGGATACAACTGGCTCGTGCGCCGGAACAAGACGGCGATGGACAACGTCCGCAGCTTCGGCGCCGACCTGCACGCCGTGCTGCTGAGCGCGCCGAAATCGCCGGCCCGGGGATAAGCCATGTCGATGAACGTCGGCTCCTCGAGCGACGAGGACGAGGTCATCTCGACCATCAACACGACGCCGCTCGTCGACATCATGCTGGTGCTGCTGATCATCTTCCTGATCACGATCCCGGTGGTCACGACGTCGATCCCCGTCGAGCTGCCGAAGGAGCGCAACGAGGTTCGCGAGACCAAGCCGGAGAACATCGTTCTTTCGGTCGACCAGGCCGGCAACATCTACTGGAACGACCTCAAGATCAAGACCACGGTCGCGCTGATCGACCGGCTGAAGAAGATCTCGGTGCTGGTGCCGCAACCCGAGGTGCAGATCCGCGGCGACGGCCGCGGGACCTACACGGGCGTGGGACGGATCATCTACGCCGCGCAGCGGGCGGGCATCGCCAAGGTCGGCTTCATCACCGAGCCGCCGCTTCGCGGCGGCTGACGCCGCGCCAGGCCAATAGAAAAGGGCAACAGCGATGGGAATGAACGTGGGCAAGACGTCGGGCGATCCCGACGTCATGATCGACATCAACACGACGCCGCTGATCGACGTGATGCTGGTGCTGCTCGTCATGCTGATCATCACGATCCCGATCCAGCTGCACTCGGTGAACCTGAACCTGCCGACCGGCAACCCGCCGCCGCCGCTGGTGATCCCGGAAGTGGTCAAGATCGACGTCGATTCGTCGAGTGCCGTTTACTGGAACGGCGAGGCGCTGCCCAACCGGGAGGCGCTCGAGGAAAGGCTCGCGGCGGCCGCCTCGCAGGCGGTGCAGCCGGAACTGCACCTTCGTCCCGACAAGAACGCGCGGTACGAAATCGTCGCCGCCGTCATGGCGTCGTCGCAGCGGCTGGGGCTCACCAAGATCGGCATCGTCGGCAGCGAACAGTTCATCGACGAGTAGCCTTCGGGCACTTGGCGCGCAGACGGGAGTCAAACGAACATGGATTACGCACGGCAGCAAAGAGACCCGGGCCGGCATGCCATCGGCATCGTGTTCGTGGTCGCGGTGCACGCGCTGGTCATCTACGCGCTGATGACGGGCCTTGCCCGCCATGCCATCGAGGTGATCAAGAAGCCGCTCAACGCGACGATCATCGAGGAGCTGAAGCTCCCGCCGCCGCCGCCGCCGCCGCCGAAGAAGATCGTCCTCGAGCCGCCGAAGGTCCAGCCGGTCCAGCCCTATGTCCCGCCGCCGGATGTCCCGGTGCCGCAGGTTTCGGCGCCGGTGATCTCGGCGCCCACGGCCGTGGTGCCCGAAGCGCCGCATGTGATCGCGCCGCCGGTGGTCGCCCCGCCGCCGCCGCCGCCCAAGCCGGCGATCCGGCGCGGCATCGTGCCGACCTACAAGGAAGAGATCGTCTTCCCGCGCGCCGCCATTCGTGCGGGCATCGACAAGGGGACCGTCGTCGCCCGTGTGATGATCGACGAAAAGGGCAACGTCACCGACGTCATCATCGTCTCGGCCGATCCGCCGCGGCATTTCGACCGTGCGGTACAGGACGCCTTGCGCCAATGGAAGTTCGCGGCCGACGGCGAGAAGTATGTCGGCGAAATCGAAGTGAGCTTCAAGCTCAACTAGAAAATTGCATTGCCGCTGAAAACGCAACGGCCGCGGCCTCCGCGCCGCCGGCGTTCATCGCCATACTGCGTTGTCGGCCTTATGCGGCGACTCGCGTTTGCTCCGATCCCCACGCACTCCCTGCGCAGGGCCCCTCTCCGCCGCTCGCGCCGCCCGCAGGCGGCCGTTTGCTTTCATGCGCGTGGACGGAGTTCCTCAGCCGCGCCGCAGCGCCCAGACCATGGCCGTCCAGGTGCCGATGCCGAGCATCACGACGCCCGTCGCAATCTGCGCGAGCGACACCGGATGCCCCGCCACGACGCGGAAGAATTCGCGCGCGACGTCCACATAGGCGCCAGGCAGCGCCACCGCGATGCCGACGCTCGCCACGGCCCACATACCGACCACGGCGCGCTTGCGCCAGGCCGGCAGCGTCGCGGGGACCGGCAGCTTCGCCATCACACGCGCAGTGAAGCCGTCGTCGGCGAGATAGTCGCCGCGATGCTCGCGCGCATCGGCGCGCAACGCGGCGTCGAGCCAGTCGTCGGCCGGTTCAGTCGTGGCGGTCAGATGTTCATTCATGGCAACGAGCCCTGCGGAGGTGCCCACGCCGCAAGCTGCGACTTGAGCTTCTGCTTCGCCCGCAGGATGTGCGTCTTGACGGTGCCGACCGGACAATTCAGCACGTACGCGGCTTCCTCGTGCGACAGGTCATTATGGTAGCACTGGACGATCGCGGCGCGCTCGCCGTCCGACAGCACCTCGAGCGCGCGCTCCATGTCCATGTGCAGCGTCGCCCCCCTGGTGTGGTCGCCCGCCGGTTCCCCGGCGCGGGAGTCGTCATTTTCATCGTCCGTGGCGAGCTCGCCGTCCCGGTCGCCCAGCAGCTCTTCCTTGCGCTTGCGCGCGTCGGCCAGAAACGCGTTCGTGGCGATCCGGAAGAGCCAGGTCGAAAACTGGGCCTCCTGGCGAAACGACTTGAGGTTGCGGAAGGCGAGCATGAAGGTGTCCTGGGCGAGGTCGTCGGCGAGGGCGTGGTTGCCGGCCGTCAGCCGCCGCAGCGTCGCCCGCACCGCCGACTGGTGCCGGCGGACGAGCTCCGAGAAGGCATGCCGGTCATCCTGGATGACGACGCGGGCGATGAGCTGGGCATCGGTGACCTCGGGTTGCGCCATCCGTCTTTACGGCTCATGCGACCCCGTCCGTCCCGCCGGACGGTGGGACGGGCGGCGCGGTCGCCGCGCCGATTGTCTTTGGCGCGACCTGCCGCTCCTCGAACCACCAGAGAACGATGTAGCCGATGCCGACGAACAGGAGCACGAGGCCGAGCCCATTGGGCGAGCCGTCGTCGAACATCGAATAGAACGTGAGGCCGAGGCCGAATCCCCCCAGAAGCACGCCCTTGCGCAAATCCGACCACGCGGCGCGGCGGCGAATCTGCTTGGCCTGCTCGTAGATCGGCGCCGCCGACGGGGCCGCCGCGAGCGCCGCCGACGCATTGCCCGACAGGGCGTTCAACGCCTCGGCCGGCGGCACGACGCCTTTTTCGGCGAGCTTCAGCATCGTCTCGTTCAGCATGCGGGCCTTGCGCATCCGGTACCAGAGAATCAGGCCGATCGCGAGGACCGGCGACAGGAAGACGAGCGCCACGATCATGACCACCATGAACGCGAGACCGGGCTCGGTATGCGCGAAATCGCTGACCGAATCGTACTCGCGGTCGTCGCCGAAGACACCCACCCGTACCCTCTTTCCGTGCTTGCCCGGCCCGATGCCGATCACGGGACCGCTGCTCTCGGCGTCCTCGTCGTCCATTTCAGAGGTGTCCGGTTTCGTCGTGATCGATTTTTTGATCGTGACCGACTTGTTCCCCTTGTCGACCTGGATATCGACGGTCGCCGAGGCGCCTTCGCCATCCTTTATCGTGGCGTTCAGCGACGGGCTGGCCGGGGCCTTGGGCGCGGCAGGCGTCGCCGGCGGGGCCGGGGGCCGTGTCTCCTGCGCATGGACGCCGGGAGTACGTGGCGCCACGGCAATGGTCAAGGCGAGGAGGAAGGCGCCGCCCAGCACCAGCCGCCGGACAAGGCGGGGCGGGGTGCTGGCGGCGATGAGCGTTGCGGGGTGCATTGGGGTTCTCCCTGAGGCGTCGAATTGCCCATTGGATGCATCGAGACGCCTTGGCGGATTCAAGGTCGTTCCCGGCAGACCGAGGGGGAGGACGCCCGTGGGGTGCGTGCTATTATTCCCGAAAACGCCCGCCCGCCGTGAAAATCAGGCGGCATGCGCCGATTCGCGCAATTTCGCCGTCGCGCGCCGGGGCGCTGGAACTTAATACAAGGGCATAACCGTCACCGGCATCTACTTGATTTCGAAACTGCACCATCGCCGCGGGGCCCCCCGCCGGGCCCGCCATGCCGCGCTTTTTCTGCGCGGCCCTTTTTGCAATGGCGGCATTGCTTGCCGCGCCGGCGCCGCAGGCGCTCGCCGCCGACGAGCCGGTGACGCTCAATTTCGTCAATGCGGACATCGACGCGGTCATCCGGGCCGTGGCGGAAATCACGGGCCGCAATTTCGTCGTCGATCCCAAGGTCAAGGGCACGATCAACATCGTTTCCGCGCGCCCGGTGCCGCGCAGCCTCGTCTATCCGACGCTGCTGTCCGCGCTGCGCATGCAGGGCTATGCCGCCATCGAAGGCGACGGCGTGGTCAAGATCGTGCCTGAAGCCGATGCCAAGCAGCAGGGCGGGACCATCATGACCGGGCCCGTCGCGCGGCGGCGGCGACCGCCTCGTGACGCAGGTGATCGCGCTCAAGTACGAATCGGCCGCGCAGCTCGTCAATGTGCTGCGGCCGCTCATCACGCCGAACAACACGATTGCGGCCTTTCCCAACGGCAACGCGCTCGTCATCACCGACTACGCCGACAACCTGAAGCGTCTCGACAAGATCATCTCGTCGCTCGACCAGCCGCCGGGCGGCGAGCCGGTTCTGGTGACCTTGCGCTACGCCTCGGCGATCGACATCGTGCCGCTGATCAACAAGCTCGTCGCCGATGCCGCCGCCGCCGGCGGCGCCGGCGGGCACGCCCGCGGATACGCAGCAGCGCGTCAGCGTCATCGCGGATCCCCGCTCGAACTCGATCCTGCTGCGTGCCGACAATCCCGGGCGCGTCGCGCGCCTGCGCCAGCTGATCGAGCAGCTCGACACGCCGGGACGGCCCGGCGGCAACATGTTCATCGTGTACCTCAAGAATGCGGACGCGGCGCGTGTCGCGCAAACGCTGCGCTCGATGATGACCGGCAACGCCGATGCGGGCGCTCCGGCGTCCGGCGGGACCGGCCTCTCGACGCTGGCGCCGTCCACGATGCTCGGAAATTCGGCGCCGGCCGCCGCGGCGCCCGCCGCGCCGGGCGTCGCGCCGGCGCCGTTCACGCCCTCCGGCTCGAATACGTTCGTCGCGGGCGGCGCAACGATCACCGCCGACACCGCGAACAACGCGCTCGTGATCATGGCGCCCGAGCCGGTCTACAACAACCTGCGGGCGATCATCGAGAAGCTCGACATGCGCCGCGCGCAGGTCTTCGTCGAGGCGCTCATCTGCGAGGTGTCCGCGGACAAGTCGGCCGAGTTCGGCATCCAGTGGCAAGCGCTCACCGGCATCAATTCGACGCAGACCCGCGTGATCGGGGGCACCAACTTCGGCGGCCGCGGCAGCGGCAACAACATCATCGACATCTCCGCCAATCCGGGGTCGGTAGGGCAGGGCCTCGCGCTCGGCGTGACGAAGGGCACCATCACGATCCCGGGGCTCGGCCTGATCACCAACCTCGCGTTTCTCGCGCGCGCGCTCGAGACCCAGGTCAACGCCAACATCCTGTCCACGCCCACGCTGCTGACGCTCGACAACGAGGAGGCGCGCATCCTCGTCGGCCAGAACATCCCCATCCTGACCGGCCAGTACGCCACGACCGGCAGCACCTCGACGGTCACGCCGTTCCAGACGTTCGAGCGCAGGGACATCGGCCTCATGCTGCGCATCAAGCCGCAGATCACCGAGGGCGGCACCGTGCGCCTCGTCGTGTACCAGGAAGTGTCGCGCGTCGACCCGACGATCGCCACCAACGGCGCCGGACCGGTCATCTCGAAGCGGGTGCTCGAATCCTCCGTGGTGATCGACGACAGCCAGATCGTCGTGCTGGGCGGGCTCATCGACGACCAGATGACCGACGGCTCCGACAGCGTGCCGCTGCTGGGCCAGATCCCGCTCGCGGGCGCGCTCTTCCGCTACGACGCGCGGCACCGGGTCAAGACCAACCTGCTCGTGTTCCTCAAGCCGACGGTCGTGCGGACGGCCGCGGACGGCCGCACGCTCACATCCGACCGCTACGACTACCTGATGGGCGAGCAGGAGCGCTGGACGGTGCCCGAGCGGCTCTTCTGGCGCGACGCGACGCAGCCGCAGCTGCCGCCCGAAGGCGTGATGCCGGGCACGCCCGCGTCGGTGCCGCCGGTGCCGCCCGCGCCCGCGCCGGTGCCGCCCGCGAACGGCGGCTTCTGGATCCCGCCGGCGCCGAGCGCGCCGACCGGCAAACCCTGACGGCGGCCGCGCTTCCGCCCGCGCTCCCATGCACGAGAGTGTGGCCACCGCGCCGGCCGGACCCTACACGCAGCGGATCAGCTATGCGTTCGCGAAGGCGCAGGGCGTGCTGGCGCTGGGCGACGAGGGCGATGCCGTCGTCGTCCTGACGCGCCCCGACGCGACGATCGAGGGCCTGGCCGAGCTGAAACGCGTGCTGCAGCGCCCGCTGGCAACGCGCGCGGTCGACGCCGAGCGCTTCGCCGCCGAGCTGGCGCGCGCCTACAACGTCGCGTCCGGCGTCGCGCAGCTGTCGCAGGACCTGTCGCGCGAGACCGACCTCGCGCGGCTGATGCAGGACCTGCCGCCCGCCGAGGACCTGCTGGACAGCGGCGCGCAGGCGCCGGTCATCCGGATGATCAACGCGCTGCTGCTGCAGGCGCTTCGCGAGCGCGCGTCCGATCTCCACTTCGAGCCCTACGAAAGCCGCTCCGTCGTGCGCTTCCGCGTCGATGGCGTGCTGCACGACGTCATCGAGCCGCCGCGGGCGCTGCACGCGGCGCTCGTCTCGCGCCTCAAGATCATGGCGAGCCTCGACATCGCCGAAAGGCGGTTGCCGCAGGACGGTCGCCTCGCGCTGAAGCTCGGCGACAAGCAGGTCGACGTGCGCGTTTCGACGCTGCCGACCGGCCCCGGCGAGCGCGTCGTGCTGCGCCTGCTCGACAAGGACTCGGCCATGCTCGACCTCGCGGCGCTCGGCATGAGCGATCCGACGCAGGCCGCGATCGACCGGCTGATCCGCGAGCCGCACGGCATCGTTCTCGTGACGGGGCCGACCGGATCCGGCAAGACGACCACGCTTTATGCAGCGCTGTCGCGCCTGCCGCGCGGCACGCTCAACATGATGACGGTCGAGGACCCGATCGAGTACGCGCTCGATGGCGTCGCGCAGACGCAGGCCAATCCGCGGATCGAACTCGATTTCGCCCGTGCGCTGCGCGCGATCCTGCGCCAGGATCCCGACATCATCATGATCGGCGAGATCCGCGACCTCGAGACGGCGCAGATCGCCGTGCAGGCCTCGCTCACCGGACACCTCGTGCTGGCCACGCTGCACACGAACGACGCCGCGAGCGCGGTGACGCGCCTTGCCGACATGGGCGTCGAGCCGTACCTGCTCGCGTCGAGCCTGCTGGGCGTGCTCGCGCAGCGGCTGGTGCGCACGCTTTGCCCCGCATGCCGCGCGACGGCGGCGCCCACGGCCGGCGAAGCGGCGCTGCTGGACGAACTTGGCCTGCCCCGGTCGACACCCCTGTCGGCGCCGGCGGGCTGCGCGACGTGCAATTCCACGGGCTATCGCGGCCGGACGGGCATCTACGAACTCCTGCTCGTCGACGACGCCGTCCGCCGGCTGATCCACGACCGCGCGCCCGAACACGCGCTGCGGGCGAACGTGCTCGCGAGCGGGATGTTGCCGCTGCGCCGCGACGGCGCGCGCTGGCTCGCCGACGGCACGACCTCGCTCGCCGAGCTGGTTCGCGTCGCGCGCGAGTCCTGATCGCGTCGACGCCGATGGCCGCATTCCGGTACGAAGCGGTCGACGCGGCGGGCAAGTCGCGCCACGGCACCATCGACGCCGAGACGCAGCGGCAGGTACGCGAGCAGCTGCGCGGCGCGGGCCTGTTTCCGACGTCGATCGAAGCCGCGAACAACGGCAATGCCGCAGCGGTCGACCGCACGCGCCTGCCCGCGGCGACGCTTTCGCTGGTCACGCGGCTGCTCGCGACGCTGACGCGCTCGGGGATGCCGCTCGACCAGGCGCTGGGGGCCGTCGCCGAACAGGCCGACGACGCGCGCTCGGCGAAGCTCTTCACGGCGCTGCGCGCGCAGGTCGCCTCGGGCGAGACGCTGGCGGGCGCGCTCGCGCGCTGGCCGCGGACCTTTTCCGAGCTCTATCGCGGCCTTGTCGCCGTTGGCGGCGAGACCGGGCGGCTGCCGGAGGTTCTCGCGCGCCTCGCCGACTACCTGGAGGCGCGTGAAACGCTGCGCCAGAAATTCACGCTGGCGCTGATCTACCCGGCCCTGGTCACGGGTATCGCGTTCGCCGTCATCGCGGTGCTGCTCGCGTACGTGGTCCCGCAGGTTGTCTCCGTGTACCAGCAAAGCCGCCAGACACTGCCATGGCTCACGCAGGCGCTGATCGCGCTCAGCGCGTTCTTCCGCGCGACCGGCTGGCTCTGGCTCGCCGGTTTCGCCGCGGCGATGGTGGCGTTCGCGCTCGCCAATCGGCGCCCGGCGTTCCGGGCGCGCTGGCACGGCACGCTGCTGCGTCTTCCGGTCGCGGGCCGCCTCGTCGCGGCCATCGACACGGCCCGTTTCGCGAGCACGCTGGCGATCCTCACCGCCAGCGGCGCGCCGCTGCTGCGCGCACTCGATGCCGCGCGCGATGTCATCTGGTCACTGCCGTTGCGCGCCGCCGCGGATGCCGCGGCACGGCTCGTCCGCGAAGGCGTCTCGCTCGCGCGTGCGCTGAAGGAGCAGAAGGTCTTTCCCCCGGTGCTGATCCATCTCGTGGCGAACGGCGAAGCGAGCGGGCAGCTGGCGCCCATGCTCGAGCGCGCCGCCACGCTGCTGGAGCAGGAGTCCGAGCGGCGGATCACGTGGTTCGCGGCGCTGGTGCAGCCGGCGCTGATCGTCGCGATGGGCGCGATCGTCCTCGTGCTGGTGCTCGCGATCATGCTGCCGATCGTCTCGATGAACCAGCTCATCCGGTAGCCGGGGCCGCTCCATGGCCGCGACCCTGTTCTTCAGCTTCGTCATGAGCGCGGTGGGCATGGCGTACATCGTCTATGGCCGGCGGCAGCAGAAGTTCGCGCCGCTGATCGCCGGCATCGCCCTCTGCCTGTACACGTATTTCGTCGACGGGTGGATGTGGCTGGGCGGCATCGGCATCGTATTGGCCGTCGCACCGTTCTTCCTCGATTTCTAGGGCGGGACACGCGTAGAATTCATGGACGCCTCGACCACCGCCCGCATACGACCCAACATGCCTGCACTGCATCTGTCACGCCGCCGCCTTCTCGCGCTCGCCGTTGCCGCCTGCTTCCCCGTCCCGTCATTCGCGGCGGACGAGCCCGTCGCGCTGCCGTTCGAATACGACCCCGCCCGCGACCCGGCGAAGGATCTCGACGTCGCGTTGCGAATCGCGCGCGCCGCCGGGCGCAATGTGATCGTCGTCGTCGGCGGCGAATGGTGCTCGTGGTGCCACATCATGGACCGGTTCTTCTCGGCCAATCCCGATCTCAAGCGGTACCGCGACGCCCACTACGTCTGGCTCAAGGTCAACTGGTCCGCGGAAAACCACAACGACGCGTTCCTGCGCCGCTACCCGGCGATCAAGGGCTATCCGCATATTTTCGTGCTCGATGCGGGCGGGCGCGTGCTGCACTCCCAGGACACCGACGAGCTCGAGGCGAAGAAGAATTACGATCCGGCCGCGATGCGGGCGTTTCTCGTCAAGTGGGCGCCGCACTAGCCCTGCGTTCGCGGTGCCGCGCCAGCGCCCAGGCGACGTGCTCGCGAACCAGCGCCGACGGGTCGTCCGCGCGCGCCGAAAGTGCCGCGACAATGTCCGGCTCGGGCGGCGCGTTGCCGAGCGCGACCGCGATGTTGCGCGACCAGCGCTCGTGGCCGATCCGGCGGATCGCGCTCCCCGCCGTCCGCTCGTCGAACTCGGCCGCTGTCCACGCGAACAGCGTGACGAGATCGGCATTGTCCAGCCCGTGGCGAACGGCGAATCCCGCTTCGGTCGCAACGCTCGCGTACCGGTTCCACGGACACACGAGCTGGCAGTCGTCGCACCCGTAGATCCGGTTTCCGATGAGCGGACGAAGCTCCACGGGAATGCTGCCGGCGTGCTCGATCGTCAGGTACGAGATGCACCGGCGCGCGTCGAGCTCGTAGGGCGCGACGATCGCGCGGGTCGGGCAGATGTCGATGCATGCGGTGCACGACCCGCAGTGCGCCGATTGCGGCGCGGTCTCGGGCAAGGGAAGGTCGGTGTAGATCTCGCCCAGGAAGAACCACGAGCCGGTGTCGCGCGTGAGCAGCAGCGTGTGCTTGCCGCGCCAGCCGAGCCCCGATTTCGCGGCGAGCGCCACTTCGAGCACCGGCGCACTGTCCGTGAACACGCGATACCCGAAGTCGCCGGCCTCCTCGCGGATGCGCACGGCGAGGCGCTGCAGCTTCGCGCGCAGCACCTTGTGATAGTCGCGGCCGAGCGCGTAGCGCGCGATGAACGCCTTCGCGGGATCGGCCAGGACAGCTTCGGTTGCCCGCGCGGCGGGCGGCAGGTAGTTCATGCGCGCGGTGATGATCGTCACGGTCCCGGGGACGAGCTCGGCCGGACGCGCGCGGCGCGCGCCGTGACGTGCCATATAATCCATCGTCCCGTGGCGTCCTGCCTTGATCCAGGCGACGAGGCGCGCTTCGTCGGCGCCGAGGTCCGTGCCCGCAATGCCGATTTCGTCGAAGCCGAGGTCGCGTCCCCATTCGCGGATGCGCGCGGCGAGCGCGGGCATGTCGCGTTGGCGAAGCTCGTTGTCCGCCGCTTTCGACGCCGTCGTCATCCGGGAAAGCGTACACCACGCGCCTCGCGCGGCGTCGCGGCATGACCCCGCTTGAAGACCATGTCGATCGCCTCCCTTCACCTCGACGACACTGCAGCGACCGAAGCCGCGGGCGCGCGCCTTGCGCCCGAACTGCGGCCCGGAATGGTGGTCACACTGTCGGGCGAGCTCGGCACGGGCAAGACGACGCTGGTGCGCGGCTGCCTGCGCCGGTTGGAATGGCAAGGACCCGTCAAGAGCCCGACCTACACGCTGGTTGAACATTATCCCTTTTCGAACTTATACTTCTATCACTTTGATTTTTATCGGTTCACCGATCCAAGCGAATGGGAAACGGCGGGACTCGCCGACTGCTTTCGCGACGACAGCGTCTGCGTGGTCGAATGGCCCGAGCGCATAGGGACATTGCTGCCGCCGCCGGACCTCGCGTTGACGCTGGCGCATCCCGTCGGCGGGCAGCGACCGGGACGCGATCTCACGTTGCGCGCACACACGGAGTCGGGTGAACGATGCCTGCGCGCGATCGCCGCCGCGGCGTAATACGGTTCTCGATCGAGCGCCGGCGCGCGTGCCGCTGGCTGGTGCTTCCCGCCGCGCATCTGATCGCGCCCTCGAAGGCCTGGTCGGCGGCTGCGCGGATCGCTTCCGCGCGCCTGTGGCCCGCGCAGGAATACACGCGCGTGATCATCGAAGGGCCCGCGCCGATCCCGCATCAGCTGCTTATGCTGAAGGACCCGCACCGCGTCGTGCTCGATCTCGAAGGCGTCGAGCTGTCGCCCGAACTCGAGCGGTTGCCGGCGTACGTGCAGTCGACGGATCCGTACATCGCGGGAATTCGCATCGCGCGCAATTCACCTGACGTCCTGCGCATCGTCCTCGACCTCAAGACCGAAACGCGGCCGCAGCTCTTCGCACTGCCGCCCGTCGCGACCTTCGGGCATCGCGTCGTCCTCGACCTCTATCCACTGACGCCGGTCGATCCGTTGATGGCGCTGCTCGAGGAAAAGGGCGTGGTCGGCGGAGGCGCGAAGCCCGCCGGCGCGGCGCAGGATCGCATTCCCGAAGCGCGGGCGGAAGCCAAACGAAGCGAGCGGCGGAAGATCATCGTCGCGCTCGACGCGGGACACGGCGGCGAGGATCCCGGCGCGGTGGGCCAGCGGGGCACGATGGAGAAGGACGTCGCGCTTGCGATCGCCCGCAAGCTGCGCACCCTGATCGATGCGGAGCCCGGCATGCGCGCAACGATGACGCGCGACGACGACTATTTCGTCCCGCTCGCGACCCGGGTCAGGAAGGCACAGGCCGTGCAGGCGGATCTCTTCGTGTCGATCCACGCGGATGCATTCCGGGAGCGCAGCGCTCGCGGCTCGTCCGTATTCGCGCTCTCCGAGGGCGGCGCGTCGAGCGCGGCGGCGAAATGGCTGGCGCAAAAGGAAAATGCGGCCGACCTGATCGGCGGCGTCAACGTCGACGTTCGCGATCCGATGCTCGCGCGGACCCTCATCGACCTGTCGCAGACCGCGCAGATCAGCGACAGCCTCAAGGTCGGCCGGCACGTCCTGGACGGCATTGGGACGGTCAATCCGCTGCACAAGGCGGCCGTGGAGCAGGCGGGATTCGCCGTGCTGAAGGCGCCGGACATTCCGTCGATCCTGGTCGAGACGGCGTTCATCTCGAACCCGGATGAGGAATTGAAGCTGCGCAGCGACCGGCACCAGATGGCGTTCGCGCAGTCGATGCGCGACGGCATCAAGCGCTACTTCGCGAGCAATCCGCCGCTCGCGCGCGCGAAGAGCGGAAACGCGTAGCAGCCAGCGTGCCCGTACCGTCGACGCGCGCGCCGAGAACTCGTACTTCCGCCTGCAGCCGGAAATTCCAGTCCGGCGACGCCTGCGTCACGCCGAACAGCAGAGCCGCGTTCCAGACGATGGCCTCGCGCCCGCCGAGCCCGACTTTTCCGAAAAACGCCGGTCCGAGGCGATGGGTCTGCTCGCTGGCGGGCGCGAGGTGATTCCACTTGCCCATTTCCCCGAATCCTTGCGCGCCGAATTCGAGCGACGGCTGCCAGCGGTACTTGACCTGCCACTGGTAGTCGAAATAGGTCCCGTTGCCGTCGACCGCGCGCGTGATGTTCGTGAGCAGCGGGTTGAAGTTGAGCTGCAGGCGGTCGAATTCCGTCTGGAACAGCGGACCGAAGCGAAATTCGTTGCCCTCGCTGCGGTCATGCGGGAGCTCGAATTCGGTGATGAATCCGACGTCGACCGGATACTGGCCGGTCTCGGTCAGCTGGAACTTGTTCTCGAATTCGATCGCGTCGAAAGTCGACCGCGCGCCTTCGCGCGCGCCCTTCACGTAGAACTCGGTGAACCACCACTCCTTGAGGCCGTAGCCGAAGCCGAGGCTCGCCGCCTGCGCGGTGGGCTCGTTCTTCTTGCCGGCAACGCCGTATTTGAAGTCGATCTCGCGCTCGCCGTACTCGACCGCCGGCACGAAGACATAGTCGTTGGGATCGGCCTTCGCGCTGCACGCCGCCGCCAGCGCGACCGCGACGAGGAACCCGCGCGCGCGATTCAAGCCGCGGTTCCGTTGCCGACGGGCCGCGCGCCCCCCTTGTTGATCCACTTCATGCCGGTCGCGATGACCACGAGCACCAGCACGTAGAAGACGATCTGCATTCCGGAAGGCTGCGCTTCGTATCCGACGAGGCTGTGCAGCAGCGTGCCCGCGACCGACGATTGGGGAAGCCACGACGACGTGTCCCATAACGGCGTCGCGAGGCTCGGCAGGACATCGGCCTGGATCAGGAAGCGCGCCGCCTGCGACGCCATGCCGGCGGCGAGGAACAGCACGAGAATGCCGGTCGCCGTGAAGAACCACCGCAGCGGGATCCGCAGCAGCCCCGCGTAGACCAGCCAGCCGACGGCGACGCCCGCGACAATTCCGGCGGCGCCGCCGGCCAGCATCGACGCCGATCCGCCGCCTTCCGCCGCCGCGATCCCGTACAGGAACAGAACGGTCTCGGACCCTTCGCGCAGCACCGCGAGCCCGACGATGATCAGGAGCATCGAGCGCGCGCGTCGCCCGTCACGGATGTCGTTGCCCACGTTGCGCGCGTCCTTGGCAAGCGCCGCGCCGTGCGAGGACATCCAGAGGTTGTGCCAGCCCAGCATGATGACCGCGAGGCCGAGGATGGCGGCGTTGAAAAGCTCCTGGCCCATGCCGCTCGCGAGCTCGGCGATGCGGCCGGTGCCCAGTGCCACGAAGCCGGCGCCGATCAGTCCCGCGAGGATGCCGGCGCCGAGCCAGCGGTTGCGCCCCGGGATGCCGCGCGTCGCCGCCGCGACGATGCCGACGATGAGCGCGGCCTCGAGGATTTCGCGGAAGACGATGATGGCCGTGGCGAACATGGCGGTGACGGTTGGCTACTTCGCGACGATGACGCCCTTGGCGGTCTTCTCGTTGTACTCGCCCACGAACGGGTAGCTGCCGGGCTTGAGGGGGCCGATCAAGATCGTCGCCGTCGACTTGCCGGCGATCACCTTCTCGCGATTGAGCGCGTGGCTCTCGAACTCTTCCGGTGTGGCGTCGCGGTTTTCGACGATCAGCTTGATCTTCTTGCCGGCGGGAATCGTGACCTCGGACGGCTCGAACTTGTGATTCTCGATGACGAGCTTGAACTCGTCGTCGGCGGCGATGGCCGAGGTGGTTCCAAAGAGCAGGAAAAGGGCGAGCAGGAGCAGGCGTGACACGATTGGGATCCTTGGCTGGGCTGGATTATTACGAATGATAATGATTCGCATTTGTAATTGCAAGCCCCCCGCCCGTTCAATCTCCGGCGGGCCGGTTCCGCGGCGGGCGGCCGGCACGAAGCCCCGCCGCCCAGGTCATGGGTGTCCGAGCCGGCCGGGGTCGAACGTTTGCGCCTGGCGGCGCAATTCGGCTTCGAGGGCATCGACGTTGTCGGCCCGTACGCGATACCGGTCGCGACAGGCCTCGGCGATCAGCCATTCGTTGACCGCGGGGTCGAAGTGGTACAGGTCGGTGTAGCGGTCGAGGTCGTGCGTAATTTCGGCGACGCCCTGCAAGTCGATCACGCGGACGTTCGGGAGCGCGCGCGTCGTCGCAAAGACCCAGCGCTTGAAGTCGAGCGACACGTCGAGTTGCCGCCGCTGGACGAAGTCGGCCCAGACGACGACCGAATACGGCGGCCAGACGAGCACGAATTCCGTTTGCGGATGCGCGGCCATGAGGGGCAGCAGGTTGCGGCGAAAGCTCTCCTGCATTCCCGCGAGCTCGCGCGGCGGCTGCTGGAACTGCGCATTGAGGTCGCGTGGATCGAGCCGCTTCACGACCTCGTCGCGCGCGAAACGCTTTTCGTCCGCCCACCACCACGGCGCATCGGAGTCGGTGCGGAAACGCTCGCTGCGGTCGCCCGTGACGATGCGCCACGACTTGACGAGCACGCTCCACGACAGAAGGTACGGAAAATCATTCAGGGGATTGCGGTCGTAGAAATAGCGCGGTATCGGGCCCGCGAGCGGATTGCGCTGGTCCGGCGCGCCCGAGAACGCGTTGAAGTCGAGAATCAGGATCGCGCGCTTCAATGGCTTCGCTGCGAGCGCCGTGGAGACGATCAGCGATTGCTCCGCGGCGGTCAGCGCGGGCATCGCGACGTTGAGGCCCGTGCCTTGGCAGGACAGACCGATCGCGCTGTTGCGCGTGTTCTCGACGATCGACGAGCCCGAGAGCAACGTGTCGTAGGCGGCGTTTTTCGCGAGCCCCGGCGCGATGTAGCGATGCAGCGACGTGTAATAGCGCGCGGGATACGGCCCGGGAATGCGGTACTGCTGGAAGGGGTCGACCCAGGCGTTGAAGCCGCCGACGGCGACGAGGCTCGCGACGGCGACGCCGAGCGACGCGGCGAACCAGCGGCGCGCGGCCGGTGTCCCCTGTATCGACTGCGCGGCAACGACGTCGGCCATCGGGTCGCGCGGCTCAGAAATTGAAATAGAGGAACGGCGTCACGCGGGCGAGCTGCAGCACGCATACGGGCAAGGCGAGGGCGACGAATGCGCCGTTCGCGAGCGTCGGCCGGAAGCGCATCGCGAGCGCGTTCGAGTTGGCGCGGCGCCAGACGACGACGAGCCCGATCGCCGGCGGCACCAGCGTCCATGCCGGCGGAATGGCGAGCAGGGTGCCGAGGCGCGCCTGCACCTCGGAGAGCCACGCGAGCGTCGATGCGGCCGGCGCCGCATTCATCCCGGCCATCGCCTGCAGCATCGCGAGCGCGCCGTCGAGCGAGGTCGCGCGGAAGAACACCCAGGTCGTCATCACGAACAGAAACGTAATTGCCCACCCGAGCCCGCGCGGCAGCGGGCGACCGAACGCGCCCCAGGCGCGGCAGACGACCATCGCGAGTCCGTGCAACAGCCCCCAGATCACGAACGTCCACGCGGCGCCGTGCCAGAGACCGCCCAGGAAGAACGTCGCGAGGAGATTGACGGCGGTGCGGGCCTCGCCGCCCCGGTTGCCGCCGAGCGGGATGTAGAGGTACTCGCGGAGGAACCGCGACAGCGTGATGTGCCAGCGATGCCAGAAGTCGCGGATGTCCCGCGCGCGGTACGGCGAGTCGAAGTTGATCGGCATCTTGATGTTGAACAGGCGCGCCGCGCCGAGTGCCATGTCGGTATAGCCGGAGAAGTCGAAGTAGATCTGCATCGTGTAGGCGAGGACCGCCATCCACGCCGCGGGCGCCGTAAGCGTCGACGGCGCGCCGAAGCCGGCGTCGGCGATCGGCGCGAAGGTGTCGGCGATGAGCACCTTCTTCACGAGACCGATCGCCAGCAGGTACAGCCCGGCGGCGAGGTGGTCCCACTGCGGCCGCTTGTTCGTCCGCTCCGCGAACTGCGGCATCATCTCGCTGTGGTGCAGGATCGGCCCCGCCAGCAGATGCGGAAAGAACGTCACGAACAGCGCGTAGTTCGCGAGGACGGGTTCCTGCGCCTTGCGCCGGTAAACGTCGACGAGGTAGGCGATCTGGGTGAACGTGAAGAAGCTGATGCCGAGCGGCAGCGCGAGATGAAGGAGCGGCGGCGCGTCGCCGGCGATGCGCGCGACGTTGTCGAGAAAGAAGTCGGCGTACTTGAACACGCCCAGCACCGCGAGGTTCGCCGCGACGCCGAGCGCAAGCACGCTGCGCCGCGCCATCTTCCGCAGCGACGCGGCGATCGCGAAATTGAAGGCGATGCTGCCGAGAATCAGCGGCAGGTGCCACGGATTCCACCAGCCGTAGAAGACGAGCGACGCGACGGTGAGCCAAACCTGCGCGGCGAACGGGCGCCGGCCCAGCAGAAAGAAGACGACGAGGGTTCCCGGGAGGAACCAGAGCAGGTAGTCGTAGCTGTTGAACAGCATGGCGTATGTTAACCCGGCATCGCGCGTCGACCGACCGCCTGCGCAATTGCCGTAGAATCACGTTCCGTGATCCGCTTCTTCGTCCAATTCCTGGTTCTGCAGGCCGTGCTGTTCGGCGCGGAGCTCACGCCGTGGGCGCAGGAGTATTTCGTGGTGCCGTGGACCAACACGCTTGCGGCGGTGAGCGCGCGGCTCGTCACGTTCTTCGACCCGAGCGTCATTGCGACCGGCAAGGTGCTGCAGAGCACGCAAAACGGATTCGCGGTCTCCATCGAATCCGGATGCAACGGCGTCGAGGCGACGATCGTCCTGGTCGCCGCGATCCTCGCGTTTCCCGCGCCGTGGAAGCACCGGCTCATGGGCCTCGTCGCCGGCATCTTCGCGGTCCAGGGCCTCAACATCATCCGCGTGATCAGCCTGTTCTACCTCGGGCAATGGAACCTCGACGTGTTCGAGTGGGCGCACCTTTATGTCTGGCAGGCGCTGATCATGCTCGACGTGCTGATCGTCTGGCTCGTCTGGGTGCGCACGCTGCCGGCCGAGCGCATGACGCGGGCCGCCGCTCCGGCGTAACCGCGATGCGGACGCCGCTCGGGCGCTTCGTCCTGAAGGTGCTGGTCTGGCTGCCCGCGGCGTTCGTCGTCTGGTATTTCGGCGCGCCGCTCCTGCTGTGGCCGGTGAAGCTGATCGTCGCCGGCATTGCGCAGGTGGGCTTTCCCGACCTCGTGACCGCGGTCGAGCAGAACGCGGGAGCTTTCACGTTCGCCACATCGCTCAAGCCCGGCGAGGGGCTCGCCGCGAGCGCGCACATCACCGTCGACGTGGATGGCCTCCTGTACTCGTTCGGCATGCCGCTCTTCGCTTCGCTGGTGCTGGCGGCGCGCGAGCCGCGGCTGCCGCGAACGCTCGCGATCGGCTATGCGGTCCAGCTGCCGTTCGTTGCGTGGGGCGTGCTGGCGGATTTCCTGAAGAACGTCGCGATCACGTCGGGGCCGCTGGTGGCGTCGCAGACCGGTTTCGCGGCGTGGCAGCGCGAGGCGATCGCCTTTGCGTTCCAGTTCGGCTCGCTCATCCTGCCGACGGTGGTTCCGGCGGTCACGTGGGTGCTCACCCACCGCGCCTTTCTGGAGCGGCTGCGGGAAAATCCCGCGGGCGTCGCGACTCCTACGTCCCCGCGCTGATCGTGTGCTCCGCCGCTTCGAGCGCGGCGATCGCCACGGCCCTTTGCGCGTCGGGGATCAGCATGTAGTCGGTACCGTAGGTCGCGATGGCGAAAGCCGACACGCGCGCGAAGCTTCATCGCCCGGCTTCTCCCGCCTTGCGTTCACGCTCGCGTTCGCGCAGCACGCGCCGCTGCACCTTGCCGGTCGTCGTCATCGGCAGCGCGTCGATGAACTCGATTTCCTTCGGATACTCGTAGGGCGCGAGGTACTTGCGCACGTGCTGGCGGATGTCGTCCTCGAGCGCCGCCGTCGGCGCCTGCCCGGCGGCGAGCACGATGAACGCCTTGACGACATTGCCGCGCGTCTCGTCGGGGGAGGGGACGACCGCCGCATTCGCGACGGCGGGATGGCGCACGAGGCAATTCTCGATCTCCGACGGACCGATGCGGTAGCCCGCGGCCTTGAACATGTCGTCGGCGCGGCCCTGGTACCAGAGATAGCCGTCGGCGTCGCGCTTCGCGAGGTCACCGGTGCGGCACCAGTCGCCGGTGAATTTCTTCGCCGTCCCTTCCGGATTGCGAAAGTACTCGAGGAAGAAAACCGGATCGCGCGTGCCGTCGGGCGCGACCCGGTTCACCGCGACCTCGCCGATCTCGTCCGCGGCCACTTCGTTGCCGTCGTCGTCGATGAGCGCGATCCGGTGCCCGGGATACGGGCGCCCCATCGAGCCCGGCTTCGCCGGCCACAGCTCGTGCGAGTTGCCGACGATGTAGTTCATCTCGGTCTGGCCGAACATCTCGTTGATGGTGACGCCGAGCGCCTCCTGCGCCCATTCGAACACCGCCGTGCCGACCGCTTCGCCGGCGCTCATGATCGTGCGCAGGTTCACGTCGAAGCGCTCGCGCGGCCGCGGAAACGCCTTCATCATCATCTTGAGCGCGGTGGGAAACAGGAACGTGTTGCGGACGCCGTATTTCTCGATGAGCGCGAACGCGCGCTCGGGCTCGAAGCGGCCGCGGTAGCCGACGATGGGCTGGCCGAAATACAGCGTGGGCAGGAGCGCGTCCATGAGTCCGCCGGTCCACGCCCAATCGGCGGGCGACCAGAACACGTCGCCCGGCTGCGGGAACCCGTCGTGCGAGTGGACGAAGCCCGGCAGGTTGCCGATGAGGCACTGCTGCGGCATCAGCGCGCCCTTCGGCGGCCCGGTCGTGCCGCTCGTGTAGACGAGATAGGCGGGGTCGGTCGCGGCGACGGGCATGCGGCGTGAAATGCCGCGACCCTTTATCCTGCAGCGTTTCCCATGAGGTGATCCAGGACTCGCGCGCGCCGGCGACGCCGACGACATGCGCGATGCCGGGGCACCGCTCGCGGATCGCGGCCATGTTGGGCAGCGACTGCGGATCGACGAACGCGACCTTCGTTTCCGAGTCGTGCAGCCGGAATTCGAGCGCGTCGGGGCCGAACAGGAACGACAGCGGCACGGCGACCGCGCCGAGGCGATTGATCGCGATGTGCGCGACGACGGTCTCGGGGCGCTGCGGAAGGATCAGCGCGACCTTGTCGCCGCGCGCGACACCCATCGCCGACAGCGCATTCGCGAGGCGGTTCGCCTGCTGCTCCAGGTCCCAGAACGTGAACGCGGCGGTCGCGCCGGATTCGTCTTCCCAGTAGAGCGCGAAGCGCGTGCGGTCGGTCGCCCAGCGGCCGCAGCACGCTTCGGCGATCGAGAAGCGCGTCGGCACGTCCCACCGGTACGCCGCATGGATTTCGGCGTACCGGTCAGACGGCATTGGCCCATCTCCGACGAATTCGCGGCCTTCGCACCAGACGTCGTTCGGGCGACGCGGGTCGGCCGCCGCCGCGTCGCGACGCGCCCGCGCTCGCCAGCGTCGGGGCGGCCCGGCGGCACGCATGGCCATGGGATTAACGGCGGTGCGCGGCGCCCGTGGCCGAGCCCGGGCGATCGAAAGGCTCGACGGCGGTCCAGACCCACTCCGGTTGCTGCTCGAGCAGGCGGCCCAGCCGGATGGCGTTGCTGGTCTTCGGCGTCTGCAGCTTGAAACGCCGTGCCGGCTGGTATTCCACAGCGGGCATGATCAGCGACGTCACGGCGGGATCGGATTCACGCTTGCGCAGCGACAGGAGGAGGCCCTGGAAAACGCGGCCATTGATCGTCGTCGCCTCGCCGTCGACGGAGTAGTCGTCGTCCGTCGACTTGCGCTGCTCGATCAGGTCGACCGACGACAGCGCGTTCGCGATGACCTGCAGGCCGATTTCCGCGCGATCGGCGGTGAGCCGGCGGATCCGGCGGACGATGCCGAGCGCCCAGACCCGCTGGCCGTGCGGCCGGATCGCCGCGAGGGTGCCGAGCGTGACGGCGTTGGCGACGCTCATCGGCGCGAGCAGCCGGAATCCGGTCTGGCTGACGTCCTTCACCTCCCACGCGCCGCCGGGCGCGGCGTAAGTTTCGAGGCGGCGTTTGGCCTGCTCGATCCGGCGATCCGTCTCGTTGCGCGCGCGCCCGAAGACCGCGAGCTCCATCGTGCCGCCGAAACTGTTGCCGGGATCGAGAACGGGCGTGGGCTGTCGCTCCTCTTCGCGCAGGTAGGCCGAGATCTTCGCGAAGCCGACGATCGCGTCGACGTTGCCGGCGGCCGACGTGCGCTCGCCGCGGCGGGCAAACGGCTTGAACTCCGGATCGACCTGCGAGGCGAGCTTGCTCACGAGGGCCAGCTGTTCGCTCCGTCGCGCTGTCTTGTCCGACAGCGGCTGGCTGCGGATCTTCTGCTCCAGGACGGCGACGTTCTGCATCAGCAACGCATGCAGCGGGCGCGTATCGAGAAACAGCACGCGGCCTTCGAGCGGCGCCGGCGAACGGCGACGCAAGCCCGTGCGGCTGCCGAGGTCGACGTAGAACGACGTGACGGAGGACGGCTCGAGTGTGAGCCGCAGCGGCTGGCACCATTCGTCGAGGTGGCTCGCCACCCAATCGAGATGCTTCGGCGTCAGGTTGCCGGAATTGACGAGGTGGAGGACCAGCGCGACCAGGTATTCGTGCTCGATCGTCGTCGACTCGCCGTCGGCGTTCGTGACGAGCCCATGCCGCTCGATCTGCCGCGAGCATGCGAGCATGAAGAGCGCATGCAGCTCGGCCCATTTCGCGGGAATCCACTGCTCGTAGCGAAACAGCCTGATCTTGGCGTCGAGGCCGAGGTGCAGGATCTGGCGCGCGAGGAGCTCGGGCAGGAGCCCCTGCCACTTGTTGCTTTGCGCATGGCGGGAGACTTCCTGCGCGAACGCCGCCGTAGCAGGCGAGGAAACCCTGCGACAGGTCGAACAGCGACTGCCAGAGCTGATTCTCGATCTTCGATGAGCGGCTGGCGTGCTCGAGGTACTGCAGGACGAGCCTTTCGCGCACGTCCTTGGTCGCCACGTCGATGCGAAAGACGGCTTCGAGCCCCTGCGGCGTATGGCGCACGTTCTGCTCGCACAGCTTGGCGAGCTCGGCGACGACGTTCCGCTGGAGCGCGAGCGGATCGTTGGCGGGCAGCGATGCAAACCATCGCTCCGCCGTCTTGGCATCCGCCAAGGGTTCCTTGTTTTCTTTGCCTAGTCGGAACATCGGGCTGGAGTTCGGAAGCTCGCTCCGCTGGTGTCAAAAAACCGCCGCGAATTCCGGCGGTTGCCGTCGCCGCCGCCTGATCTCCGATCATCGCCCAAAAGACCGGGGAGCGGCAATAGGGTCGTGCAAGAGGCTGGCACGCATCGTGCATGGTACGCGACGTGCTGCACAGGATGATGGAATGGGCGGCACGGCGGCGCGACGACAAGTCCCTGCGGACTCGACCTGCCCGTACGGCGGTCCGCGGATATACTTGTCCAGCACAGATTGAACATGCAATGTGACGCAAAGCGTAAGGGAAAGACGACGATGGGCATCCTGATCAAGGCACCGACGCGGCGGCACGAGCCGGCCGCGATGCTGGTCGAGCCGCGCGACGGTACCGCGGAATCCAGAAGCCATGCGCATATCCGCGAAGTCGTCCGCATTACCGGACTGCGGCGTGAGCAACTCTATATGTGGCAGCGCCGGTACGGTTTTCCCGCGCCGCTGCGCGACGCCTTCGGGGACCGCGTCTATCCTTCCGATCAGGTGGCGCGTCTGAAGCTCATCAAGCAGCTGCTTTCCGAGGGCTGGCGCGCCGGTGCGGTCGTGCCGCTCGCCGAATCGGCGCTGCAATCGATGATGGGTCTTGCCGTCGAGGCGCCGGCGCCGCTGCCCGGCGAGATCGAAACCGCGGTCAAGCTGCTGGGAGCGCATCGCATCGGCGAGCTCCAGAACCACCTGTCGAAGCTCCTCGTCGGTCAGGGGCTGCGCAAGTTTCTCGAGTCCACGCTGATTCCGCTGAACGAGGCGGTGCACGAGCGCGTCGTTCGCGGCGAAATGCAGAACTTCCAGGAGCTGCGCTTTGCCGACCTCGCGCAGCGGCTGCTGCGGGACGTGACGCGCCTCGTGCGGCCGACGCGCGATGCGCGGCAGATCCTGCTCGCCACGCCGCCCAACGATCCGAACCAGCTCGGGCTCGCGATCCTCGAGCTCCTGCTCTTCACCGACGGCATCAATTGCCTGTCGCTCGGCGCCGGCGTGCCGGCGCAGGAAATCGCCGGCGCGGCCGAGGCCTATAAGGTGGCGCTGGTCGTCCTGCTGTTCGATCGCGGCATCTCGGGCAAGATCGCCGGCCAGGAGATCCGCTCGCTGCGCGCCGCGTTGCCGGAAGACCTGCCGCTGATCGTCAGTGGACGTGCCGTCAACCTGCTCGCCAAGCCGATCGCCAACGTGTGCACGGCGGCGGATTTCAGCTCGATCATGGCGACGATGCGCGAGCTGGGGCGTCCTGCCGCAAACGCCGGTGACGGTGCTGGGACCGCAGATGGCCGAAGGCCCTCGAGGGCGTAGCGACGCGAGCCGCGGAGAGGGGCCCCGCGCAGAGCGCAGGGATCGGAGCAATCGCGAGTCGCGCATGCGGCCGATCCATACGGGTATCCTCGCGCGATGATCGGGTTACATCGGCTTTCCGCCTTCACGGCAACGCGGTTTCGCGCGCGTTCCGCGCCTCGTCTGGCATTCGATCGGCCTCGTGCTTGCCGCGCTCATGGCGTGGGCGATCTGGCGCGGCTACCAGAATCCGGACCTGCTGCTCGACCTCGGTGCGTTGAGGCTCTGCTGAACGGTTACGGCTCGTTGAGAAAATCCTCGAGCTTGCGCCGTTCACGCTTGGTCGGCCGGCCCGCGAATCGCGGCTGCAGTTCCGCCGCCTGGCGCCGGGCCAACTCCTCCGTTTCGCGCGCGGCAATGCTCGCTTCGGTTTCGCGATAGAGCTTCGCCGCAGCGGTCGCCGATCCGCGGCGGTCGGACAGCGCGGTGACGATGACCTCGGCGACGATGCCATGCCGGCGAAGGGACACCGCATCGCCGACTCGCGCGACGTGGGCAGGTTTCACGCGCACGCCGGCAAGTCGCGCCTGACCGGCGTCGATCGCCTGCGCGGCGAGACTCCGCGTCTTGTAGAAGCGTGCCGCCCACAGCCATTTGTCGAAGCGGACGCGGCCGGCGGCGGCATCCGGCGCGTCGCCGCCGCGCTCAGGGTTGCCCATCGGCGGGCGTCACGTACGCGCGCATCCATGCGGCGGTCGCGTCGGCCTCGGCGTAGCCCTCCGCAGCCAGCGCCGCCGCCACGCGCGCGCGGTCGTCGGGTGCCCGGTTCTGCGACAGCTTGAACTTGGCGTCGATGCGCTTGATCTTCATCCGGAACCCGACGATCGCGTTGACCATCGCGTCCATCCGCGCCCGGTCGAGCCCCGGTTGCCACGGCGCGTCGCGGCCAGACTCGAAGCGGTGGATCAGCACGTCGAGGATTGCGCGCGTTTCCGCCGGCGTGCGCGCGAGATGCAGTGTGCCGTGCGCGTGGACCACGGCGTAGTTCCAGGTCGGCACCGCGGCCGCGGGCTCCGCATACCACGACGGCGAGACGTAGGCATGCGGGCCGTGAAAGATCGCGATCGACTCGGCCCCCTCGGCGATTTCGGCATGCGGATTGGCGCGGGCAAAATGTCCGATCAGCGTGCCGTGCGGCTCGCAGTCGCCCACCCATAGCAACGGGACGTGCGAGACATGCGGTTCGCCGGAGGTGGGCGTGACCAGCGTCGCAAAGGGATGGTCGTGCAAAAGTCGCGCGACGGCGACGCGGTTGCCGGCATCGAAATGGCGGGGAACGTAGAGGCTCACGGCGCGAATTCGTCGGTCAATGCCGGACGGGGCCTTGCGGCTTTCGGCGTGACCCGGCCGCAGTGCCGCGATCGGTCGCGAAGAGCGCGCGCGCGTCTTCCGCGACGAACGTGTACTGCTTGTTGCAGAATTCGCAGGTGATTCCGATCAAGCCCTGCTCGGCGAGAATGCTGTCAACTTCGATGCGGCCGATCAATCGCAGCGCATTGGCGACGCGCTCTTCGGAGCAGCTGCACGCGAAGCGCGCCGCGCGCGGAGCGAACAACCGCACGTCGTCGTCGGGAAGGCAGCCCTGCAGCAATTCGGGCGCGCCACCCCGGGCGAGCAGCGCCGCAGCGGGCAAGGCATCCACGCGTGCGGCAGCGCGAATCCAGGTCTCGTCGTCCGCGGAGGTCGCCCCGGGCAGGCGCTGCAGCAGGAGGCCGCGCACTCGCGCGCCTTCCGTTGCAATCGTCATCCGGCTGTCGATCTGTTCGGACGTACGCAGATAGTGCTCGATCAAGCTCGCGATCGAGTGCGCCTCCAGCGCGACGATGCCCTGGTACAGCGGTCCGCCGTCCTTCGGGTCGAGCGTGATCGCAAGCCGGCCGTGTTCCGGCCCACCGGCGAGCTCCGCGAGCGTGGTCGCCGCGGGCAGCGCTGCGGCGGCATCGTTCCATTGCGCGGTCGCGCGAAGCGTGAGCGTGGCGTCGCATTCCACGACCAGCAGCCGCACGGGGCCGTCGCTCTGCAGCTGGACGATGAGCGCGCCTTTGAACTTGAGCGTCGAGGCGAGCAGCGTGGCGGCCGCGAGCAGCTCGGCGAGCGAGCGCTGCAGCGCGGGCGGGTACGGATGGCAGTCGAGGATGTCGCGGCACGCGCCGTCGAGGCTCACCAGCGCGCCGCGCACGGCGGCATGCTCGAACACGAAGCGCGACAGCGCGTCGGCGAACGGCGGGCTCGTGGGCATGGCGCGCGGCCCGTCAGTGCTCCGCGGCCACGGTGTAGAGCGTGAGCGGCAGGCCCGAGTTCTTGTCGAACGTGGTGCCGGCGTCGATGCCGGCGCGCGCGATGGCTTCCGCCGTCCGCAGCCGGCCGTATTGCGAATGCATCGCGCCCAGCGCGAATTCGCGGCCGGTGCCCGCGGCCCAGAACCGCGTGTACTCGAACACCTCGCGCATCGAGTAGACGCCGAAGATGCCGTGCGCGTTGGCGACGAGCGCCGTGATCTGCGTCGACTCGTACGGGTCGTCGTCCTCTTCCTTGGGGTTGAGGAAGTGCTGCTCCTTGAGGATCGGGTGGAGCTTGCGGAACGTCTCGAAGATGCCGGCCTTGTTCGAAAAGTCGAGGTCGCCGTGCTTCGCGAGCAGGCTCTCGAACACGAGCTGGTGGGCGGCGCTGCCGCAGAGCCCGATGTAGGTGCCCTGGTACTTGATGATCTTGTCCGGCGTCCGGTCGAACTCCGCCGACAGCCGCGTGTCGCCGAACGTGGTCAGCGAATCGGCGGCGATGGTGATTTCGTCGTTCTTGCGAACGGCAACGAGAGTCGTCATGGAAGCGAAGTATGCGGGTCGAAGGTGAAGGCGCCGCGAAATCGTGGCCGCGTCGCGCAAAGAACCGAGCATTATACGCTGCCGGATGCGTCCGGCCGGAACGCCGCCGGGGCCGGAAGCATCGCGACGGGCGGCAGCCGCGCCGGAGCCCATGCGCACAGTGCCCACTGCCAGAACTCGGCGATCGTCGCCGGCATGCCCGAGCCCGGCGGCAGCGGCTGCTCGAGAAAGCGCCACGCCGCGACGAGCGCCGGAAGCGGGACCGTGGGCAGCGGCGCCGCGCGCGTCTGCTTCGAGAGTTTTTCGCCGTGCGCGTCGATCGCGATCGGCACGTGGAGGTACGACGGCGTTGCGTGCGCGAGCCGTCGCTGCAGCAGGATCTGGCGCGCCGTCGACGCCATGAGGTCGGCGCCGCGGACGATATCCGTGATTCCCTGAACTTCGTCGTCGACGACCACCGCCAGCTGATACGCGAACAGGCCGTCGGCGCGCTGCACGACGAAATCGCCGACATCGCGCGCGAGGTCCTGCGCCTGCGGTCCTTGCAGTCGATCGCGCCACGCAATGCGCGACGCGCCGACGCGCAGGCGCCACGCGCGGGCGCTTCGTCCATTCCGATCGGCGGGGACGCCGTCGCGGCAGGTGCCCGGATAGACGCGCTCGCCGCCGGCGCCGAGGGGCGCCGATTCGAGTTCCCGCCGCGTGCAGGCGCACGCGTAGACGTGGCCCTCGCGGCGCAGCTTGTCCTGCGCGTCCTCGTACAACGCGGTGCGCTCCGATTGCCGGACGACCGGCCCGTCCCACGCGAACCCGTAGCGCTCGAGCGCGTTCATGATCGCGCGCTCGGCGCCGGGGCGCGCGCGCGGCAGGTCGATGTCCTCGATGCGCACGAGCCATTCGCCGCCGGCGGCGCGCGCGTCGCAGTAGCTCGCGACGGCGGCGATCAGCGAGCCGAAATGGAGCGGGCCGGTGGGGGAGGGAGCGAAGCGGCCGCGGTACGAGCGCGGTGTTGCGTTCAACGCGGAACGGTGAGCGACGCGGTGACGGGAAGGGCCTTCGCCTGCGCCGGCGCGAATTGCCAGTTGCGGTTCACCGCCGCCATGACGCCGGTCGGGTATTCGGGGCGCCCGAGGCTGCCGTTGTAGCGGCCGAGCGCGCGATAGACGTCGCCGTCCTCGACGTCGAGGTAATGCCGCAGGATCACGCAGCCGTAGCGCAGGTTCGTCCGCAGATGGAAAAGGTTGTGGTTGTCGCCGCTGCCGATGAGCCCGGTCCAGAACGGCATCACCTGCATGTAGCCCCGCGCGCCCGCGCTCGAAATCGCGTACTTGCGGAAGGCGCTCTCGTACTGGATGACGCCGAGCACGAGCTGCGGATCGAGTCCCGCGCGGGTCGCTTCGTAATGCACCGTGGCCAGGAATTCCTCGCGGGAGCGGCCGTCCGCGACCTTCGGCGCAAGGCGCCGCGACATCTCGTCCATCCACGGCCGCAGGTCGGGCCGATTGCCGTAGTCGACCGGCACTGGCTGGTCCGAGATCGCGCTCGACATCACGGTGACGACCGAAGGCGCGAGGCGCTCCTCGACCTGCGTTCCGGCGTGTGCCGACAACGGCGCCAGCGCGAGCGCCATGGCCCCGACCCTGCCGGCGAAGCGTCCCCAAGTGCCATAAAACGTCATGCCGAAAGCTTCCTTCTGATGAACGCACCGATATCGGCAACCGGCACCGGAATGGGCGCCGCGTTCGCTTCTGCCGCTCTGCGCGCCTGGTATTCGACGTTGCCGTCCTTGAGGCCGCGGTCGCCGATCGTAATGCGGTGCGGAATGCCGATCAACTCCATGTCTGCAAACATCACGCCAGGGCGCTCGCCGCGGTCGTCCAGCAGCACCTCGACGCCGGCCGCCTCGAGCTCGTCGTGCAGCCGGTCGGCCAGGGACTTGACGGCCTCGCTGCGGTCGTAGCCGACCGGCGCGATCGCCACCGCGAACGGCGCCAGCGGCTCCGGCCAGGCGATCCCTTTGGCGTCGTGGTTCTGCTCGATCGCCGCGGCGACGACACGGGTAATGCCGATCCCGTAGCAGCCCATCTCGATCAACCGACTCTGACCTTGGGCGTCGAGATAGGTTGCATTCATGTCCTGCGAATACCGGGTGCCCAGCGCGAAGACATGCCCGACCTCGATGCCGCGCAGGATTTCGAGGGTTCCCTTGCCATCCGGCGACGGATCGCCGGCGACGACGTTGCGGATGTCGGCGACCGTGTCCGGCTCGCGGCAGTCGCGGCCGAAGTTGACGCCGGAGAGGTGGTAGTCCGGCAGGTTCGCGCCGCAGACGAAGTCCGCCATGACCGCGACGGCGCGATCGACGACGAGCCTGATCTCCTTCGGGATGCCGACGGGCCCGAGGTAGCCGGGCCGGCAGCCGGTCGCCGCGACGATTTCGCCTTCGCTCGCCCAGCGGAATTTTTCGAGTCCCGCGATCTTGCTGGTCTTGATCTCGTTCAGCGCGTGGTCGCCGCGGATCAGCAGCATCCAGACCTTCGCGGGCTGACCCTCGGTGTCGGTCGCCAGCATGATGCACTTGACGGTGCGCTTCAGCGGCAGGCCGAGGAGCTCCGCGACCTCCTCGCAGGTCTCCTTGCCGGGCGTGGGCACCTTCTGCATGGGCTCCGCCGCGGGGGCGCGCGACGGCGCCGGGGCGAGCGCCTCGGCGAGCTCGACGTTCGCCGCGTAGTCGGAAGCGGGACACCAGGCGATGGCGTCCTCGCCGGAGTCCGCCAGCACCTGGAACTCGTGCGACGCGCTGCCGCCGATCTGGCCCGTGTCGGCGCGCGACCGCGCGGAACGTGAGGCCCATTCGCGTGAAGATCCGGGCGTAGGCGTCGTACATCGCCTGGTACGACTTCAGCATCGCGGGCTGGTCGACGTCGAACGAGTACGCGTCCTTCATCACGAACTCGCGCGAGCGCATCACGCCGAAGCGCGGCCGGATCTCGTCGCGGAACTTGGTCTGGATGTGGTAGAAATTGATCGGCAGCTGCTTGTAGCTTCGCAGGTCCTTGCGCGCGATGTCGGTGATGACCTCCTCGGAGGTCGGCTGGAAGATGAAATCGCGCTCGTGACGGTCCTTGAGGCGCAGCAGTTCCGGCCCGTACTTGCCCCACCGCCCGGTTTCCTGCCACAGCTCCGCGGGCTGCACGACGGGCATCAGCAACTCGATGGCGCCGGCCCGGTTCATTTCCTCGCGGACGATCGCCTCGACCTTGCGCAGCACGCGCAGGCCGAGCGGCAGCCACGTGTAGATGCCGGCGGCGAGGCGCTTGATCATCCCCGCCCGCAGCATCAGGCGATGGCTCGCGAGCTCCGCCTCGGCGGGGGCTTCCTTCAACGTGGCGAGAAAATAGCGGCTGACGCGCACGGCGCTGTTTTTGTTGGGAAAAACGGATTGTACCGCGAATGGCCGCGGGTCCGCCCCCGGCACGTCGAGGGTCGGTCAAGCCGGGGCCGCAAACTCCTCGTAGGCCGCCAGCGCGTCCGCGGCGTACATCAGCGCCGGCCCGCCACCCATGTAGATCGCCACGCCGAGCGCTTCCTCGACCTCGGCGCGGGTCGCGCCGAGCCGCGCGAGCGCCTTGACGTGGAATCCCAGGCAGCCGTCGCAGTGCGCGGCGACACCCAGCGCCAGCGCGATCAATTCCTTGGTCTTCTCCGACAGCGCGCCGTCGCACAGCGCGGCGCCGGCCATCGCGTCGAATCCTTTCATCGTATCGGGAATATCGGCGCGGAGCTTGCGCAACGACGGCGAGAGCGAGCGCGTAATCTCGCGAAACACCTTGGGCATGGCGTCAGGCCTCGCGGACGCCGAAGCGCTTCAGGACGATCTCGAGCGGGCAGAATTGCGTGAAGCCGCTCTGGAACAGGTTCGCGCCGACGAAGACGGTGAACCAGAGCCAGTTGGCGTTCACGAACAGCGGGCTTGCGGGCGCGCCGAGCGCGAGCGAGATCAGCACGAATGCGCCGGCGAAGATGCGGATCATTCTGTTGGTGTCCATTGCGAGTTCTCCAGGTTGGGCGCCGTTCACGCGAAACGCTTCCGGTTCACGGCGAAATACAGCAGCGGAATGACGACGAGCGTGAGCAGCGTCGACACGAGGATGCCGAAGATGAGGGCGATGGCGAGGCCGTTGAAGATGGGGTCGTCGAGGATGAAGAGCGCGCCCAGCATCGCCGCGGCGCCGGTCAGCGCGATCGGCTTCGCCCGCGCCGCGGCCGAATCGACGACCGCCTGCGCGAACGGGACGCCGCGGGCGAGCTGCAGGTTGATGAAGTCGACGAGCAGGATCGAATTGCGCACGATGATGCCGGCGAGCGCGATCATCCCGATCATCGAGGTCGCCGTGAACTGCGCGCCGAGCAGCGCGTGGCCCGGCATCACGCCGATGACCGTCAGGGGAATCGGCGCCATGATGACGAGCGGCGTCACGTACGACCCGAACTGCGCCACCACCAGCAGGTAGATCAGCACGAGTCCGACCGCATAGGCCATGCCCATGTCGCGGAAGGTCTCGTAGGTGATCTGCCACTCGCCGTCCCACTTGAGCGCGTACTCGCGATACGGGTCCGTCGGCTGGCGGATGAAGTATTCGCCCAGGCGGCCACCCTGCGGAAGCTCGGCGCCCGCGAGCGCGCCGCGTGCGGCGAACATGCCGTAGAGCGGGCTGTCGATCTTGCCTGCCACGTCGCCGATGACGTAGGACACGGGCAGCAGGTCCTTGTGATGAATCGTGCGGTCGCGCTCGGCCGTGCGCACCGTCACGACCTCCGAGAGCGGCACCAGCGCGCCATCGGCGCCGCGCACTTTCATCTCGAGCAGCCCGGCGCGCTTCGCCTGTCGCTCGGGGGGCAGCGTGAGGCGCACGGGAACGCCGTATTTCGCCTGCGCGTCGTGCAGCATCGTGACGTCGTCGCCGTCGAGCGCCGCGCGCATCGCGCCCACGATGTCCGCGGGCGCGATGCCGAGCGAGGCCGCGCGCGCCTGGTCCACGCGGACGCTCTCCTTTGGCGCGCTGTCCTCGATCGAATCGTCGATCCCCACGATCTCCGCGTGGCGGCCGAATTCGGCGCGTACCCGCTTGGCGACCGCATGGCGGCCGCCTTCATCGGGACCGTAGATCTCCGCGACCAGCGGCGCAAGCACCGGCGGGCCCGGCGGCACTTCGACGACCTTGACCCGCGCGCCGAACTTCGCGGCGATGCGCTCGAGTTCGGGACGAACGGTGCGCGCGATCTCGTGGCTCTGGCGTTCGCGATGGTGCTTGTCGACGAGATTCACCTGCAGGTCGCCGTTCTCGGGCTCCTGCCGCAGGTAATACTGGCGGACGAGGCCGTTGAAGTTGATCGGCGTCGCGGTGCCGGCATACGCCTCGTAGTCGGACACTTCGGGGATCGTCGCCACGTAGGCGCCCATCGCTCTCAGCACGGCCGCGGTGTTTTCGACCGGCGTCCCGGCCGGCATGTCGACGACCACCTGAAGCTCGGACTTGTTGTCCTGCGGCAGCATTTTCAGCACGACCCATTGCACGACGGGGAGCAGTACCGACAGGGTGATGGCGAGCAGGATGCCGAGCCAGAGCCGGCGCCGGTTGCGGTCCCCTTTTCGCGCATCGAGAAACGGGGCCAGGATCCGGGCGAACCCGCCTGCGAGGCCGGCGTCGAGGCGCGAGGGCCCATGTGCACTCGCCGCACCGGTCCGCGCGAGCTTTAGCGCAAGCCACGGCGTGAACGTGAACGCGATGGCGAGCGAGATCAACATGCCCATGCTGGCGTTGATCGGGATCGGAGCCATGTACGGCCCCATCAGCCCGCTCACGAACGCCATGGGCAGCAGCGCGGCAATCACGGTCAGCGTCGCGAGGATCGTCGGGCCGCCCACCTCGTCGACGGCCTGCGGGATCAGCGCGAGGAGCGGCGCGTCGGGCGCGAGGCCGCGGTGGCGATGGATGTTCTCGACGACCACGATGGCGTCGTCGACCAGGATGCCGATGGAAAAGATCAGCGCGAACAGCGAGACCCGGTTCAGCGTGAATCCCCATGCCCACGACGCGAACAAGGTCGCGGCGAGCGTCAGGATCACCGCGGCGCCGACGATGGCCGCCTCCCGTCGGCCGAGGGTCGCGAACACCAGCGCGACGACCGACAGTGTTGCGAAAACAAGCTTCTGGATCAGCTTCATCGCCTTGTCGTTCGCGGTCTCGCCGTAGTTCCGCGTGACCGTCGCCTCGACGCCGGCGGGGATCACGGCGTTGCGCAGCTCCTCGACGCGGGCAACGACGCGCGTTGCGACATCGGCCGCGTTTTCACCCGGCTTTTTGGTGATCGCGAGCGTCACCGCGGGAAACTCCCCGCGCGCATCGATCCCTTTCGTCGCCGCCCCCGGTCCGGTGCCGAGCCAGACGTAACGCGCCGGCGTCGGCGGTCCATCGACGATGGAGGCGACATCGGACAGGTAGATCGGATTTCCGCCGGTTACGCCGACGACGAGCGATTCGACATCCTTGGCGCTGGCGAGGAATTGCCCGGTCTCGACGAGAATGGAACGGTTGTCGAGGTCGAGCTTGCCCGACGGCGATGCCGTATTGGCGGCCGTGAGGGCGTGTCGAAGGTCCGCGACGGTCAGCCCGAAAGCGGAAAGCCTCTGCGGGTCGAGCAGCACGCGCACGACACGTCCCGGGCCGCCGATCGTCGTCACTTCGCGCGTGCCGGGGACACGCTTCAGTTCCACCTCGATGGCATGTGCCACCTGCTCCAGATCGAAGGCGCCGCGCGAGGCATCCGCCGTCCACAGCGTCAAGGTGACGATGCCGACGTCGTCGATGCCTTTCGGCTTGATCAGCGGCTCGCCGACATTGAGTTCCTTCGGCAGCCAGTCGCGATTGGCATTGATGGTGTCGTAGAGCCGGACCAGCGCTTCGGTGCGCGGCACGCCGACCTTGAACTGCGCGGTGATGACGGCGAGCCCGGGCTTCGACACCGAATAGACGTGCTCGAGGCCGTGGATCTGCGAAATCACCTGCTCGGCCGGCGTTGCGACCAGCGTCTCGACGTCCTTCGCCGACGCTCCCGGGAACGGCACGATGACATTGGCCATCGTCACGTTGATCTGCGGTTCCTCCTCGCGCGGTGTCACTGCAATGGCGAACGCACCGAGCAGCAGGGCAACGAGCGCAATCAGCGGCGTCAGCCGCGACTCGAGAAAGTAGCGCGCGACGCGGCCGGAGACGCCGATCGGTGTTGGCGTGGGATCGGTGGCGGACGCCATCGGTCAGGACCGTGCGTCGCCGCCCCTGCTCGCCTCGATGCCGGCGCGCACGGGATCGAGCGCGACGCGCTCGCCGGCATTGAGGCCCGCCAGCACTTCGACGAGGCCATTGCCGGCGGTCTCTCCGACGCGCACCTGGCGCAGTTGGGCGCGCCCCTTGGCGTCGATCACGTAGACGGCCGTCACTTCGCTGCGCCGGAGAACGGCGACCTCGGGAACGGCGAGGGTTCGCGCTCGTCCGGTCACGATTCTGGCCCGGGCATACTGGCCGGGCATGAGGCCGGCGGCATCGGGGAGATCGAGGCGCACGCGCGTGGTATGCGTGCGCGTGTCGGCCACGGGGATCACGGTAACGCGTCGCGCGACCACTTCGCGCGCGAGCGTCGGAATCTCGACTTTCGTCGGCGCATCGAAGTCGGCCTGGGCAAGAACCGATTGGGGCACCGTCGCCGTCACGCGCAGCTCGCGCGGGTCGAATACCGTCAGCAGCGGCTTGCCCATGGTCGCCATGTCGCCGACCTCGACCTCCGTCGCGGCGACGACACCGTCATAGGGAGCGACGATGGTGGTGTAGCTCTTCGACGTCGCCGACTGCCCCGCGTTGGCCGCCGCGCCGGCCGCCTGGGCCTGCGCCGCGAGAAACTCGGACTCCGCCTGGTCCAGCGCCGCGCGACTGATGAATTTCTGCTCGAACAAGCGCTGGCTCCGCTCGTACTTGGCCTTCGCGTTCGCGAGGTTGGCCTGCGTCTCCCGGACCTGGCTCTGGCTGGCCGCTTCCGCCTGCGCTGCGCTGCGCGGGTCGATCTGAACCAGCACTTGCCCGGCCCTGACCCGGTCTCCGGCCTTGACCGGCAACGCAGTGATACGCCCCGCAACCTGCGCCGCGAGCGTCGACTGGCGAACGGCCTCCACGACCCCTTCGGCGGTGGCAAAGCGCTCGAGGTCGCGATATTCGACGGTGCCGCTCGCCGGCGCGCCGGGTTGCGCCGGCAGCGACGGCGTGGGCGCCAGCAACGCCAGCGCCACGAGGAGCCGGCCGAAAACACGAAGCATCCGCGGGTTCATGCCGTAACCATAGGTGTTCGGGCTAGAATCGTCTGTGACCTGCGTCACAAAGCGGCGAAGCAAGCGCCGCCGGTTCCCGCCATGCCGGATTCCACCGTGTCCCCCGAACTGACCGCTGCAGTGCGCGAGCGCTTTCCGGCGCTCGCCGCCGCCGCGCCGGCCACGCTCGAGCGCATCGTCACGCACGGCATCCATCGCAAGGTGCCCGCCGGGACCGTCATGTTCGACGCGCACACGCCCTGCGGGGGCTTTCCGCTGGTGCTGTCGGGGTCGATCAAGGTGCTGCAGCAATATCCGAACGGCCGCGAGATGCAGCTCTACCGCGTGAAACCCGGCGAGAGTTGCCTGTTGTCCGGCAGCTGCCTGCTCGGACACTCGGACTACACGGCGTCAGGCGTTGCCGAGACGGAGGTCGAGCTGCTGATTGTCCCGCCCGCGGATTTCCACGCGCTGATCGAGACCGACGTCGCGTTCCGCAACCATGTGTTCAGCCTGTTCGGCGAACGCCTCTCGACACTGCTGTCGCTGGTCGAGGCGATCGCGTATCAGAAGCTCGATCAGCGGCTGGCGGCGCTGCTGCTCGCCAGGCAGGATCCGGTGCACGCGACCCACCAGGCGCTCGCGGACGAATTGGGAAGCGTCCGCGAGATCGTCAGCCGGTTGCTGCGTTCGTTCGAGGACAAGGGTTGGGTCGACCTCGCACGCGAGCGGATCCTGATCGTCGATCGCGGCGCGCTGGAGGCATTGGCGAGTGCCTGAGGATCGCGTCGCACGCGCAGTCGACGGATTGCGGCTGCGCGGCTACAGCTTCAGGCCCTGCCTTTTCGCCAGCGCCTCCGCCTTCGCGACCATCGCCTCGCCTTCGCCCGTGCGCTCGAGGGCGGTCAGCGCGCGGCCCCACTCGAGGTAGTTCCGCGCGTTATGCGGGTCGATCTTTTCCGCCTCGGCGAATTTCGCGAGCGCTTCGTCGTTGCGACCGAGTTGCAGGAGGGCGCGCGCCCATCCGGTCACGCATTCGGGCGACGGAAATTCCTGCAGGTAGAGCTGCCGGAATTTCGCGATGGCGCCCTCCGGATCGCCCAGCGCCAGCAACGCCTCGCCCCAGCAATACCAGCTCTGCGAACGCATGGCCCAGCGCCTGGTGCCGGCTTCGGCCAGCGCCGCGGCTTCCGCGGGGCGCCCCTGCCGCAGCCGGATGCGCGCGAGCGTCGCCATGGCCGCGGATTCGTCGGGATGGCGCGCATACAGGTCTTCGGCAGCCCGCACGGCATCGTCGGTGCGCCCCACGTCGAGCAGCGCGCCGACGTAGACCTGGACGCCCGTCCAACCCGGTCCGCGCACGCGGAAGAATTTTTCGAGCACCGGCAGCGCTTCGTGCGGACGGTGCAGTCGCTCGAGGCACACCGCCTGCCCCAGCATCGCGTAGGCGTGCTCGCGGTGGGTCGCGAGGACGCGCCGGAATTGCCGGAGCGCAATGCGATGACGACCCAGCATCACGTTGCACCAGCCGATGCGCGTCCGCTGCGCCGCGGTGAGCCGCTTCGCCGTGGCGGCTTCGACGATGCGCAAGGCTTCGTCGGTGCGGCCGGTACGGACGAGCGCCGTCATGAATTCCTCGGACACGGGGCTTTGCAGCTGCGGATCCGCCTCGAAGCCGCGCCGCAGCGCGTCCAGCGCCGCATCGTTTTCGTAGCGGTTGAGCAGCAGAAGACCCTGCAGGTTGCGCGCCCAGGGCGCCTCGTCCGGCCGCGTGTCGATGACGTGCTGCAGCGCCTCCGTCGTCCTGGGGAAGTCCGGTCCCGGCAGCTCCTGCTCGATGTAGTACGACGCGAGGACGTACGGGTCGGTAAGGCGCACGGCCTCCTCGGCGCCGGCCGCGATGAGCGGTGCGACATCCGTCGCGGTGCGTGGACGCGCGAGCGTCATCTGCGCGCCGTCGCGCCGGCGCAGCATCAGCGTCAACGCGTCGCCGTCGCGCGTGATCTCGCCGACGACGTGCTGGTCCGGCAGGTCCAGCAGCTGCCGGAAGTAGCGCGCCAATGCCTTGATCGACAGCTGGCCGACGGGAATCTGGATGTCGGCCTGCAGCGCGGAGGCGATGTGGCCGCGCCGCGGCTTTTGCGTGTTCGCCACGCTCTGGATCGTGTGGATCGCGTTCAGCAGCCGCTCGGTGACGACCGCCGGCGTGTACCCGCGCAGCGCGAGCTCGCGCGGGACTTCGAGCGGGTCGAGTACGATGATGTTGCGGCGAAGCTCGCGCCACAGCGCATAGATGAGCGCCGCGAGCAGGGCGATCAGCGCGATCGACAGCAGGATCGTGAACACGGCCGCGACATTCTGCGCGAGCCACGGCAGGAAATTCTGGTCGGCGCCGTCGGTGCCGAAGCCGAAGAGCAGCGGCTGCGCGCCGGTCGCGCCGCGGACAAGGGTTTGCTGAGCGAGACCGGATCGCGATGCAGGCGCCACGCGTTTCCCCCGCGCGGCCGGGCCGCGGACCGCGCGGCCAAAGCATAGCAAAGCGCGTCGCGCCCGGGAGGGAACGGCGCGACGAGTGGCGGAACGGGCCTACCGGACGACGGTCACCGGCAGCTTCGAGTGCGTGAGGACCTTTTGCGTTTCGCTGCCGAGCAGCACTGCCGACAAGCCGCGCCGGCCGTGCGAGGCCATGACGATCCCGTCGCACTTGTGCTTTTTCGCCGCGGCGAGGATCGCTTCCCACGGCGCCGCCGCGATCGCGAAGGCGGTCTTGCATTCGACGCCGGCGGCCTCGGCCTTCTGCGCCGCCGCATCGAGGATCTTCTGCGCGTCTTCCGCCGCGAGCTTTGCATATTCGCGGCGCGACACGGGCTCGTAGACGACGCCGTCCGCGTACGCCGGCATCGGATAGTCGGGCGCCGCATAGAACGCGGTCAGCTTGCTGCCGAGCGCCTGCGCAAGCGAAATCGCGTGCGCGAGCGCCTTGTCGGAAAGCTTGGATCCATCGGTCGCAATCAGCAGGTTTTTGTACATTTCGGATCCTTCAACGCTTCGGATGACGATATTGTCCCTCGGCATGATGGCCGTCGCGTTGACGAAAATCAATGGACACCTTGCCCAATGTCAAGACCGGGCCAAGGATCGATTGACCCTCCCGGGGCGGCACCGTAGATTGCGTCCGATGCACGAGGCGCCCGCGACCGCCGATCTCGACCCGCCGTCCACGGCGAACGCCGCCGGCACGCCCGGCATCGTGGCGTGCTACCACTGCGGGCAGCCGAACCCCGACCCGCAGCGCTGGCAAACCGTGCTGAACGGCGCGCCACGGGCATTCTGCTGCGCCGGGTGCCGCGGCATCGCGCAGACGATCCACGTGGCCGGTCTCGATGCGTTCTACGAACGCCGCACGGAGGTCGCGCTCGCACCGGCCGATGAAGCGGGTGCGGCGGACCCGTGGTCGCAGTGGGACGATCCGGCGCTCATCGCCCGATTCATGCACGCGACCCCGGACGGCAGGCGCGAGGTTTCGTTGCTGGTCGAGGGCATCCACTGCGGTGCGTGCGTCTGGCTGATCGAGCGCTGGCTCGCGCGGCGTCCCGGAATCTCCCACGCGGAGGTGAATTTCGCGACACGGCGCGCGCGCGTGGTGTTCGACCCGGCGGCGGCACGGCTCTCCGACGTGCTGCGCGCGATCGCGGCCATCGGCTATCGCGCGCATCCCTACGACCCGGCGCGGCGCGAGGCGCTCGTGCGGCGCGAGGCACGTGCACTGCTGCTGCGCACGGCCATCGCGCTGCTCGCCATGATGCAGGTGATGATGTTCGCCATCCCGACGTATGTCACCGTCGAGGGCGTCGCGCCCGAGCAGCGCCTGCTGCTCGAATGGGCGAGTCTCACGCTGACGCTGCCCGCGCTCCTCTACTCCGCGGCGCCGTTCTTCCGCGGCGCGTGGCGCGACCTTCGGATGCGGCGGCTCGGCATGGACGTGCCGGTCGCGCTGGGGCTCGCCGCCGCGTTCATCGCGAGCGCGGTGTCGACCCTTGCGGGCACGGGGGCGGTCTATTACGACTCGGTGACGATGTTCATCGCGCTGCTGCTCGTCGCGCGCTACGTCGAGCTCGTCGCGCGCCGCCGCGCGGGCGACGCGGTCGAAGCGGTGGCCCGGGCGCGTCCGGCGACCGCGGAACGTCTCACGGACTGGCCCGCGCGGCGCGATGTCCAGTCGACGGGCGCGACGACGCTTGCGGGAGGCGATTTCATTCTCGTTCGCGCCGGCGCGACGGTGCCGGCCGACGGGACGATCGTCGAGGGGTGCGCGAACGTCGAGGAAGCCATCCTCACCGGCGAATCGCGGCCGCGTCGGCGCGGGCCGGGCGAAACGGTGCTTGCCGGGAGCATCGTGCGCGACGATGCCCTCGTCGTCTGCGTCTGTGCGGCGGGCGAAGGCACGCGGCTCGCCGCGATCGAGCGGCTGGTGACTTGTGCAGCGGCCGCGCGGCCGCGTGTCGCCCGTGTCGCCGATCGCGTCGCCGCATGGTTCGTGGGCGCGCTGCTTTGCCTCGCGGCGCTGACGGCGCTCGCGTGGTCGATCCACGATCCGTCGCGCGTGTTCGCCGTGACGTTCGCGGTGCTCATCGTGTCCTGCCCGTGCGCGCTTTCCCTGGCCACGCCGGCTGCGCTCGCCGCCGCGAACGGCGCGCTCGCGCGGCGACGGATCGTGGTCACGCGCGCCGACGCGCTCGAGACACTGTCGCGCGTCACGAACGTGGTTTTCGACAAGACCGGCACCCTGACACCGGGGCGCGCGGCGCTCCTCGATGTCCGCCCGGTGCGCGGCGCCGCGCGCGACGATGTCGTCGCCCTCGCTGCGGGCCTCGAAGCGACGTCGGAACATCCCTTGGCGGCGGCGTTTCGCGCGGCGGGGGAGGGGCTCGACTGGCCGCGGGCCGAATCGCTGCGCATCGTCGCCGGCCACGGCGTGGAAGGCGTCGTCGCGGGGCGTGCCGTCCGTCTCGGGCGGCCGGAGTTCGTTGGCGCGCTCGCGGGACCGCTTCCGGACGAAGCGATTCGCGTCGACCCGTCCGCGACGCTGGTTGCGCTGGGCGACGCCAAGGGCTTCATCGCGTTGTTCGCGGTGGGCGACGCCGTGCGGCCCGGCGCAAGGGAACTCGTCTCCCGGCTGAAGACGCTGCGCATCGTTCCTTCGATCCTGTCCGGCGATCGCCCGTCCGTGGCCGCGGTCGTCGCGGCGCAACTCGGGATCGCCGACGCGCGCGGCGACGCGACGCCGGAGGACAAGCGCGCGGCGATCGTGGGGCTGCAGGCGGGCGGGGCGATCGTCGCCATGGTCGGCGACGGCATCAACGACGCGCCGTCGCTCGCGCAGGCGCAGGTGTCGGTGAGTCTCGGCAGCGCGGCGCCGCTCGCGCAGTGGACCGCCGATGTCGTCGTGCTGGCCGACGACCTCGGTCTCGTCGCGGATGCGATCGGCCACGCGCGCCGGACGTTTCGCATCGTGCGCCAGAACCTCGGCTGGGCGTTTGCCTACAACGCGATCGCGATCCCCGCTGCGGCATTCGGCCTCGTCACGCCGCTCGCCGCGGCCGTCGGGATGTCGCTGTCCTCGCTCGTCGTCGTGGGCAACGCGATGCGCCTCGCGCGCTTTGACGGCCGGCCGCAGTAGGTTCCCCGCGTGGAAATACTCGTCCTGCTGATTCCGCTTGCGGTCGTGCTCGCGTTTCTCATCGGAGCCGGGTTCTGGTGGTCCGTGCATTCGGGTCAGTTCGACGACCTCGAAGGCCCGGCGCACCGCATCCTCGCCGACGACGACTCCGTCCACTCGCCTTCGGAAGCCTCCGAAAACTCGACCCCGGTCCCCCCGGCTCCCCGGCTTTGATTTCGATCAAGGCCGCCACGGGTGATCACCCGTAGCATCCTTGGCTGGTCACGGGCGGCGCGCAGTCTGCGCGCGGACGATGCGGAGGCGATCACGATGGCGATGAGCGGGGGAAGCGCGGCGACGTTCAACTACAAGGTGGTGCGCCAGTTCGCGATCATGACGGTCGTCTGGGGCATCGTCGGCATGCTGGTCGGCGTCATCATCGCCGCCCAGTTGCTGTGGCCCGACTTCGTCCTGTGGGACGGCGTTCCGTGGCTGTCGTACGGCCGGCTGCGGCCGCTGCACACCAACGCGGTGATCTTCGCGTTCGGCGGCTGCGCGCTGTTCGCGACGTCGTACTACGTCGTCCAGCGCACCTGCCAGGTGCGCCTGTTCGGGGATGCGCTCGCGTCGTTCACGTTCTGGGGCTGGCAGGCGGTCATCGTGCTCGCGGCGGTGACGCTGCCGCTGGGATTCACGTCGGGCAAGGAATACGCGGAGCTCGAGTGGCCGATCGACATCCTGATCACGCTGGTCTGGGTGTCCTACGCGATCGTGTTCTTCGGCACGATCATCCTGCGCAAGACGCCGCACATCTACGTGGCCAACTGGTTCTTCGGCGCGTTCATCCTGACCGTCGCCGTGCTGCATCTCGTCAACAGCGCGGAGAGCCCGGCCTCGCTGTGGCCGATGAAATCGTACTCGGCGTACGCGGGCGTGCAGGACGCCATGGTGCAGTGGTGGTATGGCCACAACGCGGTCGGCTTTTTCCTGACCGCGGGCTTCCTCGGCATCATGTATTACTTCGTGCCGAAGCAGGCGGGCCGGCCGATCTACTCGTACCGGCTCTCGGTCGTCCACTTCTGGGCGCTGATCTTCACCTACATGTGGGCGGGCCCGCACCACCTGCACTACACGGCGCTGCCGGACTGGACGCAGTCGCTCGGCATGCTGTTCTCGCTCATCCTGCTGGCGCCGTCGTGGGGCGGCATGATCAACGGGATGATGACGCTCTCGGGCGCGTGGCACAAGCTGCGCGAGGATCCGATCCTCAAGTTCCTCATCGTGTCGCTGTCGTTCTACGGCATGAGCACGTTCGAGGGGCCGATGATGTCGATCAAGACGGTCAACGCGCTCTCGCACTACACCGACTGGACGATCGGCCACGTGCATTCGGGCGCGCTCGGCTGGGTCGCGTTCATCTCGATCGGCGCGATGTACTACCTCATTCCGCGGATGTTCGGCAAGACCGCGATGTGGTCGATCCGCCTCATCACGCTGCACTTCTGGATCGCGACGTTCGGCGTGGTCCTCTACATCTCGTCGATGTGGATTGCCGGGGTGATGCAGGGCCTGATGTGGCGCGCGGTCAATGCCGACGGAACGCTCACCTATGCGTTCGTCGAAGGCGTCAAGGCGACGTACCCGTTCTATGCGATCCGGCTGCTGGGCGGCGTGCTGTTCCTCGCCGGGATGCTGCTCATGGCGTGGAATGTGATCCGCACGGTCGCGGGCGGCAAGGCGGTCGAGGCGCCGATTCCCGATGCGTTGCCGGCGCACGCTTAAGGGGACGACGATGAAATTCAACCAGGAAATGCTCGAGCAGAACATCGGCTGGATGATCGTCTGCATCGTCCTGCTGATCAGCGTGGGCGGTCTCGTCGAAATCGTCCCGCTGTACTTCCAGAAGTCGACGACGGAGCCGGTCAAGGGCATCAAGCCGTATGACGCGCTGCAGCTCGCCGGGCGCGACATCTACCTCCGCGAAGGCTGCTACAACTGCCATTCGCAGATGATCCGGCCGTTTCGCGCCGAGACCGAGCGCTACGGCCACTACTCGGTGGCCGGCGAGTTCGTCTACGACCACCCGTTCCAGTGGGGCAGCAAGCGCACCGGGCCGGACCTCGCGCGCGTCGGCGGCCGCTATTCGGACGACTGGCATCGCGTGCATCTCAACAATCCGCGCGACGTGGTGCCGGAATCGAACATGCCGGCCTATGCCTGGCTCGCGAAGGCGCCGGCATCGAGCGGCGATCTCCCGGCGCGCATGCGGGCGCTGCGGCGCGTGGGCGTGCCGTACACGGATGCCGAAATCGCGAAAGCCGAGGACGACGTCAAGGGCAAGACGGAGCAGGACGCGCTCGTCGCGTACTTGCAAAACCTCGGTCTCGCGCTGCCGAACGTGAGGTAGACAATGAATCTCTACAGCTTCGTCAGCATTGCGGCAACGGTCCTGTCGTTCCTGGCGTTCCTCGGCATCGTCGCGTGGGCGTACAGCCGGCGCCGGAAGGCCGCTTTCGAGGAGGCAGCCAACGCGCCGTTTGCGCTGCCGGATGACACCGGCGGAATGATATCCGCCGGCCAACGCGCGGGACGGCAACCATGAGCGACTTCACGTCCGGATTCTGGAACTGGTATGTGATCGTCCTCACGTTCGGGTCGATCGGCTATTGCGCATGGCTGCTGTGGGTGACGAGCCGCGCGCGCGTCAAGCCCGGCGCGGCCGCGCCGGCTGCGGGAACCGGCGCCGCCAAGGTCGAGCTCATGGGGCACACGTGGGACGGCGATCTCGCGGAGTACAACAATCCGTTGCCGCGCTGGTGGATGTGGCTGTTCTGGATCACGATCGTCTTTTCGCTCGGCTACCTGGTCGCGTATCCCGGGCTCGGCACCTTCAACGGCCTGCTCGGCTGGTCGTCGACCGGCGCGTGGACGCAGGAAACCGATGCCGCGGAAGCGCAGCTGAAGCCGATGTACGAGAAGTACGCGAGCCTCGACCTGCCGGCGATCGCCGCGGACCCGCAGGCCCGCGCGATGGGCGAGCGGATCTTCCTCGTCACCTGCGCGCCCTGCCACGGCTCGGATGCCGGCGGCGCCACCGGCTTTCCGAACCTGCGCGACAACGACTGGCTCTACGGCGGCGACCCCGCGACGATCGTCGCCTCGGTCACCAACGGGCGCATGGGCGTCATGCCGCCGTTCGGCGCGGCGCTCGGCGCCGACAAGGTGAAGGACGTGGTTGCCTACGTGCGCTCGCTGTCGAAGCTTCCGAGCGACGGCTTGCGCGCGCAGCTCGGCAAGCCCGTGTTCGAGCAGAATTGCGCCGCGTGCCACGGCATGGACGGCAAGGGGAACCAGGCGCTCGGCGCGCCGAATCTCACCGATGCGATCTGGCTCTATGGCAGCAGCGAAGCGGTCATTGCGCAGGGCGTCACCAACGGCCGGCATTTCGGAATGGCGGCCGAGCATCCGCCGATGCCGGCGTTCAAGAACACGCTGGGACAGGGGCCCCTCGGGCCGGCGAAAATCAATCTCGTCGCCGCCTACGTCTGGAGCCTGTCGAACAAGCCGCCTGCGGCCAAGTGACGCTTCGCGCCGTCGCGGCCACGGGAATGACCGCGACCGCGGTGGGTGTTTTGAGCGCGCGCTCGCGCTTCGTGTACTGTCCTGAATTGGCGCTTTGGCCGGATCTGCCGAAATGAACGCCAACGACCCTTCCGTGATCCCCATCGTTCCCGCGCCGGCGCCGGCGGCGGCCGACGAGGAGGTTTCGCTCCTCGAGATCCGCAAGAAGATCTACGTGCGCGCGGTGCACGGCGGGTTCGCGCGCTGGCGCTGGGGCCTCGTCTTCGCGACGCAGCTCGTTTTCTACGGCGTGCCATGGCTCGCCTGGAACGGGCGCCAGGCGGTGCTCTTCGAGATCGCCGAGCGGAAGTTCTACATCTTCGGGCTGGTGCTCTGGCCGCAGGACGTGATCTACCTCACGGCCCTGCTCATCATTGCGGCGTTCGCGCTGTTCCTGTTCACGGCGGTCGCCGGACGGCTCTGGTGCGGCTACGCATGCCCGCAGACGGTCTACACGGAAATCTTCATGTGGATCGAGAAGAAGATCGAGGGCGAGCGCGTCGCGCGGATGAAACTCGACGGATCGGCGCTTTCGCTCGAGAAGTTCGTCGTCAAGGCCGTCAAGCATGTCGCCTGGCTCGCGATCGCGCTGTGGACCGGGTACACGTTCGTCGGTTACTTTTCGCCGATCCGCGGCCTCGGCATCCGGGCGATCACGTGGCAGCTCGGTCCCTGGGAAGCGTTCTGGATCCTGTTCTACGGCTTCGCGACATACGGCAACGCCGGATTCATGCGCGAGCAGGTCTGCAAGTACATGTGCCCGTACGCCCGCTTCCAGTCGGCGATGTTCGACCGCGACACGCTGATCATCGCCTATGACCGCGAACGCGGCGAACCGCGCGGACCGCGCAGCCGCAAGGCGGATCCGAAGAGCGCGGGTCTCGGCGATTGCGTCGACTGCAACATCTGCGTCCAGGTCTGCCCGACCGGCATCGACATCAGAAAGGGGCTGCAGTACGAATGCATCGGCTGCGCCGCGTGCATCGACGGCTGCGACCAGGTGATGGACCGGATGGGCTACCCGAAGGGCCTGATTCGCTACGCGTCGGAAAACGCGCTGGAGGGGCATCTCGACCGTGCCGCGATGCTGAAGCGCATGCTGCGTCCGCGCACCGCAATTTACACCGGCGTGCTCGTCGTCATCGTGGCGGCGATCGGCGTCTCGCTCGCGCTGCGCAATCCGCTCAAAGTCGACGTGATCCGCGATCGCGGCGCGCTCGCCCGCGAGTCGGCGCCAGGCGTCATCGAGAACGTCTATCGCGTCCAGATCATGAACACCGACGAGTCGGCGCGGACGTTCACCATAGCCGCCACCGGGCTGCCCGACGTCACGGTCGCCGGCGTGGAGCAGCCGATTGCCGTCGGGGCTGCGGGCACGCGGCTCGTCCCGGTGCGGCTGCAGGTTCCGGTCGATGCCGGCACGCCCGGTTCCCATCCCATCGAAATCGTGGTGCAGTCGACCGACGAGCCGAAGCTCGTGCGCCGCGAGAAGTCGACGTTCATGCTGCCCCGCTGAGGATTCCCTGATGACGACCGACGCCATTCGTTTCCCCGACGTGCCCTGGTACCGGCAGCGCTGGCCCTGGCTGCTGATCGCGGGTCCTGCCATCGTCGTGGTCGCGGCGCTGTTCACCGCCTGGCTCGCCGCCGCCACCGACGACGGCGTCATCGCCGACGACTATTACAAGCGCGGGTTGCTGATCAACAAGGAGATCGACCGCACGTCGCGTGCCGATGCGATGCATCTTGCCGCCGTGCTCCGGGTCGACGCGGATGGCGCGGCGACACTGGCGATGACCGGGTTCGCGGATCCCGCGGCGGCGCCGACCGCGGTCCGTGTGCTCGTCACGCATCCGACACGCGCCGGACAGGACCGGGTCGTCACGCTGACCCTCGGGCCGAATGGCGCCTACGTCGGCACGATCGCGCCGCGTCCCGCGGGTCGCTGGCTCGTCAGCATCGAGACCGACGCGTGGAAGCTGCCGACCGTTCCCGTCGCCGATGGCCTGGGCGAGGTGAGGATCGGCGCGGGGCGGTCGGCGGAGTAACGGCGCAACGCGCGCCGACGCAACGAACACGGGAATCGACGAGGCGGCGATGGACACTTACGGAAATTTCGCGCAGCGACTGATGTGGGTGATCTGGCCGGCGTTCCTGGTCGCGGGCGTGGCGGAAGCGATCTTTTTCACGGTTTTCGACCCGTTCGACCTGCATTTCTTCGGGGCGCCGCTCGAGTGGTCGCGGTCGGCGATCTACACGATGGGGTTCTTCGGATTCTGGGGGCTCGGCATCGCGTCGTCGGCGCTCACCGTGTTCCTCGAGCGCTCGCCCTGGGAAGTCAACCGCTGCCCGGTCGAGCCCACGGCGCGCCCCGAGGGTTGCCCCAAGCGCGAGGACGCCGACACATGCCAGCGCGCGGTCTCCGTCTCGCCCAATGAATCGTGATGCCGCTTGGGTCGGCCTGTTGCGTCGACTCGCGTTTGCTCGCTCCCCCGTGCCTCCGGCAGGGGGCCCAGGCTCGCCGCTAGCCCCGCTGCCCGATGAGCTGCTTCAATGCGGCCGGATCGAGCAGCTTGACCGCGCGGCCCTGCACCTGGATCAGGCCCTCGTCCTGGAACCGCGAGAACAGGCGGCTCACGGTTTCGAGCTTGAGGCCGAGATAGCTGCCGATTTCCTCGCGCGTCATCCGCAGGACGAACTCGGTGGACGAATAGCCGCGTCGCTTGTAGCGTTCGGCGAGGGACAGCAGGAACACCGCGAGCCGCTCCTCGGCGCGCATGCTGCCGAGCAGCAGCATGACGTTCTGGTCGCGCGAGATCTCCTTCGACAGCAGGCGGTGCAGGTTGTGCTGGAGCGGCGGCACGGCGCGCGCGACGTCTTCCAGGCGCTCGAACGGCACGACGCAGACCTCGGTGTCCTCGAGCGCCGTCGCCTGGCAGCCGTGTTTCTCGGTGCCGATGCCGTCGAGCCCGATGATGTCGCCCAGCATGTGGTAACCGGACACCTGCTCGCGGCCATCCTCGGCCAGGACCGTCGTCTTGAGCGAGCCGATCCGAATCGCATACAGCGCGGTGAACGCCTCTCCGGTGCGATAAAGCGCGTCGCCCTTGCGCAGCTTGACGCGGGCGCCGAGCAGGGCGTCGACCTGGTTGACGTCGTCCACGTCGAGCCCCATCGGAAGGCACAGCTCGCGCATGCTGCACGTCGAGCAGTGGATCTTGAGGTCGCGGATCGAGATGACCGGCGCCGGCGTGCCGATTCCGGCCCGGCGCGGCGAAGGCGAGGCGGCGCTAGCGGGCAGGGTCTTCGCGGGGAGCGTCATGCCATCTTGGACGGGCGTCTCGATGAGCCGGGGAGGAGGGGGTCTCGACGGGCGAGTGTAATGCCAAACCCGGGCAATGGCCAGCCTTGGTGCGGTAGCGCCCTGAGCGGCGCGCCGGGCGCCCGTGTCGTCGGCGGCGGGCTGAATGCCCATTTCCGGGCTGATCGCCGCCATGCTCGCCGGACTGCTCGGCGGCGCGCATTGCCTCGCGATGTGCGGCGGATTCGTCACGGCGCTTTCCGGTGCGGGCAGGCCTGCGCGACCGCCGACGGCGCCGCTGCTGCCGGCGCGCGCGCTCGCGCGGCGCGACCTTCCTTACAATCTGGGGCGGATCACCACGTACGTGCTACTGGGCGCAATCGCCGGCGGGGCCGGTGGCGCGGCGCTGTCCGCGGGCGGCTGGCTGGCCGCGCAGCGCGTGCTCTATGTCATCGCGAACGTCTTCCTGCTTGCGCTCGCGCTGGCCATCGTAGCGAACGGCAAGGGCACGGTGCCGCTGCAAAGGATGGGCGCGGCGCTGTTCGCGCGCGTGCTGCCGGCCGTGCGGCCGCTTCTGGCTCGCGACGATCCGACGGCCCGCTTCGCGCTCGGCACGATCTGGGGCCTCGTTCCATGCGGACTCGTCTATGGCGTGCTGCCGATCGCGTTGTTCGCGGGCGGCGCGCTGCAGGGCGCGGGCGTGATGCTGGCGTTCGGCATCGGCACGCTGCCCAACCTGCTTGCCGCGGGCTGGATCGTGGCGCACGCCGGGACGTGGCTCAAGTCGCGCACCGTGCGCTACGCCACGGCGACGCTGCTCGCGGGGTTCGCCTTCGTCGGCATCGGTCGCGCGTTGTTCGGATCGCTCTCGGCGATGCAAGGCGCGTTCTGTTTCTGAGGCGATCGCACGGCAGGCGCGCCGATCCGCTTACAATCGGCGGCGATGACGTCCGTGAGCGTCCTTCCCGACCCGCGCGGTTTTCCGGACCCGCATGCCGCCGCGCCGGAGCATGCGCGCCTCTACGCGCTCGCCACGGAGGCGCTCGCCGCCGGGACGCGACAGCATAGCGACGCACTGGATCGCGAAATCCGCGTTTTTCTCGCGGCGTACCTCGCCTCCAGCGGCGTCGCGCTTGCCGCGCTGTTCGCCGGCGCACCCTCCGTCGCCGTGACGCGTCACCTATGGCGCGAGCTCGATGCCGTCTGGCGCCAGGGTCGCGCGCCAGGTGAAGCGGGCCTGGCGCTCACGGTGTTCGCGGTGCCGATCGTGATCGTGAGCGGAGTCGAAGGCGCGACGACGGACCTCGCGCAACCCGGCATTCTCGGCGCGCCCGAATCGCTGGCCGCGATCCTGCGCGAGCATGGTGCGCTTGGCGGCAGCCAGACGTTTGCGCTCGCCAATGCGCTGGTGAGCGCCGATGCGATCGACCTGCCGCGGCTGCCGGAGATTTTCGCATGGCAGGAATTGCCCGAATCCAGAAGCGGCGATCCTTTGCCGCGCGCGCTGCCGCCGTCTCCCATGAACTTCCCGGCCGGCCGGGAAGGCGTGCATCTGCGCTTCCTCGTGGGTTCCGCGCTCGCGCGGCCCGGTCTCGACCTGCTTGCCGATGATGAAGTCCGAAAATGGGGAGTTCCGTTCACGAAGGAACTCTCCCGCCAGCTGGCCGTGGGAGCGACGTCGGTGCTCGCGCTCGCGCGCGCGCCGCAGCGGCCGCTTCCAGCACTTGCCGCGGGACGCGCGGCCCAGCGCGAAGTCGGCGCCCAGATGTTCGCCAGCAACGCGATCCGCAAGCTGCGCGGGTCGGTGGGCGAGCCATCGGCCGTGATCAGCGCCCACCGCGCGGCGGATGCGCCGGGCGGCGGTGAGTTGCGGCTATCGCTGTCGTCCCCCTTCGCGCCGCGGGACGCCGAAGGCTTTCGCTGCCCGCTTTACCCGCTCGACCGCGTCGGCGACGTTGCCTCGATGCTGGTCGATCTCATGGCCGACTGCCGCGTGACCGACGTGCAGATCGCCGCCGGCGTGCACGCCGACCGCGATCCTGCGACGGGCCTCACGCTGCTCTTCAAGCCCGACACGCTGCCCGGACCTGCCGCGGTGCATTGACCGCGCGTCCGCGTCGCTCCTTTCAGAATCCCCGGCACCGGTGTCACAGTGCCCGTTCCCGGTGGCGTCCTTGCTCGCCCGATATTGTTGCTGCGCGTATGGCGACTAGTGCCGACGCGCCAGCGCGTAGAACCCCGCCGCGAGCGTTTCGCGCCCGATGACGCCGAGATCGTCGTCCAGCTCACCGCCGCTTTCGCGCAGTTCGCGCAGCAGCCCCTGCAGCCGAGCGCTCCAGGACCCTTCGCGCATCAGCGGCAGCACCGCCTCGACCTGCATCGCGAGGCTCTTCGACGGCGTGTGATTGATCTTCGCGCCGATGTCGACGATCTCGAAGCCCTCGAGGATCCTGCGCAATCCCGACATCGTCATGTTGAAGTAGTGATCGGGATCGCCGTGCAGCGGCTGCATGAACGCGGTGTCGACGAAGAACAGGCCGCCGGGCGCCAGGATCCGGGCGACTTCCAGCGCCGCGGCACGCGGATCGGGCAGGTGCTCGAACGTCGCGAGGCTCCACACCAGCGCAAAGCCCGCGTCGCGGAACGGCAGCCGCGGATAGCTGCTGCAAACGTCGACATTCGGAAAATGGATGAGGTCGAGATTGACGACATTGGCGCGGAGGCGGTCGGGGCCGGGGACGCCGGCGCCGAAATCGAGGGCCACGCCGTCGATGTCGGCGAGCAGTTTTTCGACATAGGCGCCGAGCCGATGCGTGGGCTGCGTGTCGAGCAGGCGCAGGAGCGGCAATTCTCCCGGCCGATGAAAATGCGGGACACCCGCGATCACGGGCACGGCTTTGTCGTCGTGCAGGGAGGCCATGCCGTATTCGCGCAGACAAAGCGGTCCGCCGCCGGGGTGGGACAGCAGCCCGTTCAGGTCGAATGCGCGTGCTCGTGGCGCCGTCGCGTGATGCGCTCCCTCCACGATGTATTCCCGCTCGTGCAGTATGCGGACTTCGCCGGACCGATCCGTTGCGCAGACCGCCACCGCGAGTCGCGTGCCATCTTCGAATTCGGGCGGCAGCAGGAGATCGCCGAGGAAGCCGGCCATCGCCGCGCGAGGAACATCCGGCAGCGCCCGGCCCACGTCGGGACGTTGCATGCGCTGCAGTGCCGCGACGGGGACACCATTGATCGCGAGCGAAAGCGCCAAGTCTCGCTCGGCCGCCCCTTCCAGCCACCAGCCGCCGAAGCGCGTGACCCGCTGGAGGCGGTCGGCGACCGGGATATCGAGGAAAAATCCAACCGGCGTCAACCCGGACCCCGAATCCGCGGAGCGCGCGTCAACGCTTGCGAAGGATGCACACCGACTGCCCGATGGGACCAAGTGTCGCCATGCGCTCGAACCGCAGGCCGTCCGGAAACTCGACCGGGCGCGGCAACTCGACATGCGCTTCGTCGCCCGCGTGAATCGCCTCGATCGACACCGGAAGATGCGCGGTCCACGCGTCGATGGCATCGCGGGACACGAATTCGATCGCCGGCTGCGCCTCGGCCCGCGCGGGGTCGAGCGCGGTTTCGAAAAACGACCAATGCCGGGCGACGGCAAATTCGAGGAACGTGAACACGATGCGCCCGCCGGGCCGCGCGACGCGCGCCGCTTCTTTGAGATAGCGAAACGAGTCGACCTGCGCGAGATGCGTGAACACCGAGAAGAAGCAGATGAAATCGGCGCGAGCATCCTGCTCCGGGATCACGGTTTCGCCGACGGCCTCGAAGCGCCAGTCGGGACGCGCGGCGATCCGGCGCGCGTAGTCGACGAGGTCGGGCACGACATCCGTGCCGAGGTAGGGTCCGGCAAGGTAATCGGAGAGGTGCTTCGCGAGTCGCCCTGCGCCACAGCCGACGTCGACGAGGTAATGCTGAGGGAGGAGCCCGCTCTGGATCAGGAATGCGCGGAGGATTTCGCCGACCGGATCGAAATAGCGGCCGATCGCGGCCTCCATCGCGCGATCGTGGCCCTGTTCGCGCTTGAGGCGCTCGATGAACTCGGGATAGCTGACCGGCGGCATGGCGCCGCCAGAATAGCAGAGCCGCGCGCTACGCTATTGCGGGAAAGGCCTCGCGCGCGGACTCGCGGCGCTTGACCCGTCCCATGCCGCTGATGTCCTGCGTGACCTTCGGGTCGCCGAGGTAGTCGACGCTGCCGGCACCCGAGATCGAGACCTTCAGCGTCTTCGCCGCGTTGACGAAGACCTTGCCGGCGCCGCTCACGGCCACTTTCGCGTTGTCGCTCACGAGCCCGGAGGCCCGGTAGTCGCCCGCGCCGGAAATGGCGATCCGCTGATCGGTCGCGCGGCCCGCGACGTCCGCCTTTACCGCACCGGAGGCGGCGATCGCCAGTTCGTTGACGTCGAGGCCGGCGATCCGTATCACGCCTTCGCCGGAGACCGCGAGCGCAAGCTTCTCGCCCTTCCATCCGTCGGCGCGAAGCTTGACCGTGCCCGAGACCTCGACCGCATTCAATTCGCGGAACGTGATCGTCAACCGTACCGGCCGCGCATTGCCGCCGAACAGGAAACCGAAGAAGTTGCTCGAGCCGCCGTTCGCCACCCGCAGCGTGCCGTCGCGGACGTCCAGGCGAATTCTGGCCATCTGCTTCGCCGGCGCTTCGATGGTCACGGATTCGGTCGTGCCCTGGACCAGCGTGATGTCCGCCATGCCGCCGACGTCAAGGCGGGTAAACGGCGGCAGGGGCCGCTGCTCGGTGGTCATCTCCCCGCCGCGCACCGTGCCCGATTCCCGGAAGCCGCGGTCGAGCAGGAACCACGCGGCGGCCACGGCGGCGGCAATCGCGAGCAGGAGGACGAGCGGCAGCACGAGGCGGTTCATCGCGGATCTTTGGCAAGCGCGGCAGTGGCAAGGGCGCCAACCGGTTGGATGCGGTAACCCGCCCCGGCGGATTCACGCGCCGCCGGGTACTGCGGTCGGCACGGGCGCCGGCCGGGGATTGCGTTGCCTTCGGGGATCAGCGGCCCGAAGGGACCAGCCGGATGTCGCCGTACCAGGCTTCGGCGCTTTCGCCGGTATTGTCGGTATCGGTGAGCACGCCGATCGACATCAGCAATCCGGGGTCCTCGTTGAAGGCCTTGCGATAGTCCTCGAGGACGTTGCGCTTCAGCGATTGCCACGCGCCGACGCCGGCCGGGCCGCTGGAGGCAACGATCATCTGGACGCGGCCGGTATGCGGATTGGGGATGACCGTCCCGACCGGCGCCTTGTTCGACCAGATGTACATCAACGTCGCGTACGGCGTCGGCTTGCCCGAGCGCTGGTCGCTCAGGGTGAGGGCGAGCCGGTCGGTCAGCGGAAGCTTGGCCCGGTCACCGCCGAAGCTGAAGACGATGCGGGCAGGCGAATCTTCCTTCGACGCAACGGCGTTGTCCGCCGCGGCGATGAGCCGACTGATCTTCCAGCGCCACTCGATGACGGGCGTCGACCGGATGTCGATTTTCGTCGGCTGGCCGAGACCGGTCGCGGCGCCGTCGGCCTTGGCGTTGAGCACGACGGTGCCGCCGTCGTCGACCAGCTTGTATTGCGTCGGCTTCTTCTCGTCGGTGATCTTCACCACTTCCCAGTCGGCGGGCAGGTCGGCGCCGGCCTTCTGCGTGGAGAACAGCGTCACCGCGCCCTGCGCAAGGGCGATCGGCGCCGAAACGGCGAGCGCAACCGCCAGCGCGAGCGCGGAAATCGGGCGATGTCGTGATGCGGGAGGTGTCTTCATGGGCGGCCAGTATAATTGCAGAATTCGACCACTGCGAGCGTGAAATGAACCTCGACCGCGTTCCGGCGGGCAAGGACGTGCCGAACGACTGCAACGTGATCATCGAGATCCCGATGCGGGGCGACCCGATCAAATACGAAGTCGACAAGGAGACGGGCGCCGTCTTCGTCGACCGCTTCATGGCGACCGCGATGCACTACCCGTGCAACTACGGCTACATCCCGCGCACGCTGTCCGACGACGGCGACCCGTGCGACGTGCTGGTCCTGTCGCCCGTCCCGCTCATCACGGGCGTGGTCGTCCGCTGCCGGCCCATCGGCATGCTGAAGATGGACGACGAGGCCGGCGGCGACGCCAAGATCCTCGCGGTGCCTGTCGACAAGCTGTCCTCGCTCTATCACGCCATTCAGTCGCCGCGCGACCTGCCGGAACTGACGACGCGGCAGATCGCGCACTTCTTCGAGCACTACAAGGACCTGGAGCCCGGCAAGTGGGTGCGGATCTCGACCTGGGTCGGCGCCGAGGAAGCGAAGAAGGAAATCACCGACAGCATCACGCGATTCGACGCCGCGGCGAAGCGTTGACGGCGCAAGAAGCGCGCGCGGCGAACGCCGCCCACGCGCGCCGCCAGCTCGCGTTCCCGGTCCTGTTCGTCCTGCTGTGGAGCACGGGCTTCATCGCCGCGAAATACGGGCTCCCGTACGCGCCGCCGTTCACGTTCCTCCTCTACCGGTTCGTGCTGGTGGCCGCGCTGATGGCGATCGTCGCGCTGGCGACGCGGGCGCCCTGGCCGGAGACACCCATGGCGGTGCTCCACATCGCGGTCTCGGCATGGCTCGTCCACGGCATCTATCTGGGCGGCGTGTTCATCGCGCTCAAGGGCGGCATGCCGGCCGGGACCAGCGCGATGCTCGTCGGGCTGCAGCCGATTCTCACGGTGGCGATCGCGCGCCTGTGGCTGGGCGAGCGCGTCGTGCCGCGCCAATGGATCGGCCTGGCACTCGGGGTCGCCGGCGTCTGGTTCGTCGTGCGCCACCGGCTGGGCTTTGGCGACGGCATGCAGGGCCTGCTGCCGTCGGCGCTCGCGCTCGTCGGCATCAGCGTCGGCACGCTGTGGCAGAAGCGCTTCTGCGCGCGCGTCGACCTGCGCAGTGGCGCGGTGATCCAGTTCGCTGCGTGCGCCGTCGTCTATCTGCCGCTCGTCGCCCTGTTCGAAGGCGGCCCCGTGCAGTGGACGCCGGAATTCGTGTTCGCGCTGGTGTGGTCGGTCGTCGTGTTGTCGGTCGGCGCGATCAGCTTGCTCTACTGGTTGCTGCGGCACGGCGCGGCGGCCGATGTTGCGCGCCTGTTCTTTCTCGTGCCCGCCGTCACCGCGATCCTGGCCTTCGTCGTGTTCGCTGAGACGCTCGACGCGCTTGCGATCGCCGGGATGCTGTCGATTGCAATCGGCGTTGCGCTGGCGCGGCCGAAGGCGCGGGCAACGGCACCGAGCGCGGTGTCGGCGGATCCGCCAGTTCCAGTGAGTCATCCGACAACGGCGTCGCGGACAATCCTCGTCCCCGCGACGCGGTCGTGCAAGAAGCGGCGATCACGGTCGACAAACGCCCAGAGGAAATTGAAGGCGAGGAGCCACACCGCATGCGCGCCGAGACCCCATCGGCGAAGGACGACATACGCGAGCAGCGCAAGCGCCGGTCCGATCCAGGCGGCCGAAGTAGCGTACGAGCGCGGTCCGGCTATCCGGCGCCGTGCCGTCGTCCCGTACGAGCCGCAGCCGCCACGTCTTCATCGGCAGCGTCCGCCGGCCCCCGGTCCAGCACCAGCTGAAGTAAAGGGCGCCGGCCGAGAACACGACGGCAAACGAGAGCACACGGGCGGGTCCGTCCGGAATCCGCAGGTCGGACGGGGCGGACGACGCGATGGACACCAGCGGAAGCGTCAGGAAGCCGGCGACCAGGATCAACGCGGCGAAGAGCGTGGCTTCGTAGGCCAGCGCGGCCAGGCGACGCGCAAGCGGCGCCTCGGGCAGCACGCCGGTCACCTGCGGTTCACCGCGGCGCCGTGACCGGGGGAGGGGCGGGCTGGAGGGGAGGTGCCTGAGGCGGCGCGCCGGGCGCCATCTGCGGCGGCGGCGTGAGCGATGGCGCCGGGCGCACGTTCCGGTTCGACGTCGACGCGCCGGCCGCGGAAGGCGGCGGCTGGGTGGCCAGGGTCTGGCGCGTTTCCGGCGGCAGGTTCTGGTACTTTTCCCACTTCTGCCGGACATCCTGCTTTTGCTCGGGCGGCAGCTGCTTCAGCGTCTTGTATTGCTCGCGCGCCGCCGCGCGCTGCTGCGGCGTCAGCTGGACCCACGCGCCCATCTGCTGCTCGACGCGCTGCTGCTGCTCGGCCGTCATTTTCGGGTAGCGCTGCGCGAGGCCGCGCCACTTCTGCTTGCGCTGCGCGTCGAGCTTGTCCCATTCGGGCTCGATGGGCGCCAGGATCTGTCGTTCAGCGGGCGGGAGCTCGGCCCATGCCGGCGAGCGCAGCGCGACCGGCTGCGCGAAGGCGTCCCCGGCCATTGCGGCCGCGAGCGCCAGGGAAAGTGCGAGGATGCGAATCAGTCTTCGTCGGATACGTGCTTCAGCCAATTCTGGAATCCCCGGTCCAGGTACGCATCGATGGGCAGGTCCGAGGACAGGATCGCGGCGTCCGTCTCCTCGATATCCCGAAGTTGCTGATAGGCCTGCCACTGCTGGACGCCGAAAAGCGCGGCGATGACGACCAGGATCCCGAGCCAGTACCGGGTGCTGACCCGGACGCGATTGCCGCCGCCGACGGTCCCGACGCCCGCGCCGGCAATTTCAAGCTGCCGCTCAACCGCCCGTTTCGGATCGGTGAGTCGCGCGAGCGCCTTCCCGCGCGCCAGCTGGAGCTTGTAGGCCGTGCCGGCCTTGAGCTCGACGGTGCCGTGGTCGAGGTAAGTCGTTATTTTCTTTGCGAAATCGCGGTCGTTGGTGGTCATAGCGAAATTCCTTTGGCCTTGAGCAACCCGGCCAGGGCGGCGACCGCCCGCGAGCAATGGGTCTTGACGCTGCCTTCCGAGCAGCCCATTGCCGCGGCGGTTTCCGCCACGTCGAACTCTTCCCAGTAACGCAAAAGAAAGGCTTCCCGTTGACGTGCCGGCAGCCTCGCCAGCGCCTGTTCGATTGCCCCGATAACCTGCGACTGCGCGAGCTGCGCCGCGGGATCCGCTGTCGCGTTCGAGTCGGATTTCGCCGCCAGAGTTTCCAGCGGATCAAAATCCTCGTCCTTTTCGTCACCTTTCCCCAGCGCCGAGAGCAGGACTGTCCACGTCGACCGGACCTTCTGCCGCCGGAAATGGTCGTGGATCGTATTCTGCAATATCCGCTGGAACAGCATCGGCAGCTCGGCCGCCGGCTTTTGCGCATATTTCTCCGTGAGCTTCAGCATCGCGTCCTGGACGATATCGACGGCCGTATGCTCGTCGCGGACGGCGAACATCGCCTGCTTGAACGCACGGCGTTCGACTTCCGCTAGAAACGCCGAAAATTCTTGGGTCGAGGCCAGAAACGGGTCCGTTGCGCTGATTGGCGGCCATTATAGGATGCTGAGCGGGCCCACTGCGGACTCCCGAGTTGTGCGGTGCAACCGGCTTGACCGGCACGGGCTGCGCAGGTAAGGTTCCGGTGTCGGCCGGCAGCGGTCGATGCTGTAGTGCAACAACGGCCGATTGCGCCCCCTCCGGAGGTGCCACAAGCGTCACCGGAGAATCCCTCGGGGTGCGGCCGGGATTTTCCAGACGCGGCTTTCTACCCCAGCCTTGGTGGCGCGCCTATCCATTTTGCGCGCCGAGCAGTTCCGGGACCATCCTCGTCGTCGCTGACGCCAAGGACGGAATTCGCCACAACGCAAGAGGCTCAAGCCATGCAACTCACGGGTGCGGAAATCGTCATCCGCTGCCTCCAGGAAGAAGGCGTCGAATACGTCTTCGGCTATCCGGGCGGCGCGGTACTCAACATCTACGACGAGTTCTTCAAGCAGGAAAAGGTCAAGCACGTGCTCGTCCGGCACGAACAGGGCGCCGTCCACGCGGCCGACGGCTATTCGAGGTCGAGCCACCGGACCGGCGTCGCGCTCGTGACCTCCGGTCCCGGCGTCACCAATGCCGTCACCGGGATCGCGACGGCCTACATGGATTCGATTCCGATGGTCGTGATCACCGGCCAGGTGCCGACGCACGCGATCGGGCAGGACGCGTTCCAGGAATGCGACACGGTCGGCATCACGCGGCCCTGCGTCAAGCACAATTTCCTCGTCAAGGACGTCAAGGACATCGCCGTCACGATCAAGAAGGCGTTCTACCTCGCGTCGACGGGGCGCCCGGGTCCGGTGCTGGTCGACATCCCGAAGGACGTGACGCAGGCAACGGCCGAATTCTCGTACCCGAAGACGATCTCGATGCGCTCGTACAACCCGGTGACCAGAGGGCATGCCGGGCAGATCAAGAAGGCGGTGCAGCTGCTGCTGGAAGCGAAGAAGCCGATGGTGTACGCGGGCGGCGGCGTGATCCTCAACAACGCCGCGCCGCAGCTGACAAGGCTCGTCCGGCTGCTCGGGTTCCCCTGCACGAACACGCTGATGGGACTGGGCGGCTTCCCCGGCACGGATCCGCAGTTCACGGGGATGCTCGGCATGCACGGGACCTTCGAATCCAACATGGCGATGCAGCACTGCGACGTGCTGATCGCCATCGGCGCGCGATTCGACGACCGTGTGATCGGCAATCCGGCGCACTTCTTCCGCGGCGACCGCAAGATCATCCACATCGACATCGATCCGTCGTCGATCTCCAAGCGCGTCAAGGTCGACGTGCCGATCGTGGGCTACGTGGCCGACGTGCTGGACGAGATGATCAAGCTCGTCGAGTCGTCGCCGCAGCGGCCCGACCCGGCATCGCTCAAGGCCTGGTGGGCCGAGATCAAGGAGTGGCAGCGGACGGATTGCCTGCGCTACGACACCAAGAGCGACCTCATCAAGCCGCAATACGTGATCCAGAAGCTCTACGAGCTCACCAAGGGCGACGCGTTCATCACGTCGGACGTCGGCCAGCACCAGATGTGGGCCGCGCAGTACTACAAGTTCGACAAGCCGCGCCGCTGGATCAATTCCGGCGGCCTCGGCACGATGGGCTTCGGGCTGCCGGCCGCGATGGGCGTCAGGCTGGCCAATCCGGGCGCGACCGTCGCGTGCGTCACGGGCGAGGCGTCGATCCAGATGTGCATCCAGGAGCTCTCCACCTGCAAGCAGTATCACCTGCCGGTCAAGGTCGTGAACCTCAACAATCGCTACATGGGCATGGTGCGGCAGTGGCAGGAATTCTTCTACGGCAACCGCTACGCCGAGTCGTACATGGACGCGCTGCCCGACTTCGTGAAGCTCGCCGACGCCTACGGCCACGTGGGCATGAAGATCGAGAAGCCCGGCGACGTCGAGGGCGCCCTCAAGGAGGCGCTGGCGCTGAAGGACCGCCTGGTGTTCATGGATTTCATCACGGACCAGAAGGAGAACGTGTTTCCGATGATCCCGGGCGGCAAGGGGCTGACGGAGATGATTCGTCGCCGAGGAAGCGTGCCCCTGGGAGTCGCGAGCGCCGATCATCTCTATCGATCCTGGTCGAGAACGAAGCCGGCGCGCTGTCGCGGATCTCCGGGCTCTTTTCTGCGCGCGGCTACAACATCGAGTCGCTTACCGTGGCGCCGACCGAAGACACGACGATGTCGCGGATGACGATCGTGACCGTGGGCTCGGACGACGTCATCGAGCAGATCACGAAGCAGTTGAACAAGCTGGTCGACGTCGTCAAGGTCGTCGACCTGACCGAGGGCAACCACATCGAGCGCGAGCTGATGCTGGTCAAGGTGCGCGCCGCGGGCAAGGACCGCGAGGAGATGAAGCGCCTCGCCGACATCTTCCGCGGCAACATCCTCGACGTCACCGACAAGAGCTACACGATCGAGCTCACGGGCACGGGCGTGAAGCTCGACGCTTTCCTGCAGGCGATGGAGCCGGGCGTGATCCTGGAGACGGTGCGCACCGGCGCGTCGGGGATCGGGCGCGGCGAACGAATTTTGCGGGTCTAGTCAAACAGGGATGAAACGATGAAAGTCTATTACGAAAAGGACGCCGACCTCTCGCTCATCAAGGGCAGGAAGGTCACGATCGTCGGCTACGGCTCGCAAGGGCACGCGCACGCGCAGAACCTCAACGACTCGGGCGTGAAGGTCACGGTGGGGCTGCGCAAAGGCGGCGCGTCGTGGGACAAGGCGAAGAAGGCCGGGCTCAAGGTCGCCGAAGTTGCCGACGCCGTAAAGGCCGCCGACGTGGTGATGATGCTGATGCCCGACGAGCACATCGCGGCGACGTACAAGAGCGACGTCGAGCCGCACATCAAGAAGGGCGCCACGCTCGCGTTCGCGCACGGTTTCAACATCCACTACGGACAGGTCGTGCCGCGCGCCGACCTCGACGTCGTGATGATCGCGCCGAAGGCCCCCGGCCACACCGTGCGTTCCACCTACGCGGCGGGCGGCGGCGTGCCCATGCTGATCGCCGTCCACCAGGACGCGTCGAAGAAGGCGCGCGACGTCGCGCTCTCGTATGCCGCGGCGATCGGCGGCGCGCGCGCCGGCGTGATCGAGACCAACTTCCGCGAGGAAACGGAGACGGATCTCTTCGGCGAGCAGACCGTGCTCTGCGGCGGCCTCGTCGAGCTCATCAAGGCGGGCTACGAAACGCTGACCGAGGCGGGCTACGCGCCCGAGATGGCCTACTTCGAATGCCTGCACGAGGTGAAGCTGATCGTCGACCTGATCTACGAAGGCGGCATCGCCAACATGAACTACTCGATCTCGAACAACGCCGAGTACGGCGAGTACGTGACCGGGCCGAAAATCGTCACGCCCGAGACGAAACAAGCGATGCGCGACGTGCTGACGCGCATCCAGTCGGGCGAGTACGCGCGGGACTTCATCCTCGAGAATCGCGCCGGGGCGCCGACGCTCCTGTCGCGGCGGCGCCTGACCGCCGAGCATCCGATCGAGCAGGTCGGCGCCAAGCTGCGGTCGATGATGCCGTGGATCAGGAAGAACAAGCTCGTCGATCAATCGAGAAATTGACATTGCGGGGCGGGCCATGAATCAGCGCATCGGCAAGCAGGGCGGATGGGTCGGATTGATCGTGATCCTGCTGGCGCTGGCGATCGTGGCGTGGCTGTCGAAGGACGCGCTGAAGCAATATGGCCTGCTTTCCGGCCCCGGCAAGGCCGCGGAGCCAACGGGCATGCAGCGCAGCCCGACACCCGCGGCCGTCTCCGATTCCCCGGGCGGCGCCACGCCGTCATTCCAGGCGCCGATGGAGCGCGCGCGCGGCGTCGAGGACACGGTCCGGCGCGCCGCGGAATCCCAATCGAGGCAGGTCGACGACTCCACGCGGTGAACCGTGCCGGCGCCGCCGAAATCGCGTTCGCGTCCCGCCGCGGCGCCCGCGCGCAAACCGGTGCGCCACCCTTTCGAACTCGATCGCACCGTACTGATTCGCGCGGCGTTCGTCATCGTCCTTGTCCTCTTCCTGTACATGATCCTGCGAGTGTCGATGATCGCGTTCGGCGGGAGCGCGACGAGGGAAGCGAAGCGCATCGAAAACCAGATCGAAACCCCGCGCGTGCAGGCGCCGGACGCGGCGAGAGCCCCCGCCGCGAAGGCCTTGCCACCGTCTGCTCCATGACGCGCGGCGCTGTCGCCGAGCGTGGCCGGGCCGCCTGCTAGAATCGACCGTCGGATTCGTCGACTTCGCGCCGTGGCCAACTATCCCCACCCGATCATCGCCCGCGAGGGGTGGCCGTTTCTTGCGATCGCGATCGTCGTCGCCGTCCTGCTGACGCTCGCGAACTGGTGGATTCCGGCGGCGCTGGCGTGGCTTGCCGCGCTCTTCGTGCTGCAGTTCTTTCGCGACCCGCCGCGCGTGGTCCCGACGCGAGGCCAGGGCCGTGCTGTCGCCGGCCGACGGCCGCATCGTCAAGGTCGAAAAGGCCCGCGACCCGTTCCTCGACCGCGACGCGCTCAAGATCAGCGTGTTCATGAACGTGTTCAACGTCCACTCCAACCGCAGCCCCGTCGACGCCAGCGTCGTCAACGCGTGGTATCACGCCGGCAGCTTTCTCAACGCCGCGCTCGACAAGGCGTCGCTCGAGAACGAGCGCAACGCATTGCACCTGCGCACGGCGAATGGGGACGACGTGACCTGCGTGCAGATCGCCGGCCTGATCGCGCGGCGGATCCTCTGCTACGCCAAGCCCGGCGATGCGCTGGCGCGGGGCCAGCGTTACGGCTTCATCCGGTTCGGCTCGCAGGGTCGACGTCTACCTCGCGCCTGCGGCGGTGCCGAAGGTCGCGGTCGGCGACACGGTCTTCGCCACGAGCACGATCCTCGCCGAATTGCCCCGCTAGACCCCCGCATCCGCGGGGTGGCGGGCGGGGGCGAATGTGCTACCGTTCCCCCCATAATGGTCGACTTCGACACCCACCGCGCGCTGCGCAAGAACCGCATTCGCCGGCGCGGCATCTACCTGCTGCCGAACCTGTTCACGCTCGCCGCGTTGTTCGCCGGTTTCTACGCGATCGTGCAGGCGATGAACCTGCGCTTCGACCAGGCCGCCGCCGCGATCTTCGTGGCGATGGTCCTCGACGGTCTCGACGGACGCGTGGCGCGCCTCACGCACACGCAAAGCGCGTTCGGCGCCGAATTCGACAGCCTCGCCGACATGGTGAGCTTCGGCGCCGCGCCCGCGCTCATCGTCTACGAATGGGCGCTCAAGGGAATGGGCAAGCTGGGCTGGATCGCGGCGTTCATCTACGTGGCCGGTGCCGCGCTTCGCCTCGCGCGCTTCAACGTGATGCTCGACGTCGCCGACAAGCGCTGGTTCACCGGCATCCCCAGCCCGGCCGCGGCGGCGCTTGTCGCCGGCATGGTGTGGATCGTCGATGACAACAACATCGATCCGGCGGGGCTCAAATGGTGGATCTGCGCCGTGACGCTGTTCGCGGGCCTCACGATGGTGAGCAACGTCCCGTACTGGAGCTTCAAGTCGATCAACCTCAAGAAAAGCGTGCCGTTTCTCGCGATCCTCGTGTTCCTGCTCGCGATCGCGCTCCTGTCCTACCAGCCTCCGCTGGTGCTGTTCTCGGGCTTCGTTGCCTATGCGCTGTCGGGCTACGTCGGGCTCGCCTGGACGAAGCTCCGCCGTGGGCGATCCGCGTCGACCTGAAGGCCCCTGGCCGCAAGGCCTTGCTTTTGCAGCGTAAGTCCGGGTATAGTCGTTCGTCATGAGCAGCACCTTCTTCGCCGGCCGTCTCGCGCTTCTTGCGCTGACCCCCCTCACGGGCGGCCTGCTGCTGCTGCTGCGCCCCGCGCGCACATAACTCATACCCCTCAATTCGAGCAGTAAAACGAGCGCCCGCCGGAACCCGGGGGCGTATTCAGCGTTGGCACTTCTTCGCCTCGAGAGCGACACATGAACATCGACCCGTCACGAAAGTACAAGCCTTGCGCCACGGTGGCCTTGCCGGACCGCCAATGGCCCTCCCGCACGATGACGTCCCCTCCGGTCTGGTGCAGCGTGGACCTGCGCGACGGTAACCAGGCGCTCATCGAGCCGATGGACGCCGAACGCAAGATGCGGCTGTGGAAGCTCCTCGTGAAGATGGGCTACAAGGAGATCGAGGTCGGCTTTCCGGCGGCGTCGCAAACCGACTTCGACTTCGTGCGCAAGCTGATCGACGAGAACCTGATCCCCGACGATGTGACGGTCCAGGTGCTGACGCAGTCGCGCGAGCCGATCATCCGCCGCACGTTCGACGCGATCGCCGGCGTGAAGCGGGCGATCGTTCACCTGTACAACTCGACGTCGACCACGCAGCGGCGCGTCGTATTCGGGATGGATCGCGCGGGCATCCGCGACATCGCGGTCAGCGGCGCCGTGCTGATCAAGGAATGCGCGGCAGCGCGGCCCGGGACCGACTGGGTGTTCCAGTACTCGCCGGAGAGCTTCACCGGCACGGAGCTCGATTTCGCCGCCGAAGTGTGCGATGCCGTGAACGACGTCTGGCAACCCACGCCGCAACGAAAGGTGATCGTCAACCTGCCGGCCACCGTCGAGATGTCCACGCCAAATCTCTACGCGGACCAGATCGAGTGGATGTCGCGCCGGTTGAAGCGGCGCGACTCGATCGTGCTGTCGGTGCATCCGCACAACGACCGCGGCTGCGGCGTGGCGGCGGCCGAATTGGCGCTTCTCGCGGGCGCCCAGAGAGTCGAAGGCTGCCTCTTCGGCAACGGCGAGCGCACGGGCAACGTCTGCCTCGTGACGCTCGGCCTCAACCTCTTCACGCAGGGCGTGGACCCCGGCATCGACTTCTCGGACATCAACGACATCATCCGCACCGTCGAGCACTGCAACCAGCTGCCGGTGCACCCGCGCCACCCGTACGGCGGCGACCTCGTGTTCACCGCGTTTTCGGGATCGCACCAGGACGCGATCAAGAAGGGCCTCGCCGAGCGGGCGACGGAGACCGCGCGCGGCAATCCGGTGTGGGATGTTCCGTATCTGCCGATCGACCCGGCCGACGTCGGCCGCACCTACGATGCCGTGATTCGCGTCAACAGCCAATCCGGCAAGGGCGGCATCGCCTATCTTCTGGAGCGCGACTACGGACTCGCGCTCCCGCGCCTTCTGCAGATCGAATTCAGCCAGGTCGTGCAGAAGATCACCGACGCGACGGGAAAGGAGCTGACGCCCGCGGACATCCGCGCCGTGTTCGACCGCGAGTACATCGCGGCGACGCTGCCGGTGGGCTACGTCGGGCACCGCGCGCAGCACAACGCGAGCGACGGTACCGTCGAGCAGCTGACCGCGTTGCTGTCGTTCGACGGCAAGGAGTGGCGGCTCACCGGCGCCGGCAACGGCCCGGTCGATGCATTCGTCCATGCGCTGCGCAACGACGGCGGCTTCGACATCCACGTGCAAGGCTACAGCGAGCATGCGGTCGGCGCCGGCGAGGACGCGACCGCGGTGGCGTATGTCCAGCTGCGGGTCGGCCTCGAGCAGACGGTCTACGGCGTCGGGCTCGATCCGAACATCGTGACGGCCACGCTGCGCGCCGTGGTGAGCGCGATCAACCGCGGGATCGCGCAAGGCATGCTGAGCCAGCCGGTTGTGCGGCGCGTCAGCTACGCCTGAGCGAGGCGGGCAAGCGAAGCGAGCCAAGGAGCGAAGCTCGCGTCGCCGAGCGATGGCGGGAGGCCGACGCCTCGGCAAATCGAAGCAAAACGGAGCATCGGAGGCCGACGCCTGAGAGGGACACGTGCACGAGGGGGGCGGAGCCAAGGCCCGAAGGGCTCGCCTGGCAAAAAAGAGGGTGCTGCACCGCAGCAAAGGAAGGGGTAGAATGGCCATGACGCCCTTCTCGTCCCGATCCAGAGTCCTCATGCCCCTCGAGTCCCCGAATGAGCCCCAGATGAGCGCGCCGATCTACGGTGCCGGCGTCGAAATCACCGGCCGCATCACCCCGGAATACGCGGAAATCCTCACGCCCGAGGCGGTGGCGTTTGCCGCGAAGCTGCAACGCGCGTTCGGCGATCGCCGCGCAAAGCTGCTCGCGCGCCGCGCCCAGCGCCAGGCCGAGCTCGACGCCGGCAAGCTGCCCGAATTCCTGCCGGAGACGCACGCGATTCGCGAAGGCGACTGGACGTGCGCGCCCGTGCCCTCCGACATCGTCGACCGCCGGGTCGAGATCACCGGTCCCGTCGACCGCAAGATGATCGTCAACGCGCTCAATTCGGGCGCATCGGTGTTCATGGCCGACTTCGAGGACGCCAACACGCCGAAGTGGGACAACAACCTGCAGGGGCACCTCAACCTGCGCGACGCGATCCGCCGGCAGGTGGACTTCACCACGCCCGAGGGCAAGCAGTACCGGCTGAACGAGAAGACGGCGGCGCTGTTCGTGCGGCCGCGCGGCTGGCATCTGCCCGAGAAGCACGTCCTCGTCGACGGATCCCCGATCAGCGGCGGCATCTTCGACTTCGCGCTGTACTTCTTCCACAACGCGAAGGCGCTCGTGGCGAGCGGGAGGGGGCCGTATTTCTACCTGCCGAAGCTCGAGAGCCATCTCGAGGCGCGGCTTTGGAACGACGTGTTCGTGCTGGCGCAACGCGAGCTCGGCCTGCCGCAGGGAACCATCAAGGCAACCGTGCTGATCGAGACGCTGCTGGCCGCGTTCGAGATGGACGAGATCCTCTACGAGCTGCGCGAGCATTCGGCGGGCCTCAACTGCGGCCGCTGGGACTACATCTTCTCGTGCATCAAGAAATTCCGGAACCAGCATGATTTCTGCCTCGCGGACCGGGCGCTGGTGACGATGACCGCGCACTTCATGAAGAGCTACGCCGAGCTCCTGATCAAGACGTGCCATCGACGCAACATCCACGCGATGGGCGGCATGGCGGCGCAGATCCCGATCAAGAACGACGAGGCGGCCAACGCCGAGGCCTTCGCCAAGGTGAAGGCGGACAAGGAGCGCGAGGCGACCTACGGCCACGACGGCACGTGGGTCGCGCATCCGGGCCTCGTGCCGGTGGCCAAGGAAGTCTTCGACCGGCTGATGCCGGCGCCGAACCAGATCGCGACGAAGAAGCGGGAGGACGTGCGTGTCAGCGCCGCCGACCTGATCCGCTGGGAACCCGAGAAGCCGATCACGGAAAAGGGCCTGCGCCTCAACATCAACGTCGCGATCCAGTACATCGGCGCGTGGCTCGCCGGGCAGGGCGCCGTGCCGATCTTCAACCTGATGGAAGACGCCGCGACCGCCGAGATCTCGCGCTCGCAGGTATGGCAATGGATCCGCTCGCCGAAAGGCGTTCTGGACGACGGCCGGAAAGTGACCAAGGCGATGGTCGCCACGATGATCCCGGAAGAGATGACGAAGATCCGCGACCTGCTCGGACCCGCGTTCGGCGCGGGCAGATACGACGATGCGGCAGGAATCTTCGCCGACCTCGTCGGCAACGACACGTTCGTCGAATTCCTTACGCTGCCGGCCTACGACCTCATCAATTAGACAATCCTGCACGCCTCGTCGAACGACAGGCGGGGCGCGCGGGGGCGCAGCTTCGACGGATCGCCATAGCCAAGGTTGCACAGGAAGTTGGAGCGCACGGTGGTGCCGGCGAAGAACTCGGCGTCCACCTTTGCATTGTCGAATCCCGACATCGGTCCGCAGTCGAGGCCGAGTGCGCGGGCGGCAATGATCAGATAGGCGCCCTGCAGCGAGCCGTTGCGCAGCGCCGTGGTGCGCAGGCTGTCTTCCGGTTCATCGGCGAACCAGCTGCGCGCATTCGTGTGCGGCGCGAGCTTCGGCATCATTTCGTAGAACGCGAGGTCGTACGCGACGATCGCCGTCGCGGGCGCGGCCATCGTCTGCACGACGTTGCCGGCGTCGAGCGCCGGACGGAGCCTTGCCTTCGCCTCGGCGCTTTTGACGAAAACGAATCGGGCGGGACAGCTGTTGCCCGTCGTCGGTCCCCATTTCATCAATTCGTGGAGTTCGCGCAGCGTCGCCTCGTCGACGGGCCGATCGTCCCACGCGCGATGGGTGCGCGCAGCGCGGAAGATGAGGTCGAGCGCAGCGGGTTCGAGCATGGCGGTCGCGGTCATTGCAGGAGCGGTCGATGCGGAACGCCATCCTACGCCCGGCGCGGGCGACGGGCGTTGCATTAACGCAAGTTATGACTCGGATTCGTACAATCAATTGGACGAATCGATCGCGCGGCGCGCAGAATCGGGTCGTCGACGGCGGTTCCATCGCCGCCTGAACGCAAGCGCAATGTTTACTCGAGGAGAGGCACGATGAAGGATCTCAAGGGCACGAAGACGCACGACAACCTCAAGGCCGCGTTCGCGGGCGAATCGCAGGCCAATCGCCGCTACCTTTATTTCGCCAACAAGGCGGACGTCGAGGGCCAGAACGACGTCGCCGCGGTGTTCCGCTCGACGGCCGAAGGCGAAACGGGCCATGCGCACGGTCATCTCGACTACCTCGCGCAGGTCGGCGATCCGGCGACCGATCTGCCGATCGGCCCGTCGCGCTCCAATCTCAAGGCGGCGATCGCCGGCGAGACGCACGAATACACCGACATGTACCCCGGCATGGCCAAGTCGGCGCGCGGCGAAGGCTTCGACGAGATCGCCGACTGGTTCGAGACGCTCGCCAAGGCCGAGCGCTCGCACGCCAATCGCTTCCAGAAGGCGCTGGACACCCTCGCCGACTGATCTTCCTGTCTGTGCACGAGGCGTCGCCGCCGGCGGCGCCTCGACGTCACGCGTCCGATCAACATGACCTCCCGCGAAGGCAGCCTCGACGCCCCGACCCGCCATCCGGTCGCGTGGCGTGAACCGGAGTTCCACGACGAGGCGTCGCTGCACAAGGAGATGGAGCGCGTCTTCGACATCTGCCATGGTTGCCGCCGCTGCGTCAGCCTGTGCCAGGCGTTCCCGACGCTGTTCGACCTCGTCGACGAAAGCAAGACGATGGAGGTCGACGGCGTCGCCAAGTCCGACTACGTCAAGGTCGTCGACCAGTGCTACCTGTGCGACGTCTGCTACATGACGAAGTGCCCCTACGTGCCGCCGCATCCGTGGAACGTCGATTTTCCGCACCTGATGCTGCGCGCCAAGGCGGTGAAGTTCAGCAAGGGCGAAACCACGTTCCGCGACCGCCTGCTGACCAGCACCGACCGCGTCGGCCGCCTGGCGACGATTCCGGTCGTCGTGCAGATGGTGAACAAGGCGAACACGATGCCGCTTGCGCGCAAGGCGATGGAAAGGGTGCTGGGCGTGGCCGCCCAATCGGCGTTGCCTCCCTATGCGTCGCCGACGTTTCGCGACTCGGCGGCGACGTCGATCGCCTGGCCCGTCCGCGACGGGAAGCGCACGCCGGGAAAGGTCGCGATCTTCTCGACCTGCTACGTCAATTTCAACGAACCCGGGATCGGCCTCGATCTCCTGCGGGTCCTCGCGCACAACGAAATTCCGTATGCGGTAGTCGAGAAGGAGGCCTGCTGCGGCATGCCGAAGCTCGAGCTCGGCGACTTCGCGACCGTCGAGAAACTGAAGAACCTCAACATCCCGGTCCTGGCGGAATACGCGAAGAACGGCTTCGCGATCATGACGGCGGTGCCGTCGTGCACGCTGATGTTCAAGCTGGAGCTGCCGCTCATCTTCCCCGAGGACCCCGACGTCAAGGCGGTCGCGGAAGCGATGGTCGATCCGTTCGAATATTTCGTGCTGCGCGACCGCGACGGGCTGCTGAAAAAGGAATTTCCGCAGTCCGCTCGGCAAGGTTTCGTATCACATCCCCTGCCACTCGCGCGTGCAGAACGTCGGCCAGAAGACGCGCGAAGTGCTGGAGTGGGTGCCGGGAACGACGCTGACCACGGTCGAGCGCTGCGCGGGCCACGACGGCACCTACGGCGTGAAGTCCGAGTTCTTTGCGGCGTCGATGAAGATCGGCCGGCCGGTCTTCCGGCAGATGGGGGAGGGGGAACCCGATTACGTCAGCTCCGATTGCCCGATTGCGGGGCGAAGGATCATGCAGGGCATCGACGAATCCGGCGCGGCGCACCGCGCAAGGAAGGAACATCCGCTGACGCTGCTGCGAATTGCCTACGGATTATGAGGTGCGAACGATGGCCGGCATCCCCCGCGAATCACTGCTGACGCTGGAAGCCTACGCGAAAGAACGCCCGGCGTTCCGGGCGCGCGTGCTCGCGCACAAGAAGGCGCGCACCGTCCACCTGGGCGAGCATGTCACGCTGCTGTTCGAGGACGAGCTGACCGTCCGCTATCAGGTCCAGGAGATGCTGCGGATCGAGAAGACCTTCGAGGAGTCGGGCATCCGCGACGAGCTCGCGGCCTACGGCGCGCTCGTGCCGGACGGCACGAACCTCAAGGCGACGATGCTGATCGAATACGAGGACGTCGCCGAGCGACACGCGGCGCTTGCCAGGCTGCGCGGCATCGAGCGACGGACATGGGCCGGCGTCGACGGATTCGACAAGGTGTTCGCGATCGCCGACGAGGATCTCGAGCGCGAGAACGACGAAAAGACGTCCGCCGTGCATTTCCTGCGCTTCGAATTCGAGCGCTCGATGATTGTCGCGCTGAAGCAGGGCGCGACGCTCGGCTTCGGCGTCGACCATTCGGCGTACAACGTCGCGATCCCGGCGGTGCCGGGCGCGACGCGCGCGGCGCTCGTCGCCGACCTCGTCCTGTCCTAGCCGGACGGTCGCTTCAGCCGGTACCGGTAGTCGTAGGACGGCGCGCCGCGCAACGTCGTGACGATGTGGCGCGACCGGCGCGTGAAGCCGAGCGCCTCGACCAGGCAGCGCGAAGGCACGTTGCGAAAATCGGTGTCGGCGCGGATCTCGGTGGCGTCGTACGCGCGAAAGAGATGGTCGATCACCGCCGTGCACGCCTCTCGGGCGATGCCGCGCCGCATGAACTTCGAGAACACGTAATAAGCGAGAAACACGATCCGGTCGGGGCGCACGGTCGCCTCGATCAGGCCGGCATACTCGCCGGCTTCGTTCAGGCGGATGGCCCAGTTGAGCCAGAGCGCGCCGCCCGGCGCATACGGCTCGGCGATACGCACGAAACGGCTGCGGAGATCGTCCTCGTCCTTCGGCGGCTCCGCATTGACCCACAGGTACATCGCCGGATCGGCGAAGCCCTCGTACATCGCGTCGGCGTGCCCCGGCGTCAGCGGCTCCAGCGACAGCCTGCGGCTCGCGAGGGTGCCGCCCACATAGAGCAACGGCGCTCTCATCACGCAGCCCGCAACGCCGACCACCGGTCACGGGTGATCGACCATACGCAAATGTCTTCGTCGGCGCCGCCACGGTGCGGCTTGCGCTCCCGGCGCGCGAGCGTGAAGCCGCACTTTTCCAGCACGCGTCCCGACGCGGGGTTGCGAGCAAGATGCGTGGCCGTGAGGGTTTCGTCGTCGTTTCCGGCGAATGACATCGCAACCAGCGCGCGCACGGCGAGCGTGGCATAGCCGTGTCCCCAGTACGGGCGGCCGATCCAGTAGCCGAGGTTGCCGTCGGCATCGGCGCCGGCCCGCAGGTCGACCGCGCCGATCAGCGCGTTGCCGTCGACATGCGTGATCGCGTAGGTCCACGCCGCGCCGGCCTCGCGCGCGTTGCGGAGCGTCGCGATCCATTCGGCGGCGGCCCCGGGCGGGTAGGGGTGCGGAATCGCCGCCGTGGGGAGCGCCACCGCAGGATCGCCGCACAGTGTCTCGACGCGCGGCGCGTCGGCGGGCACGAACGTGCGGAGGACGACCGGAAGCGAGGTGATGCGCTCGGGCAGCAAGGCCGGGCGTCAGTCGCGAAAGTTGTCGTACTGCAGCGGGAAGTCGGTGATCGACTTCTTCACGAGCGCGATCGCCGCCTGCAGATCGTCCCGCTTCGCGCCGGAAATGCGCACGGTGTCCCCCTGGATGCTCGCCTGCACCTTCATCTTGCTTTCCTTGACGAGCTTCACGATCTTCTTCGCCAGTTCCTGCTCCACGCCGACCCGGATCGTCACCACCTGCTTCACCTTGTTGCCGGAGATCTTCTCGATGTCGCCGTACTTGAGTGCGCGGATGTCCACGCCGCGCTTGGTGAGCTTGCCGACGACGACGTCGATGACCTGCTTCATCTTGAAATCGTCGTCGGCGAAGAGCGTGAGCGTCTTGTCGGCGAGCTCGGCCCGGGCATCCGAGCCCTTGAAGTCGAAGCGCGTCGAAAGCTCCTTGTTTGCCTGGTCGAGGGCGTTGCGGACTTCGACCGTGTTGACTTCGGAAATGATGTCGAACGAGGGCATGGCGTGGACGTCGAAAGATTGGGACCAGGACGCCAATTCTAACCGAGTTCGTCGATCGACCTCGGCCAGCTGGCCTTCAGGAGTCGCGACAGCGATCGGTCGGCGAGGCGCTTGCCGCCGGTCTGGCAACGCGCGCAGTAGTTGCACTCGTTCTCGGCATAGACGATCCGTTGCACCGGCGCGCCGCAGACCGGGCAGGGCTCGCCGTACTTGCCATGCACCGCCATCTCCGGCCGGAACGCGGTGACGTTCTCCGGGAACGCCCCTGCGAGTTCGTGCCGCAAGCGCTCGGTCCATTCGATCAGCACGTTGCGCGTCGCGTCGTGCAGCCGCGTGACATCGTCGGCGGAGAGTTTTTGCGTGAGCGCGAGCGGCGAGAGTCGCGCGCGGTGCAGGATCTCGTCGGAATACGCGTTCCCGATTCCGCTGAAAAGCCGCGGATCGGTCAGCGCGCGTTTCAGCGTGTGGTTTTCGCGCGTCAGCCGCGCCGCGAATGCAGCGCGATCCGCGCCCAGCACTTCGAGCCCGCCCGGGTCCATCGCCGCGAGGGCGGCGTCGCCCCGGACAAGATGCAGCGACGCGCGGCGCTTCGTGCCTGCCTCCGTGAACGCGAGCATGCCGGACGGAAACACGAGCCGCGCAAGCGTGATGCGCTTCGGCGGCGCGCCGCCAGCGCCGAGCCAGCGCAGCCGGCCCGCGATCATGAGATGGAATACGAGAAACAGGTCGCCCTCGAGGACGAGGACGATGCGCTTTCCGATGCGGCGCACGTCGCGCACGCGCTTGCCTTCGGCCTCCGCGATCGGCGGGATCGCGGTGCGCAGCACGAACGGATTGTCGATGCGGACCTGCACGAGTGGCTGTCCGGTGACGCGCGCCGCGAGCGCGTCGCGGTAGAGCGCGATGTCGGGGAGCTCCGGCATCGCCGTCCCGTCCTCAGCCCTTGAAGCGGGTCTTTTCGTGCGAACCGTCGCAGAACGGCTTCGTCCGCGACTGGCCGCAGCGGCAGAGCCACGTTTCCTCGCTCGTGGCGGTGCGGCCATCCGCGCCCTGGATCGTCAGCGGCCCCATGCATTCGAGCGGGCCGTCGGGCGTCGGCGTGATCGTGACGCTGCCGCGCGACGGCGTTCCGGGCGACGTATCGGCAGGCAGGAGTCCGGGATCCTGAAATCCGATCTTCGTGTGCGTTCCGTCGCAGAACGGCTTGTCGCCTGATTTTCCGCAGCGGCACAGCGTGGCGCTCGCCTTCGCGCCCGTCGCCGTTCGCGCGCCGACGACCACGAAGTCGCCGGTGACGATGTTCGGTCCGTTCGGCCGGACCCTGAGCACGGTCTCCGTCATCATCGCGCTTCGGTCATGTGCGTCGTCATTTTCGGTGTCGCGCATCGGCATTGTGCCGTGGCGAACCGGGCGTCGATTAGAATAACCGATTTGCGGCCCCTGACTCGAAGACGCGCTCATGTCACACATCCTGCAGGACCTTCCCGTCGGCCAGAAGGTGGGCATCGCCTTCTCGGGCGGCCTCGACACGAGCGCCGCGCTGCACTGGATGCGCGCGAACGGTGCGATTCCGTATGCCTATACCGCGAATCTCGGCCAGCCGGACGAGCCCGACTACGACGACATCCCGCGGCGCGCGCTGGCCTACGGCGCGGAAACGGCGCGTCTCGTCGACTGCCGCGCCGCGCTCGTCGCGGAAGGCATCGCCGCGCTTCAGGCCGGCGCGTTCCATATTTCGACGGGCGGACTCACGTACTTCAACACCACGCCGATCGGCCGCGCGGTGACCGGCACGATGCTCGTGGTCGCGATGCGCGGCGACGAGGTCAACATCTGGGGCGACGGCAGCACGTACAAGGGCAACGACATCGAGCGGTTCTATCGCTACGGGCTGCTCGCCAATCCGGACCTGCGCATCTACAAGCCGTGGCTCGACCCGGCATTCATCGAGGCGTTCGGTGGCCGCACGGAGATGTCGGAGTACCTGAACCGCGCCGGGTTCGGTTACAAGATGAGCGTGGAAAAGGCCTACTCGACCGATTCGAACATGCTCGGCGCAACGCATGAAGCGAAGGACCTCGAGTTCCTGGACAAGGGGATGAAGATCGTCCAGCCGATCATGGGTGTGGCGTTCTGGCGCGACGACGTCGCCATCGCGCCCGAGACGGTTGCGGTGCGCTTCGAGGAAGGCCGACCGGCCGCGCTCAACGGCGCGAGCTTCAAGGACAGCGTCGCGCTGCTGCAGGAAGCGAACGCGATCGGCGGCCGGCACGGCCTCGGCATGAGCGACCAGATCGAGAACCGGATCATCGAGGCGAAAAGCCGCGGCGTCTACGAAGCGCCGGGAATGGCGCTCCTGCACATCGCCTACGAGCGCCTCGTCACGGGCATCCACAACGAGGACACGATCGAGCAGTACCGCGACAACGGGCGCCGGCTCGGGCGGCTTCTCTACCAGGGGCGCTGGTTCGATTCGCAGGCGATGATGCTGCGCGAGACGGCGCAGCGCTGGGTCGCGCGCGCCATCACCGGCGAAGTGACGCTGGAGCTGCGGCGCGGCAACGACTACTCGATTCTCGACACGACGAGCCCGAACCTCACCTACAAGCCCGAACGGCTCACGATGGAGAAGGGCGCGTCGTCATTCTCGCCGCAGGACCGCATCGGGCAACTCACGATGCGCAACCTCGACATCGCCGACACGCGCGACAAGCTCGTGACGTACATGAAAGCCGGGCTGCTCCGTCCCACCGACGATTCGCCGCTGCCGCGGCTCACCGACGGCGACGCGAAGGCGAAGTAGCGGCGCGAACGGCGAGCCGGGGCCCCGGCCGAAGGCAAGGGGGAGCGAGCGAACGCGAGTCGACGCATGAGGCCGACCCACGCAGCGCAACGAGTCCCTCGGCGGTGCGGAGGCCGAGGCGCGAGCGGCGCCGACTCCCGGTCCTGCGATCCAAGATCAAGGTTCGGAGGCCGCGGCGGAACGCGCGCTAGTCGACCTTGAGCCCGAGTTTCCGGATCACGGGCGCCCAGGTGTCGCTCTCGCGGCGGATCAGGTTGCCAAGATCCTCCGGCGTGCCGCCGATCAGGTCGAAGCCCTGGGCATTCATCTTCGCGACGACGTCGGGCTGCTTCAGGATGGCATTTATTTCGGCGTTGAGCTTCGCGATCACGGGCTTGGGCGTGCCGGCCGGCACCATGATGCCGTTCCACGCGAGCGCTTCGAAGCCGGGATAGCCCGACTCGGCGATCGCCGGCAGGTCCGGCAGCAGCGGGAATCGTTTCGCGGTGGTGACCGCGATGGCGCGCAGCTTCCCGGCCTGGATCTGCGGCTGCAGCGGCTGCATCACCGCGAACATCATCTGCGTTTCGTTCTGGATCGTCGCGGTGACCGCGGGCGGCGAGCCGTTGAACGGCACGTGCAGCGCGTCGAAGCCGGCAACCGACTTCAGCAGCTCCATGTTGAGGTGCGACGAGCTGCCGTTGCCGACGGACGCGTAGGCGAGCTTGCCGGGATTCGCCTTCGCATAGACGACGAGCTCCTGCAGTGATTTCACCGGCAGCTGCGCGTTGACGGCCAATACGTTGGGCTGGCTCGAAGTGATGATCACCGGCGCCAGGTCCTTCTGCACGTCGTACGGCAGCTTCTGCAGCAGCGGCCCGAATGCGAGCGGCCCGTTGAAACCGAGCAGCATCGTGTAGCCGTCGGGCGCCGCCTTCGCCACTTCCGCGGTCGCGACGGTGCCGCCGGCAGCGGGCTTGTTCTCGACGATCACGCTTTGGCCGAGGCGGTCCTTCAGCTTGTCGGCGATCACCCGCGCGAGCGTGTCGAGCGAGCTGCCGGGCCCCGCCGAGACGATGAACTTGATCGGCTTGTCGGGCCACGCCTGCGCCGCCGCGAAGGCAGGCAACGCCGACAGCGCGAGCGCCGCGATCCCGGCAATTGATCTATGCAGGCGCATGGCACACGGCCTCGATGTTGTTGCCGTCCGGATCGAGCACGAACGCTCCATAATAGTTCGGGTGGTACTGCGGCCGGAGGCCCGGCGCGCCGTTGTTTCGTCCGCCGGCGGCGAGCGCGGCCTTGTGGAATTCCTCGACCTGCGCGCGCGAGTCGGCGCGGAACGCGACATGGATCGGCGGCACGTTGGGCGTCCCCTGTCCGATCCAGAAATCCGGTTTGGGCGGCACGCCGAAGCCGGCGAACTGCTCCCATTCCATCAGCATCTCGTAGCCGAGCGGCGCGAGCGCGGCGCGATAGAACGCCTTGCTCTTCGCGACATCGGCGACGGTCACTCCGGTGTGGTCGATCATGGACGTTCCTTACCTATGGATTGACCCGGCCGCAGACGAGGTATTCGAGCAGCGCCTTCTGCGCATGCAGACGATTTTGGCTCCGGCCGCTCGCATTCGCTCGCTTAACGTTCGCTCCGCTCACATTAGCCTCGCCGAAATCGCCGGTCCAGATTCGTCGATCATGGGGTGACGCGACCGCATACCAGGTATTCCAGCAGGGCCTTCTGTGCATGCAGGCGATTTTCGGCTTCGTCCCAAACGACACTTTGCGGCCCGTCGATCACGTCGGCCGTGACCTCCTCGCCGCGATGCACCGGCAGGCAGTGCATGAACACCGCTTCGGGATTCGCCTCGCGCATCATCGCGGCGTCGACGCGGAACGCCGCGAACGCACGCTTGCGCTCCTCGTTCTCGGTCTCGTAGCCCATGCTCGTCCAGACGTCGGTCGTCACGAGGTCGGCGTTGCGGCACGCCTCGCGCGGGTCGTCGAACGCGACGAAATGCGCGCCCTCCTCCGGGCCGACGCGGGAAGGATCGATGCGGTATCCGGGCGGCGACGAGACGCGAACGTCGAAGCCCAGCACCGCCGCGGCCTGCAGCCACGTGTAGCACATGTTGTTGGCATCGCCGATCCACGCCACCGTCCGGCCGCGGATCGCGCCGCGATGCTCGACATACGTGTAGATGTCCGCGAGGATCTGGCAGGGATGGTATTCGTTGGTCAGGCCGTTGATGACCGGCACGCGCGAGTGCGCGGCGAACCGCTCGATGATCGTCTGCTCGAACGTGCGGATCATGACGACGTCGACCATCCGCGAGACGACGCGCGCGACGTCCTCGATGGGCTCGCCGCGCGAGAGCTGCGTGTCGCCGCGGTTCAGGTTGATCGCGATGCCGCCCAACTGGTTCATCCCGGCCTCGAACGACACGCGCGTGCGGGTGCTGGCCTTTTCGAAGACCATCGCCAGCGTGCGGTCGCGCAAGGGCTGGTAGAGCTCGTAGCGCTTGAACCGGTCCTTGATCCAGCGCGTGCGCGCGAAGAGGTGGTCGAATTCCTCCCGCGTGAAATCGCCAAACTGGAGGAAATGCTTGGGTGGCGCGGGGGGCATGGCAGCGGGTCGCCGGCATCGGGCGTGAAATCCGGCGCGGAATCCTGTCGAATCAACATATTAGCATGCCGGCCGCGACCGGCGGCAGGCTTGACCGGTGTCAAGGACCGCCGCGCCGGTCCCAGCTAGTCTTCGGCATCGTGCCGCATTCACAAGCACCGCTCCGATGACCGACATTGCCGAACTCCCCGCGACCGCCTCGCGCGAGTGGGAGCATGACTTCGCGCCGCTCGTGATTCGCGGCCGGCGCGCGTTGCCGATCGTGCAGGGCGGCATGGGCGTGGGCATTTCGGCGCATCGCCTCGCCGGCGCCGTCGCCGGCCTCGGTGCCGTCGGCACGATCGCGAGCATCGACCTTCGCCGCCATCATCCGGACCTGATGGCGCAGAGCGCCAACACCGACAAGGCCACGGTCACCGTCGCCAACATGACCGCGCTCGACCGCGAAATTCGCGCCGCCAAGGTGCTCGCGGGCGGCCGCGGGATCGTCGCGGTGAACATCATGCGGGCCGTCAGCGACTACGCGTCCAGCGTGCGCCAGGCCTGCGCGAGCGGGGCCGACGCGATTGTCATGGGCGCGGGCCTGCCGCTCGATCTCCCGGACCTGGCCGCCGATTTTCCGGACGTCGCGCTCATTCCGCTCCTGTCCGACGCGCGCGGCATCCAGCTCGTCATCAAGAAATGGGCGCGCAAGGGGCGCGTTCCCGATGCCATCGTGATCGAGCATCCGCGTTACGCCGGCGGCCACCTCGGCGCGGCGAAGATCGACGACCTCGCCGATCCGCGGTTCGATTTCGAGCGGGTGCTGCCGGACGTGCATGCGTATTTCCGCGCCGAGGGCATCGCGGCCGACGCGATTCCGCTGATTCCGGCCGGCGGCATCAACTCGCACGCTCGCATCCGGGAACTCCTCGCCTTGGGTGCCGCGGCGGTGCAGCTCGGCACCGCGTTTGCCGTCACCGAGGAAGGGGACGCCCCCATCGCGTTCAAGCGGGTCCTCGCGGGGGCGAAGCCCGAGGACATCGTCGAGTTCATGAGCGTGGCCGGGCTGCCGGCGCGCGCCGTGCGCACGCCGTGGCTGGAGAACTATCTCAAGTACCTGCCGAAGCTCACCGCGGCCGCGCGGAAGAAGTCGCGCTGCTCGCTGAAATGGGACTGCCTCGTCCAATGCGGGCTGCGCGACGGCAACGCGAAGATCGGCCAGTTCTGCATCGACTCGCAGCTCGCCGCGGCGCTCAAGGGCGACGTCGCCAAGGGTCTCTTCTTCCGCGGCGGAGCATCGCTGCCGTTCGGCAGCGAAATTCGCCCGGTGCGCGATCTCGTCGGCTACCTTCTCACCGGACGTGACCCGGCAGGCGCGATCGCTTCGACCCGGCGCGAACCGGCTGGCGCGATCGCCTGAGACGGGGCCGGGCGCCGAAGTGCGCCGGCAACGCGAAATTCGATCCGGCCGCGATCAGTACCCTGCGCCGGCCACGAGCGCAGGGATGGGCGGCGGCATCGGCTCGGCGAGCGCCGTGCCGGATAGCATGGTGATTTCGACGAGCCTGCTGCGCCACGCCGCCTGCAGGTCGCGCTCGACGGCGGCAAGGGTCTCGTCGTCGCCGTTGACGAGCTCGCGCACGCCATAGGCACGATTGCGCCCGTGGACCTTGGCGAGGTAGAGCGCCATGTCGGCAATGCCGATCGCGCGCTCCCACGGCAGCGGATCCGTGCGCGGCGGCAACGGCATCGGCACGAAGCCGATGGACGCCGTAATCGAAATCGCGGTGCCGTGGTAGAGGAACGGTTCCGCCGCGATGGCCTGCATGATGCGCAGCGCGATCTCGTCGAGCTTTCCGGGTTGCGTGGCGGCGACGAAGACCAGGAATTCCTCGCCGCCCCAGCGCACGATCATGTCGTCCTCGCGCAGCGTCTCGCGCAGCCGCTGCGCAACGTCCACCAGGACGGCATCGCCCGCGGCGTGCCCGAACTGGTCGTTGATTTCCTTGAAGTGGTCGAGGTCGATCAGCAGCAGCGCCTCGATCGTCTTGCCGTCGGCGCGGCGGCGCTCGTCGGCCGCGGCGCGCTCGCTGGTGGCGCCGATGAAGTCCTGAAAATAGCGGCGGTTGTAGAGCGCGGTCAGCGGATCGCGGCTGCTCTGGAATGACAGCTCGCGGTTCTTCTCTCCGAGCAGACGGTTGGTCGTCCGCAGCTTCCGGTAGAGGACGGCGACGACGACGAACGAAATCCCGAACAGACCGGCGAGCAGCCACCAGCCCCGCTGCTGCAGCACGCCCGCGCGAAGCTCCGCGGTCTTGACGTCGTTCTCGCGGTTCAGGAGCTCGATTTCGCGCCGGCGCTTGTCGGACTCGTATTTCTCCTGCAGTTCGAGCACGGTTCGCTCGTGGGCCGCGAGCGCGATCTCATCGTTGAGCTTGCGCTCGCGATGGAAGAGGGCAAGCGCCGCCTTGTGGTCGCCGGCGCGCTCGAGATACTGGCCGTATTCGCCGAGCAGGCCCGCGATTTCGGACGTCGCGCCGGTTCGCTCGTAGCCCGCGAGCGCTTCGTCGGTCAGGCGCTTGCCCTCGGGCACGCGCCCGAGGCCGAAGAGCGCGAATCCCATGTTGGCCTTCGAGGTCGACGCCAGTCCCGTGTCGTCGAGCGCGACCGCGAGGTCGAGCGACTTCCGCGCGAGGTCATGGGCCTCGCGGTAGCGGTGCCGGCGGAGCATGATGTCGGAGAGGTTGACGAGCGCGCGCGATTCCGCGATCTTCGACTGCGACTTCTGCGCGATCGCAAGCGCTTCCTGCATTGCCGCCAGCTCACGCTCGGGGCGTTCCAGGAGCTCGAGGGCCGCCGATTCCGCCATCCGCGCGTTCACCATCGCGTAGGCGCTGCCGGACGCCTCTGCGAACTTCCACGCGTCAAGCGCCGCGTCCAGCGCCCGATCCCCTTGCTTCAGGTCGCGATGCAGCACCGACAACTGATAGAGCGCGCTCGAGCGCCGGTACGGATTATCGATGCGCTCGGCAAGCGCGAGGGCTTCGTGCAGGCTTCCCATCGCTTCGTCCCGACGGCCACGCTCGCGCGCCGTTTGTCCGATGGCCATCAGGGCCCAGTGCGCAAGGAAGGTCTCGTCCGTGCCCTGCAGCAAGGCGCTGGCTTGCCGCGCGAATGCGTTCGCGGTTCCCGCGTCGCCGATCGAAGACTGGACCGCGCTACGCAGGAGCAGCGCGGTCGCGAGGCCCAGCGGATCGGAATTGGTGCGGGCGTCGGTCTCGAGGCGGTCCGAAAAGGCTTGCGCTTCGGCAATTCGGCCCGCCTGGACGAGCGCCTGCGCCTGCAGGGCGAGCAGGAGCCGCCGCTGTGACGGCGTCGCGTCGGCGCGCTGAAGGAGCAAAGGAAGCTCGGCCAGCGCGCGTTTGGGGTGGCCGGGCAGGTAGGCCTCGATGTCCATCGCGCGCCGCGCGGTCTCGCCCTCGGTGGCGGCCATGCCGGGCGCCGAGGCGACGAGGAGGGCGGCGAACGCGCACGTCGCCACTGCTTTTGCGACCCCGCCGAAGCGCAGTGCGGCCCCAGGCGCAGGCCATGGATGCCGCAATTCGGCGGACCGGAGCACGAGCGGGATGGGGTTGCTGCAGGCAGGTGCGCAGGGGGTCGACATCGACAACCTCTAAAGCAAGCGCCATGCCCGGCATTCTGCGGTCAAGTGCATGGCACCGATATCCCTTCGACTTGCATGCCCCAAAATGCAGAAAGGCGCCCATCGGGCGCCCCTCTTCGACGAACCTGAAACCGCAGCCTTACGCGAGCGCCTTGATGGCGTGCACGAGACGCGACTTCGTCCGCGACGCGGCGTTCTTGTGGACGATCTTCTTGTCCGAAATGCGATCGATCACCGCCTGCGACGCCTGATACTCCTTCTGCGCGGCGGCCTTGTCGCCCGCGGCAATCGCCTTGCGGACCTTCTTGACGGCGGTGCGCAGCGTCGAGCGGAGGCCGGCGTTGCGTTGGTTGGTCACCGCCGCCTGGCGGGCGCGCTTGCGCGCTTGGGCACTGTTGGCCATGAGTCGGAATCCCTGTGCTTGAATGAAGCGGAAAGAAAAAAGACCAAGCATAATAGCAGCTTACCGCGATCCGCGCAACAACGCCCCGCATCGGCTGTCCCAACGTCCGCCGACCGTTCCACGACCCTTCCCTACGCCCTGTGCCGCCTCCCATCGACGCCCCCATCCCCACCGCGCCGGCGCAACGCCCGGGCGCGACGCTTTGAAGCTCCTGCGGACGCTCTCGACAGTCAGCGGCATGACGCTGCTGTCGCGGATCACGGGACTCGTCCGCGAAAGCCTGAAGGCGGCGGCGTTCGGCGCCGGGATGCAGATGGACGCGTTCGAGGCGGCCTTTCGCCTTCCGAACATCCTGCGCCGGCTGTTCGCCGAGGGCGCGTTTTCGCAGGCGTTCGTGCCGATCTTCGCCGAATACCGGCGCCAGCGAGGCGACACCGAAACGAAGGCGCTCATGGGGCGCGTCGGCTCGCTGCTCGCGGTCGCGCTGCTCGTGATCTCGATCATCGGCGTGCTGGCGGCGCCCTGGCTCGTCTACCTGCTGGCCTCGGGATTCCAGGACACGCCGGGCAAGGTCGACCTCACCGCGCAGATGATCCGGATCGTGTTCCCGTACATCCTGTTCGTCTCGCTCGTGTCGCTCGCCGGCGGGGTGCTCAACGTCTACCGACGCTTCGCCATCCCGGCGTTCACGCCCGTGCTGCTCAACCTTTCGATCATCGGCGCCGCGCTGTTCCTCGCGCCGTATTGCCATCCGCCCATCACGGCGCTCGCCTGGGGCGTGCTGATCGGCGGGGTTGCGCAGCTCGCCGTGCAGATTCGGCCGCTTATCGCCATCGGCATGCTTCCGCGGCCGCGTTTCGACTGGCGCGACGAGGGCGTGCGGCGCGTGCTGCTGGCCATGGGCCCCGCCGTCATCGGCGTGTCGGCGGCGCAGATCTCCGCGCTGATCAACACCCAGCTCGCGGCGTCGCTGGGCGACGGGCGCATCTCGTGGATCACCTACGCGGACCGGCTGATGGAATTTCCGAGCGCGCTCCTCGGCGTCGCGCTCGGCACCGTGCTGCTGCCGACACTCGCCAAGCATCACGCCGACGAGAATCCCGCGGAATACTCGTCGCTGCTCGACTGGGGATTGCGGCTCGCGTTCCTGTTGGCGCTGCCGGCGGCGGTCGCGCTGTGGGTGCTCGCCACGCCGCTGATCGCCACGCTCTACCAATACGGCAAGTTCACCGTGAACGACGTGCTGCAGACGCGCGACGCGCTGCTGGGCTACAGCGTCGGGCTGCTCGGCCTCATCCTCGTGAAAATCCTGGCGCCGGGGTTCTTTGCGCGCCTCGACATGAAGACGCCGGTGAAGATCGCGTTCGTCACCGTCGTGTTCGCGCAGACGCTCGCGTGGATCCTGATGCATCGCATCGGCCACGCCGGACTCACGCTGTCGACTTCGCTCGGCGCCTGCCTCAACGCCGGGCTGCTGTTCTGGTTCCTGCGGCGCCGCGGCGTCTACCTTCCGCGCGCCGGGTGGCTCCAGTTCGTCTCGAAGCAGATGGTCGCGCTGTTCGTGCTCGCGGTCGTGCTGCTGTGGATCGTCGGGCCGTCGACCCTCTGGCTCAATGCAACGCTGTGGGCGAAGATCGGTCGCCTCGCCTGGGTCTGCGCCGTGGGCGCGGTTGCCTATTTCGCCGCGCTGTGGCTGCTGGGATTCCGGCTTTCCGACTTCGACCGGCGCGAGGCGGAGGTCGATCCCGCCGCGGGCATCGATCCCGGAGATGAATAGCGGCGCAAGCGGCTCGCCGGTTCGGCCTCCGCACTGCTGTGTCAGATCATGGGGCCGCGCTGTCGGCCTCCGAACGCGCTCCCGTCTGCTCACATCCCCAAGCGCTGCTTGGGGCCCCTGCTCGCCGGTCGCGCATTCCTCCATTCGGCACGGGGGAGCGAGCAATCGCGGGTCGGGCTGCGAGCGGCCGAGCGGCGCAGCAATCTCCGCATTATTTGGCAGGGCGGAGGCCGAGGCCGCATGAGGCCGACCCTAGCGGCGCAACGATTCAATAAATCGGTGCGGAGGCCGACCTGCGATTTCAGCTGTTCTCGCCGGTCTTGCGGTACGGGCAGCGCGGCTTCACGCATTCGGCGTAGAGATAGAGCGCGTGCTCGCTGATCACGAAGCCGCGGTCGCTCGCGATCTTGGCCTGGCGCTTCTCGATCTCCCCATCGTAGAACTCCTCCACGCGCCCGCATTGCAGGCAGACGAGGTGGTCGTGGTGCCGGCCCTCGTTGAGCTCGAAGACGGCCTTGCCGGATTCGAAGTGGTGGCGGGTGAGAAGCCCGGCCTGCTCGAATTGCGTCAGCACGCGATAGACCGTGGCGAGGCCGATGTCGAGGCCCTCTTGCAGCAGCTGCCGGTAGACGTCCTCGGCCGTGAGGTGCCGGACCTTCGACGCCTCGAACAGGTTGATGATCTTGAGGCGGGGGACGGTGGCCTTGAGCCCCGCGTTCTTGAGGTCGTGCGGCGAAGTCATGACGGCGCGCTCCGAGGCGGCTGCGGTGAGGGCGGGGGGCTTGGGATCCAGCCCGCCGGCCGGTGCGCGTCGACGCGACGCGCACGGCTATAATAGCCGGTCGCCCAAGCGAATCACAATCGTGGACTTCCCCCTTTCATTGTCGCCGCGCCTTGCCCGCCCGCTTGCACGCGCCACGCTTGCCGTCGCGGCGGTGCTCGTCGCCGGCTGCGCGACGATCGATACTTATGCGCCGACGCTGCGCTCGTTCGGCGTCTACAAGCTCGACATCAACCAGGGCAACTTTCTTTCCCAGGACATGGTGGAGAAGCTCAAAGTCGGGCAGGGGCGGGACCAGGTCCGCCTGATCCTCGGCACGCCGCTCATCGTGACGCTGTTCCGCGACGACCGCTGGGACTATTCCTACATGTTCATTCGCCAGGGGCGCGTCATCGAGCAGCGCAATTTCACGGTCTATTTCGTCGACGGCAAGCTCGCGCGGTGGGAAGGCGACGAAGTGCCGGCATCGGCCGCCGAGCTCAACCGCCAAGCCGCGGCGCGCACGGTGGGCGAGCTGAAATGGGGCGGCGAGCGCTCCTGGTGGGACAGCGTCAAAGACACGTTCGGCTGGTGACGCGTGGCGACGCGAATCGCGATCGCCGGCGCGGGCGGCCGCATGGGCCAGGCGCTCATCGAGGCCGTGCTGGCCGATGCGGGATTGGTGCTGGCGGCGGCGTTCGACGTTCCGGGCAGCCCCCTCCTCGGACGCGATGCGGGCGAGCGCTTCGGCCGGACCACCGGCGTGCGGGTGGAAGCGGACGCGGATGCCGCGGCGCAGTCGGCCGACGTGCTCATCGATTTCACGCGGCCTGAAGGTACGCTCGCCCATCTCGATGCCTGCGCCGTTCACGGAACCGGCGCCGTCGTGGGCACGACCGGCCTCTCCGCGACCCAGCAGGAGCGAATCGCCGCGGTCGCGAAGCGGATTCCGATCGTCTTCGCGCCGAACATGAGCGTCGGCGTCAACGTGCTCCTCGCGCTGGTCGAAACGGCGGCGAAACGGCTGGGTCCGGCATACGACATCGAGATCGTCGAGATGCACCACAAGCACAAGGTCGATGCGCCGTCCGGCACGGCCATTGCGCTGGGCGAGGCCGCGGCGCGCGGCGCGGACCGGGCGCTTGCCGATTGCGCGGTTTACGCGCGCGAAGGCGTGACCGGCGAGCGCAAGTCCGGCGCGATCGGATTCGCGGCGTTGCGCGGCGGCGATGTCGTCGGCGAGCACACGGTCATCTTCGCCGGCGCCGGGGAACGCATCGAGCTCGCGCACAAGGCGGCCTCGCGCCAGAATTTCGCCGGCGGCGCGCTGCGTGCGGCGCACTTCGTCGCGGCGCGCCGGTCCGCCGGGCTGACGGGTCTCGCCGACATGCGGGACGTGCTGGGGCTCGTGTAGACGATGGCAGCGTCGGAACATCCTTTCGATCTTTCCGGACGGCACGCGCTCGTCACCGGCAGCGGTTCCGGGCTCGGGCTCGCGATCGCGCGCGGGCTCGCGCGGGCCGGCGCGCGCGTGGTCCTGAATGGCCGCAACCGCGCGAAGCTCGCCGCAGCGGCGGCCGCGCTGGCGGAGGAGGGAATCGCCGCGGGGATCGTCCCATTCGACGTCACCGACGCCGATGCGGTCGACGCCGCAATCGCGGGCCTCGCGCGCGAGCACGGGCCCGTCGACATCCTCGTCAACAACGCGGCGATGAACCGGCGCCAGGCGCTGGAAAAATTCTCGCTGGCGGAATGGCGCGAGCTGCAGGCGGCGAACCTCGACGGGCCGTTCCTCGTCACGCGTGCGGTCATTCCGGCGATGAAGGCGCAGCGGCGCGGCAAGGTCGTCAACATCTGCTCGATCGCCTCCGACCTCGGACGGCCGAACATCGTCGCTTATGCGGCGAGCAAGGGCGGCCTCAAGATGCTGACGCGCTCGCTCGCCGTCGAGCTCGCGCCGCACAACGTGCAGGTGAACGGTATCGCGCCGGGATTTTTCCGGACCGAGATGAACGCGGCGCTGACGTCCGACGCCGAATTCTCGGCCTGGGTCGCCAAACGCACGCCCGCCGGTCGCTGGGGCGAGCCCGACGAAATCGCCGGTGCCGCGGTCTTCCTTGCGTCGCCGGCCGCCGACTACGTGACCGGCCACCTCCTGTACGTCGACGGGGGTTTCTCGGCCGCCTACTGAGCGATCGTCACCGCGGTTGTCGCGACCGGACCTCGTCGGCCGGTATAATCGGTGGCCTCAAAGCGGGAACGGCTGCGGGTGACGCAAGCGTTCCCGCTTCGCACGTCCGGACCCCGAAGGCGGGGCCCTGGCGAGAGATTCCCGATCGAATGAAATCCAGAGATGTCCGCCCCCACTGCAGCCGCCCCGTCCGATTCCACCGTTGCTGCCGACGCGGGGCAACGGCGCCGTGGCCATCCTTGCGCTCGCGGACGGGACGGTGTTCCGCGGCGTCTCGATCGGCGCAAGCGGTCATTCGGTCGGCGAGGTCGTGTTCAACACGGCGATGACGGGCTACCAGGAAATCCTGACCGACCCGTCGTATGCCGGGCAGATCGTCACGCTCACCTATCCGCACATCGGCAATGTCGGCGTGAATGACGAGGACGTCGAATCGCGGCGGCCGTTCGCGGCGGGACTCGTGATCCGCGACCTGCCGCGCGTCGTCTCGAACTTCCGCTCGACCGGCGATCTTGGCGCCTACCTCGCGGCAAACAACGTCGTGGGCATCGCGGATATCGACACCCGCAAGCTGACGCGCATCCTGCGCGAGCGCGGCGCGCAGAACGGCTGCCTGTTCGCGGCGCCCGCCATCGGCGATGCCGAGGTCGCCGACGCCGTCGCGCGAGCGAAGGCCGCCCCTTCGATGGCCGGCCTCGATCTCGCGAAGGTCGTGAGCTGCACGCAATCGTACCCGTGGACATCCGGCGCGTGGACGCTCGGCGCGGGCTATGGAACGCCACCGAAGGCGCGCTTTCACGTCGTCGCGTACGATTTCGGCATCAAGCACAACATCCTGCGGATGCTCGCCGAACGGGGCTGTCGCGTGACGGTCGTCCCCGCGCAGACATCGGCTGCGGACGCGCAAGCGCTGACGCCGGACGGCGTGTTCCTTTCCAACGGTCCGGGCGACCCGGAGCCCTGCAGCTACGCGATTCGCGCGATCGCAACGCTCGTCGATTCGGGTATGCCGACGTTCGGCATCTGCCTCGGCCACCAGTTGCTGGCGCTCGCCTCCGGTGCGAAGACGATCAAGATGAAGTTCGGCCATCACGGCGCCAACCATCCGGTGCTCGACCGCGACACCGGCCAGGTGCTGATCACGAGCCAGAATCACGGATTCGCGGTGGACCCGGCGACGCTGCCCGCCACGGCGCGCGTCACGCACGTGTCGCTGTTCGACGGCAGCCTGCAGGGGATCGCGCGCACCGACCGGCCGGCGTTCAGCTTCCAGGGCCATCCGGAGGCGAGCCCGGGGCCGCACGACATCGGGTATCTCTTCGACCGCTTCACCAAGCTGATGGAAAAGAAGTAGATGAACGACCCCCACGCTCGCTGCTCCTCAAGGGGGAGCAGTCAGTCGCCACGGGCCGCCGCCCGGCCGCCCGAAGGCGGCCCGTGCACTTGCCAACATCCGGCGGCCCGGCGCGACTGACAAAGAATGCCGAAGCGTACCGACATCGAAAGCATCCTGATCATCGGCGCCGGCCCGATCATCATCGGCCAGGCGTGCGAGTTCGACTACTCGGGCGCGCAGGCGTGCAAGGCGCTGCGCGAGGAGGGATATCGCGTCATCCTCGTCAACAGCAATCCGGCGACGATCATGACCGACCCGGAGATGGCGGACGTCACCTACATCGAGCCGATCACCTGGCAGATGATCGCGAAGATCATCGAGCGCGAGCGGCCGGATGCGCTGCTGCCGACGATGGGCGGCCAGACGGCGTTGAACTGCGCGCTCGACCTCGCGCGCGAGGGCGTGCTGAACAAGTTCGACGTCGAGCTGATCGGCGCCACGAAGAAGGCGATCGACAAGGCAGAGGACCGCGAGAAGTTCAAGGCGGCGATGACCCGGATCGGACTCGGCTCCGCGCGCTCGGGCATCGCGCACAACCTCGACCAGGCGCTGGAGGTGCAGGCGGACATCGGCTTCCCGGCGGTGATCCGGCCCTCGTTCACGCTGGGCGGAACCGGCGGCGGCATCGCCTACAACAAGGACGAATTTGTCGAGATGTGCAAGCGCGGCCTCGCGGCCTCGCCGACGCGCGAGCTGCTGATCGAGGAATCGCTGCTCGGCTGGAAAGAGTTCGAGATGGAAGTTGTCCGCGACAAGAAGGACAACTGCATCATCGTCTGCTCGATCGAGAACGTCGACCCCATGGGCGTGCATACCGGCGACTCGATCACCGTCGCGCCGGCGCAAACGCTCACCGACAAGGAATACCAGATCATGCGCGACGCGTCGATCGCGGTGTTGCGCGAGATCGGCGTCGACACCGGCGGCTCGAACGTCCAGTTCGCGATCAACCCCGACGACGGGCGGATGATCGTGATCGAGATGAACCCGCGCGTGTCGCGCTCTTCCGCGCTCGCGTCGAAGGCGACGGGCTTCCCGATCGCCAAGATCGCGGCCAAGCTGGCGGTCGGCTACACGCTGGACGAGCTTGCCAACGACATCACGGGAGGCAAGACGCCCGCTTCGTTCGAGCCGACGATCGACTACGTCGTGACCAAGGTGCCGCGCTTCGCGTTCGAGAAGTTCCGGCAGGCCGACGACCGGCTCACCACGCAGATGAAGTCGGTGGGCGAGGTGATGGCGATCGGCCGGACGTTCCAGGAGTCGCTGCAGAAGGCGTTGCGCGGGCTCGAGGTCGGCGTCGACGGCTTCAACCTCAAGACCGTCGATCCGGACAAGATCGCCGACGAGCTCGCCTATCCCCGCGCGGAGCGGCTGTGGTACGTCGCCGACGCGTTCGGCGTCGGCATGTCGCTCGAGGAAATCTTCCAGCACACGAAGATCGACCCGTGGTTCCTCGCGCAGATCAAGGAAATCGTCGACACGGAATTGCGCCTCGAGCAGCGCAGCCTCGCGGGCCTTTCGCGCGAAGAGCTTCGCGGCCTCAAGCGGATGGGCTTCTCGGACCGCCGCCTCGGGCACCTGCTCAAGACGACGGAAGCGGAGATTCGCGCGCGCCGGCACGCGCTTGGCATCCGCCCGGTGTACAAGCGGGTGGACACCTGCGCCGCCGAGTTCGCGACCAGGACCGCCTACATGTACTCGACCTACGAGGACGAGTGCGAGGCCGCGCCGACCGAGCGCAAGAAGGTGATCGTGCTGGGCGGCGGACCGAACCGGATCGGCCAGGGGATCGAATTCGACTACTGCTGCGTGCATGCCGCGATGGCGCTGCGCGAAGACGGTTTCGAAACGATCATGGTCAACTGCAATCCGGAGACCGTGTCGACCGATTACGACACGTCCGACCGCCTCTACTTCGAGCCGCTGACGCTGGAGGACGTGCTGGAGATCGTTCATCTCGAGAAGCCATACGGCGTGATCGTCCAGTACGGCGGCCAGACGCCGTTGAAGCTCGCGCGCGACCTCGAGGCGAACGGCGTGCCGATCATCGGCACCACACCCGACATGATCGACATGGCGGAGGACCGCGAGCGGTTCCAGCAGATGCTGCACCGCCTTGAGCTCAAGCAGCCGCCGAACCGCACGGCGCGCACCGAAGCCGCCGCGCTCGTCGCGGCCGACGAGATCGGCTATCCGCTCGTCGTGCGGCCTTCGTACGTGCTCGGCGGCCGCGCGATGGAGATCGTCCACGAGCAGCGCGATCTCGAGCGCTACATGCGCGAGGCGGTCAAGGTGTCGAACGACAGCCCGGTGCTGCTCGACCGCTTCCTCAACGACGCGATCGAGGTCGACGTCGACGCGCTGGCCGACGGCACCGATGTCGTGATCGGCGGCATCATGGAGCACATCGAGCAGGCCGGCGTCCATTCCGGCGATTCGGCGTGCTCGCTGCCGCCGTTCTCGCTTTCCGCCGCCACGCAGGACGTGCTGCGCGCGCAGACCGCGGCGATGGCGCGCGGCCTCAATGTCGTCGGACTGATGAACGTCCAGTTCGCGATCCAGCGCGACGCGCAAGGCGACGACGTCGTGTTCGTCCTCGAAGTGAATCCGCGCGCCTCGCGCACGGTGCCCTATGTCTCGAAGGCGACCGGCCGGCCGCTCGCCAAGATCGCCGCGCGCTGCATGGTCGGGCGCACGCTGCGCGAACAGGGTGTCGCAGGCGAGATCGTGCCGCCGTATTTTTCGGTCAAGGAAGCGGTGTTCCCCTTCATCAAGTTCCCCGGCGTCGACACGATCCTCGGGCCGGAGATGAAGTCGACGGGCGAGGTCATGGGCGTGGGCGACACGTTCGCCGAGGCCTTCGTGAAGTCGCAGCTCGCCGCGAACGTGCGGCTGCCGGAAAAGGGCAAGGTCTTCGTCAGCGTGAAGGACGCCGACAAGGCGCGCGCCGTCGAGCTTGCGGCCCTCTACGTATCGCTCGGTTTCACGCTGGTCGCGACACGCGGCACCGCCGCGGCGCTGGCCGCCGCCGGCGTGCCGGTCACGCCGGTGAACAAGGTGCACGAGGGCCAGCCACACATCGTCGACATGATGAAGAACGACGAGATCGCGCTCGTCGTCAACACGGTGCAGGAAAAGCGCTCCGCGATCCGGGACAGCTACCAGATCCGGCGCGAGGCGCTGACCGACCAGATTCCCACTTTCACGACGCTCGCCGGCGCCCGCGCCGCGGCGCTGGGACTTGCCGGGATGCGCGAGCTCGTTCCGTATGCGATGCAGACGCTGCACGAGCGGCTGCGGTGAGCCGGGATTCCGGCGTATGACCAACTGATTCTTCGAGCGCCCATGAGCAAATTTCCGATGACCATCGAAGGTGCCGCGCGTCTGCGCGCCGAGCTGCAGCGCCTGAAGACCGTCGACCGGCCCGCGGTGAGCGCCGCGCTGGCCGAGGCGCGCGGGCACGGCGACCTGTCGGAGAACGCCGACTACGATGCCGCCAAGGAGCGCCAGGGCTTCATCGAGGGCCGTATCAGCGAGATCGAGCACAAGCTCGCCGGGGCCCAGGTGATCGACCCGGCCGCCATCGCCGACGCGGGCGGGCATGTCGTGTTCGGCGCGACCGTCGAGCTGGCGGACGCGGCGACCGGCGACCGGGTCACCTACCAGATCGTCGGCGACGACGAGGCCGACCTCAAGCACGGGAAGATTTCGGTGAGCTCGCCCATCGCGCGCGCATTGATCGGCAAGAGCGAAGGGGACACCGCCGAGGTGAAAGCACCCGGCGGCCTGCGCGAATACGAGGTGCTGGCGGTCCGCTACGCCTGAGCGAGGCGGGCGAGCAACGCGAGCGAAGCAGCGAAGGGTCGGCGGCCGCCGCGGGTCGCTCGCGCGGCCAGCGTCGCCGAGCGATGGCGGGAGGCCGACATCGCGGCAGTTCGAGAATCATTGTCGGTGCGGAGGCCGACGCCTGACCGGACGCGCGTACGTCAGCGTCGGTCGCCCGGCGCAGCGCGGCATGCCGCGGCGGCGGCTCGGTGCCTGCCGCCGGCCGGGCCGCCCGGACAAGCGACTGTTGCCGCAGGCATTTCCAACAGGCTGATTTCCTTGGCATATTGCTTGCTTTGAGGGTGGGTTGTCGAGTCACGACCTCCCGCCACGAAATGACCACCGCGTCTTTGCGCGCCGAAACCCGCGAGAATCCGCCCGCCGCTGCCTTGGCGCCGGGGGCGTCGAGCGACGCGCAGCAGGCGGTGCGCATGCGGCGGTTCGTCATGGCCTCGGCCACGTACCTCGCCGGCATTCCGCTGATGCTGCTCGCCCACGTTCTCGGGTTCGTCGACCTGGTTCCGGCGCTGGCGACGATCGCGGCGGTGATTGTCGTCAACGGCGGCATCTACCTGCTGTTTCGAACGCGCATCAACCTGCGCTTTGCCGACCCCAGCCTCACCTGGCTGCAGATCGTGCTCGCGACGGCGACGGTGATGGCCGGCGCATTCGTGTTGAATCAGGACCGATCCGTGGCGCTGATTCTCTGCCCCGTGCTGCTCATGTACGGGGTATTCCGGTTCACGACGCGGCAGTTCATGGCGGCGTCGGGCTTCGTGCTCGCGAGTTACGCAACCGGTCGTCGCCCTGCTGCTCCACTTCAAGCCGGCGACCGTGCGGCTGCCGGTCGAAATGTTCGAGCTGGCCGTGCTCGCCTGCGTGCTGCCGTGCTTCGCGTTGGCGGGCGGCAAGATCAGCGAGATGCGCTCGCGCCTGCGGCACAGCAACGAGGACCTCGGCGCGGCCCTCGCGAAAATCAAGCAGCTCGCCACGCACGACACGCTGACCGGGCTTCCCAACCGCGCGCTGTTCACCGAGAGCCTCACGCGCGCGCTCGCGCGGGCGGAGCGGCATGGCTGGCCGGTCGCACTCTTTTTCATGGACCTCGACCGGTTCAAGAACATCAACGACACGCTCGGCCACCAGCTGGGCGACGAAGCGCTGAAGGAAGCGGCGCGCCGGATCTCGTCGTGCATTCGCGACAGCGACATCAGCGCGCGGCTGGGTGGCGACGAGTTCGTGCTTCTGGTCGAGGAATTCGAGGGGCCGACCGTGCTGATCGAGATCGCCGAGCGCATTCTCGCCGCGATCTACCAGCCGCTGTCGATCGGCGGCCACGAGCTCAACCTGTCGGCGTCGATCGGCATCTGCACGTTCCCGATCGACGCCAAGGATCCGGGGACGCTGCTGTCCAACGCGGACATCGCGATGTACCAGGCGAAGGAGCAGGGCCGCAACCGCTACCGTTTCTATTCGCCGCGATTCAACGAGCACTCGGTGGAGCGGCTGGCGCTCGAGACCGGGCTGCGCTATGCAATCGAGCGCGACGAGCTCGTGCTGCTCTACCAGCCCAAGATTTCCATTTCGACCGGGCGCATCGTCGGCGTCGAGGCGTTGCTGCGCTGGCAGCATCCCGAGCTCGGGCTCCTGCGGCCGGACCGGTTCATTCCGCTGGCCGAGGAGTCGGGGCTCATCGTGCCGATCGGCTTGTGGGTGCTCCGCACCGCGTGCGCCACCGCGCGGATGTGGCGCGAAGCGGGCATGCCGATGCCGGTTGCGGTGAACCTGTCGGCGCGCCAGTTCCACGACGGGCGGCTCGTGGCCGACATCGCGGGCATTCTCGCGGCGTCCGGTCTCGTGTCGGGCGAGCTCGAGCTCGAGATCACCGAGAGCACCGTGATGCAGAATCCGGAGCAGGCGGTGTCGCTGATGGAAGAGATCCGGCGCCTCGGCGTGCGCCTCGCGATGGACGATTTCGGCATCGGCTATTCGTCCATCGGCCATCTGAAGCGCTTTCCCATCGACAGCCTGAAGCTCGACCGCACGTTCGTGCGCGACCTGCCCGAGGACATCAACGACGTCGCCATCACGCGCGCCGTGATCGCCATGGCGCACACGCTGCGCATCGGCGTGATCGCGGAAGGCGTCGAGCGCGAGGCGCAGCTCGATCTCCTTCGCGCCGAAGGCTGCGACGAATATCAGGGCTACCTCTGCCAGCCGCCGCTTGCGCTGGCCGAGCTCGTGCCGTTCGTGCGCGGCAGCGGATCGTTCGCGACGTCCGGCGCCGGTTCCGTGCCGATGCCGCGACCGGCACTGTCGCTGCTTCGTGCCGACGGCCGGCCGGCGACGACGGGGCGGCCGGTGCCGCCGGGTGACGGCGACACCGTGATTCCGTTCAAGCGCGGCGGCCGCTGATTTCGCGACCAACGCCCGGTTCAGCCGGCCTTGCGGCGGCGACGGCGCGCGCCCGCGGCGCCCACCATGCTTGACGAGGACTTTCCGTGCGGCGTCGCGGCGGGTCGCGCGGCCGCTTTGAACGAACCCTTCGGGGCAGCGCGACGACCCGAGCGTGGCGCGGGGGCGCCCTTCGCGGACGACATCCCCGACGACCGGCGCCGGGATCGATCTTCCGGGCCCGTTTCCCATGTCGATGCCGCGTTCGTCATCTTCCGCCGCCGTTCGGATGCGGGGGGTCCCGGAAGATCGGCCGGGGGCTTGCCCCGCGGTGCCGGTCGTGCCGGCGTGCGCGGCAGGGGAGATCGCGGCCGCCGCGACTGCGGCGCCTTGCGGGCCGCGGATTTTGCGGCGCGGGCCGGACGATCGGACGGCGGCGCTTTTTCCTTCGGCTCCTCCGGCTGCGGCCGCCAGACGATCAGCACCTTGCCGAGATGCTGGACGGCGGCGGCGCCGAGCGCATCGCAGATGCGCGCGAGCATCGTGTCGCGTTCCGCGCGCTCCCCGCTGAAGGCGCGGATCTTGATCAACTCGTGCGCGCTGAGATTGACGTCGATTTCGTGCAGCACCGCGGGCGTCAACCCGTGCTGGCCGATGCTGACCACCGGATGCAGGTGGTGCGCCTTCGCGCGAAGCGCGCGGCGCTGGGCAGGTGATAGAGTTTGCATCCCCGCATTTTACCGGCGATGCGCCTTCTTCGCGCGCAACGCCCGGGATATGGCAGAAAAGCGCGTCAAGAAAAACCGGTTCGTGAAGGCGTGGATCGACGAGCACGTCAACGACCATTGGGTCAAGGAAGCGACACGGCTCGGTTTCCGGTCGCGCGCGGCGTTCAAGCTGATCGAGATCGCGGACAAGGATCATCTCTTCCGGCCCGCCATGAGCGCCGTCGACCTCGGCGCCGCGCCCGGAAGCTGGACGCAGGTGCTGCGCGAAAAGCTCGGGCGAAAGGCGCGCATCGTCGCGCTGGACATCCTCGCCATGGACCCGATCCCCGGCGTCCTGGTCCTGGAGGGCGACTTTCGGGAGGCGTCCGTGCTGACGCGCCTGGAAGCCGCCCTCGAAGGCCGCAAAGTCGACCTTGTCGTTTCCGATCTGGCCCCCAACCTGTCGGGTGTCGCGTCGGCGGATCAGGCCCGTTCCGTGCATCTGGGCGAGCTGGCCCTCGAATTTGCGGCGAATTGGCTGCAACCCGGCGGCGATCTCGTGGTCAAGGCATTTCAGGGCAGTGGATTCGCGGAGTTCCAGCAAGCGATGCAGCGCGATTTCGACAAGGTTTACGTGCGCAAGCCCAAGGCCTCGCGCGACCGGAGCCGCGAGGTTTACCTGGTGGCAAAGGGGCTTAAAAGCCGGGTGTAGGGGAATTTTTCACTGAAATGTCGCCTTTCGGAGACGCTCGAGACGTTTCCCGGTGGCTCCAGGCAGCATGAAGGTCTAGAATTGAAGGTTCACTGAATCCGCCGGCGACGGCGGAACGTAGATGGAACAGGGGCCCGGCAGGCCGCGCGGGTACCGCAAGGAGCGTCATTTGAACAATCTGCTCAAGAACGTCGGCATCTGGCTCGTGATCGGGCTCGTGGTGCTGACCGTGTTCAAGCAATTCGACTCGCGGCAGGCGCCGCGCGACACGGTTCCCTATTCCGAGTTCATGGACAAGGTGCGCTCGGGCGGCGTCGAGTCGGCGCAGATCGAGGGCCGCAAGATCGTCTGGACCGCCACCGCGGACAAGAAGAAATTCATCACCTACAGCCCGAACGACCTGTGGATGGTGAGCGACCTCCTCAAGAACAACGTCCGGGTCGACAGCAAGCAGGACGAGGAGCAGTCGTTCCTCGCGCAGGTGTTCATCTCGTGGTTCCCGATGCTGCTCCTGATCGGCGTCTGGATCTTCTTCATGCGCCAGATGCAGGGCGGCGGGCGCGGCGGCGCGTTCAGCTTCGGCAAGAGCAAGGCGAAGATGCTGGACGAGTCGAACAACACGATCACGTTCGCCGATGTCGCGGGCTGCGACGAGGCGAAGGAAGAGGTGTCCGAGCTGGTCGAGTTCCTGCGCGATCCGACGAAATTCCAGAAGCTCGGCGGCCGCATTCCGCGCGGCGTGCTGATGGTCGGCTCACCGGGCACCGGCAAGACGCTGCTCGCGAAGGCGATCGCCGGCGAGGCCAAGGTGCCGTTCTTCTCGATCTCGGGCTCCGACTTCGTCGAGATGTTCGTCGGCGTGGGCGCGGCGCGCGTGCGCGACATGTTCGAGCAGGCGAAGAAAAACGCGCCCTGCATCGTGTTCATCGACGAAATCGACGCGGTCGGCCGCCAGCGCGGCGCGGGCCTGGGCGGCGGCAACGACGAGCGCGAGCAGACGCTGAACCAGCTGCTGGTCGAAATGGACGGCTTCGAGGCGAATGCCGGCGTGATCGTGATCGCCGCGACCAACCGGCCCGACGTGCTGGATCCGGCGTTGATGCGCCCGGGCCGCTTCGACCGCCAGGTGGTCGTGCCGCTGCCCGACATCCGCGGCCGCGAGCAGATCCTGCTCGTCCACATGCGCAAGGTGCCGATGGCGGCCGACGTCAAGGCGGAGATCATCGCCCGCGGCACGCCCGGATTTTCGGGCGCCGACCTCGCCAACCTCGTCAACGAGGCCGCGCTGTTCGCGGCGCGCCGCAACAAGCGCCTCGTCGACATGGACGATTTCGAGATGGCGAAGGACAAGGTCGTGATGGGCGCCGAGCGCCGCTCGATCGTGATGCCGGAAGAGGAGCGCCGCAACACGGCGTACCACGAGTCCGGCCACGCGCTTGTCGCAAGGCTCCTGCCGAAGACCGATCCGGTGCACAAGGTGACGATCATTCCCCGCGGCCGCGCGCTGGGCGTGACGATGCAGCTGCCCGAGCAGGACCGCTACAGCATGGACCGCAACCACATGCTGAACCTGATCTCGGTGCTGTTCGGCGGGCGCATCGCCGAAGAGATCTTCATGAACCAGATGACCACCGGCGCATCGAACGACTTCGAGCGGGCGACCGAGCTCGCGCGCAACATGGTCACGCGCTACGGGATGTCGGACCTGCTGGGACCGATGGTCTACGCCGAGAACGAGGGCGAGGTGTTCCTCGGCCGCTCGATCACGACGCACAAGAACGTGTCCGAAGAGACGATGCGCAAGGTCGACAGCGAGATCCGCAAGATCATCGACCAGCAGTATGCGGTCGCGCGCAAGCTGATCGAGGACAACCGCGACAAGGTCGAGGCGATGGCGAAGGCGCTGCTGGAGCTGGAGACGATCGACAGCGACCAGATCGCCGACATCATGGCCGGCCTGCCGCCGCGGCCGCCGAAGCCGTCGCAGTCCGGCACCGGCTCGTCGTCGCCTGGCGCGACGCCCGGCCCCGACGCCGCGCCGTCGGCGACGCCGGCATAGGCGCGGAAAACTTCTGATGGAACCGGGGCGCTGTGGCGCCCCGTCTTTGTTTATGAAGCTGAGATGTGGCTGCGCACGTCCTGGACCTTGCGGTCCCGCGCGTCATGGGCATCCTCAACGTGACGCCCGATTCGTTCTTCGACGGCGGCCGCCATGTCGACACCGCGGCCGCGCTGGCGCACGCGCGGCAAATGGCGGCGGATGGAGCGGACCTGATCGACGTCGGCGGCGAGTCGACGCGACCCGGCGCGGCGGCGGTCTCCGAAGCGGAGGAAATGAAGCGCGTGCTGCCGGTGATCGAAGCGCTGGCGGGCGGCGGTCTCCTCGTGTCGGCGGATACGCGCCGGCCCGCGGTCATGCGCGGCGCGATCGCCGCGGGCGCCGCGATGATCAACGACGTCGGCGCACTCGGAGCCCCCGGAGCGCTCGACGTCGTGGCCCGAACGAACGCCGCGGTCTGCCTCGTGCACATGCAAGGCGAGCCGGGAACGATGCAGCGCGCGCCGCAGTACGGCGACGTCGTGCGCGAAGTCCGCGAATTCCTCCTGGCGCGGGCGCGGGCATGCGAAGACGCCGGCATCGCGCGCGAGCGGGTCGTCGTCGATCCCGGCTTTGGCTTCGGCAAGACGCTGGCGCATAATCTCGCGCTGCTGCGCGCGCTGCCGGATCTCGCGTCGGCGGGTTATCCCGTGCTCGCAGGCCTGTCGCGCAAATCGTCGCTCGGCACGATCACGGGACGTCCGGTCGACGAGCGCATGGCGGCAAGCCTGGCCGCGGCGCTGGCGGCGGTGGCGCGTGGCGCTTCGATCGTGCGCGTGCACGACGTGCGCGAGACGGTCGATGCGCTCAAGGTGTGGCACGCAATCCAGACTGACTGACGACATGACGCGACAATACTTCGGCACCGACGGCGTACGCGGTCGCGTGGGCGATCCGCCGATCACGCCCGAGCTCGTGCTGAAGCTGGGCTGGGCGGCGGGCCGGGTGCTGGCCGCGGAGCCCGCGCTCGCGGGCACGCGGCCCGCGGTGCTGATCGGCAAGGACACGCGGATCTCCGGTTACCTGCTCGAGGCCGCGCTCGAAGCCGGGCTGTCGGCGGCCGGCGTCGACGTCTACCTGTCCGGCCCGCTGCCGACCCCGGCGGTCGCCTACCTCACGCGCGCGCTCCGCCTGTCCGCGGGCATCGTCATCAGCGCGTCGCACAATCCGTACGACGACAACGGCATCAAGTTCTTCGGCGCGACGGGCGCGAAGCTCCCCGACAGCGTCGAGCAGGCGATCGAGCGCGCGATGGCGCTTCCGCTCGCGTGCGTGCGCTCGGCCGACCTCGGCAAGGCGCGCCGGATCGACGACGCGGCCGGGCGCTACGTCGAGTTCTGCAAGAGCACGTTCCCGAACGAGCGGGATCTCAAGGGCTGGCGCATCGTCGTCGACTGCGCGAACGGCGCCGGCTATCACGTCGCGCCGCCGGTGTTCCACGAGCTCGGCGCCGAGGTGATCGCCGTGGGCGCGGAACCCAACGGCATGAACATCAACGACGGCGTCGGGGCGACGCATCCGGAGCATCTGCGGCAGGCGGTGCTTGAGCATCGCGCCGACCTCGGCGTCGCGCTCGATGGCGACGGCGACCGGCTGATCATGGCCGACAGCGAGGGTCGCCTGTACGACGGCGACCAGCTGCTTTACGTGATTGCGATGGAGTACCGCGCGCGCGGCGCCTTGGCCGGTGGGGTCGTCGGCACGCAAATGAGCAACCTCGGCTTCGAGCAGGCACTGACCCGCGCGGGTGTTCCGCTCGAGCGCGCCGCGGTCGGCGACCGCTACGTGCTGGAGAGGATGAACGAGAAGGGATGGCAGCTCGGCGGCGAAAACTCCGGGCACCTGCTCTGCCTCGACAAGCACACGACCGGCGACGCGATCGTCGCCGCGCTCGCCGTGCTGCGCGCGCTGAACGGTCACGACAATACGCTGGCCGCCGCGGCGGCGCCCGTGACGCTGTTTCCGCAGCGGCTCATCAATGTCCGCATGCCGAAAGGGTTCGACTGGAAAGGCAGCGCGGCGATCCGCGCCGCGGAAGACGATGCCCGGGCCGCGCTGGGCAACGCTGGTCGCATCCTGCTGCGGCCGTCCGGCACCGAACCCGTGCTGCGCGTGATGGTCGAGGCCGCGGACCGCTCGACCGCGGATACGTGCGCGCAGCGGGTTGCCGACTCGATCACCGCGACGTTCGCCGCCGCGGCGGACTGAGGCACGGCAGGCAGTCCGGTCGACCGTCGTCGCTATAATGCGTCGATGACAACATCGTTGCGCATGCCCGCCGAATCGGCGACGGCGCCGGGAATCGCCGCCTGGCTCGACGCATTGCGCGGCGCCTATCCCGACGACGACATTGCCGGCTTTCGCGCGGCGCACGCGCACGCGCAGGCGCTCGGCGCCGACGTAGTCTCCCGCGACGGCGAGCCGCTTGCAGCGCACGCCGCGGGCACGGCCGCCATCGTGGCAGGGCTCAAGCTCGACGCGGCGACGGTCCGCGCCGCGCTGCTGATCGGCCTGCCGGCGGCGAAGGGCTTCGACGGCGAGGAAGTCGCGGAGCGCTTCGGCGCCGATGTCGCGGCGCTCGTCGCGGGTGTTGCGCGCATGGACGAGATCCGCGCGCTGCCCGCCACCGGCGACGCCGAGGAGCGCGCCGCGCAGGCCGAGCGCCTGCGCAAGATGCTGCTCGCGATGGTCGAGGACATCCGCGTCGTGCTGATCAAGCTCGCCGAGCGGACGCAGGCGCTGCGCTACCTGGTGTCGGCAGGGCCGTCGCTCGCGGAGCCCCGTGACCGCGCCGCGCGCGAGGTCCAGGATCTCTTCGCGCCGCTCGCCAATCGCCTCGGCGTCTGGCAGCTCAAATGGGAGCTCGAGGACCTGAGCTTGCGCGCGCTCGACCCGGTCACCTACAAGGCGATCGCGAAGATGCTGGACGAGCGGCGCGCCGACCGCGAGCGCTACATCGAGTCCGTCATCGGGCTCCTGCGCCGCCAGCTCGCGGAGGCCGGCATCAAGGCCGACGTCACCGGCCGGCCCAAGCACATCTACAGCATCTGGAACAAGATGCGGCGCAAGGAAGTGGGCATCGACGCGCTCTACGACATCCGCGCCGTGCGCATCCTCGTCGACGACGTGCGCGACTGCTATGCGGCGCTCGGCATCGTCCATCACGTGTGGACGCCGCTCCCCGGCGAGTTCGACGACTACATCGCGAAGCCGAAGGCCAACAGCTACCGCTCCCTCCACACCGCGGTGATCGGCCCCGAGGGCAAGGCGCTCGAGGTGCAGATCCGCACGGTCGACATGCACCAGCATTCGGAGTACGGCGTCGCCGCGCACTGGCGCTACAAGGAAACCGGACAGAAGGCCGTGCGCCGCGATCCTGCGTTCGAGGACCGGATCGCCTGGCTGCGCCAGGTGCTCGACTGGAAGGACGACGTCGCGGGATCGTCGGAATGGCTGACCGCATTCCGCACGAGCCTCTTCACCGACACGATCTACGTGCTGACCCCGCAGGGCAAGGTCGTCGACCTGCCGCGCGGCGCCACGCCGGTCGATTTCGCGTACGCCGTGCACACGAGTCTCGGCCACCGCTGCCGCGGCGCGCGCGTCGACGGCGCGATGGTGCCGCTCAACACCGTGCTGAAGAACGGCCAGCGCGTCGAGATCATCGCCGCGAAGGTGGGCGGACCCTCGCGGGACTGGGTGAACGCCGAGCTGGGCTACGTGACGAGCCACCGCGCGCGAACGAAGGTCCGGCAATGGTTCAAGGCGCAGCAGCTGGAGGAAACGCTTGCGCACGGTCGCGCGGTCGTGGAGCGCGAGCTGGCGCGCGCCGGCGCGACGGCCGTCAATCTCGACGCAGTCGCGGTGAAGGCCGGATTCGAGAAGTCCGACGACCTCTTTGCCGCGGTGGGCCGCGAGGAACTCAACACGCGGCAGATCCAGACGGCGATCAAGGCGGTCGTGCAACCGGCGGCAGCGCCGGAGCCCGAACCCGAGCCCGGATTGCTGCGGCAGAGCAAGGCGGCGGGCGCCGGCAGCGGCATCAGCGTCCTCGGCGTCGACCGGCTGATGACGGTCCTCGCGCGCTGCTGCAAGCCGGCGCCGCCCGACGGCATCGTCGGCTTCGTCACCCGCGGCAAGGGCGTGACGATCCATCGCGCGAGCTGCACGACCGTCGAGCGCCTGCGCGCGCGCGAGCCCGAGCGCCTGATCACCGCCGATTGGGGCGCGCCGCGCGACGAGGTGTTTCCGGTCGACGTCGTGCTGGAGGCCGCGGACCGGCAGGGACTGCTGCGCGACGTCACCGAGGTGTTCTCGCGCGAGCGCATCAACGTCACCGCGGCCAACACGCTGACGCGCGACATGCGCAGCCGCATGGCGTTCACGCTGGAGGTGCGGAGCCTCGAAGCGCTGCAGCGCGCGCTGGCGCTCGTCCGCGACGTGCGCGGCGTGGTGTCGGCGACACGCCGCTGACGCCGCCCGCGACGCTGCCATCGCCGCGGCGGATTTCCCGAGCCCGGCGATCGCCTGCGGGTAGAGATCTGCGAGCGCCTGCGAGCTGTCCGCCTCGAATCCGAGGTCGCGCACGAGGCCGTCGTGCAGCCCGTAGATCCACGCGTGCAGCGTCAGCGGCTGCCCGCGCCGCCACGCGTCCTGCACGATCGTCGTGCGCGCAACGTGCACGACCTGCTCGATCACGTTGAGCTCGCACAGCCGGTCGATGCGCGCTCGCTCGTCCGCGATGCGCCTCGAGCAGGTCGACGTGCTTGCCGGCGACGTCCTGCACGTGCCGCAGCCAGTTGTCGATCAGGCCGAGCGGCTTGCCCTCGATACGCGGCGCGCACGCCGCCGCAGCCGTAGTGGCCGACGACGATCACGTGCTCGACCTTGAGCGCCTCGACCGCGAACTGCAGCACCGAGAGGCAATTCAAGTCGGAGTGCACGACGACGTTGGCGACATTGCGGTGGACGAACAGCTCGCCCGGCGCGAGGCCGGTGATCTCGTTGGCCGGAACGCGGCTGTCGGAGCAGCCGATCCACAGGTAGCGCGGCGCCTGCTGCTCGGCGAGTCGCGGTGAAGAAATCGGGATTGCGCGCGCGCAGGTCAGCGGCCCAGGCGCGGTTGCGTTCGATGCAGATGTTTCAGCGAGGACATGTCGCGGCGGTTCCGGTGGTGATAGCGCGTCATGATACCGGGACCATCAGACGCAGCGCGAGGCCGGTCGGCGCCGCACGCGAGAATCACCGGGATCACGCCCGCCTTGAAGCGGAACAGCGCAACGGCGGCGGCGACGCCGATGAGCGAGCCGAGAGGCATCGATCCCGCGCAACGTCGCCGTCGGCGTCCCACCCATGCGGCCAGAACACGTGCCACGCGAAGAACATCGCGAGATTGACGATCACGCCGACGACCGCCGCGGTGATGCCGGAAAGCGGCGCGGTGAAGCGCAGCTGGCCGTGCGTGGTCTCGACCAGCGGGCCGCCCGCGAGAATGAACAGGAACGACGGCAGGAACGTGAAGAACGTCGCGACGCACGCGCCCGCGATGCCGGCCATGCGCCAGCGCATCGGGACCGAAGATCGCCTTGGTCCAGCCGCCGACGAAGCCCACGAACGCGACGACCATGATCAGGGGCCCGGGCGTGGTTTCGCCGAGTGCGAGGCCGTCGACCATCTGCACGGGTGTGAGCCACGCGTAGGTCTCGACCGCGCCCTGGTAGACGTAGGGCAGCACCGCGTACGCGCCGCCGAACGTCAGGAGCGCCGCCTTGGTGAAGAACCAGCCCATCCGCGGCAGCGTCGATCCCGGCCCGAAGCTCGCGACCAGCATCGCGAGCGCGAAGAGCCACAGCGCGACGCTGATCGCGACGACGAGCGCGAGCCGCGACCAGCGAAAGCGCGCATGCGGCGGCGTCGGCGTGTCGTCGTCGATCACCGCCGGCGCGTGCGCGCCGCTCGCTTCGCCATGCGCGCCGCCGACGGCGAACTCCCGCGGTGCGACGCGCCCGCCGATATACCCGATCAGTCCCGCCGCGAGAACGATGAGCGGAAACGGCACGCGAAACGCGAAGATCGCGACGAATGCGGCCGCGGCGATCGCCCACAGCGTCGGCCGCTTCAGCGCGCGCGTGCCGATGCGCCACGCCGCGTGCAGCACGATCGCGACGACGGCGGGCTTGATGCCGTAGAGGATGCCCGCGACCGCCGGCACGTCGCCGTAGGCCATGTAGAGCCACGACAGCGCGATCAGGATGATGAGCGACGGCAGCACGAACAGCGCGCCGGCGACGATGCCGCCCCACGTCCGGTGCATGAGCCAGCCGATGTAGGTCGCAAGCTGCTGCGCTTCCGGCCCCGGGAGCACCATGCAGTAGTTGAGCGCGTGCAGGAAGCGCCGCTCGGAGATCCAGCGCTTGCCGTCGACGAGGTCGTGATGCATCAGCGCGATCTGCCCGGCCGGCCCGCCGAAGCTGAGGAAGCCGAGCTTCAGCCAATATCGGAACGCCTCGGCGCGCGACGGCGCCGAGGGGGGCGCGGCGCCCGCCTGCGGTGCCGCGGTCAGATCAGTCCTTCGAACAGCTGCACGTCGACGGTTTCTCCGGCGGCGACATTGCCGGTGTCCGGCGACAGCACGACAAAGCAATTCGCGCGCGACATCGACGACAGGATGCCCGAGCCCTGGTCACCGGTCGTGCGCACCGTCCACGCCCCGGCGGCGTCCTGCGCGAGAATCGCGCGCTGGAACTCCGTGCGCCCGGGCACCTTGCGGATCGGCGCCGCGAGCGGCACCTTGAATGTCGGCGCTGCGGCAATGGTCCGTTGTCCTTGCAGGATCTTGAGTGCGTCCTGCACGAACGCGTAGAACGTGACCATCACGGCTACGGGATTTCCCGGCAGCCCGAAGAAGTGCGCGTTGCCGATGCGGCCGTAGGCGAGCGGCCGACCGGGCTTCATCGCGATCTTCCAGAAGAGGACTTCGCCCAGCTTGTCGAGCAGCGTCTTGACGAAATCGGCTTCGCCGACCGACACGCCGCCCGACGTGATGACCACATCCGCGCATCCGGCCGCGCTCGCGAACGCGCGCTCCACCGCTTCGGGGGCGTCGGGGATGACGCCCATGTCGATCGCCTCGCAGTTGAGGCGCGCCAGCATGCCGTACAGCGTATAGCGGTTGCTGTCGTAGATCTCGCCCGCGGCGAGCGGTGTGCCGACCGATTTCAGCTCGTCGCCGGTCGAGAAGAACGCGACGCGCAGTTTCCGGAAGACCGTCACCTCGCCGATGCCGAGCGACGCCAGCATGCCGAGCTCGGCGGGGCGCACGTATTGCCCGGTGGCGAATACGACCTGCCCGCGCTTCAGGTCTTCGCCGGCGAAGCGGCGGTTCTGCCCGGCCTTCGAGAGCGCGCCCGCGGCGACGCGCACGCGGTCCCCGTCGACCGTCGAGCGCTCCTGCATGACGACGGAGTCCGCGCCTTGCGGCATGACGCCGCCGGTGAAGATTCGCACGCATTGACCCGGTCCGATGGCCGCGTTCGACGGCTTGCCGGCAAACGATTCGCCGACGCGCAGGAGAACCGTTTCGCCGTCCGGCAAAAGATCGGCAAAACGGATCGCGTAGCCGTCCATTGCCGAGTTGTCGTGCCCCGGGACGTCGTGCGGCGAAACGACGTCGGATGCGAGCACGCGATGGAGCGCCTGCCGGATGTGGACGCGCTCCGTCGCCGTGACCGGCGCGAGAAAGGTCCGGATCAGCGCGCGGGCGCGCTCGACCGGCATCGAATTCGGATCGTAGTCATCGGCGCAGGAGGCTTCGCGGAGGGTCTTGGGCTCGTTCATGCGCAGGAGGGTTCGAGGGATGACGAAAAGCGTGATTCTAGTCCGGCGCAGCCGTCCCGAGCGATCCTGCTCGACGGGCGAGGTAAGCAAGAAACGTTGGAGAGGGTCTACACTCGGACATGCTCGTCAAGCCGCTCCCGCTCCTCCTGCTTTGCGCCTGCGCATCCACGGCGCACCTGCCCACGACCGACCAGCCTGAGCTTGCCCGGTTGGCGCAGCCCTACGCCGAGCAACTTCAAGCGGTGGGTATCACCCGGGTGATCTCGCCGGGAAGTGGCGCCATGGTCCAGCTGGAGACCGGCTACGGTGCGGTCTACGTGCGATACCCGGCGACGGCGGAGCCGTCGGCGTTCGTGCTGGAGATCGGCCCAGAGGGCTTGCGGGCTACCGCGACGACGTTCGACCGGGCGAAAGATGGGCAGATCCTTGCCGCGCTCGTGCCCGAGGCCGTGCGGTTGACCGCAGCCAATAATACGATGGGGTGGCTGCGCGCCAATCCGTGGCACTGACCCGTTCACCCTGGGGCGTCAGCGGCCATCCTGCGGCGCGGCTGCGGCAAGCTCATCCTTGGTGTTGATGTTGCGAAACGCATCGGCCTCGTCGTCGAAGGCGACCTCGACGACCGTGAGCGTGGCGTACCACGCATCGATCTTGCGGCCGCCCGCTTCGAGGAAGGTCGCGAGGTGCGGGAGCACGTCGCGCCGCACGAGGCAGAAGACCGGATGCGGCTGGTCGAACGTCTTCGCGACCGCGAGTTGCCCGCCATGCGCCTCCAGTCCGGCGGCGAGCCGCGCGACAAGATCCGAAGGAAGAAACGGCGAATCGCACGGCACCGTGACCACATACGGCCGCGTCGCGCGCGTCATCCCGGCATGAAGACCCGCGAGCGGACCGGCGAAGCCGCCGACCGCGTCCGGCACGACGGGAACGCCGAACGTCGCGTATCGCTCGAGATTCTGGTTGGCGTTGATCAGCACGTCCCCGACCTGCGGCGCGAAACGATTCAGCACGTGCGCGATCATCGGCTTGCCGGCGAGCTCGACCCATCCCTTGTCGACGCCGCCCATGCGCCGGCCCTGCCCGCCGGCGAGCACGATGCCGGTGATGTCCGTCGGCGCGATCACGGTTTCGGCGGCTCCCGGAGCTCGGGCAGCCACGCGGCGTGTTCCCTGTAGAACGCGTGGCCTTGGGGCGCGCGGTCGACGGGATCGTCGAACGCCGCGAGCGGGATATGCGTCTCACCGGGCCACTTTCCGCCTTCGAAGAACAGCTTCGTTCCGCACGCGCGACAGAATTTGCGGAACGTGCCCGGCGATGACTCGTGCACGGCGACGTCGTCGGCGCCGGCGGTGACCGTCACCTGCGGTGCCGTGAAGCCCACCCACGTCACGAACGCCGCGCCGTGCGCGCGCCGGCAGCTCTCGCAATGGCAATGCGCGACGAAGCGGGAGGGGAACCGGGCGACGAAGCGCACGCGCCCGCACATGCAGCGGCCGTGCGCTTCGGTGGACGTGGCGCTCACGGCGTTGCCGGGCGGAACCGCTCCGCGCCGGTGAACAGCAGGAAATGCTTGTTCGTCGCGCGGCCGATCATCGTCATTCCGACCTTCTGCGCGATCTCGTGGCCCATCTGGGTAAGGCCCGAGCGCGAGACGAGGAACGGGATGCCCATCTGCGCGGCCTTGATGACCATTTCGGAGGTGAGCCGGCCGGTCGTGTAGAAGATCTTGTCGCCGCCGTCGATCCGGTCGAGCCACATCCGGCCGGCGATCGCGTCGACGGCATTGTGGCGGCCCACGTCCTCGACGAACATCAGGATCTCGGAGCCCGCGGGCTCGTTCGTCGCGAGCGCGCAGCCGTGCACGGCGCCCGCCTGCTTGTAGATGGTTTCGTGCACCCGCACGCGGTCGAGCAGCGCGTAGAGCGTCGCCTGCGTCAGCGTCGCGCCCGGCGGCAGGCGGACCTGGTCGATCTCGTCCATCAGATCGCCGAAGACCGTCCCCTGGCCGCAGCCCGACGTCGTCGTGCGCTTTTTCGTTTTCGCCTCGAGGTCGGCGAGGCCGCTGCGAGTCGTGACGGCGACCGCGTTGACGTCCCAGTCGACCTGCACCGACACGATGTCGTCGATGCTGTCGACGAGCCGCTGGTTGCGCAGCCAGCCGATTGCGAGCGCTTCCGGTGCGGCGCCCAGCGTCATCAGCGTGAGGAGTTCCTGCTTGTCGACGTAGAGCGTGAGCGGATGCTCGCCGGCGATCGGCGTCGCGCGCGCGGCGCCGGTCTCGTCGACCGCGTCGACGGTGAAGGTCGACGGGCGCGCGGCATCGGTCAGCAGCGGGCGGTACGGAGCGTCGGCGGGGTGTGTACGTTCCCCCCGAGGCGGCGCTTCGCGCCGCTCCCCCCGATGGGGGCGAGCACCTTGGGGCGGCCCGGCGGTGCTCATCGTTTCTTCGCGCCAGTCGCGACGCGCAGCCACGCCATCAGCGGCAGCAGGTCGCGGAAATAGCCTGAAATCGTGCGCGCGAGGTCGCGCGGCGGCCGGCGCGCGACGTCCACCTCGACCATGCCGAAGTAGTGCCGCTGCTTGATGGCGTCGATGCCGGGCGTATCGGCAGCGAAGCCTTTCGGCGGCCGCGACAGCGCGTCCTCGTCGGCGAGCCCGCCGTAGGTGGCCTTGAACCGGCGGTCGCGGAGCATGCGAGCAAGCGCCTCCGGATGCGCGGCGATGTGGCGGCGAATCTTTTGCAGGATCGGCGGATGCGGACGGTAGATGCCGCCGCCCGCGAGCAGTGTCCCGGCGTGGTCGATGTGGAAGTAGTAACCCGGCGCGAGCCCGCGCTTCGAGCGGTCGCCGAGCGCCGCGCTGAAATGCGTCTTGTAGGGCGTCTTGTCTTTCGAGAACCGCGTGTCGCGGTAGATCCTGAACATCGACTTCCTCGCGTCGACGGGCCCGAGGTCGCGATCGAAGGCGGCGACCTGCGCGGCGAGCGCGCCGACGAGTTCCTCGAACTCCGCCCGCAGGATGTCGTACGCCGGCTTGTTCCAGACGAACCACGGCCGGTTGTTGTTCTTGTGGAGGCCGTCCAGGAACTCGATGAGCGCGGGAATATGCATGGGAAGGGCCGCGCGGCGACGCGCGTCGCCGCGGATTCTAGCCGCCGATGTACGACATCTCGACTTTCGGAATGCGCGCGGTCTGCGCGGTGCGGATTTCGGAATAGTTGTCCGTCCGCTGGCGCCAGATCGCGGCGATGGCGCTGTCGACCTGCGCGTCGTCGAAGCCGCCGCGGACGAGCGCACGAAGATCGTAGCCGTCGTTCGCGAACAGGCAGGTGTAGACCCGCCCGTCGGTCGACAGGCGGGCGCGCGAGCAGTCGCGGCAGAACGCCTGCGTGACCGAGGCGATGACGCCGATTTCGCCCTTGCCATCGCGGTACTGCCAGCGCTCGGCGACTTCGCCCGCGTAGTTGGGGTCGTCGCTCGCGAGCGGAAATTCGGCGTCGATTGCGCGGACGATTTCGGTGGCGGGCACGACGTCGTCCATCCGCCACCCGTTCGTGGCGCCCACATCCATGAACTCGATGTAGCGGACGATGTGCCCGGTGCCGCGGAAATGCCGCGCCATCGCGACGATGCCGTCGTCGTTCATGCCGCGCTTGACGACCATGTTGATCTTGATCGGAGCGAGTCCCGCCGCCGCGGCAGCGTCGATTCCCTCCAGCACCTTCGCGACCGGGAAATCGGCGTCGTTCATCGCGCGGAACGTCTTGTCGTCGAGCGAGTCGAGGCTCACCGTGACGCGGGTGAGTCCGGCATCGCGCAGCGCGCGCGCCTTTTTCGCGAGCAAGGCGCCGTTGGTCGTCAACGTGATGTCGGCGACGCCCGTTTTAGCCAGCATCTCGACGAGCCGCTCGACATGCCGGCGCAGCAGCGGCTCGCCGCCGGTGAGGCGGATTTTCGCCACGCCGCGCGCGACGAACAGCTTCGCGATACGCGCGATCTCCTCGAACGTCAGCAATTCGGCGTGCGGCAGGAAATGATAGTCGGCGTCGAAGACATCCCGCGGCATGCAGTAGACGCAGCGGAAGTTGCAGCGGTCCGTCACCGAAATCCGCAGGTCGTGCAGCGGGCGGCCGCGCGGGTCGGTCACCGGGCCCGGCGCAAGCGGCGGGTCCAAGCGCGGCGGCACGCACGAGCGCGTCGGCCTCCGCGCGTCGCGCAGCGGGGCTCGCGGTGGTTCGAACGTCGGTGAGCGGAATGATCGTCGCCATGCGGCAAGCGGCTTCGCGTTGGAACAATAGCGCAATCGGAGATGTTATCAGAGCGTGCCGAGGCGCGCGCGACGTGGTGTATGATCGGCCCCGTTCCGCACTTCATTTTTCGCTCTCGCGCACCGCATCGAAGGTTCCGGCATCGTCCTGCAAATGCCCACATCCGCCACGCGGTTTCCCGTCGTCGTGATCATGCAGCGCACGCCGCTCGCCAACCGCTGGGTGAGCGAGCGTTGGGAGCCGGTCGCCGTGCTACCCGCGTCGCCCGATGACGTGGCGGCAGCCGTCCCCGTGTGCATTCGCGACGACGCTACATGCGTGCAATGGCGCTTCGACGGGCACGAGCTCGAGCTCCATCGTTCGGAGTCCGAGGGCTACCACCTCAATCTCGTTGCGCCGGACCCGAAGATATTCGTCAACTGGCGCATGCACGACGATCCCGCGGTGCCTCCGGTGTTTCCGGTGATCGTCACCGTGAGCTACAACGAAGCCGCGCGAATGATGGACGGCGGCGAGCGTGTCGATGCCGTGCCGCTGCCCGAGGTCGTGCGCGATTGGATGGTCCCCTTCGTCACCGAGCACTACAAGCCCGAGCCGAAGCGCAAGGTGCGCCGCAACGACCCGTTCGCCGACGGCGCGTTTCGCCGCGAGCGCGGCCCGCGTGGCTGACGTCGCGCGCCAGGCCCGAGTGACGATGCCCGCTGCCGACAAGACGCCCGACGGGTTCTCGCTCAAGCGCTGGTCGCGCCGCAAGCTTGACGCCACGCGTGCTACAGCCCCACCGGGACGCAGTCGCCCGGCGCGCCGGGCGCAGTGCCGGACGCAAAGGTGCCGGCCGTCGCTTCGCCCGGAGTGCCGGTATCGAGCGGCGAGCCGGCGTTGCCCGCCATCGAGTCGCTGACGATCGACTCCGATTTCACGGCCTTCCTGAAGCCGAACGTCGACGAATCGTTGAAGCGCCGGGCGCTGAAGATATTGCTGACCGACCCGCGCTTCAACGTGATGGACGGCCTCGACGTCTACATCGACGACTACACGAAGACCGTCCCGATTCCGCCGGACCTGGTGGATCGTTTGCTGACGTCCGGGTTCTCCTTCAACCCGCCGGCCGCGCCGGGCGAAGTGCCGCCGGAACCCGTGGTGGAACCCGCCGCCGAACCGGCGGTAACGGCCGCCGATGCGCCGGCGATCGACGATACGGAGGCAGAAAGTCCCGCTGAACCCGCCGTGCCGGAAGGTCCGACCGGCGATCCGGAAATGCAGGACCCGCCCGCGACGCGATGAGCCTCGACGACAAGACGCTGCATCTTTGCTCGTGCAACGGGACGATGGCGCTCGATGCCGCGGCGCTCGCGCGCGCGCTCGAACTGTCCGGCACGCCCGCCGTCAAGACGATGCTGTGCCAGAAGGAGCTCTCCGCATTCGCCGATCGGTCCGGCGGCGACGTCGTCGTCGCGTGCACGCAGGAGGCCCGGCTCTTCGGCGACGTCGCGGAGGAGGGCGGACGGACGCAGACGATCCGCTTCGTCAACATCCGCGAAACCGGCGGGTGGTCGGCGGAGGCGCGCGCGGCCACACCGAAGATCGCCGCACTGTTGGCGCTCGCCGGATTGCCTGAACCGGATCCCGTGGCGCCCGTGTCGTACCGCTCCGAGGGCCGGTTGCTGATCGTCGGGCCGGCGCAAGCCGCGCTGCATTGGGCGGGCGTGCTCGCGCCGCAACTCGCGGTAACGGTCGTCGTCACCGGCCGCGCAACCGGAGCGGAATTGCCGGCGGAGCGGAATTTTCCGGTGTTCTCGGGGCGCATCACCGCGTTGACCGGGTGGCTGGGGGCGTTCGATGCCGCGTGGGCGCAGGAAAACCCGATCGATCTCGACCTCTGCACGCGCTGCAACGCATGCATCCGCGCATGTCCGGAGAGCGCGATCGACTGGAGCTACCAGATCGATCTCGATCGCTGCAAGTCGCACCGCAAGTGCGTGACCGCCTGCGGCGCCATCGGGGCCATCGACTTCGAGCGGCGCGACACCGCGCGCATGGAACGCTTCGACATCGTGCTCGACCTGCAGGCGACGCCGCAGCTGCGGATGCATCAAGTGCCGCAAGGGTACGTCGCGCCCGGTGGCGATCCGGTGGCGCAGGCGCAAGCGGTCGCCGGGCTCGCGGCGATGGTCGGCGAATTCGAGAAGCCGAAATACTTCGCGTACAAGGCGTCCATCTGCGCGCACAGCCGGTCGCGCAAGACGGGCTGCAACCAGTGCATCGACGTCTGCTCGACCGCGGCCATCGCGGCGGACGGCGACCACGTCAAGGTCGAGCCGCACCTGTGCATGGGCTGCGGCGCATGCGCGACGGTCTGCCCGTCGGGCGCGATGACCTACGCCTATCCGTCCGTTCCCGATCTCGGCGCGCGCGTGCGCACGCTGCTTGCGACGTATGCAAAGGCGGGCGGACGCGATGCCTGCCTGCTGCTCCACGCGGAGGATGCGCGCGGCGCGATCGCCGGCCTCGCGCGCCGCGGCCGCGGGTTGCCGGCGCGGGTGATTCCGCTCGAAGTGCATCACATCGCCTCGGTCGGCCTCGACGTCTGGCTCGCGGCGCTTGCGCACGGCGCGTCGCAGGTCGCCGTGCTTGCCACCGGCGCCGAAGCGCCCGAATATCGAACCGCCCTCGAGCGGCAGATGGGCATCGCCGACGCCATCGTCCAGTCGCTGGGATACCAGGGGCCGCATTTCCGCGTTTTCGACGGTGCCGATCCGAAGGCGCTGGATGCCGCGTTGTGGTCGTGGCCTGCCGGCCCTGGCCGTGCGCTCGGCGGCGACGTTCGCGTTGACGGCCGACAAGCGCACGACGGCGGCCCTCGCGATCGAGCATCTTGCCCGTCATGCCCCGGTGCCGCAGCGCGAGATCCGGCTGCCCGCGGGGTCGCCGTTCGGAACGATCGACGTGAATCGCGACACCTGCACGATGTGCCTCGCGTGCGTGGGCGCCTGTCCCGTCGGCGCGCTGCTGGACGCGCAGGAGCTGCCGCAGCTTCGGTTCATCGAGTCGAAGTGCGTCCAGTGCGGGCTTTGCGCGACAACCTGCCCGGAGAACGCGATCACGCTGGCGCCGCGCCTTTCGCTTGCGCCCGAAGCGAGGGAGCCGCGAGTCCTCAACGAGGCCGCGATGTTCAAGTGCATCGTTTGCGCCAAGCCGCTCGGCACCGAAAAGATGATTGCCGGGATGCTCGGCAAGCTCGCCGGGCACTCGATGTTCGCGGAGCCCGGGTCGCTCGACCGCCTCAAGATGTGCGCCGACTGCCGGGTGATCGACCTCATGAAGCATCAGGCAGCCGAGGGCCTCAAGAATGGTTGAGGCGACGGTCACCCTGCATCACCACCTCGAGCCGGAGGATCAGGCGCGGGCGGAATTCTATGCGCTGCTGTCGCGGTTGTTCGCGGACGCGCCCGACGCATCGCTCCTTGCCGCCATTGCCGGGGCGCCGGCGCTCGCGCCCGCCACGCTCACCGGCGACGATGGCGGCGCCGGTGGGCTCGCGCCCACTTGGGACACGCTGCGCGCCGCCAGTTCCGTGATGGATGCCGAAGCCGCCGCGGACGAATTCCAGGCGTTGTTCGTCGGCGTGGGCAGGAGTGAAGTAAGCCTGTACGCATCGCACTATCTCGGCCCCCAATCCGGCCGTCCGCTCGCCGAACTCCGGGCGACGCTTGCGAAGCTTGGGCTGGCCCGTCGCCCCGAATCGAGCGAGTACGAGGATCACCTGGCGCTCGTGCTGGAAACGATGCGCATGCTGATCGCCGGCGACGGCGAGCGGCGTCCCACCCCGATTGCGGAGCAGCACGCGTTTTTCGATCGGCACATCCTGCCTTGGGTGTCCGATTGCTGCGCTGCAATATCGACGAATTCTGTTGCCAACTACTACCGTCGGGTAGCAGAATTCGCCCATTGTTTCGTGGCGCTCGAACGTGACTCGTTCGCCATCGAATAATTAGACCAATGTCACGCGGTCAATTGGAGACTCCCATGCGCACATCCCCGCGTAGTGATCGACCTGCCGCGGCGGTTTCTGCTGCTGCGCCATCCGCCACCGACTCCAGACGCCGCCGCTTCCTGCTCACGCTTGGCGTGGGCGGCGCGGGCGCCATGGCCGCCACCGTCGCCGCGTTGCCGGCCGTGGCCGCGGTCGATGCGACGACCGCCGAATCCGATTCCGATGCGCAGTATCGCGAGACGACGCACGTCCGCGACTACTACCGCACGGCCAAGCTCTAGGAGGGGGAAGGATCATGCTGCTCACCCGAAAGAACGGAAGTGTCGCTGCAGCCGGTCCGCGTCTGCGCCGTCTCACCGGAGCCCCTGAGGCCGGGATGAATCGGCGGACGTTTTTGAAGCGCTCCGGCCTCGTCGCCGGGGCGGGGGCTTTCGCGAGCCAGTTGCCGTACGGCGCCATCGGCAAGGTCGAGGCGGCGGCGGACGGCGCGACGAAGGTCGAGGTCAAGCGGACGGTCTGCACGCACTGCAGCGTCGGCTGCGCGGTCGATGCCACCGTCGAGAACGGCGTCTGGACCCGGCAGGAGCCGGTGTTCGATTCGCCGTTGAACCTCGGCGCCCACTGCGCGAAGGGCGCGTCGGTGCGCGAGCACGGGATGCACGAGCATTCGATGCGCTTGAAGTCGCCGGTGAAGCTCGTCAACGGCAAGTACGAAAAGATCAGCTGGGAAAAGGCGATCAACGAGATCGGCGACCGGATGCTGGCGCTGAAGAAGGAATCCGGACCCGATTCGATCTTCTGGGTCGGCAGCTCCAAGCACAACAACGAGCAGGCGTACCTGATGCGCAAGTTCGTGTCGTTCTGGGGCACGAACAACACCGACCACCAGGCGCGGATCTGCCACTCGACCACGGTCGCCGGCGTAGCCAACACCTGGGGCTACGGCGCGATGACCAACTCGTACAACGACATGCAGAACACCAAGTGCGCGATGTACATCGGCAGCAACGCGGCCGAGGCGCACCCGGTGTCGATGCTGCACATGCTGCACGCGAAGGAAACCGGCGCCAGGATGATCGTCGTCGACCCGCGGTTTACGCGCACCGCGGCGAAGGCGGACGAGTATGTGCGCATTCGCTCCGGCACCGACATCCCGTTCGTGTTCGGCATGCTGTACCACGTGTTCAAGAACGGGTGGGAGGACAAGCAGTACATCCACGACCGCGTCTACGGCATGGACAAGGTCAAGGACGAGATCATGACCAAGTGGACGCCGGACAAGGTCGAGGAAGTCTGCGGCGTGCCCGAGGCGCAGGTGTTCAAGGTGGCCGAGATGATGGCCAAGAACCGCCCGTCGACCGTCGTCTGGTGCATGGGCCAGACGCAGCACACGACGGGCAACGCGATCGTCCGCGCTTCCTGCATCCTGCAGCTTGCGCTCGGCAACGTCGGTGTTGCGGGCGGCGGCACCAACATCTTTCGCGGCCACGACAACGTCCAGGGTGCGACCGACGTCGGCCCGAATCCCGACTCGCTGCCCGGTTACTACGGCATCGCCGCGGGCGCATGGAAGCACTACGCGGCGGTGTGGGGCGTGGACTACGAGTGGATCAAGAAGCAGTACGCCGACGGCATGATGGAAAAGCCCGGCATGACGGTGTCGCGCTGGATCGACGGCGTGCTGCTCAAGAACGACGTGATCGACCAGGGGCCGAATCTTCGCGGCATGGTGTATTGGGGCCATGCGCCGAACAGCCAGACGCGCGGCGTCGAGATGCAGGCGGCGATGCAGGCCCTCGATCTGCTGGTCGTCATCGATCCTTATCCGTCGGCGACGGCCGCGATGGCCGCGTTGCCCCCGACCGAGCAAAGCAAGAAAGTGCTGGCCGACGCCGGCAAGTCTCCGAATCCGAATCGCGCCGTGTACCTGCTGCCGGCGTGCACGCAGTTCGAGACCTCGGGCTCGGTGACCGCGTCGAACCGCTCGCTGCAGTGGCGCGAGCGCGTGATCACGCCGATGTTCGAGTCGCAGACCGACCACGCGATCATGCTCGCGTTCGCGAAGAAGTTCGGCTGGGACAAGGAGTTCATGAAGAACTACCAGATGTGGAAGCCGGACGGCGACGCGAAATGGGAAGAGCCCACGCCGGAATCGATCCTGAAGGAGATCAACCGCGCCAACTGGACGATCGGGTACACCGGGCAGTCACCGGAGCGATTGAAGCTCCATATGAAGAACATGGCAACCTTCGACGTCAAATCGCTGCGCGCAAAGGGCGGGCCGTGCGACGGCGACTATTTCGGCTTGCCATGGCCGTGCTACGGCACCCCGGAGCTCAAGCATCCCGGTTCGCCGAACCTGTACCAGACGAGCCGCAACGTGATGGACGGCGGCGGAAACTTCCGCGCGAATTTCGGCGTCGAGCGCGACGGCGTCAACCTCCTGGCCGAGGACGGCTCGTGTTCGCTCGGTGCCGACCTCACGACCGGATATCCGGAATTCGACCACGTGCTGATGAAGAAACTGGGCTGGTGGGATGAATTGACCGACGCCGAGAAGAAAGCCGCCGAAGGCAAGAACTGGAAGACGGACCTTTCCGGCGGCATTCAGCGCGTCGTGCTGAAGAACCATAGCTGCCATCCGTTCGGCAATGCCAAGGCGCGGGCGGTCGTGTGGAATTTCCCCGACGGCATTCCGCAGCACCGCGAGCCGCTCTACTCGCCGCGGCCCGACCTGGTCGCGAAGTACCCGACACACGCCGACAAGATGGCGTTCTGGCGCTTGCCCACGATGTACAAGTCGCTGCAGGACAAGAACGTCGCGGATGGCGTCGCGAAGACCTTCCCGCTGGTGCTCACGAGCGGCCGGCTGGTCGAATTCGAGGGCGGCGGCGAGGAGACCCGGTCGAATCCGTGGCTCGCCGAGCTGCAGCAGGAGAACTTCGTCGAGATCAATCCCAAGGACGCCAATGACCGCGGCGTCAAGGACGGCGAATACGTCTGGGTGAAATCGCCCACCGGTGCGCAGATCAAGGTGAAGGCGTTGGTAACGGAGCGCGTCGCTGCGGGCACCACCTTCATCCCGTTCCATTTCTCGGGATGGTGGCAAGGCAAGGACATGCTCGAGTTCTACCCCGAGGGCGCGCACCCGATCGTCCGCGCGGAAGCCGTCAACACGGCAACCACCTACGGTTACGACTCGGTGACGATGATGCAGGAAACCAAGACGACGCTCTGCCAGGTCGCCAAGATCACCGCGTAAGGCGCGAGGAGACCCAATATGGCCCGAATGAAGTTTCTCTGCGACGCCGAGCGCTGCATCGAGTGCAACGGCTGCGTCACCGCGTGCAAGCAGGAGCACGACATTCCGTGGGGTGTGAACCGCCGCCGTGTCGTCACGATCAACGACGGCGTGCCCGGCGAGCGCTCGGTCTCGGTTGCCTGCATGCACTGCTCGGACGCGCCGTGCATGGCGGTGTGCCCGGTCGACTGCTTCTACCGCACCGACGACGGCGTCGTGCTGCACGACAAGGACCTCTGCATCGGCTGCGGCTACTGTTTTTACGCCTGCCCGTTCGGCGCGCCGCAGTTTCCGCAGGCGGGCGCGTTCGGCGTGCGCGGCAAGATGGACAAGTGCACGTTCTGCGCCGGTGGTCCCGAGGCGAACGGATCGGAAGCCGAGTACAAGAAGTATGGCCGCAACCGGCTGGCCGAGGGCAAGCTGCCCGTCTGCGCGGAGATGTGCTCGACCAAGGCGCTGCTGGGCGGCGACGCGGACGTGCTGTCCGACATCTATCGCGAACGCGTCGTCAATCGCGCCGCGCGCGGCACGCCGAGCATGCCGCCTTGGGGATGGGACACTGCGTACGGGCGTCCCGATGCCGCGAAGCCGTCGCCAGCACCGGCGGCCGGCGGAGCCAAGTCATGACCCGGCGCGCGTGGCTGGCGCTCGGCAGCGCCCTCGCGGCGCTCGGGCTCATGGGCTGCGGCGAGCGGCCGCAGGTGGTCCAGTACAAGCAGGGCAGCTACCAGGGCAAGCCGGACGAGCAGGCGTGGGCCGGCAAGCCGTGGGACGGCAACAAGAAGGATTGGGAGCTCGCGATCGCGACGCGCAACCAGTCCCAGAACGAATACAAGCGGATCCGTTGATCGCCGCAAAGGAGTGAGGGTGAGTCGATCCATCTTGCGTGCGGCGGCCGCACTGGCGGCAGTGGTCGCGTTTTCGGCGGGCCTCGTGTCTGCGCAGTCGCCTGCGGTGAATCCCAAGGAAGCATCGCAGGCGACGGCGGAGCAGCAGCGGCAGGTCGCGCAGCCGCTCAACAACGGGCCGGTGTGGAAGGAAGTTCGCTCGGGCGAGCCGCAGATCACGACGGTTCGCGGGCGCGAGACGAATGTCCTGATCCAGCCCGAAGGGCAGACATGGCGCGCGCTGCGCGTGCCGATATTGTTCGGGGGGGGCATTCTCCTCGCGCTGGCGGTCGGCGGGCTCGCCGTGTTCTACCTGTGGCGCGGCCCGATGGCCGTCGCGCGCAAACCAGGCGACCGCGTCATCGAGCGCTTTTCGCCCATGGACCGCTACGCCCACTGGACCGTCGCGATCGTCTGGGTGACGCTCGCGATCACCGGGCTCATCCTGTCGCTCGGCAAGGCGGTGCTGCTGCCGATCATCGGCTACACGCTGTTCTCCTGGCTTGCCACGCTGGCGAAGACGTTGCACAACTTCGTCGGGCCGATCCTGATCATCGGCGTGCCGTGGCTCTTCCTCCGCTTCGTGCGCGACAACGGCATCACCGGCGATGACATCCGCTGGTTCCTGAACATCAAGGGGTACTTTGCGGGTCACGAGCATCCGTCGGGCAAGTTCAATGCCGGCGAGAAAACCGTGTTCTGGCTCGTGCTGGTCCTCGCCTCGACGGTGCTGATCGTGACCGGGCTGATCCTGCTGTTCCCGAATTTCGACCAGCTGCGCTCGACGATGCAGATCGCGAACATCTTGCACATGGTCGCCGCCTACCTGTCGATCGCGCTTGCCTGCGTGCACATCTACCTCGGCACGATCGGGATGGAGGGCGCCTACCGCGCCATGCGCGACGGTTACGTCGACGCATCCTGGGCCGAGCACCATCATCTGCTGTGGTACAAGGACGTCGCCGCCGGCAAGGCGCGCGAGAAATTCGTCGTGCCGGGCGAATCGCCGCAAGCCGAGCGCGCCGTTCCGCGCACCCGGCCGGCATGACATTCAATGGCAAGGGGGAAGGAAGCATGACGACGCTTCGCGCACTGATCGCCGCGGCTCTCGTGGTCGGCATGTTCGGCATGGCCGTGGCGAAATTGCCGCCGCCGGCGCCGTTGACCGACGCGCAGAAGGCCGCTGCCGACGAAAAGAAAGCAAAGGACGCCGCCGCCGCGGACGCCGCGAAGGCGCAGCAGGCGAAGGCCGAGGACCGCGTGGCCGTCCCGCTATTTCGCCGATATGAAGGCGAAGGGCAAGACCGTCTCGCCTCCGCACGCGTTGCCGGCCGCCGCGGCACCGGCCGCCTCCGGCCAAGGCAGCCGCGCCGGCGGCACCGAAGAAATAGCGTCTGCTTAATGTTTGCGACGATGCGGGGGCTTCAGGGCCCCCGCAGTCGTTTCTGTCGCCGCCATCGCGACGAAATCCTCAAGGCAGCCCGCGCGAATTCAAAAAGGGCTTGACATCGAATTGGTGATATAGTTAACTATAACACAATGACACCATAAGTTACATTGAATCAAGGGTCCGACGACGGACGGTCGAAACGACGCTCGGGAAAGGATGCTCATGACGATGCTGGAGAAAATTACGCTGATAGGCCTCTTCGGACCGCTGTCGGTCGGGCGGGGCCCATCGACGAACGCAGGCCCGTCGCCGACGGTTCCGCCGCAGAAGGGCTCGCTGGACACCTTCGGCGGAGCGCGGCACGCCGCGGAGCGCGAGTCCCGGGAATCGCAGGGTCCGATCGCGTCGACCGTTGGCACCCCTCCGACAAAGGCGATCTAGGCAGTGATGGAACGCGAGTGGAACGACAGCCAGCCGATCTACCGGCAGCTTCGCGACCGCATCGTCGCGATGATCCTCGACGGGGCGCTCAACGAGGGCGATCCCCTGCCGTCGGTGCGCAACGTGGCCGCCGAGTACCGGATCAATCCGCTTACGGTGCTCAAGGGCTATCAGCAGCTGGTGGACGAACAGCTCGTGGAGAGCAGGCGAGGCCGCGGCATGTACATCAATGCCGGCGCGCGGAAGCTGCTGCTGCAGGGCGAACGGCAGAAGTTCCTCGCCGAGCAGTGGCCCGCGATTCACGCGACCATCGAGCGGCTCGGCCTGACGCCGCAGGAACTGCTCGCTGCCGCCGCGCCCGGCGGAACGCCGTCGAACACAAGTCAGGAGCGCTGAACCCATGTCCACCATAGAAGCCCGCGGCCTGCGCAAGGTCTACGGGACCACCGTCGCGCTGGATGGCATCGACTTGCGGGTCGAAGAGGGCCGCATCCTCGGCCTCATCGGCCCCAACGGCGCGGGCAAGAGCACCGCCCTCAACGCCATACTCGGCCTCGCCCCGTACCAGGGCGAGCTCAAGGTGCTCGGGCGCAATCCCTGGACCGAGCGCGACCAGCTGATGCGCGACGTCTGCTTCATCGCGGATGTCGCCGTGCTGCCGCGCTGGATGCGCGTTTCGCAGGCGCTCGACTACGTCGCCGGCGTGCATCCGCGATTCGACCGTGCCAAGGCGGAGGGTTTCCTGGCGAAGACCACGATCCAGCGGACGAGCAAGGTCCGCGAGTTGTCGAAGGGCATGGTCACGCAGTTGCACCTCGCGCTGGTCATGGCGATCGACGCGAAGCTCCTGTTGCTGGACGAGCCGACGCTCGGGCTCGACATCCTGTTTCGCAAGCAGTTCTACGATTCGCTGCTGAACGATTATTTCGACAAGACCCGCACCATCGTCGTGACCACCCACCAGGTCGAGGAGATCGAGCACGTCCTGACCGACCTGATGTTCATCAATCGCGGCCGCATCGTCCTCGATTGCAGCATGGAGACGCTCGAGACGCGCTATGTGGAGCTGATGGTGCTTCCCGAGCACGCCGCCGCGGCACGCGCCTTCAGGCCCATTCACGAGCGCCAGGTCTTCGGCCGCAGCATCCTGCTGTTCGACCATGCCGACCGCGCGCAGCTCGCCGCGCTTGGCGAGTTGCGCACGCCTGGCATCGCCGACCTGTTCGTCGCGGTAATGGGCACCCAGTCCGCGGATGCGCCGGGAGTTGCCGCATGAATACCCTGTCGAACGCCGTGCCCGAGCCTGCCGGCGACGCGCACGCAGTTGCACCCGCGGCCGCGAAGGAAACGCGCCCCCTGTTCTGGTCGGTGCGCCGCGAATTGTGGGAGAACCGTTCGCTCTATATCGCGCCGCTGGCCGTCGCGGGCCTGCTGCTGCTCGGGTCGCTGATCAGCGCCGTCTATTACAGAAACAGGATTGTCGAGGTCATGCAGCCCCTGCTGGCGCTTACTCCCGAGCAGCAGGCCGCCACGCTCGCCAAGCCGTACGACATGGCCGCGGTCCTGCTGCTCGTGACATCCTTCCTCGTTGCGGTCTTCTATTGCCTCGATGCGCTGCACGGCGAGCGCCGGGATCGCAGCATCCTGTTCTGGAAGTCGCTGCCGGTCTCGGATCTCACCACCGTGCTGGCGAAGGCGAGCATTCCGCTGGTGGTGCTGCCGGTCATCGTATTTGCCGTCATCCTGGCCACGCATTTCTTCATGCTGCTGGTGGGTACCGCGGCGCTGGTGGCGCATGGCGTGAGCGCATCGGTGCTGTGGGGCCGGGTGCTCGGCGTCGAGGGGATGGTGGTGCTGGTCTACGGTCTCGCGGTGAATTCGCTTTGGTATGCGCCCGTCTATGGCTGGCTGATGCTGGTCTCGGGCTGGGCACGACGCGCGACGTTCCTGTGGGCGGTGCTGCCCCCGCTCGCGCTCTGCGTCGTCGAGGCGATCACGTTTCACTCCTGGCGATTCGCATCGCTGCTCAAGTACCGGCTGTCGGGTGGATTCGCTGAAGCTTTTGCGGTCCAGCCGCAGCACGGCAGCATTCCGAACGTCGGACTCGCCCAACTCGAACCGCTCAGGTTTCTCGGCAGTCCGGGACTGTGGACCGGGCTGCTGGTGGCGACGGCGTTCCTCGCGGCCGCGGTCTGGCTGCGGCGCAATCGCGAACCGCTCTGATACGCATGCGCAGTTGACTGGATTGCGCGCGTCTTGTCGTTGCATCCTCCATTGCGAGCGCTGAGCGCGCAGTTCGATCCCGCTTCCACCGGGCGTCTCCGGTCGCCGTAAGTGACGCCTATCGCTCTGGTACAATTGCGACCCCGCGGAGAGTTGGCCGAGTGGTCGAAGGCGCCTGACTCGAAATCAGGTATACGGGCAACGTATCGGGGGTTCGAATCCCTACACTCTCCGCCAGAAAATCCTCCACGATGGCGAAGCGACATGCCGGCGTCCTGTCGCCGGTCGTAACCCCCTTCCGCCCGGATCTGCAGCCGGATGGCGAGCGCCTGGTTCGGCACTGCCGGTGGCTCGTCTCCAACGGCGTCGGTCTCGCGGTGTTCGGCACGAATTCGGAGGCGAATTCGCTCGCCGCCGACGAGCGCATGGCGCTGCTCGAGCATCTCGTTGAATCGGGCATCGACCCGGCGCGGATGATGCCGGGCACCGGCGCATGCGCGCTGACCGATTCGGTGCGCCTCACCTCGCATGCGGTCGGCCTCGGCTGCGCGGGCGTGCTGATGCTGCCCCCGTTCTACTACAAGGGGGTCTCCGACGAAGGGCTCTATCGCAATTTCGCCGAGATCGTCGAGCGCGTCGGCGATTCGCGCCTGCGCCTGTACCTCTACCACATCCCTCCGGTGTCGCAGATCCCCATCAGTCTCGACCTGATCGAGCGCCTTCTGAAGGCATATCCCGGCGCGATCGCCGGCGTGAAGGATTCGTCCGGCGACTGGAGCAACACGAGGGCCATGCTGGATCGCTTCGCGCCGCAGGGCTTCGACGTGTTCGCCGGCAGCGAATCATTCCTGCTCGCGAACATGCGCCACGGCGGCAAGGGCTGCATCAGCGCGACGGCGAACGTCAATCCCGCGGCCATCCACGCGCTGTACGGGCGGTGGCAGGACGACGACGCCGACGCGAGGCAGAAGAGCCTCGACGCGATCCGGTCGACGTTCCAGAAATACCCGATGATTCCGGCGCTGAAGGCGGCCATCGCGCATTGGGGCGGCGACCCGGAATGGGCGCGCGTGCGCCCGCCGCTCGTCGACCTGACGCCAGCGCAGTCGGCCGCGCTCGTCGCCGACCTCGAAGACCAGCAATTCGCGATGCCCGGCCTCGACGCCGGCGTCGCGCAACGGAGAGCGTGAACGATGCAGCTCGGAATGATCGGACTTGGCCGGATGGGCGCGAACATGGTGCGCCGCTTGCTCGCGGGCGGCCACGCATGTGTCGTGTTCAACCGGTCGCCCCAGGCGGTGGCGGAGCTTTCGCAAGAGGGCGCCACCGCGGCTTCGTCGTTCGCTGATCTTGGTGGCCAAACTCGCCAAGCCGCGTGCCGTCTGGCTGATGGTGCCCGCCGGCGCGGTGGACGCGACGATCGACGAAATCCTGACCCACCTCGAGCCGGGCGACACGCTCGTCGACGGCGGCAACTCGCACTACACGGACGACATCCGCCGCGCGCGCGACCTCGGCGCGAAGGGCATCCGCTATCTCGACGTCGGCACCTCCGGCGGCGTCTGGGGCCTCGAACGCGGCTACTGCCTCATGATCGGTGGCCCGAAGGACGCCGTGAGCCATCTCGATCCGCTCTTCGCGACGCTGGCGCCCGGTCCGGCCGCGGTCGCGCCGACGGCGAATCGAAAAAACCACGGCGGCACGGCCGAACGCGGCTACCTGCATTGCGGGCCGAGTGGCGCCGGCCATTTCGTGAAGATGGTGCACAACGGCATCGAATACGGAATCATGGCGGCGTACGCGGAGGGAATGAGCGTGCTGCGCGGCGCCAACGTGGGTTCCGCGACGCGCGCGATCGATGCCGAGACCACGCCGCTGCGCGACCCCGAGCACTATCGCTACGAATTCGAGCTTGCCGACATCGCCGAGCTGTGGCGGCGCGGCAGCGTGATCTCGTCCTGGCTGCTCGATCTCACCGCGGCGTCGCTGGCCGAGGACGCAACGCTCGCGAATTTCGCCGGGCGCGTGGCGGATTCCGGCGAAGGGCGATGGACGATCCACGCGGCGATCGACGAAGGCGTGCCGGTGCCCGTCCTGACGGCCGCGCTCGCCGCGCGCTTCTCGTCACGCGGTGAAGCCGCCTTCCAGAACAAGCTGCTCTCCGCGATGCGATTCCAGTTCGGCGGACACGTGGAGAAGCATTCGCCGAAGTAACGCCGCTCCGGCGCTCAGCCGCGGCGCGGCCGCAGGAGCTCGACGCGCAGATCGTCCTCGTAGGGCGGGACGTTGCACTCGACGATGTCGTCGGGCGCCGCCTGCACGCGGATGCCCACGATGTCGGCGTGGACGGGGAGCCGCGCGGCGCAGCGGTCGGCGAGGACCGCGGCCCGGACGACATGCGCGCGCCTTTGCGCCAGATATTCGACGGCCCGCGCGAGTGAGTGCCCGCGATAGAGCACGTCGTCGACAATGAGAACGGTCGCGCGCGAGAGGTCGCGCTCGGCGAACTCGGCGTTTTCGGTCAGTTGCGTGTCCGGGTGCAGCAGCCCGAGGTCGTCCGCGTAGCGTTTCAACTTCAGCGCGTACCGCGGAATCGCCATCGCGAATTGCCTTTCCAAACGCGCCTGCATCATCTCGCGCAAGCGGAGCGCCGCGGCGCAGGATGCCGAGCAGGAGCGGATCTGCGGCATCGCGCAGCAGCGCCGCGGCCTCCACGGTCATCCGGTCGAGCACGTGCTCGATCGCCGCGCGATCGTAGAGGCAGAAGCGCTCCCCCTCGACCCGTCCCTTCGTCACGGCATTGTTCCTCGCACTCGCGCTGCGGCGCCAATACCCGACTCGATGGTACGCTTTTCCAGGGCGAGCCCGTCGCGGGCTCGGCACGCACGTCGCTTGAAAACCTTGCGGCCGGCGCCATGTTCGCGATCATGCCCCTCGATCACGCTGCGCCGCCGTCGGCGCCAGCTTCCGACGCCGTACTCCATGACGCCTACTCGGCGGCGGTCACCGCGGCGGTTGCGCGTGTCGCGCCCGCCGTGGCCCACGTCGGCGTTCGGCGCCGGCGCGGCAGCAAGGGTCCGCGTTCCGACGGCGCGGGTTCGGGGTTTCTCATTACGCCGGATGGGTACCTGCTCACCAACAGCCATGTGGCCGGCGGCGCCGAGGCGATCGAAATCGTGCTGGCGGATGGCCGTCACGCGTCGGCGGAGATCGTCGGTGACGACCCGGACTCCGATCTCGCGCTGCTCAAGGTCGCGGCGTCGGATCTCGCGTGGTGCCGGCTCGGCGATTCGGCGCGCGTCGCCGTGGGCCAGATCGCGATCGCAATCGGCAGCCCCTACGGCTTCCAGCACACGGTGACCGCAGGGATCGTGAGCGCGCTCGGCCGCTCGATGCGCGCGCAGACCGGCCGCCTGCTCGACAACGTGCTGCAAACCGACGCAGCGCTCAATCCCGGCAATTCGGGCGGCCCGCTGGTCGACGCGCGCGGCGAAGTGATCGGCGTCAACACCGCGGTGATCCTGGCGGCGCAAGGCATATGCTTCTCGATCGCCGCGTCGACCGCGGAGCGCGTGGCGATGGCGCTCATTCGCGATGGTCGCGTGCGGCGCGCGTGGCTCGGCGTCGGCGGCGAAACGATGCCGCTCCTGCGCCGGTTCGTCCGCCACTTCGACCTCGAGCGCGAGACCGGCGTGCGCGTCCAGTCGGTGGAAGCGAAGTCTCCCGCGAAAACCGCCGGCATCGAGCGCGGCGATGTGATCGTGGCGGTCGACGGAATGGCGATCGCGAACGTCGACGACCTGCAGCGCGCACTCGGCGCCGAAGCCATCGGCCGTGAGCTGTCGCTTGTCGTGCTGCGCCGAGACCGCAAGCTCACGCTGGCGGCGGTGCCGATCGAGCGGGCGGCGTAATCGGCGGGAGCCCTGTGCCGGCGCCGCCCGCCGCGGTGTCGTCTTTCCAACGGCGCCAATCTGTGGAACAATCGGGTCAACCAAAATTTCGGGGTGACCGCGATGCTGGACCGCGACGGTTATCGCCCGAACGTAGCCATCGTCGTCGTCAACGCGAAGAATCAGGTCTTCTGGGGCAAACGGATACGGGAACACTCGTGGCAATTTCCGCAGGGCGGCATCAATCCCGGTGAAACGCCCGAGCAGGCGATGTACCGGGAGTTGCACGAGGAAGTCGGCCTGCAACCGCTCCATGTCAGGATCCTGGGTCGCACGCGTGACTGGCTGCGTTACGAGGTGCCGCAGCACTGGGTGAAGCGCGAGTGGCGTGGAAGCTACCGCGGGCAGAAGCAGATCTGGTATCTGCTGCGGCTCGTCGGACGCGACACCGACGTCAAATTGCGCGCGAACGAGCGTCCGGAATTCGACGCCTGGCGCTGGCACGACTACTGGGTGCCTCTCGAAACCGTGATCGAGTTCAAGCGCGAAGTCTATCGCCGCGCGCTGACCGAGCTCGAGCGCTATCTCCACGTCCGCGCGCAGACGCGCCGCGAGCGCCTTTACGGTCTTTCGCACCCGCAGATGCCGGAGTCGTATTCCGACCCCTCGGTGCACGAAGCGACTAGACACCCGCATCAGGCTATTTGCATTCGCCCGACGCGCGCGCGGTCCAGTTCATCGTCGTTTCGATCGCGGGCGCGCTGCCCTTTGCGCGACGTGACCTCGAGCTTGCCTTCGTAGCGTGTCGCCTCGATCACGAACTCGGCGCGGCCCGTCCGCACGACATCGCCGTCGCGGCACGCGAAATCGTACGTCGTCCTTCCCCCTGACGGTCTCGACGTTGGCGAGCGTGCAGTTGTCGCCCGGCTTGGGCAGCGACTTGCTGCCGTCATCGATGTCCTTCTGAGTGACGCAATCGCTGTCGTTGGTCACGAGCGGCACGCGGCCCGCGCGAACGAAGGTGACCGTCGAATTCCATTGATCCGGCTGCATCGGCGAGGCCGCCAGCGCAGTCAGCGGCGCGAGCACCGCCGTCAGAAGTGCCGCGCGGATCATCGGATCGTGCCCATACCGTACATTCCCCCCATGCCGGTGCCGAAGAGTATCGCCGCGAGCACGGCGCCCACGACAAACGCGCAGACGACGATGACGATGGTGAACACGACGGCCTTTTCCGCCGCGCATTTCCTGAGCACCGGCGCGCCGAGGTAGAACGTGTACAACGAATAGAGCGCCGCCAGCAAGCCGAGGAGGCCGCCGATGAAGGGCAGGAGGTTGAAGATTCCGCCGATCCACGCGGCGGTGCAGGAATAGGCGGTGAGCTTCAGCGACTGGATGAAATTCTTTTCGCCGCCGAACGACGGCGCGAGGGCGTCGACGATCAGCGCGAGCACGAAGAGCATCGCCAGGGCGATGACGTAGGTAAGGATCGCGAACGTGGCGCCGAACATCCCGCCGCGAAGCAGGAGCGCAACGGGACTGATTGCCGCGAGTATCAGCACGTAGGGGACGTAAATCGACTGCGGGGTCGCCGTTTCCGCCGCGATGGTCGGCCACTCGGTTTTCGGCGTGAGCAGGATGTTCTTGACGCGATCGATCAGTGCCATGGCGGTGTCTCCCCGGGTTGGCGGCAGGGCGTTGCGGGCCGCGGCGTCGTGCGCCGCTCCGCCCCTGTCGGTCAGAAAGCAATTTTAGGGCAAGCGGTTGCGCGCGTCGAATGGCCGCATCCGAGCGGCACCCGATTGTGGCTGCGGCCGCGGGCTGCGACCGCATAACGTGCGGCTGTACCTTTCGTCAGCCGACGCCGCAACATGGTCCGTTTCGGCCTAGCCGAGAAGCACCATGTTGTCTCGGTGGATCAACTCCGGCTCGTCGACGTAGCCGAGCATGGATTCGATCTCCGACGACGGCTTGCGCAGGATTCGCGCGGTTTCCTGCGCGCTGTAGTTGACGAGGCCCGCGCGCGACCTCGTGACCGTCGGGGTCGAAGCAGCCGACGACCTCGCCACGATCGAACTCGCCTTCGACCGCGACGACGCCGATCGGCAGGAGGCTCTTGCCGTCGCGCTTCAGCGCGCGCACAGCGCCGGCATCGAGGGTCAGCCGGCCGGCGAGCTGCAGGTGATCGGCGAGCCATTGCTTGCGGGCAGCGAGCGAGATCGTGTCGGCGACGAGCGCCGTGCCGATCGCCTCGCCGGCGGCGAGCCGCGTCAGGACGCGTTCCTCGCGGCCGGAGGCGATCACGGTCGATGCGCCCGAACGTGCGGCACGCTTCGCCGCGAGGATTTTGGTCAGCATGCCGCCGCGAGCGAGCGCGCTGCCCACGCCGCCCGCCATCGCCTCGAGCGCGGGATCGCCGGCCCGGGCGGTCCGCACGAGCGTCGCCGCGGCGTCGACACGCGGATCGGCCGTGTACAGGCCCTGCTGGTCGGTGAGCAGCACGAGCACGTCGGCCTCGATCAGGTTCGTGACCAGCGCGCCCAGCGTGTCGTTGTCGCCAAAGCGGATTTCGTCGGTCGTGACGGTGTCGTTCTCGTTGATGACGGGGATCACGTCGAGCCGGAGCAGCGTGACGAGCGTCGAGCGCGCGTTGAGGTAGCGGCGGCGGTCGGCGAGGTCGTCGTGCGTCAGCAGGATCTGCGCGGTATGCAATCCATACTGGGTGAACGCGGATTCGTAGGCCTGCACGAGGCCCATCTGCCCGACGGCCGCGGCCGCCTGCAATTCGTGCATCGCCGAGGGCCGCGTGCGCCAGCCGAGGCGCTTGATCCCTTCGGCGATCGCGCCGGAGGAGACCAGCACGATTTCGCGGCCCACGCGCTTCAATCCCGCGATCTCTTCCGCCCATCGCGCGACGGCGGCATGATCGAGCCCGCGTCCCTCGTCGGTGACGAGGCTCGAGCCCACCTTGACGACGATGCGCTTCGCGGACGCGACGGGTGTGCTCATGCGTGGACCGAAAACGGCGCCGGTCAGGAATCCGCTTCGGTATCGAGCGCTTCCGGCACGGCGACGGGCGAGGGCGCATACGCCGGATGCGCGTCGAGCCAGTCCTGGATCGCGAACGTCACCTCGCGGCAGCCTTCTCCGTTCACCGCGGCGACCGCGAACACGGGCCCCTTCCATCGATACGATTTGACGAACGCCTTGACGCGCGCCGCGCGCTCTTCCTCGGGAACGAGATCGAGCTTGTTCAAAACGAGCCAGCGCGGCTTTTCGAAGAGCGCCGGATCGTAACGCTTCAATTCATTGACGATCGCGCGCGCGTCGCGGACGGGATCGGCGTCGGGATCGAACGGCGCCAGGTCCACGATGTGCAGCAGCAGCCGCGTGCGCTGCAGGTGGCGGAGGAACTGGTGGCCGAGGCCCGCGCCGTCGGCAGCGCCCTCGATGAGGCCGGGGATGTCGGCGACGACAAAGCTGCGGTTCGCGTCGGTGCGCACGACGCCGAGATTGGGCGCGAGCGTGGTGAACGGGTAGTCGGCGACCTTGGGCCGCGCCGCCGACACGGCGCGAATGAAGGTGCTCTTGCCGGCATTCGGCATGCCGAGCAGCCCGACATCGGCCAGTACCTTGAGCTCGAGGTGCACGTTCCGACGCTGACCTTCCTCGCCGGGCGTGAACTGGCGCGGCGCACGGTTCACGCTCGACTTGAAATGCATGTTGCCGAGCCCGCCCTTGCCGCCCTTGACGATGAGCGCCTTCTGCTCGTGCGCCGCCAGGTCCGCGATCAGCTCGCCGGTGTCCACATCCGTGATCACCGTGCCGACCGGCATGCGCAGGACGATGTCGTCGGCGCCTTTGCCGTATTTTTGGGCGCCGTGGCCGCCCTCGCCGTGTTTTGCGCGGTGGAGGCGCGCGAACCGGTAATCGATCAGGGTATTGATGTTGCGGTCGGCCACCGCGTAGATGCTGCCGCCGTGCCCGCCGTCGCCGCCGTCGGGACCGCCGCGCGGAATGTATTTTTCGCGCCGGAACGACGCCGAGCCGTTGCCGCCGTCGCCCGCGACGACCTCGATCGTGGCCTCGTCGATGAACCTCACGACGCGTTCCTCGTGTACAGAACGAAGCGTTCGGTGTCGTCGCCGCGACGCTGGCCTTCCCATGCGATGCGCCAGCCGTCGGGGGCGGCAGGCGCGCTTTCGACGCGGCCGTACTGCACCAGCACCGTGGCGCAGCCGTGCGTGGGCGTCGTCTCCTCGCGCACGGTCACGAGTCCCGCGAAGTAACGGAACAGCGCGCGCTGCGGTTCGCCGAGGTTGCGGCTGGCGACGCAGCCCTGCGCGGGCAAGTGCGACGCCATCGCCTGCGCCATGGTCCGGTAGCTGCGCCGCGAATCCAGGTAAGGGAGCCAGATCGTCGAGTAGAGTGCCCACAGCAGCGTCATGCCGGCGGCCCAATTCAGCACGGCGCGGCGATTCGAGCGGCGCGCCGGCCGCACGAGAGCGAGCCACAGGAACGTGAGCAGCGCCGACACGACGATCGCGAGCCATTGCCAGGGCGGCTGGTAGCCGGCTTCCGTGTCGCGCAGCAGGCGCGCGACCGGCATCGTCATTCCGCGCGCGAGCGCGTCGAACCAGAGGTACCACGCGAGCGCCGCGCCCAGCCCGAAGGTCAGGATGCCGAACCAGTCGAGCGCGCCGGAAAAGCCGCGCTTCAGCGTGTCGATCTCGAGCGCACCGAGCAGCGCAAGCGGCAGCAGGATCGGCATGAGGTAGTTCACCTTCGGGTCGGCCATCACGGCGATGGAGGCGAGCATGACGAGCGCGAGCGTGCCGGGCAGCTCCACTGCGGGCGCCGCGAGGCCGCCGTTGAAGCCGCGCCCGCGCGTCCAGAGCGTCCATGCGGCGAGCGGCAGCGCGGGCCACGCGAACCACAGCAGGTTCTTGAGCAGGACAACGGGGTCGGCCGATCCCTTGGGCGACAGCGGGCCGAAATAATCCGTCCACGATTGCGCGCTCCACCACGCGCCGAGATCCGCGGGCGAGCTGCTCGCGAGCGCGATCGGCCACGCCGCGGAAAGCGGCAACGCGATCACGAGGGCCGTTGCTACGGTCGCCGCGTAACGACGGGTGCGCCACGACGCAAAGGCGATGGGCAGCACGGCGGCGGTGAGAACGAGCCACAGCGGTCCCAGGAAGCCGCGCGAGAGGAACGCGATTGCCGCACCTGCGCCAAGCACCACGCCGCCCCAGACGGGTCGCCGCAACCCGAGCGCGAAGCCGTATTGCGCAGCCGACATGCCCGCAAGCAACCCGAGCTCCGGCGAGAGCTGGTGCGCGCGATCCCACAATCCGACGCAGCCGATGAACAACAGCATCGGCATCCAGCGGAAGTTGCGACCGAAGAGTTCGGTGCCGGCGAGCGCGAGAAAGACCAGCGTCAGCCCGAGCAGCAACCCTGCCGCGAGCCGCGCGGCGTCATGCGGGGAGAGGAACCCGGCGGCCAGCGTGCCGGTCGCCGTCGCCAGCGCGTAAACGAGCGGCGGGCGGTCGACAAAGGGCTCGCCCGCGAGGTTCGGCGTGAGGATATCGCTCCCCTGCATCATCTCGTAGGCGATGCCGAACGAAGTCGCATCTTCCGTCTTCCACGGATCGTGGCCGACGAGCCCCAGCACGATCCAGACGGCGCACAGCATGACGAGCCCGAATTGCTTCAGCCCGCGATACGGTCCCGCGGGGCTCAAGGTCGGGTTGGAGCTGCCGGGCAGCGGTGCGTGGAAAGCGGTGCGGGCCATTGTTTTTATGCGAACCGGTACGGTGCGTGCAACGCCAGCACAACCGCTAAAGAAAAAGGCAGCCGAAGCTGCCTTTTCCGCTCTGGGCGCCGGACAGGGCTGGCCCGTGCATTGTCGCGCTTTTCCGCGCGCGCGGTGTCAGGCCTTCGCGGCGGCGGCCTTCGCAGCCGCCGACTTGGCCGCTGGAGCCTTGGCGGCCGGTGCCGCCGCAGCTGCCGGCACTGGCGCGGCAGGGGGCTTGGCGGCGTAGCGCTGGCGGAACTTGTCGATGCGGCCCGCGGTGTCCATCACCTTCTGCTTGCCCGTGTAGAACGGGTGGCAGGCGGAGCAGACTTCGACATGCAGCGGCTTCACGACCGTCGAGCGCGTCGTGAACGTGTTGCCGCAGCTGCAGGTGACCTGGATGTCGCCGTACTTCGGGTGAATATCGGTCTTCATGGAGTCCTCGTCCTCGGTCCACGCACCGGGGCTTCATTGCCCGTGGGGGTGCGCCCTGACCGGTGCCGCATTAGTTGGGGCCGGGCGTGGCAAACGCCAGTGCCCGGCGCGGCAAAACGATAATTATCCCGTTTTTTGCGCTGCAATGCAATATATCAGGGGATCGAACGCCGCCGACGTCCCGATAAAAACTCTTTCGCAACAGCAGCTTACGAAACGACAGCAACCATCCGTCAGCCGCGGCGCATCGAATCGAAGAACTCGGCGTTCGACTTGGTCTGCTTGACCTTGTCGACCAGGAATTCCGTTGCCTCGAGCTCGTCCATCGGGTACAGGAGCTTGCGCAGCACCCAGACCTTCTGCAGCACCTCGGGCTTCAGCAGCAGCTCTTCCTTGCGCGTGCCGGAACGGTTCACGTTGATCGCCGGGTAGATGCGCTTTTCGGCCATCCGGCGGTCGAGGTGGATTTCCATGTTGCCGGTGCCCTTGAATTCCTCGTAGATCACGTCGTCCATCCGCGATCCCGTGTCGATCAGCGCGGTCGCGATGATGGTCAGCGAGCCGCCTTCCTCGATGTTGCGCGCGGCGCCGAAAAAGCGCTTGGGGCGCTGCAGCGCGTTGGCGTCGACACCGCCGGTCAGCACCTTGCCCGAGGCCGGCACGACCGTGTTGTAAGCGCGCGCAAGGCGGGTGATCGAGTCGAGCAGGATCACCACGTCCTTCTTGTGCTCGACCAGGCGCTTCGCCTTCTCGATCACCATTTCGGCGACCTGCACGTGGCGCGTCGCGGGCTCGTCGAAAGTCGACGACACGACTTCGCCGCGTACCGAGCGCTGCATTTCGGTGACTTCCTCCGGCCGCTCGTCGATCAGGAGCACGATCAGCACGACGTCGGGATAGTTCGCGGCGATCGAGTGCGCGACGTGCTGCAGCATCACGGTCTTGCCCGATTTGGGCGACGACACGAGCAGGCCGCGCTGGCCCTTGCCGATGGGCGCGATGATGTCGATGATCCGGCCGGTCATGTTCTCCTCGGCCTTGATGTCGCGCTCGAGGCACAGCGGCTCGTCGGGGAACAGCGGCGTCAGGTTCTCGAACAGGATCTTCGACTTGGCGTTTTCCGGCGGCTCGCCGTTGACCTTGTCGACCTTGACCAGCGCGAAGTAGCGCTCGCCGTCCTTCGGCGTGCGGATCTCGCCCTCGATCGTGTCGCCCGTGTGCAGGTTGAAGCGGCGGATCTGCGACGGCGAGATGTAGATGTCGTCGGTGCCGGCGAGGTAGCTCGTGTCGGGCGAGCGCAGGAAACCGAAGCCGTCGGGCAGGATTTCGAGGGTGCCGTCGCCGAAGATGCTTTCGCCCTTCTTCGCCTGTTGCCGCAGCATCGCGAAGATGAGGTCGTGCTTGCGCATCCGGTTGGCGCCTTCGAGCTCGCTGGCGTTGGCCATTTCGACCAGCTCGGTGACCGGTTTGGACTTGAGTTCTGAGAGTTGCATCGTGGGACGCGGAAAGGGCGGGGAGCGGCTCGGGCCGCGAAGGGGGACTGCGGGTGCGGGGAATTGGGGCCCGGGAAGGGTCCCGGGAAGGCGCCGTCGAACGGTCAGGCAGCGCCTTGCAACCTGCCGCAGGGCCGCCCCGGGAAGACCGGGGGGCGACGCGGCACGAAAATCAGGTTAGCGGGTTCAGAGGTTGCTGTCAACAAAGGCGGCGAGCTGCGACTTCGACAGCGCGCCGACCTTCTGGGCATGGGCCTTGCCGCCCTTGAACAGGATCAGCGTCGGGATGCCCCGGATGCCGAATTGGCTCGTGGTGCCCGGATTGGCGTCGATGTCGAGCTTCGCGACCGTCAGCTTGCCGGCGTAGTCGCGGGCGAGGTCCTCGAGGACCGGCGCGATCATCTTGCATGGACCGCACCATTCGGCCCAGTAATCGACCAGAACCGGGGTCTGCGATTGAAGTACGTCCTTGTCGAACGTGGCGTCCGATACGTGCTTGATATTGTCGCTCATGGATTCCTCGTGCGTTGCCTGGGGGGCAGGGGAGTCGGGTACCGGCGCCGCTCCGGACCGGCGCCTCGAAAGGTGACCTACGGTAGCCGAAGGCCCTCCTGCGTGCAAGCCTCTCCTGCGTTGCGGTAACGATGGGGGCCGATTTGCTAAAATCAACATTTTACCGCCGGACAAGGAGCCTTCGGGCTCGCGCCCTGAACTGCGCCCGGATCGCCTTCCGTCGCATGCGCAACAGTAAACCCGACAGGCTCCTGATATGACCTACGTCGTCACCGAAACCTGCATTCGCTGCAAGTACACCGATTGCGTCGATGTGTGCCCGGTCGACTGCTTCCGCGAGGGTCCCAACTTCCTCGTCATCGACCCGGACGAATGCATCGACTGCACGCTGTGCGTCGCCGAATGCCCGGTCGAGGCGATCTTCGCCGAGGACGATGTTCCCGACGACCAGAAGCACTTCACCGCGATCAATGCGGAGCTGGCCAAGGTTTGGAAGCCCATCATCGAGCGCAAGCCGGCGCCCGCCGACGCCGACGAGTGGAAGGGCGTCAAGGACAAGTTCAAATACCTCGAGAAGTGACGCCGCGGGGGTCTCGGCAATTTGACCCCGCATCGCGCAGACTCTAAAATCGCGGGGTTTCGCGGCGCATTCAGCAAAGCGGCCCTCGACCAATGGCGGATTTCCGAAGATGAAGCACAGCAATGCAATCCCGGCGGCGCTCGGCGCAGCGTTCGTCGCGCTGGCCGCGGCGAACGTCGCGCTCGCGGACGGTGCCCCCGTCGGCAACGTCGACAAGGGCGCGATGAAGGTCCAGATGTGCCAGGGTTGCCATGGCATCGAAGGCTGGCGCACCGCTTTCCCCGAGGTGTACAAGGTCCCGCGCATCGCCGGCCAGCATCCAGCCTATATCGTGAAGGCGCTCGGCGAATACAAGTCAGGCGAGCGCAGCCATCCGTCGATGCGCGCGATCGCCGCGTCGCTGTCGGACCAGGACATGGCCGACGTGGCCGCGTACTACGGCCAGGGCGGCCTCGCGTCGAAAGTGAAATGATGAACCGTCGATACCTGATGCTGCTGACGGCGCTTGCGCTGGCGGGCGCCGCGTCGGCAACGCACGCGGCAAACCCGGACGCCGGCAAGGCGAAGGCCGCCGAAGTCTGCGCCGCGTGCCATGGCGCCGACGGCAACAGCGCGGCACCCGATTTCCCCAAGCTCGCGGGCCAGCATCGCGACTATCTTGCCAAGGCGCTGCGCGACTACAAATCGGGCCAGCGCAAGAACCCGATCATGGCGGGATTCGCCGCGACGCTGACGACTGACGACATCGAGAACCTCGCCGCCTATTACGCGGCGCAACCGGCGGTGCTCTCCGCGAAGTACTGAGCGAGCGCGCGTCGCCGGCAACGATGGCGCCTGCGGGCGCCCTTTTTTCATGCGGGCGTCGAGCCTGGCGGTCAGTTCCTGCTCACCGTTTGCGCGAACGTGTTGCCGGTGATGCTGTTGGCGGACGACACGATCAGGCACGCAAGGGTGTCGTTGGGCGCGACGATCAGGCCAATCGGCGTCCGGGGGCGCATAATGTGTGCGGGCCGGCAGAATTTCGAACCGGCTCCGCGTGGAGGTGGACGACCATGCGCTCTCACCTGGCCGCAATCGTGATTGCCATCGCCTGCATCGGCGCTGGCGGCAAGGACGCCTGCGCACGCGGCGCCGGAAGACGACGTCAGGAGCGCCTTCAGCCGGTTCGTCGACGCCAACAATGCGCACGACCTCGACGAGGTCGGCAAGATGCTCGCGGATTCCGCGGATTTCCTCTGGATCTCGCCCGGGGACGTCGTGCGCGAACGCGGCGCGGCGCTCGACCGCTTTCGCGAAATCTTCCTGTCGATCTGGCGCATCGAGCCCGATTGGTCGACGTTCGAGGCCCTGGGGCTCGACGACCGGACGGTGGAGATCTTCGTGCGTGCCGACATCGCGCGCAACGCACCTGCGCGGACGGCGCAGATGAACGTGCTGCTCGTCCGCACCGCGCGCGGCTGGCGCGTGCTGCACATCTTCGTCAGCAACCTGCCGCCCGAGGGCGCGGCGTGCGACACGCCAGGACACGGTTGCGCCTGATCACCGGCGCCGCGCGGCAAATCAACGTTGCCGCTCGAGGCAGGCGATGTAAAGCGCGGCATCGGGGGGCGTGCCGTGGCGCTGCGCCGACCACATGACCTCGCCCAGGCATTCCAGCACCGCGTGCAGCGCGGCGTGCTCGTCGCCGCGCGCGGCGCGCAGGCGCTCGAACTGCGCGCGGATGCCGGGCGGCTGGTCTATGCCGATCTGCTCCGCGACCGCGAGGTGCAGCGACAGGTGCAGGAACGGATTTGCTTCGCCCGCCTCCGGGTTCCAGTCGCGGTCGGCGAAGCGCTCCGGATTCTCGATGACTGCGTGATATTCCGGATGCAGCGCGACAAGTCCGGCGGCCAGCTGCTCGAGCCCGGACAGAGGTTGTTTTGCGCGGTGCTTCGACCACGCCTCGACCAGAAAGCGGCGCGCCTCGTCGCGCGACGGCGTGAACATCGCGTCAGACGGTCTTGTCGCGGTAATCGCAGAGGTCGCGGACGATGCACGCGCCGCATTTCGGCGTGCGCGCGACGCAGGTGTAGCGGCCATGCAGGATCAGCCAGTGGTGCGCATGCTGCCGGAATTCGTCGGGGACCACCTTGAGGAGCTTTTGCTCGACGGCCTCGGGCGTCTTTCCGGGCGCCAGTCCCATACGGTTCGCGACGCGGAAGATGTGCGTATCGACCGCGATGGTCGGCTCGCCGAACGCGACGTTGAGCACGACATTCGCCGTTTTGCGGCCCACGCCCGGCAGCTTTTCCAGCGCTTCGCGATTCGCCGGCACCCGGCCGCCGTGGTCGCGCAACAGGATCTCCGAGAGCGCGACGATGTTCTTCGCCTTGTTCCGGAAAAGGCCGATCGACTGCACGTACGGAATCAGGCCGTCGACACCGAGCTTCACGATCGCCGCCGGCGTGCGGGCCACGGGAAAGAGTTTCGCGGTCGCCTTGTTGACGCCCTTGTCCGTGGCTTGCGCCGACAGCACGACGGCCACCAGCAACTCGAACGGCGGAATGATGCTGGAGCTCCGATTGCGGATGGGGGTCCGCGGCGCGCAGCCGTTCGAAGATCGCGCGGCGCTTCTGCGGGTTCATCGCGTGCGCGTGCCGGATGATGCGCGGCGCGCGCGGGCGCGGGCGAGCGCCGCGGCGACGGCTTCTGTTTTCGATGGCAGAACAACGGTTTCGACGGGCGTCGACGCGGGAGCCTTGCGCACGCCCGGGTGACGCCCGGCTTCCCGCGCATTGCGGGTGTCGAAGCGCTCGCGCGCGGCGCGCGCGTCAGCCGGGCTCCACGCGCGTCCGGCGGGGATCATGTCGATGCAGTCGACGGGGCAGGGCGGCAGGCAGAGCTCGCAGCCGGTGCAAAGCGCCGGCAGCACCGCGTGCATGCGCTTGGCCGCGCCGACGATCGCGTCGACCGGGCAGGCATCGATGCAGAGCGTGCAGCCGATGCACCACGCCTCGTCGATGCGGGCCACGGCGAGCGGCGCGGGCTTCGCCATGCGCGCGATCGAGCGCGACGACGGGCTTGCCCGTCAACGCCGCAAGCGCGACGATGACCGTGTCGCCGCCGGGCGGGCATCGGTTGATCGCGTCGCCGTTCGCGATCGCCTCGGCATACGGCAGGCAGCCGTCGTAATCGCAGCGCCGGCACTGCGTCTGCGGAAGGGTGGCGTCGATGCGGCGCACGAGGTCGATGTCAGGCGAGACTGCCATGCCGACATTCTAGCGTCGGTCCCGTTTGCTAGACTGCGGCGCGCGCGGCCCCCCGCCGGCGCCCGACCCGCGATTCCCCTTGTCAACCGAAGTGCCCGTTTTTCAGCCGGCTCCCGTCGTCCTGCGTCCCCGCGTGCCCGGCGTTCTGCCGCGGGCTGCGCAATGGGTGCTGCGCGCGGTCGGGTGGCGCATCCGGCTTCTCGAACCCGTCCCGAGCCGCTGCGTCGCGATCTTCTATCCCCATACGTCGAATTGGGACACCATCGTGGGCCTGCTCGCCAAGATGGTGATCGGGCTGCGCATCCATTTTGTCGGCAAGGACACGCTGTTCCGCTGGCCGCTGCGGCCGCTGCTCGTCTGGTGGGGTGGAATTCCGGTCAATCGCCGCGATCCGCAGGGCTTCGTCGGCGAGATCGAGCGCGAGTTCGCGCGACGCGACGATTTCCTCCTTGCGCTGGCCCCCGAGGGGACCCGGAGCCGCACCGATTACTGGAAGTCCGGCTTCTATCGCATCGCGCGGGCGGCCGGCGTGCCGTTGGCGCTCGGCTACATCGATGTTCCGGCGCGCGAGATCGGGATCGGCGCCTACATCGAATTGACCGGCGACGTCGCGGTCGACATGGCGCGAATCCGGGCGTTCTACGCTGGAAGGCAGGGCTGGCACCCGGAGAATCAGGGACCGATCCGGTTGCGCGAAGAAGGCTGACACAAGGCGCTTTCAGCGATGCGCGCCTTTGAGCACCTGTTTCGCCAGATGGGGCGACGCGATTGCGGTTGCGCCGCCGCGGACTGACAATGCCGGGAGTCGCCCGACCCGCCATGATCCATTCCTCGACGTCGTCCGCACCGCACCCGGAAGCACCGCACAGCCACGCGCACGGGGCCGGGACGACGCGCGCGCTGTGGATCGCGCTCGCCCTCACCGCCGGATTCGCCATCGTCGAGGCGGCCGGCGGCTGGCTCGCCGGTTCGCTGGCGCTCATCTCCGACGCGGGCCACATGGTGACCGACGCCATGTCGTTCGTTGTCGCACTGATCGCGATCGTCGTTGCGCGGCGGCCGGCGTCGCAGCGCGCGTCGTACGGCTATGCGCGCGCGGAGGTCCTCGCGGCGTTCGTCAATGCGCTCGGCATGCTCCTTCTGATCGTGTGGATCGCGGTGGAGGCCGTGCGCCGCCTGCTTGCGCCGGAGCCTGTGTCCGGGCCCATCGTCATGGTGGTCGCCGCAAGCGGGCTCGCGATCAACGTGGTCGTCGCGTACATGCTGTCGCGCTCGGGCGAAGGCATCAACGCGCGCGGCGCGCTGCTGCACGTGTTCGGCGACCTGCTCGGGTCGGTTGCCGCGTTGGTGGCGGGCGCCGTCATCTACGCGACCGGATGGATGCCGATCGACCCGATCCTGTCGCTGGTGGTGGCGCTGCTCATCCTGCGCTCGACCTTCCTGCTGCTGCGCCAGTCGGGGGCCGTGCTGATGGAGCAGGTGCCCTCGCACCTGTCGTACGACGCGATCGGGCAGGCGCTCGCCGCGATGCCGGGCGTGACCGGCATTCACGACCTGCACGTGTGGAACATGAGCGCGGAATGCGTTGCGCTCTCCGCGCACGTGACGCTCGATGATGGTTCCGCGTGGCCGCAGATTCTGGCGTCCGCACAACGGCTGCTGAACGCCGATTTCGGCATCGAGCACGTGACGCTGCAGCCGTCGTGGCCGCTACTGCCGCCGAACGGACGCGTGATCCCGCTTGCGGCCGTCGCGCGCGACGATAGCGGGCACGCGCCGCACCAGCACTGAGCGGATGGGCTCGCCCCGGGTCAGGGCGTCGGCACCACCGTGTAAAAGACGCCGTTTGCGCCGAACGACGGCTGGAACCACGTGTTGCCGCAGAGGTAGTACGTCTTGCCCTGGACGTTTGGCATCGCGCATCCCGTCGGCAGGTTCGAGTAGTTCATCCCCATCACCCAGGTTCCGGACGCAGGCGTGCTCGCCATCGCGGCTCCGGTGGCGACGCCCGCGTTGTACGCGGTGGCTGTCGCCGCCGCCGTGTTCGCGCTGCCGGTCGCCACACCTGCCGCGTATGCGGTCGACGTCGCCGCAGCCGTATTGGCCGACGCCACCGCCGCACCGGCCGTCATGCCGACAACGGCACCCGCGGCCGCGGCGCAGCCGTAACATCCTGCCGAGTAATACGGCACCGCGACGGGTGGGTGATAGGCCGCATAGGTCGGATACGCTGGATAGCCCGGCGGGTGATAGGCGGTCGCTCCGGAGGGGTACGTGTGATAAGCGCCGTCGCCGGCCTTTCCATAGGTGCTGCCACCGTACATGTTGGTGTGCTCGGTGCCGCCCCCGTACGCGTGCGCGGTGTTGCCGCCGTAAGCGTTGGTGTGCTCGGTGCCTTCGCCCGCTTCGTGCGTCGTGCTGCCGCCAAAAGTATTGCTATGGCTCGTTTCGCCGGCGCTGTGGCTCGTGCTGCCGCCGGCGCGATTGCCGCGCGCGAAGGCTTCGGAGTGGCCTGCGCACACGACCACGGTCAGGAGCGCGATGCCGAATGAGGTCAATGAGTTCATGTGTTTACCTCATGTCAGTTGGTTTTGGCAGGCGCCTTGGCAGGGGCTGGAGCCGATTTGCCAGCCGTCATGGGTCTGACGCCCTTGGGTGCCGGCGCGGGCGCGGCGAACGTCATGCGCCCCGCCGTCGCCACCTTTGGTGAAGCGAACGCGTCCGCAGGCACTACCGGGTCCAGTTTCCAGTTTGACAACTCAAGTTCGTGGTGAAGCGCCAGCGGGTCCGCGGCATACATCGCGCGAATGCGGCGCGGCAGCTTGTCCTCGGCGCCGATCCAGATCTGCAGGAAGACATCCTTGTTCGCCCACGCCAGCATATTGGTCGTAACACCTCCGACCTGATTGGACTGGCCGATGTAGAACGCGAGGATCCCGCCATCGGTCAAGGCCGCATACGGGTCCGCCGCGAGCAGGTCCTCGAAGGGAAAGAAGATTGCCGCGTCCTTGAATGCGGCCGCGAGCATTTCGTCGATCGTCGGCGGAGCCGGCGCCACGGCGGCGAGGTTCTCCACCGGCGCATACGCCGTCATCGTCCTGCCGTCGTAGTAGAACTCCGACGACGGTCCGTCACCGGGGGAAATTATCCTGAGCTTGTCGGGCCGCTGCATCGTCACGTCGAACCGTGTCGTGTAGACGATGGGCGGTCCCAGCTTGCTCGGGTACTCGTAGCCCACCGTCGCCGTGAACGACATCGACTTGGCGGCGGCGAGCGTCGCGCTCGTGGCCTTGAGCAACTCCATCGCCCGCGGCTCGAGGATCAGCTTGAATTCCGGCGCGGCCGCCTTTTTGGCGGGCTTGGCCGCCTTGGCTGGCGCTGCCGGTTTCGTGGCCGGCGGTGGTGTCTGCGCGGCGACACCTGCCGCAATCAACACCCCCAACAGTAGCGCGGCGATGCGGCCCACGAGGTGGGTAACAATCATTGCATTCTCCAAGGGCCGGGGTTCCGGCGTCGGCGAGTTACGGAATCATCCCGCACTCGAACATCTTGTTGACGATGGGCCCGGAGACCTTGTTCAGGAACGCCGTACGCATCTGCGGGTCGCTCTTCAGGAAGCCGATCACGCGCTGTTCTTCCGGCGATTTGGGCTGGCCCTTCTGCTGCCACAACTGCTCGCAGCTGGCCGACTGGTATTTCTGGACCACCTTGTTGGCGACGGCATCCATCACCGGATACTGCTGCGCGTAGGCAATGCCGGCGACGACGAGAATGGCTGTGGATGCGGCGAAGAGTCGGTAACGCTTGTTCATGGAGTTCTCCAATCGATTGATTCGTTCAGGCCGGGAATGAGCGCGGAGAGACCCGCGCCCCTGGCCACGATTCCCGTCGAGATGCGGCTACTCGCTCATCTTGTTGTTGCGCATGGCTGCTTCGAGCTTCTTGACGTCCTCCGGCGACAACTGCGGCCGGTCGACCTTTATCGTCAGCTTGTTGAGCTTGGCTGAAAGGGGGAATGGCGGTGTGTAATCGGCGTCGTTCACGCCTGTCAGCGTGTCGGATCCGATGTCGAAGCTTTCGTCCCATTGCAAGATCATCGGGATCGTCTTCGGCATCGTCTTGGTGTCGACGATCTTGCCGTCCACCTTGAGGGCGCCAACACCGGGGCGGCCGAGGCCGCTGAAATTGTTGAAGGCCAGGGTGCCCGCGCCAAGCCCGTCATACTTGAAATCGAACTCGACCGTGTGCTTGCCCGGCGTCAGCGCATCGGGGCCTTCCCACTTGATTCGCTCGAGGTCGACCATGTTCCACAGCCACACCGGCTTGCCCTTGAGCAGGTAAAAGCCGTAGCCGGCGAAGCGGCCGCCGGACGTCACGATCATGCCGTCGGCGCCACCCTGCGGCACTTCGATATCCGCCGTGAAGTTGTAAGACGCGTTCAGGATGTTTGGCGAGTCGCCCTGAGGCAGGCCGGTCATCGGACGCGTGTAGACAAACTCGCTGCGGCCCGCCGTGATGTTGGGACGTGGCGCCACGAGACGCGCCGCCACCGAGGCGTCCAGCGGGAAAACCTGGTATTTCCTGGCCTCGGCGACGAACTGCTGGCGCATCTCCTTCACCTTCGCCGGGTGCTGTGCCGCGACATCCTGCGTCTGGCTGAAATCCCTGGTCAGATCGTACAGCTGGAACACCTGGTTGTTCAGCGGGTCGGGGTTGGCCGGACCGAATGCCTCCCAGGGTGCGCGGTTGACCTTCGTGCTCAGCATCCAGCCGTCTTCGTAGAGCGCCCACTGGCCCATCATCTCGAAGTACTGCCTCTTGTGGTGCGAAGCCACCTTGGCATTGGCCGCATCGAACGTATAAGCGAAGCTCGTGCCCTCGATCGGTGCCTGCTTGATCCCGTCGATCATCTCGGGCGCCTTGATCCCGGCGGCCTCGAGGATCGTCGGCACGACGTCGATCACGTGAATGAACTGTTCGCGCAGGCTGCCCTTGTCCTTGATGCGCGCAGGCCACGACACCACCATGTTCTGATTGATGCCGCCGAGCCGCGAGGCATTCTGCTTGAACCAGTCGAATGGCGTGTCGAAGGCCCACGACCAGCCGGCCGACATGTGGTTGTAGGTTTGCTCGGTGCCCCACACGTCGTACCACTTGAGCTGTACTTCGGCGGGCAGCATGTTGACGCCGTTGAAGAACGCGACTTCGTTCGGCGTGCCGAGCGGCCCGCCTTCGGCGCTCGTGCCGTTGTCGCCGTTGATGTAGATGATCAGGGTGTTGTCGAGCTTGCCCAAGTCCTGGAAGGCCTGGATCACGCGACCGATCTCGGCGTCGCTATAGGCCGCGTAGGCGGCGAAGACGTCGACCTGCCTGAGAAAGAGCTTCTTCTCGTCGGCCGTCAGCTGGTCCCACGGCTTCAGCATCTCCTTCGGCCACGGCGCGAGCTTGGCGTCCTTTGGGATCACGCCGAGCTTCTTCTGGTTCTCGAAGATGCGCTCGCGCACCTTTTCGTAGCCGTCGTCGAACAGGTGCATCGCGGCGATCCTGTCGACCCACTCCTTGGTCGGATGGTGCGGCGCGTGCGTGGCGCCGGGCGCGTATTTGATGAAGATCGGCTTCGACGGATCGGTCTGGTGGATCCGCGTCATGTAGTCGATCGCGTCATCGGCCATGCCCGTGATGAGATTCCAGCCAGGCTTGCCCAGGAACGGATAGATCTGCGTGGTATTGCGAAAGAGGTTCGGCTCCCACTGGTTGGCGTCGCCGCCGACGAAGCCGTAGAAGTACTCGAAGCCCATCCCCGTCGGCCACTGGTCGAATGGCCCGACCTGGCTCGCCGCGAACGCCGGCGTGTTGTGATCCTTGCCGAACCACGCCGTCGAGTACCCGTTGTCGAGCAGCATGCGGCCGATGGTCGCCTTGTCCTTGCCGATGATGCTGTTGTAGCCGGGGAAGCCCGTGGACTGCTCGGAGATCACGCCGAAGCCCGCCGAATGGTGATTGCGCCCGGTGATGAGGGCCGCCCGTGTCGGCGAGCACAGCGCCGTGGAGAACACCCGGTTGTAGCGCAGGCCTTCCTTGGCGATTCGATCCATTGTCGGCGTGGGGATGACGCCGCCGAAGGTGCTGGGCACGCCAAAGCCCGCATCGTCGGTGATGATCAGCAGGACGTTGGGCGCGCCTTTCGGCGGCACGATGCGCGGCGCCCACCAGAACTTGGACTGCAGGGCGTCGTCCTTGATGACGCCGCCGAAGTGCGGGTCAGGCGGCGGCAGCTGTTTCGGACTGACCGTAGTGGTTGCGCTAGGCGAACCCAGCACGCCGGTGACCTGCTGCGCCGTCGCCGGGAGCGCGGTGATCAGCAACAGGGAGGCGGCGAGCAGCAGACGCTGCGTGGCATCGAAAGTTCATGAACGAGTCTCGTGGAAGCGCCCGTGGAAGGGCGGCGCAAAAGCGATAAAATTATGAACCAATGGCGTCGCCGGCGCAACGAGGACGAACCGGTTTGTCGCGCCGCGATGGATGCGCGCCTACAGCCAGCGGATCTTCTTGAACCAGACGTACAGCGCGACGTCGATGCCGAACATGACCGCGAGCGCCATGTAGTAGCCGTGTGCCCATTCCAGTTCCGGCATGTTCTTGAAATTCATGCCGTAGATGCCGGCGATCGCCGTCGGCACGCCGATCAGCGCCGCCCACCCCGCGAGCTTTTTCGTCACCTCGGTCTCGTTGAGATTGATCATGCCGAGGTTCACCTGGATGGCCGTGGCCAGCATTTCGCGGATCGCCTCGATCGACGCGTGGATCCGCGTCAGGTGATCGTAGACGTCGCGGAAATATTCCTGCAGTCCCGTGCAGACCTGCGGCACCCGTCCGCCGTAGAGCTTGCCGATGACCTCGATCGAGGGGTCCACCACATGCTTCAGCACCATCAACTGCTGCTTCAGCGCGTAGAGCGCCTCGATGTTCGAGCGGGCGGAATTGCGGACGAAGATCTGCTCCTCGATCTTTTCCAGGTCCGATTCGAGCGCGTCGAGGACCGGAAAGTAACGATCGACGATGGTGTCGGCGAGCGCGTAAAACACGTAGCCGGATCCGTGCCGAAGGAGGTCGGGCTCACGCTCGGTGCGCGCACGGACTTCGGTGAATCCCCTGCTCGGTCCGCAAGCGCACCGAAAGTATGTAGTTCGACCCCACGAATATCGCGACCTCGCCGACGCGCAGCGGTTCGTCGGTGCCCTCCGGCGCGTGCTCGACCGTCTGCAGCACGGCGAACAGCGATTCCTCGAATTCCTCGATCTTCGGGCGCTGATGACCGTGGCGCGCGTCCTCGACGGCAAGCGGATGCAGCCCGAATTCCTCCTGCATCTGGTCGAGCTCCGCATCGCTCGGCTCGAACAGGGCAACCCAGACGAAGCAATCCGGCCGGGACACGTATTCGCTGATGTCCTCGACGTGGATGTCGCCGAGCTTGCGGCCGTTCTGATATGCGACGCAATTGACGAGCATGGCTTTGCACCGGGAGGGGGCCGCCAGATCATAGCCGCACCGGGGTTCCGGCGCTACCTTGGGCGCTCGGGCGAGGCGGGGGCGCGTGCTATATTGGCCGGCCTCGCGATCTTCGGACGCCTCGCGGGCGCACCAGGCGCCGCTCCCTCGCCCGGCCGCGATCGCAGCAAACCCCTACCGACTTGCCTTTGCCCGAACCCGGCACTCCGCGGCGCCACGCGTCCAGCGAACTCGCGCTGCTGCTCACGCTCGCGGCGGTGCAGTTCACGCATATCGTCGATTTCATGATCATGATGCCGCTCGGCCCGCAGCTCATGCGGATCCTCGAAGTCGGCCCGCGGCAGTTCAGCATCCTCATTTCCTCGTACACGTTCGCGGCCGCGGCCAGCGGCTTCGTCGCCGCGTTCTGGATCGATCATTTCGACCACAAGCGCGTGTTGCTCTTCCTCTACGGCGGGTTCATCGTCGCGACCGCGCTGTGCGGCCTTGCGCCCAACTACCCGCTGCTGCTTGCGGCGCGGATCGTCGCCGGCGCATTCGGCGGGGTCATCGGCGGACTCGTGCTCGCGATCGTCGCGGACCTGGTCCCGTTCGCGCGACGGGCGACGGCCACCGGTATCGTGGCCACCGCATTCTCGTTTGCCGCGGTCGCCGGCTTGCCAGCCGGCCTGTGGATCGCCGCGCATTCGACATGGCGCGTGCCCTTCCTCGCGCTCGCCGCGTTGAGCGTCATCGTCGCCATCGCGGCGTCCCGGCTGCTTCCGCCGATCACCGGGCACCTCGCGCACGCCGTGCGTCGACAACCCGTCGAGCAGTTGCGCGCCATCTTCGGCGTGCGCAATCACCTGCGGGCGTTTGCCTTTACCGTCGTGCTGATGTTCGCGGGATTCACGGTGATTCCGTTCATCGCGCCCTACAACGTCGCCAACGTCGGGCTTGCGGAAGTCGACCTGCCGCTCATGTACTTCGCGGGCGGCCTCGCCACGCTCGTCACGTCGCCGCTCATCGGCCGGCTCGCCGATCGCTACGGCAAGAAGCGCGTATTCGGCATCGTCGGCGTGGTGTCGATCGCGCCGATCCTCATCACGACGCACCTCCGTCCCGTTCCGCTCGCGGTCGTCGTGGCGTGCGCGGTGCTGTTTTTCGTGTTCGTCACCGGCCGCTTCGGCCCCGGCATGGCGCTGATCTCGGGCAGCGCCGAGCCGCGGCTGCGCGGCTCGTTCATGAGCTTCAACGCCTCGATCCAGCAATTGGGCGCGGGCCTCGCCGCGCTGACCGCCGGTCTCATCATCGGACAGGCCCCCGACGGCAAGCTCACCCACTACGGAACCGTCGGTTGGATCGCGGCAATCTCCACGATTGCGGCGATCTGGCTCGCGAGCCGCATCCGGATCGTGGACGTCGGCGTCCGGACCGGCGGCGCGGTGGACGTGGCTCCGCCCGGTGCTAACGGGTAACATCCGCGAAACTCGGCGCCCTCCGGCATGATCATCCAGTCGCTACTCGACACCGACCTCTACAAGTTCACGATGATGCAGGTGGTCCTGCATCACTTTCCGGGCGCGCAGGTCGAATACCGGTTCAAATGCCGCAGCGAAGGCGTGGACCTCAAGCCCTACGTCGACGAGATCCGCGACGAGGTCCGTGCGCTGTGCGGCGTGCGGTTCCGCAAGGAGGAGCTCGACTACCTGCGCAGCTGGCGCTTCATGAAGAGCGACTTCGTCGACCTGCTCGGCCTTTTCCAGCTGGACGAGCGGTTCATCTCGATCGAGCCGATCGCGGGGCCGGGCCGCGAAATCGACATCTCGATCCGGGGGCCGTGGCTGCACACGATCCTGTTCGAAGTGCCCGTGCTCTCGATCGTCAGCGAGGTCTACTTCCGCAACACGCAGCCGGGCGCGCCGCTGGAGGAGGGGCGCCGGCGCCTCGCCGCCAAGATCGGGTTGATCAACGGCGTTGCCGATCCCGAGTTCCGCATCGCCGACTACGGAACGCGGCGGCGGTTCTCGAGGTCATGGCAGGAAGAGGTCGTGCAGACGTTGCAGGAGGGCATCGGCGCGAAGTTCGTCGGAACGAGCAACGTCGACCTCGCGCGGCGCCACGGCCTGACGCCGCTCGGCACGATGGCGCACGAATACCTGCAGGCCTGCCAGGCGGTGGGCCCGCGCTTGCGCGACTCGCAGGTGTTCGCATTCAACATGTGGGCGCGCGAATACCGCGGCGACCTCGGGATCGCGCTGTCGGACGTCTGCGGGATGGATGCGTTCCTGCGCGACTTCGACCTCTTCTTCTGCAAGCTCTTCGACGGCGTGCGCCACGACTCCGGCGATCCCTTCGAGTGGGGAGAGAAGCTCATCGCGCATTACCAGAAGATGCGCATCGACCCGCGCTCGAAGACGATGGTGTTCTCCGACAGCCTCAACGTGCCGCTCGCGATCCGGCTGTTCGAGTTCTTCCGCGGGCGCATGCACACGGCGTTCGGCATCGGGACGAACCTCACCAACGACGTCGGATTCGATCCACTCCAGATCGTGATCAAGATGACCCGCTGCAACGGCCAGCCGGTGGCCAAGATCAGCGACGAGCCCTCGAAGACAATGGGCTACGATCCGTCGTACGTCGCCTACCTGCGCGAGGTCTTCCAGGTGCCCGAGTCGCCGGCAGCCTGATCCGCCGCCGCGACATCGGTGGCGTCAGTTGAGCCCCGGCCGGGTCCTGACCGGCGGCTGGCGCGGCCGTGCCGCGATTTCCGCCTTCGCCTGCTCGAATAGCGGCAGTATCGGCGCAATCTGGGCTTCGATTTCGTCGATTCGCCCGGGCCAGGTCGGGTGCAGTGCAAGGAACCCGGGCGGCGTCGCGCCGCCGGCGCGGGCGATCTTGCGCCAGGTCTCGACGGCGGGCTCGGGATCCACGCCGGCGCGCGCCATGAACTCGAGCGCCATCGCGTCGGTCTCGCGTTCGGTCTCCTTGTCGTGCGCGTCGTTCAGCATGACCTTGCCGAGGATGTCGGCAAGTTGCAGGATGCGGCGATTCGGATCGGGGGCGAAGGGCAGGGCGGCGAGCCGTGCGGTGGCCGTAGCCGCGTCATGTCCCGCGAGCGCGTGGGCGATCACATGCGCGAGCACGACCGCAAGTTCGCCGGGCGTGAGCTTCATCCGATCGACGAGCCCGGTGCTCAACATGATCTTGCCGCCGGGAAGGCAATACGCGACCGGCTCGTCGCGGGTTTCGACATGCAGGGCCCACGACCACGGCGCGGCGACAGGCGCGAACGTGGCGGCGTAGGCCATCATCGGAGACGCAACGCGGCGTGCCATGGCGACTTGGTCCTTGTTGACGTCGAGCGAACGCTTGACGCGCGCGCGTTCGAGCTCGCGCGCATAGGCCATGTCGGCTGCCCGCATCATGAGCGCCTGGTCGGCGGCAGGCGTCGTCGACGTCCTCGGCACGAGTGCCGGTCACCGCGAGCAGCGACGACAGTGCGAGGGCGACGACGCGCCGACGGGTCGTTCGGTGCGGTCGGGCGTGGCGCATGGGGGCGGGCGGATTGGGTCGCATAGCCCACTAGTGTAGAGTAGGTGGATGGCCGCACCTATCCCGGCTGCCACGCAAGCGGCCAATCCCCATTCGGCGCCCGCGCCCCAGGCGCAGGACCGTCGCCTGCGCCTCGAAGACATCCTGAAGCTGATGGTCGTCGACGGGCTCGTGCTCGCGGCCAATGCGGACGCCCTCGCTCGCTCGCGCGGTTCGCGCGGCGACCATCCGCTCGAATACATTGCCAACCAGAAGTGGAAATCGGCGTTGCCTCCGCACGGGACGCTCACGCTCGACTGGCTGGTGGAATGGCTCGCCGGCAAGCTCGGCGTTCCGTACCTGCACGTCGACCCGCTGAAGATCGACCTCACGGCGGTGACACAGACGATGTCGAACGCGTATGCCGAGCGCTACCGGATCCTGCCGGTCGAGGTGACGCGCAGCGCGCTCACCGTCGCCACCAGCGAGCCGTTCATGCGGACCTGGGCCGACGAGCTCGAGAAGATCCTCAAGCTCGAGGTGAAGTTCGTCTTCGCCAATCCGGTGGACATCCGGCGCTTCCTGGGCGAGTTCTACACGCTTGCGCGCTCGATGAAGAAGGCGCAGGAGACCTCCAAAGGCCAGGTGTCGCTGGCGCGAAGCTTCGAGCAGCTGGTCGAGCTGGGCCGGAAGGGCACGCTCGACGCCAACGACAGCCACGTCGTCCACATCGTCGACTGGCTGTGGCAGTACGCGTTCGAGCAGCGCGCCTCCGACATCCACGTCGAGCCGCGCCGCGATGCCGGCATCGTCCGCTTCCGCATCGACGGCGTGCTCCACCAGGTCTACGCCATCCCCATTCCCGTGCTGATCGCCATGACCTCGCGGATCAAGCTGCTCGCGCGGATGGAGATCGTGGAAAAGCGCCGTCCGCAGGACGGGCGCATCAAGACCATAACGCCCGATGGCAACGAGGTCGAGCTGCGGATCTCGACCATGCCCACCGCGTTCGGCGAGAAGATCGTCATGCGGATCTTTACGCCCGAAGTCCTGGTCCGCGATTTCACGGAGCTGGGCTTCACGACGGACGACGAAGAGCGCTGGGCGCGGATGATCAAGGAGCCGAACGGCATCATCCTCGTCACGGGCCCGACGGGCTCGGGCAAGACGACCACGCTCTACTCGTCCCTGAAGCAGCTCGCGGCGCCCGAGGTCAACGTGTGCACCGTCGAGGACCCGATCGAGATGATCGAGCCGTCGTTCAACCAGATGCAGGTGCAGCCGTCGCTCGGCGTGGATTTCGCGACGGGCGTGCGCACGCTGATGCGCCAGGATCCCGACATCATCATGGTCGGCGAAATCCGCGATCGCGACACCGCCGACATGGCCGTGCAGGCCGCGCTGACCGGCCACCTCGTCCTGTCGACCCTGCACACCAACGACGCGCCGACGGCGGTCACCCGGATGCTCGATCTGGGAATGCCCGCGTACCTCCTGAGCTCGACGCTGCTGGGCGTGATGGCGCAGCGTCTGGTGCGCACGCTGTGCCCGCATTGCAAGAAGCCCGGCGACCCGCCCGACGACGACACGTGGAAGACGATGACGGCCCCATGGCGCGCCGAGAAGCCCGCGACGGTCATGGCGCCGGGCGGTTGTCTCGAATGCCGAATGACCGGATTCCGCGGCCGCATCGGTCTCTACGAGATCATGCTGATGACGCCGGGCCTGCGGCAAGCTGGTCGTGGCCGACACGGACGACGCGCGCCTGCGCGAGCAGGCATTCAAGGACGGCATGAAACCGCTGCGCGTCTCCGGCGCGATGAAGGTCGCCGCCGGCGTCACGACCGCGGAAGAGGTGCTGAAGGTCGCGCCGCTGGTGTGACGGACGCGACACCGATCTCGAAGGGAAAGAGAGTTGGCACGGCACGTGCGGGCGCGTGCCGAATCCGACTCTTCGCGTCGGCGCGTGTTGATGGCGGGCGGTTGGCAGCATGCGCGCCATCCGACATCGAAGAGGTCGCGACTCCATGACGACTCGCTGGCTCCGCCGGTCCGTCGTGGCCGTGGCAATCCTGCTGATTTGTGTCGCCATCGTTGCGGTGCCGGCGGTTCATACACCCATCCTTCGGGGTGCGGGCCGGTTGCTGGTGGTGGATGAGGCTGTGCAACCCGCCGACATCATCGTCCTGACGGTAGATGCGGGCGGTGCCGGAGTTCTCGAAGCGGCCGATCTTGTTCATCGAGGGATATCGACCAGAGTCGCCGTGTTTGCCGACCCCCCGAATGATGTAGATCGCGAATTCAGTCGTCGCGACATTGCGTACGAGGATGATGCGGCGCAATCGATACGACTGCTCAAGTCGCTCGGCGTCACCGATGTCGAAGCGATACCCATGGCGGTCGACGGAACGGATGACGAGGTCGCGGTACTTCCCGTCTGGAGCGCGCAGCACCAATATCGGTCAGTGATCGTCGTTGGCACCTCGGACCATTCGCGTCGCCTTCGTCGCATGCTCGGCCGCGCGATGGAAGGACACCCCACAAAGGTCACGGTCAGATACAGCCGTTACTCCCAATTCGACCCGGACCGATGGTGGCAGACGCGCTCGGGTGTGCGCACTGGAATAGTCGAGCTCGAAAAGCTCCTGTTCGACATCGTGCGGCATCCGTTCTCCTGAGGGGACGCGCCGGTCAACGCCGTGCGGTTTCGCCGGATCCGAACGACGCCATCCGCCTCGCTGAAGGGGCGCCGCGTCGAAGGCAATCGCGGATCCGTCGGCGCCGGGCCGCTTGAAGCGCCGGGCACTGCCAGGCGTCGGCACGGACCTTGACAATCCCCGCCCTCGAATCCCAAGCTAATGCCCCCACCAACCCGTCGAGACAAGGCCGGGTGACGAGCGTGGCGAGTCAGTCGGCGTCGGCGAAAGGGAGGACGACAATGTCATTGTTCATTGCCTGCGTTCTCATCTATCACTTCGATATGGAATGGTGGTGGTATGCCGTCGCCGTCGTGATCTACGGCGGCCATCTCGCCCTGCTGAATCGCATCGGCAAGAGAAAATAGTCGGCGGTCGTTGACTTCCACGAGGATGCGCGGGTCCGCAGCGGTCATCGCTGCACGGGTGATCTGTGCGCGGAATGGCCGGGACGAGATCTGACTTCGTCGAGTGGCCGGTCCCTCGTTGGCCCCGAGCGCTCGCCAAGGATCTGCGGTTCTTCGAACGTAATCGAAGTCTGCATGTCGTCGCGCGCAACATTGAGCATCGACATCGCCAATATGCCGAGGCAGAAGCCTCCGAAACCTGCGATGAGCGTCCACACGGCGATCATGAGACTTACTTTCCAGTTGTGTGCGGCGGGGCGGGTGCCAGGAACCGGAACTCGACCAACTTCGCACCGTTGATTCACAGCTGAAGTCTAAAGAGGAAACGCGTTTGGATGGTTTCGGCGGAAGGCCAAATTTGTTTCGTGTGTTTAACGCATTCGCCGCGGTGGCGAATTGACGGGTAGGTCGTCCACGTTGCTGTCGGCTGAACTCACCGTCGACCGACGAGGCAGGATTTCAGCAATCGCAGTGGTTCAGCGGGATTTCCACGGGCCGCCGCATGGACTTGCGCCACGGGGCAAGTATCGAGCCCCCAAGGACGCTTCGCAATTATCCGGTTGGCCGATCTGCCGCGCCCCGCGATAGTGGTTGCGCGCCCCTTCGGAGGTCCAACAACGGTTCGTTTCGCTGTGTTCGTTCTTGCTTGGCGCACGGCGAAATCGCCGCCGCCGGCGCGAACCGGCGGCAGCCCAGATTCGCTCGCTCCTATGGACGATCGCCCGGGGTCACGACAACGCCGCGCAGATGTCGGTCTTCTGTCCGCTGGATCGCAGCAGATTGAAGGTGAAGTTGACATCGACCGTGTACTCGACGCGACCGACGTACAGCGTGGTCGAGGGACCGGGCGGAAAATCGCTTGGGAACAGGATAATTATGTTGTGTCCGGTCGAGACCCAGGTGTCCAGGCCGCCGGGACCCTTGGTGACGTGGCTTACCGCCCCGTTCGACCGCAGCGCGAGCGTGGCCCCCGTGCCGAGATTCGTGAAGGTCAGCGCCGAGCCGGTGCCCGCCGACAGGGTGCGCACGAGGTTGCCGTCCTTGTCGAAGAACTCCCGCTGGACCTGATTTCCGCCGCTGCCATCGATCTGCAGGTCGAATCCGCAGGCGTTTCCAGCCGGGAAAACCACGGTGAAATCAGCCATCGCTGGACCGGACAAGCCCAACATCGCGACCGTGAAGCATGCAGGGACGGAGCGGAGGCGCAGTTTGTGCATGACGTTCATGTTCATCTCCCTCAAGTCGACCGTTCAGCCGGCTGCGCCGCTGACCGGCGCAGAGCCAACGGCCGCCTGGCGGCTACTGTCGCTGGCGACCGCGGGTCTCGCCGGACATATACGCCCTTATTGGCTTCATGGGTATCATTATTTCAGCGCGGCGGCTTGACTGCTTCCGACGCCGGATGGGCCGCTTCAGTCGCGGCGGTGCGGGCGCGACTTCCTCACCGCGGTCGACCGCAAGGGACGCCGGGTGTGCCCGTCGCGCAACACGCGGCGCATGGTCGAGACCGCAGCGCATCTGAGCCGATCACGTCTTCCGGGGTTAGAGCGCGCGAAAGCTGAACGGTCCGCGCAGCGCCTCGCTGCGCAACCGGCGCGCGTGCCGCCCATGTGTCGATTCCCGCCGGGAAGCGGTACGATGATCGGACTGACCGCCCGATCGTTCCGGATCGTAGCCCGCAGAGTCGAGCACGATGACTTCGCCGCCCGAATTCGTTTGCGCAGCGTCGGCAGCGTAGCTCGCGCACGGTAGTACCAGCTCCGGATTGGTGTCGCTAAAGCCGGACGAGGCAACAAAGGACTCGCTGGCACTTCGCCGTGCGCGCCTGCGCGAGTCAGCGAGCAACGGTCCTACGGCGATTGACGCTAACCGACAAGGCCGTTCGACGCAGCATGCGATGTCTCCCTGCGGACGGCATGCGCCAGATCTCGGCAGCGTGAGCGTCACGCCGGCATTTCGCGGTGCCGCTGCCACCGCCGCACGAGATCGCGACGGCGGAGTACGCGCACCGATAGAACGGTCGAGATCTGACGAACGGCACGATGCTTCGCTTTCGAGTCGATGAACTCGAACGCGGAGGCACCGAGCATCGGCAGTCTGGGTAAGCGGTCCATTTGCCGCGCGACACTCGGCAGATGTGCGCTTTTGCTCGCATCTTAAGCAATGTAAGGAACTGCGCTTCATTTCTGGCTACTGATTGCATGACACCGTGATGGACGAATTCCGACCTTTACAGTCCTGCTGCTCTCGCTTAACCACGTTGTTTCCGATCGAAACGCCTCACTGTATCCGACCAATAGTCACGCCAGTCGTGTTGTTGGTGATGCGACTCCGACAATCGAACGTGCCTAATTCCGCCGCCATTGGTCTCTGGTCGGGTCCATGCCGTTCGACAACTGTCGACGACGCTCAGAGTCGCACCTCCGTACGAGCTGGTGCCAAAGATTGCGATGCCACTCGAATTGCTCGCCTGCCGCGATCGAATTGCGAGCTGTGATGTTGCCATCGCGCGATCGAGATCCCCGCGCTGTCGTTCGCGTATAACGATCGCTCCACGATTCCAACGGTAGCTTTGGTTAGAGGTCCGAAACTCAGCCGACCTATCTTCGGGTCTGACACTGTGCTGTCCACAACGGTCGAGGACTGGCGCCGCTTTGGAAGTGCGTTCCCGATGCGACCATGCCCAGTCCTGTTATTCGTGATGCCCTCGCCACGTGTCTCTATGACTGTCTCCCGTCCGCTAGGCATTGATCGTAGTTCTCGATCGTTGAGGTCGCGTGATTGCCGCTTAAATCCCTGCAGGCGCGTACTCGGTGACCGATCCGTTAATGCCCAGCGACGTGATCGGCGGCCGCAGTCGATTGCGCTACTTCGCGCGTCGGCGTCATCTGCGCGACGAAAGGATTCGTAGGCCATTGGCAGAAGCCTGCACTAGCGATGTATGGATTGGCGTCGGCCCGCATTTTATGCCGATGCGCGTTCGCGTTGCATCTTCCCTGATAGCTGAAGTCTTCTGGCCACGTTATTAGCTTGGGAGCATAGCGCGCTTAAGGTCAGCGAAAGTGGCTACACTGCATTCAGGATCTCTCAGGTCATCGGGTATGTGGAGATGCCTCCAGCGAGGCAGAACACGCCAAGGGCATGATACGCACATTAGGACTGCTCTCAGCTCGATTGAGCTCGAGGTCGGGAAAGAGCACCGGTCTCTGATCGCGAACGCCACGTTTTGGCCGATACAGGTCTCTCGCCGGGAGCACGATGCCGGCTACACCGGCCTAGACCGCTCGTCTTTTGCGCTCGCTGCATACGATTACCAGTTGCGCGCTTTCCTGCGCGAGACTATAGCCCGCAGAGTCGAGATCGATGAGCTCGTTGCCGCTGCCGCCATGACGTCTGGACGCCGAGCATTTCGCGAATGCGATCCGTCGCCGCGGGAGAGCCGCGCGATCTGCGGTAACGAAATGCGCAATTTTGCCCCTCCGCCTTGTGCCGCATCGCTAGGCAGTCGAACGGCTAGGAGAAGTACTTAACTCTTTGATATTACTAAAAGACTTGGCGGATGGGGTGGGATTCGAACCCACGAAGGACTTGCGCCCTTGCCGGATTTCAAGTCCGGTGCATTCGACCACTCTGCCACCCATCCGCTGATGGCCGGATCTGGCCCGGCCGGCGCCGCCCTTGAACTTCCGGCGCGGCAGCCGCATATTAGCAACTCGCCGAGGGCAGGCCGCCGGCGAAGGAGGAACCGGCGTCCATTTCTGCTACTCTAACGCTCTGCAAAGGTCCCGTGGGGACCGCTGATGGAGGGAACGATGGATCCCAAGTTCGAACCTGTAATGTCGGGCGGTACGTCGACCCCGTTGCCGCCGAGCGCGTCGATTCCGGTCGCGGTCGACTCGAATCGCGTCCTGCGCAACACCTACTGGCTGCTGGCGCTTTCGCTGCTGCCGACCATCGCCGGCGCGTTCGTCGGGATGCAGCTCAATTTCTTCTCGTTGTACCAGACGTCGCCGATCATGATGCCGCTGCTGATGCTGGCGGTGATGCTCGGCTCGCTGTGGGTCGTCACGCTGCTGCGCAACAGCGCGTGGGGCGTGGTCGCGCTGTTCGGTTTCACGTTCATATCCGGGCTGGTGCTGACGCCGATCCTGACCGTCGCCGCGGGCTTCCGCAACGGCGGGCAACTGGTCGCGCTGTCCGGCGGGCTGACGGCGGGCGTGTTCTTCGCGCTCGCGGCGTACGCCACGGTGTCGAAGCGCGATTTCAGCTTCCTCGGCAAGTTCCTGTTCGTCGGCGTGATCCTGCTGCTCATCGCCATGGTCGCGAACGTTTTCTTCCAGGTGCCGGCGGCGTCCCTCGCGCTCTCGGCGATCGCCGTGCTGCTCTTCTCGCTGTACCTGCTCTACGACTTGAGCAACATCGTGCGCGGCGGGGAGACGAATTACGTCATGGCGACGATGAACCTGTTCCTCGACCTGTTCAACATCTTCATCAGCCTGCTCAACCTGCTGCTGGCGTTCTCCGGTCAGCGCGACTAGAACGAAATCGGCAGATGAGAGAGGGCGGCTTCGGCCGCCCTTTTTCATTGGCGGCGCTATCCGATCATACGAAGTAGTTGAGGATCGCGTCCAGGCCGCAATGGTTGATCGCGTACGTCGCCTGCGCGCGAACGAGCGGCTTCGCATGGTAGGCGACCGAGATGTCCGCGGCGCCGAGCATCGGCAGGTCGTTGGCGCCGTCGCCGATCGCGACCGCGATGCCGCCCTCGCTCGCGCAGCGCGCGCGCGCCGCGGAAAACCGCTCCGCCTTGGCCTGCGCGTCGACGATCGGACCTTCGATTCGGCCGGTGAGCCTGCCGCCGGCGATCTCGATCGTGTTGGCCAGCGTTTCGTCGAGCCCAAGACGCGCGCGCAGGCGTTCGGTGAAGAACGTGAAGCCGCCGGACACGAGCAGAATCGTCGCGCCGACGCGCTTGAAGCCGGCGATCATCCGCTCGGCGCCGGGTGAGAGCTTCAGCCGCTCGTCGTAGACGCGCAACAGGGATTCCTCGGGCAGGCCGGCGAGCAGAGCGACACGACGCTCGAGGCTCTGGCGGAAGTCGATTTCGCCGCGCATCGCGGACGCCGTGATCGCGGCGACTTCCGGCTTGATCCCAGCGAGGTCCGCGATCTCGTCGATGCACTCGATCGTGATCAGCGTCGAGTCCATGTCCATCGCGACGACGCCGACCCGGTCGCGGATCAGGTCGGGCGGGACGAAGGCGTAGTCGATGCGCGCGGCGGTGCAGAAATCGGCCACGCCCGCGCGCGATTGGATGCGCGCAAGGCGAAACGCCTGCGGCCCGCCTTCGACGGCGTGCACCGATTGCGACCCCGTGAGCGCCGCGATCTGCGTCAGCTCGGCAGCGCCGACGACGGGCGCCTGAATGACGAGATCCACGGCGCCGGCGGCGGGTGGCCGGTGCTTATCCGGCGCGCGGCTTGACGCGCCGCGCGCATTCGGTCGCGCGCGTTCGTGCTTCGCCGATGTCGCCCGCGGTTGCGAGCGCCACGCCCATCCGCCGCTTCTTGTACGACTCGGGCTTGCCGAAGAGCCGCAGGTCCGAGCAGGGAATCGACAGGGCATGCGCGACATCGTCGAAGCGGATCCCGCGCGCGTCGATGCCGCCGTAGATCACCGCCGACGCGCCCGGCGCGATCTGGCGCACGTCCACCGGCAGCCCGAGGATCGCGCGCGCGTGGAGCTCGAATTCGCTCTGCGCCTGCGTGCACATCGTCACCAACCCCGTGTCGTGCGGGCGCGGGCTCACTTCCGAGAACCAGACGTCGTCGCCCTTGATGAAGAGCTCGACGCCGAAGATGCCGCGGCCGCCGAGCTCGCCCGTCACGCGGGCGGCGATTTCGCGCGAGCGCGCGAGCGCCACCGGCGACATCGGCTGCGGCTGCCAGGATTCGACGTAGTCGCCGTTGACCTGGAGGTGGCCGACCGGCGCGCAGAAATGCGTCTCGACGGCGCCGTCGGCGCCGACGGCGCGCACGGTGAGCAGCGTGATCTCGTAATCGAATTCGATGAAGCCCTCGACGATCACGCGGCTGCCGCGGACCCGGCCGGCGCTTTCCGCGTATTGCCACGCCGGCGCGACCTCGGCCGGCGAGCGCACGAGCGATTGTCCCTTGCCCGACGACGACATCACGGGCTTGACGATGCATGGATAGCCGATGCCCGGCGTCGTGTCGATCGCCGCCTGCAACTCGGCAAGGCTGTCGGCGAAGCGATAGGGCGAGGTCGGCAGGCCGAGTTGCTCGGCCGCCAACCGGCGGATGCCTTCGCGATTCATCGTGAGCTGCACCGCGCGCGCGGTCGGGATGACTTCCGCGATCCCTTCGCTCTCGATCGCCGCGAGCACGTCGGTCGCGATCGCCTCGATCTCCGGAACGATGAGCTGCGGCCGTTCCTGCTCGATCAGCCGCCGGAGCGCCGCCGCGTCGGTCATCGCGATGACGTGCGCGCGATGCGCGACCTGATGTCCCGGCGCGTTGGCGTAGCGATCGACGGCGATAACCTCGACGCCCAGGCGCTGCAACGCGATGATGACTTCCTTGCCGAGCTCACCGCTGCCGAGCAGCATCACCTTGATGGCGGTTGGGGAGAGGGGGGTACCAATGTGCATCGAATCTAGCTCGCGACCTTCGGGCATCGTCGTCAACTCCGGGATGTATCGCCCATTCTAGCAGCGAGCCGGCCGGGTTTGTTGCGCCGCACACAAGCGGTCGATAGTTCGCGTAACGAACTGATTATGAATGATTAATCATCGCCTTGGCTTGCCCTTGGGTGGCCGGTCGCTGCGCGCCAGCGGTTCGCTGTATTGCGGCCGTTTCGGGAGCGCGGGCGCCGCCGGCGCCGTCTCCTCGTCCAGCGTGAAGTCGATCTTGGTCGCTTCGAGATCGACGCGCGCGACCTTCACGCGGACACGACCGGCGAGCTGGAACACGCGTCCCGTGCGCTCGCCGATCATCGCGTGCCGGCCCGCGTCGAAGTGGAAGTAGTCGCGCCCGAGCTCGGTGACATGCACGAGGCCGTCGATGTTGAGGTCGTCGAGCGTCACGAAGATACCGAAGCTCGTCACGCCGCTGATCGTGCCGCCGAACGATTCGCCGACCTTGTCCTGCATGAAGTAGCACTTGAGCCAGTTCTCGACGTCGCGGGTCGCGTCGTCGGCCCGCCGCTCGGTGAACGAGCAGTGCTCGCCCAGCTCCGCCCATGACGCGCCGCCTGGCTTGTACTCGGTCCCCGCGAGCACGGCCTTGATCGCGCGGTGCACGAGCAGGTCGGGATAGCGGCGGATCGGCGACGTGAAATGCGCGTAGGCCTCGTACGAGAGGCCGAAGTGGCCGACGTTGTCGGGGCGGTAGCGCGCCTGCTGCAGCGAGCGCAGCAGCACCGTCTGCAAGAGCGCGTAGTCGGGCCGGTCCTTGATTTTCAGCAGCAGCTTTGCGTAGTCCGACGCCGTCGGGTCGTCGCCGCCGGGCAGCGACAGCGCGCAGCTCCCGAGGAAGTCGCGCAGCACGGAGAGCTTTTCCGGCGTCGGGCCCTCGTGCACGCGATAGAGCGCCGGATGCTTGTGCCGGTCGAGGAACTGCGCGGTGCAGACGTTCGCTGCGAGCATGCATTCCTCGATCAGCTTGTGCGCGTCGTTTCGCACCACCGGCACGACGCGGACAATCTTGCCCTTGACGTCGAATTCGAGCTGCATCTCCACCGTGTCGAAATCGATGGCGCCGCGCGCCTCGCGCGCCGCCTTGAGCGCGTGGTAGAGCGAGTAAAGATTGGAGAGATGCGGCAACAGCGGCGCCGCTTCCCGCGGCGCCTTCTTCGGGTCGGACAGCCAGTTCCAGACCTGCGTGTACGTGAGGCGCGCGCGCGAATGCATGACCGCCGCGTAGAACTTGTAGCTCCCGATGACGCCGGTCGCGCTGACGTCCATCTCGCAGACCATGCACAGGCGGTCCACGACGGGTTTCAGCGAGCAGAGCTCGTTCGACAGCGCCTCGGGCAGCATCGGAATCACGCGGCGCGGGAAATAGACGGAGGTGCCGCGCTCGCGCGCGTCGCGGTCGAGCGCGTCGCCGTCGCGGACGTAGTGCGAGACGTCGGCGATCGCGACGATTACCCGGAAGCCCGTGCCCTTGCGCTCGCAATACACCGCATCGTCGAAATCCTTCGCCGTCTCGCCGTCGATGGTGACGAGCGGCAGGCCGGTGAGGTCGACGCGGCCCTTCAGCTCGCCGGGCCGCACGTCCTTCGGCAGCCGGTCCGCCTGTTTCGTCGCGGCGGCGGAAAATTCGTGCGGCAGGTCGTGCTTGCGCAGCGCGATCTCGATCTCCATGCCGGGATCCGTGTAGCTGCCCAGCACCTCGACGACGCGCACGATCGCCTCGCGCTGCGGCGAAGGCTGCTCGACGACCTCGACCACGACGACATCGCCGGACTTCGCGCTGCCGCGCTCGCCGGGCGGCACGAGCAGGTCCTGGTTGATGCGTCGATTTTCCGCGACGACGAATGCGATGCCGCGCTCCTCGTAGAGGCGGCCGACAATGGTCTTGTTGGCGCGCTCGAGGACGTCGACGATTTCGCCTTCGGGCCGCCCACGGCGGTCGGTGCCGATGCGGCGCGCCGTCGCGCGATCGCCGTGCAGCACCTTGTGCATTTCCTTCGGATCGAGGAAAAGATCGGGGCTGCGGTCATCGGGCACGAGGAATCCGAATCCATCCGGGTGCCCCTGCACGGCGCCCGTGACGAGGTCGAGTTTGGCGGCGACGCACAACTCGCCCTTGCGGTTTGCCATCAATTGGCCGTCGCGCTGCATCGCTTCGATCCGGCCCTGGAACGCGTCGCGCGCGCGCCGGTCGACGGCCATGGCGAGGACGAGATCCGCGGGCGGCAGCGGCACGCCCGCTTCCTTCAGGGCGTCGAGAATGGCGCCGCGCGAGGGCAGCAGAGCCGGGTCGACGTCCGCATCGCGGCGCCGGACATCGGTCCTGCCGGCGGGCGCGCGCGGCGTGCGACGAGATTCTTCGGTCGGCATGCGCGAGTGCGCACGGCGGGCGCGGGCGGCGCCTTGGCTTTCGGTGCGCGCGGTGGTTTGGAGCTACTTCGTTTCTTTGACAAGGATGGGGCTAAAAAGTAAAATTGAAGGCTGCGGTCGCCCAGGTGGCGGAATTGGTAGACGCACTAGGTTCAGGTCCTAGCGGTGGCGACACTGTGGGGGTTCGAGTCCCTTCCTGGGCACCAGATAGGCAGCATTCGGGACCGCATTCCGACGAGAGCATGGCATAGAGACAGGCGCCCGGCGCCTGTTTTTTTGCGTCTGGCGGCGGTGACTTTGATGCCGTTCGCCCCGGCCGGGCGCACATGCCTCTATGCCGGGTGCGCCGCATCGATTCATCTGGCCAGGTCCCGGCGCATCCACAAACCACGCGCGCGGGCCGAGGCTCATTGCTCTGGCATAAACGCTGCTTGTCCTGCAGGGCGATATGTCGACTTTTGACAATTGTAGCCTAGAACTTGTGGACAAATGGCCCCAAGTACCATATTATGCGTTTGTCATGCGTTTCGCGGCCTGATTGAAGTTTTTGCAATATCCGCAAGAGCTTGTATCGCGAAGTGCAGCAGAACCACAAGCGCTCGACAATTGTGGCCAACAAATTGAATTGGTCCGGGAGCGTGTGAGGGAGTCGAATCCTATGCGGGATACATGCAGCGTGCGCGGTCGCTTCGCGCCCTTGTGCGTCGTATTTGTGCTGCTAATGCTCGGCTTTGCGGGCGCTGCCGCCGCGGCGAGCGTCACCTTGGCCTGGGATGCGGTGGTGGGCGTGCCGATTGCCGGCTACAAGGTTCACTACGGTTCTTCGGTCGGGAACTACCCTACGGTCGTGGACGTGGGCAACACGACGACGACCACGATCTCGGGTCTTGTCGGTGGAGCTCCGTACCACTTTGTCGTGACCGCGTATAACGCCGCCGGCGCGGAAAGTGGTTTCTCCAACGACGTGGGTCCCCCGGACATCGCCGTATATCGGAAGGTATCGCCGACCACCGGTGCGCCGGTCTACAGCTACTTCCTCGATTACAACTACGATCACACTTGGGATGTAAAAACTCCTTTCGGGATGGCGGGTGACGTTCCGCTTGCGGGTGATGTCAATGGCGATGGATTTTCCGACCTGGTCCTGTACCGGAACGGCACGTGGTTTGCCGACTTCAACAAGAACGGTGCCGTTGACCAGCAATACGCCTTTGGCGGCGTGCCCGGCGACATCCCGTTGTTGTGCGACTTCAACGGCGATGGCACCGACGATCTCGTGATCTTCCGCAATGGCGCGTGGTACGTCAGCACCAGTCGCACGGCTTCCGTAAGCCTGACCTACTATTTCGGCGCAGCCGGCGATATTCCGTTATGTGGCGAAATCAATGGGGATGGAACTGTCGGCCTCGCGGTCTATCGCAACGGCATTTGGTACATCGACGGGAATCACAATGGCGCCATCGATGCCGTCGTTGCGTTCGGGGGCATGGCAGGCGACAGGCCAGTGCTGGTCGACTGGTACGGTAACGGAAAGTCCGGTATCGGCATCCTTCGCAATGGCGTCTGGTATATCAGCACCAAACGCGATGGCATTGCAGACGTGATTTTCTCGTATGGCGCGACAGGTGATATGCCGCTCGTCGGCATTTTCCATTGACGAGGGACGCCGCCCGGACCGAGCCCTCAGTCGGAATCATGCAGATACACGCGATCCGCCCGATTCCATCGAAAATCGCGCAAGAGTCGCCGTAGCCGCGGGTCCGTCTTCCGCAGGTTGTGGTAGTGCCCCATGGTGGCCAGGTGGTCTCCACCCTCGATCCGAGGCTGCTCGAAATCGATTTCCCAAGCGTCGAATCGAAACATCGCTGGCTGACGGTCGGCGGCATTGATGTGCCGAATCGACCACCGCGAAAATCGGTAGGGGAGAAAGCGAAAGGCCCTCCCGCCTCCGACGGGCCAATTCGTGCGCAGGGCGCTGACGGTCGCGACGGGCACCTCGAGCAGGCCGGGGCGGACTTCGTTGGCGAATCGTCGGCGCGACGCTGGCACTGGCCACGTGTCCTGCCGATCGGGTACACGCTCGAGCTGTATCGATAACCGGCTTCTCCGATGCACTCGAAGAAAGCCCACGGATTGATCCGACCAAGCCAGAGTCCGGGAGCGCGGTAGCCCGCAACCGCGACTCCGGCGACGTCCTCGAGAATGGCCTTGGCCAGGCGCGCATCGGCAAGGAGCTGTCCCCAGGCCTGATCGGTGGCGCGGACGTGTTCGTAGCCGTTGCTCCCGATCTCATGCCCGCAGTCCACGATGCGGCGTATCAGCTGGGGATGGCGCTCCGCGATCCAGCCGAGTGCAAAAAATGTCGCGCGCGCGTCGTGATCGGCGAACAGCGCGAGCACCCGCTCGACATTCTGTTCAACGCGTGACGGGAGCGCGTCCCACGACGTGCGCGAGACGTGCGCCGCAAACGCAAAATCCTGGAAATACTCACCGACGTCGACCGTGAGCGCATTCACGATCTCCATGGAGGCGGTGAACGAGTCTCGCGCGGCGAAGCACGGGATGCCGTTCGCTAGCGTTCGGTGCCCGTTCCGGGCTCGTTGCCGGATTTGTCCGGGTGGAGGAGCCGATGGAGGAGATCCACCGCCGTGGAAACCGTTCGCTCGAGCCTGTCCATGCGCTCGTCGAGATGCTCGAGATGGCGGTGCCAGAACTTCGGCTCGGACCGCATGGATAACGCCGACTCTCCATCTGGGCTTCCGGTGGCGACCACCGACATTGCGCCGCGCCCCGTGTCCATCCCGAGCTCTTCGTCGATCTCCTTCGCGACGGCAAGAACGTCGCTCGGCAGTCAGCGTGTGCTTTTCACCCAAATAGGCTGCAAGCAACAGACGGTTGCAAAGCGTGTTGATCTTCCTCGGAATGCCATTGGAGTAGTCTGTGTATCACGCTGAAACATTCCGGATCGAAGCTCGGATCGTCCTGCCAGTTGACATGACGAAGCCGATGCTCGATATACGACTTCGTTTCGCCGGAATCGAGTGGGCCCAGGTGATAGGACGCAATGACCCGCTGTCGCAGTTGCTGCATCTGCGGTCCCTGCATCATCTGGCGCAGCTCGGGTTGCCCGATCAGAAAGCTTTGCAGAAGTGCCTGGTCGCCGAGCTGAAAGTTGGACAGCATGCGCAGCTCTTCCAGCGCCCGGTCCGAGAGATTCTGAGCCTCGTCGACGACAAGCAACGCGCGTTTCTTGTCGAGAACCAGCTGGCAGAAGTACGCCTCGAGCGAAGCAAGCAGGACGGCCTTGTCGACGGTACGCACCGGTAGCCCGAAGGCCACGCCCACCGCGCGCAGCAATTCGTCGGCATCGAGCTGCGTGCTGACAATCTGCGCGGCCACGACCTTCGACGGGTCGAGCTGCTCGAGAAGGCTGCGGACGATCGTCGTCTTGCCGGCTCCAATCTCGCCGGTGATGACGATGAAGCCTTCGCTTTGGTACAGCCCGTACTCGAGGTAAGCGAACGCCCGCTTGTGACCGCGACTCGCGAAGAAGAAGGAAGGGTCCGGGTTGAGCTGAAAGGGCTTTCCCGTCAGGCGGTAGAAGGATTCGTACATTGAGAATCTACCTGAATGCGTATGTCAAACCGGCGTAAACCGCCGCTTCGTTGTAGCCGGTCGTGACAGTCGAACTGAGGGATTGGTAACGCCCGCCCGCCGCAATCGATGTGTGTCGAGACACGGGCAATACAATCTCCATGGAGACGCCGCCCTGTTTCGTCTCCCCGGTAAAGGGCGCGTTGGCTTTCGTCCTTGTCGCAAATCCCGTCAAATTCAAGACCGCGGTGCGAGTAAGCTTGTGCGACCAAACGACGTTGACGCCCGTCTGGGTATTGTTGTTCTGCGCTGCGAGTAAGGGGGAAGAGCGTTTCCGGCCCCCGAGATGGGCTCGGTGCGCAGATAGAAAAGCGTCAGGAAGATACTGTTGCGCGATCCGAGCAGGCCGGCGGAAGCGCTGACGTTTTCGGTGAGCAAAACCTGCTCGGAATAGGAATTGACCGGCGCGGCAAGCGTCGCCGGCAGATTCTGGTCGGAAAGAAAGTCGTCGACCGCTTCCTTTCGTTCCTTGGGATCGGGAATGCGGGATGTGAAGAGCTGGTTGAGCAATCCGGTGACACTGCCGGTGCCCGTTGCCGCCGCCACCTGCTGCGCATACGTCGTAATGCCGCGCGACGCGACGACATTCGCCGCAGACAGGGGCGTGCGGTGATCGAGGCTCAGCAGGTAGGATGTGCCGAAGAATCGGTGCTCCACGTTGGCGACGACATTGGTCCGCTCGGTCGGGCGCCATTCGACCCCGCCACCGTAGACCCCGCCCGTATAGCTGCTGAGCGGAAACTGGTTGTCCTCGTAGCCGGCGATGAGGGAGAAACGGAGCTGTGGCGTGTACGCATACTTCGGTCCCGCGACGGCCAGATTCATCCGCTGCGCATTCTGGTTGCTGAACTTCACGTTTACCGCGTCGGCACGGGCAAACCACCCCAAGGGCGCAACCGGACTCTCGACCTTTGCCGACCAATCCGACGTGTACGAATTGTTCGTCGAGATGGGAATTCCGGACTCGCCTGTCGTTATCGACTTCTGCGACGTATTGGACCAGTAGCTATTGTTACGAAGCTCGTACCGTACTTCGCCGGGCAGGAGTCCCGTCACGTAGGGGCTTATGCGATACGTCTGCTGCGTATATCGATTCTGCGTCCCGTTGGTGAGTCCGGCGGGCTGGGCTCCGAAGGGCGAGAGGTAAGGCTGCGATATCGAGATCACGCCGTCGACGAAGAACCAGTCTTCGATGGCCTCGACGTTGCCGACGATATTTGCGACGGGGTACACATTGTTGTTCTCGGAGCCGGTGCGTGCATAGAACAGGATGGGGACCGCGATGTCGCCAATGAGGCGGGTTCGAGGGCTGATTTCTCGGAACACTAGCGACGGCGTGAGTTGGGTAACGAAGTCTCCTTTCGCGACATCGGATGGCGCGAGATTGACGTTATCGGTGGCGAGTTCGGACAACGAAATGGATGGTTTGATACGCCATGATTGCGCGCCGGACGGTGCGGCGGCCGCCCATAGTCCAATTGCCATGACAACAGCGGCCAGGTGCGGGTAAGTGACGGGCGATGCGCTTGCCGCTCGCTTTACGAGCGGTCGCAGGAGACAGACCGCCGGGTTTTGACGCTGACTAGCGCGGGCCATCGTCCGAGTAGTAGCCATAGTACATGCCGATCTCGGACTTGGCAGTCTTGTTAAGGGTCATCAGCACCACTTCGCATCGCTCGATGGTCGCAAGCGCATGGCTGACGGTCTTCCGCGGCGTCGCATCGGCGGCAACGACCATGACAATCTGCCCCATCTGCGCCGCCAGCGCGGGCGCCTCCGCCGTCGCCAGCAGCGGTGGCGAGTCGAAAATCACGATTCGGTTTCGATAGCGAGAAGCAAGCTCTGCGCGACAGCGCTCCCATCTTTTCGCTCGCCAGGAGTTCGGTGGCGTGACGATGGCGCAATCCGGCAGGGAGGAACACCAGCCTTTCGATATTGGTTTGCAAAAGCACCTGACTGATGTCGAGATCGTCCCTTGTCAGCAGAGTCCATGAGCCCGGAGATTCCGGAATGCCCAAGACGTCGGGCAATGAAGGCCGCGCGACGTCGCCGTCGACAAGCAACACCGTGGTATCGAACTCCATGGCCATGCTGAGTGCGAGATTCGCCGCCGTAAAGGTCTTGCCTTCGCCTGGCAGCGAGCTCGTTACCATGACCAAGTTACCGTTGCGAATCGTGGCGCCAGACCGGCCCTGAGCGTTGCGGATGATGGGACGCTTGATGACGCGAAACTCGTGGGCAATCTGCGAATCCTTGACGTCGGGCGTAATGAATCCACGAGCTTTGAGGCGTTGCAGGTCGATCTCAACGCTTTGGCGCGGCGTGCTGTCGCCCCAAGTTGCGCGAGTGCCTGATGCAACCCGCGCATCGTCATCCGTGACACGCAATGCGTCCGAGAAACCGGGCTCGACGTTGCGTGCATTGAACTCGCGAACGACGGCGTCGGTGTCGGCACTTGACCACGTGGCGCTCCCGCAAGGCCGTCGCCTTCGGCTTGGCCTGCGGCGCCGTTGATTTCCGCTTCGGACCGCTGCAATTCCGCAAGTCGCTTTGCGGCCTGCTCGATCAGGCTCATCGCTCGGTCCTCACGCGGCGCGCGCAATCAGCAGCGCAAATGCCAAAAGCGCGCCAAACGTCGCAAACAAGCTGGCCAATCCACCGCAAAATATCAGCAAGCCACGCCGTCTCCGAATTCGCAGGGGCTCGTCGATGACCGTCGAAACCGCCCCGAGAATCGGGCGTTCCGCGAACTCGCCAAGCGAACGCCGGTCCTGAAACGTGGGAACGAGTTCGTTGGCGACAAAACTCGCGACGACTCCTACGGCCAACGCAAAGGCAAACGCTGCCGCCAGCATTGAAAGGCGTGTCGGTTGGATGGGCTTCGGGAAACGCGCGGAGGGTCGACGACGCGGAACGGCGCGCCCTCGGTATCCTGAACCTTCACGCCCATAGTGGCGGCCTCGCGGCGGGCCCAGGAGATCGCTGTAGGTCTTCTTCTGGATGTCGTAGTCCGCGATTGAGCTGCGCGGAGCTCGGCCTCGACTTGCGGAACGAGCCGGGCCTGGATCTTCAGCTGCGCGTACTCGCTTTCGTACGCCGACAGGCGCCCCTGCGACGAGGCCGCTTTCGCTTCGGCGTCGCCAGCGAAACCCGCATCTTTTCGTAAATCGGATTGCTCTCCACGGGTTCGGCTGATTTGCCCGTGCGCGAGCCTCACGCTCCCGCGCTTCCCCGCTCCTGCCGTTGCTGGACTTCCAATTCGGCGATGACACGTCGAGTGCCGACGACATCAGGGTGCTGATCGGTGTACGAGCGCAGCAATTCGTCAAGCTTTGCCTTTTGTGAGGCAATTCGCGTTGCCATTTCCGGTGCGGGCCCGGAAACGTATCCGGGCCGTCCGGCGAACGACATCGTCGAAGTTGGCCCAGCCAAGTCTCGCTTGTACGAATCCCGCGATTCGATGGCAGAACGGAGTTCCAATTTCGTGTTGGTAATTTCATCGGTGAGTTTTGACATGCGACCGAAGTAGTCCTGTCCGGCCTGGCCACTCTGTCCGGGAACGCCGAGATATTTGAGGCGGAAATCCTTCAGACGGCCTTCCGCCAGCTGAAGGCTTTGTTCGTAATGGCTAATCTGCTCATCCAGAAATTTGAGTGCACCACGTCCATCCTGGCGTTCGTCGCCGACCGTGGATTGGACGAATATTTGAAGCAGCGCATCGATCACCGCCAATGCTTGTTGCGGATTCGTGTCACGATACGAAATCACATACAGATTGCTGGTAGCGTT
>CAWFMY010000008.1:0-37019 GCA_963816925.1 uncultured beta proteobacterium | reverse complement strand
GAAAATCCGCTCGAGCTGCTTTGGAACGACGCGGACCTGAAATGCCTGTGTAACTGCCCGCCACCAGGGCATCGCACGTCGACGCTCGAAAGTCGAGTCTGACCCCCGCTTCCCTCGTCGGGAAGATACGCGGGAATTTGCTGGCCCTCTACTACCTCGACACCATTCTGTCGGCCGCGGTGGAAATGGGGGTGCACAAATCTGCGAACGTCTGGCCCCTGGCCAAGTCCAATAGCCAACGTCGGCACGGCACCGAGGAGACCTGCAATGTGGAATCGTCGACAGGCATTGCGCGCCATGGCCGCTGCCGCCGTGTCCGCCGCGCTTCGACCCTCGTTTGCGCAAGCCCAGCCGCGCGCGCTTCTGACCCGTCCGATTCCGTCCACCGGTGAGGCGCTGCCGGCGGTCGGGCTCGGCAGCTGGATCACGTTCAACGTCGGTGACGATCCTGTTGCGCGGGACGCCTGCACCGAGGTCATGCGCAACTTCGTCGAGACTGGCGGGCGGATGATCGATTCGTCGCCGATGTACGGCTCGTCGCAGGACACGATCGGCTATGGGCTGCGCAAGGCCGCGCTGACCGGGCGCGTCTTCGCCGCGGACAAGGTCTGGATCTCGTCCGGTGCGCAAGGACGCGAGCAGATCGAGCGCTCGCGGCGCAAATGGCAGGTGAACCGATTCGATCTCCTCGAAGTCCACAACCTTCTCGATTGGCAGGAGCATTTGCCGACCCTTTTCGCGATGAAGGCGGCCGGACAGCTCCGTTACGTCGGCGTCACAACGTCCGAAGGGCGTCGCCATCGCGACCTCGAGCAGATCATGCAAAGCCAGCCGCTCGACTTCGTGCAGGTTACCTACAACCCCGTTGACCGCGAGGTCGAGGGGCGCATCCTGCCGCTGGCGCGCGATCGCGGCATCGCGGTGATCGTGAACCGGCCGTTCCGCCAGGGGGCCCTGCTCCACGCGCTGGCGCGACAGCCACTGCCTCCCTGGTCGGCGGACATCGACTGCACGAGCTGGGCGCAATTCGTATTGAAGTTCATCGTGTCCCACCCCGCCGTCACCTGCGCGATCCCGGCGACGACCAGCGTCGCGCACGTGCGCGAGAACATGACCGCGGCGTCCGGTCGCCTGCCCGACGCGGCGATGCGCCAGCGCATGATCGCGGCGGTGGAGCGCGGCTGATGTCCGAATGGTGGACGTACCGGCTCACGAGTTTCCTGCTGTTCTCGCCGCGGACCTACCACCGCCTCTTCGAGCTCTACAACCTTGCGATCTGGCCCGCGCAGCTCGCGGGTGCGGCGCTCGGACTCGCGATCGTCGCGTTGCTGATCGGTCATCGTGCGCATCGCGACCGCCTCGTCGCCGGCGTGCTCGCGCTGTGCTGGCTCTGGGTCGCCTGGGCCTTTCTATACCAGCGCTACGCGCAGATCAATTGGGCGGCAATGTGGTTCGCCGCCGCCTTCGCGTTCGAGGCGCTCCTGCTCGCTGCATTAGGCGTTTTCGCCGGCCGAATCAAGCTCTCTCCGCCGCACGGACCGGGAGTCCGGATCGCGGCCACGCTGATCGCGATTGTGGTGGTCGGATACCCGCTGCTGGCGCCGCTCGCGGGCCGTCCCTGGACGACCGCCGAGACCTTCGGCGTGACCCCTGACCCAACCGCGATCGCCACGGTCGCGACGCTGGCGCTCGTGCGCGGGCGCGTCCGCTGGCTGTTGTTGATCATTCCACTGCTTTGGTGCGCGATCGCCGGGGCCACCTTGTGGGCGATGGCGACGGCTTCCGGCTGATGGCGGCGCGACACGACGTGCACCTGTAAGATTCCCGCTTTCACCGCACGCATAGGAAGGCAACGCTCATGTGCCCCCTGCCTGGCCCTCGACTGGCGCTTGTCGCGCTCGCCGCATTGTTCGTCTCCGGCTCGAGCGTCGCCGGCCTCGACGAAGGCCTCGACGCTCTGCGCAATCAGGACTTCGCGGCCGCCGCGAAGGAATTGCGCCCGCTGGCCGAAAAGGGCGATGCCGAAGCCCAATACCGCATCGGGTTGATGTACAACTACGGCAAGGGCTACCCGCAGGACCGGAAACAGGGCCTCGCGTGGCTGCGCAAGTCGGCGACGCAAGGGCACGTCGCCGCGCAACAAGAGCTCGGCGTCATCTACGTCAACGGCGAGGGCGTGCCCAAGGACGACAAGGAAGCGGTGTCGTGGTTTCGCAAGGCGGCGGACCAGGGCAATCCGGCCGCGCAATACAACCTGGGACTCATGTACGCGAAGGGCGCGGGCCTTCCGTTGGACAATGCGCTAGCCATTTCGTGGTTTCGCAAGTCCGCCGTGCAAGGATTCCAGATCGCGCAATTCAAGCTCGGCGTCGCGTACGAAAACGGCGAAGGCGTGCCGCAGGATCCCGTGCTCGCCCTCGCGAACTATGCGATCGCCGCGCGCGGCGGCTACAAGGAGTACGTCGAGTACCGCGACGACATAACCAAACAGCTGTCGCAAGCGCAGAGGGCCACGGCGCTGGCGATGGCCGACAACTGGAAGGTGGGCGAGCCGATGCCGTCGCATGTCGCCGCCACGGGTCCGTCGCCGACAACCACCGCCGCCGCCGGAGCCCCGGTGAAGACCCGATGCTCGGCCACCGGATCGTTGGGCGGCGAGAAGTTCAGCGCGAACAACTGCGCCGTTTCACTGTACGGAGATTCCCACAGCGTCGCCATCTGGTTCAACGAAGAGCCGATCACCGCGGAGGAAGCGACCGCCTTCCAGCTCTCGTCCTACGCCGACAGCGCAAAGGGCGGCAAGCAGCGGACGATGGCGACGATCATGTTTTGTCCCGGGGGAGGCGCCGCCATCGCTTCACCGGGTGCGATCAAGTCGATCGACCTCAACACGAATCACGCGAAATCGCCGCTGGCGGGCGTGCAGTCGTTGCTCGAAGCGCAATCGGATTTCAAGGTCGAGAAGATGACGGGAGACATCAAGCCCGGCGGCGTGCTGTCGGGCCGCATCGTCGGCAGCCGCGGCAAGACCTCCTTCACTTTCGAATTCGATGTGACGTTGCCAATCAAGGACGCCGCCGCGGGACTCGCCTGCAAGTAAGCTGCGATGGACTCCCTCGCCACTCCCGCCAACATCGCGTCGCTGATCGCGCGCAACCTCGTGCCGGCCGTCGGAGTGCTTTTCCTCGGATGGTCCGCGGGGAATCTGCTGGTCCTCTACTACCTCGACACGATCGTGTCGGTTGCAGTGGTGATGGTCCTGATCGCGGGTCACATCACGGGACTCGGCAAGGCCGGCGAGCGCGGCCGGCCGATCAAGGGGCCGCTCGACTGGATCAAGGCGATCGCAGGGTCGTTGTTCGCCGCGATATTGATCTGCCTGCCGCTCGGCGTGCCTCTCGTCTGGACGCTCGCGCAGTTCGATTGGTCGGTGGCGGCTGCGCTCGTCGATCGCGGCTTCCTCGCCGGGCTCGGGATGCAGATCGCGGGCTCGATCTACGGCGGCCTTCAGGCGCACCGCGACCTCCTCGCGCGCACGGATGACGAGCGCGTGCTGAAACATCGCGCCGCGTTCATCGTCGCCCGCTGGCTCGTCGTGCTCATCGTCGCATTCACCGGATTCATCGGTTTTCTGGGACCGTGGATCGGCGGCACGCTGATCGTGCTCGCGTACGCCGGCGCCTCGGTGTACTTCGAGCTCTTCCCGGATCGCGCGCTCTCGTGGCTCAATCCCAAGGAAGCGGCCAAGGACGCCGCGCGCAGAGCCAAAGGCGGGTGAAGGGGCCGGGGCCCTGCTTCACAATTGCCCTCCCGGCGTCCAATCGTGGAAGTGCCAACCTGTCGATCCGCGAATGTCGGCTTACGGCCAGAAGCCGTCCTACACTCGGTTCGCTGAAAGCGACCGTTTGTCGGGAGTCACCGTGGAATCGAGACCGCGGTGTCAGCGGCTAATCCTTGAGCTCAATCTTCGAACGAGTGACGACGTCACCGAGACGTGTGCGCTCCCGTGCCATGAAATCGGTGAACGCCGCCGGCGAATCGTTGCTGGCCGGGACGGCGCCCGTCTTCAGGATTTTGTCGCGGACCTCGGGGTTCGCGAGCGCCTTGGCGAATTCATCTCCGAGGCGCTTGACGACTTCGGCCGGGGTACCTGCCGGCACGACAATGCCCCATGATTGCGTGATCTCATAGCCGGGGAGGGTATCGGCTACGGTCGGCAGGTCTGGCAATGCCGGATTGCGCTCGGAGCCGGTCGTCGCGATCGCGCGTACGCGCCCCGCGCTCATGTGCGCGCCGGCGGCGATCGGCGACGTGATGATGTACTGCGCGTTGCCGGCGATCACGTCGAGCAGCGCCGGCGCGGCGCCCTTGTAGGGGACATGGACGACCTTGATGTCGCCTAGCAGGTTCAGCATCTCGCCCGCGAGGTGAGCCGGGGTACCGATGCCTGCCGAGGCGTAGTTGAGCGCGCCGGGATGGGACTTCGCGTAGCGGACGAGATCCGCCACGTTTTGCGCCGGCACGGCGTCGTTGATCACGAGCACGTTAGAAGCGGTCGCGATGCGCCCGACCGGCGCAAAGTCGCGCACGGGATCGTAGGGCAGGTCCTTGCGCAGGTTTGGGAGAATCGCGTAGATGGCGGTGGTCGTCAGCAGCAACGTGTAGCCGTCAGGCAGCGACTTCGCGACGAGATCCGCACCGAGCGCGCCGCCCGCGCCGGGACGGTTATCAACGATCACCTGCTGGCCGAGCGTCTCCGACACCTTTTGCGCAACCAGGCGTGCCAGCTGATCGGGTGCGCCGCCCGCCGCGTCGGCGACGACCAGGCGGACGGGGCGGTTGGGATAGCCTTGCGCCTGCACGCCGGCCGCGATTACGGACAGCGCGACCGCCATTAACAGCCGCCCGCAAAGTTGGATAGATCTCATGGACCTCCTCCTGTTTGCGCTCATACGGCGCGGCGCCGATTGCCGAGCGCGCCGGCAAGGTCGCGCAGAAGCCCCGCTACGGCCTGCACTGCGGCGCTCGCGTGGCGTCGCGCGCCGACGACGAGGTAGAACGTCTGCCGGATCTCCGGCGACACGATTCGCGATAGCGTGAGTTCCTTCGCTGCAACCTCTGACGCCACCGCGTTGGGCGACGCTAATGAGTACAGCCCACCGCGCGCTACGAGCTTCTTCATCACATGGATCGAGTTGAGCTCGACAACCACGTTCAACGTGATGCCCGCGTTGCGTGCCTCCTCCTCGACCAGCACCCGTCCCCCGTTGGGCATCGTCGCAATGACGAGCGGCAGCCGCGCGAACCGCTCGAACGAGATGGTCGCGCGCCTCGCCTGCACGTCGCCCGCCTTCGCCACCAAGCCCAGCGGCATATCGAAGAGGGCCTCGCACTCGCCGAGGCCGGGCGGCGGCGGCAACGAGACCACGCCGAGGTCGATGCGTCCGTCGGCGAGGCTTTCCTCGATCTGTCGCGTGGGGCCTTCCGCGATCTGCAGGCGCAGGTTGGGATGACGCTGCCATACGGCTGCGACGAGGTCGCCCACAAGCGGCCAACTCACCGACGGTTGCAGCGACAGCCGCACGACGCCGGTGAGGTTGCGGGCGTCGTCGGCGACGAACTCCGGGAGGCGGTCGACTTCGGCGGTCAGTGCCTCGGCACGAGGAAGAAGCCGGCGGCCGGCGGATGTCAGGCGAGCGCCGCGCCCGGTGCGCTCGAACAGACGCACGGCGAGCTGGCGCTCGAGTGCCCCGATGCGCTTGCTGACGGCCGATTGTGTCGAGGAGGCAAGCGTGGCTGCGCGCGAGAAGCTGCCTGTCGCGGCAACGTGAAGGAACAACCTGAGGGGCTCAAGCTCCATCGGGGCGGTGGATCCTATTCTTGTATAGAATAGCAGGGTATATACCATGTTAACAATGGCATAACAGAATGAGACCAGCCAACTTACTCGTCCTCATGTCGGACGAACACAACCCCAAGTTCCTAGGTGTCGCCGGACACCCGTTTGTCGCGACGCCAAATCTCGATGCGCTGGCGACGTCGGGGACGCGGTTCACCTCGGCCTATACCGCTTGCCCGATCTGCGTGCCGGCTCGCGCTGCGTTTGCAGTCGGGCGCTACAACCACGAGATTGGCTACTGGGATAACGCCGACGGGTACGACGGCGTAGCACCGAGCTGGCACCACCGTTTGCGGGATTCGGGCCACCGGGTCGTATCGATCGGCAAGCTGCATTTCAGGGGGCGACCCGGCGACGATCACGGCTTCTCGGAGGAGATCGTGCCGATGCACATCATCGACGGCATCGGCGACGTGAAGGGGTTGGTCCGTGACAACATTCCCAAACGCAAGGGCGGCGACAAGATGGCGAAGCGCGCGGGCCCCGGCGAGTCGACGTACACCGTCTACGACCGCGACATCGCCGCGCGCGCGCAGGTCTGGTTGCACGAAGAGGCGCCGAAGTGGCGCGGGACGCCGTGGGCGCTGTTCGTGTCGTTCGTCGCGCCGCATTTTCCGCTGACGGCGCCGCCGGCGTGGTTCTACCGTTACTGGAGGCAGGACCTGCCGATGCCCAAGCTCTACGCAAAGGAGCTCCGGCCGCACCATCCCTACCTCGACGACTACGCGCACACGGTGGACTACGACACGCACTTCGAGAGCGAGGCCGACGTGAAACGGGCAATCGCGGGGTACGCGGGCCTCGTGAGCGCGATGGACGAGAACGTCGGCTTGGTATTGCAGGCGCTCGAGAGCGCTGGGCTCTCGGCATCGACGCGCGTCGTCTACACGAGCGACCACGGCGACAATCTCGGTGCGCGCGGACTGTGGGGCAAGTCGACGCTCTACGAGGAGTCGGCCGGCGTCCCGCTCATCATGGCGGGTCCCGGCATCGCGGCGGGCAGAGTCGTTGTTACTTCGGTGTCCCACATCGATTGCGCACCGACGTTTCTCGATTTGACCGGCGCGTCGCGACCGCTCGGCGCCGATTCACTCCCGGGCGCGTCGCTCGTCGACATCGCTAACGGCAGCACGCCCGAGCGCCCGGTGATCTCGGAGTACCACGCGACCGGCTCGGTCGCCGGAGCGTTCATGCTGCGCTTTGACCGCTGGAAGTATTGTCACTACGTCGCATACGTCCCGCAGCTCTTCGATCTCGCCTCCGACCCCGAGGAGACGACGGACCTCGCCGGGGATCCGCGTTACCGCGATGTGCTTCTGGAAGGCGAGCGGCGGCTGCGGTCGGTGCTCGATCCCGACGCCGTCGACGCGCGCGCAAAGAAGCGCCAGGCCGAACTACTCGAATGTTACGGAGGCCGCGAGGCCGCCCTTGCGCGCGGCGACCTCCCCTTCTCGCCCGCGCCGGGGACGAAGGCCGAAATGAACTGATTCGTGGGTTACGCTCGGCGCGCTATTGGGTTGGGGCAGGTGCGTGCATCAGACGCGCGCGCGCCCTGATTGGTTGCCGCGACCTGCCGCGGAGGTGTCTCGGGTGTGCTTCGTAGCCAGGGTTGCATGTCGCGCAATGACCGCTTCATCAGGAACCGACGGCAGCAACGGGTTGGGTGCGGGCCTAGAACTGCGCGCGTCCATCGTCCGATGGACTTCCCTCACCGGCCATAGCAAAGGTCTAAGTTGGCGGGCTTGAGCCGGCCAAGAGCAGCCAAACAACGGTTCCCTCTGGCAGCGGTAATATTGCCGGATTGTCACTCGTCAACAAGGTAATCGACTGATGGACCGGCGAGCATTCATTGGCGCTTTCGCGAGCGGACTAGGTCATTGCGCCGTCTGCCGCCGTGGCCCAGCAGACGGGCAAGGTCCCTCGATTAGGCTACCTGTCACCCAACTTGGCCGCTGGCGTTCACCTGCGTGAGGCCTTCCGTCAAGGACTGCGTGACCTCGGTTACGTCGAAGGCCGCAACGTCGTACTCGAATACCGGGATGCCGAGGGGAAGCTCGAGCGGCTCCCCAGTCTTGCGGCCGAACTGGTTGCGCTCAAGGTTGATGTTATCGTGGCCCCGAACACAGTCGGCGTCCTGGCCGCCAAGCAAGCGACCGAGACTATTCCCATTGTCTTCGCCGTTGCTGCCGATCCGGTTGGGAGCAGGCTCGTCGCGAGCCTTGCGCGACCGGGCGGCACTGTCACCGGGTTGTCCATCCTCGCCCCGGAGCTCGTCGGCAAGTGTCTGGAACTGCTCACACAGGCCGTTCTGGGGGTCAGTCGGGTCGCTGCCCTCTGGCAGCCAGGTGGCCTCGGCGAACGCACGGAAAAGGACATGCTGGCGGAAGCAGAAGTCGCGGCGCGGGCGCTAGGGGTGCGGCTTCAATTCGTTGAGGCGCGAGGTCCAGCCGATTTCGAGAGAGCCTTCTCGGATATGACCAGCGCGCGCGCGGGTGCGCTTACTGTGCTGCCAAGCAACTTGTTCAACAACGAGCGAAGACGCCTCGTGGACCTGGCGGCCAAGCACCGGCTGCCGACGGTGTTCCCATACCGGGAGGGTGCCGATGCCGGAAGCCTTATGGCCTATGGAGCAAACCTTGCGGATTTGCTTCGGCGCGCCGCCACCTACGTGGACAAGATTCTCAAAGGCGCCAAGCCCGGCGACCTTCCCATCGAGCAGCCGACGAAATTCGAGCTGGTTGTCAACCTGAAGACGGCGAATGCCCTCGGCCTCACGATCCCACAGTCAGTGCTGGCGCGGGCGGATGAGGTGATCCAGTAGCGTTTTAGTTGGGTCGCGGATATGGCGGAACTCACCGTAGTCGCGGGACAAGTTGATTCTTTTAACGTCCGCTGTGGAGAAGATCGAACGGCTGTTCAGGGTCGACTTACGACATTCGCAAGACACCGGCGAACGCAACCGATGAACGGACTCGACCTCCGGCGCCGGGGCCGAGGGCCGGCAGTCGCCTACGCCGTGGGCTTGGCCTTTCGGCCGGGCGCAGGAGGGGGAACCCACCCCGACATGCGATACAGCATCCCGTCTATCCTTTTTCCTTGCTCGAAGCGGGTCAGGCTGCAAGTGACGATCGCGCCCGTGGCAACGACTTCGGCGAGATGCTGGCGTACCTTTGCCAGCGGCACGCCGGTCTCTTTGGCAAGCTCCGAGTCGAGTCGTTGGCCGTGCTTTTTCAGGCAGTCCAGGATTTCGGCCACTAGGGTGCACCGGTGGTAGAGGGGCCCGCACTGTACCAGATCGGCGACCCGTCGACCTGACCTTCGCTTCGACCTGGGGCTTCGGACGCCCTCGAGTAAGCATGCGACGCGTGCCGTCGCTCGGGTTCTGGCAGGACTGAGCCCGACGTTCGATCGACTCAATGCGGCAAATAGCGGTCCGAAGCAAGGTTGCCTGTGGATTCAACGGGTCAGCGCAACATGTGCCAGGTTTGGGAAAGGTCGCAGGAAGGCCCTGGACTTCAAACCTCTGTCTTTAAGGATGGAGGGCGTTGCGTCGACCGGTTGAATCCGCCGCCGCAAGCGGTCGGTTGCGGATGCGTATCGGGATCGTCAATATGCGGACATTGCGGAAAACGCGACCGGGGGAGTCTGCGACGCGCGCGCTGTGGCCGAGAGATCCTTGCCACAGGTCAAAAGACGAGCCCAAATAGGCATTGCGCTTTTCGTTTAGGGACAATACATGGACGGATCAGCCATGAACGGATCAGCAGTCACGCTGATCGTGCTTGCTTTGGTGCTGGGTGGCGCTGCCCTTGGCATGGTCCTGCGCCGGCTTCTGCCCGAGGACCGATTCAGCGATCAATCACGGGACCTGATCAAACTGGGGACGGCGTTACTCTCGACGCTGACTGCGCTCGTACTGGGCTTGCTGATCACGTCGTCCAAGAGCTCGGCGGACGTCACTGCCGATGAGATCAAGCAGATTGCCGCCAAGATCATCCAGCTCGATCGCAACCTGCGACACTATGGCCCGGAGGCAAACGAAGTGCGCGATCTGTTGCGCCGCATGGTCACGACCAATACCGAATTGCTTTGGTCCGGGTCCGGCGCGCCGGTTCGTTCCGCTCTGGGTCAAGGCGGCACGAACATCGAGGCCATCCAGGAGAAGTTGCGATCGCTTGCGCCCAACAACGACGCGCAGCGGTGGCTGCAGACGCGCGCGTTGCAAATCGCAACCGAAGTCGAACAGGTTCGCTGGCTCGCTCTTCAGCGCAGCGAAAAGTCCATTCCGATTCCTTTCCTGGCCGTGCTGGTGTTTTGACTCGCCGTCATCTTTGCGTGCTTCGGTCTGCTTGCACCGTGCCACTCGATCACCTATGCGGTCATCGTCGCATGTGCACTGTCGGTGTCCGGCGCCATATTTCTGATTCTGGAACTGAACCAGCCCTTCGCCGGATTGCTCAGGGTCTCCGACGCACCGATGCGCAACGCGATTGCCGAAATGAATCGGTAGGCGCCGTCCACTATTCACAACCGAGAGCGCACGCCTTTGGCGATGGATTCCCCTTCTTCCCAGCGACTCATGCCCCCAATGGCAGTGATACAGTTGATCTGGCACAAATTCGAGCTGCTGCGCCAAAAGTAGAATACCGGGCGTCCAGCCTTGCGGCGATTGGAGTGAAACGCAGCATCTGAACAAGGCACACGCTGGCCAGCGTCGTCTTCAACGCCTGTCCTTTGAGGTATAAGAGCATATTGCCAAATGAGTGGGCTTACGCAACGTCAGCAAACGCAACAATCCAGGCTGGTCCGGTCGATAAGCATCGCGATCAAAGGGCAGATCGATTTGATTGAGCGCCGCGTTATTGTTGTGGCTGTGTCCCTGCTCCTGATGGCATGCGGTACTGCGCCGTCGAGGAACATCCTGGGCTCGTATTTTCCCTCCTGGATGATCTGCGTGCTGATCGGCATTGGCTTGTCAATTGTCGCTCGCTGGATTTTGGTGAAGGTTGGCATGGAGAAGGAATTGCCGGTTCCGATCGCGGTCCATCTGGCGTTCACGATTGCGTTTTCCTTCGCCGCGTGGCTTCTATGGCTGGCCTAGGCGGAGCAAGTTAATGAAATCCGGTGTTACCTGGCGGGGTCGCCTCGTCGCGTTGATTGCAGTGGTTGCCGCCGTCGTCCTCGGATTCGCGACGCTCGCGACATTGAGCCGGCGACCCCAGACGAATGATGCCCACCTGTTCGCGTACAGCGCAGCGATGGCCCCCGAGGTCAGCGGGCGCATTGTCAAGCTTCATGTCGCGAGCAATCAGCGGGTGACCAAAGGCCAACCACTGGTAGAGATCGATCCTCAACCGTTCGAGCTGAGGCAGCGCCAAGCGCAGGCGCAGGTTCAGGCAGTAAAGGCGCAGATCGGCCTGACGTCGCGACAGGTGACGTCACAGATGTCCGGTGCGGATGCGGCAGCGACCCAGATCAACCACGCGAAGGCGCAGCTCGCGTTGGCGCAGGAGAACCTGCGCCGCCTCGAGCCGCTGCTCGCGAAGGGTTATGTGACCCAGCAGCAGGTAGACGAGGCACGGACCAGCGAGCGAAATGCGGCGGTGGCGCTCACCGTGGCCACGCAGCAGGCCACCCAGGCGCGTGAAGCCGTGGGCGGTACCGCCAATCTCGTCGCGCAGCTTGCTGGCGCCGAAGCCGCCGAGGCCATTGCCGCACGAGATTTGCGCGAGGCGGTGCTGCGCGCCCCCTTCGATGGAACCGTCGTAGGCCTCCAGATCGCGGAGGGGACCTATGCCGTCGCGGGGCATCCGCTGTTCACGCTGATCAAGGATCAGGATTGGTATGCGATTGCCGATTTCCGCGAAACCGAACTCTCTAGCATAGCTGTGGGCGATCGTGCGACCGTCTGGCTGATGGCCGACGGCACCCGGCCAATTCAAGGAAAGGTGGAGAGCCTGAATCGTGGCGTGCAGCCCCAGACCGGTGATGGATCTGGCGGCCCGGGATTGCCTGTGGTCGGGCGCACGCTCAATTGGGTCGTCGTCGCGCAACGCTTTCCCGTGTGGATCCGTCTACTAGATGCCACCCCGCAAGATATGCGGATCGGGGCCACGGCTTCGGTTCGGGTGGAGCATGACGCAAGGCAATGAATCCGCGACGCGCGGAGGAGAACTTTTCGCCTGGCTCCGCGACGAACTGGCGCCGCGGCCGGGCAGGCTTGCGGCGGTGGCGCGCATCGCCGGGAGTTGTGCCATCGCCGTGGCCATCGCGATGGCTTTTCGAATCCCGCTGCCGGAGTATGCGGTCTATCTGGTGTTTGTGATCAGTCGACGGGAGTCGGTCGCAACGCTGGTCACTGCCGTTGGCGTCGCCGTTGGCGCCACGCTGGCCGTGGCCCTTTCGCTCGTGCTCCTGACCGTCGACGCCGGCGATCCTGCGCTTCGTCTGCCCCTGATGGCGGGGATTGCCTTCCTCACCATGTATCTGGCGCGCGTTTCCACACTCGGGCCCCTCGCCTATCTCGTGGGATTCATCATGGTGTTGACGCAAACCATGGTCGACACCGTCCCCTCGCCGGAAATGCTGACGCGACTGGTGCTGTGGCTGTGGGTCGTGGTGATGATTCCCGCCGTGATCTCAACATTGGTCAATCTGGTTTTGGGCGAGGATCCGGCCAAGCTTGCGCAGCAGACGGCCTTGCGTCTGCTCGATGCCGTCACCGCGACATTCGACGAACGCCATTCGCCCGGGCTCGCCCGGCAACAAGTCGAAGCACTTGGATTGGTCGCGCTGCGGAAGGATGCGCAGATCGCCGATCGCCAATTGCGCGAATTTGCCGAGGTCGACCATCGCCTGATCGAAACCCTCGTCGAACTGCTGACGTTGGTCGCTGCGATTCCTTCGCGATCTTCCGCGCGATGTCCGGGCGCTGCTCGTCGAAGCAAGCGAGGAATGCCGTCGCGCGTTGGCAGCTGCGGGCGCGCCGGCGCCGAGACTGCACCCCGTGCCCCCCGCATTGCTGAACGGACTCGCTCCCGACGTCTTGCCGGTCGTGGTGGCGATCGACAGCGCGCTGGGTCGCATTGCCAATGACATCACACGCCGCCGCGTTGTTGCGGAGTCGCCGCCCGTACGGACGCCAGCGAGCCTGTTCATTCCCGACGCGTGGAGCAATCCGGAGCACGGACGCTTTGCGTTGAAGACGACGATTGCAGTAATGGCGGCCTATTTCATTTACAGCGTACTCGACTGGCCGGGCATCTCGACGGCCGTTCCCACCTGCTTTGTCGTTGCGCTGGGAAGCATGGGCGAGACGATCCACAAGATGTGGCTGCGAATCTCCGGAGCGTTGATCGGCGGACTCGCGGCGGGTCTGTGCATCGTGTATCTGCTGCCGCACATGACCGACATCGGTCAACTCTGCCTGCTGGTCGCCGCGGCGTCGGCGATCTTTGCCTGGGTCGCGACCGGCAGCGACCGTATTTCGTACATGGGCATGCAGATGGCGCTCGCGTTTCTCCTCGGCATGCTGCAAGGCTATGGTCCAAACACCAGCATGACGGTGCTGTGGGACCGCGTTGTCGGGATTCTCCTTGGCAATCTGCTGATGTCGATCGTCTTCGGGGTGGTCTGGCCGATAAGCGCTCTGGACCGCGCCCGCATGGCCATCGTGCAGGCATTGCGCGCGTTGGGAGACCTGATGCGGGATGCGGTTCATCCCCCGACCAATGTACGGCTCGCCGCGGTGCAGAAGCTGACCGAGGCACGGCGGTTCACGTCGGTTGCAGCGTTCGAGGCGGGCCTGCTTGGGGCGCGAGCGCGGCGTGAGAGTTTCGAGGAAAGGGCAATCGCTCATCTGGACCGCCTTGCCACGGCGGTCTTCGTCGTCGCCGGTCAAGCCAATGGTGAACACGCCAGCGAAGCGAGCCGCAGGCAGGACGCCGCGACGTCACACTGGTTCGCCGATGCAGCGGAGCGATTCGCGGCGGCCCATTCGGCGCCTCCGGCACCCGCTTCGACAATGCCCACCGAGGTGCAAGCGGTTGTGCCGGGCGTGGATCGGTCGTCCGCCCGGGCCGCGATCGAAGCCAGAACTCTACTCCAACGTGAGATCGAGCATGTCGCGGCCATTCCCGCCTAGTATCGCCAAGCACGCATGCCGCGCCGCTGCGTGGCTCCTGCTGCTGTCGCCCGTCGCCTGGGCGGCCGATGCCTTGCAGCTTGCGCCGGAATCGCCGGACAAGCCGTGGGTCATGCCTTCGTTCTCCGACACGGCGGCCCGTGCGGGGCCGTGGGTGCAACGCGCCGGGGACCTCGGACAGGGCAGTGGCGTCCCCGTCGAACCGAATCGACGCTACAGCCTTGCCGAGCTGATCGATATCGCGCAGCGTAACAACCCGGAGACGCGCATTGCATGGGAACAGGCACGACGTGCCGCGCTGGCCGTGGGGCTGGAAGAAAGCGAGTACGCGCCGCAGGTTTCGATCGATGTGATCGGCGGATACCAGCGGACGCCGTTGCCGATCCCGACGACGACCATTCCTGCAGGCTATTTCATCTCGGACACGCGCGAGATCTTCCCGGTGCTCGCGCTAAAATGGCTGCTGTTCGACTTCGGGCGCCGCCAGGGCCAGGACCAGGCGGCTCGCGCCAATTCCTTCGTCGCGAACGTCACGTTCACCGGGGTTCATCAGAAGCTCGTCTACACGGTAAGCCGTGCCTATTTTTCGCTTGGTGCCGCACGTGGCCGCCTGAGCGCCGCCCGGCGGGCAGTGACGGCGGCTGAAACCGTGCAGGATGCCGCGGTGTCGCGACGGGAGCGCGGCTTGGCCACCGTGGTGGTGCCGGCCCAGGCGCAGCGGCAGACCGCGCAAGCCCGGTACTACCTGACCAAAGCCACCGGCGACGAACGCACCGCCTACGCGAACCTCATCGCGTCTCTGGGTGTCGCGGCAGATGCGCGCATCGACATCGTCGATAGTTCGCAGCAGCAGCTGCCCGCGGAGCCGCCGGAAGACATCGACGCGGTGCTGCGGGACGCGTTGACGCATCGCCCGGACGTGATTGCGGCGATCGGCAAGATCGAGGCTGCCGAGGGCGCCCTCAAGAGCCGACGCGCGGACTATTATCCGAAGATAGGGCTTAGCGCCCAGGTCTACGAGAACATCGGCGGATTCAGCACCGACGGCGGCCCGTGGTCCACTGTGAACAAACCCGGTGGCAGCATCCTGCTGACGTTGAGCGTCCCTTTGTATGATGGAGGTGGGCGCGACTCCCGCGTCGCCTCGGCGCAATCGGAAGTCGCGGCGGCCCGCGACAGCCTCGCCCAGGTGCGCGATGCCGCCACCTTGCAGGTGGTGAGCGCGTACAACGATCTGAAAACCAGTCTGGCTGCCTATTCCGCGGCAGTCGCGTTGCGCGCTGCGGCGCAAACGGCGTACGACGCTGCTTTGGGCGCGTTCAATGGCGGTGTCGGGACCTATACCGACGTGGCGAGCGAGCTCAGCTCGCTCGCGATGGCCGACGCACAGTCGGAGGATGCCCACGCGAATGTCTTCACGGCGGCCGCTGCCATGGCCTTTGCATCGGGAATGGTACAGACCAAGTGATCGGATATCCTTCCACAGCCTGACGAATCCGGATGCCATGATCGAGATTGTCGACGCCGACGTCTTGAACATGATCAGATGAAGGCGGCCACGTTTGCCGGAGAAAGGCAATGAGCGAACGGCAGCGTGAGGTCGAAGTAACGCGCGAGCCCGTACTCAGTCCGATTGACCGCGTATCGGAGCTTCTCTTTGGCCTGTTCATGGCGCTTACGTTCGTCGGTGCGGTGTCGGTCGCGCAGGCCGGGCAGGACGAGATTCGAAAGATGTTCGCCGCCGCCCTGGGTTGCAACCTCGCCTGGGGCCTCGTCGATGCGGTCATGTATTTGGTGCGCACGATCACCGATCGCGGAAGGTCGCTCACGCTCGTCCGCTCCGTTCGCGCGGCTCCGGACGCGGCAACCGGGCGCAGGCTGATCGAGAGTTCGCTCTCGCGAGGCGGGGCGAGTCTCGTCTCGGAGGCGGAGATCGAGGCGATCCGCGGGCGAATTGTCGCGCGGACGTCCTTGCCGGCGCGACCGGCTCTGCACTGGCGTGACCTGCTCGCGGCCGTCTGCATCTTCCTGATCGTGGTCGCGTCGACGTTTCCCGTCGTGCTGCCCTTCCTGCTGATCCAGGATGTCGCCACGGCCAAATTTGCATCCCGCGCCATCGCGCTGGCGATGTTGTTTTTCGGGGGGCTCGCCCTCGGGCGTTTTGCGGGCTATGGCAGTTGGAAGGCCGGATTGTTGATGGCGGGACTCGGCACCGCGCTCGTGGCCGCGATCACGGCGCTTGGAGGATGAAGTCCGCACAGCGCAACTTCGCCGCAATCACGGCTGTCGTGGCCACGACAGCCCTTGCCGGTAACATTTTGAGTATGGCCATCGAGAGGAACGTTTCGGTCGCGGCGAAACGGCTCGTTCGGTCCATTCGCCGAACGGGTACCGCCGGCCACAAGTGAACTCCTGCGATGCACCTCCGATTGGCGTCATCCGTGGCTGCGTCGCAGCTTTGGATTTGTGCAACGCCGGCGGGGCTCGCCTGAGCGCTGTCAGCCGGATGACGCCGACGGACAAGGCCAGTTAACGGCCAATCGGCGCCAGGGCGTCCCTGATCGGCGCGCTGGCAATTTCCATCAGTCCGCTGTACGGCCGATTCATCTCCAGGATCAGGAAGATCGCGCCCGAGACAGTCAACGCGCCGACAAACAGCGCCGCAATGACGGTGGCATTGCGGCGCGCATAGAGGCCGAAACCGGCGAAGAGCGCGACGAGCCAGAACACCAGCACGACGAAAAACGGCCAGGACAGGGAGCCTCCGGCCTGCTGGTGCAGAAGGCGGATGGTCGTGCCCATGGACGTCATGAGCTGCAGAGCACGCGCCTGGGCGGACCGCTGGCCTTCGGATTTGGGCGTCAGGCGTGCGACCGTGTCGAACAGGTCCTCCGCCGGGGTGTAGTTTTGCGATTGCTGCATGCCTGTTCCTGCGGCGCCGGCATTGGGCCACAAACGCGCGAGCTCGATCTTGACCATGCGACGTAGCTGGGCGCGGGCGTCATTCGATTCCGGGCCGTAGTGAGCAAACACCTCGTCTAGCTGGACAAGGTGCGCGCCGAGCAGCTGCACTTCGCTCTCCTGAACGTCGTACGAACTGTGCGCGGAAGCGATCAGCAGGCTCAGGACCAAGGCGGCGATGGTCGCCACCAGCCCCATCACCAGTTTGACCACGTCCCTCGTTTCGGCATCCTGATGATGCGTGGGGACGCGGATGGCGACGCCCGCCAGCGCCCCGCCGAAAACGAAAACGAATACGATGACGGCGATGACTGTGGAATTCATGGAGCAACCCTCTGCGCACCAGGCACTGGCGCCACGATGAGCTTCGCGCCGGCGCACTTCAGCAGCTGTTGGAACTCGGGTGATGAAAGGATGATTGACTTCGCTGCGGCGCGCCGACGATCAACCGATTTGGGAGGCAGAACGAACGATGTCGGCAGATTGTTCAAGTATTCAACTCCTGCCCTGTCCTCGAGGGCGCATTAGGACCCATAAATGGCATGACGTTCGATGTCCGGCACTCTTGCGAGCTCCGCGAGCAGAGCCCAAATGTCGCACTGTTGATCTAGACCAAGGGACACCTTCGGAAGTGTCTCCATAGTATCTAATACCAATTGTGTATCTCCAATTGTCAAGCCCATCGCTGCCAAGGTGCTCATCGAATCTTCGTGGTGCCCGATCGCAATCGTGTAGGAACCAAGGTGGAGGCACCTTGGGTGCGTAGGTGAAAGCCGTTATCGAGAATGACACCACCATGAAGCCACCACACGATCACGACGAGACTACCCGCTTTCCCTTCCTGCAGGGGATCTTGCCGATTACGGTCTCTCGGATCCCGTCTGAAATCGTCGCCGGCATCACCCTGGCCGCAATTGCCGTCCCCGAGGTGATGGGCTACACCAAGATCTCCGGCACACCGGTGATCACCGGTCTCTACACAATGCTCATCCCTACGGCATTGTTCGCCCTGTTCGGCTCCTCACGGCACCTCGTGGTGGGCGCGGATTCCGCAACAGCGGCGATCCTCGCAGCCGGTCTCGTGGGGATCGCCTCCGTCGGCTCGGATCAATACCTGGCGTTGGCCGGCGTGCTGGCGTTGATGGCCGCGGTCTTCCTGATTCTGGCGCGCGTCATGCGACTGGGATTCCTGGCCGACTTCCTCTCGCGCACTGTGTTGATCGGCTTCCTGACCGGAGTCGGCGTTCAGGTCGCGTTGGGGCAGATCACCGGCATGCTGGGCTTGGAGAGTGGCGGTCACGGCACGCTGGGGAAGCTCTGGCACAACCTTCAACATCTAGGAGAGGTCAATCGCTACGAGCTGACGATCGCGCTCAGCGTGCTGGTGATCATCGTCGGCCTCGAGAAGATCTCGAAGAAAGTACCTGGGGCCTTGATCGCGGCGGTGGGCGCGCTGGTCGCAAGTTGGGCGTTTGGTTTCGACAAACTGGTGCACGTGGTCGGAACCGTTCCGAGCGGACTGCCACTCCTGGGTCTGCCCAAGGTGGATTGGAACTGGCAAGTCGTACAGACATTGATTCCGACTGCATTTGCGATGTTCGTGGTCATCCTGGCCCAGAGCGCGGCTACCGCCAGCGCCTTTGCCACGCGTTACCAGGAGAGTTTCAGCGAAAACACCGACCTGGTCGGCCTGGCGCTGGCCAATATCGGGGCCGGGCTGTCGGGCACCTTCGTCGTCAACGGCAGCCCAACGAAAACGCAAATCGTGGACAGCGCCGGCGGTCGCAGCCAACTGTCGCTTCTGGTGATGGTGGCAATCGTTCTGCTGATCCTGCTCTTCTTGACCGGTGCGCTGGCGTTCATGCCTGAAGCAGCGCTGTCGGCGATCGTGTTTCTGATTGGAGTCGGCCTGGTTGATGTGGCCGGGATGCGCAAGGTTTTCGCCCAACGGCGATCGGAGTTTTGGGTGGCGCTGATCACCACGTTGACCGTCGTGGTCGTGGGCGTGGAACAAGGGATCATGCTCGCCATCGCGTTGTCGCTCATAGAGCACACCCGGCACGGGTATCGGCCGAAGAACTCGGTGCTCGTTCCGGACGAATCAGGTGGTCGCCAGCCAAAGCCAGTGACCACGGGCGCACAGGCGGCGCCTGGCCTGGTCATCTACCGGTTCACGCACAGCTTGTACTATGCGAATTGCCAGCAACTCTCGGATGAGGTCTCGCGCCTCGCGGATACCGCGGAACCACCCTTGCGTTGGCTCTGCCTGGAAGCGTCCGCAATCGACGATGTTGACTACTCCGCGGCGGAGACCCTGCGGTCGGTTCACGCGAGACTGAAGGCGAAAGGGATTCGCCTGGTCGTTGCGGAAGTCATGGAAGACGTCAAAGCCGCGAGCCGTTACCGGTTTATGGAAGTGCTTGGCGAGGATGCCTTCTACGACAGTCTGGACGACGTCATAAGCCAGTATCGGCAGCAATTCAAGATCGCAAATCCATCCAGTCTATAGATCGCGAGAAGGCGCAGATTGATATTCAGCGTTAAGCGGAGCCTTCGTGGGCACTCGACCAGCCGAATTGTTATTGCGGGAATCGGGGAACGGCGCCACGAAATGGCTTCAGCGATCCTAAGTCATTAGCTTCCTCAGAATCTCCATCTGGCTGCTGCCGCTCCTTGGCGTGGCGGCAGCACAAATCATGCCGCACCGTGCATCTTGTTCGCGGAGGAATACACCATGCGCTGGAATTTGAAGTACGCCATCAGCAGCTACGTCAGCCACTCGATGTGGCTCGTGCCATTTTTCGCGCTGCTGCTCTATACCGTGTTCCAACGTGCCATGTACGCGCTCGGCGCTTGGCTCCTGCGAAACGGGTGGATCGACGAAACGACCTCGTTCTTCGGCCTGGCCATGTCGGGCGCGCGGTACATGCTCGAGACGGTGATCACGTTGAACCTCTCGTTCCTCGTATTCACGTTCGGCTCGCTGCTTGTCGCGATCCAGGTGGCCGGCGGGCAATACACGCCAAGGATCATCGCGACGACGCTGCTGCGGGACAACGTGATCCGGTTCACCGTCGGCTTTTTCGTCTTCACTCTCGTCTTTGCCCTGCGGGTGTTGTCGCGAATGGACGAGATGGTCCATCAATTCAACACATGGATTGCCGTGATCCTCGGGATGTTCTCGATGATGGTTTTTCTTTATCTGATCGACTACGCAGCGCGACTTCTGCGTCCCGTTACCATCGTGCAGCGCGTGGGAAATTCCGGAGTGGACCTTATCCAGAACATCTATCCAGAGGAAACCAAACGTCCGCGTCCCACGCATGCGAACCGCGGGTTCGCCTCCCCTGGCCGGATCGTCGTCAATGCGGGTACATCGGGGGTAGTGCTTGCGGTGGATCTGGCGGGGCTGGTCAGGCAGGCCCGGGAGGCCAACGGGATCATCGAATTCGTCCCCCATGTAGGCGACTTCGTGGCGGTCGACGAACCGCTGTTTCGGCTCCACGGCGGCGCCAGCGCTATCGAGGACCGTCCGTTGCGGGAGGCTGTCGTACTCGGAACCGAACGCACGATCGAGCAGGATCCGACGTTTGCCTTGCGCATCCTGGTCGATATCGCGATCAAGGCATTGTCCTCGGCCATCAACGATCCAACAACGGCGGTAATGGCTATCGACCAGCTGCACCGGTTGCTGCGGCTGGTCGGGCTGAGGGACTTGCGCGGCGAGGAATTTCGCGACGAGGCCGGCGAACTGCGGCTGGTTTTCCGCACACCGAATTGGGAGGACTACGTGCACCTGGCTTGTACCGAAATACGGCATTGCGGCGCGGGTAGCATCCAGATCATGCGGCGGATGCGTTCGATGCTGGAGAACCTGATGCAAACCCTGCCACAACATCGTCATGCGGAGTTGCGCCAGCAGATCGAGCTTCTGGATCGCACGATCGACGGCCAATACGTGTTTCCCGAAGATCGGGCGCTTGCGCGCATTCCTGATCCGCAGGGACTTGGAGGGGCGTTGGGCGTGCAACCCCTGGACGAGGCGCAAACCGCGTGACGCCGACGGCGCGACATCTGATTGGCGCCCGACCGACCGCAACCCCGCCGTGAATCTGATGGGGCACTAGGACAGTGCATCGTCTTGCAACATTAGTCGCAAGAGGGCGGCGACTCGACGGCGCATCATCCGCCCATGGCCAGAGCGGAGCAGAAGCCCACCACTGTCCACGTGCCGGCACTCTCGGAGCGCTCGTGGGCAAAGGGGATCAGGGAATTGGCCAGCATCGCCAGAATCCCGCCCGAAGCCAGCGCGGCCGAGCGCGCGCCGTTGGCGCCGTCCAAGGTCGTCGCCGCGAAATGGCCGAGCGTGGCAGCAGCACCGCAGGCGAGGATCACCCACAGCCACATGCCGGCGACGCGGCGCCAATTCCAGCCGCTTTCCGCGAGGCCGGCGGAGGGAGCCAACGCCTGGGGAATATTCGAAACGAAGACCGCCGCGAGAAAGGCGAGGCTGATCTCGGTCCCTCTGGCCAGCTGCACGCCGAAGATGATGGACTCCGGCACGCCGTCGACTATCGCCCCGACGACGATGCCGAGCGGACCACCACCGCCTTCGGCGCCGAACTTACGGTCGACGTAGCGCTCGCCGAGAATGAAGGTGCCGGCGCCGAGCATGGTCCACAGCGCGACCTGCCACATCTCGAGGAGCTTGGCGTTCGGCAACAGGTCGGTGGCAACGGCGGCAATCAGCGCGCCCGCACCGAAACCCGCAAGATTGCCGACCGTGCGCCTGGGCACCTTGACCAAGAACACCGCAAGGCCGCTCAGGACCAGCGACAGCTGTGCGAGTGCGCCGAGGCCGAAGGACGTGAACATGAGAATCGAGAGTCAGGCGTCAGGGCGAAAAGGAGACCGTCGAGCGATATCCATTCGCATCGCTGAATCCAATCCCGTTGGTCGCTCATGCTTAGTGGATCTCAGCCTTGAATCTCGGCCCGATCAATCGGGCGATGATCGCGAAGAACAGACCTGTGGACAGGCCGCACATCAGGATTCCCGTTAACCCCTCGACCGGTCCGAGCATCCGCCATGGTTGCGGCAGTACGACGTCGCCATAGCCGACCGTCGCGTAAGTGACTCCAGAGAAGTAGAACGCCGACTCGGCATCCGGCAGACATCCCGTCCAGAGAAAGAACAATGCCCAGATCCCTATCTCGGTTGCGTGGATCAGGACCAGCCCCCAAGTCACCTGGATGAGCAGCAGGGTCATGGGCCAGAAGCGCGTAGGCGCGTGGGCGTGCTTTCTCACCAGCGCCACGAGCAGGGCAACCAGTCCGACGACGTGCACAACCGTCGTGATGGCCACCAGAATGAACGCGGCGAGGATTGTCGACAGCATCGTCATCAGTTCCCGGGAAGGCGCCTCGCGATCGTAGCCTCGCCATTCTAAGTGAAAGAGTTATCTGCATACCGCATTGGCGACGCGTAAATCGAGGGATCGACCCAAAATTGACGCAACACAAAGTATCGATCTGTAGCGCGCGGTGATAATTTCCCCTCATTCGATTGTTGCTCGTTCGCAGAGTCGACGGCCAAACACGGCGAAGGCGAAGTAGCAGCAGCAACCGCAGACCGCCACTACGCAGCAACAGGCCGCTTTCGCGAAGACGCATACCGCATGCCTTGAAGGCCGCGAGTACACTGTCAACTGGACGCGGTTCGGCTCCGCGGGTAGATAGCCGCGCATAGCCCGGATGGCGGTCAGGGAGTCGCTCAATGCGTGAAGTCCGCTTGTTAGTGGCGTTTGCAATGGCCGTGCCGCTCGGCCTGGCCGGATGCGCGACCACGCATCCGCTGATGCCGACACCGACTTTGTACACGGGCGCGCAAGCGAAGCCACTGTTCACTGCGGCGCCCGCCGAGGCCCGGACGCCGCCGCTGGACCTGCTGTTCATTACCGACCGCGCACCCGCGACGAGTCCCGATGAGCCTGAACCCTACACGGCAGACCGATCGCGCTCGCTGGCCTTTGGAACGACGACGATCCTGTTCGGCCAGGACACGACATGGGACACGCTGGTCAAGCAGAGCCTCCTTGCCGAGCGCTCGATTTCGATGGACCTCAAGCTCGGCCCGACGAAGGAACTCGGGCGCTACCCGCGTATTCCCTATGCGGTTGTCGGGACGCCCGAGGGACTGACGCGCGCTCCCGCGGTCGTCGATGCGCACGAAGCAGCCAACCGGGCGCTGCAGGCCGAGATCGCGCGCCGCCTTGCCTTGAGTCCGCGCAAGGAGATCGTGCTGTACGTCCACGGCGTCAGCAATACGTTCAGCGAAGCGGCCTTCACCATGGGTGAGATGTGCCACTTCCTGGGCCGCGAGTTCGTTTGCGCGATCTTCACCTGGCCCGCTGGCGGGAAGCACGGCATCCTGTTCGGCTACGAAGAAGACTACGAATCGAGCACATTCGCGGTCGAGCACTTGCGGAAGGCGATCCGCACCATCGCGGACACGCCGGGGCTCGAGAGGATTCATATCCTGGCCCACAGCCGCGGGACCGACGTAGTTGCCACCGCGCTGTCCGAGCTTTCCTTCGAGTCGTACATGCAGCAGATGACGCTGCCCAAGCGCGTCAAACTCGGCAACGTCGTGCTGATGGCGCCGGATCTGGACGTCGAGGTGGCGCCGGAAAAGATCTTGGCGATCCTGTCCGATCCCGACGTGCCGCACGGCGCGACGCCGGACCCGCACGCGGTGATCCCGCCCTTGCGCGGGTTCCACCTCACGGTTTACGTTTCACCCGATGACAAGGCCCTCGCCACGTCGGGCTGGCTGTTCGGCAGCCTTGCCCGGCTCGGCCGCGTCGATCCTTCCATACTGACTCCGGAGCAGATCAAGCTGGCGGCCGGGTTGGGCTTCCTCGACGTGGTTCAGGTTCGCGGCACGACCGACCTGTTCGGACACGGCTACTTCGTCTCGAACCCGAGGGCGAGCGCCGACCTCATCGCGTTGTTGAGATACGGGCTCAAGCCCAACGAACCGGGGCGGCCGCTGGTGGAAGTCGAGCGGCCGTTCTGGCGAGTCCTGACGGAAGCCGAAGCTAAAGATGCTGCTGGAGGGGCTGACTGAGCCGCGCGTTGCCCGCTCTAGCGCGCGTCCGGATACTCATGCGCTTGGCCTACTCCTCAAAGCGGCTCGTGGCGTCACGATCGTGCTCGTATCGTCTCTTGAGCGGAAACGGCGGCAACCAGGACTCGCGACGGACGATCCAGCTTTCGTAGGTTGGCCTCAGTTGGTCAGGGGCATCCAGGGATCCCAGGTTCACTTCGATTTCGTCGGCGGTGCGTGCGAAAACGGACGAGCCGCAGTGGGGGCAGAAAAACCGCCCGGCGTAGTCGCGGGTTTCGCCATCGATCGTCACCGCATTCCGAGGGAACACCGCGGAAGCGTGAAAAAGGGCGCCATGATGCTTGCGGCAGTCGAGACAGTGACAGAGGCCGACCCGGTATGGGAGTCCCGACGCCACAATTCGGACGTTGCCGCACAGGCAACCGCCCGTGAATCGGTCCATGCTGCGTCTCCCCCAAATCGAGCGGTCGGAATGTCTACAACGAACTCCGTCGGTCGCCCATGAATCGTGGCGACGGGCCACCCGGACGCTCTTCAATGGAACGACGGTCTCACATGGCCGGCATGCGATCGGTCTTTCCCTTGTCGCGGACCGGCAGCTTCCACTTCGGCCGGACGAAATGGCACGTATACCCGTTCGGGATGCGCTGCAGATAATCCTGGTGCTCCGGCTCCGCCTCCCAGAAGGGGCCGGCCGGCGCCACCTCCGTCACCACCCGCCCCGGCCACAGGCCCGACGCGTCGACATCGGCGATCGTGTCCTCCGCGACGCGCCTTTGCTCGTCGCTGGTCGTGAAGATGGCGGAGCGGTAGCTCGTCCCCACGTCGTTGCCCTGGCGATTGCGGGTCGTGGGGTCGTGCACCTGGAAGAAGAACTCCAGCAGCTCGCGAAAGCTGAGCCGCTCGGGATCGAAGACGATCTCGATGGCTTCGGCGTGGGTTCCGTGGTTCCGATACGTCGCATTCGGAACGTCACCGCCCGAGTAGCCGACGCGCGTGGAAATGACGCCATCGCGCTTGCGGATCAGGTCCTGCATGCCCCAGAAGCAGCCACCGGCAAGTATCGATCGTTCCTGTGTCATTGGACGTCCTCCACCTGGTCGAGATAAGCGCCGTAGCCTTCCGCGACCATGTCGTCGCGATGCACGAAGCGCAGCGAAGCGGAATTGATGCAATAGCGCAATCCGCCCTGGTCCGCCGGCCCATCCTCGAAGACATGGCCCAGGTGGCTGTCGCCGGCGACCGAGCGCACTTCGGTACGGATCATTCCGTGCGAAGCATCCTTCAGCTCGTTCACCGCCGCGGTCGAGATGGGCCGCGTGAAGCTCGGCCAGCCGCAGCCCGATTCGAACTTGGCCGACGATGCGAACAAGGGTTCGCCCGACACGATGTCCACGTAGATGCCGGGCTCGTGGTTGTCGAGGAGCTCGCCGCTTCCGGGCGCCTCGGTGCCGCTCTCCTGCGTCACGCGATATTGCTCCGGCGAGAGGCGCGCTACGGCCTCTGGCGTCTTTCGATACGTCGGCATCGGCATTCTCCTCGCGGAACAGCCAAACGGCGTACGACAAATTGAGGCCGATCGTCGCAATTCAAGAGAACAGGTCGCTCCCGATTCCGGGTCGAGAAAGCCTAGGACTTCTCTTTTTTCCCGGCACCCGCACTGCTCTTCTTCGACTCTTGCCTGCCAAGCTCCTCCGCGGTCAGCTTGACCTTCTTCACTTTTTCCGTCGGGACCTTTTCTTTCTTCACTCTTACCTTCTTCACCTTTTCCTTCTTCACGACCGGCCCCGCCAATGCCTCCTTCGCCAGCCGTTTGGCCTTCTTGGCGGCGCCCTCGAGAAGCTTCCTGGTTTTTTGGTGCTTCCGTCTGGCTTTAAGCATTGACGCGTGACTCATTTCGGACTCCGATGGGTGAAAGATCGTTGGGACGCAAGTTTGACCCCATTTTACGTCCGTCGCCAACCGTCCGCTATGATTCGAAGTTGCCGCCGCCCGCGATCGCCCGCCCCATGGCTCGAATCACCCTCAAGATAACCAAATCCCCCGCGCCGGCCGCCGCGCCGAAGTCGCCGACGTCGCGCGCGAAACGCGCGCAATTGCAGAACAAGCGGCACAAGCCGCCGCCTCCGGCTGCAGTCGCCGCCGCGCCGGCGCCCGCCGAATACCGGCCGCGCACGGACCGGGGCAAGCCGCGTTCCAGGCAGGCAGCGGTCGCCGCCTCGCCTGCGCCAATCGAATACCGACCGCGCGCGGTCGCGCCGCCGAGCGCCCCCCGCTCACCGCGCCACGAGAACCCCGACGATCCGCGTCTTTCGAAGCGCATGAGCGAGCTGGGCTTGTGCTCGCGCCGCGAAGCGGACGAGTGGATCGAGAACGGCTGGGTGAAAGTCGATGGCAAGGTGATCGACGTGCTCGGCGTGCGCGTGTCACCGCTCGCGCGCATCGAGGTCGCCAAGGCCGCGGCGCAGCATCAGAGCGAACTGGTGACGATCCTCCTCAACAAGCCGGTCGGCTACGTGTCGGGCCAGGCGGAGGACGGGCACACGCCGGCCTCGGTGTTGCTCAAGCCGGAGAACCGCTGGGCCGACGATCCGTCCGGGACCAAGTTCAAGCCGGGTCACCTGCGCGGCCTCGCGCCGGCGGGGCGGCTCGACATCGACTCGACGGGCCTCATCGTGTTCACCCAGGATGGCCGCGTCGCCAAGCGCCTGGTGGGCAGCCACTCCGAAGTCGAGAAGGAATACCTGGTCCGCGTCGAGGGCAAGCTCGACGACGCCGGCATGAAACTGCTGCAGCACGGCCTCGAGCTCGACGGCGTGAAGCTCAGGCCGGCGCGCGTATCGTGGCAGAACGAGCATCAGTTGCGCTTCCTCCTGCGCGAGGGGCGCAAGCGCCAGATCCGCCGCATGTGCGAGCTGGTCGGGCTCGTCGTGACCGGACTGAAGCGCGTGCGCAGCGGCAGCGTGTCGCTCGGCCAGCTGCCGGTGGGCCAGTGGCGCTATCTCCGCCGCGACGAGAAGTTCTGAACGCGCTGCGGGACCTCACCGCCGCGCGCTGGCGCTCGGAACGTGGCGCGCCGCCGCCTGAACGCGCGATCGTCGCGGACGACACCACGACCGCCGACGATGCCTACGGCCTCGCCTGCCAGGGCACGGGTCTGCTGTGGCGCGGCGACTTCCAGAACGCGCGCCAGATGCTGAACGCGCTCGCGAGCCGCGCCGACCGTCCCGCGCGGCAGCCGAAGCGGGGCGCCGCCAAGCCGACGATCGACGTGCCGCTCGGAACGCCCGCGATGGCCGCGGCGTTCCACCGTCACCGACAGTCGCGTTCGCAGCGTGCGCGCACGCTCGGCATGCTGCTGGTCGAGCTCGATGCCGCCTATGGCATCGGCCTCCCGCGCGCGCCCGATCTCCGGCAGGCGTGCGGCGAAGCGTACGGTCCCGCGAACGAACCGTCGGTCGTGTCGTTGCGCGAGCTCCTGGGCCTCGTCGGCGCGCACGAATGGCGGGTCAAGGGCATCGAGATTCCCGCGGCCGGCGGCCGCATTCATCCGCATTACGGCGTCTTCGCGCCGGTGCGCCGCGAGTACGTGGAACTCGTCGCGCAAGTGCCGCTGCCCGCGGCCGCCGCCAAAACGCGCGTGGCCTTCGACATCGGCACCGGGACCGGCGTGCTCGCCGCGGTCCTCGCGCGCCGCGGCCTCGCGCGCGTGATCGCGACGGACCTGGATCCGCGCGCTCTGGCCTGCGCACGCGCGAACATCGAGCGACTTGGCCTGCGCGACAAGGTCGAGGTCGTCGAGGCCGATCTTTTTCCGGAGGGACGCGCCGCGCTGGTGCTGTGCAATCCGCCGTGGGTGCCCGCGCGGCCCAGCTCGCCGCTCGAAAACGCCATCTTCGATCCGGAGAGCCGGATGCTGCGCGGATTTCTCGCGGGGCTCGCCGCGCACCTGGCGCCCGCGGGCGAAGGCTGGCTCATCCTGTCGGATCTCGCCGAGCATCTGGGCCTGCGGACGCGCGCGGAGCTTCTGGAGGCGTTCGACGCCGCGACGCTGCGTGTCGTGGGCCGCACGGACGTGCGGCCGGTGCATCCGAAGGCGTTCGATGCGGCAGACCCGTTGCACGCGGCGCGCGCCGCGGAAGTGACGTCACTTTGGCGACTCGCGGCGCGCTGACGTGGCGACTATTCCGAGCGCAAGGGACCGCTGTGGATCGATCCCTTGGCGTCGCTGCACGACAAGTTCAACAGGGGCCCACTTGACGGCGGCCGCGCGCATCCTCACATTGCGCCCATGACACCTGTCACCACCGCGCTTATCGCCGCCAACGTGGCGATGTTCCTCCTGCAGGATTTCGCGCCGGATCTGATCGACATGTTTGCGCTTTGGCCGCCCGGGGCCGAACAGGCGGGCGGGGCGAGCTTCGCGCCTTGGCAACTCGTTACCTATGCGTTCCTGCACGCCGGCATCTGGCACATCGCGTTCAACATGTTCGCGCTCTACATGTTCGGCGGCCCGGTCGAGCGTCTGTTGGGGACCCGACGGTACCTGACGTACTACTTCGTTTGCGTCGTCTCGGCCGCACTCACGCAACTGGCGTTCGCCGCGGTGACGGGCGGATTCAATCCGTCCATCGGCGCTTCAGGCGGCGTCTTCGGCCTGCTGCTCGCGTACGGCATCTACTTTCCGAACAATCGCGTCATGCTGATCTTTCCGCCGATTCCGATGCCGGCGCGGATTTTCGTGCTGGTCTACGCCGCCCTCGAGCTGTTCCTCGGCGTCACCGGCACGCAAGAGGGGGTGGCCCACTTCGCGCACCTCGGCGGGATGATCGGCGGCATTGCGCTGCTGACCTACTGGCGCCGCGGCGGCGGCAGGCGTCGACCAATGTAATGAGCGTTGGACTTGCCGCTATCGACCCGAAGCGGGGCGACCGACTCCGGGCTGAAGACTCGCGGGCGCGCGTCCGCCGGCGCCGCGCCTCGGCTCATACGGCGACATGTCCATCGTGGTGATCATCTGCACGACGGACGCGGGCGCCCTGCTGTGCAGCAACCACTCCTCCTTCGACGTCGCACGGCGCCGCGCAAATCCGTGGGCGCACAGGACATGCGAGCAGCGACGCGAGCCCTCGGACGCCCACGCGCAGCGCGCCAGTTCGACGCGGTTTCCAAACGGCGTTGCAAGCAGTTCCGTAACCAGCGCGTGGCCGTGGCCTTGCCCTCGATGGCGCCCCGCGATCCCGACCAGCCACAGTTCGTACCCGGTCGCCGTGAAGTCCTTGAACAAGCCGAAGCCGATCGGAGGCATATCCGGCCGCGCGTGAAAGACGTAGCCGCCGATGCGTGTTTCGATGCGCTGGCCCGTGCGCGGATCGAGCTGTGGCAGCACGCCATGGATGAACGCGTGTTTCAACTTTGTCAGCAAAATGTCAAGATTGGCGCCACCTTGTCCGAGGCTCGCATCCCAGCTTCCGCTCGTCGCGCCTTCGGCGAGGATGTCGCCGATCAGGTCCAGGTGCTCCGGCGTCGCGACGGCTATCATGGCGCTCCTTGTTGATCTGGACAGCGTGCAAATTTCGACGCCGGAGAGCGCGCTGGAGTTCAGTCCGAAACAATCTGTTGCAACTGGGAAAACCGCTTGAGTCCACCGCCCGCGCTCAAAGCGCCGCCAGGTTCGTGCGACTGCCACATGCACGTCTATGACGAACGCTATCCGGCGGATCCCGGCTGGCCGGTTCCGCCGCCGAACGCGCCGGCCTCTGCCTATCGGCTGGTCCGGCGCGAGCTCGGCCTCGAGCGCTGCGTCGTGGTCCAGCCCAACGCGTATGGATTCGACAATCGCTGCACCGCGGAGGGCGTTCGCGACCTGGGGCCTCATGCGCGCGGGATCGCGACGGTGAAGCCCGACATCGCGGACGCCGAATTGCAGCGGCTCCACGCGGCCGGCTTTCGCGGCGCGCGCTGCCATATTTTCCCGAATGCCTGGTTGACATGGGACGACGTGCCGGCGGTCGCCGCGCGCGTCGCGGCGCGCGGATGGCACGTGCAGGTTCAGATGGACGGGCGCGAGCTGCCCGAGCGCGAGGCGCTCCTGCGGGCATTGCCCACCGAGGTCGTCATCGACCACAACGGCAAGTTCATGGAGCCCGTCGCTCCGGAGCATCGCGCATTCCAGACGCTGTTGCGCCTGCTCGACTCGGGCCGCTTCTGGGTGAAGCTCTCCGAACCCTACGCAACCTCGAAGACCGGACCGCCGCGCTACGACGACGTCAGCGTCCTGGCGCGCGCGTTGGCGAAGCGCCATCCGGAGCATTGCGTATGGGCAAGCAACTGGCCGCATCCGGGGGCCAATCCGGCGCCTCCGAATGCGGCGATGCTCGATCTCTTGCTCGACTGGGTGCCCGACGCCGCGGCGCGCACGCGCATCCTGGTCGACAATCCGGCGCGCCTGTACGGGTTCTAGCGTCACCCGGCAGTTCGGGTCACGACGGAAAACGAAGCGTCGCCGCGTGACGAACCCAACGGGGGGCGTGGGATCGTCCGGTCCGGTCCGCTGCGCCTTGGTAAAATTGGCCCGTCATCCTTGTCGGGCACGTTCCCATGCATCCGCTGTCCCGAGCGCACAACGACTGGTCGGCCCTCGTGGCGGACGCCCGCCGCTGGCCCGCGATGCGGTCCTTCGCCGAAGGCGTGCCCGAGGAGGAGCTGCGGCTGTTGCTGAAAGCGCCGGTCGCCGTGGCCTGGTGGATCACCACGTTCGCACCGGACCTTCTTGCGCGCGACCATCTCGATTTCGTGATGGTGGGGGTGCCGGGCGGCCCCAGCGCCGCCGATGACGGCCGGCCCTACCAGCTCCTGCCGCTTCTGCTCGAGCGCCCCCGGATGACCGTGGATGCCACCGTCGTTCTGCGGCATCCGGACGCAAGCGAAGTGCCCCGGCCCGCCTATTCCATCCCGCACATTTCGCTGGACGCGCCATCGGGTCGGCATCGCCCGCCCCGCGATGATCTTCGGCGGATCGCTGGCGCAGCTGCTGGAACGCCGGCACGGCAAGCCACCGGACCTGTGCCTGCTGATGCACCCGGGATTCGATGAACGGATACCGCAGTGGGCCGGCCTGCGGGAGCTTCTCGCCTCCGGCGGTCACGTCGGATGTTTTGCGCGCGGAATGGAAAAGGTCGAGCGCGACGCGTGGCTGCTCCAGGCCCATGGCTACGACGTCGCGCCCGCGGCGCGGCCAAACCCGTGGTCGCGCCATCACCCGGAGCTGCGCGGGCATGGATCGTGGGCCGCCGTGGGCTGGCGCTTCGATCCCCGCTCGATTCCGCCGCCGGACTTCGTGGTCGACGTTGCGCGCCTGCACCGGGCCTTCGAAGCGCAACAGTTCCTCCGGCACGAATTCGAAGTCTGGAATCCGCTGCAATTCATCGGCCGCGTGCAAACCTCCGACGGCGACACGGGGCCCGACCCCGAGCGCTTCGTCGGCCTGCCCGACCACCATGCCGTCTCGCTGCGAACCGGCGAGGTGTGGGCGCTCGAGCCCGACGAGCGCGTCCGCGTGGACGACATCGTGCTGCCGCCGGAGGTCCTCGCAACGTATCCCGGCGAAGCCGCGCCGGCGTTCGAAGGCCTGCTGTGGGCGGTCGACGTTTATCGCGATGAAGTTCGCCGGCGCGAAGCGGCCGCGCTCCAGGCGCGCAGCGCCGCCCAGGTCGAGCATCTCAAGACGTCGCTGTCGCTTGCGCTCAAAGGGACGCCGAGCCGCGAAGAGGTCGACGCGCTCACCGAGTACTATCGCGGCGGCACGGCGCCCGGCGCAGCGTCCCCCGGAAGCGAATCGTTGTTCCGCGCATTGCGGGCGGGCGCGTGGGACGAGGCCGCGGCGCTCGTGGCCGCCGCACCGTCGCTCGTGAACGCCGAAGACGAGGACGGCAAGACACCGGTCTTCTATGTGTTCCGTTCGCGCCACTATGAGCTTGCGCGCCGCTGGCTCGAGAGCGGAGCGGATCCCGACCATCTCGACCATGAGGGATTCGCGGTGATCCACGATCTCGCCAAGCGGGACGAGACCGACCCCATGGACCTGCTGCAGCGCCACGGCGCGGACCTCGACCTCGGCACCGGAATGGGCTTCACCCCGGCCCTGCTTGCATTGCGCTACGGCTGCTGGAATGTCCTTGCCTACCTGCTGAAGCAGCGCGTCGACCTGCGCCGGTCCGCGATCGCCGGCACGTCGGTCGAGGATCAATACGAGCACGTCGACGGATTGCCGCGCGCGCTGCGCTCGGTGATCGAGCAGCAACTCGGCAAGCGGCGCGTCATTCCGCTCACCGTCATGGCCCCCGCCGTCGAGCGCTCAACTCCGGCTTGATCGACGCCAAAGTCAGGTTAAACTTCGCGGTCCAGCCATGAGGTGGCCGAAAAGGAGCGTCAGGCATGAACGATAACCGCTGGTCCCGGATCATTGCTTTTGTCGTGTTCGGCTTGCTGTCGAGCGCTGCTTGCGGCCAGGCACCCGAATCCCCCGACAGCCTGGTCAAGGTCAAGCCGCGACAGATGGAAATGGCGTGGCTCCTGCCCGGTGCGGATTTCCGGCCGTACACCAAGGTGATCATCAGCCGGACCCAGGTCGCCTTCCGGCAGAACTGGATGAAGGACTACAACCTCAACTCCGGCGGCGTGGGCAATTGGGTGTCGCAGGACGACGCCAACAAGATCATGGCGGCGGCGCAGACCAACTTCGACGACGTCATCGTCCAGGCGTTCAAGAAGGCGGGGTACGAGGTCGTCACGACCGCCGGACCCGACGTGCTGCGCGTGAACTCGTCGATCCTGGACCTCAACGTCAACGCACCGCTGGGCGGAAGCACCGGGCAGACGACGTGGATCATCACCGCCGGCGACGCCGCGCTGATCGTGGAAGTCCGCGACACCATGACCAACGCCCTGCTCGGACGCGTCGCGGACCGCCGCGCGACGCAGGACCTCGGCCGGCAGCTCGCGAGCACGGCCACCAACATCTACGATTTTCGCCAGCTGTTCACTCTCTGGGCCGATATCTGCGTCAAGGCGCTCGGCGAATTGAAATCCGTGTCGCCGGTGCCGAAGGACCTCAAGGCGCTGCAGGCGCTTTGATCCGGCGTGTGTCTGCGCGCGATCGGGGTCGGTCTGCTGGCCTTCGGCGCCAGCCTTGCATTCGCGGCGGATCAGGACGCCCTGTACGCCAAGGCCGAGGATCTGATCCGCTATACCGATAACGTGAAGGGGCTCAGTGCGCTGATTGCGCAAGGCCTCGATGTCACGAAGGCCGGCAGGAACTCGCAAGGCCGGACGCTGCTGGTCAGCGCGTCCACCGAAGGCAAGCTCGCGATGATGGAAGTGCTCATCAAGGCGAGAGCCGATCCCAACGCGCAGGACGAATCGGGGATGACCGCATTGCGCCACGTCGCCTGGACCGGAAAGAACCAGGTGGCCGTCGCCAGGCGCCTGGTCGCCGCCAAGGCAGACGTCAACCTGAAGGCCGACGACGACTGGACACCACTCATCCAGGCCATGTACGCCGATGCCGCGGTCGCGGTACCTCTCGGCCAGGTCCTGCTGCAGGCCGGCGCCGATGCCGGTGTCGTCAACAACGAAGGCAACACGGCGCTTACGCTTGCCGCAGAACGCGAGCTGGTGGCGCTGATCCCCGCGCTGGTCAAGGGCGGCGCCGACGTGAACGAGCGCGGGCGCGACGGAACGGCGCTGTGCGTGGCCGCGGAAAAAGGCAAGACCGAGGTCGCGAAGGCGCTGCTCGACGCCGGCGCCGACCCCAATCTCGGCGACCGGAACAACCAGACGCCGCTGATGAAGGCGGCGCAACGCGACCGCGTCGACGTCGTCGTGCTGCTTCTCGCGCGTTGCGCGCGCACCGATACGGTCGACAGCTTCTTCAAGTGGAATGCGCTGAAGTTCGCGAAATCCGACGCAGCGAAAAGCGCCATCCAGGCGGGGCCCGCGCCGACCTGCCCGAAGTAGGCAAGAAAGGCGCACGGGTCGGCCTTCGTCCTACGGCCGGTGTGTGCGTTGTCGTACATTCAGCGCGCGGGGGCCTTGATAACCTGCGGGATGCCCCCTTCCGTGCACACACCGTTACCCATGTCGGGCGTCGCCGTCACGGGCGACGGGGATCAGCTCGCGCTCGAAGGCGTGCTCGACCTTCGCACCCTCGCGGCAGCGGAATCCTCGCTCAAGCAACTGCAAGGGAAGCGCAAGGCAGCCGCCCTCGACATCGGCAAGCTCCGCGAAATCGACACGCCGGGCGCGCTGTTCCTGTGCGGGCTTCGCGCCAAGGGCGTTGCGTTGACCGGCGTCCGGCCCGAGCACAAGAGCCTGCTCGAACTCATCTGCGGCCTCGACCTGAAGCCGCTGCCGAAGCCGCCGACGCTCGCGCGCTGGCGCCAGCTCGTCATCGGTCTCGGCAAGGGCGCGGACGAGTCCTGGCGCGACATGCTCGACGTCATCACGTTCATCGGACGCGCCGCGACCGCAACGGGCCAGGCGCTGCTGCATCCGAGTTCGCTATCGCTACCCGCGATCTCGCGTCAGATCGAGGAAACGGGCGTCAATGCGCTGCCCATCGTCGGCGTCATGGCCGTCATGATCAGCGTGGTCATCGGCTATCAAGGCGTCGCCCAGTTGCGCCCCTATGGCGGCGAGGAGTTCACGATCAACCTGGTCGCGGTGTCGGTGCTGCGTGAAATGGGGGTGCTGATCACGGCGATCATGGTCGCGGGCCGCACGGGCGCCGCCTTCACCGCCGAGATCGGCGTGATGAAGGCGCGCGACGAAGTCGACGCCCTGACGGTGATGGGCGTCGAGCCGATGGCGGTGCTCGTGGTGCCGCGCGTGATCGGACTCATGATCACACTCCCCCTCCTCGCTTTCTTCGCCGACATGGCAGGCTTGCTCGGCGGCGCGGGGATCGCCCAGGCGCAGCTCGGCGTCTCGCCGATTCAATACGTGGACCGGGTGCACCACGCCATCGATCTCAGCGACCTCATGGTCGGCCTCGTCAAGGCGCCCGTCTTCGCCTTTCTCATCGCCATCATCGGCTGCATGCATGGAATGCGCGTTCGAGGCTCGGCGGAGAGCGTGGGCAAGGAGACCACGCGCTCCGTCGTCAAGGCCATCTTCGTGGTCATCGTGCTGGACGCGCTCTTCTCCGTCTTTTTCGAGAAACTGGGCTGGTGAGTGTCCCGATGAGCGCCGGCCGACAAACCAGATCCGGGCCGATCGTGTCCGCGCGCGGCATCGTCAACCGGTTCGGCACCCAGCTCGTGCACGACAAGATCAGCCTCGACGTCATGTCCGGCGAAATCCTCGGCATCGCCGGCGGCTCGGGCTCCGGGAAATCAGTCCTGCTGAAGACGTTGACCGGCCTGCATCGGCCGGATGCCGGCGAGGTGCTCCTGGACGAGAAGCCGATCGACGAGATCGGCAACGCGGAGAAGGCGTCGCTGCTGGGCGTGCTGTTCCAGGAGGGAGCGCTGTTCTCGTCGCTGTCGGTGGCGCAGAACATCATGTTCCCAATGCGTCAGCACACCGACCTCCCGCCTGATCAACAGGAGCGGATCGCGGCGATGAAGCTCGCGCTGGCGGGCCTCCCGGCCGACACGGGCCTCAAGTTTCCGGCCGAGCTTTCGGGCGGCATGGTCAAGCGCGCCGCGCTGGCGCGCGCGCTCGCGCTCGACCCGCGGATCCTCTTTCTCGACGAGCCGACGTCCGGCCTCGATCCGACGGCCGCCAGCGGCATCGATGCGCTCATCCTGCAATTGAACGAAGCCCTCGGCATAACCGTCGTCGTCGTCACGCACGACCTCACCACGCTGTTCACCGTGTGCCGCCGCGTCGCGATCCTGGCAGACAGGAAAATCACCGTCGACACCGTCGACAAGCTGATGCATTCGCAACAGCCGTGGATCCACGAATTCCTCCATGGACCGCGGGCGCAAGGCGCAATGAACGCGAGGAGGCACGCCCATGGAAACGGATAGACACTACTTCGTCGAAGGCCTGTTCATCATCGGCCTGTCGATCGCCGCAGCGTGCTTCATGCTCTGGCTGGCGACGACCAGCCATCGCGACGACGTGCGCTACCGGATGCACTTCACCGAATCGGTGAGCGGGCTCACGCTCGGTGACACCGTCAAGTACCACGGCGTCGACGTGGGAACGGTCAAGGCCATCGGGCTCGATGCGGCCGACCCGCGCCGCGTCCAGGTCGATGTCGAGCTGCGCAAGCAGGCGCCCGTCAAGACCGACACCCGCGCGACGCTCGCCATGAAGGGCATCACCGGCGTCGTCGTCATCGAGCTCAACGGCGGCGCGGCCGACGCAACGGACCTGGTTGCCGTCACACCGGCGGGTCAGATACCGGAAATTCCCGTGGAAAGAAGCGCGCTTTCCATCGTCCTCGAGCAGCTGCCGAAAATCATCGGGAAATTCTCCGCCATCGAGGACAAGGTCTCGAAAGTGGTGACGGAGGTCGGCGGCATCACGAACCAGATCAAGGAAGACCCGTCCGTGCTGCTCAAGGGGCCGAAGGAAAAACCCGGCGCGAAGGACGCAAGACCCGCGTTGGACAAGGAGAAGCTCGCACCCGGCAAGTGATCGCGGAACCGAGGGGCCGGACCCCTCGTTCCATGCACGCTATTTCTTGGGTGCGGCCGGTGCAGCGGGAGCGGCAGGCGCCGCGGCGGGCGCCGGCGGCGCATCCTGGTTCCATGTGTCGCGGATGTAATGCCACTTGCCGTTCGACTTGCGCGACACCGACAGGAACTTGCCGGACTCGACAACCGCGCCCTTGATCGTAGCCGTGTACGTGCATTAACGCCTTCCCCTGGAGTT
>CAWFMY010000007.1:0-220616 GCA_963816925.1 uncultured beta proteobacterium | reverse complement strand
TCGCGTCGTGAGGCGCGACTGACTGCAATGCTCCAGCAAGCGGGAAGCGGGACACCTTGCTTTCCCTGTGCACCGAAAGCAGAAACGGCCGGCCTGACGGCAAGCCGCGAAGGAATTTGTTTGCGAGGGTGCGCAACCCGACCCAGAAGCGCTTACGTATCAGGTAGTTAACTTCCGGGCCAGGCGATCGACTGCAGACATCGACTCGAATCAGACGACACGTTCAGGGCTCACAGGATACGGGGCGGACTCTTTGGAGACCAGGCCCCACAACGCCTCCGCCGTCGGCGCCATGACTGCGTTCTGGCGATATAGCCGTACCTCGAGCGGCACGCGCAATGCCGCGGACCCTGCGGCGACGAGCCTCCCGCTTCCGAGTTCGTCGGCGACGAGCGATTCCGGCAGCCACGCGATGCCGCGGCCCGCGAGTGCCATTGTCTTCAGCAGGAACGCGTTGTGCGCCGTGAACACGACGGTCACGTCCGATCCGCGCTCCGGCCTCTTCGCAAACAGCGCGCGTAGGATGCGGCCCAATCCCGATGCGTCGCTGTAGTCGAGGACCGGCACAAGCTCGCCTCGCCCGAGCTCGAACAGCGGCTCGCCAGCCGCGTCGGGTGCTGCGACCGGTAGCGCGACATCGGTACCAAGGCAGACGACCGGATAGCGCCCTTCGTCCAGACGGCCCGGCACGTCGGAATGGCCGTAGCAAAGAACAAACTGCACGCGCCGCTGGATCATCAGGTCCTCGCAGGCACGCGAGTGGTCGGATAGCGTCTGCACCGGACCATGCTGGAGGTTCGTTTCGAGCGCGCCCAACCAGCGCGGGAAGAACGTAATCGAAAGCGCGTGCGTGACCGCGAAGCGAAGGCTCGCGGCCGACTGGTCCTGCGCGAGCCGCGCTTTGATTCGGGCCGCTTGGAGGCCAGCGAGCGCATCCCGCACAAACGGCAGGAACGTGCGGCCGGCACCGTTGAGCTCGACGGGGTGCGTACCACGGTCGATCAGGTCAATGCCGACCCACTCCTCCAGCGACCGAATGTGGCGCGAAAACGCCGGCTGCGCGATGGCGCGCGCTTCAGCGGCCCGCGAGAAGTTACCGGTCTCGGCGAGCGCGACAAAGTCCTCGAGCCAATCGAGGTCCAGCGAACGGTTGTCGGGTCCCATCGGTATGGAGTGAATAGTTCCATGCGATTTTAGTATTGGACCCGGCCGGCCGGCGAGGGAAATGATGCCACCCGTGTCCCACGGGTCCCGAGGAAGCTCAATGCCCGCAATCCGCAACTACCGCGGCATCATCCCTGCGATCGCTTGCCCGTTCACCGCCGACTATCGGATCGACGAGCCCGCCCTGCGCAAGCTCGCGTCGTGGCTGGCCGGGCACGCAGGCGTCGTCGCGGTAATGACCAACGGCCACACCGGCGAGGTGTTCTCGCTCACCCCGACGGAGCGCGCCACGGTGACGCGCATTGTCGCCGACGAGCTCCGTGGACGCCTGCCGGTCATCTCGTCGATTGTTTGCGAGGGTTTCGCCGACGCCGCCGAGCATGGGCGCATGGCGGCCGAAGCCGGCGCCGTCGCCCTCGACGTCATGCCGCCGCACCACTGGCTGCGGTTCGGCTGCACGCCGCGCCACGCACTCGCGTACTTCGACGCGATCCACCGGGCGGCTCCTGCCCTCGACCTGGTCTGCCACGTTTATCCCGCGTGGACTCGGGCGTCGTACTCGACAGAGCTCCTGGCCGACCTCGCACGGCTGCCGTACGTGCAGGCATTCAAGGTCGGGCAGCGCGACATGAACAAGTACGCGCGCGACATCGAGGCGATCCGCAACGCCGATGCGACGAAGTCGATTCTCACCTGCCACGACGAATACCTGCTGGCATCCATGGTGCAGGGCATCGACGGCGCGCTCGTCGGCTTCGCGACGTTCATTCCGCAGCTGATCGCCGACCTGTGGGACGCCGTGAAGGCAGGCGACCTGAAGCGCGCGATGGCTGTCCAGGACATCATCACGCCGCTTAAGGACGCGGTCTACGGCGGTGGCGAGCCTACCGGCGAGGCGCACGCGCGGATGAAGGCTGGCATGGTGCTCGCGGGCGTGCTCGCCAACGGCCACGTGCGCCCGCCCACGGAGCAGCCGGACGCGCGCGAGCTCGACGCGCTGCGTGCGGCCGTCGCGCAGGCCGGCCTGCTGGCGCGCTGAATACGATGACATCGAAACGATTCCCCACCAGGAGGACACCATGAAGCGCCCTGCATTTCTGCGTCTCGTACTCGCGGTGGTCGCGTCACTCACCATGAGCAGCGCGATTAGCCAGGGTTATCCCAACCGGCCGGTGCGGATGGTCATTCCGTTCCCGCCGGGGGGCACTCTCGACGCGCTGGGCCGGGCGCTCGCGCAGAAGGTCGGCGACCAAATGGGCCAACCGTTCGTCGTCGAGAACCGGCCGGGCGGTAACGGCATCATCGGCGGCGATGCTGTCGCCAAGGCGCCGCCCGACGGGTATACGCTGCTCTTCAATGCCTCGACCTTCGTCACTGCACCGATGACGATGAAGGAGGTGCCGTACGGGATCGAGAAGGACTTCGTGCCGATCTCGCTCGTGGCCAAGGCGCCGCTGTCGGTCGCGATCGCCAAGGACCTGCCGGTCACCGACATCAAGTCGCTGATCGCATACGCGAAATCGAGGGGCGACAAAACGACCTTCGCCGTGGGCTCGATCGGCTCGGCCGGCCATCTCGCCACCGAGTTGCTCGCGCGCGCGGGTGGCTTCACTTACACGGTCGTCCCCTACAAAGGCACGTCGCCTGCGTTCCAGGATCTTCTCGGCGGCCGCATCGACGGCTTCATCGACCCGATCCTTGGCTCGCTGCAGTACCACAAGGCGGGCCAACTCCGCGTCATCGCCGTGACGTCCGCCACACGGGCGCCGAACCTCCCCGACGTAGCGACCGTGGCGGAAACCATTCCTGGCTACGAGTTCTATAGTTGGTACGGGTTGTGGGGCCCGGCGAAGCTGCCGGACGAGATCCGCACGCGGCTCAACGGCGAAGTGAACAAGGCGCTCGCGTCCGCCGACATTCGTGACAAGTTCGCCCCGCAGGGTCTGGTACTCACGCCCGGGAGCAGCAATGACTTCGCGAACTTCCAGCGGGAGGACATGGCGCGGTCGCAGAAGATCATCACCGAAGCCAACATACGTGTCGAGTGACGTCCTCGCCCGCGGGGCGCTCGCCGGGCTGCACGTCGTCGTCACTGGCAGCAGTGGCGGGATCGGTCGCGCGATCGCCGCGCGACTCCTTGCGCTCGACGCCGTCGTGCACGGATTCGACCGCTCGCCACCCACACTGGTGGAGGATGGGCGCTTCCACCCGGTGACCGTCGATCTCACCGACGGCGCACAGACGACCGATGCCGCGCGCGCCCTAACGCGTATCGATGCGCTCGTCCACGCGGCCGGCGTGATGCGCGTGGGACGAGTGGGTGCGCTCGATCATGCCGAAGGCGACACGATGTGGCGTATCCACGTCGAGGCGGCGACGCGGCTCGCCGATGTGCTCGTCCCGCCGATGGTCGAGCGCGGTCGCGGCCGTGTCGTCTTGCTAGGGAGCCGCGTCGCGCACGGCATGCCCGGGCGCGCGCAGTACGCAGCGACCAAGGCCGCGCTCGTGGCGCTCGCGCGAAGCTGGGCGAGCGAGGTCGTAGCGAAGGGCGTCACGATCAACGTCGTCGCGCCGGCGGCAGCTGGAACCCCGATGCTCGAGGATCCCGCCCGCGTCGCGAGTGCCCCGCGCGTGCCGCCCTTGGGCCGCCTGATCGACCCTGCGGAAATCGCGGAGCTCGTCGCGTACCTCCTTTCACCCGCCGCGGCGGCGATCACCGGCCAGGAGCTAACGATCTGCGGTGGCGCCTCGCTGGCGTCCTGACGCCTCGCTCTCTTTCTCCCTCGTTCCGTGAAAATCGTCAATATTCTCGAGTCGACGCGTCCGATCCGCTCAGACATCCGCAACGCGTACATCGATTTCTCGAAGATGACGCTTAGCGTCGTCGCGGTGGTCACCGATGTCATCCGCGAGGGGCGGCCGGTGATTGGCTACGGCTTCAATTCCAACGGTCGCTATGGTCAAGGTGGACTGATCCGCGAGCGCTTCGTGCCGCGGCTCCTCGAAGCCGACCCGCAGTCACTTGTCGACGATGCTGGTGAGAACCTCGACCCGCATCGTATCTGGGCACGAATGATGACCAACGAGAAGCCGGGTGGCCACGGTGAGCGCTCGGTCGCCGTAGGGACAATCGACATGGCCGTATGGGACGCGGTCGCGAAGATTGCTGACCAGCCGCTGTTCCGGCTGCTCGCTGAGCGCTACGGCGAAGGCACTCCGAATCGTCGCGTGTTCGTGTACGCCGCGGGAGGCTACTACTATCCCGGCAAGGGCCCTGAGGAATTGGCGCGCGAGATGACGGGTTATCTCGAGCGCGGCTACACCGTCGTCAAGATGAAGATAGGCAGCGCTTCGCTGGCCGAGGACTGCGCCCGCATCGAGGCCGTGCTGAAAATTCTCGGTCCGGGACGGCATCTCGCCGTTGACGCGAACGGCCGCTTCGACCTTGAGACCGCGATCGCCTATGCGCGCGCGCTATCGCAGTACCCGCTGTTCTGGTACGAGGAGCCCGGCGATCCACTCGATCACGAGTTGCAGGCCGAGCTCGCGAAACACTACGCGAACAGCATGGCCACCGGCGAAAACCTGTTCTCGATGCAGGATGCGCGCAACCTCGTTCGCTACGGCGGCATGCGTCCGGACCGCGATTGGCTGCAATTCGACTGCGCCTTGAGCTACGGGCTGGTGGAATACCTGCGCACGCTCGACATGCTGCGGCAGCATGGCTGGTCGCCGTCGCGGTGCGTCCCGCACGGCGGGCATCAGATGTCGCTCGCCATTGCTGCCGGCCTCGGACTCGGCGGCAACGAATCGTATCCTGACTTGTTCCAGCCGTACGGCGGATTCCCCGATGGCGTCAGGGTGGAAAACGGGTACGTCACGCTGCCTGACCTGCCCGGGATCGGGTTCGAGGGCAAGGCGGACCTGATCAACGAGATGCGCGCGCTGGCGCATTGATAACGTCGCGCGCCGCGCTTCTTCTATCGAATCTTGACGACGACTTTCCCTTTTGCACGTCCCTTTTCGACGTAAGCCATCGCCTCTTTGGTCGATTCAAATGGGAAGACCCGGTCCAGGACCGGGTGTATGGTGCCAGCCTCGATAAGAGAAGCGATCTGTCGCAGTTGATCCCCGCTTGCTCTCATGAAGAGAAACGAATAGTTGACCTGATGGCGCTTGGCTTGTCTTCTGATTCGGAAGCTTAGGACACGCATCACCAGTTCAAGTATCCGGCTCAATCCGAGCTTCCTCGCAAACTCAGGATCCGGTGGACCGGAGATCGAGATGAGACTTCCACCGGGTTTGAGCACTCGGAGGGACTTCTTGAGCGTCTCCGCGTCCAGACTATTCAGAACTACGTCGCAATCGCGCAGGATCTCTTCGAACGAGTCCTTCTTGTAATCAATCACGATGTCCGCACCGAGACGCCTGACCAAGTCGATGTTCGCCGTACTCGTTGTCGTCGCCACGGTTGCACCAACCTGCTTCGCAAGTTGAATGGCGAAAGTTCCCACGCCCCCCGAGCCCGCGTGGATCAGAACTTTCCGCCCCTTCTTCAATTTCGCCTTCTCGATGAGTGCTTGCCAAGCGGTCAAGCCGACCAGGGGGATGGAAGCCGCTTCCTCCATCGTCAGGCTCTTGGGCTTCATCGCCAAGTCATCTTCGCTTACTGCGATGAACTCCGCGAATGTCCCGATTCGGTTCTTGTCAGGGCGTGCATACACCTCGTCGCCGGGCTTGAATCGCCGCACCCCAGATCCCACTCGGACTACGACTCCCGCCAATTCGTTACCGAGAATGAGCGGCAATCGATACGGCAAGAACAGTTTGAATTGCCCGTCTCTGATCTTGGAATCCAGTGGGTTTACACCGGCGGCGTGGATCTCAATCAGGACGTCACCCTCCCCCACTTCCGGGTCTGCAACATCGCTGGCCCGCACGCAATCTGCGCTGCCATAGCGATCGACAATGAATGCTTTCATGTTGCTCTCCCGTCCGGAGCGAGAAGTTCACTCACCTTTCCAGGACCGGGGTGCGAGGCCGCGACGCCGTCGGTGCGTCGAGCCGCAGATCCTTTCGGATGCCAGCGTCCACCAATCCCGCCGGCACAAATCTGCGAAGCAACCGCAGGCGATTCGCGAGCCCGCCGGCCGCGTAGCGGAGTTTTGGGCGGTCGGCGATGGCCGCTTCCAGCACAACGTCGGCCACGACAGCCGGCTCGTCGGCAGTTGCCATCACTTCCTTGAGCACCTTGTCCAGGAGCGCGCGAACCTCGCGATACTCATCGAGCTCCGAATCGGGGGCCAGAAGGTTCGCGTCGAACTGCGTCTTCGTATAGGCAGGCTCGATGACCGAGACCCGGATGCCTCTCGTGCGCAACTCATGATCGAGCGACTCGGAATAGCCTTCAACCGCATGCTTGGTAGCGGCATAGAGGGCGCCGTACGGCATCGGAAGAAAACCAAGCACCGAGCCGATGTTGATGATGCGGCCGTTCCCCTGGCGTCGCATGTGCGGCACGACGGCACGAGTCATGCGGATGAGCCCAAAGAAGTTGGTCTCGAAGATCGCCTTCGCCTGGTCGATGGAACTCTCCTCTGCCCCGGCGGGCGCAACGCCGAATCCGGCGTTGTTCACGAGCAGGTCGATGCGGCCTTCCAGGCGAATGAGGTCCTTCACCGCGGCTTCTACCGATTCATCACTCGTCACATCGAGCGGCAGCATGGCGAAAGACCGCTGGCCCGACTGGGCGCCGCGCCTACTGGTGCCGTAGACCTTGTAGCCCGCCACCGCGAGCCGCTTCGCAGTGGCTTCACCGATGCCTGATGACGCGCCTGTCACGAGGGCGATGGATCCTTTGATCTTCATGGGAGTGCCTTTCAGTTGAGGTGGTGACGGACGTAACTGCGGTGGCGACCGTCGGGTCGGAGAGGAGACGTGTCCCTACGAATATATATGATGATCGTCATATCAAAGATCGAACGCGCGCAGACGCGGGTTCCAAATGGCCTCAGTTCCGGGTCAGAGCGAGATGCTTCAGCGCTGCGTTGCGCAGCGCGTCGGAAAGCCTGGGGTCGTCCACGGCACGCGCCAGCACCAGTGCGCCGACCATCGTCGCGACGGAGAAGAGGGCCCGCTCGTGTGCGCCTGGCCGCCCCCAGTCCGGCGACTGACGGGCGACGAGGTCGATCATCTCCTTGATGCGGCGCGTGGCGGCGCGCCTTACTTCACGCGCCTGGCGTGGCATCTCCGAGCCGAGCGCGGCGGTTGCGCAGCCGGTCTCAACCCCTTCGACGTGCGCCTTCGATAGATAGGCCTGCATCATGGCTTGGAGTGCCCGCTGCGGTGGCGAAGTGGCGGCGATGCGCTCCATCATTGCCACGCTTTCACTGCCGGCGCGGTCGGCGGCCTCGGCAAGCATTGCCTCGCGCGACGGGAAGTGGGCGTAGAAGCCGCCGTGCGTCAGGCCCGCGTCCTTCATGATGTCGGCGACGCCCGTGCCGTTGTAGCCACTGCGCCGGATGGCACGCGCGGCAGCCTCGACGATGCGGTCGTGCGTGGCTTCCTTGGACCTACTGGCGGCTCGTTTCATATGACGTGCATCATATTCCATTCTGACGTGCAGCGCAAGGCGGCATTTCCGCCGTCAGGTCCCTACTCTCAAGAAGGTCGTTTTTGGCGACATTGGTTTCGGGTTGCGCAACCTGACCCAGAGGCCGCATACGTATCAGCCAGATAGCCGCCGCGCCACGAAGCGGAGACCAGTGAATGGACCGCTCGACCCACAGCCGTAGTTCGGTCTACGCTAAAGCAGCCATGACCTGGCGAGAAAGCGGACGCTGAAATTCGCAATTCGTGGGAATGGCCGGCAGCGGCGTGTGCGATCCGTCGTCAACTCGCCTTCGGTCGACGCCGCACCATTCCATTGGCGCTGCCTCGGGACTTGGCGATTGAGGTTGCTTGCTTCGTTGCCGAGGCGATGACCCGGTCCCATGGCGCCACTTCACCTCGCATGCGATCTGCCAGAAAGTCGACCATCATCCTCAGCAGCTGTGGCTGATGCTGGCGAGACAAATACACCGCGTGGATACCAAGAGGCTCCGGCTCGCAGTCGGGTAGCAGGCGAATGAGTTCACCGGAGGCGAGGTCCGCGCTGACAAAATAGGTCGGCAACATCGCAATCCCGGCGCCGGCGAGGGCGGCTCGGCGGGTGACCGGCGCCTCATTGCTCTGCAGTGGTCCTCGCACGGGAATGCGGAACGTCTGACCCTTTCGTTGGAGACGGAACTCGGTGCGGCCAACGTAGGCGTGGGTGATGCAACGGTGGTTTCGAAGGTCGTCCGGATCGCCGGGGGTGCCGTTTGCCTTGATGTACGCCGGCGACGCGCAGACAACGGACCGGCACACGCCCAGCTTCCGCGCGACCAGCGAGTCGTCGAGCACGTTCCCGATCCGCACCGCCAGGTCGATGCGCTCCTCCACGAGGTTGACGGTTCGCTCCAGCGCGATCATTTCGACCTGCGTTTGCGGATACCGAGTAAGGAACTCCGTCACAACGTCGGCGAGGTAGGCCGCGGCGAAGGAGGTGCTGGTGGTGATCCGCAGCTTGCCTCCGGGCGCCGCGCGCCTTGCACCCGCCACGCTTTGTACGTCACGCGACAGCTCGAGCATCTGGCGGCAGCGCTGCAGCGCCTCTTCGCCGGCGTCGGTGAGGCTGACTCGCCTTGTCGTTCGATGCAGCACTCGTACTCCGAGCCAACGCTCGAAACTTTCGAGATAGCGCGAGACCATGGCCCGTGACATGTCCAGTGCTCTGGCCGCCTCAGTCAGGCTGGCGCGGTCAGCCACTTCGGTGAACACCTGAATGGCAGTGATCCGGTCCATGGATTAGATCGATTCAGTAGACAAAGTATCGATCATTCTACTGTTTATCTACTGTTTAGCATCAAATAGAGTGACGCCATCCCCCAACCACGAGAGCGATTCCATGATCAAGCCTTTCCTTCCGCTGTTTGCCAGCGTGACCCTCGGCGTCGTCGCCAACGGGGCCGCCGCCCAGGCGGCTCCCACGGCGCTCTCCCTTCAGGTCTACAACGCCGACGCCGGCAGCTTCCACGTTAACGCCGTCCTGGTATCCGGCGAGACGGACGCAGTGCTCATCGATACCGGGTTCACTCAGGCAGATGCGCACCGGATTGCCGCAATGGTTCTCGACAGCCGCAAGACCCTGAAGACCATCTACATCAGCCAGGCCGACCCGGACTTCTACTTCGGCGCGGGGGTACTGAAGAAGCTGTTTCCCCAAGCGATGCTGATCGCGAGTGCGCCCACCGTGAAGAAGATTCAGGCGACGCTACCCACGAAGCTGCAGGTGTGGGGGCCGCGGCTGGGCGCCAATGCGCCGACAGACGTTCCGGTACCCGAAGTCATGACCGGGAACACGATCATGCTGGAAGGCCAGATGCTCGAAGTCAGGGGTCTGGATGATTCGCTCCCACACCGCAGCTACGTATGGATTCCTTCTTTGAAGGCCATTGTGGGTGGGGTCAATGTTTTCGGCGGTCTGCATGTCTGGACGGCTGACACCCAGACCGCGCAGGAGCGGGCCGACTGGAGCAGGAAACTGGGCGCGCTGGCAGCGCTGCAGCCGGCGACCGTCGTTCCTGGCCACATGCTGCCCGGACAGAAGCAGGACGCTTCGCAGCTTGTCTATACGCAGTCCTACCTGACCCGCTTCGAAACAGAACTGGCGAAGGCGCCGAACTCGGCCGCGCTGATCGAGGCGATGAAGTCGGCCTATCCCACGGCGGGCCTGATGGTGGCGCTCGAAATCGGCGCCAAGGTCAACAAGGGTGAGATGAAGTGGTGACGCAAACCCACTGAGCGAGGACTTGCCGGCCGCATGGATGTCGGCGATGCCGTTTGCGGTTTGTCCGCCATTGGTGGGATCGCGTTGAGCCAAGCGACGGTCGCAGTTCGCCGGTCGCGAACATTTCGCAAAAATCGTCCAGGGGCCGCCGCTCCTCCCCTGCGGAACTGAATTCGCCCCCCGTTGCCGTTATGCGGCCCCCGGCACGGGTCGCGCCATAATCAAGTCCGTTTGATTGTCCGACCCTAGCCTGAACTTGTGTTCTCCGACCGTCGCGAATTGCCACTGTTCATAGAACGAGATCGCTCGCATGTTGCGTTCCCACACACCGAGCCAAAGCGTTCGATGACCCGACAGTCGGGCCGCGTCGAGGCTCGCCCGCATGAGAGCGGCCCCCACCCCGCGCCCAATGGCACTTCGGTCGACGTAGAGCCGTTGAAGTTCGATGGGGTCGCGTCCGGAGACGCTCGGGTCGGCCATCCCTGTGCGGAGCTTGGCGTAGCCGCCCGGTTGTTCCTTGCCCTCCACGAACGCGAGTAAAAACGTATTCGCGTCGTCGGCCAACTCGTACCGAACGCGATCAAGCGAGAACGAGTCACGCACATACGCATCCATGTCGTCGGTCGAGTTGTCATCGGCGAAGGTATCGCGGAACGTCCGCTCGGCGAGCGCTGCCAGTTGCTCCGCGTCGGCGGAGGTGGCGATTCGGATGCGGGGTTGCTCTAACATCATCGCAAAGGTATTGAGCGCAATGGCAGTAATACCCGAAGGTCCGCTCCTGCGAACTCGGTCGTCGCGATCGGCGGAAACAAAATACCAAAGCTTCTCGCAACACTCGACGCTTGATCTTGAATGATCCGATTCGCCGGGCTCCCATGCGGGTACGTCATGGTGATTGCCGCACGAAATCAGCAGACTGACCCAACATCGCAATAGTGACGAAGTTGGTTGCGGATCAGAAAGAAAAACGGCCTGCATCGCTGCGGGCCGTTGATTTGTTGGTTGCGGGGGAAGGATTTGAACCTTCGACCTTCGGGTTATGAGGCGGGTTTGTTCTGGTACAGCAACTAGTAAATCAACAACTTGCAACGCTTGCCAATATCGAAACCAGTGTATCCAAGGCACAGTTATGGCACACCAAATGTAGGTGGGTCACAGTTCAACTTCGTTCTGCATTTTTGGTGCCTTGTTAGTTCGCAAGAGTCCATTCGCCCCGGGCAGGCGCGACGCCTTAAGATTGCCTTAAGTGTCCGACCATAAAATGGTGGTCATCCGCCGATCGCCACAAGGGCCGCGCCCAGTTAACTCCGCAGGAGGATTCGTGTTCGCCAGATTGCTCGTGCTATTTCTCGGACTCCTGCTCGTCGGTGGCGCCTTCGCTCAGGGCAAGAAGCGCATTGACAAGGCGGCGGACCTCCCCCGCTTCAGTTACAAACTCGACGGCAAGATCGAGGACATGGTCCGCGATGACGCCAAGTTCAAGCCGTTCGCCGCGACGGTGCGGCGCGATCTGGAGAGCGTACTCGCGCAGTACGATATCGAAGACAAGGCCACGTTGCGCCAGCTTCTGGGAGAGCTCGCTCAGCTCGACATGCTCGACGGGAACTACGGGGCGGCGCTGGCGCGCGTTGCGCAGGTCAGGGCGCTCGAGGACAAGCCTGCCGACAAGCTCCTCTCCGGGATCACCACTCGGGCGATCGTTGCCGGAATACGCGCGAACCCGGACCGGACCTCGGCCGCGTACCGGGCTGCCGTGGCGCAATCGATCAAGGGCGAGCTCTCGCCCATGCCCTATGATGTCATTGCCAACGAGGGGAAAGAAATCAAGGCCGGTGCCGAGCTGCTCGGCGAAGGCCGCCTGATCGGCAATGTCCGCGAGGTGCTGCAACCCGCCGTGGACAAGAACGGCTCGCTGTCGTCCGATCTTGCGCCGTCGTTGGTGCGGATCAAGTACATCTACGACTACATCCTGCCGCTTAAACCGGCGTTGGTCGATGCGTGGACCACGTACCTTGCTGCGCACCAAGTCGACAAGCCGGACATTTGGGCCGCGCGGGCGGTGACGCTGCCGGTCAGCGGAAAATATACGCCCGTGAAGATCGCGGTGTGGGATAGCGGCGTTGACACCAAGCTTTTCCCCAATAACCTCGCGCTGGTGAACGGCAACGTGCCCGTCATTGCCTTCGACCGCTTCTCGGAGCCCGCGAAAGGCGAGCTGCAGCAGATCCCCGACGCGCTGAGGAGCAAGGTGCCGCAGCTCAAGTCGTATCTCAAGGGGTTTTCCGACCTCACGTCGAATATCGACAGCCCCGAGGCGAGCGAGATCAAGCGCTATATGTCGACGCTCAAGCCGGACGAGTACAAGGCGTTCGTTGAGGAGATCGGCCTGGCCGGCAATTGGATGCATGGGACCCACGTCGCCGGTATCGCGGTCGCCGGCAATCCCTATGCACGTCTGGTTGTTGGCCGAATCGAATTCGACTGGCACCTGATCCCTGATCCGTGCCCCACCCGCGAGCTCGCGCTGCGCGACGCAAAGAACCAGCAGTCCTACGTCGACTTCTTCAGGGAGCAGGGAGCGCGTGTGGTCAACATGAGCTGGGGCGGCAGCGTCAAGGGCATTGAGAGCGCTCTCGAGCTTTGCCACATCGGCAAGACGCCCGACGAGCGCAAGGCGATCGCGCGCGACTACTTCGACATCCAGAAAGATGCGCTGACCAAGGCCTTCGCGAGCGCGCCCGACATCCTGTTCGTGACCGCCGCGGGCAACAGCAACGAGGACGCCACGTTCGTCGAGGACATTCCGGCCGGCATCGTGTTACCCAACTTGCTCACAGTCGGCGCGGTCGACAAGGCCGGCGATGAAGCCTCGTTCACGAGCTACGGTCCGACGGTCAAGGTGGATGCCAACGGTTATCAGGTCGAGAGCGTGATCCCCGGTGGGGAGAAGCTCGCCGAATCGGGCACGTCGATGGCCTCGCCGCAGGTGGTGAACCTGGCTGCGAAGATCTTCGCAGTCAATCCGAAGTTGACGCCGACGCAGGTGATCGCGCTTATTCTCGACAACGCCGACAAGACGCCCGACGGCCGGCGCACGCTCATCAACCCGAAGAAGACGCTTGCAGTAGCACAAGCAGGCGGGGCTACCTGACGTCAGGGATTTGGCGTTGCGCACGTTCGCATCAAGCACCGATCAAAATCCGTCGACGGCTAGTGCAGGTAACGCACCGCTGCAGCAATGGTGGTCACGCCGAGCGCAATGGCGCCGGATTGCAGCATCGCGCTGCGCGGACCTATGTGTTCATGCAGGCCGGGCACAAGATCAGCCACGGCAATATAGATAAAGCTTCCCGCCGCAAGTGCGATGACGAAGGGAATGGCCGGCTGCGCGGTCGACAGTCCCAAAAATCCGACGCTGCCGCCCACCATCGCGGCGATGCTGAAGATGACGTTCCAGAACAGCGCTCGACGCCGCGAGAATCCCGATTCGAGCAATACGCCGAAATCCCCCATCTCGCGCGGAATTTCATGGGCGACGACCGCCAGCGTCGTTACCACACCGAGATGGACGTCGATCAGGAACGCAGCCGCAAGCAGAACACCATCCGTGAAGTTGTGCAGCGCGCCGCCGATCAGGATCATGGGACCCGCGGGCTTGATTGTCGGACGTTCGTTCCCTGTTTCGAGCGCTGGGTGGGCGTGGTGCCAAAGCGTCAACTTTTCGAGTACAAAACACGCGAGGATCCCCGCAAGCGTCGTGATGAGTACGGTGCGCAGGGAGAGCAGCGGCAGTGTCGTCGCGGCCTCGGGAAGCAGATCGAGGAACGCTGCGCCGAGCAGCACGCCCACCGCGTAGCTCACCAGGTACGGAAGGAACTGCCGTCCGAGCGCAAAGGCGATCAACGCTGCCGCAAGGACGCTCAGAACGCCTGCGGCGATAGTGGCGAGAAGGATCCAGCCGAAGACCATCCAATCTCCGGAAGCGGCGAAATGCACCGTGACCGCCGAATGCGCCGCGTGACCCACGCGCGCATCGTGCCGCCTCTCCGGCGTGGCAGGACGACTATTTGTACTGAATCTTGATCGGCTCCGCCTCGGTGAGCCGGTAGAGGAGTCCCGACGGATCGTCCGGCAGGACGGCAAGCTTGCCGCTGACGAGAATCGGTTCCATCGAGTAGCCGATCGGCTTGCGCGCGAACACTTCGACGACCGCGTCGGGCCCTGCAGGCAGACAGAACGGGCAGTGGGGGGGTACGGCGGAGATCAGGAAATGTTTCTGCGCATCACCGAGATCCATCGGAAGGATGAAGCCCTGCACCCGAACCTTCGTGCCCGAGAGCCCGAGAATCTTGCTGCTGAACTGCGGCACCATCCTGCCGTCATGCTTGACCGGCTCGACCTCGGCGAGTGTTTTCCAAGACACCACACCCGCCAACTCCGGCAAGACCGTTGCGCTGTAGAGCGAGGCGCTCGGAAGTCCGGTGGCGGGGATGTTGGTATCGAATGCACCAACGGACGGTGCCATTGCCAGCAGCGCGCCGGCAAAGAGCGTTGCAGACGTGAATCGCATGAGGGGGCCTCTCTTTCCGGATTGCATGGACCTATCGCGTTTAGGGCGCGCCGTGGGGTGGATTATTCTCTGGCGATGGCGCCGACTCAATCGCCGCTGCGTTTTCATTCCGGGTGCTTCATCCCGCAGTACTTGCCGTAGGCGATCCCTTGGCAAGCCTTCGCGAGTTCCGCATTGCACACCGCTTCATCTCGTCCGGATTCCTGGCATTTCGCGGCCGCCTCGTGCGCGGCGGCCATCGTCCGATGCCGCTTGACATCTTCCTTCGTGTGTTCGGCTTCGAGTGCGGGATCAACTTTGGAACTCGCGGGTTTCGCGGCGGTCGACGCGGATTTGGTATCGGCCGCAAGCACCACGGCGGGAACGAGCATCGCGAAGAGAAGAGCCAGGACAGAGGATTTCATGGAGACCTCCAGCAATTCAACGTCAGCCGCGGCGCGCCAGCGTCGCCGAAATGTTGGCATGAGCGGCGCGCCAACTGGGCAGCAACGCCGCCAGCAGCGCCGCCAGCAGTGCCGGCACCAGCAGCCACAGCTCGCTCGCCGAAAATGCCCACGCATCGATGCGCAGGCTTTGCTGCTCGGTCATCCACCAGGCCAATGCCGCAGCAAGCGCATGCGCCAGAAGCAGGCCAAGCGCGCCGCCCAGGATCGCGAGCATCAGCGCTTCCATCAGGAGCATCAGCGCAATGGCCGCCGGCCGCGAACCGAGGGTGCGGAGGACTGCGATATCGTAGGCGCGCTCGTTGAGGGCGTGATACAGCGCGATGAAAAGCGACAGCGCCGCCGTGACGAGCACGACGCCCCCAAACGCCCGGATGACATCCGCACCAACGCCGATCATGTGAAACAGTCGTGCCGATTCGTTGACCGGCGACGCCGCTTGCATGTTCGTTTGCGTATTGATCTTCCGCGGCAACGAAACCGCGGCGAGCGGCGTCGCGTACTTCACGAGCAGCATGGTGATCTGGCGTTCGGCCGTGACGACCTTCCGCTCATCGGGATCGATCAGGGGCCCTTCGTGCACGAACCAGACGCTCTCCGAATTGACGAGCACCAGGCGGTCGAGCACGGTCCCCGTTGGTCGCAGTACCCCGACGACGGTGTAGACCGAGTCTCCATGCACCGGTCCGCCCTCGGCGAGCCCGTGCGAACCGACGAAGCGGGCACCGACGCCGAGTCCGGTGTGCGCGGCAACCGTTGCGCCGAGCACTGCTTCCATCTTGTCGGTCCAGAGTCGTCCCGCGGCGAGCTTGCCGTCGTAGAGATCGACGTAATCCGGGGCGGTCCCGACGATCCGAAAACCACGAAAGCTGTCACCGAGCGAGATCGGGATGACGTGTCGGACGAGCGGATCCTTCGCCAGGTCCTTTGCCGCGGTGAGCGGAATGTTGCCCGTCGGAGCATCGAGCTGAAATACGCCGGCAAGAATCAGTTGCATGGGGCTTCCTTTGGCCCCGACGACCAGATCGATGCCGCGGGCATCGCGGTTCAGGCTGTCTCCTATCTGCTGATTGACGATCACGACGAAGCCGATCGTGCCGACGCCGAGCGCGAGCAGCAGGACGTTGAGCAGCGTGCCGAGCGGGCGCGAACGCAGATAGCTCCAGGCGAGCGCAACGACGCTCATGCCAGCGCCTCCGCGCGCCGTCGCGGAAGCGCCAACTGGCTCGAGATCCGCGCTTTCAGACGATTGTCGTGAGTGACGATCAACAGCGAAGCGCCCTGTCGTCGTGTCGCCTCGAGCAAGAGTTCCGCAACTGCGTCGCATGCCTCATCGTCGAGATTCGATGTCGGTTCGTCGGCCAGCACCAGCTTGGGCCGGTTGACGAGTGCGCGGGCGATGGCCACGCGCTGCTGTTGCCCCACTGACAACTGATGCGGGTAGGCGTTCACCCGGTCGTCGACGCCCAGCGCCGACAAGGAGGTCAGCGCCGCCGCGCGGTCCACCTTCAGTCCTGCGATGCTTTGGGCGACCAGCAGGTTCTGCAGGGTCGTGAGGGTCGGCAGCAGGTGGAACTGCTGCAGGACGATGCCGATGTGGCGCCCGCGAAAGCGGTCGCGGGCGGCCGGCGTGAGAGCGGCCAGATCCTGTCCAGCAACGACGACCCGCCCCGCGACCGGCAGCAAGAGTCCCGCAATGAGGTGCAGCAGTGTGGTCTTCCCACATCCCGAGGGACCGACGACGAGAACGTTGCTCGCCGATGGGAGCGCGAAGGCATCGAGTCGGAGCACTTCTTCGCCGCCCGCGTAGGCGAACCGGAGTCGTTCGACGTGAATCATCGAGCCGTGCGCGCCTGGCGCGGCCCGCAATCGGCGCAGCGCCCGTAAAGCGTAACTTCGTGATGTTCGACCCGAAACCCCCGAGGGGCGAGACGCCGCAGGTCCCCGGGGCATCCCTCCATGTCGAACACGCGACGACAAGTCATGCACTGAAAGTGGTGGTGATGGCCAGATTGGCGCGGCTTCGTAGCGCGGGCTGTCACCCGCGAACTGTGACTGCCGCGAGCACGCCATCGGCGAGCAGCAGCTTGACATTGCGATAGACCGTTGCAAGTCCAAGGCCGGCGATGGTGACGCGGGCCGCCTCGAGTATTTCCTGGGGAGACAATGGGCGATCGGCGGATTCAATCACCTCCCTGATCGCGTTGCGTTGCCGGGTGGAGCGCTCGATGACCATGTTGGCGGGGCCTGGGGGGTTGCAATTGCAAATGGTAATGCATTATCATTAATTCCAGTCGCGATTGTCCAGCCGGAAAAACGCGCCGTCGTTTGTTACCAAAAGTAAAGATTTTCGTTTGCGCGGGCGTTGGCGTTATCGTTGCGAACCACAGGAGGACCCACATGAAGCCCGCGCTCTCCGTACTGTCGATACTCATGCTTTGCTCATGTGCGGGCATGGCCCCTGTGCAGGGCTCGTTACAGAGCTCCGTCAACGGGAATCGCTACGTCTCGGGACCCACATCGGCTGACGATCCGCGCCTGCGGAGCCCGCAGTTCTACATGAACGACGACGCGTCGCCGATGGATAGGTCGGCGCCACCCGCGCCGATGGCGCTGCCGTTCGGGGCGGCCAACGGCAGCTGTGCGGCCAATTGCCAGGCGCATCGGTTTTCGGCGGGCTACTGCGCGCAAGTGTGCGGCATGTAAATCGCGTCCCAGCGGCCTTCCATCCTGACGTCGATCGCGGTTTGATCGACGCCCTATGTGCGCGATTGCGCCAACGACCCCGCCTCGGCGACGATTCTGAAGAGCATGCGTTTGTTCGCATTGTTTCATCCCAGGCGAATGCGAACGCTTGCCCGGAACGCGCGTTGCCTCGTTCTCGCGCTCGCCGTCTGCCTCGCCCAGCAGGGCGCTCTCGTTCATGCAGTGTCACATGCGCATGAGTACATCCGGCTCGGCGCGCCGAGCACGGCGACGGCTGTCTCTGACCCCGGAAAGACCGCCGATGAGTTCTGCCTGGAATGCCTCGCCTTCGCGCAGGTCGCGTCGGCCGTTCTGGGGCATCCGCTGGTCGCGCCTGGTAATCGGATTCGCTCACCACTGCGATTGCCTTGTCCGGTCGAGCAGGCCAAGCACGCAGTCACCGTAGTTTTCCTCGCAAGGGCGCCACCTCACCTCGTCTGATCGGCTCTCGTACCGCGGGCGCCCGTCGCGGTTTCGTCACAACCGTCAGAGGAGTCGCACCATGTCGAGCCCTTCATTGGGCGCGGTGGCAATGGCCATCGCGCTTGCGTTTGTCACTGGCCCTGCCGCGGCGCAATCCCCGCCGGCGCCGTCCGAATCACCCGCCGCCGCAGGGAGTGTCGTCGTGGCGGCCGTCTTGAAGGACGGAACGGGCAATCCGCTGCCCGGTGTCACCGTACGCCTGAGAGATGCCGGTGGATCGGTTGTCGGCACCGCGGTCAGCGATAGCGCGGGGAATATGCAATTCCCGTCCCTGACGCCGGGAACCTACACGTTTGATGCCGACGGCTTCGTGCTGAATGACGAAACACGCACGGTCGTCGTCACCGCGCCGGGCCCGCTGAGCGTCGCATTGGTCGGGACCCGGTCAGCCACTCTGGCCACCGTGCATGTCGTCGCCCAGCGGCTCAATCAAGCGCGGCAGAATCTGGCGCCGGACATCGGCGCCGACGTGTTCGAGTTTTCAAGGACCGACATTCAGAATCTGCCGGCGGGCAACGACACGCCGTTGAACCAGGTGCTCCTGCAGGCGCCCGGCGTCGTGCAGGACTCCTACGGAGCGCTGCACATTCGCGGCGACCACGGCAACCTTCAGTACCGGATCAACGACATCATCATCCCGGAATCCATCGGCGGCTTCGGACAGACGCTGCAGGTGCGCTTCGCCGACAAGATCAGCCTGATTACCGGCGCGCTCCCGGCCCAATACGGCTATCGCACGGCGGGCGTCGTGGCCATCGACAGCAAAGGCGGTGCCCTCGACGAGGGCGGCCATCTCGGCATCATGGGCGGCAGCCACGACACGCAGCAGATCTATGGCGATCTGGGTGGCGTGGCGGGCGACTTCACGTATTACGTCACCGGCTCGCTGCTCAAGAACAACCTGGGCATCGAAGCACCGACCTCCGACCCGAATCCGATCCACGATCAGACCAAACAGGCCAACGGCTTTGGATACTTCTCGTACCACCTCAACGAAGACGCTCGGCTCAGCCTGATTGTCGGGGCGGCGAACAACCGGTTCCAGATCCCCAACATTCCTGGGCAGGATCCGGTCTACACGCTCGATGGTGCGCCCGATCTGCCGTCGTCTGAGCTCAACCAGAACCAGACGGAAAAGACGAACTACACGGCCTTGGCGCTGCAGGGCACGTACAACGACCAGACCGATTACCAGATCGCGGTGTTTCATCGGTATACCAGCGTGTCGTACATGCCCGATCCGGTGGGGGACCTGATCTACACCGGAGTCGCGGGTCAGATCTACCGTCAGAACGAAGCGTACGGCTTGCAGGCCGATGCCAGCTACCGGCTGAACGCGAAGAACACGCTTGCGGACGGGGCTGTACTTCAGCCACGAGCGGCTGACCACCGACAACACCTCGCAGGTCTTTCCCGCCGATGCCGACGGCAATCAGACCAGCACGATCCCATTCACCATCGTCGACAACACCGGTGGCACGTCCCGCCTGTTCGGCATCTATCTGCAGGACGAATGGAAACCGATCGAAAAGGTGACCGTCAACTACGGCATTCGCTACGACCACCTGAACTCGTTCGTGCAGGAAGACCAATGGAGTCCGCGGCTGGGCGCAGTCTGGCAGGCGACGCCGACAACCACATTGCACGCCGGTTACGCCAGGTATTTCACGCCGCCCCCCAGCGAACTCATCACCAGCAGCACGATCGACAAGTTTGTCGGAACGACGAATGCGCCGCCGTCGACGCTGAACTCCCCGGTTCAATCGGAACGGACCAACTACTTCGATGTCGGGCTGAATCAGCAATTCTCGCCGGCGTTCACGCTCGGCATCGACGGTTACTACAAGCAGGTGAAAAACCTACTGGACGAGGGCCAGTTCGGCAGCGCGATCCTCTTTACGCCGTTCAACTATGACCAGGGCAAGGTCTACGGCATCGAGTTCGCGGCCAACTACCGCGACGGCAATTTCAATGCCTACGCAAACTTCACGGCGTCGAAGGCCCAAGGCAAGGACATCGTCAGCAGCCAATACACGTTCGATCCCGATGAACTCGCGTACATCCACGACCACTGGATCTACCTCGATCACAATCAGACCTATTCCGCGTCCGCCGGCGCTTCCTACCTCTGGCAGCAGGCGACTTTCAGCGTCTCGGCAATCTACGGAAGCGGGCTGCGGGCAGGATTCGCCAACACCGAGAGCCTGCCGTCCTACGTTCAGGTCGACGCCGGCGTGTCGTCGCCCTTCGTGCTGCCGGGACTGGGCAAGTTCAACGCTCGCTTCACGATCGTCAATCTGTTCGACCGGAGCTACGAGATTCGCGATGGCACGGGTGTCGGCGTCGGGGCGCCGCAGTTCGGACCGCGACGCGCCTACTATGTCGCCCTGGAGAAAGCATTTGGGAAATGATGACCTACTTGGCCGCCGACGCGCCCGTCAACAAGAAGGGTGCTGCCTTTCGCAACAGTTTCGAGTACGCTAAAGCCTTCACAGGGAGCAACCCGGCCTTGGAATAGGCGCGGAAGTGGCGTGTTTGCTCGTAGGAGCCTACAGCCCCATGCGGGTCTACCGGAATCTTTATCTTGCCTGGCTGGCGCTGACGCTCAATGCGTTGGCCCCGGTCTTCGCGTACGCGCACATCCATGTTGACGCCAATGGTCGGATAAGCGAGACCTGCGCCGCCGCTGAGCCCGATGACAACGCGGTCCAGCATCATCATTGGCACCACAACGACGTCCGGCATCACCATTCGGACGACGCCGACGCCCAACACCACGATTCGCAATCCGGCAAGACAACCACGCCGCATTGTCCGTATTGCCCGGGATTCGCGGCGGGCGCGCCGCTCGCTTACGTCGGCGCAGGATCAATCCCTCCTTCTGAGGAATCGGCCTCGCCGATTCGTCCCTCGCATACCGTATCTTCCGGACGATCCTCCGTCCGTATCGCGCAACCGCGCGCGCCTCCCTCGTTCTCCTGATCAGCGCCTAGTCCGCGTCGCGACGAGTTTCCGTCGCGATGTGGCACGCTCGCCCGCCGTCGACGGCGGCGGTGGTCGATTGCCTATGACACGCCGAGTAGTGGCCACAGGAGAATCCCAATGAAATGTAACCGAAGTTGCATTGCCAGCGCACTTGCGCTGATCGTCGTTACGGCTTGTCCAACCGCGGCTCTGGCGTGCGCCACCTGTGGATGTTCCCTGTCCACCGACGCCGCGATGGGTTACATGACGTCGCCGGGCTGGCGCGTAAGCCTCGAGTTTGATTTCATCAACCAGAACCAGCTGCGCTCGGGCACGCACAGTCTTTCCGACTCGGAAGTCGCGGCGATCAATGATGCCGGTGGCAGCCAGGAAGTCGAGAAGCAGACCATCAACCGCTACTTCACCCTCGGCCTGAACTACATTCCGAATCACGAGTGGAATTTCAACCTGCAGATTCCCATCGTGGACCGCAGTCATGACACGTACGGAGAGGCGAGCAATCCGCTTACCCCGGATCAGATCAGTGGCGCGAGCGTCGACAGCCTGGGGGATCTTCGTTTCATCGCCAGCTATCAGGGCTTGCTGCCGACACACAACCTCGGCCTCCAGCTGGGTGTGGTTTTGCCGACGGGCAACTACGGCGGGCCGAATGCCAACGGCACCGGCGTTGTCGGTCGCAAGCCCGTCGCGTTCAACTCCGGACCCAATGCGCAGAACCCGTCGCCGGACAATCTGCTGGATACCAGCCTGCAGGCAGGCGTGGGCGCTACCGACATCATCGTCGGCGCGTACTACTACCAAGCCGTGAGCCAGGATTTCGATGGCTTCGTCAACGGTCAATTCCAAGCGGCAGTGGCCCACAAGCTCGACCAGCCCGGGGAGGATTTCCGTCCCGGCAACCAGGTCGCGGTCAGCTTCGGCGCGCGCTACGTGGCCAACCCGGCAATCGTGCCGCAGTTGCAGGTCAATTTCACATGGAAAGGAACCGACCAAGGGGTGCTCGCGGACACGTTTGGCTCGGGCGGCACAGTGGTGTACCTCAGCCCTGGCCTGGGCTTCAGCATTGCCGCCAACGTGCAAGCTTTCGCATTCGTGCAGATCCCGGTCTACAGCCGGCTCGATGGGATCCAGCTTTTCCCGCACTGGACGGGAGCGGCTGGCGTCAGCTATTCGTTCTGACGCCGTACAACGCGCGGCACCTGGCGACGCGTATGGGGTCAAACGCATGAGAACGGAGTTGTCATTCGCGAGCTCTCCCGAGTGAACCAGTTGCAAAAATGAACGTTTCCAAAGCGTCCGGTGCGAAGATGGCTCACGAGACTCGGCCTGACCGAGTGGGAATGGGCTTATCCGATCCGTCTCTCGATCTCCGCCGCCGGATCCTCCTTCGGGGCGCTGTTGGCTTGGGGATCGCCGCGGCGGGTGGTCTGCCGCCGGCGGTCGTTCGGGCGAGCACGCTGGAAGTCGGGCAACCGGCCCCGCCCCTGGTGCTGCATACGCTGGACGGGCGCAGCATCGACACCCGCGAACTGCTGGGACAAGTCGTTTTCGTCAACTTCTGGGCCACTTGGTGCGAGCCCTGCCGCGAAGAGCTGCCTTTGTTCTCTGCTTATGCTGCGAGCCACGCCAATCGAGGCTTGCGCATGTTGGGTTTCAGCCTCGACGGACCCGAAGCGCTGGCGAAGGTTCGCGATGTCGCGGCGAGTCTCAGCTTCCCGGTGGGTCTTCTAGGTAGCGCCTACGCCGGCGGCTACGGCCGCATCTGGCGACTCCCCGTGAGTTTCGTGATCGACCGTGCCGGCCGGCTCGCACACAATGGCTGGAATGATGAACAGAAGCCGTGGACGAAGGAGCAACTTCAGCGCGTAGTGGATCCGCTTCTCTCGAATATTCCTTGAGCCAGAGGGCTGGAAATTCCGTGTGCCTGGAAAACGGTGACGCACCCTGATAGAAAGGTCGCCCGGACCGTCCAGGCAGTCAGACCCTTCGTCGATTGACGACCCTCGGTTATTTGGGCACGATGGCACAATTTGGGCACAATCCTGAACGGCCAATTCGCTGGCGCAGCCATATGCAATTGATTTGCATATCGTTGGCGCGAGAGTCGAATCTCGACCTTCGGGTTCGTCCAAAAAATTACGGCACAATTCAGTCACAGTTCCCAAAAATAAAAAGGGCTCGCCTCGCGGCAAGCCCTTGATTGTTTGGTTGCGGGGGAAGGATTTGAACCTTCGACCTTCGGGTTATGAGCCCGACGAGCTGCCAGACTGCTCCACCCCGCGATTGGGAGACGGATTATAGCGCAATTGGCGATTTCTCGTCAATTCGCACGCGCGATTCGATCAAAGCGACAACTCGTTCGGACCAGGTGCCGAGCTTCTCGAGCCGGACGGTGATCTACGCTTCTCTCCGCGTCGTGCCGTCTGGGCAACTAGTCGACCGAGAGTTCAACGACCGGCAGGTGCCCCGTCTTGACCCAGGTCACCGTATCCTGCTCGACGTACGGGGAGTGTTCGCTCATGTGAGGGCTGCGCAACCACGTCCCCCGTGGATAGATGCCGTGTTCATCCCTCAATTCTCCCGACAACACAAAAATCTCCGCACCCCCAGGGTGACGATGTGGCTGAGAGTGTTCTCCTGCGGGCCATTGCACCAGTGCCACATGTTCGCCTGCAAATTCGTGCAATGACATGACTTTCAGGTTTCCTGATCCGGGCAGCCAGCGAGCCCGGGAGGTGTCGATGGATACCTGCGATGAATCATCGGGCAAGAACTGATGCAGCTTGACCAGCAACACGCAGCCATCCTCGCTGAACGGCGCGTGGCTCGATCCGGCGGATTGCGAAAGTAGGTACCTGCGCCGAAATCGCCGCGCTCATCTGAAAAGATGCCGTGCAGAACCAGGATTTCTTCCCCCAGAGGATGTTCGTGACGCGGAAACGAACTCCCCGGGTCGTAACGAACAATGCTGGTGGCGTGTCCTCGTTCGGCCTCTTCGCGCGCCAGCGGCTTGCGCCAGACACCTGGCACAGGGCTACGCTGCCAAGGCTGATCATTGGTATTGATCACCACTCGCTGCCCGAACTGCATGTTGAGCGTCATGGGCTCCCGCCTCCAGCGCGCATCTAGAGATGCCGCGCGTGAAACCGAAGATGGTCTTCGACGAAACTCGAGATGAAGAAGTAGCTGTGATCGTAGCCGTCCTGCATCCGGAGCTCGAGCGGGACGCCGCGCTCGATGCATGCCGCCTTCAACAAGTCGGGCTTGAGCTGAGTGTCCAGGAACGGGTCCTTCGTGCCCTGGTCGACGAGGAACGGCGGTCCGCTCCAGCCACGGTCTTCGATCAGCGCCGTCGCATCGTAGTCACGCCAACGCGCACGGTTTTCCCCGAGATACCCGGCAAGGGCCTTTTCGCCCCACGGACAACGCATCGGTGAACATATCGGGGCAAAGGCAGAGACCGATTTGTAGGACTTGGATTCTTGAGCGCGATGGTCAGCGCGCCATGGCCGCCCATCGAGTGACCAAAGATTCCGGCACGCAGCGGATCGACCGGAAAGCTTGCAGCGACGACCTCGCGCAATTCCTTGCGACGTACGAATACATCCGGTAGTTACGTGACCATGGCGCCTCGGTCGCATCGACATAGAAACCTGCACCAAGGCCAAAATCGTTGCTCGCTGCCTCCCCGGGAATGTTGAGACCACGAGGGCTCGTATCCGGCACGACGAGAGCGATGCCCAGCTCGGAAGCAACGCGCTGAGCGCCGGCTTTGACGATGAAATTTTCTTCGGTACACGTCAATCCGGAGAGCCAGTAGAGTACCGGCACCGGGCGGCTGTTCGCCTGCGGCGGCAGAAACGACGCCAAAGCGCATCGTACATCCGGTCTCGGTCGACTCGTGGGCGTAAGTTCCCTGCACGCCGCCGAAACACCGGTTCTGCGAAACGATCGTGATAGTCATAGTGCGAACCGAACAGCCCGACATTGGTTGCGCGAACGACCGCCTCGATTCATGCGCGAGAACGACGCCTACGGCGCGTCGATCCACGGCTCATGTCATGGCAGACCGAATCGGGCCGCAATGCGACCCCGCGGGGCCGCATTGCACCCGACGTTACGCGAACGTCATGCGCGGGCGACCACGCCCTTTGCCTTCGCTGCATGCGTGGCAATCAGATCCATGATCCCCGGGGACAGGCAATCATAGGGCTCCAGGCCAATCTCCTTCAGCCTGGCTCTGACCGCGCCCATGTTGTCGGGATTGGCCCCGGACTCGATGATGGAAGAGACGAAGGCCGCGAACTCCGCGGGCGCCCAGCCCGGATCGGACGACAGTTCGGTGTGGAAGAAATCGAAGCCATACAGCGGATGACCCGTGTTGTCGATGCGACCGTACATGTGCACGCCGCAGTCCTTGCACGCATATCGCTTGATCGTCGCACTCGGGTCGACAACCTTCAGCTTGCCCTCGTTTGCCGTTACGCTGAGGTTGGCGCGCGGCGTGACCGCAATCTGCGAGAACAACGCGTTACCCGGTTTCCAGCACTTCGTGCAGCCGCAGACATGGTTGAAGGCCGCCTGGCCCTTGATCGAAACCGTAACCTTGTTGCTGGAACACTTGCACTACAACGTACCGCCAGCGAAATTCGCGGCCGCGGGCTTCAGGCCCTGATCGACCGCCGGATGGATTGAAAGTTGCCATGTTCAGTTTCCTCCTCTTTGGAACGTCTTTCGCCGGACCGCCGGCGCCTTCACCTGCGTCGCAAATCGTGAACCTAATGCAATCCAGACGCAATAGTCGAAACAGAAACGGCCATCGGCAAGAACGCGTCGATGACGTCAGTAGGTGACGACCGCCCGGATGGATTTGCCGGCATGCATGAGGTCGAACCCTTCGTTGATCCGATCGAGCGGCAGAACGTGGGTGATCAAATCGTCGATGTTGATCTTGCCGTCCATGTACCAATCGACAATCCTGGGCACATCGGTACGACCTCGAGCGCCGCCGAAGGCGGTTCCCTTCCAGACCCGGCCGGTCACCAGCTGAAACGGACGGGTACGAATCTCCTGTCCCGAACCGGCGACACCGATGATGACCGACACGCCCCAGCCGCGATGGCAGCACTCGAGCGCCTGGCGCATCAAGTCGACGTTGCCGATGCACTCGAAGCTGTAGTCGGCACCGCCTTTGGTCAGCTCCACGAGATGGGCCACGATGTCGCCCTTCAACTCCTTGGGATTGACGAAATGCGTCATGCCGAACTTGCGCGCCAGCGGCTCGCGTGCCGGATTGATGTCGACGCCTATGATCATATCGGCGCCCGCCATGCGGGCACCCTGAACAACGTTGAGCCCGATGCCGCCCAGCCCGAATATGACGACGTTGGCCCCGGGCTCGACCTTGGCGGTATTGATGACTGCGCCGATGCCGGTGGTGACGCCGCAGCCGATGTAGCAGACTTTGTCGAAGGGCGCGTCGTCCCGAATCTTGGCCACGGCAATCTCCGGCAACACCGTGAAATTCGCGAACGTCGAGCATCCCATGTAGTGATACAGCGGCTTGCCGTTGAGCGAGAAGCGGCTGGTTCCATCGGGCATTACGCCCTTGCCCTGCGTTGCCCGAATGGCGGTGCAGAGGTTGGTCTTGCGCGACAGGCATGATTTGCATTGCCGGCATTCGGGCGTGTAAAGCGGGATGACATGGTCGCCCTTCTTGACGCTCGTCACCCCCGGACCCACGTCGACGACGATGCCGGCTCCCTCGTGGCCAAGAATCGCCGGGAAGAGGCCCTCGGGATCTCCGCCAGAACGCGTGAATTCGTCGGTGTGGCAAATGCCGGTCGCCTTGATCTCGACCAGCACTTCGCCGGCCTTCGGCCCGTCAAGTTGCACCGTCTCCACCACCAACGGCGCTCCTGCGCTATGCGCGACAGCAGCACGAACGTCCACGATGACCTCCTTCGAATGACTGATCCAGATACAGTTTGACTGTGACAAACTTCTAGCCGTTGCGTCAAGAGTCCGGCCGCGCCGGCGCAAACGCGCGATCCCTTGTCAGTACGTCAGCGGGGCGTTGAAGCGAGGCCCAGGCGCGCCGAATCGAGCTTCGTGCGCGTGGAAAATTCAAGATCCTGATTGTCGACCACCTTGGCGTCGAGCTCGCCTTCGCCATCCGGAACGAAGTAGAAGCGAAAGTTCGGATTTTCGCTGATCGAGAAATCCACGTCGGCATTCATGACCAGTTTGCCGCCATAGCGGACTTCGACGCGGCGCACAAAATGCGGGGTGGCATAGCTGCGCGTCACCTGGTCCATGGCCAGACCCGAATCGTTCGGGTGGCTGACCATCAGCTGGGCCACCGCAGGTCGGCCGACTTCGGTCCCATCGCTGACGCGCAAGCGCATCTTGCCGAGGCTGGCCCTTGCCGCGACCGCGTCCTTGCCCGCGGGCGCCGAGCAACCGCCCGATGCCTTGACGTAATTGGCGGCCATGTACAGCTTTCCGTCATTCGTCAACGCGATCGCGCGGACATAGGTGTACTCCTCGATCCGGACCCGGGTCTCGATGTCGGCACGGCCGCTTTGCTGCGTAAATTGGAAGACCGCTGCGATCGGCGACGGATTGTTGTCGATGACGAGCCAGATCTTTTCGATGTAGCGATCCTTGGTCTGCGGGAACCCCGCCCGGATCGCCAGCGGAACGATGGCCGCGTCCTCGGCACGTTTGGGTGTCTCCAGCGTGACCACGCCGTCGGCGGCTTCGAGCCGGCCATTCCCGAACACGCTCGCATGCACCTTCTTCCAGACGACGCTGTCCGCGGGACCCGCATCCTGCCCGTGCGCGGTCCCGGCGACGGCGAATCCCAAGGACAAGATCGCACAGGCAAAGCAACGATTCATGTCAACCCTTTCCCTCTCCAGAGGGCTTTGCTCCATCCGGGCTCGGTGGGCGGCAAATGCTGACGATACACGCCTTGGCGCTCAGTGTCCTTACGGACGCCCGAAAGGCCCCGACCTGCCGCGCGGGGATCGGCGACCGTAGTGAGCGTGTGGACACCCATCTCAGTCGTCCCACTCGAGCTCGGCATAGGCCGCCGTGACGTTGCGCCTGTGAAACTGGTCGAACAACAGCCATTGTTCGCGGCCGCCATCGACGGACGCCACGGTCTCGGTCAGGGTACGCTTTGCCTTGATCGCTGCGCGCACGTCCGTCAACAGGTCGTTGAGGTACCGCTCGTTCCGGCGCAATCGCCTCGGGCCAGGCGAGCGCGCGACCATGTCCGGGAATGGCGAAGTCCGCGCGGACGGTCTTGAGCTCGTCGAGCGCGGCGAGAAAGCCGCGCAAATTGCCGTCCAGAACGGGTACGTGGCCGACGAAAACCAAATCCCCGAGCCAAAGCGTTCGGCTCGTCTGATCAAAGACCGTGAGGTCGGTGTCGGTGTGTGCCGTCGGCCAGGCACGCAGACTCAGCACCCGCCCGCCCAGATCGAGCACTTCGGTGAGTACGACCGAGCGCGTAGGCATGACAATCGCACTCTGCTGCGCGGCGTCGCCAAGCTCCCGCCGCAGTGCATTGAGGTAATTCGGGCCGCGTCGCCGCATTGCATCCGCAAGGCGCGCATGACCGATGAATTCGGCGTGATCGTCGGTGAACGCCGCGTTGCCGAAAATATGGTCCGGATGGACGTGCGTGTTGATGACGTAGCACACCGGCACGGGTGTGACGCGTCGAATCGCCTGCCGCAACGCACGACCGACGGCAAACGTTCCTCCGGTATCGATGACGGCAACACACCGCGCGCCGATGACAAAACCGAGATTGGCAACGTCGCCGAAATTGTCAGGGGTCATTTCCGCTTGCTGCCCGTAATGCACGTACACGCCTGGAGCAGGATTTTCCAGTTGGAAATCTGGCATTTCCGGCGGCGTCCCGGCCATGGCATGCGACCATGCGCTGGCGGCCCAGTACAGGACGAATCCGCGCCGGCAAAGGACCTTGAGACGCGGCGCGACGAAGAGGCGCTCGCGGTGTCCGCCCATCTATTCGTTCCTGATGAAGCAGGCCTTCTTGGCGCTGTCCTGCAATTCGCGGAACGAAGCAATCTGCTTGCGCCCATCCTTCAGGTCGCGCATGACGCCGCCGCGCTCTCCCGCGATCGTAATTCCATTGGTCACGGTAGAAAGATCGACCCACGTGCTGTAGGAGACCTTGTCGGCGATCGCGTCGATCGCGCAGGAGCACTTGTACATCGACTCCTGCTGTGGCGCCTTGGTTTCCCGCATGCAGGTCAACACGAACTCGACCCGGGCGGTGGTCGGAAAGTCATTCGCGTGTCCGGCCGACACCGCGAAAAGCGATCAGCAGCGGCGCAAGGCGTATTCGCATGGGAGGACTCCTGCGTGCGCGGTCCGTTCGGCGCTCGTCATTTCTTGCCGGCAAAGCGCAGTGTTTCGGCAATGACCGATCTCACGCGGCTTCCCCGGGTCGGCGGGCGGCCCGGCCAGTTCGCCGCGCATTTCAACGACCTTGCCGGGCACCTCGTCCGACAGCGTGAACACGTAGGTCTTCTCCGCGAATTTCTCGTAGCGCGAACGTGCCGGGTCGTCGCGATACGGCGCAATGTGAATTTCGGTAGCCGCGACACGGCGCGGTCCGAGGTTGACCGTCACTTCCTTGATTTGCGCGTCTTCGGCAAGCGCCATGCGGATTCTCTTGCGATAGTAGTTCATCGAGCCGCCCGTCAGCCGATGCATCTCGCGCAATTCGTGCTCGAGAAAAACAGGATGACCGGATTCCCGGTGGCCGCGTCGATGTCCGACAACACGAGCTTGCGCGTATCGTTCAGGTATTCGACCTTGACCGATGGGCTGCCTCCCGCCGGAGACGGGCGGACGATGACTCGTGCGGTATCGTCGACCGGGCCTTCGAGCGATCCCCGTTTCGTGTAGACGTAGTCCAGCGTCGCCGGTCCTGGAACGCCGCGCAGGTGATCGTCAACGAACAGTCGATTTTCGGCGACCGAAAACTGGCTTGGATCGGCCGCTTGCGCCGGCCCCGCCATCGGCAGCATGCGCGACCGCAAAGGCGAAGGCGACGCGCGGAGACATGCTTCGCGCGAGCTTCATGGCGAAACGTCCAGCCGTTTGACCGCATCGTGCAGCTGGGCGGCGAGATCCCGATCCATGTCTGCCAGCTTTGACTCCGCGCGCTTTGACGCCACGGTATTTCCGACGGTTGCGTACGCCAGCGCCAGTCCGTACCAGGCAGACGGAACATCGGGGCCGAGGGCCACGGCCTCGGTATAGGCACTGACGGCGGCGTCCGGGCGATGGAGACTCTGCATGGCTTCGCCCCGAAAGCGCAACGGCTCGGCATCGCGCGGATCTGCCGCCGACCAGCGTTCGGCGAGCGCGATCAGCTCGACCCACCGGCCTTCGACATGAAGCGGCGCGGCGCGCATGAAATACGGCAGGGTGTCGACATCTCCCTGCCAGAACGGCACAGCGCCAGGCAGCGGATGGATGTCGGTCCATTGATCGTCCGCGGGAATTCGGTCGCGGATCCAGCGCTCCGGCAACGAGTAATAGTTGCCGCTCGATCCCCGCAGGCGAAACGTGAGCAGACCGACCAGAGATCCCGACGCATCGAAGAGACCGCCCCCGCTCGCGCCCGGACGTGAAGGCCGTGTCCGATTCGATGATTCGCCCGCCGTCGAGCGAATGCAACGCCTGTACCCGGCCGAACCGGAGCGTTCCTGCCCGATCCGCCGGTGAAGCCGACGGCGGCGACCGCTTGTCCCACCCGCAATGATTCGAGGCTCGCCAAGCCGCGCTGGCCGCCCTTCCCAACTCGGCGCGCGCAGGAAGCAGAGATCATGGATGGCGTCGGCATATTGTCCGGTGACCGTCCAGAGGCTCCCGCCGCCGGAGATGCGAATCGTCTCGGCATCGCGTGTGACATGGCAATTGGTCACGACGATCGAGGGCGCCACGGTAACGCCGCTGCCAATGGAAAGCCCCCCCTGCTGGCGATCGGCCTCGACCCGTACGACACTGGCCGACACCGCAACGAAAGCGGCGGGTTGCAGCGCCTGTGGGGCGGCAACGGAACTCTGCAGCAATGATCCCGCGAAGACCGCGGCGATTGGCAGCCAAGCGGATCGGTCGGGTGGCTGGAATGCGCGGCACGGTGTCCGCGTCGGTCCGTCCCGGCGCCATGGCACATGCGCGCAGCGAAGGCTGCAGCGTCTAGTCAATCGGATCACCGCGCTCGTTGATCAGCGGCACGTTGTACTCGCGCAGAATCGCCGTGATCGCCGCCTGGTTTTCGCCGATCAGCTTCTGCACACTCGCTTTCCATTCGGGCTCGCCGTAGCGGACGCCCATTGCGATCTCATAATCGAACTTGACGCCGGGTTCCGACTTCAATGGAATGACGGCAAGTTCCATGTTACGCACGCGCTTGGCGTAGTAGCCTGCGATCGGGCCCCAGACGACCGCCGCGTCGATCTTGCCCTGCGCGAGATCCTTCTCGATGATTTCCCCGGGATACTGTTCAGGATCCGGCGACAGCATGGGATAGGGAATTGCCTGCGCTTCCAATCCATGCTTGACCAGCCACTCGGAAGCAGGTGACTTGTCATAGATTCCGATCTTCAACCGGCGCCGAATGTCCGGCGGCAGTGCGTCCAGATCCGCGCCGGTCCGCACCGAGTCGAGTCCCTTGCCCTTCGGATACACCAGCGCGTAGGTCGAGCGGTAATAGGGGGACGTCGCCGATACCTGGTCGTATCCAGCGGGCACGCTCATCACGACATCGCAGCGGAAGTCCTCGCCGGGCAATTTGTACCGCAGCGTGTTGCGGATGAAGTTCATGCGCTGCGGGAACGCGTAGTACTTCACCGGCAACCCGAGCTTTTGCGCGAACAGATCCGCGATCCGATTCTCGAATCCCTCACCATTGAGATTCGCAAACGGCAAATTGCCGGGGTCGATGCACGGGCGAAACGCGGCACGCGTCTCCTCCGCGCTGGTGTTGCCGCTGCCCAATATCACCACCAGCAGCAGCGCCGGCCAGGCTGCGCGGCGAATGGCCGACGGCAACGCCGTGTTTCGAGTGCGGTGCGTTTCCGGACACCACGATCGCGTGCCATCGTGCATGTCAGCGATCATGGCTTGATCTCTTCGACCTTGGCGCGCGTGATTGCACCGTCGGACCGACCCTTCAGATATGCGTACAGGTTGTCGATGTTATCCATGACCATCTTGCTGCTGGAGAAACTGACCATGCCTTTCTCGAGCCGACCATCGCGCACCGTTTTGACAAAATCTTCCTTGCTGAGCGTCTTCAGGCTTTCCACGAGTGCCGGCCCGACCAGACCCTCCTGATTGGCGCCGTGGCAGCGATCGCATGCTCCCGCACGCCAGGCGCGAAAACCATTCATCGTGTTGGCGTCCACTTTGTAGCCATCCACAACGGTGTACAGCTTGGAGTTCTCCGCCGCCGGCGGCTTGTCTTGGGCAGCGGAAGTGCCAGGTGCGATCAGCGTTGCCGTAAAGCACCAGAACAGCCATCCGCCATGTCGCGCAATTTCGCATAGTTTTCAAAGGGGCAGCGGCAACAAGGAGTATGCGTCAGAGTGCCGCTCGCGCCGCAAGGTTCAATACGCCGCTCAGTACAAGAAAACGCCGGCGTGGCGCGTGCCACGCCGGCGCTGCTCAAGACAATCCAGCGTCTACTGGGGTAGCGCGAATACTGTGAGCGATCCGCCGAGCTCGGTATAGTCGCGGAGCTCCTTGTAGCCGCCAACCGCGCCCAGGCCGTCCTGGTCCTTCTCGAGTCCTGCGGCCATGCCGATGCCGGCCCAGCCGCCGATGCCCGAGAAGACGCCGATGTACTGCTTGCCCTTGTGCACATAGGTGAACACGTTGCCGATGATGCCCGAGGGAGTTTTGAACTTGAACAGCTCCTTGTTGATGTCGTTGGCGTCGACGCACTTGAGATAGCCTTCCAGCGTCCCGAAGCACGCGATTCCGCCGGCGGTCACGAGTGCGCCGCTCCAGACGGAGAACTTCTCGTCCTTGGACTGGACGATCTTGCCGTTCCCAGCGTCCCAGAGGATGAAGTTGCCCATATTGGTGCCACCGGGTGCCGGAAACATCGACAAGGTCGCCCCAACGTACGGCTGCCCGGCAACGTAGTCGACCTTGAACGGTTCGTAGTCCATGCAGACATGATTGGTCGGGACGTAGAACATGCCGTTCTTGGGATTGAAGGCGGCCGGCTGCTGATCCTTGGAGCCAAGCGCCGCGGGGCAGACACCTTTGGTATTGACGTCCGCACCGTTCCTGGCGGTCGAGAATTTGGCCACCGTCATAGGGCGGCCAGTCTTCATATCGACGCCGGTCGCCCAGTTGACGGCCGGGTCGAACTTCTCGGCCACCAGCAGTGCCCCCGTTGCGCGATCGAGCGTATAGCCAAAGCCGTTGCGGTCGAAATGCACCAGCGCCTTGGTGGGTTTGCCCTTGACGTTGATGTCGGCCAGGATCATCTCGTTGATGCCGTCGAAATCCCACTCGTCGTACGGCGTCATCTGAAACGCCCATTTGGCCATGCCAGTGTCGACGTCGCGCGCAAATATGGTCATCGACCACCGGTTGTCGCCGGGCCGTTGCGCCGGATTCCACGTCGACGGATTGCCCGTCCCGTAGTACATCAGATTGAGCGCCTTGTCATAGCTGTACCAGCCCCAGGTGGTGCCGCCGCCGGTCATCCACTGGTTTCCCCGCCACGTCTTCAGCGAAGAGTCCTTGCCGACCGGTTTGAGGGCGCCGTCCGTCCACGTCACCGTCTTGTCGGGATCGATCAGCATCTCGGCATCCGGGCCGACACTGTAGGCCTTCCAGACCTGTTTGCCCGTGTTGATGTTGTAGGCGTTGATGAAACCGCGTACGCCCCACTCGCCGCCGGATATGCCGGTGATCACCTTGTCCTTGAAGACATGCGGGGCATTGGTATTGACCGCGCCAACCTTCGGGTCCCCGTTTTTCACCGACCAGATCACCTTACCGGTCGTGGCGTCGAGTGCGACCAGCGTGCTGTCGGCCTGCTGCAGGAAGATCTTGTTTTCCGCGTAGGCGAGTCCCCGGTACACGGTGTCGCAGCACATTTGCGGGATCACCGCGACGTCCTGCTTCGGTTCGTAGCGCCACTTGATTTTTTGCGTGTCCAGATCGATGGCGAATACCTTGTTGGGAAATGGCGTATGCACATACATCATGCCGTTCACCACGAGCGGCGATCCTTCATGCCCGCGAAGCACGCCGGTGGAAAACATCCACGCAACCTGCATCTTGCCCACGTTCTGCGCATTGATCTGCGACAACTGGCTGTAACGCTGGTTGTACATGTCCCCAGCCTGCATTGCCCAGTTGTTGGGATCGGCAATCAGCCTCTCGAGATCAGGATTCGCCGCCGCCACGCCCGGAAGCGTCAGCGTCAAACCAAAGATTGCCAATGCCAACCGTTTTGAAATTCTTGCCATTGCTTCCTCCAGTGGTCATGGTCGAACCAACGCGACACGCGTTCCGCGGCCAAGCTCTCCTAATCTCGCGACTCTGATCGCTTGTGCCAAAAGTGTCGTCCTCCCGACGACCAAAGTCAATTTGCTTACTACAGCGATATAGGAAGCGTTCTCCTACCGTTCGGTTGCGCAAATATTGCTGCGATGCAATAACCGAATAAACGCGCCTTGCCAGCCAGCGGAAAGCCCGACCCGGCTTGCAATTGCCCGGCGGCGATCGGTGGGAAGGTGCACCGCAATATCGGACGTCTCGACCGCATCGGCTACAATCGCGGCCGTGCAGCGAGCGACGTCGCGCGATCTTTCGTCCCCGGACCCGTCAATGTCGAAGTCCCGCGAACTTGGCCCGATCCGGGATTCCAACCATAGCGTCGGTCTTGACGGCACTGCTCACCGCACGCTGCGCTGCAGATGGCACGGGTAGCGACCATCGTCGCCGACGACAATCGCGGAAGCGAAAACACCGCGCGCCGGCGAATCGCCGTCGAGAAATACTTGCGGCAGATGATTGTTGTCCTTTTCGCCGCTCTCGGTGCTGCCCAAAGCGTCGGCGCCGTCCAGCGGACCCCGGTCCTGGTCGCTCCGGGTGTGTACGCGCTGCTTGGGCACGGCGGAGAGATCACCGCGGAAAATGGCGGACGGACGGCGAACGTCGCTTTCGTTGTCGGTCCCCTCGGCGTTGTCGTCGTGGACACCGGAATTTCCTACCGCGAAGGTGAGGAAATAATCGCGGCGGTTCGGAGCATTTCGGACCGCCCCATCCGGCTTGCGATTCTCACGCATCCCAGTCAGGAAGCGATATTTGGCGCTGCCGCGTTCCAGGCACGTGGCATCCCCGTGCTGGCGCATCGCCGGAGCGCTGAGCTGATCGCCGCCCGCTGTGAGAAATGTCTGCGCAATCTGCGGTCGGTGCTCGGTGAAGAGGAGATGGCGGCTACGCGGGTGATCGAGCCCGATCGCCTCATCGATGACGACGAAACTCTCGACCTGATCGGACGTCCGCTTCGGCTGATCACGTCACAATGGTCGAGCGCACCCGGTGCAGTTGCGGTCTTCGACGAATCGACTTCGACCCTTATGGTCGGCAATCTGGTCGCACTGAATCGCGTTCCCGACCTGCGCGATGCGAACGCGAAAGGCTGGCGTGATGCGCTCGTGCGTCTCGAGTCGACGCACTGTCGCCATCTTGTACCCGCCTACGGACCGGTCGGCACGTGCGCAGACATCGCTGCCTTCGCGCATTATTTCGCGGCACTCGAGAGTCTCGTCGAATCGTTACTGCGAGACGGAGTGGGCCTGGCCGAATTGCGCGATCGCTGCGAGCTGCCCCAATTTGCGCACTGGGATCAATACGAAACGCTGAATCCGCAAAACGCCAGCCACACCTATCTTCGCCTCGAGCGGTCCCAGTTCGAGTGACCCGCCGCAATCGTTCGTGGTGCCAGGCGCCTCGCCTCCACGCTCACAGTGCCTCCGTCTCGGCCGCGCGGGGCCGCCAGACGAGAAGTCGCGCCTCGACATGCGTGACGATCACGTCCAGCAAGAGCGCACACGCGGTCAGCACGAGAATTCCGGCGAGCACCGTGTTGATGTCGAACACGCCTTCGGCCTGCAGGATCAGGTAGCCCACGCCCTTCGCCGAACCGAGATACTCGCCGACGACCGCGCCGACGAACGCCATCCCCACCGAGGTGTGCAGGCTCGAGAACACCCACGACGTCGCCGACGGCAGGTAGATGCTCGCCAAGAGCTGGCGCTTCGACGCGCCGAGCATGCGCGCGTTGGCCAGCACCGTCGGGCTCACCTCCTTGATGCCCTGGAAGACGTTGAAGAACACGACGAAGAAGACGAGCGTCACGCCCAGCGCGACCTTCGACGTGATACCAAGCCCGAACCAGACGGCGAAGATCGGCGCGAGGATCACGCGCGGCATCGCATTCGCGGCCTTGATATAGGGATCCGCCAGCGCCGACGCGAACGGTGACAATGCGAGCCACAATCCGACACGAGTCCCAACACGCTGCCCACCGCAAACGCGAGCAGCGTCTCGGTCAGCGTAATCGCGAGATGCGGGAAGATCTTGCCCGTCGAGAACCACATCCAGATGACCTTCATGCACCTCGATCGGCTTGCCGAAGAAGAACGCGGTGTTCTTCGCAAACTCTTCGGCGACACGAGTCCCGGTGTCGTCATCGCGTACCAGAAAGCGAAGATCGCGGCCAGCAGCAGCACATGCGACACGGCCAGCCGCCCGCGCCTGTCAGTGGCGACTTTGCGCATAGCCCTTCAACACTTCGGACTTCATGGCCTGCCAGATCGCACTGTGCAGCTCGACGAAGCGCGGCGTCATCCGGATCTCGGCGACGTCGCGCGGGCGTGGCAGGTCGATCGCAAACTCGCCGATTGGATGCGTCGCCGGCCCCGCCGAAAGCACGATGACGCGATCGGAGAGCGAAATCGCCTCCTCGAGGTCGTGCGTGATGAACAGTACCGACTTGCGGTCGGCGCTCCACAAATCGAGCAGCTCGTTCTCCATCAATTGCCGCGTCTGGATGTCGAGCGCCGAAAACGGCTCGTCCATCAGCAGCAGCTGCGGATCGAGGATCAGCATCTGCGCGAGCGCGACACGCTTCCTCATGCCGCCGGAAAGCTGGTGCGGAAAGCGGTCCTCGAAGCCGGCAAGCCCGACGCGCGCGAGCCAGTCGCGTGCACGGGGAATCGCTTCGGACCGGGCGACGCCATGAAACTCGAGCCCGGCCGTCACGTTCGTGAGCGCGCTGCGCCACGGCATCAGCGCATCGGCCTGGAACATGTAACCCGCGTGGCCGTTGATGCCGGACAGCGGCTCGCCGTGAATCTGCACGCTTCCGGCGGAAGGCTCGAGCAGCCCGGCGGCGACGTTGAGCAACGTTGACTTGCCGCACCCCGTCGGGCCGACGACCGCGACAAACTCACCCGGCGCGATCGTGAGCGAAACGTCCTTGACCGCCGTGTAACGCCCGACAGGCCCGCCCTTCGCGGCACGCGCCGCAAACGTGCAGGTGATCCCGTCGAGCGCCAACGCGGGCGGCGGCACCGGGCGTCGCTCGGCGGCAGTCACTTGAACTTCTGCGCGGCCTTAAGCGCGAACGACGTGTCGAACGTCTTCGCGAGATCCATCGTCGCGCTCTGCACGCCCGGATCGAACGATCTTCAGATCGCGATACACGCTGCGGCCGCTTCGATCCCGACAGCGCCGTCGTGCTTGTAAGTCTCGAGATTCCTTTGAGCGCCGCTTTGTACAGGCGCCTTGTCGGTGTAGTAGTCGGCGGCACGGTCGCGACGATCTGGTCCGGCGTCGACTGTCTGGATGAAACGCAATGCACGCATCATCGCGTTGACGAACGCCTGCGTCGTGTTCGGATACTTTCTTCGCGAAATCGACGGGAACGTAGATGCAGCCCGCCGCATAGGCGTCGCCGTAGACGTCCTGCATGCCCTTGGACGTGCGCGTGTCGACGACCGCGACGACGTCGCCGTTGCGACTCGAGCTGGCGATGACCGGATCGAGATTGGCGAGATGCGTCGATCTCGCCGCGCTGCATGATCGCGACGGCGCCGCTGTCGCGCCGGCGCCGATGATCGACACGGCGTCGGGCCGGCAGGCTCGACTTTCGCGAGCAGCACGTTGACGAACATGTTGGTCGACGAACCCGGCGCGGTCACGCCGATCTTCATGCCCTTGAGGTCGGCCGGCGACTTGTAGTCGGCGGCCTTCGCCTTGCGCATCACGAGCACGATCGCCGAATACTTGCCCTGCAGCACGAGGCCTCGATGTTCTGGCCCTTCGCCTGCTGCGTGATCGTGTGCTCGTAGGCGCCGGACACGACGTCCGACGCTGCCGCCGATCATCGCCTGCAGCGCCGGGCGCCGCCCGCGAAAGTCCGGGATCTCGACGTCGAGCCCTTCGTCCTTGAAGTAGCCCTTGCGCTCGGCGATCGTCAGCGGCAGGTAGTAGAAGAGCGTCTTGCCGCCGACGCCGACCGTGATCTTGCTCTTTTCCGGCGCCTGCGCGTGCAGGCCAGAGGGCGCCGCGACGGCGACGAAAGCGGCAACGCCGCCGCGAAAACGTTCCAACGACGCATGAATTCCTCCATGAGACTGCGCCGTCGAACGGGCGCATTGATTCGACCAACGAGTCCGGCCATTTTCTACGCCGGCGTTGGCGTGGTCAATCGACTAGACGCTCTTCCCCGTGCTGCGCTTGGCGCGCCCGCGGTCGAGCTCCTTCAGCTTGTCGGCGATCTCCGGTCCCATGAAAAGCTGCGCCATGGCGGGCGCCCCGGGCTCGGGCCCTGCCTGCGCGCCTTCGAACGCCTGCTGCAGCGCGTCCGCGTGGGAAAGTCCCTCGCTGAAAAGCGCCGCGCCGAGACGCGTCGATCCGTTCGCGACGGCGCACCCGCCCGTCGCGTCGTCGCCCGTCGCGGCCAGCACGAGCGTCGTGTCGCTCTTGAGCGCGTCGACGAAGCCGTCCGCATGGCAGGACGACACCACCACGATGCGCCAGACGATGCCGGCTTCGTCCAGCAAGGCGCGCAGCACCGTCGGCGTCAGCGGGAGGAGCTCGAGCGGCGGCGCCGCAACCGCGAGCGCGCCGTCGCCCGTGGACGGCCCCGCGAGATAGACCATCACGACGTCTTCGTCGGTGTTGATCGCCGCGGCGATCTCCTTCAGCGTCTCGCGCAGGTTGGTGACGGTCGCCATCGGCGTGTCGAGCAGCGTCGGCGGACTGGTGACGAGCGAGATCGAGCGGTCGCGCATGTCCCAGCGCTCGTCCATGGCGCGCCGCGCCGCCAGCAGGTCCTGGCGGTACACCTCGTCACGCGCGTCGCCGACGAAGCCGACGAAAAAGAGGTCGGTCTCGCCCGGCGTTTCGTCGTCGAGCTGCGAAAGCGCATCGTCGAGCAGCACCTGCTGCGCGGCGAGCACCGGCTCCGAGGCCGGGTTCGGATAGCGGCCGTCGGCGGGCTCCGAGCCCGCATGCCACCAATTGGCCGGCGGCATCAGGAGCGACGCGAACGCGATCGGAATCGCCAGCATCAGTCCACCGGCCAGCGCGCGCGCCCGGTGCGCCGGCACGAGCGCGACGGCGACGCTTCGGACGAGTATCGCGACGGACCACACGGTCAGCGCGATCTCCAATGCGCGCGTCGCCGACGATCCCATCCATGACTCGATTGCCGGAACGACGTACGGCGCGATGTGAACCAGCTGGTAGATGGGGTACGCCGCGAGCGCGAGCACGGGGATCGCCAGCGCCAACGAGCGTTGGCGAAACAGCAGCGCCTGCGCCGCCGCCGCGAGGACCAGCACGCTCACCGTGAAGAATTCCCCGCCCGCTCCAAGCAGCGAGAAGCTGGCATCCGGCTGGAAGCGGACCCAGTCCGTGGCGATGTCGATCGCGGCCGACAAAGACGAACAGCAGCAGCAGCTGCGCCAGATCGATCCGGAACGCGAGGCGCGTCACCGGCATGAACAGCGCGAGCCGCAGGCCGGCCATGAGATTGCGGCGGAGGTCGGCGAGCGCGTGGGTCATGGGTGGTGGCGCGCGCCGTCATGCGCGGCGATATAGGCCTTCACCCGCTCGGCATCCGCCGGCAGCACGTTGAAATGTTGCGATCGCCCCTCGAGGTCGGTGTACGCGGACGGGCGATCGGGATCCCGGCCGAGCGCCTCGCGGATCGTCGCCGCAAACTTCGCCGGCAGCGCGGTCTCGATGCAGATCAGCGGCACGTCGTTGTCGCGATGCAAGCGGCCGACATGAACGCCGTCCGCCGTATGTGGGTCCACGATGACGTGATAACGCGCGAAGCAGTCCCGGATCGTGGCAATCCGGTCGGCATGCGTACTCGTGCCGGAAACGAATCCCGACGCCGCGACCCGCTGCCAATGCGGTGTCCCCGCGAGACTGAACCCGCCCGTGCTGCCGATCTGCGCCCACAGCTCGCGCAGGACCGCCGCATCGCGTTCGACCACGTCGAACACGTAGCGCTCGAAATTTGACGCCTTCGAGATATCCATCGACGGGCTCGACGTCGCATGCGTTTCCGCCGACGTCCGCGGCCGGTAGCGGCCCGTGCGAAAGAACTCGTCCAGCACGTCGTTTTCGTTGGTGGCGAGAATCAGACGGCGGATCGGAAGGCCCATCTGCTTTGCGACATGGCCGGCGAGAATGTTGCCGAAATTGCCGGAAGGCACGGCGAAGTCGACCGGTTCGCCGACGCGCCGCGCGACCGCGAAGTAGCCCTTGAAGTAGTAGACGACCTGCGCCGCGACGCGCGCCCAGTTGATCGAATTGACGGTGCCGATCGCGTGGCCCGACTTGAATTCGGCGTCGGCGCTGACCGCCTTGACGATGTCCTGGCATTCGTCGAAGACACCCTCGATCGCCACGTTGTGGATGTTGGGGTCGGCGAGCGAGAACATCTGCGCCGTCTGGAACGGGCTCATCCGTCCCTTCGGCGACAGCATGTACACCGCGATCCCGTGCTTGCCGCGCATCGCGTACTCGGCCGAGCTTCCGGTGTCGCCGGAGGTGGCGCCGAGGATGTTGAGGCGGCGGCCCTGCTGGGCAAGCACGTGCTGGAACAGGTTGCCGAGGAGCTGCAGCGCGATGTCCTTGAACGCGAGCGTCGGCCCGTTCGACACGTGCAGCAGGTGCAGCCCCGGCTCGAGCGCGGTGACCGGCGTGATGTCGCCGCTGCCGAACGTTTCCCGCGTGTACGTGCGATCGATCAGCGCTTTGAGAACCGGCCCCGGAATGTCGTCGATGAACCGCGACAGGATCGCGAATGCGAGATCCGGGTAACGCTCGAACCGCAACGCGGCCAATTCCGCGGCACTGAGCGCCGGATACGTCTCCGGCACCGCGAGCCCGCCGTCCGGCGCGAGACCTTCGAGCAGGATCGCGCTGAACGGCTGCGGGTTGTCGGCCCACGCGCCGCGCGTGCTGACATACCGCATCAGTTCAGCTCTTCCAGCCGGATGCGCACGATCGTGCCGTTGACGGTCGGCAGCGCCTCGATCTTCGCGATCGCGTCGACCACGCGCTTTTCGATCGTGCGGTGCGTGAGCAGGATGATGTCGGTCTGCTCCTCGCCTTCGGAGGGCTCCTTCTGGATCATCGCGTCGATCGAGATCTCGCGATCGGCGAGGATGCGCGTGATGTCGGCGAGCACGCCCGGACGGTCCTGCACGCGCATCCGCAGGTAATAGCTGGTCTCGACCTCGCCCATCGGCAGGAACGGCACGTCGGAAAGCTGGTCGGGCTGGAAGGCGAGGTGCGGCACGCGGTGCTCGGGGTCGGCGGTGTGCATCCGCGTCACGTCGACGAGATCGGCGATCACCGCGCTCGCCGTCGGCTCGGCGCCGGCCCCGGCGCCGTAGTAAAGCGTCGGCCCGACCGCGTCGCCTTTCACCAGCACCGCGTTCATCACGCCCTCGACATTGGCGATCAGGCGCTTGGTCGGGATCAGCGTCGGGTGGACGCGGAGCTCGATTCCCGTGGCCGTGCGCCGCGTGATGCCGAGGAGCTTGATCCGGTAGCCCAGTTCCTCGGCGTAGCGGATGTCCTCGCGCGTGAGCTTCGAGATGCCCTCGGTGTAGACCTTGTCGAACTGCATCGGCACGCCGAAGGCGATGGCCGACATGATGGCGAGCTTGTGCGCGGCGTCGATGCCCTCGATGTCGAACGTCGGGTCGGCCTCGGCATAGCCGCGCGCCTGCGCCTCTTTCAGCACGGCGTCGAACGGCGCGCCGGTCGCGCGCATTTCGGACAGGATGAAGTTCGAGGTGCCGTTGATGATGCCCGCGATCCATTCGATCCGGTTGGCGGTGAGGCCTTCGCGCAACGCCTTGATGATCGGAATGCCGCCGGCCACCGCGCCCTCGAACGCGACCATCACGCCCTTCGCATGCGCCGCGGCGAAGATCTCGTTGCCGTGGCGGGCGAGCAGCGCCTTGTTCGCCGTGACCACGTGCTTGCCATTGGCGATCGCCTGCAGGATGAACGTGCGCGCGGGCTCGAGGCCGCCGATCAGCTCGACGACGATATCGATGTCGGGGTGCGCGAGCACGACCGCGGCATCGGGCGTGAGGTTGACGCCGGAGGCACCGCGCGTGAGCTCGCGCGCGCGCTCGATCGCGCGCTCGGCGATCCAGGTGATCCGGATCGGCCGTCCCGCGCGCCGCGTGATCTCGCCTTCGTTCCGGCGCAGCACCGTCCACAGCCCGGTGCCCACGGTGCCCACGCCCAGCAGCCCTACTTCCAGCGGTTTCATCGACGGCGTCATGCGTGGAGCGCTCATGGGGCACTCAAGCGGCGGGGCGCGCCACGTCGACCGGCTTCGCCACCTCGGCCGGCCGCGCCGGTTCGAAGGCGATGCCATCGTCGCGGAACATCTGCTTGATCCCGCGGATCGCCTGTCGGGTGCGCGATTCGTTCTCGATCATCGCGAAGCGGACGTAGTCGTCGCCGAATTCGCCGAAGCCGATGCCCGGGGACACGGAAACCTTCGCCGCGGCCATCAGGCGCTTCGTGAACTCGAGCGAGCCCGCGTCGCGATAGGCCGCGGGAATCTTCGCCCACACGTACATCGAGGCTTTGGGGTTGTCGACCATCCAGCCGGCTTCGTGCAGCCCCTTGACGAGGACATCGCGGCGCCTCTGGTAGCGCATCGCGATTTCGCCGACGCATTCCTGCGGGCCTTCGAGCGCGGCGATCGCGGCCACCTGGATCGGCGTGAACGTGCCGTAGTCGTGGTAGCCCTTGATCCGCGCCAGCGCGTGGACCAGATCCTTGTTGCCGACCATGAAGCCGATCCGCCAGCCCGCCATGTTGTAGCTCTTCGACATCGTGAAGAACTCGACGGCGACGTCGCGCGCGCCCGGGACCTGCATGATCGACGGCGCCTTCCACCCGTCGAAGCAGATGTCGGCGTACGCGAGGTCGTGGACGACATAGATCCCGTGCTCGCGCGCGAGGCCGACGATCTTCTCGAAGAACGGCAGCTCGACGCATTGCGCCGTCGGGTTCGACGGGAAGTTGATGATCAGCATCTTCGGCTTCGGGAAGCTCGTGTGGATGGTCCGCTCGAGTTCCGCGAAGAAGTCGCCGTCGGGCGTCATCGGCACGTGCCGGATGTCCGCGCCGGCGATGACCGGGCCGTAGATGTGGATCGGATAGCTCGGGTTCGGACACGAGCACCGTGTCGCCGCGATTCAGCGTCGCCAGCGCGAGGTGCGCGATGCCCTCCTTCGAGCCGATCGTGACGATCGCTTCCGTCTCCGGATCGAATTCGACGCCGTAGCGGCGCGCGTACCAGTGGCAGATCGCCCGCCGCAGCCGCGGGATGCCCTTCGACACCGAGTAGCCATGCGTATCGGGCCGGCTCACCGTTTCGATCAGCTTGTCGACGATGTGCTTGGGCGTCGGACCGTCCGGGTTGCCCATGCCGAAGTCGATGATGTCCTCGCCGCGGCGGCGCGCGGCCATCTTGAGCTCGGAGGTGATGTTGAAGACGTACGGCGGCAGCCGCGTGAGGCGCGCGAATTCTTTTTGCAGGGAGGGAGGCATGCGGGACTTTCCACGTAAGCGCCCGGAACCGTCCGAGCGACGTTGCTGCGCTGACACTGCTAGAATCCTAGCTGATTTAGGCACTTACCGCAACGCATCATCCGATGAAATTCCACCTGTCGACGCCGAACGGCAATGTCATCACCGGCCTTGGCCCCGGTTGGGTGCGCGTCGGCGCGCAGGAGCACCGAAGCGGCATCCTGGTCACGCCGGACAACGTCGCCGAATGGGGCGCGTCGGGATTCGACGCATTGACCGAAGCGGACTTCGCGGAACTCCTCGCGCACGCGCCGGAAATCGTCCTGTTCGGCACCGGCGCCGTGCTGCGTTTTCCGCATCCGCGCCTCACGCAAGCCCTCGCCGCGGCGAGGGTCGGCGTCGAAGTCATGGACACGCCCGCGGCGTGCCGCACGTACAACATCCTCGCGGCCGAGGGCCGCAAGGTCGTCGCGGCGCTGATCGTCGCCTGACCGCGGAGGCGGCGACATCCGCGGCGGCCGGCGGCTTATAGCGCGTCGGTGACGAGCACGCGCCCCTTCGCGCCGACGGCGGTCCGCCCGTCCGCGCCCTTGATCCGTCCGCGCAGCTCGACGACGTCGCCGTCGAGCGCCGCGTTGGGCGTCACCTTGACGACGAGCCACTCGAGCAGGATCGTCTCGTCGGCGAACACCGGCTTCCTGAAGCGTTGCCAGAACTCCAGCCCGAGCATCGCGCCGCGCTTCGAAAAGTGCGCCGCGGTCAGCGCGAGCAGCAGCGCCGTCGTGTGCGTGCCGCTGGCGATGAGGCGGCCGAAGCGGGTGCCCGCGGCGAACGCCGCGTCGTGATGCACCGGGTTGTCGTCGCCGACGTCGCGGGCGAATTCCGCCACGATCGCGGGCGTCAGCGTCACCTCGCTCGAAAACCGCTCTCCCGCACGCGCGCGCATCGTCGTCTCTCCTTCGGGTTCGTCGATCATTCGCCGCCGAGCCACGCGAGCGCCGCGTCGCGATCGTCGAAATCGAAATGGCGGACCTCGGCGTGGACGAAATGCGCGGCGATCTGCGGCATGATCGTCAGGATGGCGCTGTCCGACACCGTCGCAATGCGGCGGATGAACTGCTCGTGGTTCCGCACGAACTTGAGATGCGATACCAGCCCGCCGAAATCGTTCCATCCGGGGAACGTCCTGGCGTAGATCATCAGGCCGCGCAACGTGCCCTTCTCCTCGATGTACGGATCGATTTCGCGGGCCAGCAGCACGAAATCGGACGCTTCGAGCGGTCCCTGCGGGGTGATGATGAGAATTCCGCGATCGCGGAGCAGTTCTTCGTGGATCATGGCGCGCCTTTCCCGGCGGGATTTCGCGCGACGATCGTCCACGAGCTCGACGCCAGGACAATCGACCCGTCCGCCTGGCGGTCCACGAGCTCGACGCCAGGACGATCGAACCATCCGCCTGCTGGTGGCGCGTGAGCTCCGCGCGCAATGCGCTGTCGATTTCCTGCTTGCGCGCCTCCGCGAGCGCGCCCGCTTCGCGGACGATCTCTCCGGCAGGTCCCAGCGCCAGCTGAAACGCGATCGCCTGCTCGACGTCGCGGCCGACCATCACGGGCCCGTCGACGCGGGTGAATTCGACGTCGACGAATCCCGCCGCCTTGAGCTGGGCGCCGACGATTTCGGTATTCGCCATCGAGAACGGTCCCGGCCCGCACGTTGCCGCATCCTCTCCCGGCGGCGGGAGGAACTTCGACACGACGTTCTTCGGGACGCCGAGGAACGGGTTGTCGGCGATCGTGCGCCACGTGATGAACACGAGACGGCCGCCCGGCTTGAGCGCGGTGCGGATGTTGCGCATCGCGGCGACGGGATTGCTGAAGAACATCATGCCGAAGCGCGAAAAGCAGAGGTCGTATTCCGGGGCGAACTTGTAGGTCTGCACATCGGCCTCGACGAACGCGACGTTGGCGAGCCCGGCGGCGCGCGCGTCGCGCCGGCCCTTTTCCATGAACTCGTCGCAGATATCGAGCCCGAGCACCGATCCCGTCGGCCCCGCCTTGCGCGCCAGCTCGATCGCGGTGTCGCCCCAGCCGCAGCCTACATCGAGGATCTTCGCGCCCGGCGGAACATCGAGCGTCCGGAACGGGACCTGGCTGTGATAGCTCAGTCCCTCGAGCATGATGTTGCGAAAGCGCTCGAACTTCGCGACGAGGACGTCCTTCCAGAACGCCGTGAATTGGTCGCTGACAATTGCATCATTCATCGGCGTGGCCTCAGGGATGACGTGTAAGCGGCGGGTGAGCCGCAAATCTACTCCGGCAGGCGGGGTCGTGGCAAAGCCCGCGCCCGGCTCGCCGCTACCATTTGCAACCCGTGCCCGTGAGGGTGTCGTACGCAATGAACGGGACCGCGAGCAGAAGCATCGGCGCGTACTCCGTGCGGCAATCGGGACGCGCCGACTTCTGGATGGCCTGGCCCAGCTTCGATTCGGTCTCCGCCGGCGGCGGATTGAGATTGAAGATGCCTTTTCGTCCGTCGGAACGTCCGATCTCCGGGCCCGCCTTCTTCTCGGCGTCGAAATTGAGCCGCGGCGCCTGCCCCGGCGGCGGGACGACGCCCACCGGCGGCGCCGTGCGCGGCTTGAAAATGTCGTCGGGATCCTCGTCCGGCGCGCCGAACTTGAGCCTCGGCAACGGTTCCGGCGATGGTGCTTCCCGTGGCGGCGCGACCGCAGGGCGCGACGGCTCCGGTTGGCGCGCACGCGGCGGTTCGGCCGGGGCGCGCGGCGCGGGTTCCGGCGACGCCGATCGCGGCGCGGCGGTCGCAGGCGCAGGCGCGGGTGCAGGAGTGGGCGTGGGCGCAGCCGTCGAATCGAGAGGACGCGGCGCCGCGCGTTCCACTGGCGGTACGACGGGCGCTGGCACCGGTGTTGGCGCGACGGAGGGCGCGATGACCGGCGGTGCCTCCGGCAGTGCGCGAGGAACGACATCGGGAACGATCCGCGCCGGCGGTTCCGGCACCACCGGCGGCGGCGCTTCCGGAACCACGCGTGGCGCCGGCTCGACGGTAGGCGCGACGACCGGAGGCGCGACGACCGGAGGCGCGACGACCGGAGGCGCGACGACCGGAGGTGGGACCACGGGCGGCACCTCGACCGCAGGCGCCGGTTGCACGACGGGTTTCGTTTCCGGCTCGGCCTTCGGCGCAACCTCGCGTTCGATGCGCGGCGGCGGCACGACCGGCGCTTCGATCGGCGACGGCGTCTCGACGACCGGCGCCGCTTCGCGCTCGACGGTCGGCTGCGCCAGGGGAGCTGCCGGTGGTCGAATCGGCGCGGGCGATTCGCGCGGTGCCGCGACGGGTGGCGCGGGGGCGGCAGCGGGCTCCTCGACCGGCGGACTTGCCAGTTCGACGCGTGGATTCGTTTCCGTCGGCACCTCGCGCGGCAGTGGTTCCGCGAGAGGTTGTTCGATCGCCTTGTCGACAACTTCCGGCGCGCCGGGATCGAGGCGCGGCAACGATTCCGCGGCGGCCGCCGACTCGCCCGCAGCGGGCGCTTCGGTGGGTCTAGTCGGGGTCGCCGGCGATTCTTGCGTCGCCTTCGGCGTCACGGCCCGCCGCGCTGGCGCAGGCGCCGGTCGGCGCGACGGCTCCCCCGCCCGAGCGGCCGGCGCTTGCCCACGCCGTCCGACTTCGACGCCGGTCGTGCCGCGCGATTGCACACCCGTGTCCGGCGGGTTCTGAACGATCGTGACGGCGAGGGACGAAAGACGCTCGTCGCTCGACCGACCGCCCGCGCCAGGCGCGGCCGTGCCCACGACGAGGACCACGAGCACATGGAGCAACAACGACAGCAGCAGGAATGCCGACAGCGCACCGTTCCCCCCGGACCCGCGCCGGCGGCGCAATCGGGTTACGGCTGGAGGGCGAGCGGGCGGGAGTGATCGGGGCACGGCACGGAGACGAAGGGTTGTCCGCGCGCGCTGTCGTGCAACGCCGGGAGACCAGGGGACGATAGGTCACGCCGCGCGTCAACGCAACCTCGCGAGGGTCAACGGACTGGCCGGCGCAGCCTCGCTCGCTCGAACGCAACCCTACTCCGCGTGCTTCGCCTTGCGCATACCGACGACGAAATCGCGCGCGACGTCGCCCGGGTGCACGACATAGAGCGGCCCCCACGACGGGTTCGCGTCGTGCATCACCTTGAGCAGGCCCAGCATGCGGTCGAAGATCACCGGTATCGCCTGCGGCGTGCGCAGCGCGGACATCACCGCCGCCGCGACCACGTGCGCGGCGTAGGTCCCGCCGGCGTATCTCGCCGGAAGGTCGACGGCCATTGTCAGCGGATCGGTGAGCTTCGTCACCAGCGTTTCGTCCCTGTCCGCCCAATTCTGGATATCGGAGAACGCGTGGCCGTCGAGCGTGTTGAGCTTGCCGGCGGCAATCGTTTGCGCGACGACGGCGGCCGATTTCTTCGCGTTCGCCGTGGTCACCGTGGCTCCGGCGAGCACGACCTTGGCCGCGTCGCGGTCGACTTCCTTCATCAGAGCGTCGGCCCAAGCGCCCGCCTGCTTGAACTTCAGCAGCCGCACGACTTCGGCGCCCATCCAGCCGCGCACGATGTCGGCGGGATGCACGTCGTCGGCGTCACCCTCGGACGACAGCACGGGGCCCCAGCCGAGCGAGGCGTTGATGCCGCGGAAATAGGCGAGCACGCCCACCGCGGCGGCGGGCCCGAGGTTGAGGATTCCAAGCACGTCGGACGCCGTTTCATCGATGCGGTCCGCCCAGTATTCCGCGAGATGGTTGCCGAGCTTCGCGGCGGCGACCGCCGCGGCAACCTTGTCGGACAGCTCGCGCAGCAATCCATCGTCCGCGTGCAGGATGTCGTGGCCGCCGGTCTCGTGGCCCAGCGCCGCCCAGGCGCAAATTCCGCGGCGCGCATTCGCCGGCGGCAGGTTGACGATGCCGACGTCCATGCCGAACGACGATGTCGCGTCGACCGGCCACGTGTACGGGCCCGACGTCGGATTGCCCCACTTCACGAGCGGCGGAATCGTTTCGAAATCCGGCTCCTTGATTCCGCGGCGGTCCTCGGCCGAAAGAAAGCCGTCGTAGAGGTCACTGATGACTTCCTGGAAGCCGTCGGTCGCGCGCGGCGCGTAGCCCTCGCCGTTTTGCAGGATCGACTGCGCGATGTCGATCAGCAGGCCCGCCTGGCCTTCGCGTTGCGGATCCTTTTGCAGCACGTGCGCGAAGCCGTCGGCGCCGAGATCCTTGACCGCCTTGATGAACGGATCCGCGGCGTTGATCCTGTACAGCGGTGGAAGCTTCGGGCGCGCGGCGTCGAGTCGCGCGACGAGATCCGCGTAGACGGTCGGCTCTTCCGGGCCGGTATCCGAGTCGAGCCACGCGAGGCGCGAATCCTCGACGCAGGCGGGAAGATGCGACAGATCGATCTTGGCCATCGGAACCTCCGCGGACGTCCCCGAGGCGGGGCGCATGTACGCTACAGATTAGGCGCCCGACCAGGGAATCGCAAGCACTCCGCAAATGTCATTCGCCCATCTGCAGCAGCGTGCCGTGCTCGCGCGCATGGTGCATCGACCACGCGAAAAACGCCGCGCCAAGCGCGAGATAGACGACGTTCAACGCGGCCGCCGACCAGAACTCGTCCCAGCGGAACACGCCGTGCAGCAGCACGCCGCGCATCCCCTCGAACACGTGCGCCGACGGTGTCGCCCAGGCGATTGCCTGCATCCAGCCGGGAAGCACGCCGACCGGATAGTAGACGCCCGAAATGGGCGCGACGATGAAGATCGCGGCCCACGCGAGCTCTTCCGCGCCGAGGCCCAGCCGCAGGATCATCCCCGACATTGCGAGCCCGATCGCCCAGCCGAACACGAGCAGGTTCGCGAAGAACGCGAGCAGCGGGAAGCCGAGCGAGAAGATCGAATACCGGAACAGGATCCACGCGAAGATGCACGCGCCGCCGACGCCGATCAGCGCGCGCAGGACGCTCATCGCGAGCTGGCCGGCGATGTACTCGGGCAGCGTCAGCGGCGACACGAACAGGTTGCCGAGATTGCGCGCATAAAGCTCCTCGATGAACGTCAGCGACACGCCGAGCTGGCCGCGGAAGAGAACGTCCCACAGCAGCACGGCGGCGATGAAGAAACCCGGCGCGTCCTTGAGGAAATTGTTGGTCGGCGCGAGGTAGAGCGTGACGAACGCCCACACGACCATCGTCACGGTCGGGTAGTACATCATCGACACGATGCGCGTCCACGACTTCAGGATCAGATAGGCGTGGCGCCGCAGCACCGCGCGGATGCGGCGCAGCGACGCGACGGCGCCGGTGTCGAGGGCGATTGCGCGGGTCGATTCCATCACATCGACGCGATCTCTTCGGCCGCGCTGCCGGCGACCGGATCGTCGGCGCGGCCGCGCGCGATGTCGAGGAAAACATCCTCGAGGTTGGTGCGCCCGTAGCGCGCGAGGAGCGCCTGCGGCGAGCCCTGGTCGACCACCCGGCCTTCGCGCAGCATGATCACGTCGTCGCACATCCGCTCGACCTCGCCCATGTGGTGCGAGGCCAGCAGCATCGTGCATCCGGTGCGGCGCTGGTACTGCTCGAGATACGTGCGCATCCGGTCGCCGATGTCGGGATCGAGCGAGGCCGTGGGCTCGTCCAGCAGCAGCACCTCGGGCTCGTTGATCACCGCCTTGGCGAGCGACACCCTCGTGCGCTGCCCGGCCGAAAGCGTCCCGTACGGCCGCTGCAGCAGGTCGGTGAGGTCGCAGTCGGCGGCGACGGCGGCGATGCGCTCGCGCATGTCGCGCACGCCGTAGAGGTCGGCGAACACCGCGAGGTTCTGGCGCACCGTGAGCCGCTTCGGCAGGTCGACGTAGGGCGAGGTGAAGTTGAGGCGCGGCAGCACCTGATGGCGCTGCCGGGGCATTTCCGCACCGAGCACGGTGACGCGCCCGGCCGTCGGCGTCAGCACGCCGAGCAGCATCGACAGCGTGGTCGTCTTGCCCGCGCCGTTGCCGCCGAGAAGCGCCGTCGTGGTGCCCCGCCGAACGGAAAACGAAATGCCCTTCACGGCCTCCACGTCGCCATACGACTTGCGGAGGTCGGCAACGACGATGGCGGCGGCAGCGTCCATGCGGGCGGGGAAGGTTGCGGCGCCGACGGGCCGGGCGCGCGAAGCGCGATTGTAGCGGACACGCGCGCGTCACTCGCTGCGGCGCGCGTGCATCGCGTAAACTGGCGCGACCCGATACCGGAGCGACCGCGATGACACCGTCCACCGCCTCGGCTCTCGTCGACCGCTTCGAGCACCTGGTCGAAGTCGGCCGCGCGCTGGCCCGCGAACGCAGCGCCGCGCGCCTGCTCGACATCATCGTGGCCGCCGCCATCCGGCTCTGCAGCGCCGACGGCGCCGCGCTCTACCGCCTCAACGACGCCGGCGACGCGCTCACCTTCGAGATCGTGCACAACCGGACGCTGAACTGGGGCGAAGGCGGCGCGCGCGCCGCCGACCTCGCGCTGTCGGCGGTTCCGCTCGCGGGCGTCAACGGTGCGCCGAACCACGACGCGGTCGTCGCCCATGCGGCGCTCACCCGGCAGAGCGTGCGCATCGCCGACGTCTACGCGGTCGACGGATTCGATTTCACGGCGGCCAAGCGGTTCGACGCGCAGCGCGGCTACCGGACGCGCTCGCTGCTCGCCGTGCCGATGCTCGACCACCGCGACGAGCTGATCGGCGTGCTGCAGCTCGTCAACGCGCTCGACGCGGACGGAAACGTCATCGAGTTCAGCGAAGACGATCAACGGCTCGCGGAAGCGCTGACCGGCCTCGCCGGCGTCGTGCTGGCGAACCAGCTGCTGATCGGCCAGCTCGAAGCGCTCTTCGGCGGCCTCGTCGCGCTGATCAACTCGGCGATCGACGAGAAATCGCCGTACACGAGCGGCCACTGCCAGCGCGTCCCGGTGCTGACGATGATGCTCGCCGAAGCCGCGCACGAGACCGCCGAAGGGCCGCTGGCCGCGTTCCGCATGTCGGAGAGCGACCGCGACGAGCTGTTTCTCGCCGGCATGCTGCACGACTGCGGCAAGATCACCACACCCGTGCACGTCGTCGACAAGGCGACCAAGCTGCAAACGATCGGCGATCGCATCGACCTCGTCAGCGCGCGCTTCGACGCGCTCGCCGCCGACACCCACCGTCGCGCGCAGGAGCGCCTGCGACGGGGCGACGATGCGGCGACGGTCGCGGCGGAGCTCGCCGCGGAGCGGCAGGCGCAGGCCGACGATCTTGCGTTCCTGCGGCGCGCAAATGTCGGGCAGGAGCGCATGGCGAAGGACGACATCGATCGCGTCCATCGGATCGCGGAGCGCCGCTATCGCGCGGCCGATGAAACATTGCAGCCCGTGCTCACGGAGGACGAAGCCGCCAACCTGGCGATTCCGCACGGTACGCTGTCCCGTGCCGAGCGCGCGATCATCAACCGCCACGTCGAGTCGACGATCAAGATGCTGGAGGCGCTGCCGTGGCCGCGCCACCTCGCGCGCGTTCCCGAATACGCGGGCGGTCACCACGAGCGCATGGACGGCGGCGGTTATCCGAAGGGGCTCACGCGGGCGCAAATGTCATGGCCGGCGCGAATGATCTGCATCGCCGACGTCTTCGAGGCGCTGACCGCGCCGGACCGGCCCTACAAGGCGGCGAAGTCGCTGTCGGAGTCGCTCGCAATCCTCGGGCGGATGCGCGAAGACGGCCACGTCGACCCGGACCTGTTCGACGTCTTCGTGCGGCGCAAGGTGTATCGCGACTACGCGGCGAAGCACATGGACCCGGCGCAGATCGACGCCGTCGACGAAAGCGCGATCCCCGGCTACCGGCCGTAACGGGCGTTCAGCACTGCACGGTCTGCCGGCAGAACTGCGCGAGCTCGCGCACGACGGTCGCATCGCCGACCGGCAGTTTCGCCTTGCCCTGCCCGTATTCCATTCCCAGCTTGAAATCGTACTTGTCGAAGAACCGGTCGAACTGCTCGGCGCCGACGGTGCCGAGCGCGAACAGGCCGTCCGTCGCGGGATCGTAGGCGAGGAGGATTGCCGCCAGCGGCTGCGGCGCGGGACCCTGGAGCACGCGAGCGCCGTTCGCGGGATCGTAGACGCTGTGGTCGGCACAGCAGTGGATCACGTGCGCGTCCGACGTCGCCGACTTCTGCGGCTGGTAGCGGATGAACGAGATGTCGCGCGTCGGGTACGCGAGCTTGTGCGCGCAGATCGCCGAAAAGGCCACCACGGCGCGCCCGGGCCCGACGCCGCCGTCCCACGCGTAGGTTGCGCCGTCCTCGCGCCGCAGCGTCGCCGCCGCGGTGACCGGGCGCGAGAGCTTCAGCAGGAAGCACGGCGTGCCCGCATACGGATAATGGAACACGTAGTTCGTCTCGGCCTCGAGGCCGCCGGCCTTGACCGGCGCGCCGAACTTGTCGACGAGGCGCGAGCGCGCGTAGAGGCGCGGCGGCGTCGCCGCCCACGCGCCGGGAAGCGCGCCCAAGCCCGCGGCGCCGGAAACGACCGCGCACGATTCCAGAAACTTCCGCCTCTCCATCGCGCCTCCGTTTGCAACTGACGCATCCACATGCGCTTCGTCATCGCGCGTGCACGCTCCGCCATTGTACCGAGAACCCGCCCCTTCCTTGCCATGACCCGCACCGGCGCGCAGAATCGCGCCCATGATAAAAAACACGAGCAAAAACGCCGTCGCTTCACTGATTGCGGCTTTCATGCTCTTCGCCCACGACGCCACCGCGGCGCCGGTTCCATTTCCGCTCAACACGACCGTCGTCAAGCTCGACGGCGTACCCATCGGGTCGCCGCTCCATCCGGCGACGCAGAACTCGCTGCGCAACTCGGTCGCGTTCAACCCGGCCGACGGCCTCTATCACCTCTGGGTGCTGAACGGCGGCGACACGACGACACCGGCCGACATGCAGGTGTCGGACATCACCTATGCGACGTCGCCCGACGGCTTCACGTTCACGTCCGTCGGAAAGCTCAACCCGCCCGCGAATTGGTGGACGCAGATCCCGGGCGTGGGCGCGACGAGCGAGCCGTCGGTCAATTTCCTGCGCGTCGACAGGATCGGCGCAGAGTGGTTCCTGACGATCTGGTCGCCGAACGAAACCAACACCGGCCGCTACAACTACAACGCGAATGTCTGGAACATCGGCCCCGCGATCGGCAACCTCAACGTCGTGCAGCGGGGACCGCTGCCTTCACTCGCGGATACGCCGCTCGGTCCCGGCGGCAACATGGTCGGTTCGTTCGGCATGGTCAACGGCAACCTGTACCTGCGCCAGGACACGCAGTTCAACAGCGGGCCGCCGGTCAATCCGCTGCTGTGGGGCGGCGGGATGGGCCGATATGTCTACACCGATGGAACGCGCCCGACGCTCTCCGGCATCTGGGGCACGAGCGAAGCGGATCTGTTCACGGGAACGCCCTATTGCTGGGTCCTGCCATTCGGCGGCCCGAACCAGTGCCTCGCGTTTCCGGCGCTCCTGCCGTCGTACGTGCACAACTCGGGCCGCGCGCTGCAGCAGCAGGGCGGGATCGTCGGCGCGTACTACACGTTTCGCGACGTCGCGACCGCGGCCCGGCGCGCGAAGCAGATCTATTACGTCGAGTCGGCGGACGACGGCGCGACCTGGACCACCGCCGCAGGCGTGTACGCCAACGGCAACGGCGTGCTCGTGGATGGCCTGCCGAACAGTTCCAACTTCAGCTCGCCCGAGGTCGTCGCCGTCGGCGCCGGCTATCGCGCGTATTTCAGCACCGGCGACGCCTGCGGCAACGTCATCGTGGTCACCGGCGAGAATCCGCTGGCGCTGCACGGTCCGCAGATCGTCAAGAACTTCGGCGTCGCGACAGTCCCGACCGGGGGCTCGACGACGCTCACCGTCACGCTGAGCGCGCCGGTCGCCACCTGCGCGCCGGCCCCAGTCGGCGCGCTCTTCACCAACGTCGGGTTCACCGACGACCTTCCCGCGGGTGTCGTTCTCGATGCACCGCCGTTGGTGTCCAACACGTGCGGCGGCGCAATGACCGCCGTTGCCGGGGCCGCGACGTTCGGGCTCGCCGGCGCGGGGCTTGCCGCCGGAGCGTCGTGTTCGGTCGTGGTCAACGTGAAGGCGCTGACGGTCGGGACCAAACCGAACGTGATTCCGCGCGTGGGCGGCGGCACGACGACGCCGGGCTTCTTCAACGACCAGACGGCGGCGGCGCTTGCGGACGCAGGCGCGACGCTGGTCGTCGGCGCGCCGGTCCCGAACGACGTGCCAACGCTGTCGCCGGCGGGTATCGCGGGATTGTCCGCATTAATGCTCGCCGCGCTGGCCTGGCGCGTGCGCCGGCGGCGCTGACGCAAACAGCGCGAGCTCTTCGGCGTCGTCGGCGAGACGCATGCGCCGCTCGTAGCGGAACCCGAGTTTCGCCAGCAGCTTGATGGAAGCCGCGTTGTGCGGCGACACGATCGCCACCACGCGCGTCAATCCCAACGTTCGGCCAAACGCCATCGACGCCGTCGCCGCTTCGAGCGCGAAGCCGTGTCCGCGAAACGGCGGCAGGAAAGCGTAGCCCAGGTCGACGTCCGGGAGGCTGTCGCGCTTGATGAGGCCGCAGAGGCCCATCGGCGTGCGCGAATCCCTCGACTCGACGAGCCAGAGGCCGAAGCCGTGGCGCCGGTAGCTCGCCAGCGGCCCGTCCAGGAGGTAGGTCCGCGCGGCCTCCGCCGTGCGCACGCCGCGATCGGCGACGTTGCGGATGAAATCGGGGTCGTTCAGCTGCGCGACGATGAAGTCGGCGTCGTCGACCGTCAGCTCGCGCAGGTTGAGGCGCGCGGTTTCAAGCAACGCTTTTCCCGGCCATCACGCCGCGACGAGCAGTTCGCGAATGTGCTCGGCCACGCTGCGGCCGAGCGCGCCGAGCGCGTAGCCGCCTTCGAGCGTCGAGATGATGCGGCCCTTCGCATGGTCGCGGGCGACGCGCAACAGCGCGCGCGTCACCCATGCATAGTCGGCCTCGGTCAGCTTCAGGCCGGCAAGCGGATCCTCGCGATGCGCGTCGAAGCCCGCCGAGATGTAGATCAATTCGGGTCGATGCGCTTCGAGCGCGGGCATCCAGTGGTCGGTCACCGCCGCGCGGAACGCGTCGCCGCCGCTGCCCGCGGGCAACGGGATGTTCACCATGTTGGGCCCGAGCGGCGTCGTGCCCGAATACGGATAGAGCGGATGCTGGAACGTGGACACCATCAGCACGCGCGGATCGTCGGCGAAGATTTCCTCGGTGCCGTTGCCGTGGTGGACGTCGAAGTCGATGATCGCGACGCGCTCCAATCCGTGTGCGGCGAGCGCGTGGGCGGCGCCGACGGCGACGTTGTTGAGGAGGCAGAAGCCCATCGCCCGATTGCGCTCCGCATGATGTCCGGGCGGCCGGACTGCGCAGAACGCGGTGGAACACATGCCGCCGGCGACGAGGTCGGTCGCGAGCACCAGCGCGCCCGCCGCGTGTTGTGCCGCGGTCAGCGAATGCGGGCACATCGCCGTGTCGGGATCGATGTAATGCAGACCCGAGGCCGGACTTTCGGCCTCGAGCGTGGCGAGATAGCCTTCCCCATGGACGCGCGCGAGCTGCTCGTGCGTGGCCGCGGGCGCCTCGTGGTGCTGGAGGTAGCCGTCGAGCCCGGCGCTGATGAGGCGGTCGCCGATGGCCTGCAGCCGGTCGGGGCATTCCGGGTGGTACGGCCCCATGTCGTGCAGGAGCGAGGACGGATGGGAGATGAAGGCGGTCGGCACGGCGATTGCTTCGAACTTTCCTGCGGTTGCGGGGACCAACGGTGCTGGAACGGCTGAACCGGGTGGCAGAATGGCGCCGTCGGGGCCGCTGAATGGAGTGTATCCGGTGCCCGTCGGTCGTGACTAGGCCGTTCCTCCCCAGTACAGTGGCTGCGCCCCTCAATCCCGGATCCCCTCCCCCATGACCGTCCGCTCGCTTGGCCAGGCCAATGTCCCCGTCGTGCAACGACTTGCCGCTGTCCTGGCGCAGCTCGATCGCATCGTCGTCGGCAAGCCGGAACCCCTGAAGCTCGCGCTGGCGTGCCTGCTTGCGCGGGGCCATCTGCTGATCGAGGACATCCCGGGCGTCGGCAAGTCGACCCTCGCGCAGGCGCTGGCCGCCACCCTCGGCCTCAAGTACGCGCGCGTCCAGTTCACGAGCGACCTCCTCCCGGCCGACGTGCTCGGCGTGTCGATCTTCGACGCGCCATCGCAGGCTTTCCGGTTCCATCCCGGGCCGGTCTTCAATTCGGTGGTGCTGGCCGACGAGATCAACCGCGCGCCGCCCAAGACCCAGAGCGCGCTCCTCGAGGCGATGGAGGAGCGGCAGGTTTCGCAGGACGGCGAGACGCGCCGCCTGCCCGAGCCGTTCTTCGTCATCGCGACGCAAAATCCGGTCGAGCAGATCGGCGCCTATCCCTTGCCCGAGTCGCAGCTCGACCGTTTCCTGATGGCGATCGAACTCGGCTACCCCGACCCCGCCGCCGAGCGCGAGCTGCTTTCGGGCGGCGACCGCCGCGCGCAAATCGCCACGCTTTCGCCGCTCGCCGATCCGCCCACGCTTCTCGAATGGCAGCGCGAAGCCGCCGGCGTGCACGTCGCGCCGGCGCTCCTCGATTACATCCAGGCGCTCCTCGCCGCCACGCGCGGCAACGTCGGCAGCGGCGCCGACGCCGGCGCCCGGCGCGGACTGTCGCCGCGAGCCGGAATCTTTCTCCTCGCGGCCGCCCGCGCTTGGGCCCTGGTCGCCGGCCGGCCGATGGTCGTGCCGGAGGACGTGCAGGCGGTCTTTCCCTCGGTCGCCGGGCACCGCCTTGCCGGAGGCGCCCGAAGCGGTGCGCTGCAGGCGCAATCGCTGCTGCGCGCCGTCGCATTACCCTAGGCGTCCACCGCCTTGCCCTCCTCCGCGCGCACCCTCGGCGTGACGCGGGCGCCCCGCGGGTCGTGGCGCGCGCGCTATCGGCAGCGCCTGTTCCGAACGGATCCCGGCGACCACGAAGCGGTAGTGCTGCGGCACAGCCGGATCTACATCCTGCCGACGCGACGCGGCCTCGCGGTCTTCGGAATGATCGCGATCATGCTGGTCACCTCGCTCAACTACGCGCTGTCGCTGGGCTTCGCGGTCACGTTCCTGCTTGCCGGCCTCGCCGCGGCGGCGCTGCTGCATACGTTCCGCAACCTCGCCGGCGTCGAGCTTGCGCCGCTGGCCGCGGGCGAGACCTTCGCCGGCGGCACGTTGCCGTTCACGCTCGCGATCTCCGGTGGCGCGACGTCCCGGCACGGGATATCGCTCGCCGCGGGCGGCAGCGCGACGGTCACCGTCGACGTCATCCCCGATGCGGCATTGCCCGTGACGCTGGAGATCCCCGCACCGAGGCGCGGTCGCGTTGCGCTCGGTCGCGTCACGTTGTCGTCTGATTTCCCCGTCGGACTGTGGCGCGGCTGGGCCTACGTCCACTTCCCCCTGCAGGGTGTCGTGTTCCCCGCTCCGGAACCGGACGCGCCGCCGCTGCCGGCGGGTCGCGAAGGCGAGGACGCCCACAGCGAATCGAGCGAGGGTGACGCCGACCTGTCGGGCCTGCGGGCCTATCAACCAGGAGACCCGCTGCAGCGCGTCGCGTGGAAGGCGGTCGCGCGCGGCGCGGGCTGGCATACGAAGCATTTCGAAGGGGGCGGCAGCAAAGGACCTGCGGACCTCGCCTGGAACGCGCTGCCGCCTGCGCTCGACGCCGATGCCCGCATCGCGCGCCTTGTCGCCTGGGTGCTCGCCGCCGAGCGCGTGGCGCGCCCGTTCGCCCTCCATCTTCCCGGATTGTCCCTGCCGGCGGGACAAGGGCGCGAGCATCGGCGAACCGCGCTCACCGCATTGGCGCTGCTTCCCGCGACAACGCGATGAAAACATCGTCGGCGCCGCCGCGGCCGCCGCTGTCGGCGGCACAGATCCGTTGGCTCGGTGTCTTCCTGCTGGCGACGTTGGTGCCGCAGGCCCCGTTCGTGCCGATCTGGGTCGCCGGGTTCGGCATCATGCTCGTCGCCTTGCGCATGCTGCTGCTGCATCGCGACCGCATACGTGCCGACGCAAAGCCGGCGCGGATTCCATCGTGGGCGCTCGCGCTGTTCGCGGTCGCGGCCGGCATCGCGATCAAGGCATCGTTCGGCTATTTCATCGGCCGCGACCCCTGCGTCGCCTTCCTCTTCGTGCTGGCGGGCATCAAGTATCTCGAGGCGCGGAGCGCGCGCGACGGCACGCTGCTCGTCTGCCTCGCAAGCTTCCAGATGGTCACGCCGTTTTTCTACAGCCAGTCGCTGCTTGCCGCCGTTGCCACCGTGCCGGCCCTCGCTGCGCTCGGCGCAACGCTGCAGGTGCTGGCGCAGCCGTCGCTGCGCGATCTCCCGCTTGCCAGCTGGCGGGAGCCGCTTTCCCGAACGGCAAAGCTCTTCGTGCAGGGGATTCCGATCGCCGCCGTGCTGTTCGTCCTGTTCCCTCGCCTGGCCGGTCCGCTGTGGGGCCTGCCGACCGACGCGGGCTCGCATTCCGGCTTGTCCGAACAAATGGCGCCGGGGTCGATCAGCGACCTCTCGTTGAGCGATGCGGTCGCCTTTCGCGTCGACTTCGATGGCGCGGTGCCGCCCCCGGCGCAGCGTTACTGGCGGGGACCGGTGATGTCGCGCTTCGACGGTCGCGAATGGATCGCGGTCGACCGCCGAACGCCGCGCGGGCCGCGTCCGCCCGGCCGCGAAATATCGTACTGGGTGACGCTCGAGCCGCATTGGAAGGCGTGGCTTTTTGCGCTGGACCTTCCATCGGGCCCGCCCACGGCGGAGTCCGGCGCCACGGGAAGCGCGACGCCAGAGGTGGTGGGCATCCTGACGGGCGACCAGCGGCTGTTCGCCCGCGCGCCTGTCACGCAACCCGTGCGCTACCGGCAGACCTCGGTCCTGGGCGACGCCTACGCCGCCGGTTCCGGCATTGCGGCGGAAGCGGAACGCGCCGAAAACCTCCTGCTGCCCGACGACGCGCGCGATACGAATCCGCGAACCACCGCGTTCGCGCGCGAGCTTCGCGCGCAACATCCCGACGACGGCGACTACATTCGCGCCGTCCTGCAATGGTTCCGCACCGAATCCTTTTTCTATACGCTGGCCCCGCCGCTGCTCCCGGGTCCCAACCCCGTCGACGCATTCCTCTTCGACCAGCGGCGCGGCTTTTGCGAGCACTATGCGAGCAGCTTTGTGGTGCTGCTGCGCGCGGCCGGAATTCCCGCGCGCGTGGTCACCGGCTACCAGGGCGGCGAAATCAATCCGTCGGGCGGCTACCTCATCGTGCGCCAATCCGACGCCCACGCGTGGTCCGAGGCACTGATCGGCGGAAAGTGGCGCCGCTTCGATCCGACCGGCGCGGTCGCGCCCTCGCGCATCGAGCGCGGATTGGGCGGCGCGCTGCCGACGAGCGAATTCGTCCCGCTGCTGGCGCGGCTCGACCACCCGTGGCTCAAGAACGTGCAGCTCACGTGGGATGCGTTCAACCACGATTGGCGCCGCCACGTCATCGGGTTCAACTACGACAAGCAGCGTTCGCTGTGGCGCAATTGGACCATCGACCGGATGCCGGCCGCGCTCATCACCGCGATCGTCGCCGGGATGGTCGGCCTTTGGGGCGCGGGGATGCTCGGGATCATCTCGTGGTGGCGGCGCCGCAGCGGCGACCGGGCGCGCATTCTGTGGGACGCGCTGTGCCGCCGCTTGTCGCACGCGGGATTGCCGCGGCAGCCGCACGAAGGACCGCTCGCCTTCGGCGCGCGGGCATCGGCGCGATGGCCGGAATTCGCGGTGGCGTTTCGCGTGATCGCGGAGTCCTACGCACTGCTGCGCTACGGACCGCCGCCGGCCACCGCCGGCGCGGAGCGTGCGCGCGCAGCGGCGCTCGCCCGCCTCGCGCGCGCCATCGAGGTGCTGCCCGCGCCGGCGGCGTTGCGCGCCAATCGCGCCACGCAATACTAGTTAATTGGCGATTACAACAGCGCGTCGCGATCGAGGCCCCTGCGCTTGAGCCGCGCGCGCAGCTTCTCGAGCGCCTCGGACTGGATCTGCCGCACCCGCTCGCGCGTGACGTCGAGCTCGCCGGAAAGCTCCTCGAGCGTGGCGACATCCTTGCCGTTGAGTCCGTAACGGCGCTCGATGACCGTGCGCTGGCGGTCGTTGAGCTCCGAGAGCCAGAGGCGCACCCACGCCTCGATCTCCGAGTTGTGCAGCAGGAGCTCCGGCGCCAGCGCGTTCTCGTCCGCCACGCCTTCCGCGACCGAGACGCCGCCGTCGCGGTCCATCGGCGCGTCGAGCGACGTCACGTGCTCGTTGTAGCGCAGCACGCGCCGCACCTGCTCGACGGGCTTGCCGAGCAGGTGGGCGACGTCGTCGAGCGTTGCCTCGCGCCCGTCCGGCAATCCGTGCATCTCGAGGTGCCGCATCGCGCGCAGCACGACATTCAGCTCCTTGACCACGTGCGCCGGCAGCCGGATCGTCCGCGACTGGCTCATGATCGCGCGCTCGACCGACTGCCGGATCCACCACGTCGCGTAGGTCGTGAAGCGGAACCCGCGCTCGGCGTCGAATTTCTCCAGCGCATGGATGAGCCCGAGATTGCCTTCCTCGATCAGGTCCGGCAGCGCGAGCCCGCGGTTCGTGTAGTGCTTCGCAATGCTGACCACGAGACGCAGGTTGCGCTCGATCAGCTGCTGGCGCGCCGCGAAGTCGCCCTGCGCCATCGCCCGCGCGAGCGAAAGCTCCTCGTCGGCCTTGAGCAGCGTGTGCTGGCCGATCTCGTTGAAGTAGATCTGCGCGATGTCGTTGACGAAATCGGCCGAGAGTCCGGGCTCGGGCTCGGCCAGAGGCAGCTCGCGCGTCCAGCGGTCGGGCTCCGGCGCCAGCGTGTGGGCGTCGCCGTCGTGCTCGGCCACGGCATCGGCAAGCGGCGGGTCGGCATGCTCGATGCCCGGCAGCTCGGGACCGTCGTCGACGCGCGCGCGCCGTGGCGTCCCGGCGGCGCTCATCGTGCAACCTCCAGCACGCTTGTCGGGCGGGCGGGCATCGCAGGCTCGTGGTTTTGCCTTTGCGTAGTTTGCGCGCCCGCGGAGCGGGCAAGTCCGCGCATGATCACGCCGGCGGCAGGAACTTGAGCGGGTCCACCGGCGTGCCGTGCCGGCGTATCTCGAAATGCAGCATCACCTGGTCGGAATCGGTGTTGCCCATCTCCGCGATCGACTGGCCTTTCGTGACCTGCTGGCCTTCCTTCACGAGGATTTCGCGGTTGTGCGCGTAGGCCGTGAGCCACGTCGCGTTGTGCTTGACGATGATGAGCTTGCCGTAGCCGCGGATGCCCGAACCCGCGTAGACGACCTTGCCCGCGGCGCTGGCGACGACGGGCTGCCCTGCCTTGCCGGCGATGTCGATGCCCTTGAGGTTGGGATTCTCGGAGGTTCCGGTGACGAGCTTGCCGGTCGCCGGCCAGATCCAGTTCGGAGTTGCGTCATCCGGCAACGCGTTCGCGGATTTCGGGTCTGTCCTCGGTTCGGGCTTCGCCTCGGGTTTGGGCTCCGCGCGGGCGACGGCGGCCGGAGGTGCCGGTTCCGGTGCCGGTGCTGGCGCCACCGCAGGCGGCGGCGCGGTCGCGCTGCGCTGGACGTCGCGCAACGCCTGTTCGGACCAGGGCTCCTTCAGCGCCTTGGGTTGCGTCTTGTAGTTGTCGGAATTGCGCAGCCCCGGCGTCGGGGCGGGCGTGACGGCCGGCGTGGCCGGGCGGCGTGACCGGCGGCGGCACCGCCGGTCGCGTTTCGCCCGTCTCCACCGGCGGCAGCGCGCGCAACGGTGTCGTCGTCACGCCGGTGGCCGTGGTTGCCGCCTCGCCGGGCGCTGCAAGACGCAATACCTGGCCTTCGCGAATGAGGTTTACGTTCTCGATCGAATTCCATGCCGCGAGCTCGCGGTAATCGAGGCCGTTGTCGAGCGCGATCTTGTACAGCGTGTCGCCGCGCTTCACCGTGTAGGTCTGCGCACGCGTGTCCGGCTCGGGCAGCGGCGCCGGCGGGAGGGCAGGCGCGGGGGCAGCGCGTCGGCGCGGGGCGCGACGTCCCGCGTCGAGCGCTCCTCCACGGGCGCCGGCTTGCGTGTCGCGCAGCCAGCGACGACGAGCGCAAGGACGACGATCGCCAAATATGCGCACAATTGCGCGAATCGTATGCGGAGGGTCGGGGCGGCGGTGTCGGAGCGAGGCATCGAACACGATGAGAGCGCCGCGTGCGGCCTCAGGCGAGGCCGGGCAGCAACGGTACGAATCTTACCGCATCGAACGTTTGCTCACGGAAGCCGCCGGGCGCCGCTTCGATCACCGTCAGTCGCTGCACGCGATCGGCCGCGTCACCGGCCTGCGCGAGCGGCAACACCATCCGGCCGCCAGGCTTCAGGTACTTGAGCAGCGCCGTGGGCACGTGCGTCGCGCCGGCGGTCACGACGATGGCGTCGACCTCGAGGTCCTCGCCGAGGTCGGCCGAGCCATCGCCGTGCATGAGCCGCACGTTCTTCACCTTGAGCGCCTGCAGGTTGCGCCTCGCCTTCGCCACCAGCGCGCCGATTCGCTCGACCGAATAGACGTCGCCGGCGAATTGCGCGAGCACGGCCGTCTGATAGCCGCAGCCGGTGCCGATCTCGAGCACACGCGCGAATCGTGCCGCCGTTGCGCGCGAGCTCCGTCATCCGCGCGACGACCCACGGCTGCGAGATCGTCTGGCCGTCGCCGATAGGCAAGGGCGTGTCCTCGTAGGCGCGGCTCGCGAGCGCCTCGTCGACGAAGATGTGGCGCGGCACCGCGTTCATCGCGGCCAGGACGACTTCGTCGCGGATGCCGTCGGCGCGCAGCCGCTCGATCATCCGGTCGCGCGTGCGCGTCGATGTCATGCCGATCCCGGTGTGCCTGCCGCCCTGCGTTGCCATCTCCCCTCCTGCCCGCGACGGGATCGTCGCGTCCGTCCTCAGCGCTCGATCCAGTGCGCCACGGGCGGCATCTCGTCGCGATTCGTCAGGTCGATCTGCAAGGGCGTGATCGAGACGAAGCGCTGCTCCACCGCGTGAAAATCCGTGCCTTCCCCCGCGTCGGCGGCGGCGCCGGCCGCGCCGACCCAGTAGACGGTCTCGCCGCGCGGGCTCTTCGACTTGATGACGTCCTCCGCCTTGTGCCGGCGCCCGAGCCTCGTCACGCGGTAACCATTGAGGTCGGCCTGCGCGACGTCCGGCACGTTGACGTTGAGCAGCCATCCGCCCAGCGCGTGGCGGCGATGGCGTTCGAGCAGTTCGAGCGCGACAGCGGCCGCCGTGTCGAAATGAGCGCCGTTCTTCGACGCCAGCGAAATCGCAATGGACGGAATGCCGAGCAGATAGCCCTCGGTCGCCGCGGCGACGGTCCCGGAGTAGATCGTGTCGTCGCCCATGTTCGGGCCGAGGTTGATGCCCGAGATCACCATGTCGGGAAGCACGTCCAGCAGGCCCGTCACCGCGAGATGGACGCAATCGGTCGGCGTGCCGTTCACGAAGCGGAAGCCGTTGGGCGCCGTGCGCACCGTCAACGGGCGATCGAGCGTGAGCGAGTTCGACGCGCCGCTGCGGTCGCGCTCGGGAGCGACCACCGTGAGCTCGGCATGCGGCGCGAGCGCGGCCGCGAGCCGTTCGATGCCCGGCGCGAAATAGCCGTCGTCATTGGAGAGAAGGATGCGCATCGATAGCGCCGATTATACCGCGCACGCGCGTAGAACTTTCTAACCGCTGTTGCGCAATCCGGCGGCGAGTCCGTTGATGGTGAGATGGATCGCGCGCTGCGTCCGCTCGTCGGTTTGGCCCGCGCGGAAACGACGCAGCAACTCGACCTGCAGGTGGTTCAGCGGATCGAGGTACGGGAAGCGGTTGCGGATGCTTCGTGCGAGCGTCGGGTTGTCCTCGAGCAGCGTTGCCTGCCCGGTGATCGCCAGCACGTGCCGGACCGTGCGGCCGTGCTCGCTCGCGATGCGGCCGAAGATCGCCTGCCGTGAATCCGCGTCGGCGTACAGCTCGGCATAGCGCGACGCGATCGCGAGGTCGGTCTTCGCGAGCACCATCGCCATGTTCGACAGCACGGTGCGGAAGAACGGCCAGCGCCGGTGCATTTCGGAAAGCAGCGCGATGCCGCCCGCCGGGCCGTCGGCGTGCCCGGCGAGCCAGCCATCGACCGCGGCGCCGAAGCCGAACCAGCCGGGCAGCATCAGCCGGCACTGGCCCCAGCTGAACACCCAGGGGATCGCGCGGAGGTCTTCGATGCGGGTCGACGCGGTGCGCGAGGCCGGCCGGCTGCCGATGTTGAGCGACGCGATCTCTGCGATCGGCGTCGTCGCGCGGAAATACGCGACAAAATCCGGCGTGCCGTAGACGAGGTCCCGGTAGGCGAGATGCGCGCGCGCCGACAGCGCGTCCATCACGGCGTGATACTGCGCCGTGCGCCCGATGTCCTCGGCGGATTCGAGGAAATTCGCTTCGAGCGCAGCGGCGACGAGCGTCTCGAGGTTGCGCCGGCCGAGCTCGGGGTCCGAATACTTGCTCGCGATGATCTCGCCCTGCTCGGTGACGCGCAGTCCGCCGGCGACACTGCCCGCCGGCTGCGCGAGGATCGCCTCGAAGCTCGGGCCGCCGCCCCGCCCCACCGTGCCGCCGCGCCCGTGGAAGAAGCGCAGCTTGACGCCATGCGCGCGGAACACGTCGACGAACGATTCCTCGGCCCGGTAGAGCGACCAGTTCGACGTGACATAACCGCCGTCCTTGTTGCTGTCGGAGTAGCCCAGCATCACTTCCTGCAGGCACCCGCGGCTGTCGAGCCACGCGCGGTAGAACGGCACGCGGAACGCGGCGTCCATGATGGCGGCGCCATGCGCGAGATCGTCGATGGTCTCGAACAGCGGAACGATGTTGAGCGCCAGCGAGTTGCCTTGCAGCAGTCCGCTTTCCTTCAGCAGCACGGCGACCTCGAGCAGATCGGATACCGACGCGCACTTCGATATCACGTAGTTCGGCAGCGCGCCGGCGCCAAACCGGCGATGAATGCGGGCCGCGGCCTCGAGGATCGCGAGCTCGGAGGCAACCTGGGCGGAAAACGCGATATGCGGCGAATGCAGCAGGCGCGGACCCGACAGCTCGCGCGTGAGCAGCGCGACGCGCTCGTCCTCCGGCAGCGCCGCGTAATCGGCGACCACGCCGGCACGGGCCAGCAATTCGCCGACGACCGCCTCGTGGACATCGGCATTCTGGCGCAGGTCGAGCACGGCAAGGTGGAAGCCGAAGACGTCGATCGCGCGCATCAGCGGAACGAGGCGCCCCGCGGCCAGCGGCGTCGCGCCATGCGTCGCGAGCGACGCCTCGATCGTCGCGAGATCGGAGAGCAGCGCGCCCGGTGTCGCATAGGGCAACGCCTCGCCGTGCGGCGCGCGCGGTGGTGCGTATCCGGCCAGCGTCTTCGCCGTCGCCGCCACGCGGGCATAGATTCCGATCAGCGCCTGCCGGTACGGCTCGTCGGCGCGGTGCGGATTGTCGTCGTGCGCGCCCTGCGCCAATTCGAGCAACGCTGCCGTCGGTCGGACGAGTCTCGTCGACAGCGACAGCTCGCCCCCCAGAAGGTGGATTTCGTCGAGGTAGTGCGCGAACGCCACGGCGGCCTGCGCCGTGATCGCGTAATCGAGCGTCGCGGCCGTGACAAACGGGTTGCCGTCGCGATCGCCGCCAATCCACGACCCCAGGCGAAGGAGCGTCGGCGGCACGCGCGGACCCTGGCCGTCCGCCGCCGCGGACAGCCGGGCTTCCAGCGCCATGGCAAGCCGCGGGACCGCGGAAAGAAACGTGTAGCGATAGTAGGCGAGCCCGTTGTCGATCTCGTCCTTCACCTTGAGTTTCGAGAGGCGAATCATCGCCGTCTGCCACAGGGCGAGCACCTGGCGATAGAGTCCGGTCTCGAATTCGGCAACCTCCTCCGGCGTCAACGCCACGCGGTCTCGCCATTGCAGCAGCCGCACGATCTCGCGCTCGCAATCGAGGATGCTCTTGCGCTGCACCTCGGTCGGATGCGCGGTCAGCACGGGGCTCACCTGCGCCTCGCCGACCCAGCGCGCGAGCGTCTGCGCGGGCGTTCCGTGCGCGGCGATGCGATCGAGCGCGTCGGCAATGCTGCCCCGCTGCGGCCCCGACCCCGCCAGCGCATGCGCGCGCCGGCGGCGGTTCTGGTGCACGTCTTCCGCGATGTTCGCGAGATGCGAGAAATAGCTGAACGCGCGCACGACATCGAGCGTCTCGGCGATCGACAGGTCGTTCAGCAGGGCGGCGAGATCCCCCTTGACGCCGTCCGCCTGTCCCGGTTCCGCGCGCCGGAAGCGGATCGCGGTCTGGCGGATGAGCTCGATGCGCTCGAAACCGGCGACCCCGCTCTGCGCGCGCAGCACATCGCCCAGCAGCCGTCCGAGGAGGCGCGTGTCCTCGCGCAGCGGCAGGTCCTTGTCGTTGGGGGCGTCCATTCCGTTGTCTAGTCTACCGACCCCGGATCGATTCGGGTCGCGCGACCCATGCGGTGCGCGCGCAAGTTTGCAATACTCGCGCAATCGATTATCCTCGGCCGCACCGGCGCGGTGCGCCGCACCGTTTCAGGATGTCCCTTCGATGCCGCTGTCCGCCTCCGCCGATCTCGCCGATCATCGTCGCGCGCTTGCCGCCACGACGTTGACGCAACTCTTCGGCCGCGACCCCGAGCGTTTCGCGCACCTGTCGTTCGCCTGGGACGACTGGCTGGTCGACGTGTCCAAGGAGCGCCTCACGCGCGAGACGCTCGCGCTTCTCGTCGCGCACGCCCGCGCGGCGGAGCTCGAAGGATGGATCGCCGCGCTCTTCGCCGGCGAGAAAGTCAACCAGTCCGAAAACCGACCCGCGTTGCACACGGCGTTGCGCCAGCAGAGCGACGCGCCGCTCATGGTCGACGGCCGCGACATCGTGCCCGGCATTCGCGCCACGCAGGCGCGGATGAAGACGTTCGCCGCGCAGGTCCGCGGCGGCTTGCGCGTCGGCGCGACGGGCCGGCCGATCCGCGCCGTCGTCAACATCGGGATCGGCGGCTCCGATCTCGGGCCGCTCCTCGTGTGCACCGCGCTCGCGTTGCCGCACCGCGCGCGCGGCAGCGCCGGCCCCCAGACCGAAGGGGTCGACGTCTCGTTCGTGTCGAATGTCGATCCCGAGCACCTCACGCGCGCGCTCGCCCCGCTCGACCCGGCGACGACACTGTTCATCGTCACATCGAAAACCTTCACGACCGGCGAGACGCTCGCCAACGCGGCCAGCGCGAAGGCCTGGCTCGCGTCCGCCCTCGGCCGCGGCGTGGACGTCGGCGCGCACTTCGTCGCCGTGACCGGCAATGCGGCGGCCGCATGCGCATTCGGCATCGCGAAGAACGACGTTTTGCCGCTGCCGGACTGGGTCGGCGGCCGATATTCGCTGTGGTCGGCGGCGGGTTTGCCGATCGCGCTCAAGCTCGGCTGGGAACGCTTTGCCGATCTGCTGGCCGGCGCGGCGAGCGTCGACCACCACTTCCGCTCGACGCCGCTCGAGCGCAACCTGCCCGTCGTGCTCGGCCTTGCCGGCTGGTGGAATGCGGCGCACTTGAAGCACGCCGAGCGCGTCGTCGTGCCGTATGCGCAGGCGCTGGCACGGCTGCCCGCGTACCTGCAGCAGCTCGTCCTCGAAAGCAACGGCAAGCGGGTCGCGCGCGACGGCGGCGCGCTTGCCGGCCCGACGACCGCCGCGCTGTGGGGCGAGACGGGGACCAACGGCCAGCATGCTTTCTTCCAGTGGCTGCACCAGGGAACGCGCGAGGCGCCGGTCGAATTCGTCGTCCCCGTTCGTGCCGCGCATCCGCTGGCCGACCAGCAGTCGCTGCTCGTCGCCAACGCGCTCGCGCAGGCGCAGGCATTGATGGAAGGACGCGGCGGCGACGCGCTGCGCGCGGAATTCCTCGCCAAGGGGCTGACCGGCCCTGCTCTCGACGCCGCCGTCGCGGCGCGCGTGTGCCCCGGCAATCGCGCGTCGACGACGATCCTGATGCCCGAGATCAGCGCGCACCGGCTGGGCCAGCTCATCGCGCTCTACGAGCATCGCACGTTCGTCGAGGCGATCCTCTGCGGCATCAATCCGTTCGACCAGTTCGGCGTGGAGCTCGGCAAGACGCTCACCGCGCCGATCGTGGCCGCGCTCACCTCGGACGCACCGCTGCCGGAAGCGACCGATGCATCGACGCGCGGACTGGTTGCGCACGTGCGCGCGCTGTCGTCCCGCAAACGAAGCTAGCGCGCGAGCCGGATCTGCGTCGCGAGCTCGTAGACTGCCGTGGCGTAGAGCCGGCTGCGGTTGTAACGCGTCAGCACGTAGAAGTTATGGCACGCGATCCAGTAGCTCGCGCCCTCCACGCCGTCCGCGTCCCTTTCCTCGAGCATCAGCAACGCGACGGGATCGGGCGCGAGATCGAACGGTGCGCCGGAGGCCGCGACGCCGTCGACCGACCACGCCTCCGCCGAACGACGCTCGCTGATGCCGCCGTCGAGGCGGCGCTGCACCGCCGGCAGGTTGTCCTCGGCGATGGCGGCCGGCAGCAGCACCGGCTGCCCGCGTTGCCAGTCGTGCCGGGCGAGATAGCTGCCGACGCTGCCGACGATGTCGGCGGGACTCGTCCAGAGATCGACGTGGCCGTCGCCGTCGAAGTCGACGGCGAACTCGCGGTAGCTGCCCGGCATGAACTGCGGCACGCCCAGCGCGCCGGCAAAGCTGCCCTTGGGCGCGGTGGGGTCCACGTTCTGCTCGCGGGCCAGCAGAAGGAACTGCTTCAGCTCGCCGCGAAAGAACGCCGCCCGGCGCGGATAGTCGAATGCGAGCGTGGCGAGTGCATCGAGGGCGCGATGATTGCCGGTGTTGCGCCCGTAGGTCGTCTCGATGCCGATGATGGCGACGATGATTTCCGGCGGGACGCCGAAACGCTCCTCCGCGCGCGCGAGGTCCGCGGCATGCGCGTCCCAGTAGGCGAGGCCTCCCTCGACCCGGGCGCGCGAAACGAGCGGCGGCGCGTACTCGTACCACTTGGGCGGCGCGAGCAGCGGACGCTGCATGGCCTCGATGATCCGTGGCTGATACCGTGCAGCCGCGAACGCGCGAACGAGCGCGGCGCGGTCGTAGTTCTGCTCGCCGACCATCTCGTCGATGAATGCCTGCACATCGGCGCGCCCGGCATACGTCCCCGTGGCGGCGCTCGCGATTGCGGCAAGCCCGGCGCATAGCAGGATGAGAATGAGGTGAGGTGCTGCGCGCATTGAGCGTGATTGTGCGATCGAAAGCGCGCGAATGTTAACATCGCACCGCAATGTATCCGCTGTTCCGCCCGTTCCTGTTCGCGCTCGACCCCGAAACCGCGCATGACCTGGTGTTCGCGGGACTCGACGCCGCGGCGAAAGTCGGCCTCGCCCGCGCGTTCGCGCCGCAGGTTCCCGCATCGCCCGTCACGGCGATGGGACTCACGTTTCCGAACCGCGTGGGACTCGCCGCGGGCCTCGACAAGAATGCCGCGCACATCGACGCACTGGCCGGGCTGGGCTTCGGCTTCGTCGAGTGCGGCACGGTGACGCCGCGCGCGCAACCCGGCAATCCGAGGCCACGTCTCTTCCGGCTGCCCGAGGCGCAGGCGCTGATCAACCGCATGGGGTTCAACAACGACGGCGTCGAGCGGTTCCTCGCGAACGTCGCGCGCGCATCGTATGAAGGCATCCTGGGCCTCAACATCGGCAAGAACTTCGACACGCCGAATGCGCGCGCCGTCGACGACTATCTCGCGTGCCTCCGCGCCGTGTATGCGCGGGCTTCCTACGTGACCGTCAACATCTCGTCGCCCAACACCAAGGGCTTGCGCGACCTGCAGGCCGACGACGCGCTCGGCGCGCTTTTGACCGCGCTCAAGAAGGAGCAGAAGGCGTTGGGCGACAAGCACGGCAAATACACGCCGATCGCGGTCAAGATCGCGCCGGACCTGACGCCGGCGGCGGTGTCCGGCATCGCGAAACTCCTCGTGCGCCATCGCGTCGATGGCGTCATCGCGACCAACACGACCGTCTCGAGGGACGCCATCCCGGGATTGCGTCGCGCCGACGAAGCCGGCGGGTTGTCGGGACGACCGCTGCGCGCCCAAGTCAACCGCCGTGATTCGCGCGCTCGCGAAAGCGCTCGACGGCGCGCTGCCGATCATCGGCGTCGGCGGAATCCTTTCCGGCGCCGACGCGAAGGAAAAGATCGACGCCGGTGCCACGCTGGTGCAGATTTACACGGGGCTCATCTACCGCGGCCCGGACCTGGTCGCGGAGTGCGCGCGGGCGCTGGCGGACGGCTGAGGTCGGTCGCCGGCATTCACGCCCCGTCGTCGGCCTCCGCACGGCCTTCAGCCTTCGACGTGCCGAGCGGTCGGCCTCAGGCGGCGACTCGCGATGCTCGCTCCCCTTGGCGCTTCGCTCCAAGCCTCGGCGCGCCGCTCACGCCGCGGCCTCCGCGCCGCCAATTTGTCGCGTCGCGCCGGACTGTCGGCCGATGCGGCGATTCGCATTTGCTCGCTCCCCCTTGGCGCTTCGCACCCGGGGCCCCGGCTCGCCGCTCACGCCGCTACCAGCATCTTGCCGTCGGCCTCGGCGACGATCACGCCATCCTGATTGCGACAGATGCCGGACAGGACGACCACGCCGCCGCCGTGATGCGGCTTGGCGTGCTTCTCGGTGATGGTCCAGGTCGTGGTCAACGTATCGCCGGCACGGACCGGCGCCTTGAACCGGGCGGCATGCTCCAGATACGCGATCGCGGTGCCGTGGAAATACATCCCGACCGGCGCGCCCATGATGGCGCTCGTGAGCATCCCGTGCAGGATCCGCGTGCCGAAGCGCGAGCCCTTCGCGTATTCGTCGTTGACGTGATGCGGATTGAAGTCGCCGATCAGCCCGGCGCCGAGCACGAGGTGCGTGTCGGTGACCGTGATCGAGCGGCTGAACGTGTCGCCGACCGCGACGTCGTCGTACCCATGCCCGCTCTCGTCCATGCCGGTGATTTGCTTCATTGCGCTGCTCCCTTTCCGACCGCCGACCTCAGCAGGCGCATCGTACCGCGCTCACCGCGTCAATTGCAGTGACGAGCGTACCGTTTCGTAGCCACGAATGCTGTACTCGCGGCCGCCGGCCTCGGACGCGACCACGAGCAGGTGCTGGTCGTTCACGAGGAAGAGCAGCCGCCGCCGGAACGCATGCGTGAGATTGTCGAAGGTCTCGATTTCCTCGGCCTCGCGTCCGTCGACCTGCACGGTCTTGCGCCATACGACGTCGCGGCGTCGGGCATCGGGGCGGCCGGCGTTGGCGTCGTTTTCCTCGCCGTCGAATTTACCGCCCTGGAGCTGCCACGGGGACGACAGACGCGTGGCGTCGACTCGAGGCAGACCCCAGTCCACGACCGCGGAAAGTGCGGGCGGCGGCGCCGCGCCGAGGCCCGCAATGATCGTGGCAAGGTCCGCGGCAACGCTGTCGTAGGGCGCGCTCTCCGGCGCATGGCGCAGCCGCGACCATGCGCGCGCGAAATCAGACGGCGGGGCGAGTGAAGGCAGGAGCTCGGAGCGCAGCGGCGCACTTCGCAACAGCGCCTTCGCTTCCGCGACGTGGCCGTCGCGCCAAAGCTCGCGTGCCGCCGCCACCGCTTGCTGCATGCCCGCCGGCGTCACCGGTCCGAGATCGCGCAGCCGGACTTCGGCGACATCTTTCGTCGGCAGCTCGCCGTTGCGGTCGAGCGCGCGCTGCTCGGCGTCGCTGACGGGCGCGGTCCTGATGACGGCCTGGTCCGCCTCCTCACGCACCTCCCAGCCCGGCGGCACCCGCACGGTCACGCGATGCACGCCGGCGTCGACGCGGCGCGGCTGATCGGCGCCGGCCCCGGTCCGAGCCGGTCGATCCGACTTCGAGCATGCCGTCGCGAGGACGACGAGCGCAGCCGCCGCGCCGACGCGGCACCAGGCGTTCACGGCGGAAACGAGATGCTCGCGACCACGTTGTCGAACACCGCGAGCGATTGCTGGAGCCCGATGAACTCGGCAACGAACAGGTGGTCGTTGAACATGACGTACGCCTTGCGCAAGTAGCGGCGCCCTTCGCGCAGCTCCAGCGTGTAGTCGACCACGACCGCCGGCTGGCCCGCAATGCTCGTGTCGCGCCGCCCGACGAAATGGTAGAGCGAAGGGTCGCTCGCGCTTTCCGGATGGAACATCGCGCGCTCGATGACGTCGCCGAACGTGAAGTGCAGACGGTCGGCCTCCTGCTGCGCGGTGGCGAGCTCGCCGCGCATGGTCTCGTAGTCGCGATGTCTTCTCGCCAGCACCGCGCGGTTGAGCGCCGCGTTGGCGTGCGCATGCGCAGTTGCTCGAGTTCCGCGAGACACAAATACGTGAACGCAAGCCCGGCGTAGATCGGCGCCAGCAGATTCACGAACGGCACCAGCGACAGCGGCGACAGCGCGAGGCCCAGGCCGAACAGCCGCCACCGCGCCGTGCGAACGATCGCCGCCCGCTCCTCGCGGCTCGCGTGCTCGGCGAGTGCATCGTACCGGAAGAGCCGCTGGTTGAGCCATGCGTTCACGCACAGCGACAGCGGCACGCCAACCGGCGGAAACAGCAGGAACGGGAGCACGAGGATCGCCATCGGAACCCACAGCGCGACGGCGACGATCGCGTTCATCGCGCTGCCGGCCGTCGTTCCGCCGCGCGCCCGCGCGAGCGACGGAAAATGACGCGCTTCGACCACGCGCACGAAGACCGGTCCGGCAAACATGGCGATGGCCGCGAGCGCAAGCGCGCCTGCCGCAAGGGTGATCAACACGAACGACAAGATCGCGCCCCCTGCGGTGGCGACGGCGCCCGGCTCTCCGCCGAGCCCGAACGTCGCGAATCCACGCGCGATCAAGCCCGCGAGCGCGTGCGTGAGCGGCGCGCCGAAGGCGATTGCCGCGACGAGCCACAGGACCATCGCGGCGACGAGCGGCGCGGCGACCAGCACCAGTACGCGCCGATCGCCGATCAGGGGGAAGGCGCGCGCGAGCGCACGCAAAACAGCTTTCATTCCTCCGGCTTGGACGCGACGAGCGGCTCCCATCGAAAACCGCCGGCCTCGACGCCGGCGATGAGATGCGCGATCGCGGCGTCGAGACTCGTGGGGTCGCCGCGCACGCCAAGCTCGATCCTTCTCCCGCCATCCGGCAGGAACGAGGGCAGGCTGAAGAGCTTCAACTGGGGGAAGCGCGCGACGTTGTCGTCCATCAGCGGCAACAGCATGCTCTCGCCCGCGCCGTACACGACGATCGTCCGCTCCGCCGACGGCGGCGCGGCAAGCGCCGGGTAGTGCGTTGCCAGCACCCAATCGAGCATCGGCCATGCCATCTGGGGAAAGCCGGGGAAGAAGTGGTGATCGCGGATCGAGAACGACGCGACGCGGTTCACCGGATTCGGGATGATCGCGCTTCCTTCCGGAAAATCGGCCATCAGCACGCGATGGGGCCAGGCTTCGGCGCCGAAGCGCGCTTCGAGCTCCGCGAGCGCCTGCGGATGGCGCACGAGCGGCACGCCGAGCGCCGCGGCGGCCGACTGCCGCGTATGGTCGTCAGGCGTCGCGCCGACGCCGCCGAACGAGAACACGAGGTCGCCGGCCGCGAACGATTCGCGCAGCACGGCGGTGAGCCGCGCGCGGTCGTCGCCCTCGTAGCGGGCCCACGCGAGCGTCAATCCGCGGGCCGACAACGTGGCGATCACGTGCGCGAGGTGCTTGTCCGCGCGCTTGCCCGACAGGATCTCGTCGCCGATGATCAGCGCGCCGATGCGTCGAACCGCCGTCAATCCGCCGCCGCTTCCGCCTCGGGGAACTGGGTGTCGATCTGCTGCATCATCGAGCCGAACGCGCGGTCGATCAGCGGCTCGGCCTCGACGAGGCGCGAGCGGTCGGAGCGGAAGCGCTCGGCCAGTTCCTCGGCCGTCATCGACAGCGCCTTCTGCCCTTGCCGGTTGGTGAACAGGTACGTTCCGCGCAGCGGGCTGATCCACGCCAGCTTCGCGAACGCGAGCTGCCCGTTGTCGTCCTCGAACTCGATCCACATGCCGCGCTCGAGGTTCTGCGCGATCTCGAGGAACTGGTCTTCGATGACCTCCGGCGTTTCCTCGACCGGCGCCGGCTCCGCCTGCTCCATCGCGGCCGCGAGCTGCTCGGCCTTCGCCGCGGCGACGTCGTCCCCCGCCGCCTTGGCGATCACCGCCTCGGCCTTCGCCTGCTCGGCCACGGCCGCGGTCGGCAGCGATATCGCGGCGAGCGTCGGCTTCACGGCCGCGGCGTGCGCCTCGACCAGGTTCGACATGAAGCGCTCGCGGTCTTCCGGCGGCCAGCTCACGTTCTGCATGCCGGAGGACATCCGCTTCAGCAGCGAAGGCAGGAGCGCGACGAGATGCCGGCGGTCCTCGTTCGTCTTCTTGGGCTGGACGCTCCAGACGAGGTCCTCGAGGGTCGCCACCGCCTGTCCCCACGACTCGCCCTCCTCGCCGTGCTGCATGTAGACGTTTTCCAGCGCGCACTGCCAGTGCACGCGCAGGAACGACGCGAGGAAATTCGGAATCGGGTATTGCTCGACGCGACGCTCGATCTCCGTCTTCGCCACCGCCGTCGCGATCTGCTTGCGGTCGCTCTGGTTGATCTCCTCGGCGGTCGTCTGGATGTTCGCTTCGGCGGCCTTTTCCTCCTCCGCGAGGAACCTCTCGAGGTCTTCGCGGAGCTCGTCGAAGATCTCGAGGTTGTCGGCGAAGCCGTCGAGGATCCGATGGACGATTACGCCGATCTGCTTGTAGAGGGGATCCTCCTGCCCCATCACCGGCGACCAGCCGAGCCCCGCTTCCGCCAGCGCGTTGACGAGCAGGCGCGACGGATGGTTCTTCTTGGCGAAGAACGCGCCGTCCAGCATCGCGGCCTTCAGCACCGGGATCTGCAGCCGCGCCAGCAGCGCCTTGATGCCGTCGGGCAGGTCCTTGGTCTCGAAGATGAAATCGAACAGCATCGCGACCAGCTCGATCGTCATCGACTCGAGCTGGTTCGCCTTCTTGCCGAGCGGCGATTCCTGCAGGTCGCGCAGCACGTTGTGCGTGCCCTGCGGAATCCCCGAGAACTGGACGAACGCGCCGCCGCCTAGATCGAAGCCGGTCTCGCCCGCCTGCAATCTTGCAAGGCCCTCGCCCAGCGCGGGCGTCGCCATGATCGGCGCGCCCGGGATGTAACCCGACGGCAGCGGCGCAAGCGGACCTGTCGGAATGTAGCGTCCGCCGCCGCCCCCCATGTCGATCTGCGGGAAATCACCGCCGCCGCCTTGCGACGTGTCGAACATTCCCGGCGACGGCATGCCCGTTGGCATTCCGCCGGATGGAGCCCATCGGGCCGGAGGGCATTTCGGGCGCTCCACCGGGTGGCGCGTATGAGGGCGGTGGGCGCATCGGCACCGATTGCCCGGCAAACATGCGGCGGAAGAGCGACATCACGTCGACTTCGGCCGTCGGCGGTTCGGTCGGCGATGGGGGCGGGAGCCCGGCGGCCTGCGCGGCGGCGGCCTTCGCGCGGTCGGCGGGGCTGCCCCGATTGATGATCGAGGCGCGGCTTCCGGCGGGAATCACGCGCAGACCGGTGAGATGCTTGTTGAGGTCCACGTATATGGTGTTGAGGTCCGCGAGCGACGCCTGGTTCATCTCCTTCAGGATCGAGAACTTGATCCGGTCGTCGGCCTTGAGCGTGCTGAGCGCCTCGGCAAACGACTCGACGATGGCGGCGGGCGCCAGCGGATTGTCGGCGGTCTCGAGGTCGGGGTTGCCGAGCAGGTGGCCGATGCCGCGATTCAGCGTCTGCAATTCGTCGTGGCAGGTATTTTCGACGACGCGCGTGATGTTCCCGGTGACGACCGACTCGTCCATGCGCGACGTGTCGACCAGCGTCAGCTTGTCGACGTCGACCTTCGCCTTCGCGTATTCCTGCTTGCTGACGACCTTGCCCGAGATGCCGTCGTTGACGCGCGTGCGCATGCGCTTCTCGAACTCGCCCATCAGCGTCGGCCGTTGCGATTTCAGGATGGCGCGCGCGTCCATATAGACCTGCTGCTCGTCGCGCACCTCGGTCCGGCCCGCGCGATCCATCAGCATGTCGGACACCTTGTCCATCAGCGTCGTGAACGCAAGCAACAGGCGATGAATCGCGAGATCCCGGCAGTCGGCCAGGATCTTCGACATCTCGCGCGACACGGGCCGGCGGGCGGCTGATTCGGTGGTCGGTGCGTTCATCCTCGTAACACCGGTGCTGTTGCATTCCGCCGCCCATCCCCGGGGCGCGGAAGTTTCGGGGAACCTTCGTCCGGCGGTCGGCCTGAACCTAGAAACTTCGGGACGAAAATTCGCTAAGTTACTGTAGCACGGGCGGATTCCGGTTGCCAACGCCGGAAATTCCCCCGGCTAGCGGTCGAGGTCCGCCCAGGCCCGTTCCACGCGCTTATAGGACACCGGGAATGGCGTCCGCAGCTCCTGGGCGAAGAGCGACACGGAAAGCTCCTCGAGCAGCCAGCGAAATTCGTCGAGCCGGGCTTCCGACCGGGCGGCCGCCTGGTTGCGTCCCGCCCGCTCGCGGTAGCGTCGCCACCATTCGGCGACCGTCACCGCATGCCGGGCATCGCGGGCCGGATTTTCGGCAAATTTGACGATCCGCCGGTCGAGCGCCTTCAGGTAGCGGGGAAGATGTCCGAGTTGTCCCCACGGCGTTGCACGAAAAAACCCCGGATAAACAAGGGCATCGCGGTGCGCCCGCATCTCGAGCGCAAGCCGCGCCTGAGCCGGCGGCATCCCCGCGATCCGCTGGGTCAGCGCATGGTGCTCGGCGGCGATCGATGCCAACAGGCGGTACGCTCCCTCGGCCACCGCGGGGAGGCGCGCGCGCGCTCGCTTCACCTGCTCGGCGAACGCCGGCTCGGAGCGCGGCAACGGATCCTCGCCGACGAATGCGCGGTCGACCAGGGCCGTCACGACGTCCGCAAGCAGGCGATCCGTCGGAATCGTCGTCTTCAATTGCAGCGCTGCCTGCGCGAAGCCGGGCGCGCCCTTTTCGAGCTGGCCGACGGCATCCTTCAGCGCGATGCGAAGGAGACGGACCACGCCCGCGCGCGTCGATGCCTCCGCCGCCTCGCGCGTGTCGGAAAGCGCGATCGAGACCGAGTCGCCGTCGTCGACGAGCGCGGGGTAGCCCGTGATCCGCTCTCCCGCCTGCACGCGCGTCAGGGATTCCGGAAGGTCGCCAAATTCCCACCGCCGCAATCCGCGCCGCTCGACCGCAGGACCGGCTTGCGCGAACGACAACTGCGCGGCCTCTCCGAATTGCGCGCGCAGCGCGGCGAGGTCGCGCCCGCTCCCGAGCTCGTTGCCCGCCGCATCGACGACGCTGACGTTGACCAGGAGATGCGGCGGAAGGACGACCGCGTCCCAGGTGTCCGGCGCGAGTGTCACGTCGAGGCGTGTCGCGAGCCATGCGCGCAGCGCCTCCGGCAACGTCGTCGTCCCCGGCGCCGATGCTTCGAGGAACGCGGTCACCGCGTCGGGCAGCGGGGTCAGTCGATTGCGGACGGCCTTCGGCAGCCCCTTGATCAGCGCCAGCACCTTGTCCCGGACCATCCCGGGCACGAGCCAGGTGAGGCGCGCGGCGTCGAGCTGGTTCAAGAGCGCGAGCGGCACCGTCAGCGTGAGGCCGTCCAGCGGGTGCCCCGGCGCAAACCGGTAGCGCAGCGGCAGGCGCGTGCCGCCCATCGGGAGGGTCTCGGGAAACAGCACTTCGGTCACCTGGGCGGCGGCGTGGCGCATCAGCGTCTCGCGCGTGAGAAACAGCAGGCGCGGTTGCGCGCGCTCCGCTTCTTCGCGCCAGCGCTCGAACGTCACGCGCGAGTGAACCCCTGCCGGCAGCCTTTCGGCGTAGAAATTCTCGATCACCGCATCGTCGACCAGAACATCCTGTCGCCGGGCCTTGTGCTCGAGCAGGGCGACGTCGGCGACGAGTCGGCGGTTGTGCTCCAGGAACGCCCCTTTCGTCGTCAACGCGCCGGGGACGAGCGCCTCGCGGATGAAGACGCCGCGCGCCGCGGCCGGATCGACGCGGCCGTACGACACAAGGCGGCGCGGCGCGAGCGTGAGTCCGTACAGCTGCACCCGCTCGCTGGCGACGACCTCCCCTCGCTCCGCATCCCAGCGCGGCTCGAAATATTCGCGCGTGACGCGATCTCCCGCGACAGTCTCTATCCACTCGGGCTCGATCTTCGCCGCACAGCGCGCGAACAGGCGCGACGTCTCGACGAGCTCCGCCGCAAGCACCCATTTCGGCGGCTTCTTCGCGAGGCCGGATCCCGGATGCAGATGGAAATTGATGCCGCGCGCGCCGAGGTAAGCGTGCCCCTCGGCGTCCTTCATGCCGACGTTGCCGAGGAGTCCTGCGAGCAAGGCCTCGTGGATCATTCGATACCGCGCCGGGTCGATTGTCGCCGGCAGCTTCGCATCCCACTTCCAGCCCTGCTCGGCGATCTCGCCGGCGAGCTGCGCATGGACATCGCGCCATTCGGTGAGCCGCAGGTACGACACGAAGCGCGCGCGGCAGGCATCGACCCGCCGGCGATGCGGGAGCCCTTGCTCGAGCTGCGCGCCGAAGAATTCCCACAGCGCGAGAAACGACAGGAAGTCGGAGCGCTCGTCGCGGAACAGCTGGTGCGCCTGGTCGGCCGCCTGCTGCTTCGCGAGCGGCCGGTCGCGCGGATCGGGCACCGAAAGCGCGCTCGCGATCACCAGCACCTCGGGCAGGCAGCCGGCGGCGCGCGCCGCGAGGACCATCCGGCCGACGCGCGGATCGACCGGAAGACGCGCGAGCTCGCGCCCGAGCGGCGTCAGCGCGCGATGCTCGTCGACGGCCGAAAGCTCCTGCAACTGCTGGTACCCGTCGGCGATCGCGCGCGGCGACGGCGGCTCGACGAACGGAAACGCGTCGACGGCGGACAGGCCGAGCGCCGCCATTCGCAGGATCACCGCGGCGAGCGACGAGCGGAGGATCTCGGGTTCGGTGTACAGCGGCCGCGCCGCGAAGTCGTCCTCGCCGTAGAGCCGCACGCAGATGCCCGCGGCGACGCGGCCGCAGCGGCCCGCGCGCTGGTTGGCGGCGGCCTGCGAGATCTTTTCCACCTGCAGCAGCGTCGTCTTGTTGCGCAGGGAAAAACGCTTGACGCGCGCGAGCCCGGAATCGATCACGTAGCGGATGCCGGGCACCGTGAGCGACGTCTCCGCGACATTGGTGGCGAGCACGACGCGCCGTCCCTTCGACGGCGCGAACACGCGCTGCTGCTCGGGCACCGTCAGGCGCGCAAAAAGCGGCAGGATCTCGACGGCGGCCGCGTACGGGCGGCGCGCGAGTCCCTTGCCGAGGAGCTCGGCGGTCTCGCGAATCTCGCGCTCGCCCGGAAGGAAAACGAGGATGTCGCCCGGCCCCTCGCGCCACAGGTCCTCGGCCGCGGCGACGATCGCGTCCTCGAGCTCCTCCTCGTCGTCGGCTTCCTCGCCCGCCGTGGCCAGCGGGCGATAGCGCATCTCGACGGGAAAGACGCGCCCCGAGACCTCGATCACGGGTGCAGGCCTTTCCGGCGTGCCGAAGTGCCGCGCGAAACGCTCGGCGTCCAGCGTCGCGGAGGTCACGATGACCTTGAGGTCGGGCCGCCGCGGCAGCAGGTCCTTGAGATAGCCCAGCAGGAAATCGATGTTGAGGCTGCGCTCGTGCGCCTCGTCGACGATGATCGTGTCGTACGCGGCGAGCAGCGGGTCGCCCTGCGTTTCGGCGAGCAGGATGCCGTCGGTCATCAGCTTGACGTACGCGTCGGGCTTCGTGTGGTCGGCGAAGCGGACCTTGTAGCCGACCGCATCGGCCGCGTCGGGGCCGAGCTCCTGCGCGATCCGCGCCGCCACCGTGCGGGCCGCGATCCGCCGCGGCTGCGTGTGGCCGATCAGCCCGCCCTCCCCGCGCCCGAGCGCGAGACAGATCTTCGGGAGCTGCGTGGTCTTGCCGGACCCGGTCTCGCCGCAGACGATCACCACCGGGTTGTGCCGGATCGCCTCGGCGATTTCGTCGGCGCGCTGTGCGACCGGCAGGTCGCCGGGATAGGCGATGACCGGGCGGCGCGCGGCGCGCGCGGCACGTCTTTCGACCGACCGGCCGATCGCCGCGGCGATCTTCTCCCACTCGGGCGCGGCGGCATGGCCGCGACGCGCGCGCTCGATGCGGCGCGCGAGCGCCTGCGCGTCCGCCGCCATCGCCAGCGGAAGTTGCGCGATGAGTTCGGGAGCGGGAGAGGAACGGGACATGACGCGGACGAGGGCGGCGCGGATTCTACCCCGCCGCCTCCCGCGGGGTTATGATCCCGCCCATTCGCGCCCCGCATCCCGACCACGCCGTTTCCGGAGGAATTTCCATGGCCCGTTCCGTTCGCACCCCGTTGCTCGCCGTCGCGCTCGCAACCGCATTCGCCATGCTCGCTGCCGCCGCCGACGCGAAGACGCTGCGCTGGGCCGGCCGCGGCGACATGCAGACGACCGATCCGCACTCGCAGAACGAGAATCTCACCAACAACATCAACCAGCTGGTCTACGAATTCCTCGTCGTGCGCGACAAGACGCTCGGCATCAAGCCGGCGCTCGCGGAGTCGTGGACGCAGGTCAATCCCACGACCTGGCGTTTCAAGCTCCGTCCGGGCGTCAAGTTCCACGACGGCACGCCGTTCACCGCCGACGACGTCGTGTTCAGCTTCGAGCGCGCGCGCTCGGAGACCTCGCAGCTGCGCGCCTATGCCAACGCCTCCGGGATCCCGAAGAAGATCGACGACCTCACCGTCGAGTTCACCACCAACGGCCCCAATCCGGTCGAGCTCGAGCACATCAACACGATCAACATCATGAGCAAGGCGTGGTGCGAGAAGAACCGCGCAACCAAGCCGCAGAATTACACGCAGAAGGAGGACATGATCACCGCGCACCAGGCGAACGGCACCGGCGCGTACATGCTGAAGGCGCGCGAGCCCGACATCAAGACGGTCCTCGTCAAGAATCCGAACTGGTGGGGGATCAAGGAGGGCCGCTTCGAGGGCAACGCCGACGAGGTCGTCTACACGCCGATCGTCTCCGACGGCACGCGGGTCGCCGCGCTGATCTCGGGCGAGGTCGACCTCGTCAACGATCCGCCGCCGCAGGACGTTCCGCGGCTTTCGCAAACGCCCGGCATCAAGGTGCTGGAAGGGACCGAGAACCGCATCGTGTTCATCGGCATGGACCAGGCGCGCGACGAGCTCCTGTACTCGAGCGTGAAGGGCAAGAATCCGTTCAAGGACAAGCGCGTGCGCCAGGCGCTCTACCAGGCGATCGACATCGACGCGATCCAGAAGAACACGATGCGCGGCCTCTCGCAGCCGTCGGGCGCGCTGCTGCCTTCGCCGCTGCAGACGACGCCGGAGCTCGAGAAGCGGCTCCCGTTCGACCGGGCGGCGGCGAAGAAGCTGATGGCGGACGCGGGCTACCCGAACGGCTTCGAGGTGACGCTCGACTGCCCGAACAACCGCTACGTGAACGACGAAAAGATCTGCCAGGCGCTGGCCGCGATGTGGAGCCAGATCGGCGTGACCGTGCGCGTCAACGCGATGCCGCGCGCGAATTATTTCCCCAAGCTCGAGAAGACCGACACGAGCATGTACATGCTGGGCTGGGGCGGCGCGACGACCGACGGGATCTTCGTCCTGCAGCCGGTGCTGTCGACGTTCAACGGCAAGGGCGACGGCGACTACAACTACGGCCGCTACACGAACGCGAAGCTGGACGAGCTGACCGCGAAGATCAAGACCAACGTGAATGCCGCGGAGCGGCTGAACCAGATTCACGACGCGCTGCTCGCGCACAACGCGGAGGTCAACCACCTGCCGCTGCACCGGCAGGTGATCCCGTGGGCGGCGCGCAGCAACGTCACCGCCGTGCACCGCGCCGACAACAACGTGATCCCCTACTGGGTCACGATCCAGTAGCCGGAACCGTCGCTGCGGTTGCAAGCGCGATTTCCCGCGCGCGCCGCAGGTAGCGCGTGGCCGCCCACGCGACGGCGACGGTGACGACGATCGCGATGGCGGCGTTGACAAACGCTGCGGAACCGCCCTTGCGCAGCGCGCCTTCGACGAAATCGAGCGCCGCGCCGGTCGCGACGAACGCGGGGACCGCAAGCAGGTCGAAGCGCAGCAGCGCATAGACCACGGCGACCATCGCGGCGCCTTCGAGGGCGCCCGCGACGCCCGCAACGAGCGCGTCCCGGGCGCCGACCTGGCCCAGCGTGGCGAAGATCGCGATCGCGATGCACGCGGTGAGCCAGCCGCGGCGCTGCCAGCGCCCGGTCAGCTGCTCCAGCCAGTGCAGCAGGTACAGCACGACGCCGATCGCGAAGAGCACGCGAACGCCGGCGAGCGCGGCCCCCAGCCACGGCAGCGCCAGCGACTCCACACCAAAAGCGGGCCACAGCGGCACCGAACGCGGCAACAGCCCCGCGGCGATCGCGCCGACCCCCGCCACGAAGCAGGCCGCCGCGATGCCGGCCGCCCACGCGGGGATGCGCATCGCTTGCGCGCGCGCGCGCTCGCGCGCCGCGGCAAATGCGCCGACGCCGGCGGCGAGCCCCAGCAACAGCGCGGCGACGAGGCCACCGGCCAGCGCCGACGCGAAAGCGAACGCCGCCTGCGTGGCGACCGGCTCCGTGGTGACGAAGCCCATCGCGAGCACCGGCCACGCATTCGCCGCGCCGACGACACTCGCGGCGAACGCGATGGCCGCGACGCCGACGAGCGCGCGGCTGTCTCGCCGGTGATGCGTCCAATCGATCACGGCCATGACGAGCGCAGCGAGCCCGGAAAGCCCCAGCAAGGCGGCAAGCGCCATCCGCACGAACAACGTCCTTCCGTCGCGCTCGCTTTCGGCGCGCTGCCACTCCTCGGGCACCAGGACGTAGCGGCCGTAGCCCGCGATCTCGTCGCCTGCGATCGACACGACGATGCGCGCCTCGCCATTGGCGCCCACCACGACATCGGGCTCGGCGAACGTGAACTCCCAGTCCGCGCGCTGGGGCAACTGCTTCTCCCGTGTGCCCACCTCCTTCAACAACGAGGGGTCGAGATCGAACCGTTCGCGCAAGGTTCGCCCGGCGAGCGAGCGCGCATCACCCTCCGAAAGATGCGCGCCCGGCCGCGATTCCGGCAGCGCGTGCCTGACCTGGCGCACGGCGCCGCGGCCGTCGATCGTCACCCGCCATTCCTCTGCCCGCTCGGCGACGTCGCCGTCGAAACGCGCATAGCGAATTTCCCAGAGCGGCGGCGGGAGCGTTCTGCCGACGAGCTTCAGGTAGGCGTCGCGACCGGCCTCGCGCCAGGCGAACTTGTGTCCTTCGAAGCGCCGTGGATCGTCGGACGCCAGCAGGACCATCGACGCCCGCCGCCATTGCGGGCCCAGCGTGACGCCACGCGAAGAAAGTGCTTCGGCGGCGATCGTTTCCGCCTCGCCGCGTGACACCGAAAGGCCCGGCACGTCGGCGCGAAACGGCGTCGCCAGCGCCCATGCCGCGAGACCGGCGACGCCGAGCACGGGAAGGGCGCCCCGGAACGTCGCGACCCAACCTGCCGCATGGCCCGAATCCGGAACGCGCGCAGCGGCGTCTGCCGGCGCCTGGGCCGCCGGCGGTCGCCACGCGCCATTGCGCAGCGCTTCGGCAAGCTCGCCCCACGATCCCTGCGCGATCCGGCGCGCGATCAGGATCGCGAGCGGCGCGAGTCCCGCCGCGACGACCAATCCGCGCGACGCCAGAATTCCGGGCGCGTCGACGAGAAAAATCGGGATCGACATCAGTGCGAGGTCGAACAGCGCGTGCAGGAGGATCGTCGGGATGAGCCCGAAGCGCAGGAAGATGAGCGCCCACAGCACCGCCGGCACGAACAGCTCGACGAGGCGGGAATACGACGGGAAGCCCGGGTAGTTGGCGTGGCCGCCGCCGAACACGAGCGCCTGCACGACGACGGCAATGGCAAGCGCCGCGCCGCGGTGGCCAAAGCGCTGCCCGACGAGCGCCGCGAGCGACAGCGGGACCGCGCGGAACAGGCATTCCTCCATGAATCCCGCCTGCAGCGCGGTTGCGATCGGCGCGAGGGCCGGCACCGCGCTGCCGAGGATTTCGGGATCGGTCAGCGATTCGGACGGCTGCCACCAGCCGAGGAATTGGTTCGTCACGTAGTAGAACGCGGCGACGAACGCGAGCGCGAGCGGCACGAACAGGTAGCCGCCGACGGTGCGCCCCAGCACCGCCTTCGTCGGCGCGGCGTCGCGGGACCACGCGCGCCACAGTTGCGGATGATCCGGGAACGCATAGCGGGAAAGGCTCTCCGCCGCCATGAACACGAGCGCATAGGCGAGCCCGCCCGCGAACGTTACGCCGGCCGCCATTCCCGCGGCGCGCAGCCAGAACGTGGTCACCGACTGCGCGGTGTCGAAGTCGAACCAGTCTGCCGGGACGTTGGCGAGCACGGACGCTCCCATCAGTCCGCCCACGACGAGCCCGGCCAGCACCGCGGGCCGCCACAGCAGGAAGCGGCGGCGCAGGAGCCACAGGACGCCGAGGATGCAGCCGCCGACGCCATAGAGGAGGCCGGCGGCGAGGCTCGCCGCGCGCGCGATGTCGTCGTTCGCGCTGCGCAACTCGCGGTAGCGGAGCTCGAACGATTCCGGCACGTGGACGAAGTGCGCAACCTCGGTCAGGACATTCCCGGCGACCGAAAGCCGCAACCGGAAGCGCGACTCGGCGATGTTTCCGCTCGTGCGCTCGTAGACGAAACTGTGATCGACCCGGCCCGTGGTGCGCGTCTGCTGCGTGGCATCGAGCAGCTCGAACTTGCCGAAATCGACGTTCCATTCGTCGCGCGCGCCCTTCTCCGCGAGTCGGCGCGCGGCGTCGCGATCGAGGGCGAGGCCCGCCGGGTCGGCGGGCACAAAGCGCTCGGCCAGCGTGCGCGCGAATCCCCACGGCGTGCCGTCGGGGCGAAAGCGGACCAGCGCCTCGGCGGCCTCGCCGGGCTGGAACAGCCGGACCTCCCACACGTACGGCGCAAACGTGTCGCCGGCGACCAGCGCGGCGAACACCGCCTTGCCGCCGCCTTCGAGCTCGACATAGTTCTGCGCCTCCTGGTCGTGCGCGAACCGCGCGGCGGTGCGCGCGCCGGCCGGCGCGAGCCCCAGGCGCGCGGCGATCTCGCCGGCCTTCGCGATGGCCTCGACCCGACCCAGCTTGATGTCGAGGTGGACGAGCGGGATCGCGAGCGGGAAGAGGCGCCACGCGACGACGAGCGCGGCGACCGCCGCGACCGCGTAGACGACCCAGAACAGGGGCCGGCGCGTGAGCGCGACGGAGCTCATGCGGAGGACGTCATCCCGCGTGGAGCTGGATGACGCCGCGGGCGGCGAGCGCGGCGATCGCTTCGTCGGTCATGCCGAGGCGGTCGCGCAGGGTTGCCGCGGTGTGCTCGCCCAGCAGCGGCGGCGCGCGATCGTACGCGAGCGGCGTCGACCCGAAAACGAGCGGCGCGCGGACCTGCGGGGCGGTTCCGGCGAGCGGATGCGGCAGGTCCATCCGCATGCCGCGCGCGATCACCTGCGGATCCGCGAACACCTGGTCGAGCCGGTTGATCGGCCCGCACGGAATGCCGAGCGGCTCGAGCGCGTCGAGCCACGCCTTGCGCGAGCGCGTCCGCACGACCGCTGCGATCAGCGGGGTCAGCGTCTCGCGGTTGCGCACGCGATCGGCGTTCTTCGCGAAGCGCGCATCGGTCGCCCACTCGCGCTTGCCGGCAATTTCGCAGAACTTCGCGAACTGGCCGTCGTTGCCGACCGCGAGGATGAGATGGCCGTCGGAGCAGGCGAAGACGTTGTAGGGCACGATGTTCTGGTGCGCGTTGCCGATGCGACCCGGCGCGGTGCCGGTGACGAGATAGTTGTGCGACATCGTCGCCATCATCGCGACCGCGGAGTCGAGCAGGCAGCTGTCGATCCATTGCCCCTGCCCCGTCCGGTCGCGATGCGCGAGCGCCGCCTGGATGGCGACGGTCGCGTACATGCCGGTCATGAGATCCGAGATCGCCACGCCCGCCTTTTGCGGCCCGCCGCCCGGCAGGTCGTCGCGCTCGCCCGTCACGCTCATGAAGCCGCTCATGCCCTGGATGATGAAATCGTAGCCGGCGCGGTCGGCGTAGGGGCCATCCTGGCCGAAGCCGGTGATCGAGCAATAGACGAGGCGCGGATTGTTCGCGGCGAGGCTCGCGTAGTCGAGCCCGTATTTCGCGAGGCCGCCGACCTTGTAGTTCTCGACCAGCACGTCGGCCTGTCGCGCGAGATCGCGAACGATCGTCTGACCATCGGCCGTCGTGAAGTCGACCGCGACCGAAAGCTTGCCGCGATTGCAGCAGAGGTAGTACGCGGCTTCGCTGGTGTCGCGCCCCGCCGCGTCCTTGAGATAGGGCGGGCCCCACGCGCGAGTGTCGTCGCCGCTGCCTGGCCGCTCGATCTTGACGACGGTCGCGCCGAGGTCGGCGAGCAGCTGCGTGCACCACGGTCCCGCGAGCACGCGGGAGAGGTCGAGAACCGTGAGGTGCGCGAGCGGCCCGGTCACGCGTGGCTCGACTCGCCGGCGGGCTAGCGCGCCGAGCCGACCATTTCCGGAACCCGGCGTTCGATCTCGCCCTGCGTCAGCGTCTTGAGGGCCGCATACTTGGCTTCGCCGTCGAGCGCGTCCCACGTCCCCTTCGACATCGCGGCGGAATAGGCGCTGCCGGCGATCACCGGCTGCTGCGCCAGGACAGCGCCCGTCTTCGGATCGAGGAGCACCAACTGGAGATTGGCGAACACGCCGAGAAAGCCGGGAATCGGCTCCCGATCGACCGTCGCGCCGCCGATGTAGAGGCCGAGACCGGCGACGCTGCCGCTGCCGCGATACCCGCGGTAGGTCAGGAATTGCGGCTCGGCCCGGTACGGCAGGATCAGGAGCAGTCGCGAATCGGGGGCGGGCGGCGCCGCCTTGGCGACCCAGGCGACGAGCGCCTTTGCTTGCTCGCTGTCCGGCTTCATCAAGCCGTCGCCGATCGCATAGATCGACCGTTTGGCGCGGAGCATCGTGACGGCGGCGCCCGGCCGCGCCTTGCGGATCGCGCCTTCCGCGGCGACGACGGCGAGGTCGTCGAACGCGTTTTCCGCGACTGGAATGGTCAGGTAGTCGTCCGGGTCGAGATGGCTGCCGACCTGCGTCCCCTGGCGCGCGATCGTGAGATGGTCGCCGACGAGCGAGAGCACCTGGTAGGTCTCCGCGGCCATAGCGTTGCCGGCGCACGCCGCAAGGGCGAGGCCCGCGAGCCCGGCGCGAAGCGACCGGGAATTCCATTGAGCGAGTGCATTCATCGTTGACTCCTCATGGTTCGCCTGGAAGGCACGGTGTCCGCCACAACGATACCAGAGTGCGATCACGGCTTGGGCGCGGCGAGCATCCTCGGCAGGGTGCTTTCGATTTCCCGGCTCATCAGGTCGATCAGCTCGGACTCCTTCCGGGCCGCGGACAGCGCGTTCCACGGGTTGCCGTCCTTGGCTCCGGCCGCCGCGAACGTCGTGCCCGCGACGACCCGCTCCCGTGCCTCGACCGCCTTGCTCGTCAGGTCGATCACGGCAATCTGGAAGTTCGCGAACACGCCAAGAAATCCGATGCCATTCTCGCCCGCGTCGTTCCTCATCCGCGTGACGGCATCGATATAAAAGCCCAAGCCAGAGACCATGCCGCTGCCGCGATAGTCGCGATCGGTCTTCAGCATCGGCTCCGAGCGGTACGGCGTGATCAGCACCAGATGGGCGTCCGCGGGGGAGTCGGCCAGCGACGTGACGAGCGACAGCAGTTCCTTCACGTCGACCGCATCCGTGGAAAGCCAGGAATCGCGCAAGGCGTAGACCTTCGGATCGCGCGAACGCAGCATCGAGGTCGTCGCATTCGGGCGCGCTTTGCGTATCGCCTTGTCCGCGGCGATCAGCGCCGCGTTGTCGAACCCCGGCTCCTTGATCTGCACGACAGTGGTCTTGTTCTGGTCGATCCGGCTGCCGGTCTGCTGCTGCTGGCCCACGATCGTGATGCGATCGCCGATGAGCGGCAGGATGAGGTAGCTCTCCGCGCCGGCCCCGCCGGCCCACGCCGTCAATGCGACGCCGAGCAACACCGCGCGCCGCAACGCGCGGATCCAGCGCAGAAAGGCGTCCGTTCCCATCGCCGGTTGCCAGCGCGTCGATCAGGCTTTCAGCGCCGTCAGCACTTCGTCGAGCATCTTCTTCGCATCGCCGAAAAGCATCCGGTTGTTGTCCTTGTAGAACAGCGGATTGTCGACGCCTGCGTAGCCGGACGCCATGCTGCGCTTCATGACGATCGACGTCTTCGCCTTCCAGACCTCGAGCACGGGCATGCCGGCGATCGGGCTCGTCGGATCCTCCTGCGCCGCCGGGTTGACGATGTCGTTGGCGCCGATGACCATCGCGACGTCCGTGTCGGGGAAATCCTCGTTGAGCTCGTCCATCTCGAACACGATGTCGTAGGGCACCTTCGCCTCGGCCAGCAGCACGTTCATGTGGCCCGGCATGCGACCTGCGACCGGGTGGATCCCGAAGCGGACGTTGACGCCCTTTTCGCGCAGCACCTTCGTGATCTCGTAGACGGTGTGCTGGGCCTGCGCGACCGCCATGCCATAGCCCGGGACGATGATGACGTTCTTCGCATCGCGCAGGAGCTCGGCGGTCTCGGGCGCGAGGATCGGGTTCACCTCGCCCGCGGGCTGCACCGCGCCCGCCGCCGCCGGAGCGCCGCCGTCCGTGCCGAAACCGCCCGCGATCACGCTGAGGAAGTTGCGGTTCATCGCGTTGCACATGATGTAGGAGAGGATTGCGCCGGAGGAGCCGACCAGCGCGCCGACCACGATGAGGAGGTCGTTGGAGAGCATGAAGCCGGTGGCCGCCGCGGCCCAGCCCGAGTAACTGTTCAGCATCGACACGACGACCGGCATGTCCGCGCCGCCGATGGCCATGACCATGTGGACGCCGAAGAGCAGCGCGACGACGGTCATCACCATCATCGGCGTCAGCGCTTCTGAAACGCTGTGCGCGTTGATGAAGACATAGCCGAAGTACAGCACGACCAGCAGCCCGGCGAGGTTGAGCAAGTGCCGCCCCGGCAGCAGCACGGGCTTGCCGGTGATCCTGGCCGAAAGCTTGCCGAAGGCGATCACCGAACCCGAGAACGTGACGGCGCCGATCAGCACGCCGACGTACATCTCGACCTCGTGGATCGTCTTCTCGGCGGGCGTCATGCCCGTGGACACGGACGGGTCGACGAAGTTGGCGTAACCGACCAGCATGGCGGCGAGGCCGACGAGGCTGTGCATCAGCGCCACGAGCTCCGGCATCTGCGTCATCTTCACCGTGCGCGCGGCGTAGAGGCCGATCACCGCGCCCACCGCCATCGCACCGCCGATGTAGGGCAGGCCGGCGGTGGTGACCTGCACGCCGAAGACGGTCGCGAGCACCGCGATCGTCATGCCGATCATGCCGTAGAGGTTTCCCCGCCGCGACGTCTCCGGGTTGGAGAGGCCGCCGAGACACAGGATGAAGAGGATCGTGGCGCCGAGGTAGGAGACGGTCGAGAGGCTGGAAGTCATGATCTCGTCGTCCTTACTTGCGAAACATTTCCAGCATGCGCTGGGTGACCGCGAAGCCGCCGAACATGTTGATCGTGGCGAGCGCGATGCCACCCACCGAAAGCCAGCGGATCCATTCGTTCGGGCGCGACAGGTCGGCGGAGATCTTCGTCAGGTCCGGCGCGATCTGGACGAGCGCGCCGATCGCGATGATGCTGGAGACCGCGTTGGTCACGCTCATCAGCGGCGTGTGCAGGGCCGGCGTCACGTTCCAGACGACCATGTAGCCGACGAAGCAGGCCAGCACGAACACCGTGAAGTGGCCGAGGAAGCTCGTGGGCGCGAAGCGGCCCATCAGCAGGAACAGCACGGCGCCGACGCCGAACAGCACGATCATCTTCGTCACCGACATCGGTTCGCCGCCGCCGTGACCGTGGCCCTTCGCCTTGGCGGGCACCGCGACCGGCTTGGCGGCAGGCGCGGCCGGCGCCGCGGACAGCTTCGGCGGCGGCGGGGGCCAGGTGATCTCGCCCTTGTTGATCACGGTCGTGCCGCGGAGAACCTCGTCCTGCATGTCGATCGCGACGACATCGCCGTCGATGCTCTTCGTCTTGATCATGTCTTCCATCAGGCGAAACAGGTTCGTCGCATACAGCGTCGACGCCTGTTTCGCGAGACGGCTCGGCAGGTCCTTGTAGCCGATGATGGTGACGCCGTGCCTGACGACGACCTCGCCCGGGACGGTGCATTCGCAATTGCCGCCCTGCTCGGCCGCCATGTCGACGATGACGCTGCCCTGCTTCATCGACTTGACCATCTCTTCGGTGATCAGTTTCGGCGCGGGCTTGCCGGGAATCAGCGCCGTCGTGATGATGATGTCGACGTCCTTCGCCTGTTTCGCGAACACCTCGCGCTGGGCTTTCTGGAAGCCCTCGCTCATCACCTTCGCATAGCCGCCGACGCCGCTGCCTTCTTCCACATAGTCGACGGGCACGTATTCGCCGCCGAGCGACTTGATCTGGTCGGCCACTTCGGGCCGCGTGTCGTTGGCACGCACGATCGCGCCCAGGCCGGATGCGGCGCCGATCGCCGCCAGGCCCGCCACGCCGGCGCCGATGACGAAGACCTTCGCCGGCGGCACTTTTCCCGCGGCGGTGATCGAGCCCGTGAAGAAGCGGCCGAACGCATGCGCCGCCTCGATGACGGCACGGTAACCCCCGATGTTGGCCATCGAGGAAAGCGCATCGAGCTTCTGCGCCCGCGAGATCCGCGGCACGCTGTCCATCGCCAGAACGTTGATCTTGCGCGCGGCGAGCGCTTTCAGGAGCTCGGGGTTCTGCGCGGGCCAGATGAAGCTGACGAGCGTGCAGCCTTCCCGCAGCAGCGCGACCTCGTCGCTGCCCGGGCCGCGCACCTTGAACACGATGTCGGACATCGCCCACAATCGGGCGCGATCCGCGACCATCTCGGCCCCCGCGGCGGCGTAGGCGTCGTCGCTGATCTGCGCCGCGTCGCCGGCGCCCGCTTCGACGGCGACCCGGAACCCCAGCTTGATCAGCTTCGCGACGACGTCGGGCACCGTTGCGACCCGCTTCTCGCCGGGAAAGGTCTCCCGCGGAACTCCGATCAGCAATGCCATGCGCAACTCTCCCCGAACCTTCACTTCCCCGAATCGCGTAATCCTGCCACAAACCGGCGGGGAGCGCGCGGCCGGAAGTCACGCGCACATCGAATATCATGGCGAATTCGCCGCGCGTGCCGATCGAGCGGCGCGATCCTCGAAATGAGCGCGACTCCCACCGGACCCCAGCGCGAAGATTCCGCTCTCGCAGACGCGCATGCGGCGTGGATGGCGGGCGACCGCCCGCGCGCCATCGCGATCCTGACGACGTTCGCCGCGAATGCGCCGGCGGCCGCGACGGCCTGGGCCCGCCTCGGCGCCTACGGACTCGAGGCGGCGCGAAATGACGATGCCTTGATCTGGCTCAAGAACGCGCTCGCGCTCGTGCCCGGCGACGCGGCATCGTGGACCAACCTCGGCACGGTCTCCCTGCGGCTTGCGCGCACGGACGACGCCGTCGCCGCGTACCGGACGGCGCTGTCGCTCGATCCTTCGGCACTGTCCGTGCATGTGAACCTCGGCAACGCGCTGCAGCAGGCCGGCGACATCGACGGCGCGGTGGCGGCCCTCGAACGGGCGCGCGACCTGCAGCCGGATTCCCCCGAAGCGCTGAACAACCTCGGCAACCTCTACAAGGAGCAGGGCCGCGTCGACGCCGCGCTCGCGGCCTACGAGCAGGCATTGCGCGCGATGCCGACCTTCCGGCCCGCGTTCTCCAACCTGCTCGCGGCGACAAAGCTGTCCGCGCGCCACTCGCCCGCCGACATCTTCGCGCTGCACCGCGCGTTCGCGGCGCATTACGAAAGCGAATTTCGCGCGGAGTACGTGCCTGCGACGAACATGCCGGACCCGGAGCGGCGGCTGCGCGTGGGGTATGTCTCGCCCGATTGCCACTCCGCGCTGCCCGCGTTCGTGGAACCCGTGTTGCGCAGCCACGATCGCGCGAAATTCGACGTCTTTGCGTATTTCAACAACCCGCAGCCGCCCGCCGCGCTGGATCGGCTCGGCGCCGTGACGGCGCGCGTGATGAAGGGCGTTGGCGACGTGACGGTCGCGCAATGGATCCGCGACGATCGCATCGACGTCCTGATCGACATCGCCGGCCACACCGGGCACAACCGGCTCGCCGTGTTCGGATGCAAGCCGGCGCCGGTGCAGATCACCTGGCTCGACTACCTCAACACCACGGGGCTCGATGCGATCGATTACCGCATGACGGACGCCGTGAGCGACCCGCCCGGCGCGAGCGACGCGCTGCACAGCGAAGCGCTGATCCGCCTTGCGCCCGCGCAATGGTGCTGGAATCCGCCGGCCGGCGACGCGGATCCGGGATCCCTGCCGATGCAGGCCGCCGGATATCCGACACTCGGCTCCTTCAACAACGGCTCGAAGCTGACCGACGCCACGCTCGCGCTTTGGTCGAAATTGCTTGGGGCGATTCCGACGGCGCGTCTTGTCATCGTGGGCGTTCCCGCCGGCAGCGCGCAGGCGCGGGTGCGCGCTGCCTTAGGCGATGCGGGGACGCGCGTGCGTGTCGCCGCGCGCCTCCCCGCGGATGAATTCCGGCGCCAGGCCCGCGCGATCGACATCGCGCTCGATCCACGTCCGTTTTCAGGCGCGACGACGACGTTCGAAATGCTGTGGCAAGGCGTACCGGTGGTCACGTGGCCGGGCGAGACGTCGCCCTCCCGTTCCACCGCGAGCCTGCTCAAGGCGCTGGGTCTCGATGACTGGATCGCCGGCGACGAGGACGACTACGTCGCCATCGTGAAGCGCGCGCTGGCCGCGCCGGACGCACTCGGCAAGCCTGCGGAGCGCGTTGCCCGCGCGATTGCGCGACAGCGCGCTGTGCGACGCGGGGACGTTCACGCGCGGACTCGAGCGCGCGCTGCGCGACGCATGGCGCACGTGGTGCGCACGCAAGGCCGCCCCGGACACCGCTGCGGCAATCGCGCCGGCGCCGACGTCGGTGCCGATGGCATTGCGCAGGATCGCAGGGGACGCAAGCGTCGCGCGCATCGAGGCCGCATTGCGCGAAGGAAACGTCGCGGCCGACATCGGCGCGGCCTGCTCGCTGATCGACGAATTTCCGGAATGGCAGACCGCGCACCGCGTCTACCTGCAATCGCTGCTCGCATGGTCGCGGGGCCAGCCCGATCTCGTGCGCCGGATGTTTCCGCCTCCGGAGATCCCAGGACGAGCACCACGCATTTCGGCGGTGATCTGCTCCATCGATCGGCGCAAATTCGCGGCGGTCACCGCGAGCTATCGCCAGCGTTTTGCCGGCCATTCGCTGCAGATCATCGGCGTCCACGACGCAACGTCGCTGGCGGAAGGCTACAACCGGGCGGCGGCGAAGGCGACCGGCGATCTCCTCGTGTTCTCGCACGACGACATCGAGCTCGTCACGACGGACTTCGCCGCGCGGCTCGTCGCGCACCTGGAGCGCTACGATGGCGTCGGCGTGGCCGGGGCGTCGCTCATCACGGGGCCGCGCTGGGGGCACGCCGGACAGCGGCACATCCACGGTCACATCCTGCACCCGCCGCCGCCGAAGCGCGCCGGCGCGCTGCTGATGGGGTCCGGCTTCCAGCAGCCGGTGTGCGAGGGCATCCGGGGCCTCGACGGGGTGTTCATCGCGGTCCGGCGCCACGTCTGGGAGACCCATCGCTTCGACGCCGATCGCTACGACGGCTTTCATCTCTACGATCTCGACTTCACGTGGCGGGCCAGCGGCGCCGGCGCGCGCTTTGCGGTGCCGCTCGATCTCACGCTGTTCCACCATTCGGCGGGCCGCTACGGCGAGGCATGGCATCGCTACGCCGCTCGCTTCATCGCGCAGGCGGGGCTCGATCCGCTGACGCCGCCCCGCCCGGGCGGCCTGCAGCCGCGCGTCGAGACGCTGGAGCAGGTCGATGCCCTGCGCGCCGCGATGCTGCATTTCCGCTACGGCGCGCCGGTTACCGGCTAGAGCGCCGCCGCGATCGCCAGTCCAAGGTCGCTCGTCGTCGCCTTGCCGCCCATGTCGGGCGTGCGCGGCGCGCCCGGATCGGCGAGCACGCCTTCGATCGCGCGCACGATCGCCGCCGCCGCATCGGCATGCCCGAGATGGTCGAGCATCAGCGCGCCCGACCAGATCTGACCGATCGGATTGGCGATCCCCTTGCCGGCGATGTCGGGCGCCGAGCCGTGCACGGGCTCGAACAGCGACGGGTAGTCGCGCTCGGGGTTGATGTTGGCCGACGGCGCGATGCCGATGGTCCCGCAGACGGCGGGGCCCAGGTCGGAGAGGATGTCGCCGAACAGATTCGAGGCGACGACCACGTCGAAGCGATCGGGAAACCGGACGAAGTGCGCGGTGAGGATGTCGATGTGGAACTGGTCGGTGCGAATGCCGGGATAGCTTGCCGACATCGCGTTGAACCGCTCGTCCCAGTACGGCATCGTGATCGAAATTCCGTTCGACTTCGTCGCCGATGTCAGATGCTTCGCCGCGCGCTTGTTCGCGAGCTCGAACGCGAACTTGAGAATGCGGTCCACGCCCTTGCGCGAGAAGATCGACTCCTGGAAGACGATCTCGCGGTCCGTGCCTTCGTACATGCGCCCGCCGACCGACGAGTACTCGCCTTCGGTGTTCTCGCGCACGACGACGAAATCGATGTCGCCCGGCTTGCGTCCGGCGAGCGGCGTCGGGATGCCCGGCATGAGCCGGCACGGACGCAGGTTCACGTACTGGTCGAAGCGGCGGCGGAACTGGATCAGCGAGCCCCACAGCGAAACGTGGTCCGGCACCGTCGCGGGCCAGCCGACCGCGCCGTAGAAGATGGCGTCGTGCGGGAGCAGCTGGTCGTACCAGTCTTCCGGCATCATCCGGCCGTGCTTGACGTAGTGGTCGCAATCCCACTGGAAATGCCGCCACTGGAAGGCGACGTCGAACCGCCGTCCGACCGCTTCGAGCACGCGCAGGCCCTCCGGCACCGTTTCCTTGCCGATGCCGTCACCCGGGATGACCGCGATCCGATACGTATCCATCGTCGCCTCCGTTTACGCCCACGCTCCAGTGTACTGAATCGGAATTTCACTTGATAGTTCGCGTCGATTGCGAAGCAGGGCGACGGCTTCGGTTGCGGCCTCATCCGTCCGGCCGATGGCAAGGCATGCTGTCTTTTCCTACAGTGACGACAGGCACGGAAGCGGCGCGCAGAGAAGGCCGCCTCCGGACGTTCGGGACTATTTCTTCGCGGGGCTCCGCCATGGTTCGTCGACTCTACCAAGTCACCTTGATCGCTTTGCAAATAGCGCTGCTGGTCCAGATCGGGCCGCCGCTCGCGCAGGCGCTGCGCGATGGCGCGGCGTTCGGTGCGTTTCCCCACGGCGCGCTGGCGGTGGTCCAGGTCGCGAGTTCCGTTGCGGCGATTGGCGGCAGCGCGCTGGCGCTCGCATTTCCCGTCTTCGCGCTCCTTCGTCACCGGCAACGCGGACCCATCCGCTTCGGCGGGCTGCCGCGATGGCCGGTCGCGCTTGCGCTCGCGGGCGCGGCCGTGTTCGTGCTTGGCGCGTCGCTCAACGGCGCCATCCCGTTGCTCGCTGCCGGGGACCGCATGGCCGCGGTGCTCACCGCGCGGCCGCTGCAAAATGCGGGGCTCGCGCTGATGGCGGCGGGGGTGCTGTGCGCCGAAGTCCTGCGCCGCAGCATCGGCGTGCCGAGCATCATCGTGGTTCCGCGCGCAGCGCCGCCACGGCGGATCGAGGTCACGCATCCGCCGGAGCTTGCGACAAGGATGGGCTGAAACACGCCGGGCCGTTCGAACCCAAGGGATTCAAATGAGCCAACGTCAATTCTGGATCGGTGTCGTGTCGAAGGATCACGTCGATCGCGCCACGGCCGGTGGCTTCGCGCAGGTCAACCACGGCAAGGCCGGCCCGCTCGAGCGCATGCATGCCGGCGACGGCTTCGCGTTCTATTCGCCGCGAACGAGCTATCCCGACGGCACGCCGTTGCAGGCATTCACCGCCATCGGTCGCGTGCGCACCGGCACTGTCTACCAGGCCGAAATGGAGGACGGCTTCCGCCCGTTCCGGCTGGATGTCGATTTCCTCGCCGCGGACCCGGCCCCGGTCAAGCCACTGCTTCCCGAGTTGTCGTTCATCCGCAGCAAGACACACTGGGGCGCCGCCTTCAGGTTCGGCGTCGTGCGCGTTCCCGCCGCCGATTTCGCGGTGATCGCGGGCGCCATGAAGCGCTCGTTCGCCACGGATTTCGCCGCCGGACCCTGACACCGCTGTACGGCGCGGCGCGCCTGCGTTATGTTCGGCGCGATGAAGGCGGCGCCGATTCCGGATTCCACGGTCCCCCGCGTCGCGCTGCGCTGGCAATGGTCGCGATTGCCGGAACTCGCACCGGAAGACCTCTATGCCGCGCTGGCCGCGCGGCAGCAGGTGTTCGCGGTCGAGCAGGCGTGCGCGTTTCAGGATGCCGACGGTTACGATTTCCCTGCCTGGCACCTCCTCGGCTGGACGACGACGGATGCGGCACCTTCCCGTGCGGCCCCGCTTGCCACCCCTCACTTGTCACCTACCTGCGCGTGCTCGATCCGGGCTCCAAATACGCCGAGCCGTCGATCGGTCGCGTGCTGACCGTTCCGCCGTGGCGGCGGGTCGGGATCGGGCGCGTCGTGATGCAGGAAGGCATCGCGCGCTGCAAGGCCGCCTGGCCCGGCCAGCCCATCCGCATCGCGGCACAACAGCGGCTCGAGGCTTTCTATGCAAGCCTTGCGTTTCGCGTCGCATCGCCGCCGTACATCGAGGACGGGATACCGCATGTGGACATGATCCTCGCCGGGCAATGACGCGTCGCCGGCCTCCGATCCGCCTCGACCGCGCATCGTGCAGATGACGCCCGCCGCGCGTCATCGCCGCGCGATCGCGTTCATGGTCGTCGCCGCCGTCTGCTGGTCGTCGGGCGGACTGCTCGTGCGCGCGCTGTCGATCACCAATGCCTGGGAGATCGTGTTCTGGCGCTCGTTGTTCATGGCGTTGTTCGTCGCCGGCGTGCTGCTCGTGCTGCACGGGCGGCGCATGCCGCGGGCGGTCATGGCGGTCGGGCGCCCGGGTCTCGTCTCCGGGATGTTTCTCGCGGGCACGTTCTTCTTTTTCATCGGCTCGCTCACGCGCACCACCGTTGCCAACACTTTCGTGCTGATGAGCGTGTCGCCGTTCCTCGCGGCCATCGCCGGCCGGGTGTTCCTGCAGGAAAAGGTGCCGACACGGACCTGGATTGCGATGACGGTGGCGTTCGCCGGCATGGTCGTGATGTTCGCGGATTCGGTCGATGCCGGGCGCCTTTCCGGCAACCTCCTCGCGCTGGGCGTCTCGTGCTGCTTCGCCGGGCAGGTGACGGTGCTGCGCAAGTATCATGCGCACGTCGACATGCTGCCGCAGGTGATGATCGCCGGCATCGTGTCGCTGGCCGTCGCGCTCGCGCTCGCGCCGCCGTTCGCGGCCACCACGCGCGACCTCCTGATCCTCGCGCTGATGGGCTGCGTCCAGCTGGGGACGGGCTGTCTGCTCGCCACCGCCGCGTCGCGGTCGCTGTCCGCCACCGAGCTCGGCCTCCTCGCGCTGCTCGAGCCCATCCTGGGACCGCTTTGGGTCTGGGCGCTCATGGGAGAGCAACCGGGCCGCGCGGCGCTGACGGGAGGCGCCGTCGTGCTCGCCGCCGTCATCGCCAACGAAGCGTTTGCCGCATGGCGAGGCCGCGCCGGGGGCAATCTCGAGACGGATGCCGCGCCCACGCTATCGCCGGGGCCGTAACCGCCGAAGCGCCGCGATCGAAGCCGGGGCGCTTTTGCTATGATGCCCGCCAGTCATTCCGGCGCCGATGCCCCCATGAAACAGACCTTCCTCGATTTCGAGCAGCCGATCGCCGAGCTGCAGGCGAAGATCGACGAGTTGCGCTACGTCCACGAAGACTCGGCGGTCGACATCTCCGACGAGATCGGGCGGCTGCAGAAGAAAAGTCAGCAGCTCACGAAGGACATCTATTCGAAGCTGACGTCCTGGCAGATCGCGCAGGTGGCGCGGCACCCGCAGCGCCCGTACACGCTCGACTACGTGAGCGGCCTGTTCGCCGATTTCCGCGAGCTGCACGGCGACCGCACGTATGGCGACGACCCCGCCATCGTCGGCGGACTCGCGCGCTTCAACGGGCAGCCGTGCATGGTGATCGGCCACCAGAAGGGGCGCGACACCAAGGAAAAGATCTTCCGCAACTTCGGCATGCCGCGCCCCGAGGGCTATCGCAAGGCGCTGCGCCTCATGAAGCTGGCCGAGAAGTTCGGCCTGCCGCTGTTCACGTTCGTCGACACGCCCGGCGCGTATCCGGGGATCGGCGCCGAGGAGCGCGGGCAATCGGAGGCGATCGGCCGCAACCTCTACGAAATGGCCGGCTTGCGCGTGCCGATCATCGTCACCGTGATCGGCGAGGGCGGCTCGGGCGGCGCGCTTGCAATCGCGATCGGCGACGTCATGCTGATGCTGCAGTACTCGACGTATTCGGTGATCTCGCCGGAGGGCTGCGCGTCGATCCTGTGGAAGTCGGCGGATTTTGCCGCCGAAGCCGCCGAAACGCTCGGCATCACGGCGCCGCGCCTGAAACAGCTCGGGCTCGTCGACAAGGTCATCAGCGAACCCGTCGGCGGCGCGCACCGCGATCAGGCCGCGATCATGGTGACGTTGCGCAAGGCGCTGACCGAGGCGCTCCGGCAGGCGCAGGAGCAGCCGATCGAAACGCTGCTCGAGACGCGCGAAGACAAGATCCTGTCGTGGGGCAAGTACAAGGAATTGAGCGCGGAGTGACCCCTCGCGCGGGCACCGTCCCGCGCCGCACGAGATCCTGCCGATGCCCGATGCCGCCGCCCTGCCCGTCCTGCGCGCGATCGACGACGCGATGGCGCTCGCGGCGGCGGCGGCCGCGCAGCATCACCCTCGCATCGAACCGGCGCTCGCTCACCCTCGCCGTCGCCTTGTCGGGCGGCCGCGATTCGATGGTGCTGCTCGATGCGATGGCGTCCGCGGCGCCCGCGCATCGCGTGGCGCTGTCCGCCGTCCATGTCCATCACGGGCTCTCGCCCAGGGCGGACCAATGGGCGGCGTTCTGCGTGTCGGAGTGCGCGCAGCGCGCGGTGCCGTTGATCGTGCACCGCGTGCGCGTCGATGGTGCTGCCGACCTCGGAACGGAGGCGGCGGCCCGCGCGGCGCGCTATCGCGTGTTCGCCGAGGCGGAGGCCGCATTTGTCGTGCTCGCCCATCACGCCGGCGACCAGGCCGAAACGCTGCTCCTGCAATTGCTGCGCGGTTCGGGTCCGCATGGCCTTGCCGCGATGCCGCGGCTCCGCCGCCTGCCTTCGGGACCTGCATTGCTGCGTCCGTTCCTCGCGCTGCCCGATGCGGCAATCGCCGCCTACGCCAAGGCGCGCGGGCTCGCCTGGGTCGAGGACGAGTCCAACGCCGACGTGTCGCTGAAGCGCAATTTCGTTCGCCACGAGATCGCGCCGCGACTCGCCGCGGCGTTTCCCGGTTATCCGGCAACACTCGCGCGCGCCGCCGATCACCAGGCGGAGGCTGCGGCGCTGCAGGACGATCTCGCCGCGCTCGACGCGCAGGACGCGCTGGTCGTCGACGCGCACCACGGCGCGATGCTCGACCGGCGTGCGTTTGCGGCGCTGGCGGCGCGCGCGCCTCATCGCGCGAAGAATCTTTTGCGCTGGTTCCTGCGCCAGCACGATTTGCGGGCGCCGTCGGCCGCGCGCCTCGACGCGATGCAGCTTCAGCTTGCGCACGCCGCGGCCGATGCGCGCGTGCGCCTCGCCCATGCCGGCGCGGAGATCGGCATCCATCGCGGACGCATCGTGGTCCATGCGCCCGCAATCGCGGCGTTCGCGGCGGACTGGCGCGGCGAGACCGCTCTCCTGCTCCCGCATGGGGTCCTCGAGTTCGCCGCGACGGCAGGGCGCGGGACTCGCCGCCGCGATGCTCGCAGGTGCCCGCGTGGCGATCCGACCGCGATCCGGCGGCGAGCGCATCCGCGTCGAACGCGACCGGCCGCGGCAGGCCGTGAAACGGCTGTTGCAGGCGGCGGGCGTGCCCCACTGGCAGCGCGACGCGTTGCCCTTCATCTGGTGCGGCGACACGCTGGCCGCCGTTCCCGGACTGGGTGTGGATGTTGCCTTCGCAGCCGGCACCGGCGAACCCGGGTTCGACGTGCGCTGGCATCCCGCGGCGGCAGGCTAGGCGCGCGTCACGCGGCGACACCCGCGCCAACGTTGACACGCGTCAAGGGCGTGCGCAGGGCGGACAGTTACGCTGCGCCGATGCCGTTTCGCGCGCCTCGCGTCGATTGCATGCGGGGCCGGGTCGCCGTGGGCCGCCCGGGGTAGCGGTTGACACATCCAGCGGTTGGGGGCCTAATCTGGCGCCACCGACAATGGGAAACAGAACGCCGGCAGCAGCGCAATAACAGGCGTCGAACGCGGGTCTCCAGGAGGGTTCCATGAGGTTCCAATTCGCCGTCGCCATCGCGGCCACGGCCTTGCTCGCTGCCGCGGGCGCCGTTTCAGCCCAGCAGCCGATCGTCATCAAGTTCAGCCACGTCGTCGCCCTCGATACGCCGAAAGGCAAGGCGGCGGAGCGCTTCAAGCAGCTCGCCGAGGAGCGCACCAAGGGCCGCGTCAAGGTCGAGGTGTACCCGAACAGCTCGCTCTTCAAGGACGGCGAGGAGATGGAGGCGCTGCAGCTGGGTTCGGTGCAGATGCTCGCGCCATCGCTCGCGAAATTCGGGCCGCTCGGCGTGCGCGAGTTCGAGGTCTTCGACCTGCCGTACATCTTCGACAACACCGCGGAGCTGCACAAGGTCACCGAGGGGCCGGTCGGAAAAGCGCTGTTCAAGAAGCTCGAAGCCAAAGGCATCGTCGGGCTCGCCTACTGGGACAACGGCTTCAAGGTCATGAGCGCGAACCGGGCCATCCGCGTGCCCGCCGACTACAAGGGCCTCAAGATGCGCATCCAGTCGTCGAAGGTGCTGGGCGACGAAATGAAGGCGCTGGGCTCGATTCCGCAGGTCATGGCGTTCTCCGAGGTCTACCAGGCGCTGCAGACGGGTGTGGTGGACGGCACCGAGAACCCGCCGTCGAATTTCTACACGCAGAAAATGCAGGAGGTGCAGAAGTTCCTCGCCCTCACCGACCACGGCTATCTGGGCTATGCGGTCATCGTCAACAAGAAATTCTGGGACGGCCTGCCGCCGGACGTCCGCACGATCCTCGAGGGCGCGATGGCCGACGCGACAAAGTACGCGAACGAAATCGCGCAAAAGGAGAACGACGACGCGCTCGAGGCGGTGCGCAAGACCGGCAAGACCGAGATCCTCAAGCTCACGCCCGAGCAGAAGGCCGCGATGAAAAAGGCGCTCGTCTCCGTGCACAAGGAGAACGAGGCGCGCATTGGCAAGGACATCATCGAATCCGTCTATAAGGAAACGGGGTTCAAGCCTTAAGAGGGAATTCATCTCCGCGAATTCAACCGGCGCCGCGGGTCGCCGGTTGATTCGCCGGACAAACGGTGCGGCGGCGTTGCGCCCTCCAGGGAGGAGATGCTTGAAGTATCTCGACCGCTTCGAAGAAATCATCATCTCGTTTCTGATGGGCGCCGCGACGCTGCTGATCTTCGTCGCCGTGCTGCACCGCTACGCCGCCGGCATGGCGATTCCCGGCCTGCAGGACCTGCTGCTCAAGATCGACCTTTCCTGGGCGCAGGAGCTTTGCATCTACATGTTCGTGTGGATGGCGAAGTTCGGCGCCGCCTATGGCGTGCGCACCGGCATCCACGTTGGCGTGGACGTGATGATCAACCGCCTGCCGCCGAACCTGCGCAGGGTCTACGTGCTGTTCGGCCTGCTGGCCGGCGCGACGTTCACCATCATCGTCGGGACCCTGGGCGCGAAATTCACGTGGGAAATCGCCCAGACGAGCTCGACGTCGCCCGACCTCGAGATCCCGAAATGGATCGTCTACCTCTGCATCCCGCTGGGCTCCTACCTCATGTGCTTCCGCTTCCTGCAGGTCGCGTGGCACTTCGCGAAGACCGGTGACCTGCCGAAGCACGACGTCGCGCACGTCGAGGGCATCGAGACCGTCGACATCAATCCCTACAACATGCCGGATAACCTGCACCCGGCCGATGTAAGTGCGGGAGGACGCAAATGAGCACCCTCGTCCCGCCCGTGCCCGCAAACGCGCCGAAGTGGCCGGCGCTGGTGCCGATCCTGATCATCGGCATCCCGGTCGTGCTGAAGCTCGTCGGCGTTCCGGTCGCCAATCCGTGGATCATCTTCGCGCTGCTGCTCGGATTGATGCTCACCGGCATGCCGATCTCGATCTCGCTCGGCCTCACCGTGCTCACCTACCTGTTCGCGATGACGAACGTGCCGATCGAGTCGGTCGCGCTGAAGCTCTTCACCGGCATCGAGAAGTTCGAGATCATGGCGATTCCGTTCTTCATCCTCGCCGGCAACTTCCTCACGCACGGCGGCGTCGCGCGACGGATGATCGCCTTCGCGTCGGCAATGGTGGGGCATTGGTACGGCGGCCTCGGGCTCGCCGGCGTGCTGGCCTGCGCGCTGTTCGCCGCGGTGTCCGGCAGCTCGCCGGCGACCGTCGTCGCGATCGGCTCGATCATCCTGCCCGCGATGGTCAAGCAGGGCTTCCCGAACCGCTTTGGCGCCGGCGTGATCACCACGTCGGGCGCGCTCGGCATCCTGATCCCGCCGTCGATCGTGATGGTGATGTACGCGGTCGCGACGAGCACCTCCGTCGGCGCGCTGTTCATCGCCGGCATCGTCCCCGGGATCGTGCTGGCGTTCCTCCTCGGGTTCACGACCTGGTGGCGCGCGCGCAAGTTCAACTACCCGCGGCAGGCGAAGGCGACGACCGCCGAGCGCCTCAAGAGCTTCAAGGACAGCATCTGGGGGCTGCTGCTGATCATCGTCGTCATCGGCGGCATCTACACGGGGATCTTCACGCCCACCGAGGCCGCCGCGATGAGCGCCGTCTACGCGTTCTTCGTCGCCGTGTACGTCTACAAGGACATGCCTCTGTCGAAGGTGCCGAAGGTGCTGCTCGACAGCGCCAACATGAGCGCGATGCTGCTCTACATCATCACCAACGCGGTGATGTTCAGCTACCTCATGACCTCGGAGAACATTCCGCAGGCGATGGCCGGCTGGATGCTCGACAAGGGCTTCGGCATGATCGCGTTCCTGCTGGTGGTCAACGTCGTGCTGCTGCTCGCCGGCAACGTGATGGAGCCGTCGTCGATCGTGCTGATCTTCGCGCCGATCCTGTTCCCCGTCGCGATGAAGCTCGGCATCGATCCCGTGCATTTCGGCATCATGATGGTGGTCAACATGGAGGTCGGCATGTGCCACCCGCCTGTGGGGCTCAATCTATATGTCGCCTCGGGCATCGCCAAGATGGGCATCACCGAGCTCACGATTGCCGTGTGGCCGTGGCTCGTGACGATGCTTTGCTTCCTGGTTGCCGTGACCTACTGGCCGTCGCTGTCGATCTGGCTGCCGAAGACGCTCGGGATGATGTAGCGACGCACCCGAGGGTTTCTGCCCCGAGCGGGCGCTCCGGCATCGAAGGCGGGGCGCCCGTTCTCATTCCGGCACCCGAGCAGTGACCGATCCGGCAGGCTGCCATCGGGCTTCCCGACGCCCCGGCGACGGGGCCCGCCACCTGCCCGGACCATGCGGCTCGGCGTGTTATAATTTTGAATTTATTCGCTTTTATACTGTCGGAGTGAGAAGCATGGCCGTAGAACGTACGCTTTCCATCATCAAGCCGGACGCCGTGGCAAAGAATGTCATCGGAAAGATCTACTCGCGTTTCGAGTCGAACGGACTGCGGATCGTCGCGGCGCAGATGCGTTCGCTGTCCCGCGCCGAAGCCGAGGGCTTTTACGCAGTGCACCGCGAACGGCCGTTTTTCCGCGATCTGGTCGATTTCATGACATCGGGCCCGGTGATGATCCAGGTGCTGGAAGGCGAAGGGGCGATCGCGAAGAACCGCGACCTGATGGGCGCGACCGATCCGAAAAAGGCGGCCGCGGGGACGATCCGCGCGGATTTCGCGGCGTCGATCGACGCCAACGCCGTCCATGGCTCGGACGGCCCGGAGACGGCAAAGGGCGAGATCGCGTACTTCTTTCCCACGCTGGCGATCCACAGCCGCTGACCGCCGCATGATCAACTTGCTCGATCAGGACGCCGCGGGACTCGCGGCCTTTTTCGCTGAACTCGGCGAGAAGCCTTTTCGTGCCAAGCAGGTGCTGCACTGGGTTCACCAGCGCTTCGCCGGCGAGGTCGCTGCCATGACGGACCTGTCGAAGCCGCTGCGCGAAAAGCTCGCCGCGGCCGCCGACATCCGCGGCCCCGTGGTCGTGAGCGACACGACGGCCACCGATGGCACGCGCAAATGGCTCCTCGACGTCGGCGGCGGCAATGCGGTCGAAGCGGTGTTCATTCCCGAGGACGACCGCGGCACGCTGTGCATCTCGTCGCAGGCCGGCTGCGCGCTCGACTGCGCGTTCTGCTCGACCGGCAAGCAGGGCTTCAACCGCAACCTGACGACCGCCGAGATCGTGGGCCAGCTCTGGCATGCGAACCGCGCGTTGCTGGCCGACGGGGTCACTGCCCCCTGGGTCGAGCACGGCCGCGCGCCGATCACCAATGTCGTGATGATGGGGATGGGCGAGCCGCTCGCCAATTTCGACGCCGTCGTGCGCGCGCTGCGGGTGTTCCTCGACGACAACGCCTACGGGCTTTCGCGCCGGCGCGTGACGCTGTCGACGTCGGGACTCGTGCCGGCGATCGACCGCCTGGCCAAAGCGTGCCCCGTCGCGCTGGCCGTCTCGCTCCACGCGCCTACCGATGCGCTGCGCGACGAGATCGTGCCGATCAACAAGAAGTACCCGCTGGCGGAACTGCTCGCGGCGTCGCGCCGCTACCTCGAGCATGCGCCGCGCGACTTCGTCACCTTCGAGTACGTGATGCTGGACGGCGTGAACGACGCGCCGGCGCAGGCGCGCGCGCTGGCCGAGCTCGTCCGCGACGTGCCTTGCAAGTTCAACCTCATTCCGTTCAATCCGTTCCCCGGCACCGAGTTCACGACCAGCCCGCGCCCGCGCATCCTCGCCTTCCAGAAAGCGTTGACCGACGCCGGTTACGTCGCGACCATCCGGAAAACGCGCGGCGAGGACATCGACGCCGCCTGCGGTCAGCTCGCCGGACGAGTGCAGGACAAGACCAAGCGGCGCGTCATCCGGATCCGCCCGGCAACGCCCGCCCCCACCGCACACTGATGGTTCATCGAAAGCGCGCCATGCCCATCCTGTTCCGCCTTGCCGCCGCCGCCCTGGCCGCCGCGCTCATCGCCGGCTGCGGCTCGACGCCCAAGCCCGCAACGCCCGCGCAGGAAGCGCAGCTGCCAACGCCGAAAGTGGCCGAGGTGAGCCCCAAGGACCGCGCGAAACTTCATACGGACCTCGCCGCCGGCTATTACGAGCGCGGGCAGATGGACGTCGCGCTGGAGGAGCTCACCGAAGCCACGAAGCTCGATCCCGACAATGCGAACATCTACAACGTCTACGGGCTCGTCTACGCGGTGATGGGCGAGGATGGCAAGGCCCAGCAGAATTTCCAGCGGGCGCTGCAGCTTGCGCCGCAGGATTCGGACATCCGCCACAACTGGGGCTGGTACCTGTGCACCCATGGCCGTGCCCAGGAGTCGATCGCGCAATTCGATCAGGCGGTGCGCAACCCGCTGTACAAGACGCCCGAAATCGCGCTCGTCAATGCCGGCCGTTGCAGTGCCTCGTTTGGAGACACCGCCGCCGCCGAGCAATATTTCAAGCGTGCGCTCGCCGTCTCGCCGGGCAACCCCAACGCGGCCTACGGCCTGTCGTTCATCGCGTACAAAGCCGGCCGCATGGACGAGGCGCGCGGCTGGCTGCGGTCCGCCGTGCTGCAGGCGAACCCTGCCCCCGAGGCGCTCTACCTTGGTGTATGCGTGGAGCGCAAGCTGGGCGACAAGCAGGCGGAGATGTCGTTCACGTCGCAACTCAAGAACCGGTATCCGAAGTCGGCGGAAACGGCGGCGCTTCCCACGGGAGTCTGCGAGTGACCGATTCCGACGTCGACGTCGGCGTGGAAGGCGGCGCGCCGCCGGTGCCGGCGAGCGCCGGGGCGCTTCTGCGCGCGGCGCGCGAGGGCGCAGGCATGACGATCGATGCCGTTGCGCAACAGCTGAAGCTCGCGCCGCGCCAGGTGCGCGCCATCGAAGAAGGCGACTTCTCGCATTTGCCTGGCCGGACGTTCGTCCGCGGCTTCATCCGCAACTACGCGCGTCTCGTCCGCCTCGACGCGGAGACCGTCCTGGGCGCGCTGCCGGCGGGCACCGGATCGCCGAACCTCGAGTCCCCGGCGCTGCATGCGACGGCGCCGACGATGGGCGAGCTGCCGACGACCGAAGTCCCGCGACACGGCTGGACGCGCTGGGCGATCCCGCTGACGCTGATCGCGATCATCGCCGCCGCGGCGGCGTGGGAATTGCTTCATCCCGCGCCGGACGCCTCGCGACCCGTCGCCAAAAAAGACGCGCCACCGACGGCCGAACGCGCGAAGGCCGCCGCGCCGGAGGTCATCGGCACGCCGCTGCCCAATCCGATGGCGGCACCGTCGCCGCCACCCGTGGTTCCTGCCGCGACGTCGGAGACGATGCCCGCCGCCGAACCGGCATCCCCGGTCGCCGCATCGAAGGCCGCAGCCGGAATCCCTGCCCGATACACGACCACTGGGCGCGCCGGCGGTGGCTGACGCCCCGCTGGTCCTCGCATTCCGTGATTTTTCGTGGACCGAGGTGAAGGATCGTTCCGGGCACGTCCTGCTGTCGCGGATGAACGCCGGTGGAACGACGCAGGCGCTCGCCGGCGCACCCCCCCTCGACGTCGTGATCGGCAATGCTTCCGACGTGACGCTGACCTGGAAGGGCAAGCGCGTCGATCTCGCGCCGCACATCGCGGCAGAACGTCGCGCGGTTCACGCTCGAGTGACGGCAACGCGATGAACGAACCTGCACGCATGGCGAGACGGAGCACGCGGCGCGTCGACATCGACGGCGTCGCGATCGGCGGCGGCGCGCCGGTCGTCGTGCAGTCGATGACCAACACCGACACCGCGGACGTCGCGGCGACCGTTGCACAGGTGAAAGCCCTCGCGGACGCGGGATCGGAGCTCGTGCGCGTCACGGTCAACACGGCCGAGGCCGCGGCTGCGGTGCCGGCGATCCGCGAGCAGCTCGACGTCGCGGGATGCCGCGTGCCGCTGATCGGCGATTTCCATTACAACGGCCACAAGCTGCTCACCGAGCATCCAGGCTGCGCGCGCGCGCTCGCCAAATACCGGATCAATCCCGGCAACGTCGGCAAGGGCACCAAGCGCGATTCGCAGTTCGCGGTGATGATCGAAAAGGCGATCGAATACGGAAAACCGGTGCGCATCGGCGTCAATTGGGGCAGCCTCGACGCCGAGCTGCTCGCGCGGATGATGGACGACAACGCGGCGCTGCCGGCGCCGCAGAGCGCGGACGCCGTGATGCGCGAGGCGCTCGTCGTTTCCGCCATCGACAGTGCTGCGCGCGCCGAAGCGCTGGGCCTCGCGCGCGACCGCATCGTGCTGTCGTGCAAGGTGTCGGACGTGCAGGACCTGATCGGCGTCTATCGCGAGCTCGCGCGCCGCTGCGATTATCCGCTGCACCTCGGGCTCACCGAGGCCGGCATGGGCAGCAAGGGCATCGTCGCGTCGACGGCGGCCATGGCCGTGCTGCTGCAGGAAGGGATCGGCGACACGATCCGCATTTCGCTGACGCCCGAGCCCGGCGGCGACCGCACGCGCGAGGTCCTCGTGGCGCAGGAGCTCCTGCAGTCGATGGGCCTGCGCTCGTTCGCGCCGATGGTCACCGCGTGTCCCGGCTGCGGCCGCACGACCAGCACGACGTTCCAGGAGCTGGCGGAAAAGATCCAGGCGTACCTGCGCGCGCAGATGCCCGTTTGGAAGGCGCGCTACCCCGGCGTCGAGGAGATGCAGGTCGCGGTGATGGGCTGCGTGGTCAACGGCCCCGGCGAATCGAAGCTTGCCAACATCGGCATCTCGCTTCCGGGCACCGGCGAGACGCCCGTCGCACCCGTGTATGTCGACGGACAGAAGACAGTGACGCTCAAGGGCGGGCGCATTGCGGAGGAATTCCAGCGAATCGTCGACGACTACGTGCGCGCGACGTGGGGCGGCGAAGCTCGCGCGGCGCATCTCGACCCGGAAAAGCGGACGATCGCCGTAAAGGTCGTGGCGTGACCGACGCGAGCGCGAAGCCGACCGGTCAGCGGGCCACGGCGAAGGCCGGCACGCTGCAAGCCGTCCGCGGAATGAACGACGTGCTGCCCGACGAGGCCGCCGTCTGGGAATTCCTCGAGGACACCGCACGCGACGTATTCCGTCAGTACGGCTACCGCAACCTTCGCGTGCCAGTCGTCGAGCCGACCGCCTTGTTCGTGCGCGGCATCGGCGATGCAACCGATATCGTCGAGAAGGAGATGTACACCTTCGAGGACAAGCTCAACGGCGAGAGCCTGACGCTGCGCCCCGAGGCGACCGCCGGCATCGTCCGCGCGGCCATCGAGCACAACCTGACCTACGACCGGCCGCAGCGCGTCTGGACCGCGGGGCCGATGTTTCGCCACGAGCGCCCGCAGAAAGGGCGTTATCGGCAGTTTCACCAGTTCGACGCCGAGGCGCTGGGCTTCGACGGCCCCGATGTCGACGCCGAGCAGATCATCATGCTCGCGCGCCTGTGGCGCGAGCTCGGGCTGGCCGACGGCATCCGGCTGTACGTGAATTCGATCGGGGATCGTAACGATCGCCTTGCGCACCGCAACGAGCTCGTCGCCTGGTTCAAGCGGCACGAAGACGTGCTCGACGAGGACTCGCGCCGGCGCCTTGTCACCAATCCGTTGCGCATCCTCGACAGCAAAAACCCGGCGATGCAGGAGATGATCGCGGGCGCGCCGCGACTCGTCGACATGATTCGCGACCAGTCCCTCGCACACTTCGAAGGCCTGAAGCGCCTGCTCGACGACGCCGGAATGGCCTATGAAGTGAACGCGCGCCTGGTCCGCGGGCTCGACTACTACAATCGCACGGTGTTCGAGTTCGTCACCGACCGCCTGGGCGCGCAGGGAACGGTCGCCGGCGGCGGGCGCTACGACGACCTCTTCGAGCAGCTCGGCGGCAAGCGCGATTTCGCCTGCGGGTTCGCCGTCGGCATCGAGCGGGTGGTCCTGCTGCTGCAGGAAGCAGGCACTGCCCGCAAGGCAGCGCCGCTGGCGTATGTCGTTCACCTGGGCGACGCCGGAGCGAAGCTCGCGTCGCGCGTCGGCGAGCTGCTGCGCGACGCCGGCAATGCGATCGTGGTGAACGCGGGCGGCGGCAGCATCAAGTCGCAGATGAAGAAAGCCGACGCGAGCGGCGCCGCATTCGCGCTGATCATCGGCGACGACGAAGTCGCGGCGGGCAACGTCAGCGTCAAGCCGTTGCGCGACGGCGGCGAGCAGGTCGCCGTCGCGGTCACCGAAGTCGCCGCCATCCTGGCGGCACGACAATAATCAATCCGGCGCAAGCGCCGATCCAATCGAACGGGAAACGAGCATGGCAGTCTACGACCTCGAAGAGCAGGAAAAACTGGACGACCTCAAGGCCTGGTGGAACCAGTATGGCAACCTCGTCTCCGGCGTCGTGCTCGCGATCGCGCTCGGAGTCCTCGGCGTGCAGGGCTGGCGCTGGTGGCAGGGCAAGCAGGCCGAAGAGGCATCCGTGATGTTCAACGCCGTCGCCGCCGCGGCCAAGGCGAACGACGTGCCCAAGGCGAAGGAAGCATCCGCGCAGCTCGCCGAGCGCTTCGCAAGCACGGGCTACGCGCCGCGCGCCGCGCTGCTTGTGTCGAAACTGATGTTCGATGCGGGCGACGCACCCGGCGCCACCGCGCAGCTGCAGTTCGTCCTCGACCGCAGCAGCGAGGACGAGCTGAAGCAGATCGCGCGCGTGCGCCTCGCGGAAATCCAGTTCGACGCGAAGCAGTACGACGACGCGCTGCGCACGCTCGATGCGAAGCGCGACGAGCCGTTCGCCGGCGTCTACGAGGACCTGCGCGGCGACGTCCTGGCCGCGGCCGGCCGCGCGAACGAAGCGCGGACCGCCTACCAGACGGCGCTCACCAAGCTCGATTCGAAGAGCCCGTATTACAGCTTCGTCCAGGCGAAGCTCGACGCGATCGGCGGGCCGCTCGCGGCAGCGGACCCGGCGGTCAAGGCGCCGATCGCGCCGACGCCGCCTACCGGCTCCGGCGTCGGCGCCCGCGGTCCCCGCGAAATGAGCACGCCCTGCAGCGACCCACGGCACGGCGCGTCGCGCGTCGCGCTGCCCCGCATCGTCGCGCTCGCGGCGATCGCTTCCGCAATGCTCGCCTGCGGAGGCTGCGCGTCGCTGCAATCGTGGATTCCGTCGATTCCGCCGCCGTCGTTCGGCTGGCTGGCGTCGCTCTTCGGCGCCGGCAAGAAGATCGCCCCGCTCCCCGATTTTCCGGTCACCGCGAACACGCAGATCGCGTGGCAGGTCGCGATCGGCAAGTCCAGCCCCGGCCTCGCGCCGGAAGTTACGCCAAACGCAATTTACGCCGCGAACAGCGGCGGGACGATCTTCCGCATCGATCCTGCCAGCGGCGCCGTCGTCTGGCGGATCGAGGCCGGGCGCAAGCTCGCGGCGGGCGTCGGCGCGGACGCGACGCTCGTCGTCGTCGGCACGGACAAGGGCGACGTCCTCGCGTTCGACACCAACGGCAAGGCGCTGTGGCAAGTGAAGGTGACGAGCGAAGTGCTCGGGCCGCCGCGCGTGGCCGAAGGAACCATCGTGGTCTGGACCGGCGATGGCCGCATGCATGGACTCGCGGCCGCCGACGGCAAGACGAAATGGGTCTACCAGCGCACCAACCCGCCGCTCACGATCAGGAATTACGCCGGAGGCACCGTCAGCCGAGGCGGCATGTTCTCGGGCACCGCGGGCGGAAAATTGCTCGCCGTCGACCTCGCCACCGGCAACATCGGCTGGGAAGGCAATGTCGCGACCCCCAAGGGCGCGACGGAGCTGGAGCGCATCGCCGACGTCACATCGCTTCCGGTCGTGGAGGAGCGCCAGGTCTGCGCGGTCGCCTACCAGGGTCGGGTCGCCTGCTTCGAGGTCCTGCGTGGCGACCTCGTCTGGACGCGCGACGTCTCGAGCCTGTCGGGAATCGCGATCGACAACCGCTACCTCTATGTTGCCGACGACGCCGGCGCCGTGCATGCGCTCGACAAGGTGACGGGCGCGTCGGTGTGGAAGCAGGACAAGCTCGCGCCGCGCAAGCCCGCCGGGGCGCAGCTCGCCGGCGATTTCCTCCTCGTCGTCGATCCGCAGGGATTCATCTATCTGCTCGATCGCAACGACGGCAAGCTCGTCGGCCGCGCGCCGACCGACGAAACCCCGCCCACCGCGCAACCCGCGCGATCGGGCGCCAATGCGGTGTGGCAGACCGAGGGCGGAACGCTCTATGCCGTGACCGGGCGGTGAGCGGGAGGCGCCGCGCACCGCGACCTTCATGCTGCCCATCCTCGTCATCGTCGGCCGCCCGAACGTCGGCAAGTCGACGTTGTTCAACCGGCTGACGAAGACGCGCGCGGCGCTGGTTGCCGATTTCCCCGGCCTCACGCGCGACCGTCACTATGGACGCGGGCGCATCGGCGAACGCCGCTTCATCGTCGTCGACACCGGCGGCTTCGAACCGGTGGCGAAGACGGGCATCCTGCACGAGATGGCGAAGCAGGCGCGTGCGGCGATCGCGGAGGCCGACGCCATCATCTTCGTCGTCGACGGGCGCGCCGGTCTCACCGAGCAGGACAAGACGATCGCGCGCCTGCTGCGCAAATCGGGTCGAAAAGTCTTCCTCGTCGTCAACAAGGTCGAAGGCCTGCTCCCGGGGCGCGCCACGGCCGAGTTCCACGAGCTCGCGCTGGGCGAGCCGCACGGCATCTCGGCGGCGCACGGCGAGAATGTCGACGAGGTGACCGAGCTCGCGCTGTCGTCGATCCCCGAGACGGCGCAGGACGAGATGCCGCCGGGACCCGACAATCCCGTCAAGGTCGCGGTGATCGGCCGGCCCAACGTGGGCAAGTCCACGCTCGTCAACACACTGCTGGGCGAGGAGCGGGTGATCGCGTTCGACGAGCCCGGCACCACGCGCGATTCGATCTACCTCGATTTCGAGAAGAACGGCCGGCACTACACGCTGATCGACACTGCCGGCGTGCGCCGCCGCGGCAAGGTGTTCGAAGCGGTCGAAAAATTCTCGGTGGTCAAAACGCTGCAGGCCATCGAGGACGCGAACGTCGTCGTGCTGATGTTCGACGCGGACGATGGCGTCACCGAGCAGGACGCGCACCTCGCGGGGTACATCCTGGACGCGGGCCGGGCGCTCGTCGTCGCCGTCAACAAGTGGGACCGCGTGCCCATCGAGCGACGCGAGGACGTCAAGCGCGAGCTCGACCGCAAAGCGGGCTTCCTCTCGTTCGCGCGCCAGCACTTCATCTCCGCCAAGGCGGGCACTGGCGTGGCCAGCGTCATGCGCTCGGTCGATGCCGCCTATGCCGCGGCGATGGCCAAGCTGCCCACGCCCAAGCTGACCCGCGCGCTGGCGAAGGCGGTGGAGCGGCAGCAGCCGCCACGCGCCGGAAAGGGCCGCCCGAAACTTCGGTACGCCCACCAGGGCGGACAGAACCCGCCGCTGGTGGTGATCCATGGCACCGCCCTCACGCATATCCCCGCGTCCTACAAGCGGTACCTGGAACATTTCTTCGTCGAGGCGTTCCAACTGCGCGGGACGCCCCTTAGGATACAATTCAAGACCGGCGCCAACCCGTACGTGGGCGCGCCGGCCCGCCGCCGGGGGCATTGACGTATACGGCCGGTGCCCCCATATGCCATCGGGAAGCCGGGCCGGGCGCCCAGTGCCTGGGCCAACAACAAAAGCGGAGCCACGCGATGAGCAACAAAGGGCAAATGCTGCAGGACCCCTTCCTGAACACGCTGCGCAAGGAGCACGTTCAGGTCTCGATCTATCTCGTCAACGGCATCAAGCTGCAGGGGCAGATCGAATCGTTCGACCAATATGTCGTCCTGCTCAAGAACACGGTCACGCAGATGGTCTACAAGCACGCCATCTCGACGGTCGTGCCGGCGCGCGCGGTGGCCATGCCGCACCATGTCCCGGCGGCCGACGCGGATGCGTGACCGGCGCCGCGACCGCTTCGCCCCGATCCAGCGCATCGATCCACGCTTGACCCTCCCCGCTCGCCGGGCTGCCGTGCAGTTCGGATTCCCGGCTGCGCCGCTGCCCCAATTCGGCGCAAATTCGCCCACACCCCATGTTTGAGCGACCGCAAGGCGGTGATCGCGCGCTTCTCGTCGTGCTCGATTTCGGCGAAGGCGATCCGCACGAGCGCCTGGCGGAGCTCACGGCACTCGCCATTTCCGCCGGTGCAACGGTTGCCGGCGCGGTCACCGGCCGCCGGCAGCGGCCCGACGCCGCGCTGTTCGCCGGCAAGGGCAAGGTCGAGGAAATCGGCGCATTGCGTGTCGAGACCGGCGCCGACGTCGTCATCTTCGATCATCCGTTGTCCGGCGCGCAGCAGCGCAACCTCGAGAAGGCGCTCGAGTGCCGCGTGGTCGACCGCACCGCGCTCATCCTCGACATCTTCGCGCTGCGCGCGCGCAGCGCCGAAGGCAAGCTGCAGGTCGAGCTCGCGCAGGTGAAGCACCAGCTCACCCGCCTGGTCGGCGGCTGGACCCACCTCGAGCGCCAGAAGGGCGGCATCGGTTTGCGCGGCCCCGGCGAAACGCAGCTCGAGACCGACCGCCGCCTGCTGGGAATCCGCGTCAAGGCGCTGAACGCGCGCCTCGAACTCGTCGCCCGGCAACGCATCACGCAGGGACGCACGCGGCGGCGCGCGGCCGTGCGCACCGTCGCGCTCGTCGGCTACACCAACGCCGGCAAGTCGACGCTGTTCAATCGCCTTACCGGTGCCCGTGCGTTCGCGGCGGATCAGCTGTTCGCAACGCTCGACACGACGCTGCGCCGCATCCACGTCGAGGGTGCCGCGGCGATGGTGCTCTCCGACACCGTGGGCTTCATTCGCGAGCTGCCGCACGACCTCGTCGCCGCGTTCCGCGGCACGCTATCCGAGGCCGCTCACGCGGACCTGCTGTTGCACGTGATCGACGCTTCCCACCCGAATCGCGACGAGCAGATCGCCGCCGTCGACGCGGTGCTGGAGGAGATCGGCGCGCAGGGCGTGCCGCAAATCCGCGTCTACAACAAGATCGACGCGACGGGCATCGCGCCCGGTGGCGAGCGCGACCCCTCTGGTATACTGCACGTGGTCCGTGTAAGTGCGTTGACGGGCGCCGGCTGCCCCGAATTGCGCGCCGCGCTCGCCGAACGGTTCCCGTCGCACGAACCGCTCGCTGCCGCTGGCGCCGCCTCCATCGTGAACGCCTGACGCGGCCACTTCCGCAGAAGCGACCCGCCTTTTTCATCGACGATCCCAGATGTCGCTCAACGATCCGCAGTGGGGCAAGCGCGGCAACAACAGCGGGCCGCCCGATCTCGACGAGATCTGGCGCAACCTGAGCCGGCGCTTCAACGAGCTCTTCGGCCGCAAGGCCGGCGGGGGAAGCGATGGCGGGGGCGATCCGGGCGACGGCGGCCGGGGCCGCAAGTTTCCGCTTTCGGGCGCGGGCATCGTGGTCGCGCTGGTGCTCTTCGTCTGGCTCGCCAGCGGCGTCTACATCGTCGACGAGGGCCGCCGCGGCGTGGTCACGCGCTTCGGCAAGTACACCGAGACGACCCAGGCGGGCGCGCGCTGGCACCTGCCCTTCCCGATCGAGGCGGTGCAGCTCGTCGACTTTTCGCAATCGCGGCGCGTCGAGGTCGGCTTCCGCGGCAATTCGAAGAACAAGAAGGCCAACGAAGCCCCGATGCTGACGGACGACGAGAACATCATCGACGTCCTGTTCACCGTCCAGTACAACCTCAACAATGCCGAGGCGTACGCCTTCAACGTGCGCAACCCGGATCAGATCGTGCAGTTCGTCGCCCAGACCGCGATGGGCGAGGTCGTCGGCAAGGCGAAGATGGACTTCGTCCTCTACGAAGGCGGCGAGCAGATCGCCAAGTCCGCCGAGAAGCTGATGCAGGAGATGCTCGATCGCTATGAGGCGGGCATCTTCATCCAGAAGGTCGCGCTCCAGAGCGTCCAGCCGCCCGACAAGGTCCAGGCGGCGTTCGACGACGCGGTGAAGGCGGGGCAGGACCGCGACCGCTTCCGCAACGAAGGGCCAGGCCTACGCGAACGACGTCGTTCCGCGCGCCCGCGGCAACGCGGCGCGGCTCCTCGAGGAAGCGAACGGCTATCTCGCGTCCGTCGTGCAGCGGGCCGAAGGCGACGCGTCGCGCTTCCGGCAGATCCTCACCGAATACACGAAGGCGCCCGCCGTCACGCGCGAGCGCCTCTACATCGACATGATGCAGACGGTGCTCGGGAGCACGAGCAAGGTCCTCGTCGACCAGAAAGCGGGCAGCAACCTCCTCTACCTGCCGCTCGACAAGCTGATCCAGCAAAGCGGTCCCGCCACCGTCGCGCCGTCGACCACGCCCGACCTGTCGGCCTCGCGTCCGTCGACCGCGCCGGCGCCGGAAGCCTCGGTCACGCTCGACCCGTCGCGCGCGCGCGAAGCCCTGCGCAACCGCGACCGCCCCGGGGAAACGCGATGAAGTTCACGATGCCGATCCTCGCGCTGGTCGTCGCGCTCCTGCTCGTCGCATCGCAGGCGCTCTACACGGTCCACCAGACGCAGTACGCGATCAAGTTCCAGCTCGGCGAGATCGTCGAGACGCAGAGTACGGCCGGGCTGTACACCAAGTGGCCGCTGCTGCAGAACGTCAAGTTCTACGACCGCCGCACGCTGGTGCTCGACAATCCCGAGCCCGACCGCATCACGACGTCCGAAAAGAAGCCGCTGCTGATCGACTTCTTCGTCCTTTGGCGCATCACCGACGTCAAGCAGTTCTACGTCAACACGCAGCAGGGTGACGAGGACGTCGCGCGGCAGCGCCTCTCGACGACCGTGCGCGCGAACCTGCGCGAGGAGATCAACAAGCGCACCGTGCACGAGGTGATCTCGTCCGAGCGCGACAAGATCATGGCGACCACGCGGCAGAAGGCGGACACCGACGCCAAGACGTTCGGCGTCGAGATCGTCGACGTGCGGCTGCGCCGCGTCGAGCTGCCGCCCGACGTGACCGACCCCGTCTATGCGCGCATGGAATCGGAGCGCCGACGGGTCGCCAACGAGCTGCGCTCGCTGGGTCAGGCCGAGTCGGAAAAGGTCCGCGCGGACGCCGACCGCCAGCGCGAGGTCATCATCGCGGAAGCGTACCGCCAGGCACAGCAGATCAAGGGCCAGGGCGACGCCAAGGCCGCGGCGATCTATGCTGCCGCGTTTGGCGCAAATCCCGAGTTCTTCGCGTTCTACCGCAGTCTCGAGGCCTACCGCGCGACGTTCCGCGGGCGCAACGACGTGATGGTCCTCGATCCGGGCTCCGATTTCTTCCGGTATTTCCGGGGCCCGGGCGGACAAGGCGCGAAGGCGCCGAAGTAACGCATCGGCGGCCGGCGTTCCGGGGATCGATTCGTGGCGGATTCGCTGTGGGCGGCGTTCGCGCTGGTGCTCGTGATCGAGGGGCTGCTGCCGTTTGTCGCGCCACGCGTCTGGCGCGACAGCTTTCAGAAACTCGTGCTCCTGACCGACGGGCAGTTGCGGTTCATCGGCCTCCTTTCCATCGCCCTCGGGCTCATCGGCTACTGGCTCCTTCGCCATGCGTAAGTGGATCCTGCCCGAGTACATCGAGGACATCCTGCCGGCGGAAGCCGAGCGGATGGAAGCGTTGCGCCGCGTGCTGCTCGATCACTTCCGCGCGCGGGGCTTCCGGCTGGTGCAGCCGCCGCTGGTCGAGCATCTCGACTCGCTGCTGACGGGAACCGGGCACGATCTCGACCTGCAGACGTTCAAGGTCGTCGACCCGATGTCGGGCCGCCTTCTGGGCATGCGCGCCGACATCACGCCGCAGGTCGCGCGAATCGACGCGCACCTGCTGAACGAGCCCGGGATCACCCGCCTCTGCTACGCCGGCAGCGTCCTGCGCACGACCGCCGGGATCGGCGAGACGCGCGAAGTCGCGCAGATCGGCGCCGAGCTCTTCGGCGAGGCGGGCATCGCCGGCGACACCGAAGTGATTCTCCTGCTGCTGTCCTCGCTCGCCGCGGCGGGCGTGCGCGCGCTGCATCTCGACCTCGGGCACGTCGGCGTGTACCGGGCGCTCGCGGCCGGTGCCGGTGTCGCCAGCGACAGCGAGGATTCCGATCTATTCGATGCGCTGCGCACGAAGGACGTGCCCACGGTGGCGGCGCTCACCGCGAAGCTTGCGCCGGCCTGGCGCGACGCGCTCACCGCCCTCCCGTCGCTGTATGGCCCCGCGGGCGACGTGCTGCTCGCGGCGCGCGCGCGGCTTCCCGACACCCCGGCGATCAGCAACGCCCTCGCCGCGCTCGAGAGCCTTGCCAAGGCGGCCGGGCCGCACGTCGAGGCGCTCCACATCGATCTCGCCGACCTGCGTGGCTATCACTACCACAGCGGCGCAATCTTCTCGGTCTTCACGCCCGGACTGTCCGCCGCGATCGGCAACGGCGGCCGCTACGACGGCATCGGCAAGGCGTTCGGGCGCGCGCGACCGGCAACCGGATTCACGCTCTATCTCCGGCAGCTCGCCGGCATCGTGGCGCGTTTGGCGCCGGCACCGTAATATTCGCGGCTGCACGTTCGCGCGTCTTTCCCTTCGAACATTCCGGCTCCAACCTCATGGGCAAAAACGTCGTCGTCATCGGAACCCAGTGGGGCGACGAGGGCAAAGGCAAGATCGTCGACTGGCTGACCGAGCACGCGCAAGGCGTCGTGCGCTTCCAGGGCGGCCACAACGCCGGGCACACGCTGGTGATCGGCGGCCACAAGACGGTGCTGCGGCTCATTCCGTCCGGCATTCTTCACCCGGGCGTGTCCGTCTACATCGGCAACGGCGTCGTGCTGTCGCCGACGGCGCTGCTGCAGGAGATCGGCGAGCTCGAAACCGCGGGCGTGGAAATCCGCTCGCGCCTCAGGATCTCGCCGGCATGCCCGCTCGTGCTGCCCTATCACGTCGCGCTCGACCAGGCGCGCGAGGGCGCGATGGGGGAATCGAAGATCGGCACGACCGGACGCGGCATAGGCCCGGCCTACGAGGACAAGGTCGCGCGCCGCGCGATCAGGCTCCAGGACCTTTTCTATCCCGATCGGTTCGCCGCGAAGCTCGAAGAGGTGCTCGAATTCCACAACTTCGTGCTCGTCCAGTATTTTCACGCCGCGCCCGTGCCGTTCGCGAAGACGCGCGATGACACGCTGGCGCTGGCCGACGCGCTGCGCCCGATGGTGGCCGACGTCGCCGCGCTGCTGCAGGACGCGCGCGGGCGGGGCGATTCGCTGCTGTTCGAAGGCGCGCAGGGCGCGCTGCTCGACATCGACCATGGCACCTATCCTTACGTGACGTCGTCCAATTGCCTCGCAGGCGCCGCGGCGCCCGGCGCGGGTGTAGGCCCCCAATTCCTCGACTACGTGCTCGGGATCGTGAAGGCCTATGCGACGCGCGTCGGCACCGGCCCCTTCCCCACCGAGCTCACCGACGACATCGGCGCGCGGCTCGCGAAGCGCGGCAACGAATTCGGCTCCGTCACCGGCCGCCCGCGACGCTGCGGCTGGCTCGACATTCCCGCGCTCAAGCGTTCGTTCGCGCTCAATGGCGTCACGGGCACCTGCATCACCAAGCTCGACGTGCTGGACGGGCTTCCCGAGATCCGCCTGTGCACCGGCTATACGGTGCACGGGCAGCCCCTCGCGCTGCTGCCCTCGGGCGCGGACGCCGTCGCCGAATGCGCGCCGGTGTACGAAACGCTGCCGGGCTGGCAGGAAAGCACGGTCGGCGCCAAATCGTTCGACGTGCTGCCGGCGAACGCGCGCTCGTACCTGCGCCGGGTCGAGGCGCTGACGGGCGTGCCGATTGCGATGGTGTCGACGGGGCCCGACCGGTCCGAGACCATCGTGATGCATCATCCTTTCCACTGAGTCGCGCGACGCCGGGGGACATCGCATGCCGAACCTGCACGTCAGCTGGGACGAGTACAACACCCTCGTCGAGCGCCTGGCGCTCAACGTGTACGAATCCGGATTTCACTTCGACCAGATCATTTGCCTCGCGCGCGGGGGGCTCCGCGTCGGGGACGTGCTTTCGCGCATCTACGAGCAGCCGCTCGCCGTGCTTTCGACGCATTCCTATTCCGCCGAGGGCGGGACGATACGCGGCGAGCTCGTCATCGCGGAGCACATGACGATGACGAAGCCGCGGCTGGGGGAAAAGGTGCTGCTGGTCGACGACATGGTCGATTCCGGCCACACGCTTGCGGCCGTGTACGCCGAGCTGCCGAAGCGTTTCCCGCACATCACGGCGCTCAAGACGGCCGTGCTGTGGTGGAAGGCGTGCTCGGTGTTCAAGCCGGACTACTACGTCGCCTATCTTCCCGACAATCCGTGGATCCACCAGCCGTTCGAGGTGTACGACTCGCTGCGGCCGGGGGAGCTCAAGGCGCGCCTGACCTCCTAGCCGGAATCCGGGGAACGCCGCGATTCGGACGCCTCCTCCATTCCAACGAACCCGAATTCAGGCGTGAAGATTGCTTGCAGTGTTGGATGGCGCTACGCTGAGCGCAGTCGGTCGACAGACTTGATGGGAGCGGATTCTCCCGGGGGAACTCCATGAAGCGAATATTTGCCCTCCTCATCGCCGCATGCGCCATCGGCGCGTCCGCGGCTGGCGCGCTGGCGCAGGACGGGATCACGCCTTCGTCGATCCTGATCGGGCAATCCGCGGCATTCACAGGCCCGGCGGCGCAGCTCGGGATCCAGATGCGCGACGGGGCCAAGCTCTGGTTCGACTACATCAACGCGCAAGGGGGGGTCAACGGCCGCCGCATCGAGCTCAAGTCGCGCGACGACAAGTACGAGTCGAAGCTCGCCGCGGAGAACACCAAGAAGCTGATCGAGGAGGACCGCGTCTTGCCCTCTTCGCCTACGTCGGCACGCCAACGAGCCAGGCGTCGCTGCCGATCTTCACCGAAGCCCGCGTGCCATTCGTCGCGCCGTTCACGGGCGCCGAGCTGCTGCGCACGCCGTTCAACCGCTACGTCTTCAACGTACGCGCCAGCTACTTCGACGAGACCGAGAAGATCGTCGAGCACCTGACCCGCACGGGCGTCAAGCGCTTTGCCGTGTTCTACCAGAACGACGCGTACGGGCAGGCCGGCCTCGAGGGCGTGAAGCGCGCGCTCGCGCGGCGAAACCTGCAGATCGCGGCAACCGGGACCGTCGAGCGCAACACGACCAACGTCGCCGAGGCCGTCAAGACGATCAACGCAGCGCAGCCCGAAGCGACGGTGATGATCTCCGCCTACACTTCGGTCGCGGAGTTCGTGCGCCAGATGCAGAAGGCCGGCAGCATCTCGCAGTTCTTCAACGTTTCCTTCGTCGGCAGCAAGGCGCTCGCCGAGGCGCTCGGCAACGACGGGCACGGCGTGATGGTCTCGCAGGTGGTGCCGTTCCCGTGGAGCCCGCTGACGCCGATCGTCAAGGAATACCTGGACCTCGCGAAGCGCGCCGGCAACGTCGACGTGAACTTCTCGAGCCTCGAAGGATTCATCGCCGCGAAGGTGCTGGTCGAGGGCCTGCGCCGCGCCGGCAAGGATCCGACACGCGAGAAATTCGTCGCCGCCATGGAATCGATGTCGAACTACGAGATCGGCGGCTTTGCCGTGCGCTTCTCGCCGGACAACCACAACGGCTCGCAGTATGTCGACCTGTCGATGATCGGGCGCGACGGCAAGTTCATTCGCTAGCGCGTGAAACCGGGCGGCAGCTCATCGCGCGCCGGCCGCGTCACGACCGGGCGGCGATCGCATTGTCGTACGTAGACCGCATCAGGGCGCACGTCGCGGCAAGATCGGACGTATCGACGGAAAAGCACGGTACGCATTCCGCGATGCGGACGACCGCATCCAGCCCGTGGCTCGGATGTGCCAACGCGTTCAGCGCGTTGACGTACAGGTACGCGCTTGCCTCGGCACGACTGACCTGACGCAGCGCCGGCTTCGCAAGATCAGGGCGATGCTTCACCAGGAACACTGCCCCCAGGGCGCATGGCCATGAAATGGTCGGACCGGGCAACGCGTCGGCCGGAATATGGATCCTCGCCCCCACGCGCAGGGATTGGCCGGGCAGCGAGTACGGAGAAGACGGAGTTCGCTTGAGGCAAAGCGCGTGTGGGTACGGGAAAACGCGCATGGAATCGAGGTCGATCGGACTCAATTCATCACTGAGATAGCCGAAGCCGTGGTGCAGCATTCCCCATGCGGTCGTCGATTTCCCGCTCCCGGACTCCGCCGCCAGCAGACAGGCCTTCCCGTGCCGTTCGATCGCCGCGGAGTGCAGAAAATAGAGATCCGAGCGCCGCTTCTGCAACTCGATCGTGGCGTCCTGCTCCAGCAGGAACAGCATCTCGTCCGGGCCTTCGTCCACAGCGACTTCCAATCCGTCGCGAAAGAGCGCGAGCGACCCGGTCGGCCGCGTCTCGACCCGATATTCGAGCTTCGGCCCGACATCCCCGGGCGATGCCTCCATCGCGCCGAAATTGACCGTCAGATAGTGCCGCAGCACGGCGTGCGCGCACACGACGCGCACGGTCTGGCCGAGGATCTGAAACGACAATGCTTGAGTGGACGGCGGAAGGGCGTCGGTTCCCATCGAATCGGCGTTGCCGTGGGGGCCGGCAGAGAGAAGGGTGCGCCCCGCCGAAATGGCTGGGAAGGGCTCAGTCAGGGCTGGAAGCGAGAGCAAGGTCGGCCGCATCGGGAAAATATTCACCCGAATCGACCGCAGCCTACAGTCGAAGCGCCAGCGCAGCGCTGACGTCCGAAATTATCTCGGCACGATCGGCCGCGGAGCCGGCGGAGTCTCTCTTGTCGGATCCTGCCTTGCAGAACGAAGGTGCGGCACTCAGCGTGAGGATCACCGGTGCCACGTATGCCGCCTTCCGCATGAATTCGCGGCGGGATGCCTGAGCCTTAGTGTCCAATTTTGCCACGATCTTGCCCTCCGATCGGAGAAACGCCAATTTCGCAAATGTTAAATCGTCCCAAGTGCAGTCTTTTCACGCGACAACGACAAGTTTCAATTCCCTCAGCTTCGCAAGCGTCTCGACGACATCGCGTACCGCTATATGCTCCTCCACTTCGTATTCCATTGCAAGCAGTCTCGCAATTTCAGCGGTCGAACGGGCCCGGTCAAGCGCCTGCCAAATGAAGCTAGCTGTTTGATTTAGCTTATGAATAAGGTTGAATTCGGTGTCCAGCAACAAGACCTCGCTGTCCACCTCGCGGACCATGACGTCCCGGTCCCGTTTCTGCATCGGATTCATTGCAACCCCGTCGATGGTTGGTTCCTGGAGCATGTCTGCCTATGACAAGCAACTATCTCTGTAGTATTCAGATTACCCGGTCAATCTGCGCAATTTGCACTCGATTTGGGCGCCCATCACCCATGTGCACGATTATTGCAAGCAAGACCGATGCCAAAATGAGCTGCCAGGAAACCCGTGATTGTCGCGAGTGAAAATCGGCCGCCGCGTACCGGCGGGCAGTCCGCCGGGATCGCGCTCCTGCCGGCACTTCTGAGATCCGTCGCCACCGCGCAATCGCCGGATCCCGGCCTTGCGCCCTTGGTGATCCAATGGGAACGCGTGACCGACCGGCAAGTCCAGGACGTCCTGGACGCCGGGCTGGGTCCCCTGCTGTTTCATGCCACCCGGGAATTGCAAGGAGCGGTGCCCGACATCTGGCGCGACGTCCTGCATGCCGAAGATCTGACCGCGCGCGTGCGGCACGGCAACTTGTGCGACGCCATGCTCGAAATTCTCGACGCCTGCAACGCCGCCGGCGTTCCCGTCACGCTCCTCAAGGGCATCTCGATCGCCGATCAGTGCTATCCGCTGGCACACCTTCGCCCCATGGGCGATATCGACATACTGGTGTCGGAAGAACATTGCATCTGGATCGAAGAGGCGCTGCTGCATCGCGGCTACGAGCCCAAGGCTGGATACGTAGCCGATGCAGGGGAGCCCCATCGCGCGCCACTGCTGGACCCGAAACGCGGCGTTTGGGTCGAAGTCCACACGGCGCTGTTTCCGGCGGGTGACCGGCTCCTGTCCGATTCGCTGTTCAGCGCGCTCGCAGATTGCGCGCGAGGAAGTGGCGTCGACCTTTCATGGGCGGCCCGTGCACCGGCTCAGTCGGGAACTGCAGCTTGCCTACATAGCATCGTATTGGATCCGGGACCTTTCGCGAAACCCGTTTCACCCGAGCTTCGTGGTTCCGTTGATCGACGCAATCGTCCTTCTCAATGCGTCCGGTCCGCGCCTCGACGCGGACCTCATTGTTGACATTCTAGACAATGAAATGGCAACGGCATCTCTCTACATCATGCTTTCGTATATTTCGATTTGCGGGCTCCACCCATCGCTCACGCCGATCCTGCAGCGGCTCGCAACGCGACAAGACATCATCGGCGCACCGGAGCTCAGGATCATAACTTCGATGATCGACAAGAACCTGGTGAACGGCACCGCCGTTCCTCGGTCAATTCGGCATTCGCCATCCGATGATCGCGCTCAGCATTTTCGGCAGCTTGCTCGAGCCGGGCTCGCATGTCGGAAAGATGCTGAAGCTCCCGTGGAGCGTTCTCTTCCCGCCGTGGATCGCTGACCGCTACACGCCTGCGATACCACGCCGACCGCGTCAGGAGATTCCTGCGGAAGTAAAGCAGGGAGCGCCACCGGTGAATGGGGCCGCCGCCGCACGCCTTGGCCGCGGGAAGCGGAGGGCCCGCGACGGCATCGGAACGGCACGAGCGCTCGTCCGAAGCACGCCGCAGAGGCAGCGCGGGCTCTGGCCAACATGCATTGGGGCACTGCGCGGAGACATCGGCAAGTGTCTCAATGAAGCTGGCCCACGAAAGGAATATCGCCGGCAGCGCCATACACAAACATCGACTGCACCGTGCCGTCGCGTTTCGTGTTGACGTACCAGGTGCCATCGCGATAGATGCACAGATCCGCCTTGCCGTCGCCATCCCAATCGAACAGCATCGGAATGTCCTGCGGCATTCCACCGAAACCGACGACCATATCGATGCTCCCGTCGCGGTTGGTATCGAAATACCAGGTTCCATTGCGATAGATGGCGAGGTCTGCAATCCCGTCACCGTTCACGTCCGCCGCCAGCGGAATATCGCCCGGCATCCCGCCGAAGTAATAGACCTTGTCCACGGTCCCATTGAGACCCTGGTCCACGTACCACGTGCCGCTGCGATAAACGACCAGCGAATCGGTCGCGCCGGCGCCGGTGAAATTGGCTATCCGCGGAATGTCACCGGGCAGGCCACCGAATGCAACTATCCGGTCAACCGTTCCGTCGCGATTGTCGTCGAAGTACCAGACACCGTTGCGGAAGATGACGAGACTCGACTTGCCGCCAGCGGCGACCATGCCCGTGAGAGGGACGTCGCCTGCCGTGCCGAAGGGCATCTTGGTATCCACCACGTGGTCGAAATTGAAATCGACGATATAGCTGTAGAGCGGCGTCGAGGTACCTGCTTTCATCTTCCGGTATACCGCCGCGTCCTGCAGCATGACGTTCACGTAATTGCTGCGCGTTTGCGTGTTGCTGCCGCCGGGGCCGGTGGCCGTCAGCGCCACCGTGTAGGTGCCCGCCGTCGCGTACACGTGGCTCGGACTCGCCACCGTGCTGGTGCCGCCGTCACCGAACGTCCAGGCATAGCCGGTGATGCTTCCGGTTGACGTGTTCGAGAAATTCACGGTCAACGGCGAGAATCCGGAGACGGGAGTGCCTGTGAACTGTGCCACCGGCGCCGGTGTGGTCACGGTTACATAGTTGCTGCGCGTTTGAGTATTGCTGCCGCCGGGTCCGGTCACCGTCAGCGCCACCGTGTAGGTGCCCGCTGCTGCGTACACGTGGCTCGGCGCCTGCAGCGTGCTGGTGCCGCCATCGCCGAAGGTCCAGGCGTAACTCGTGATGCTGCCGGACGATGAATTGCTGAAGGCAACGTTAAGCGGGAGGCTCCCGGAGGTTGGAACCCCGCTGAACTGCGCCACCGGCGCCGCGGCCGTGGCGGTGACGTAGTTGGTGCTGGTCTGTGTGTCGCTCCCTGCCGTGCCCGTCACCGTCAGCGCCACGGTATACGTCCCAGGCGTCGAATAGACCTTGCTGGGATTTGCGACGGTACTGGTGGTGCCGTCTCCGAAGTCCCACGCGTAGCTCGTAACGGTGCCGACCGATTGGTCGGCGAATTTGACGGCGAGCGGGGCCGCCCCGGCGGTGGGCGTGCCCTTGAATTTCGCCGCCGGGGTTACGCGTATGTAGTTGGACTTCGATCTGGGTGTTGCTTCCTGCGGGCCCGGTCACCCTCAGGGCTAACGGTGTAGCTCCCGGTCGCCGCGTAGATGTGGCTCGGCGCCGCCGCCGTGCTTGTCCCGCCGTCGCCAAAGTTCCAGGCGTAGCTCGTGATGTTGCCGGTCGACGTGTTGCTGAAGGCGACCGTGAGTGGGACCTTCGCCTTGGTCGGCGTGCCGGTGAACTGCGCCACCGGTGCCGCGGTCGAAGCCGTGATGTAGTTGGTGCGCGTCTGCGTGTTGCTGCCGCCGGGGCCGGTCACCGTCAGCGCCACCGTGTAGGTCCCCGCCGCCGCGTAGATGTGGCTCGGACTCGCGACCGTGCTGGTGCCGCCATCGCCGAAGGTCCAGACGTAGCCGGTGATGCTGCCGGTCGAGGTGTTGCTGAAGGCCACCGTCAGCGGATAGGTGCCAGAGGTGGGCGTGCCGGTGAACTGCGCCACCGGCGCCGGAGTAGCCACCGTCACGTAGTTACTGCGCGTCTGCGTGTTGCTGCCGCCGGGGCCGGTCACCGTCAGCGCGACCGTGTAGGTCCCCGCCGCCGCGTAGATGTGGCTCGGACTCGCCAGCGTGCTGGTGCCGCCGTCGCCGAAGGTCCAGGCGTAGCTCGTGATGCTGCCGGTCGAGGTGTTGGTGAAGGCGACCGTCAGCGGGACGGTGCCGGAGGTCGGCGTGCCGGTGAACTGCGCCACCGGTGCCGCGGCCGATGCCGTGATGTAGTTGGTCCGCGTCTGCGTGTTGCTGCCGCCGGGCCCGGTCACCGTCAGCGCCACCGTGTAGGTCCCCGCCGCCGCGTAGGTGTAGCTCGGACTTGCCACCGTGCTGGTGCCGCCATCGCCGAAGGTCCAGGCGTAGCTGGTGATGCTGCCGGTCGAAGCGTTGCTGAAGGCGACCGTCAACGGGAACGTGCCCGAGGTCGGCGTGCCGGTGAATTGCGCCACCGGCGCCCCTCCCGGCAGCGTTGCGGCGACATCATTTGAAAACCCGCTCTCGGTTTGCGAAGCGTCGTAATCGGTGACTGCGAAATGATAGGTGGCTCCGTCCGTCAACCCGGTGATCGTGGATGTCGTGACATTGCCGACGTCGAATTGGGACGTGTAATTGCCGGCAGTAGGTCCGTAATAGACTTGTAGCCTGCAGGCGTCATGCCGGCAGGCGGATCCCAGGCCAGCGTAATGCTGCCAGCGAGCGCGGGGCCGCGGCAACCATAAGGCCGAGCAGACACAGGCCCCACGTGCGAAATGCGGTGAGCCAGTGACGTCAACCGGGTACGACCGCGTACCGTGGTCATAATGCCCCCCGAACTACCAACGGCCAAGAGGCACTAAGCCCATTCTTGGCAACCAGGCTACCGTGTCCCTTGCGGGATTTAGGCCCTCGGCTTTGCGTCGCACCCTTTCGGGTGTTTTGCCTTTTTCAGAAACGGAAACGCTGCAAAGATCAGATCGAAGCTGCCCTGCCGACGCCACAAATCTGAAACGTGCTGCGATACGCGCGTTAACGTCTTGCCGACTCTCCCAAGAGCGGCGATTGATATGACAATAGCATACATTGCCAGGGATGGCAACGATATTTACTTATTTTCAATCAATGAATTACGCTGACATAGGCTCGTCGACTGGTCCGTTTTGCGAATGAGCGGACCGTGTCGACCACCGGCCGTAGCGCGCGTTTCGACGCTACGTCGAGCTACTGGCAATAGGTGCCGGACGCGGCGAAAATCTCGCGCGTTATTGCCTTGGATTGCGTCACCATCGGCCCCGCCGAAGTGAGCTGCACGTTGGTGTAGGCGAACGTCGCATTGTTGCCATCGATGAAGCTCACTTTCACGCTTCCCACCGCATCGTTCGGCCTGAACTGGCTCTTGTCGTAAGCATCGAAGCGCGGTCCCGACGGCCGGTACAACATTCCTTCGTAGATACCCGGGCCCGTGCTCTGCGCCGGCGATACGAGCCATAGCGGCGTGCCGTCCTGGTCATAGGTGAACCAACTCACGAACATATCGTTACCCTGATGTGCAAAGTAGACGCCCCATCCTTGCTCACGCCCCGGATTTGCGCTGGTGCCCGCCCACCACACGTCCTGGTAATTGGTCGCCGCGACGAGACTCGCAGGCGTGGCGGCGCGGCAGGTTGCAACCGGCGTGAGGTTGAGCACTTCGCGCGTGATTGGTTTGCTCTGGCTCACCGTGCCCCCGGGCAAGTGCACTTCGTAGTGAAAGGAACCGTTGCTGCCATCACTGAAAGTGAGAAGGCCGCTGCCGATCGGCGGCGCGCCAGCGAACGGCACGTCCACGGGGTACGTGCTAAACGGTGAACCGTTCGTGGTGAAGAGTTGGCCCTCGTAGATTCCAGGTGACTTTTTTTCAGCGATGAGCGTAATCCACCAGTCCTTGCCGGTGACGTCGTAGGTGAACCAGCCCGCAAAAATGATGTCGCCCTGGTGCGCGACGTTGATGCCCCAGCCGTCCTCTGAGCCCGCCGGCGCCCCCCACCACAATCCCTGATAGTTGAGAGCGCTTGCATCGGGTGCTGATTCCAGCACGAGCACCCAGTCATTGGTGCCGGTGCCGTTGTTGCCGGGGGTGGTGAAGGCATGGGTGCCGCTGTTGGCGAGGCTATAGGCACCGCCGGTGATGTCGCTATACACCCCGCTCGCCGGGTTGTACCAGCGCCCCCGCGCAAACGCCCCCAGCACCGACATCGTCACCGTGATCGTCCGCGCCGTCGTCCCCGTCGACGGCAGGTACGCCACCAGCGCCGTACTACTCGCCGCCGCCGCCACATCCCCGCCCTGGGCAATGTCGCTCCCCGGCACCAGCACCGTCCCGCTCAGCGCCCCCAGGTTCGACGGCACCAGGTTCTGCCAGGCCACACTGTCCAGCACCGCCCCCATGCGCTGCATGTCCTGCGACCCCGGCGCGTCCAGGGCCGTCTGCCACCCGCTGTCGAACAGCCAGAGCGGAGCATTGCCAAAGACATAGCCCCCGATGCACGACAGCGCCGCCCAGTACCCCTCCTGCCGCAGCCCCTCCCGCGTCATCGCGTGCTCGCCCTCGTAGTACCCCTCGATCACGTACGCCGGCAGCACCGGCGCACGGCTGTACGCCGTCCGGCACAGCGTGGCCATGGCACTCGGCAGCGCATACACCGAGTTCACGTTCACCTGCCCAGCGAAACCCGCGTCGTCGGTCGAGATCTGGCCGCGGATCCAGTGCGCCGTCTGCAGCGCGCTGCTGCCCCCACTGCCCTTCCCATCCTTGATCCCCTGCATCACCTGCAGCCCGCACGTCCGTATCGCCGCCGGCGTCGGCGCCTGCAGCGACCAGTCCCCTCCTTCCACCCAGATGATGTTCTTCTGGTTGCGGTAGCGATCCCCCACGTACTGCCCGTACGCGTAGCACTGCGCGCTGCTGTTCGCGTTCATCTCCGCCGACCACCCCTCGTTGTTCACCCCCGGCGTCAGGTCCCCCCCATACCCCACGTACAGCGGCGTCAGCAGCGCCACCATGTTCTGCGCCGCCAGCTTCGCCAGCACGCTGTCCACGTAGGCAAAGTATTGGTCGTTCGGCGTCGACAGGTCGGCCAGCACCGTCGCCCCCGTGTAGGCCGCCCCCCCCAGCTGCTTCACAAACGGCAGAGCACCCGCCTTGTTCGCCGGCGCCGGCGACCCCGCCCTCGACTTGCGCTCCACCAGCTCCACCAGCAGCGTGTTGAACCCCTTCGCCGCCCGGTTCGCCAGATACGTGTCCACGTTGCTCGCCGTCAGCGACACCAGCACATCCCACGGCGAGTCCCCCTGCACCCGGAACCCAACGTTGTTCTGGTCCACCAGATACCGCCCGTTCGCCGACACCTTCAGCGGAAACACCGGCGCCGCAACCACCGAACTCGCAAACAGACACGACAGCAGCACCAACAAGGACCAGTGACGGCATCCCGGTCCGACCCCGCTCCTTTCCGCACTCACCGCACCCAAAGGCATCATTTCCTTCGATCAGTGAAATCTCCCGACGACAGGCACGTCACCCGTGGCGCCGAAAATGAACGCCGACTGCAAGGTGCCGTCGCGCGCGGTGTTGATATACCAGGTGCCATCGCGATAAATGCACAGATCCGCTTTGCCATCTCCATCCCAGTCGAATAGCAACGGAATGTCCTGCGGCAGCCCGCCAAAATAATAAATAGCGTCGACATTGCCGGCGCGATGGGTATCGACGTACCAAACGCCGTTGCGGTAGATGACGAGATCGGCGATTCCGTCACCGTTCACATCGGCAGCTAACGGGATGTCGCCCGGTACGCCGCCAAAGTGAAAAATATTGTCCACCGTTCCGTTGAGTCCCTGGTCCACAAACCACGTACCGCCGCGATAGATTACCAATGCATTGGTTGCGCCGGACCCGGTGAAATTGGCGGTTAACGGGACATCGCCAGGAACGCCGCCCAGCGCAGGGACCTGGTCGGCAATGCCGTCGCGATTGTTGTCGATATACCAGAGGCCATTGCGATAAGCGATCAGGCTCGCCTTACCACCCGCCGCAACGTCGCCCGTGAGAGGAACATCGCCGGCAGTGCCATACGGCATCTTCACGTCCACGATGTGATCGAAATTGAAATCGAGCAGGAACGTGTATTTCGGCGCTCCCGTGCCCGGTACCGTTTTGCGATAGAGCCCAATATCCGGCGGGACCCAGCCGGCATTTATATAGCTGGTCCGGGTCTGCGTGTTGCTCCCACCAGGACCTAGAACAGTAAGACTGATCGTATACAAGCCGGCAGTCGAGAATACGTGGCTGGGATTCGCGACGGGGCTGGTGGTGGCGTCGCCAAACGTCCACGCATAGCTCGTGATGCTGCCGGTCGATGTGCTGGTGAAGTTCACGGTGAGCGGAGTATTTCCCGACAGCGGCGTTCCGGTAAATTGTGCCACCGGTGCCGGCGGCGTCACGCTGATGTAGTTGGTCCGGGTCTGCGTATTGCTCCCGCCAGGGCCGGTCACCGTCAACGCCACGGTGTAGGTCCCCGCCGCCGCGTACACGTGACTCGGATTCGCCACCGTGCTGGTCCCACCATCGCCAAACGTCCACGCATAGCTCGTGATGCTGCCGGTCGACGTGCTGGTGAAATTCACGGTGAGCGGGAACTTCCCTGCGACTGGCGTACCCGTGAACTGCGCCACCGGTGCCGGCGGCGTCACGCTGATGTAGTTGGTCCGGGTATGCGTATTGCTCCCGCCAGGGCCGGTCACCGTCAACGCCACGGTGTAGGTCCCCGCCGCCGCGTACACGTGACTCGGATTCGCCACCGTGCTGGTCCCACCATCGCCAAACGTCCACGCATAGCTCGTGATGCTGCCGGTCGACGTGCTGGTGAAATTCACGGTGAGCGGGAACTTCCCTGCGACTGGCGTACCCGTGAACTGCGCCACCGGTGCCGGCGGCGTCACGCTGATGTAGTTGGTCCGGGTCTGCGTGTTGCTGCCGCCGGGGCCGGTCACCGTCAGCGCCACCGTATAGGTTCCCGCCGCCGCGTAGATGTGGCTCGGACTCGCCAGCGTGCTCGTGCCGCCATCGCCGAAGGTCCAGGCGTAGCTGGTGATGCTGCCGGTCGAGGTGTTGCTGAAGACGACCGTCAGCGGGAAGGTGCCCGAGGTCGGCGTGCCGGTGAACTGCGCCACCGGTGCTGCGGCCGACGCGGTGATGTAGTTGGTCCGCGTCTGCGTGTTGCTGCCGCCGGGGCCGGTCACCGTCAGCGCCACCGTATAGGTTCCCGCCGCCGCGTAGATGTGGCTCGGACTCGCCAGCGTGCTGGTGCCGCCATCGCCGAAGGTCCAGGCGTAGCTGGTGATGCTGCCGGTCGAGGTGTTGCTGAAGACGACCGTCAACGGGACGGTGCCCGAGGTCGGCGTGCCGGTGAACTGCGCCACCGGTGCTGCGGTCGACGCGGTGATGTAGTTGGTCCGCGTCTGCGTGTTGCTGCCGCCGGGGCCCGTCACCGTCAGCGCCACCGTGTAGGTTCCCGCCGCCGCGTAGATGTGGCTCGGACTCGCCAGCGTGCTGGTGCCGCCATCGCCGAAGGTCCAGGCGTAACTGGTGATGCTGCCGGTCGAGGTGTTGCTGAAGACGACCGTCAACGGGAAGGTGCCCGAGGTCGGCGTGCCGGTGAACTGCGCCACCGGTGCTGCGGCCGACGCGGTGATGTAGTTGGTCCGCGTCTGCGTGTTGCTGCCGCCGGGGCCGGTCACCGTCAGCGCCACCGTGTAGGTTCCCGCCGCCGCGTAGATGTGGCTCGGACTCGCCAGCGTGCTGGTGCCGCCATCGCCGAAGGTCCAGGCGTAACTGGTGATGCTGCCGGTCGAGGTGTTGCTGAAGACGACCGTCAACGGGAAGGTGCCCGAGGTCGGCGTGCCGGTGAACTGCGCCACCGGTGCTGCGGCCGACGCGGTGATGTAGTTGGTCCGCGTCTGCGTGTTGCTGCCGCCGGGGCCGGTCACCGTCAGCGCCACCGTATAGGTTCCCGCCGCCGCGTAGATGTGGCTCGGACTCGCCAGCGTGCTGGTGCCGCCGTCGCCGAAGGTCCAGGCGTAACTGGTGATGCTGCCGGTCGAGGTGTTGCTGAAGACGACCGTCAACGGGAAGGTGCCCGAGGTCGGCGTGCCGGTGAACTGCGCCACCGGTGCTGCGGCCGACGCGGTGATGTAGTTGGTCCGCGTCTGCGTGTTGCTGCCGCCGGGGCCGGTCACCGTCAGCGCCACCGTATAGGTTCCCGCCGCCGCGTAGATGTGGCTCGGACTCGCCAGCGTGCTGGTGCCGCCATCGCCGAAGGTCCACGCATAGCTCGTGATGCTGCCGCTCGACGTGCTGGTGAAGTTCACGGTGAGTGGGAACGTCCCGGCGACTGGCGTACCCGTGAATTGCGCCACCGGTGCCGGCGGCGTCACGCTGATGTAGTTGGTCCGCGTCTGCGTGTTGCTCCCGCCAGGGCCGGTCACCGTCAACGCTACCGTGAAAGTCCCCGCCGCCGCGTACACGTGACTCGGATTCGCCACCGTGCTGGTGCCGCCATCGCCAAACGTCCACGCATAGCTCGTGATGCTGCCGCTCGACGTGCTGGTGAAGTTCACGGTGAGTGGGAACGTCCCGGCGACTGGCGTACCCGTGAATTGCGCCACCGGTGCCGGCGGCGTCACGCTGATGTAGTTGGTCCGCGCCTGCGTGTTGCTCCCGCCAGGACCGGTCACCGTCAACGCCACGGTGTAGGTCCCCGCCGCCGCGTACACGTGACTCGGATTCGCCACCGTGCTGGTGCCGCCATCGCCAAACGTCCACGCATAGCTCGTGATGCTGCCGGTCGACGTGCTGGTGAAGTTCACGGTGAGTGGGAACGTCCCGGCGACTGGCGTACCCGTGAACTGAGCAACGGGACTTGGGTTGGTCGTCGCATCCAGCACGAGCACCCAGTCATTGGTGCCGGTGCCGTTGTTGCCGGGGGTGGTGAAGGCATGGGTGCCGCTGTTGGCGAGGCTATAGGCACCGCCGGTGATGTCGCTATAGACCCCGCTCGCCGGGTTGTACCAGCGCCCCCGCGCAAACGCCCCCAGCACCGACATCGTCACCGTGATCGTCCGCGCCGTCGTCCCCGTCGACGGCAGGTACGCCACCAGCGCCGTACTGCTCGCCGCCGCCGCCACATCCCCGCCCTGGGCAATGTCGCTCCCCGGCACCAGCACCGTCCCGCTCAGCGCCCCCAGGTTCGACGGCACCAGGTTCTGCCAGGCCACACTGTCCAGCACCGCCCCCATGCGCTGCATGTCCTGCGACCCCGGCGCGTCCAGGGCCGTCTGCCACCCGGTGTCGAACAGCCAGAGCGGAGCATTGCCAAAGACATAGCCCTCGATGCACGACAGCGCCGCCCAGTACCCCTCCTGCCGCAGCCCCTCCCGCGTCATCGCGTGCTCGCCCTCGTAGTACCCCTCGATCACGTACGCCGGCAGCACCGGCGCACGGCTGTACGCCGTCCGGCACAGCGTGGCCATGGCACTCGGCAGCGCATACACCGAGTTCACGTTCACCTGCCCAGCGAAACCCGCGTCGTCGGTCGAGATCTGGCCGCGGATCCAGTGCGCCGTCTGCAGCGCGCTGCTGCCCCCACTGCCCTTCCCATCCTTGATCCCCTGCATCACCTGCAGCCCGCACGTCCGTATCGCCGCCGGCGTCGGCGCCTGCAGCGACCAGTCCCCTCCTTCCACCCAGATGATGTTCTTCTGGTTGCGGTAGCGATCCCCCACGTACTGCCCGTACGCGTAGCACTGCGCGCTGCTGTTCGCGTTCATCTCCGCCGACCACCCCTCGTTGTTCACCCCCGGCGTCAGGTCCCCCCATACCCCACGTACAGCGGCGTCAGCAGCGCCACCATGTTCTGCGCCGCCAGCTTCGCCAGCACGCTGTCCACGTAGGCAAAGTATTGGTCGTTCGGCGTCGACAGGTCGGCCAGCACCGTCGCCCCCGTGTAGGCCGCCCCCCCCAGCTGCTTCACAAACGGCAGAGCACCCGCCTTGTTCGCCGGCGCCGGCGACCCCGCCCTCGCCTTGCGCTCCACCAGCTCCACCAGCAGCGTGTTGAACCCCTTCGCCGCCCGGTTCGCCAGATACGTGTCCACGTTGCTCGCCGTCAGCGACACCAGCACATCCCACGGCGAGTCCCCCTGCACCCGGAACCCAACGTTGTTCTGGTCCACCAGATACCGCCCGTTCGCCGACACCTTCAGCGGAAACACCGGCGCCGCAACCACAGAACTCGCAAACAGACACGACAGCAGCAGCACCACGCATCCAACGACCGCAGCACGCACCGAACCGGCCAGAGCGCGGCAACCCGGAAGCGAATAAGCGCTTGTCGGAACGCTCAAAGCTTTGACACCGTCGATGAAAACGCACCGTTGCTCGTGTTGTTCACCAGCCGGTTGTCGTGTAGCGACACCGCGGTTCCACCGCCCGTCGTGGAGATTCCGATCCCATTGCGCACGATTGTGCTGTCGGTCGCGTAGACGCCACCTCCCGTGCCTACGGCAATACCGGTTCCATTCTCGGACAGCTGCGTGCTCACCAAACTTACCGTCGCCGTCGAGCCCGCCGTTCCATTTCCGGCCGATGCGCCGGCACCGGTGCATCCTGCGACGACCGATTTGCGGACATCGACCTTGATGGATGCGGTGCCGACACTTGGCTGGACCGCAATTCCCGTAGTTCCGCCCAATACCGTCGCGTCATTCATGTAACCCTTCGAGCTATTGCCGGAGAAGAGCACTCCCGTAGCGTTACGCTCGTACGTTGTCCGCTCGATCGATACGTTCAGAAGCCCGGTGGCCGAAGGCGGCGGAGAGAACTTCGCTCCCACGCCATTGTCCCGAACGATCGAGTCGCGGATGAAAATGCTAGCTGTCGCACTGGGCTCCACGCTGATGCCTGCCGTCGTGAATCCGCTGATCGACGTGCCGATTATATAGAGCGCATCCCCCGACTGATGGTCGACGCCCACTGCGCCACCCAGGCCGTTAACGGTCAGCCCTCGAAGCGTCACGGTACCGCTTCCCGGGATTCACGATTATTCCGGTTCCGCTCAATACGCTTATTCCGGCATAGATGCCCGCCGAAGCGACAATCGAAACTGGCTTGGTAATCGAAACCGGCCCATAGGCCGCGGAATCGACAACCGCGACCTCACCTCCAACGGTCGTCGTGGCAATTGCGACGGCGAAGCTTCGGCAAGGCGTGCCCAGCGAGCAGTCGTTGGCGTCACTGCCGTAGGACGAAACCCAGGTACGCTGCACGGGCGGTCGTATGTTCAATACCAAGACCCAGTCATTGGTGCCGGTGCCGTTGTTGCCGGGGGTGGTGAAGGCATGGGTGCCGCTGTTGGCGAGGCTATAGGCACCGCCGGTGATGTCGCTATAGACCCCGCTCGCCGGGTTGTACCAGCGCCCCCGCGCAAAGGCCCCCAGCACCGACATCGTCACCGTGATCGTCCGCGCCGTCGTCCCCGTCGACGGCAGGTACGCCACCAGCGCCGTACTGCTCGCCGCCGCCGCCACATCCCCGCCCTGGGCAATGTCGCTCCCCGGCACCAGCACCGTCCCGCTCAGCGCCCCCAGGTTCGACGGCACCAGGTTCTGCCAGGCCACACTGTCCAGCACCGCCCCCATGCGCTGCATGTCCTGCGACCCCGGCGCGTCCAGGGCCGTCTGCCACCCGGTGTCGAACAGCCAGAGCGGAGCATTGCCAAAGACATAGCCCCCGATGCACGACAGCGCCGCCCAGTACCCCTCCTGCCGCAGCCCCTCCCGCGTCATCGCGTGCTCGCCCTCGTAGTACCCCTCGATCACGTACGCCGGCAGCACCGGCGCACGGCTGTACGCCGTCCGGCACAGCGTGGCCATGGCACTCGGCAGCGCATACACCGAGTTCACGTTCACCTGCCCAGCGAAACCCGCGTCGTCGGTCGAGATCTGGCCGCGGATCCAGTGCGCCGTCTGCAGCGCGCTGCTGCCCCCACTGCCCTTCCCATCCTTGATCCCCTGCATCACCTGCAGCCCGCACGTCCGTATCGCCGCCGGCGTCGGCGCCTGCAGCGACCAGTCCCCTCCTTCCACCCAGATGATGTTCTTCTGGTTGCGGTAGCGATCCCCCACGTACTGCCCGTACGCGTAGCACTGCGCGCTGCTGTTCGCGTTCATCTCCGCCGACCACCCCTCGTTGTTCACCCCCGGCGTCAGGTCCCCCCCATACCCCACGTACAGCGGCGTCAGCAGCGCCACCATGTTCTGCGCCGCCAGCTTCGCCAGCACGCTGTCCACGTAGGCAAAGTATTGGTCGTTCGGCGTCGACAGGTCGGCCAGCACCGTCGCCCCCGTGTAGGCCGCCCCCCCCAGCTGCTTCACAAACGGCAGAGCACCCGCCTTGTTCGCCGGCGCCGGCGACCCCGCCCTCGCCTTGCGCTCCACCAGCTCCACCAGCAGCGTGTTGAACCCCTTCGCCGCCCGGTTCGCCAGATACGTGTCCACGTTGCTCGCCGTCAGCGACACCAGCACATCCCACGGCGAGTCCCCCTGCACCCGGAACCCAACGTTGTTCTGGTCCACCAGATACCGCCCGTTCGCCGACACCTTCAGCGGAAACACCGGCGCCGCAACCACAGAACTCGCAAACAGACACGACAGCAGCAGCACCACGCATCCAACGACCGCACCTCGCATCCACCTAGCTGGCGCGTCGTGCCCTGAAGGCGCGCTTGCCCACGGATCGCATGAGTGGCCTGCGTTCATGTGTGCCCTTGCACGACCGACCTCGCGATTCCGTGGCCCGCCGCGTTTGCCTCGGGCAGTTCAGCCCGAGTCTTACGGTGCATTGCGTTGGTAAGCGATTGATGTCGAACAGATAAATCCGCCTGTGGCGATTGGCAGTGTCAAGACCGCCTGGCGCCGTCTTGAACCCTGCTCGGCCGCCTCGAACGGCATTTATCGGTGGCAAACGGTACCAAGGCGCCGGGACCGCACATTTTAGGGCAGGCCGCGTCCCGCTGGTTCCCCGCCAAACAGGTCAACCCCAGCCGACATTCCAAGCATGGCGGCGATTCGCCCGCGGTGTCAACGCAGGTGCGCCAGTCGCCACCCCCGCGCATCGTGGCACTTCCTAGGCGTTAGAGCTTGCCGCGCTCCGCTTGCGCCTCACGAAAGCCGTCAGCAAGGCAACCGATCCAAAGTTTTCGGGGACGACTTCATCCTGGTCCACAAGAAAACCGAACGTCTGCTGCACGAATCCGACGAGCTCCATGACGCCCAGCGAATCGACGATGCCCTCCTCCAGGAACGAAGTATCGTCGGAATAGCGAAACCCATCCGGGCTGAACAGGAGTTCCTTCGCGATGAATTCGCGAATACTGGCCGGCACTGCTTCGTCCGTCAGATTGCTGGTCATTGCACGGCACCTTCATCGTTTGTCGGCTGCAAGCGCTGATCGAGCGGCACGGGCGCCATGCGTAGGTAGTCCGTCGCGCGTTTCTTGCGCGCGAAATCCCTGGACGCCATCGCCACCTGGGTCTCGGTCAGGCCAGTGGCTGCCGCAACGGCAGACGAAGGCGCCCGCGTTTCCCATCCGTGCCAGAGGAGGTCGAGTACCTCGAAGGGCATGCGAAAGAAGAACTCGGTCTGGTCGCACGGGGCGCTGTACGTATCGGTGGTCGGAGCACGGCGCCGGATGGCCTCGGGGATGTCGAGGTATTCAGCGAGTTGGTAGATCTGCGACTTGTAGAGATGGCGGATAGCCATTACGTCGGCGCCTCCATCGCCGAATTTCACGAAGAATCCCAGATCGTGCTCGTTCTTGTTGGTGGTTCCGATGACGGCGAAATTCCGCGACTCCGCATGGTAGTAGAGCATCTCCATTCGCGTGCGCTGCTTGAGATTTGATGCGGCAACGATTTGCAGGAACTCGGCAGCGGGCAGCGGTTTGGTCGAAGCAGTTCCATCCGGGGCGACAATCGTCACCTGAAACGCGTTGAACGAGTCCTTGTCCAGCAGATTGGGCGGCAGCCCGATTTTCATCAGATATCCGGCCGCGGCATCATAGTGCGGAAAGATCCGGCGAACCGCCTCGTCGCGCCGCGCGTAACACCGCAGGCCGTCGAGCGCCTGCGTAATGTCTTCCACCACCGTTACGACGCCGAACTTCGTTGCAAGCGGCTGTGCGAGTCGCGCGCTCAGGGGCTCCGAATCTCGTTCCGGCATGACGAGGGCGACCACCCTATCGGCGCCGAATGCCCGGACCGCGAGTGCCAGCACGACAGACGAATCAACGCCGCCGCTGATGCCGACGATGCCGCCTGCCCGCTTCATTTCACCACGAGCGACGCGCCGCAAATTGCTGACGATACGCTCCGTCTCGACGGCCGGATCGATCCGGATGGACTCCTTGGAAAAAGTCACGGCAGTTTCTTTCCATGCAGAGTGCGATGGATGATCTTTCCGGTTGTTCCGAGCACCGTCGGATCAGCCATGCGAAAGCCACGTATGAACTGTTCATGCAACAGCTGGGTGGAAATGATACCGGAAAGCGCCATGTCGTCGGTTTCACCCAGCCGCTTCCCGTGTTCCAGCTTGGCGCGAAGCTGCCTTACGACATCGGGCTTGAAGTAACCGCTCCGCCGTAGCGCGCCCTCCTCCAGCAACGCATCGACATAGTCAAGCTTGGTCTCGGGGAAAAAACTTCGATGGATCGGTGCGCGATAGGCGCGCTTTCTGCGCTCCACTATTCGCTCAGGCAGAAATTTGCGTGCCACTTTTCGCAGCAAGTATTTCTCGCGCAGCCCCCTCAGCTTGAGACGTGCCGGCAGGCGATTCGCGAATTCCACGAGGCGTGGATCGAGGAACGGATATCGCCCCTCGATCGAATGCGCCATCGCGACACGATCTCCCTGCGACGACAGGAGATATTGCGGAAGAAAGATGCTCATCTCCAGGAACTGGGCGCGTTCCACTACGCCCCAACTGGCGAAACTCTCCGGCAACCCACCGGCAATGGCGGCGCGTGGCGGAGTCCTGTGCCATTGGTCACGTCGTCGCTCAGAAAGCGCCACGTTCGCCGCGTGTTGCGCCAGCGAATGGCATGCGAATAGTCCGGCGCGCCGACATCCGTCAAATCCTGACCGAAGAACGCCGTGAGGTACGACTGACCTAGTGGCACATCGGCGAAGACTTCCGGATGCAATCGATTGAGAAGCAGCGGTCGGCAGCGCGAATGCGGTTCGCGTGCCCAGAACGCCCGCACCTTAGCCTCCTTGAAGATATCGTAGCCGGCAAAGATCTCGTCGGCGCCCTCGCCGGTGAGCACGACCTTCAGGCCTTCGGCGCGAACCCGACTTGGACAGCAGGAACATCGGAACCGGCGCGGTACGCAACGTCGGTACTTCCATGTGCCAGACCGCATCCGGAAAGGCTCGCCCGATATCCGCGTGAGTGATCTCGAGCACATGATGCTCGACGCCCAGATGCTGCGCGATGCTTCGCTGATAGTCGCGTTCGTCGTAACCGGCATCGGTAAACGCGACGGAGAAATCATGGACCAGATTCGACCTCTGACTGCGAACAATCAGCCGCAATCGTCGACGAATCCAGTCCTCCGCTGAGGTACACGCCAACCGGAACATCAGCCCGAAGCCGAACCCTGATCGAGTCCACCAGCAAGCGCTCGAGTTCCTCCGCGGCGGCCTCCTCGAGACAGGATTCGCGACCGTGACAGTCCGTCATCTCCGTCCAACCGATCTGCCAATATCGTTCGGATGCGAGACGGTCTCGTGGCTCGCCACGAGAAAATGGCCCGGCTGGAATCTCGGAAATTCCACGGAAGATCGATCGCCCCGGCAACGGCGACCAGAACGTGAACACATCGCACAGCGATGCATGGTCGATTTCGGCATCGATCGGTGCGCCATTGAAGAAGCGCCTTGACCTCCGACCCGAAATAGAGTGTTCCATCGATGCCAGGTGTAGAACAACGGTCGTTCGCCCATGCGATCCCGGGCGAGGAAGAGACTCCGCTCGCGGGTATCCCAGATGGCGAAGGCAAATTGCCCATTGAGCCGTGAAAGGCATCCGGTCCCCAGTCTCCTCGAAGAGATGCAGCACGACTTCGGTGTCCGAATGCGTCTGCAAAGCGATGGCCGAGCGCTTCGAGTTCCGGACGAAGCTCGACGTGATTGAAAATTTCACCATTGAAGACGATCCACAGCGACTCGTCCTCGTTGGCGATCGGCTGCTGGCCGCCTGCGAGATCGACGATCGCTGAGGCGAACGCTTCCCAGAGCGACTTCTTCGTCGAGGTAGATCCCGAACTCGTCCGGACCACGATAGCGGATGGCGGCAAGCATGCGCTCGCGTTCGATCCTCCGCGTCGGACGGCAGTCCGCGGGTCCCCAGGAAGCCTGCGATTCCGCACACTAAATCAGCTCCTCCTTGCGCACCTTGCCCGAGGGCGAACGTGGTAACGATTCGCGAAACTCGACGAGCTTCGGAATCATGAAATCCTCGAGATGCCGTCTTGCAGTGCGCGAGCACCGTGGTCGCGTCGAGATCTGGGATCGCTGCGAACCACGACTGCCTTTACCGCTTGTCCGAGAGCAGGGTCCGGCAACCCCGACCACGACCGCCTCGGCAACACCGGCGAGCTCGTGCAGGACGTCCTCGATCTCCTTCGGCGCGATCTTCTCGCCCCGGCTCTTGATGATGTCGTCCTTGCGCCCCACAAAGTACATGCAGCCGTCCGCGTCAGACCGGAACAGATCTCCCGGTATAGCACAGCCGCTCGCCCGGCAGTGGCCCGGACGAAACCTGGCGGCGGTTGCCTCGGGAGATTCCCAGTAGCCCAGCATGACATTGCGGCCCGCGAACGACCAGTTCCCCGACTGCTCCGGGGCCCAAGCGCTGTCCGGAGCGTCCTCGATCCAGACTTCCGTACCGGGAATGGCCACGCCGACCGATGCCGGCTTGGCGTCGATCCACTGCGGCGGCAGGTACAGACGTGCGAACCAGTTCCGTCATCCCGTACATCGAATAGATCTGCGACGTTGCGGAAGCTTTCGGCGAAGCTCCCGAATGTGGTTGGCGACAACGCGGCGGCGGCATTCGTGAGTAACGCAGGCTGGACAGATCGTACGGGGCCAGGTCCAGTTGCAGAAGTGTTGCGAACATGGTCGGGACGCCCGGAAACCCCGTCACGCGATGTTCCCCGATACGCCTCAGGATCTGCGACGGGAACGACGAACGACTTCTCGAGGAGAACAGCGTTCCCCGCGACTTGAAACGTCGTCAGGACCTGGTAGAGACCGTAGTTGAAGGAAAGCGACAGCGCATTCAGACACCACATCCGTGCTCGCTGATTTCCCAGATAGCGAGCGATGGCACCCGTCGCGAAGGTCATGCTGGCATGATCCGCCATCACCCCCTTGGGTTCACCGGTCGTACCCGGACGTGTAGACGAGGGCCGCGAGGTCGAGGTCGGTATTCCGCTGTGATGGCGGCCCGCTGGAAACGCTTCCTGCAACGCCTCCCAGCGCAGCACGTTGGCAGCAGTCGTCTGGTCGCCGGAGATGGGCAAATCTGTCGCCACGAGCAGCTTCAGTCGCGGAAGCATTTGCAGCATCGGCCCCTGCCATGAACGCACGGCGCGAGCATCGGAGATCATCGCCACCGCGCCACAGTTCGCGGCGATATACGCGAGCTTGCGTTCCTTCGTCGCGCGATTGGCGATCACCAGCACGGCATCCGCCTTGAGCACTGCAAACATCGCAACGACCGTCTCGGGTCGGTTGTCGAGGTAGATGACTACACGCTCGCCGCGCCGGATGCCTTGGTCGCGCAGCGCGTTGGCGAGTCGGTTCGCCATCGCTTCGAGTTGAACATACGAAGTCGTTCGCACGCCAAATATGAGGGCCGTCTTGTCGGGCCACCTTTCGACGCTTGACTCGAGCAAATTCTGGACGAGCATGCTATGGAGCACCTAGGTGCCGCAGATCGAGACATTGACTCGCCGGCGAACGATTGACTGCCGCCGGCAGTCGTTGTCCGCGCCTGTCCGGCCAAGCGTCGCTGTCCTCCCGCCCTGGAGCGGCGGGTCGCGCTAGTCGGCGCTTGTCAGGCTCAAAGATTCCTTCTCGCCAGCAGCCAATTCGCGCACGACTCCGGCAACCTCGGCGCATTGCGCGTCGGTCAGCTCGGGAAACATGGGCAGAGAAAGGACTTCGTTCGCGGCGCTCTCCGAGTGCGGAAAGTCGCCGGCACGATATCCGAGATCGGCGAAAGCCGGCAGCAGATGCACCGGAATCGGATAGTGAATTCCGCTCTGGATACCACGCTGTGTCAGCGCTTCCTGCCATGCCTTCCGCTGCGTTGTTCGTATCGCATACACGTGATACACGTGCCGAGCGTAAGACATTGCCTCCGGCGTTCGCACGCCACTTTGCGCCAGGAGGCGGTTGTAGCACGCGGCCGCTCGACGGCGTCCTTCGGTCCAGGCCTCCAGATGGCGCAGCTTGACTCTCAGAATTGCCCCCTGGATGCCCTCGAGACGATAGTTGTAACCCTTGAGCACATGCTCGTACTTCTTCTCAGCACCCCAGTCACGCAGCATTCGGATCGTACGCGTGAACGAGGGATTGCTCGTCACCACCATGCCGCCCTCGCCGTAGGCACCGAGATTCTTGCCCGGGTAGAAGCTGAAACACCCCATGTCGCCAATGCTGCCGGCGCGACGCCCCTTGTATTCGGCCCCGTGTGCCTGTGCCGCATCCTCGATTACGATCAGGCCGCGACGCCTCGCGATCTCCATGATCGGATCCATGTCCGCCGGCTGGCCATAAAGATGCACCGGGATGATGGCCTTGGTGCGCGGCGTAATTGCGGCAGCGATCGCGCCGGGGTCGATCGTGAAGGTACTTGGGGTCGATATCGACGAAGACCGTTTTCGCGCCGGTGTAGTGAATGGCGGAGACCGTGGCGACGAACGTGAATGGAATGGTGATGACCTCATCCCCAGGGCCGATACCGGCCGCAAGCAGGGACAAATGGAGCGCGCTGGTTCCGTTGTTGACGCCGATGCCGGTCTTCGCTCCGCTATAGGCGGCGAATTCTTCCTCGAATTTGGCGACCTCTGGACCCAGGGTGAACTGGCAGCTGTCGAGCACGCCCTGAATAGCAGGTGTGATCTCATCGCGAATAGAGGCGTACTGCGCCTTCAGGTCGACAAAGGGAATCACGATTTTTTCCTTTCCTTTTGAATGTAGACGGTTTCGCCCTTGCCACGCATCGAGCTCGTCGCGGCCTCGATGAGCTCCACGACACGGAGCCCGAGACGGCCGTCAGTCTGCGGGATGGTCTTTTTCCTAATGCAATCGAGGAAATGCTCGCCCCCGACCGCCAGTGCTTCGGTTGCGGCAAGTTTCGGAGCCAGCATGTCGCCGGTACGGTATCCCACGCGCATCTCGAGTATCTGCTTGGGATCGTCGGTAAAGCTCACGCCCTTGTCGTAGACCTTGATCTTCTCGCTTGGCTCGAGATCGTCGTAGATGATCATTTTCTTGCTGCCGCCGATCAGGATCTGTCGAACCTTGACTGGTGCGAGCCAGCTCACGTTGATGTGCGCGATTGTTCCCGACCCATAGAATAGGGTGATGTAAGCGAGATTTTCCGGCGTTCCGGGGAAGTGGTTGGTGCCACTGGCGGAGACCGCGGTCGGGTGCTCGCCGAGCAGGTAGTCCAGGATAGAGAAGTCATGCACCGCGAGGTCGGCGATAACGCTCACGTCCCTTTGAAAAAGCCCGAGATTGACCCGAGTCGAATCATAGTAGAAAACGCGGCCAAGATCGCCTGCCTTGATGATCTCGCCCATTTTGCGCACCGCGCCGGTGTAGATGAACGTGTGATCGACGAACAGTACGAGCCCGCGTTTTGCGGCTTCGTCGACGAGCTTGCGCGCCTGCAGCGACGTTTCGGTCATGGGCTTTTCGAGCCACAGGTGCTTGCCCGCCTTGAGCGCGGCCATGCCAATTTCGAAATGGGTGCTGACTGGCGTTGCGACTGCGAGCACGTCTATCGTCGGGTCGGCCAGCAGTTCCTGCCAATCGGTCGTCGTCCGCGTGGCGGGATACCGACGCTGCACCACATCGAGTTTTGCCGTATCGAGGTCCGCGACGGCGACGACGGCGGCATCATCCAGTTCCGAGAAATTGCGAACCAGGTTCGGGCCCCAGTAGCCATAGCCGATAACGCCGATGTTGATCATTGCATTGCCTTCGGTAAATACAAAATCCTGTCCTCTCGGGATCTCGTCGATTTGTAGGTATTGGCGCCCCCAAGTCCGCGCACCAATTCGATGCGCGCGCATGCGCCAAGCTGTGGAATGCGCGACATACGGGCAACGACTCAACCGTCGTGGCACATTACCGTCGGGCCAACGAACTCCCAACGTAAAAGTCTACCGCAAATGCTCACTTCAGCGAAGGCAATTCTACCGTTGCTTTCGCGTGTCGCCGATATTGCGCGCCGGCACGCCGGCGACTGATGGCGTAATCCGGTACGTCCTCGTTCACCACCGCCCCGGCGCCAACCAACGCACCAACGCCAATCGTCACTCCGCACAGTATCGTCGCGCCACTGCCGATCGATGCAGCGCGCTTGACGATGGTGCCTTCGAGCTTCCAATTCGATTCGGTTTGCAGGGCACCGTCTGGATTGGTCGCGCGAGGATAGCGATCGTTGATGAACATCACGCCGTGACCAACGAATACTTCATCCTCGATGACGACGCCCTCGCAGATGAACGAGTGCGAAGAGATCTTGCAGCGGGCTCCGATCGAAGCGTTCTTCTGCACCTCCACGAACGCCCCGATCTTCGTTTCGTCGCCGATCGAGCAGCCGTAGAGATTCACCAGGCTGGGCTGGAATATGTTGACGTCCTTGCCAAGAACGACCGTGTCCGAAATCGGCATTACCGCTGTCTCCGGGAACTCATCGAATCGTGCGCCTGGACATGGATCGCGTGTGCCCACGCCAGCTTCTGTCAAGATGTGTTTATACCAGTCCACATCGCTGAAGAACAGCAAAACCGACGCATCATTTTTGTCATGCACACCATGACAACGACACATACGGAGAATGGTCGCCCGCGTCGCCGGTCATATTCAAAGGAGCGCGATCGTTCCGTCGGTCGCACAGTCGTTCACCGCGAGACTCCGGCGCCTTACAATAGACGATTCGCCCACCGACCGGACCGCCGATACCGGTACTCGTGTCATTGATGATACCGCCCGTCGAATCAGCCCGACTGCGACCGTCGAGAAAATCGATTTTCAGACGCGTCCTGAATCGGCTGCTGCACCTTGTGGCGCGCCTGAGCCCGGGCGCCACCAGCATGCGTCCGTTCCTTCATCGCGCGCGCGGTGTCAAGATCGGCCGCGGCGTATTCATCGGAGACGACGTCTTCATTGACGGCGAGTATCCCGAGATGGTCGAGATTCACGATGGCGCGGCGATCAGCATGCGGGCAACGATCATCGCCCATAACAAGGGCCCCGGGAAGGTAATCATTGAACGAGAAGCATTCATAGGACCTCAAGCCGTCGTGCTTTGCAACGGCGGCAAGATCCTCAGGATTGGCGAAGGCGCCGTGGTCGGCGCGGGCTGCGTGATTTCGCGAAATGTCGCTCCGCATGTCGTGATGGTTTCCGCCCCGGCGCAAATCGTCGGATACGCGACGATCTCGCTCGCGACCGCCGAGTCGAACGAAGAGTTCTGGTCCGGGCTGAAACCTGTGCGGCCGAAGACCACGGGTCACGGGTCCGGACCTGATATTCCGCCCGCCGAGGATCTGCCATGATAGGGGCCAAATAGGCCGCGTTGGCCTTCCACTCGACTGGGCTGGCCGAAACTCCCGTCATGATAATCGACCATATCGCGATCGTTGTCCGCTCGCTCGAGCAGGCGGTTCCGCTGTGGAAGGAGGCCTTTGGATATGCGCCACTGACCTCGCCGGTGCTGAACCGCCGGCAGCGAGTGCGCGTAGTCTTTCTGGCGAAAGCGGGATCCATCACAATAAAGCTCGTCGAACCTGCCAGCGCTGATTCCCCCGTCAGTGCGATGGCGGCGCGAGGAGGTGGGTTGCATCATCTCTGCTTTAGATGCGAAAGCCTGACCGGCGAACTCCAGCGATTGAAGCAAAACGGCATGAGCATTCTCACCGCACCAGAGCCTGGGGAGGCCTTCGACAATGAGCCGATCGCCTTTGTCTACGCCGGACAGGGACTCAATGTCGAGCTCATCGAGACCGACAAGAAGGCCGCGCTGTTGCCGCGCACGAGCCAAGGCTAGACATGGCGCTTACGATGACACCCGCCCACCATATTCGGGCGATCACCACCACGGTGCCGAATCGCGTCTTCGAAAACGATCGGGACGCCGTCGGGTTCACCCGGCAAGAGGTGGACGCCGTGGTCAAGATGGTCGGAGTCAAACGCCGCCATATCGCGGACGAATCCGTCTGCAGCAGCGACCTTTGCCTGGTTGCCGCCCGCGATGTGCTGGACGCCCTGGACTGGGACCCGGCAAGCGTGGACTGCCTGATCATGGTCACGCAAAGCCCGGACTATTTCCAGCCATCGACGGCATGCCTCCTGCAAAGAGACCTCGGGCTCTCCGACCGCTGCGCGGCGTTTGACGTCGGCCTGGGTTGTTCGGGATACACGTACGGCTTGTGGATGGCCGGCATGATGTTGCGCAGCCATGGCTTCCGGCGGGTCTTGCTCCTTCATGGCGAGACCCCAACGCGCTTCTGCGACCCGGCCGACCGCTCCGTCGGGCTCCTATTCGGCGACGCCGGCTCCGCAACGGCAATAGAGGCGGCGACCGATGACTCGGCGCGTCCGTGGTGGTTCAGTCTACATACGGATGGCACGGGGTTCGGTGACCTGATAATCGAGGCTGGGGGATTCCGCAATCGCTTTGCCGAGGATCGCCGCGATCATTTCCTGCACATGAACGGCGCCAATATCATGAACTTCACGCTGCGCAGGGTACCTCCGGTGATTGACGACACGCTGACCGCCGCGGGTATCACCACCGCCGATGTGGACTACTTCATCCTGCACCAGTCCAACCGGTTCATCATGCGGCATTTGGCAAAGAAATGCTCCGTGGACCCGGGAAAAATGCCTCTGACGCTCGAAGACTACGGAAACACCGGCGGACCTTCGGTCCCGCTCACGATAACGCAGGGCAAACTGACGCGTCCCGCCGATCGCGCCCTGACACTTCTGCTGGTCGCCTATGGGGTCGGGCTGTCCTGGGGATCCGCCTTGGTTCAATTGCAACCGGACACTCGATTGAATCATGTGGTCCTCGCATCCGGCGCCGGCAACCAGGCGTAGAACCGCGACTTCACCTTTCTAGATATCGCTCCGAGTCCAGCACCAACAGCACGCAACCCATGACGAACGAACAGGAAGCATTGCGCTGGATTGCCGGAATATTCGAGGAATCCGGTGCCGCGCTCACGCCGGAAACCCCACGAGAAGATATCCCGTTGTGGGATTCGATGGGCGTGCTTGCCCTGATGGCCGCGATGGATGAAGAGTTCGACATCGTAATGTCGGATGACGATATCAAATCGATGCAAAAGGTCGACGATATTCTCGCCGTGCTTCGCAAACACGGGAAGTTGGAAGGTTCGCCGTGAGATTTCTCCTGGTCGACGAGATTCTGGAATTGACGCCAGGCAGGTTCATTCGGGCGCTAAAGACGATGGACCCCGGTGAAGAATTGTTTCAGGATCACTTCCCCGGATTTCCGGTCGTGCCGGGCGTGCTGTTGACGGAAATGATGGCGCAAGCTGCAGGAAAGTGCCTGTACGCGGAAAATTGTCAGCGGGGGCGGCCGATGCTCGCGCAGATCAAGACGGCGAGCTTCCGAAGCTGGGTCCGTCCCGGGGAGCAAATCATGCTCGAAGCAGAGGTTCGATCCAGTCGTCCGCAATTTGCAACGGCATCATGTCATGGGAGCGTGACCGGCCGCTCCGTGTGCTCCGCCGAGCTCATGTTCTCCTTCCAACCGGCCTCCACCTTCGCCGCGGAATATCGCGACGAAATTCTCGAACGCTTCCTGGAGGCGTCTTCGCGCAAGGCGCTCCCGGAAACGCGCGGTTCCTGAGACCGATGCCGATGAACGACCTGTTTTCGCTTCGAGGTAAACACGTTGTCGTGACGGGGGGAACAAGGGGTCTCGGACGTGCGATTTCGCTTCAGTTCGCGCGGTCAGGCGCCTCGGTTCTCGCCAACTATCTTCGAGACGTGAAGGCCGCGGAATCCCTGGTCAAGGAGGCCGAACCGGAGGGACTCGCTCTTCGAGTCGTTCGAGCTGATATCACGAGTTCCAAGGGGATCGAGGAGCTGTCGGCTCGCGGTGCAAGCCGCGTTTGGTCAGCTCTCCTGCCTCGTCCACTGTGCGGCCACCGGCGTTCACAAGCCTTTCGAGCAACTCGCGTTGCGGCACTTCGACTGGACGTTCAATCTCAATCTGCGCGCGTTCTTCGAGCTCACCCATCGCCTGCTGCCGATGATGGAAAACAATTCGGCGATCGTTGGCATTTCGTCCGAGGGCGCGCGACATGCCGTTCCGCAATATGCCCTGGTGGGGTCTACCAAAGCCGCGCTCGAGGCCATGTTGCGGCACATGGCGGTCGAGCTCGCCCCGCGCGGCATTCGGGTGAACGCCATAGCTCCTGGCACGCTGCTCACGGACGTCTGGAAAGTGTTGCCCGACAGGGATCGTAGGCTTGCCGACGCGGCGCGCAAATCTCCACTCGGCCGCCTTACCGCGCTCGAGGAGGTCGCCAGAACCGCGCAGTTCCTCTGCAGTGACGCGGCCTCGGGCATCGTCGGGCAGACGATCGTGGTGGACGGCGGAACGGGAATCGTCGCCTGAGATTCACGCCATCCGCGCGGCGAGCGCGGATGGCAGACCTCCCGCTACGGCCGGATCGTGTCCCAGGCCCGGCAATTCGATGCGTTCAAGCCCGTGAGCTCGACGCTCAGTAACCAGAGCCGTTTCGAAGCGTCGACGTCATACGAAGCCGACGAAGACTTCGCCTCGACGTCTCCCCGAAAATAGCAGCCCGTCGTCGTTGGCGAATTCCGGCGACGTGGCAAGTCGCACCAGTGGCAGCTGCCGCAGCTCGCCGACGAGCACGAGCTCACGGCGGATTGCATGCGAAAGCAAATTCCTTGCCCACGCGGCGACGCCATTGTTGCTCGCAAAGCGCGACGCGACCAGTCCTAGGATCGACGGCGTTCGAGGTCAGCCGGGTCGTTCGAGCTCGATCCGCGAGGTAATAGGCAAACATGACATTGGCGAGCTTCGATTGCGCATAGGCCTGCCGACGGTCGTAGAAAGATTCGGAGAGCACCCATTGCTCGACGTTGCCGCAAATCCGCGTGAGTTCCGGATGACACCGTGAGAACGCGCCCCTGCGGAGCCGCGAGCAGGCGGTCGAGCAATTTGCATGTCAGCGCGAAATGTCCAAGTGGTTCGCCGCGAAGGTCATTTCCAGCCCGTCGGGCGCGGCCGTGTAGTGGTCGTACCGTGCACCCGCGTTATTCACGAGAACGTCGATCGCCGGATGCGCAGTGCTGATCGCGTCGACGGCACGCGCTATATCGCCGGGAATCGAGAGGTCCACCGGATGAAATCGGGCGGAGCCAGGGCTGCGCGCGCTCTGGATCGCGCGAACGAGCGCCGCTCCCCGCTCTGCATTCCGCCCGAGCAGCTCCAGGTATGCGCCCTGTGCCGCTAGCGCCAACGCGGTCGCGCGCCCGATTCCGGACGTCGCGCCAGTGATCACACATACCCTGCCGCTCAGCATCAACGTCAACGACGTGCGATCGCGCGGCGGATGAAGAAGCGTGGACTTGAACGGCGCATTCTCGACGGGCCGTCAGCCGGATGTTGCAGCCGCTAACCCCGTGGCGTGCGCGAGAAATACGGGGTAGCAGCGATCGCGTGCCTCGGTGCACGCGCGTCGCACGAACGGCCAGAACATTGCGCGTGGAGGTGGAACCGACGCAGGGTCGAGTCGCGCGGGCGCAGGCGACACGATTTCCAATGGGCCCCCGTGGTCGACGCGAATCGGCGTGGATTCCGCCGGCGCCGTCGGCGCGACCGTCACCGGAGCGCCTGGTGCTCCCCAATGTAACGGTTCGCTTCCACCTGCCGCGATCCAAGGGCGCTCTATGACGATCGAGCCGACATCCGCGGGTACCGGCACGACGATCCGACGGCTCGCCGCACGCACCCGAAGTGTCGAGCCCTCGCGTCGGGTGACGAATCGCGATCGCGCGATCGCGGAAAGGTCGGACCACGTCACGGGTCCCATGCCGTTCACGACATCAGCCACTTCGGCCAGGAATTCCAACTTGCCCGCAGCGTCGAAATGGTGCCCCACGATGACGATGGGTTGGCCCAGGAACGCCGCCACCGCGACTTCCGTCTCCCAGCCCGGCGCCGCCATGATGCGCGAGATTACCGCCAACCCGCCGGCAAGGCACTCGCCGGGCGCCAGCCCTAACAGCGACGTATGAATTCCGACGCGGTTCCAGCGATTGAAGTGCCCAGTGGTTAGGAGCGTTGCCTCGTAGCCCAGCGCCACCAGTGCAGCAAAATAGTCGCTGGATATGGCTCCGTAGGGCGGCTCCATGATTGGGCGGATGTCGAGATCATAACGTCTCGCGAGATCATCCATTCGGCGCAATGCCTGGGCCAGCACCGCCGTCGGCGCGTAATCGCGCCTGCGAATCGCGAGCTCGAGCGGCAGGTGGTTGTTGCCGTGAATCACAAGCGAAAGTTGCGCTGCACGCTCGCGCATGATCGCGGCAACGTCCGGCGCCGCATTGCGCGCATCTATCGGGACCGTGGCAATTGCAGCGTGATATTGGTGCTTGTGCGCATGATCCGCGAGCGCGTGAAAATCCAGGCAGCCGTAGGACGGTCGGCGCAAGTTCGGATCGTCGATTACGATACAGGCCCTGAGTGGCCGCGACACCCAGGCACGATTCGCGGATACCCGCTGCAGGAAAGCCATCAGCGGCAGGAGGCCAATGAATCGATTCCGATCGAGGAAATTGATGAGCAGGTCGTCCTTGGCGATGAGGGGCAAGGGCACCCACGCCGATTCCAGCGAACCCGGCCCGCTCCCGGCTCGGTGCTGCACCCACGCCGGACGCCCATCCTGCTCGGCCAAAACGACGTCACCTGGTCCAGGCGCCGGAACACTTCCGGCGCCGTCCCGCGAGCCCCGTTCAAGGAAGGTGCGGTCCCGGAACGGGCGAGGGATCGTGGCTGCGTTCCCGAATCGCACGGTCCGGACCTTCGCAGCGCCGGAGCCTTCCGTCCGTCCGAGGATCGCAAGGCACGGAATTCCATAGTCGACCGACGCGACCATTCGGCCAGCGAATCGGCGAAAACGATCTTTGCGGCCAATGGTCGCTGGCCTCTGTCGCCGCCCCCGACAAAGGCTACCGGGTACATGCCCGCCATGGCCTCGAACAGAATTCGATGGCGCGCGAAATAGTCCGCTGGCTCGACCGCAATCACGAGCCGATCGGCCGTACCGAGGCTGTCGCCTTCGGAGGGCGATAGCGGCGGGGCTTCAGAACGCATTAGTGCGCTAGACGAGGCCATTTGGCGACCACATTATTGCAGACGCGTCCGGTTGTCACGCGGTCGCTCATCGCGCGACGCCCGACCGCCCGCCGCTCATGGAGGGCGCGAGGCCTTGGCCGCGCAGTTGCAGACGACTTCGACCGGCCAAGGTCGCCAACCGCACACTCGCAGCCAGCCCATACCGCTCAATCGCGCAGGAAAGAGGAAGGTGCCATCACGACCCTCCTGTTGTGCACATCCTGATATCGACATCACGCCAATGGCGCCTCCTCCCCGTCGACCGACGACGCTCCGCAGCAACAACCGGCGGCCAGGACGTCGGACAACGGCGTGCGCGCGATCCCGCTTCTCCTCGTCAAACGAGACCCGCTCCCCATTTTCGATTCGAAGCGCAAGCTGCCCTATAATTCAAAATCTTGTGATTCGGACGTCGATGGTCGTATCTGCGGCGAATCTCGCTTTTGTCCTCGGGAGGTGCAGTCGCCATGAGCTCGATGCCCCTCGTTTCGATTCTCATTCCGGCCTACAACGCGCAGGAATGGATTGGCGAGACGATTCGTTCCGCCCTTGCGCAGACCTGGCCGCGCAAGGAAATCATTGTCGTGGACGACGGTTCGACGGACAGGACGCTCGATGTCGCACGCCAGTTCGAATCCGCCGATGTAAAGGTTGTGGCGCATGCGAACCAAGGAGCCGCCGCAGCGCGCAACACGGCATATTCGCTCAGCCAGGGCGACTTCATCCAATGGCTGGACGCGGACGATCTCCTGTCCCCCGACAAGATCGAGGGTCAGATGCAGGTGGCCAATCAAGTGGCGTCAAAGCGGGTGCTTCTCTCATCCGGATGGGTCCACTTTCACTATCGTACGAAGGCGCCTGTCGATCAGATCAACGTCGCTCTGGCACGATCTCCAACCCGTCGAGTGGCTGATGCGCAAGATGGACAGAACTTGCATATGCAGACCTGCGACGTGGCTTGTCAGCCGCGAGTTGTGCGTAGACGCGGGCCCCTGGGATACGCGGCTCCTCTCGGACGATGATGGCGAGTACTTCTGCCGCGTGCTTCTTGCCAGCAGCGGTGTCAGGTTCGTCGCCGGCCCAATGACCTACTACAGATTGGCCGGTTTTCAGTCCCTGAGCCGCTTGGGATCCTCGAAACGGAAGCTCGACGCCATGCTGCTATCGATGCGCCTCCACGTTCAGTACCTTCTGTCGCTCGAAAACTCTCCGCGCACGCGCTCCGCATGCGTCACCTACCTCAGCAATTGGCATACTCATTTTCTTCCCGGCCATGCCGACCTTGTGGAGCAGCTGGAGAAAATGGCCGCGGAGTTGGGCGGCACCCTCAGGGAGCCGAGGTTGCCGTGGAAATACGACTGGTTGCGGAAACTCGGTGGATACCCCCTGGCGCGCCGAGCGCAGCTTGTGCTTCCGCGCATCCGGTTGGCCGGCATCATCTATTTGGACAGGATGCGTTATCGCCTCGAAAATAGAGCGCCTCTCGGGTAGTGCATCCTGTAGCATCGGTCATTGCCTCATCGAGCCTCTGTCGCAGTTTTCACTTGATGATGGTAGTTACCGCGTATCGTATCGATCGCGCGCCGGTAATTTTTCCCGCGCATGCCGCTTTAGCTTCCGCCAGCCTTGAGCGAACCGCCCGATCTACGGGCCCAACTTGTACTTTCGCCTACGCATCGGGGGCATTCATTTTGCTCGAAAGACACCACTGGCGAAGCGATAGAAGCGCAACGAAATGAATGCCAAAGCCGGAATCATGACCTTCCGCGGCTAACGTCCGCACTCCCAAATGCCGTCTGATCCCCCTAACTCGGTCCCGCCTGATCTTTCACAGGACACGACGTCGCGAGCGATTGAGTCCGACGTGATCCCCAAAGATTCCTACGGAGAAATTATCGAATCATCGGCAATGATCGGCGGCTCGTCATTGCTGAGTATAGCCATTGGCGTGATACGAACAAAGGTCATGGCGGTCATGCTGGGCCCGGGCGGATTCGGATTGATGGGCATGTATGGATCAATTGCCGATCTTGCCGCAGTCATTGCCGGGATGGGTCTCAACAGTAGCGGAGTGCGCCAGATTGCCGAAGCCGTTGGGTCGCGAGATACGACTCGCATTGCGAAGACAGTCACCGCCCTGCGACGGACAGCAACGTTCCTCGGAATCGTTGGCGCCGTATTCTTACTCGCCCTTTCCGCGCCCATTTCCACGTTGACTTTTGGCAGTGATCAACATGCCGGAGCCGTGGCGCTGTTGTCCATATTTGTCTTCTTTCGTCTAATCGCAGACAGCCAAGGCGCGCAAATCCAAGGGATGCGCCGCGTCGCAGATCTCGCGAAGATGGCTGTATTGGGGGGCATTCTGGTACCCTGGTTGGAATACCGATCGTCTATTTCTTGCGCGAGGACGGCGTAGCGCTCTACCTTGTCAGCACCACTGCGGTGTCAGCCATCATTGCGTGGTTGTACAGCCGAAGGCTCCACATTCATTCTCATTCAATGACAACGTCCGAGGTCCTGCACGATGCCGCCTTGCTCCTGAAATTGGGTGCTGCATTTATGGCCAGCGGATTTCTGTCGTTGGGGGCTGCTTACGCCGTCCGGACTTTTGTATTGCGTGGTATCGGTTTCGAGGCGGCCGGATTCTACCAGGCCGCGTGGACACTTGGAGGGCTCTATGTGGGAACCATACTCCAGGCAATGGGAACCGACTTCTACCCAAGGTTGGTTGCCTCGGCAAACGACAATGCCCATTGCAACCGTTTAGTCAACGAACAGGAGCAAGTGAGCCTTCTGTTGGCAGGCCCCGGAGTGATAGCAACGCTGACATTCGCTCCCTTCGTAATTTCAGTGTTCTACAGCGCCAAGTTTGGGGACGCGGTGGAAATTCTACGATGGATTTGTCTCGGAATGGCTCTCCGCGTGATTTCGTGGCCGATGGCCTACCTGATTGTCGCCAAGGGCCGAGGAGCGCTCTTCTTCGCCACCGAATTGGCCTGGACTATTTTCGGAGTCGGCATCGCCTGGATATGTGTCGCGACATTCGGATTGAACGGCGCAGGCATCGCCTTCTTTGCGTCTTATGTCTTCTACGGACTCCTGCTATATCCAATCATTCGGAGATTGAGCGGTTTCCGTTGGTCGCCCGCCAACATGAAAACCGGCGGCATCTTCCTTTGTTTGATCACGATCGTATTCTGCAGCTTCTACGCCTTGCCGACCATGGTAGCCACGGGCGTTGGAACAGTCGCGTTGATTTACAGCACGGTTCATTCGATCAGAGTGCTTCTCAGCCTGACCTCGACGAACCCACTTCCGGGACCCGCGCGCAGGATTCTCGCTTGGTTCCGAGTACCTTGGCGCCGATAGACGATGACAATAAGATCTGCAAACAAGGCACGAAGAACCCTTGTCGATGCGCGGTATCGCGATGACGCCACAAAATGGGCCCAACCTCAAAATATCCACACGCGAAAGCGCTGACGTATCGAGATGACAAAATCAGAGACGCTCAAGCCACAGGCTCGCCCCTCTTAGCGTCGGCCACCCTTCTGGATGTCTCCACGCAACCGGCAACGCCTTCCGCAATTCATCGCCATGGAACTGTTCGAGAAACGAAGGAAAGATGGTGATGCGATACGTGGGATTTTCCAGAAGGAATGCTCTAAGCATGTAGATTTCATTCCAAGCCCACTTGTTGTAGACGTATTCTCGCGGATATTCAAATGGGTAGAAGACATCATGAATATGAACGTGGACGCCCGGCGCCAGCGACGGAAGAATTTCGAAAATGATCAAGTTGACATCGCTGCCCGTTTTCGCGACATGCGACGAGTCGATGAACAGGATATCTCCCGCAGCCAATTTCCTGAATACGCCGAGGTCAACGTCTTGCAATCGCTTGGGAAGGATCTCGATTCTCATTCGATCCTCGGCCTTCAGCAGCCCATACAGTCGTTGCGGCTCCGGATCAATGAACGTGCAACGAATTGCCGAACGGAAAAAGAGGTCGTTCGTGTCTAGAAGTACGCAGGAGGAGAATCCGCTCCCAATTTCAACCACGTTCTTCGGCTGCAGATGTCGAATCATGCAATGGTAGAAAATGCCATCCGAAAAGCTAAAAAAATCATTGACGAAGTAGTAACGCAGGTTATCTGTCTTTTGGTCGGAAAATGGTTGCTCAGGATAGAATTGGGCCAACCGCTCAAGCAGCTCGAGTTGAGCACGTTCATTTAGATCGATTCCGGGAAGATCCTTTCGTGTCTTGCGTGGCCAGATCGTATCTTCGCCGGCTTTTATGTCCAAGAGGTCGGGGATTGGAGAGTAGTAATGGCCCGGAGGGTGCGCTGGACAAAACGATTGACGCAAAGAGTCTACGTTGCGCACGTATGGACCTACGACTGGCAGTGCTAGTGCAAATCGCTTCGCAAGACGCTTGAGTGACGAGGACAAAGGAATCTCCTATCCTTATTCGCTTTTCGATGTTGTTGCGGGTGTTGTTCCCGATTTTGACCTGTGATTGTGCGCGTGGAATCGGCCGATTTGCAACGCCCGATGGGCAAGTAGCTGATTCGGAGAAATGCAACCCGTCGCTTAGAGAATTGAGGACGTGTAGTTTCCCCCGTCAGGGCGCGGCATCCGTTAATGGGTTCGTGAAATGCGATCGACTACATCCGTCGGCCATCTTGGCCACTGATGTCCTGGGGCGCCTCGATAGTCGAGCCAATCGGGCGACGTTGGCGCATCTTTCGTCCAAACAAATAGGCGCCTACTGCAAAACCAACGTGGTCGCGCCGCAATAATGCGATTGCCGCCGATCTCGCCTCCTTGACTCCGTCTTCCTGAGCCACGGCCGTTCTTCGCAACCCCCAATGCTTTCTCCGAAACAAAAGCAGTCATGGCGAGCGGATATCGACGGGCTGAGGGCGATTGCCGTGCTGTCGGTCGTTGCCTATCACGCGTTTCCATCGGTAATGCCGGGTGGGTTTGTCGGCGTCGATGTGTTCTTCGTCATTTCCGGCTATTTGATCACCGGAATTCTGTTGAAGGAACACGAAGCGGCCCGATTCTCACTCGTAAGATTTTATGAACGGCGGGCGCGTAGGCTCTTCCCAGCGCTAGCTGTCGTGTTGGCAGTTACCGTCCTGATTTCGTTCGCCGTATCGCACCCGAGCCAAGTAGCGGATACCTCCAAGCTTGGTGTCGCAAGCGCGTTTTCGACCGGGAATATCGCGCTTTGGCGCGAATCCGGGTATTTCGATACCGCCTCCCGTCAAAAGCCGCTCCTCAACCTTTGGTCGCTTGGAGTTGAAGAGCAGTTCTACCTGGTCTGGCCACTGCTGTTGGTGCTGCTTCTCAGGACAAGGCGTCTTGTCGCGATAGTCGTCATTGGTTGCCTGGTCTCGCTGGCTTCCGCGGAGGTATTCAACGAGACGCGGCGCGCCGCTGTTTTCTACCTACCGCTGTTTCGTGCTTGGGAATTGGGAATTGGAGCCTTGTTGGCAATAATGGATTTCCGGGGCAGGGACAGCGGACGCGTTCTGAACAAAACAGCTGCGGACGCTGTAGTGACGCTTGGAGTCGTGCTGATCGTAGGCAGCACGCTTTGGCTGAACTCCAACACGCCGTTTCCAGGATTCGCCGCGGTTGCGCCAGTCGTTGGTTCGGCCTGTGTCATTTGGGCCGGAAACCGCAGAGCCCCACTTACGGGTATTACCAGTCGGGCGCTAGCAAGTCGGCCCTTTGTCTACGTTGGCCTAATCAGTTACTCACTTTACCTCTGGCATTGGCCGCTTCTTTCCCTGCCTCGCACGGCAGGTGTTGAGTTGAATGCGGGCTCGCGTTTGGTACTCGTTGCGTTGGCATTCGTGCTTTCAACGGCCACCTTCCGGTGGATTGAGTCACCCGCCCGCCAATCGGCCGCCCCTAGAAGAGCAGCATTGATTTCTTGCGGAGCGCTTGTGGTTGCGGCCATGCTGTGTACCGTTGTTTACCTGAACGAAAATCGCGCGGGACATTCGCTGGAGCGTCTCCAACTCGCCACAGCGCTGGAATGGCCCCCACTCAACGAAAGCCGCGAGAGTTGTCCGGAGGAATTGCGTCGCCTGGACCCCCCACTGGCCTATTGCCAAATGTCCGGACCGCCCCCTGCGCGGGAAGTCCTGTGGGGCGACAGTCACGCTGACCACCTCTTTCCCGGCTTGATGGCCGTGGACCCACACCGCAGCTGGCTGCTGCTGGGCCATATGTCCTGCCCACCCGCAATCGGTATCGACGTTGTCGCGGACCAGCCCGACTGCCGTGAGCGAGCCGAGAGTGCGTTACGTTGGATCGAGCGACAGAAGACGGTCGAAACCGTGGTGATGAGCTTTTTCGGCTATTACAGTGAAGACACGGATCTCGCGCAAGCGCATCGCGATGGCCCCGTCGGTCCGTCGAAGACTCGAATTGACGGGCATTATGACCGCCCGAGCAAGTCCAAAGCGCTAGAACAAGGACTTCATGATGCCATCGCTCGTCTCATTGCTGCCAACAAGAACGTAATCGTCGTAATCGACGTACCGAGTTCCGTTCTCACCTGCCGATTGCCTGATGCCTCCTCGCTTTTCGTTCGGCAGCGCGCGATGCACAATTCCGATGGATTCGATCACCGCGCGCCAGATATCCATTCGTGAAATTGTGACTCGAATCGCCATGGAGTATCCAGAGGTCCGGATCGTCGATCCACTTCCCGCAATCTGCGGTCCCGAAGAATGTGGGCCAGGCACGGCGCTCGCACCGATGTACCGCGACTCCCATCACCTGACGAGACTCGGAAGCACCAAGGTCGCCAAACTCGTCCTTGAGGCCGCCGGATTGGCCAGCAAGTAGCGAGCGGCCCAACGCAGGACAGAATCGATCGAATTGGAAATCGCCAAAGTGCCATCCCAAGCGTCGACGAGCTTATAGACACGACTTGCTAGTGGCCCCGGTGGCGCGGACTCGATAGCACGTGACTCGTCGAGGAACTTGTCACCATCCTGCGCGGTGGCAACGAAACCTCGATCGCTTTACGGCCGCTCCAAGTCCTTTCCAAAGAACATGTCCCCCTTCAACCTCTTGTGGTATTTGTAATATGAATACCTTGCGTGCACACCGGGCAGGAAAAGTCGGAATATCCATTTCAACAGGGTCTTGGCGGTTGTCGTGCCTTTCATACCTTTCCTGAGTACCGCCAACCTCTTGCGAAAGTCTCCCTCCGCAAAAGCAATCTCCAGCTCGCAGTTATCGATGGCACTCAAGAGGCCAATTCGAATGGATTTCCTCCTCTCATCTTCGACCCGATCGCCTGCGATTTCCAAATCACGCAAGTAAGATTTCAAGTTGACGAGGCGAAGGACCCGCTGAACGTTGTATAGCTTCTGCAGCTCATCCCGGTTCGTGGCGACATTCTTGTATTCCAATGAAGCATTACTCGAATGCAAGCGGTAGCGCACCAGGGGCTCCTCGATGCTCAGTATCTTTCCGAGCAGCAAGGAGCGGAATGGGATTACTTCATCCTCCTGCCTGACCTCCAGGGGCAGCGGCCCGAATTTGTCAAACACCTTCCTATGCCATGCGTGTGTGCACCCATACACGTAGGTTCCAGCGGAAATCAGTGATTCGAGAGTCGGCTCGTTGCGCGCCGTTATCGGTACAAGACGCACCTCGGCGCCGGATCCATCGATCAGAATGCAGCTGGAAAAAATCGACAGCGCCGTGCGATTCGACTTCAGATAGGCCTCGCAGGTCTTGCTCACGCGATACGGCAACGACACGTCGTCGGCCGCAGCGATCACCACGATTTCCCCCGTCGACAACTCCATTACTCGGTTGATGTGGCCACTAATGCCAACATTCCGCTCATTTCTGTTCAACTTAATCTTGTGAGGGCCTCGATACTCTCCTGCCATCCTCTGCATGATTCGGAATGTCGCGTCTCCCGAGCAATCATCCGAAAGTACGATCTCGAGCGGATCGTACGTTTGAGAGAATGCACCTGAGATAGCCTCTTCGACATACGCCGCGTTGTTGTACGCGATCAAGGCGAAGGTAATTGGAGGTCCGGACATGCGTTCATTCACTTGAATGCACCAGAGCGCTACCTGGCAGCGACCAGCAGCACGCAGGTTGGCATGGATTCTGTATGACTGTCTACCGCCGAGACTCCTACAAACCCTTGCACAATCAAGCGAAGAACACCGAACTGTTGTTGCCGCCGCGGGGCAAGGCCAACCGCCCACCGAAATGGTGCACCGAGCCCAACGCGCGCTGGGCGGCGATTGCCGCAGGTAGTCGAGTTCGTGGTCCAACTCGCCCCAAAAGTGATCTTCGCGCCACCGAGGAACTGCCTTCGCAACATCACCAGATCACCAACTGCGCATCAATCGGCAAAGCGGCAAGGCGCTACATATTGTGCACAACTGCTGCGAACCGTGCACCTTGCGATGGGATCTCCCCTCGAAGGCACGTCCACCTGGCGGGGATCCCGCCTCCTGAGGGCCGGAGACTCCATCGATCGTGATATATTCATGCGCAGCGCCTTATGCGTGACGACGTTTCGGCGCGGGGCGAATAACTGCCCGTAAGGCTCCCGATGCCTCGAGCAGGATGGCACGTGCGAGTCGAGCTTGACGGAGCAATTCGAGGAGGATGTGCCTCGATGCGTGGAATCCCCGCGATAACCAGAGGACCATCGCCGGGCTCCTGATTGCTTGCATCAGATTGAGTGTGCCGATTGAGTCGACGGATGATGGTCGTCGCACGTATCGCCACGACATTGTGCACCGGGCCCTTGCATTTCGATTAGCACGAAGCACCAATAACGGAATCGATACGTCATGAAAAACTACGACACAGTTCGCGTGGTGGTTACCGGCGGCGCCGGATTCCTCGGCTCGCATCTGTGCGAACGACTGCTAACAGCAGGACACGAAGTCATTTGTATCGATAATTTCTTACCGGAACGCAAAAAGATGTTCAGCACCTTCTCGGACAATCCGTTCGTTTCGAACTCATGTCGCCATGACATCACCGTACCCATCTTTCTCGAGGTCGACCGCATCTATCATCTGGCGTGTCCGGCTTCTCCATTCATTACCAGTACAATGACCCATAAAGACCATCAAGACCAACGTGAATGGAACCATCAACATGCTCGGCCTCGCCAAACGCGTCAAGACGAGGATCCTTCACGCATCGACCTCGGAGGTCTACGGCGATCCGGCACGTACATCCGCAGATCGAGGAGTATTGGGGCAATGTAAACCCCATAGGGCCTAGAGCATGCTACGACGAGGGAAAGCGGTGTGCCGAGACATTGTTTTTCGACTATCAGCGGCAGCATAAGTTGCCGATCAAGGTAGCGCGGATCTTCAATACCTACGGGCCGCGGATGCACCGCAACGACGGTCGCGTCGTGTCGAATTTCGTAAGTCCAGGCGCTGAACGGCAAGCACATCACGATCTACGGGGATGGCGCTCAAACACGTTCATTTTGCTATGTCGATGATCTCGTCGATGGCCTGTTGCGCCTCATGGAGACTCCGGACGACGTTACGGGCCCGGGTCGAATCTCGGGAATCCGACCGAATGCACGATCCTGGAGCTTGCGGAGCGCATCATCGAGCTGACGGGCTCGAAATCAAAAATCGTCCGGAAGCCGCTGCCGATGGACGATCCGATGCAAGGAGACAGCCCGACATTTCCCTCGCTGAAAAGCTCCTCGACTGGCGGCCGAAAATCCCGCTCGAGGAGGGGCTGCCAAAGACAATCGAGTATTTCGAAAACTTGCTGCGCACCTGAGTTCGCTGTCTCCTCCAGCGCTGTCTTTGTTCATTCTCAACCCGGACATTCGTAGACCGACGTGAATGCGCGCCTGACCGAACAGACGACCCACGTGCCTGAGGCCGTGGTGAGCGATTTCGTCGCCTGGCTCGATCGCTTCGGCGAGACATCCTACGATCACCAAAGTTACTTCGCCGGCCCAATCGGACGTTGGGCGAAGCTGCTCTATTATCGGCACCGATTGCTCGGAATCGCCGCGGTCGCGCCGATGATCGCGAGCGAGGCACTCCTGCCGTCTGCGCGCGGTCTGTTTTGGCACAAGCAGCGGTTCCCGATCGCCGACGCTCACTACGCGATGGCCTTTTTCTTGCTGGCGCGCCGGTTCAACGACGAACGATTCCACGCGCGGGGCGTGCATTTTCTCGGTGAGCTGGAAAAGTCGAGAAGTCCCGGCTATCAGCATTACGCCTGGGGCTATCCGTTCGACTGGGTCACACAGAAGGGTGTGATGCCTGCAGGAACGCCGTTCATCACGTCGACGCCCTACATGTACGAGGCATTCGAAGCCGCCTACGTCCTGGATGCGGACCCGCGTTGGCTGGCGATCCTGCAATCCATCGCCGAGCATGCGTTCCTGGATTTCCGTGACATGGCGCTGTCACCGACCGCGGCAAGCGCTGGGTACTCCCCTGGCGATACCGAAGGCGGCGTCGTCAACGCGAGCGCGTACCGCGCTTTCCTGCTCACGAGCGCCGCGCAGCGGTTCTCGCGCGACGACTACCGAAAGGCCGCGGAGCGCAATCTCAATTTCGTCCTCGAATCGCAACGCGCCGACGGATCCTGGCCCTACGCCATGGACGGTGTCCGGACCTTCGTCGATCATTTCCATACCTGTTTCGTCCTGAAAGCACTAGCGAAGATCGATCGATTGGCAAATTATCCAGGCTGCCGGCGAGCCATCGAAAACGGCGTGAACTACTATGCGCGCAGTCTTTTCGACGAGGACGGGCTCCCGAAGCCCTTTGCCGTCGCTCCCCGCCTGACCGTTTACCGGCAAGAGCTCTATGACTATGCCGAGTGCCTCAACGTTGCAACGTTGTTGCGCGGCCGGTATACCGAACTCGATCGGCGCTTCGAGTCGACGCTCACGGATCTGCTTCGCGCGTGGCGCAAGCCGGACGGCTCCTTCCGGGCGCGTCGCCTTCTGATGGGTTGGGACAACGTGCCGATGCACCGCTGGGCGCAATCCCAGGTGTTCCGGAGCCTTTGCCAGATTCTGGCCGCGGAGCCACGCGAAGATGCTGCGCCCGAGCCGTGGCAGCCGCGCGCATCCCCCGCAACCGTTGTTGGCCCATCGGCCCTCGCGCCGCAGTCACTCACCTGAATTCAGGACTTCGAGCCCATGTGCGGAATCTGCGGTCAGTACAACTTTCGCGAACCGAAGCCAGTCGCGATGGCGACGGTCAAGGCGATGGCGCGATCAATCGCGCACCGTGGTCCGGACGACGAGGGCTACTACGTAAATGGCCCGGTTGGGCTCGGATTTCGCCGCCTTTCGATTATCGATATTGCAGGCGGACATCAGCCGATGTCGGATCAGGAGGAAACGGTCTGGGTCATTTTCAACGGTGAGATCTACAATTTCCACGAGCTTCGACGCGAGCTCGAGTCGTTCGGACACATCTTTCGCACGCGCTCGGATACCGAGGTCATCATTCACGGCTATAAACAGTGGGGCACCGAGGTACTGAATCGACTCAACGGGATGTTCGGTCTCGCCATCTGGGATGATCGACGCAAGCGCCTGGTGATTGCCCGTGACGCGGCGGGCATCAAGCTCGTCTATTTTCGTGTCGATGACGGCACCGTGAGTTTCGGCTCCGAATTGCGCGCGGTGCTGGCCGCGCATTCGCGCCGGCCGGCGATCGATGTCACCGCGCTGTCAATCTGTTCCTTCGATATCGCTACACGCCGTCGCCGCTCACGCTCCACCAGGGCGTGCGCAAGCTCGCTCCCGGAACGATGGCGGTATTCGAAAACGGCAGCTGGAGGACGGAGCGCTGGTATCGATTCCAGCCCACGCCGTTTTCGCCAGCGCTGACAGACGAGGACGCCGCCGAGCAACTGCTCGATATCTACAAGCGGGCGCTGAAGCGGCACCTGATCAGCGACGTCCCGGTCGGCCTGATGCTGAGCGGCGGAGTCGACTCAGGGCTGCTGCTCGGTTTGATGCGGCTTTACGGCGACGCGTGGCCCACCTACACCGTCGGATATGGCAAGACCGCGTTCAAGGATGACGAGCTGACCGATGCGGCCGAGACGGCTGCGCTATTTTCGTCCCGAAACTGCACCATAATGCTCAACCGCGAGACCTTCGAGGAGTCGCTGCCGCAAATCGTCGCGATGCTCGAGGAGCCGATCGCGGCCTCGTCGATCGTTCCGATGTATTTCGTTTGCGAACGCGCCCGACAGGACGTGAAGGTCGCGCTGGTCGGTCAGGGGCCGGACGAACTTGTTCGGCGGCTACAAGCGCCATCTCGGCGTGCAGTACGGCTCGATGCTGGCGGCGGCTTCCGCGGTGGCTACGGGCCAGCGTTCATGAAGGGATCTCGCCATCTTCCGCGCCACGAAACGCTGAAGCGCGGCGTGTACTCGCTGGATGTCGAGGATCGGCTGCAACGCTATCAGAATGTATTTTCGATTCTCCCGGGCGACGACGTCGACGCCTGTTCAGACCCGGACTGCTTCCGCAACGGTGCCGGAGACAGCATCCGCGAGTCGTGGGCGGATCTCGCGCCGGAAATGGAGGGCTGCGACGAACTCGGCGCTTTCCAGGTGCTGGAAATCCGTTCGTCGCTGCCGGACGAACTGCTGATGTATGCCGACAAGCTCTCCATGGCCCACGGCCTCGAAGTCCGCGTGCCCTACCTCGACAAGGAGGTGGTCGAATTTGCGGAGCGGCTGCCGGCCAGGTTCAAGATCCGCGGGCGGTCGACGCAAATGGCTGCATCGGAGGGTTTGCGAGGGATTCCTTCCTCCCGCGATCCTGGCGCGCAAGAAGCGGGGATTTGCCGTCAACGTCGTGGACACATGGTTCAACGAGTCCCTCGACAGCCGCATGGGACGTTATCTTCTCGACGACGAATCGTTGATGTTCCGGTTCCTCAACGCCCGAGTCGGTTCGCCGCCTGGTCGACGAACATCAGCTCGGGCCGCAACGACAACCACAAGATGCTGTTCAGCCTCATCGTGTTCGAGGAATGGCTTCGCGGCAACGACTCGGCGGGCCGCAACACCCGGCCTCTGGAAATGGCCGAGGCGTAGGCGACGTTTTCCCAGCCGAACCCCACCGCATCTCCCGCAATGCCGCTCGACTACGTCCTGATCACGCCGGCGCGCAACGAGGCCGCTTTCATCGAGAAGACGCTGCAATCGGTGGTTGCGCAAACGATCCTGCCCAAGCGCTGGATCATCGTCAGCGACGGATCGACCGATGGTACCGACGACCTCATCCGAAAGTACCAGCCCGGGCGCGAATGGTTGGAGCTTGATTCGCCTTCCCGAACGCACGGAACGCAACTTTGCCGCTAAAGTGAACGCTTTCAACGCCGGCTACGACCGTGTCAAGTCGCTCTCATTCGACGTCATCGGCAATCTCGACGCCGACGTCTCGTTCTGCGACGACTACATCGAATACCTGCTTAGCAAGTTCGAAGCGAATTCCAAGCTCGGCGTTGCCGGGACGCACTACATCGAAGGCGATTTTCACTCATACCGGGACAGTTACATCAACGTACAGCACGTCAATGGGCAGGTCCAACTCTTTCGCCGGGCCTGCTATGAGGACATCGGCGGCTACGTGCCGATAAAGGGTGGTGGAATCGACTGGGTAGCCGTGACCACTGCACGAATGAAAGGCTGGGCGACACAATCATTTGCTGATCGGGACTTCCATCATCATCGGAAAATGGGCACCGCCGGAACGAGCGAGCTCGGCTCGCGTTTCCATTACGGGAAGAAAGGATTACTTCCTGGGTGGGCATCCGGTTTGGCAGATATTCCGGAGCACATTTCAATTCGACCAAGAAGCCCTACATTCTGGGCGGGCGTTTGCCTGCTTTCCGGCTACGTATGGTGCTGGGCGACACGACATGAGCGTCCGATATCTGCCGAGTTGATGCGGTTTCACCGAAAAGAGCAAATGGACCGCCTCCGAAAGCTGCTTCCCGATCGATTCGGAGTTAGCCGTTAGCCTCGGGCACGCGGCCGGAACACCGATTGCGGGGCACCCCGGTGAGGAAGCTCCCGCGTCGAGTAGCGCGTAGCCGGTAGCAGCGCAAACATGAAACCGTCGAACGAAGATTGTCGAAGAACTTCATTTGCCAGCGACGAATTTTGATCGCCGCTTAGGTAGGAACCCATGCCGGTAACTACACCGTCCAATTTAGACGCCAGCAGGATATTCACCAAGGACACCTCTCACGAAAGGCAGGCCCGATGTCGTCAATTGCATCGACGTTGCCGGGCAAACGTTTGCAATCAGTCGAGGCCCGCTGACCGTCGTAAGTCTGGAAGACGAGTGGTATGAGGATGTCGAGGACCCGCAACGGGTCATCGCGGCACTAATGGCGTCTACAGAACTCAAGGCGGACCTGTTTACGTTCTGGCAACGTATGCCAGACATCAATCCCACCCATCCGTTCCACCTTGAGTGGGAAGACATTGCCGTACTGCCGATCACGTCTTACGAGGACTGGTGGAAGACAACGATCAGTTCAAAAACACGAAACATGATACGAAAAGCCGAAAGAGAGGGCGTAACGGTCCGCGAAACTCCATTTGACGATGATTTCGTTACGGGAATGACTCGGATCTTCAATGAAGCGCCCATTCGGCAGAGCCGCCCATTCTGGCATTATGGAAAAGACTTCGAAACCGTCAAGAAGCAGTTCTCTCGATTTTTGTTCCGGGAGCATATGATCGGCGCCTATTTCGAAGACGAGATGATCGGGTTTGTCATGCTCGGTGATGCCGGCCGCTTTGGGTTGACGGGTCAGGTCATATCAAGCATCAGTCATCGCAACAAGTCTCCCAACAACGCTTTAATCGCCAAGACTGTGGAAGTATGTGCGCAACGGCATCTCCCCTATTTGATCTACTACTATTGGAGTGACGATTCGCTCGCAGCGTTCAAGCGCCACTGTGGATTTCAGAAGATTTCGTTGCCTCGCTACTACGTATCGCTCAGCTGGAAGGGCGACTTGGCGCTCAAATGCGGAGCGCATCGCGGCTGGAAGGCAATGCTCCCCCCGGGACTTAAGAACTCCTTGAAGCGCGCGCGCAGCGCGTGGCGGGGGCTGCGTGCGGACTGAGATGGCGAAGGGGTCCGGCGAGAACGCCCGACGCGTGATCAACCGATGCTGCGTCGATACGACCACCTCCAGCGCATGGGATCACAGCATCCGTTGCGCCGCTGTCCTCGCCCAACCGAGCCTGACGTTATATGCCAGGAATCGTCGGAATCGTCGGCCCCGGATCTCCGGACGAGTGCCAACGCCTCGTTCGGGTCATGATCGGTGCATGACCCATCAGAGCCTATGAAGCGGGGACCTCTTTCGCCCCTGCACTTGGCGTGTACGGCGGGTGGATTGCGCACAAGGGATCATTCTCGGCGCGTCAGTCGAGTTTACCGCTGACAAGGGAATCCTCCTCTTCTCCGGTGAGTGCTTCCACCAACCGGGTTGACCGGCCACTCACGATACGTTCGAGGTCCCGGCGACGTTCTCGATGTGCGCGCATTCGTTTCAACGCTATGAGGTCGAGGGCGAGTCCTTCGTTGCCGCGCTGAATGGGCTCTTCAGCGGTCTACTGATCGATCGGAACCGCAATCGCGCGTTGCTGTTCAATGACCGTTATGGCAGCGAGCGGATATATCATCTTCAAGGCAGAGACACCGTTACTTCGCAAGCGAAGCAAAAGCGCTGTTGCGAATCATTCCCGAATTGCGAGAACTCGACGACGAAGGTGTCGCACAATTCTTGTCTACGGCAGCGTGCTGCACGATCGGACGTTATTCCGCAACTTGCATTTGCTTCCCGGCGGCTCGCTGTGGACCTTCGAACGAGCGCCTCGTCCGCTCGAAGCGACGCTATTTCGTGCCGGACACTTGGGCTTCGCAACCGATTCTGTCCGAGGCGGCGTTCGACTCGGCGTTCGCGGACTCGTTCAGAAGTGTGCTGCCCGGCTATCTGAAATCGGACTCGAGGATCGGAATATCGCTCACCGGAGGCCTCGACACCCGGATGATCATGGCGTGCCTCGCCAGCACCGGCGTTGAGCCCATCTGCTACACGTTCGGAGGGCTCACGGGGGACACGCTCGATGTCACGGCTCGCCGGTCGCATCGCCAGGGCATGCGGGCTTGAACACCGCACGCTTGCGAATCGGAGCGGATTTCGTGGCCAACTACGGCGACTACGTCGACAGGACCGTGTTCGTCACCGATGGATGCGCCGGCGCCCTCGGGGCTCACGAGATCTATCTGACCGGCCTGGCAACGCAGCTCGCACCGATTCGACTGACCGGCAACTTCGGCAGCGAGATTCTGCGAAGCATGTCCACGTTCAAGCCGCTCGGTTTGACGGAAGCCTTGCTCGATCCGGGCTTTCGCGGCGCGATGGCCCGATGTGCGGCAGAGGAATCGAGGCGGCTCGTCCACCCGGTAACGCATGCGGCGTTCGAGGAGATTCCGTGGCATCTGTTTGGCACTCTCGCCGCGGGACGATCGCAGCTCACGTTTCGCACACCCTATCTCGACAACCAGCTGGTTCAGCTGGCGTACCAGGCCCCGGCCCGGTCCCGTACGTCCCCGCCATCTGCGCTCAAGCTCATCAGCGAAAGCAATCCGACGCTGGCAGCCATCCCGACCGACCGAGGCCTGGTGTGGAGAGAGCGCGGCCCGTTGGCGTTCGCGCGGCGGTTATTCTGTGAGGCGACGTTCAAGCTCGATTACATGGACACGGACGGACTGCCACACTGGCTTGGAAGATTCGACAGCTGCAATTGGGTCGCTTTCGCGGACCGGCCTCCTTGGTCTTCACAAGTTCCTGCCCTACCGAAAATGGTTCCGGCGGGAATTCGCGCCCTATATACGCGACGTGCTCACCGATGCTCAAACCCGCCGCATGCCCTACTGGAACGCCGACTTCCTTTCCTCCATCATCGCCGACCACGAAAGCGGAAGAAGAAACTACATTCGCGAGATCCATGCCGTACTCACGCTGGAAGCAGTCGACCGCCTACTTGTCCGCGCGTACGCGGACAGTGCTGCAGTGCCAACCGTCGGTTAGCGCGATCAAGTCATGAATGTCCTGATTCTGAAGCTCAACGCGACCGGCGACGTAGTCCGCACGACATGCCTGTTGCGGCGACTCGAGGGCGACATCACCTGGATAACCGCATCCAGCAATCTCGTCCTGCTAGGTGCGTCTCTCGCCTACGCTTCGCTGCATTGCGTGGGAGAACCGGTCGCTGGCCCAGGATACCGAATACGACCTCGTGATCAATCTGGAGGACGAAAAGGAAGTAGCGGCATTTGCGCGCAGACATTCGCTGCAAACAGGTATTTGGAGCATACCTCGATCAGTGACGAATGCGTGCGATATACGGACGACGCGCGACGCTGGTTCGACATGAGCCTGATCAGCGTCCACGGCAGGCAGAAAGCGGACGAGTTGAAACTGCTCAACCGCCGAAGCTATCAACAGCTCATCTTCGAGGGGCTTGGATTCCGCTTCGAGAACGACCGCTATGTCTTGCCGCAGGCTGTGCGAGACCGATCTCGTCGGGGACGTCGCCATTGCGCCGTTCGCCGGCCCGGTATGGCCGATGAAGAACTGGGCACACTACGACGATCTCAAGGCGGCACTCCAGGCGCTAGGGCTGCGCGTCAACGTCCTGCCGCATCGCGATTCGCTTCTCGAGCATCTGGGCGACATCACGAACCACCGCTGCCTGGTCGGCGGCGACAGTCTGCCGATGCACCTGGCGCTCGGTGCCGGCATCCCGTGCGTCACTTTGTTCAACTGCACGAGTCCATGGGAAATTCACGACTACGGGATTCAGACCAAGATCATTTCGCCTCTTGCTCGCCGAATTCTTCTACAAGCGAGGGCTCGACGAACGGGCGACTCAAGCCATCGGACTGGACGAGGTACTCCGCGCGGTTCTGGACACGCTTGTCCAGACACCCACGAATGCCGTCAGCCGCACTGAGATGACGCCGATCGATGCTGACAAGTCCCCCGTGCCGTCAGGCTCGAGGGACGCGTCCGAGGAATCGCGAGCGCGAGTCAGAATGGCCGCTTGATCAGAGTCGCCTTGCTGACGGGCGGAGATGACCGGTCGTATGCGCTCGGATTGGCGTTGGCGTTGATCGATCGTGGTGTGCATGTCGACTTCATCGGAAGCGACCGGGTGGATGGCCCGGAGCTGCACGACAACCCAATGGTGAATTTCCTGAACCTGCGGGGAGACCAGCGAGAGGACGCGACGCTTCGGGACGAAGGTGCTCAGGCTGTTGACATACTATCTTCGCCTCGTGAAATACGCAGTCGTCGCCGAGCCGCGCATCTTCCACATTTTGTGGAACAACAAGTTCGAGTTCTTTGACCGAACCGTGTTGATGCTCTACTACCGGATGCTGGGGCGAAGGGTCGTGCTCACCGCCCACAACGTCAACGCCGCAAGGCGGGACGGCCGTGACAGCGCCCTCAACCGTCTGACACTGCGGATCCAGTACCGACTGGCGAACCATATCTTCGTGCATACCCAGAAGATGAAGGAGGAGCTTCAGGCGCAATTCGGGGTGCCGGAGCGCAATGTCAGCGTGATTCCATTCGGAATCAACAATACCGTCCCGACCACGGCGTTGACTCGGGAGGAGGCAAAGCAGCGGCTTGGCCTGCGCGACAGCGAGGTCGCGGCGCTCTTCTTTGGCCAGATCGCGCCGTACAAGGGGCTCGAGTATCTGGTGTCCGCGCTGCCGGAGATTGCCAGGCACGATGCCCGGTTTCGGCTGATCATCGCCGGCAAGGTAAAGAAGGGCTGCGAGCAATACTGGGAGCGAATTCGGCGCGCCCTCGCCGCGGAGGGCGCAGGTGAGCGCACCATCATGAGAATTGAGCACATACCGGACGAGGACGTCGAGGTCTACTTCAAGGCGGCCGATGTGCTGGTCATTCCATACACTCAGATTTTCCAAAGTGGCGTGCCGTTTCTCGCCTACAGCTTCGGAGTGCCCGTCATCGCGACCGACGTCGGATCATTGCGCGAGGACATAGCCGAGGGGAAGACCGGCTTCATCTGCAGGCCGCGGGATCCGTCCGACATTGCCAGGGCGGTTCGGGTCTATCGGTCCAGCGAAATGTGCCGGAATCCCGAGACCGCACGAGCCAAGATCCGCGAATTTGCCAACGACCGCTACTCCTGGACGCGGGTCGCGACAATAACGAAAGCAGTGTACCGACGGGAGCTCGGCAGCCGCCTGAATCGACGTGCCCTCGATCACAGGGTCGAGCCGTCTCGTCATTTGGCGATGTAGAAACCAAGCGCCAACCGACCAGACGACCTCCTCCGCGGCACGCGAAATCAACCTTTGAGGGGGCGAACGGCCACGTGATCGCACGAAAACGAATAGCTGCGAATGAGACAGGTCTATCTGTTCACCACAGTCGATCGACCTCTCGCGCCTCGCCACGTTTTCGTAACGTGAATGGTACACTTTCAACCTTGCCCGCCGCGACATAAGCGTAGGAAGGCATTCCAGCAACCCGTGCCCGAGGGCCGGGACCGACTCAAATGCCACCGCCACTTGCCTTAGCGCTGACGCTGCTCCTCATTGGCTACCTTCTCCGACGCGACTCCAGAGAGGAACCGCGCGTCTCGAGCGCTGTCTGGATTCCGATCCTCTGGTTGACGATCAATAGTTCACGCCAAGTCTCACAATGGTTCGGGAGTGGCGCCCTCTTGTCGGCACAAGCGCTCGAGGATGGCAATCCCATTGATAAAGCAGTCTACGGCGCGCTGATTCTCGCCGGCCTCTGCGTCCTCGTGAACCGCCGCGTGCGAGTCGGCGAGATCGTAAAGAATAATCTTTGGATCGTCCTGTTTCTTCTGTACGAAGGCCTCAGTGTCCTTTGGTCGGAATTTCCGCCTGATCTCGCTCAAAAGATGGGGCAAAGCGCTCGGCGATCCCGTAATGATTCTCGTGTTATGGAGCGATCCATTTCCGGTGCGCGCCATAACGGCCGCGATCAAGCGATGCGCGTACGTTCTGATCCCGCTATCGGTTCTGTTCTGCAAGTATTACGAGGACCTGGGCCGAACCTTCGATGGTTGGGGCCACTCTGCCTACACCGGCGTTACGATGGACAAGAACATGTTCGGCTATCTGCTGTTCGCGTTTGGCCTGTATTTCGTTGCCGCGTTCATGAGCGAGACTTGCTCCGAAGCCCGATGAACGCGACCGCGTACGCGCTGATCAAGTCATCAACATTCTGTTCCTGGTCATGATCGGGTGGCTCATTCCAGTCGCGAACAGCAAGACGGCCACGTTGTCGCTGGCGATTGGAATCGCCGTCATTCTGGCCTTGCGCTTTGCCACGGTTCGAAGGCATTTTTGGTCCTACGCCATTGCGGCCATCCTTCTCGATCACGGTTTCGGACGAGCTGTTTTCCGTCACGAGCAGCGTCCTCGAAGCTTCCGACCGTGACGCCACCTTCACGGGCAGAACCGGGCTCTGGGATACGCTGCTAAAGGAACCCATAAATCCGCTGATCGGCGTCGGTTACGCAAGCTTCTGGCTCGGAGAGCGCCTGGAAAGATTTTGGGCGATGTTTCCGACCAGCCCTCCCATTGAAGCGCACAACGGGTACCTGGAGATCTATCTCAATTTGGGATTGATCGGCGTGTGCCTAATCGCCGGTGTGCTGTGGACGGGTTTGAGGAGGGCGCGAAGCAGGCTGGCTGCTTCTCTTCTCAAGTCAGAGGCTCGTGATGACGCAATTATTACAACGTATGGCATGGCCTTCAGCGTCGCCTACCTCTTCTACAACGTTACCGAGGCCACATTTCAGGGAATGAATTTGTTATTCCTGATCTTCTCTGATTCTAAATTTCGATTATCGTCATACACGCGAGCCAGTTCAGCGCCTCTCGATGGAGATTCAGCCCTACCAGATGGAACGAGCGCATCGAACGTCGCCCTGTCGAATGAACTCGTTGTCGTCCATGAGCCCTCTACGCATCCTGCTGCTGGCTCCGGACTGTAACCCCGACTCAATTTCTACCCCGCAGATCGCATATGAGCAAGCCAGAGCCCTTGCGCGTCTTCACACGGTCACCTTGGTGGTTCGCGCCGCCAACGAACAGTCAATCCGTCGAGCGGGCGGACACTTCCCTGAGATAGTAGCGATTCGTCTGCCAGGCCTCGACCGACTCTACAGCTGGGCCCTGCGACGCATCTTCAAGTACGATTATGGACGCCAGAGCCTGACCGCCGCCAGCTATCCTCTTCAAATCGCCTTCGAATGGCGCGCATGGCGGCAGCTTCGGCGTCGCATTCTGTCACGCGATTTCGACGTTGTGCTGCGAATCCTTGCCGATCGTCACGGTGCTTCCGAGTCCCTTCGCGTTTTTTCTCCGCAACGGTCCGATCCCCTTTGTCATTGGGCCGCTCAACGGGGGCCTGCCGTGGCCCGAAGGTTTCCCGCAGCTGGACAAGCAACGACGCGAAGCCGGATATTGGGTCTCGAACCTCAGGGGGTTGTACCGGTACCTGCCGTTCGCTCGATCGACGTACGCGAAGGCGGCCGCGATCATCGCCGGCTCGTCACACACCTTCGCGGAGTTCGCTGCTTATCGGGAGAAGCTGTTCTTCGTTCCCGGAGAGAACGGCATCGATCCTGCCCTCTTCGACGGACGAGTCCGACCTGACGCCGCGCACGACGGAAAGCTCCGATTGTTGTTTGTCGGCCGGCTCATTCCGCTCAAGGCTTGCGATCTGTGCCTTGCGGGCCGCGGCTGGGCTTTTGCAGGCCGGGAAGGCCCACTTCACGGTCGTTGGTGACGGCCCGGAGCGAGAGCGTCTTCAACAGCTCGCGAAATCGCTCGGAATTGACAATGCGGTCACATTCACCGGATGGGTCACGCCATCCGAGACCCATGACGCAGTTTCAGCAGGCGGACGTGCTCGTGTTTCCGTCGCTGCGCGAGTTTGGCGGGGCCGTGATCTTCGAGGCCCTCGGGCTGGGCGCGGTACCGGTCGTGGCGGACTTCGGCGGGCCGGGCGACATCGTGACTCCGCAGGTCGGGTACAAGATCGGCCTGGTGAACGAAGGCGACCTCATCCTCAAGCTCGAATCGATCTTGAAGCGCCTTGCAGACGATCGCAAATCACCTCGAGACGCTGCGGCAGGAAGGCATGGCTTATGCTCGTGAGCACCTCACTTGGGATGGCAAAGCGCAAGTGATATCGGAAGTCTTGCGCTGGGCCACCGGGCACGGTCCCAAACCGGCCCTGCAACCACCTGAGCGCCAATTGAGTGGTCCCGGTTTTGTTTCATAATTGCGGTCCGTTAGATCAGGCACTACATATGTCCAATAAACCAGGTCCTATTTGGCAATCGTTTCGCAGGGTCAAATGGCGCCTCGATCCGCTGCTGGACAAGTTCGGGTTCAAGCTCCAAAGAACCGGGCAATCTGGCCCGTCGTTCCTTTCCCTGTTGCTCGAGGACCGCGTCCGGGCGCCTGGGGACATTGTCTTTGTACAAATTGGCGCCAATGATGGGATCAGTAACGACCCACTGTATCCACTGATAAGGAAATTCCCTGGGCGGTTTCGGGGAATCGTTGTCGAACCACTTGGCGACAAATTCGAATTGCTCAAGCGGACGTATGCTGACTTCGGGACCATTGTCCCGGTAAATGTTGCTGTGCATAACACTGAAAAGGAAATGCTGATCCACCGCGTTCGGCCGGACCTCGAGAAAAGACTTCCGGGTTGGGCCACAGGTATCGGGTCGTTTAATTCAGAACACCACAATCTCTCACAATTGGACCATTCATTCATGGTCGCCGAAAAGGTTCGCTGCATGACATTCGACGATTTGTTGGCCTCGCAGGGGATTACGGATGTCGAGCTTCTGATTACAGACACCGAAGGATACGACTTTGAAATCTTGCGGAACATCGATTTCACCAAGCATCGGCCAACCTATGTCCACTTTGAACACGGTCTCGCTGGTGGAACGATGAGTTGGGAGAGATACAAGGAGCTGGTTCGTTACATGACGCAATACGGCTACAACATCAACCAGGAAGCGAGTGACTCCACCGCTTTCTTGCCGGCGGCCTTGAATCCAGTGCTCAGCGCACCAGAGTGAGGTGCGAGTCGCCAGATCGATCTGCATCCGAGTCGTGGACGTCGCGTCGACAATTGGCCGACCCGACCACTTCGCATCCGTTCGCATCTTGACGAAATCGATATCTGCGTTCATCCAGCATGCGACGACCACAAAGATGGCAAGACCTGTTCTTCCGAAGGGGTCAATATCTTAAGACGACCTGGACATTCCGCGTTTCGTTTGTCCTTATCGCGATACTTGTTCCGTACTTCACACGCGACGTCTGGGCACCATCGTTCGCAAACGCTTTGAGCTGCCAAGAGCGCATTGTGCAGGCTGATGCGATTCTTATAGACAACTTCGATCAGGATTACCTGCTCTTTGAGCGGGCCGCCACTCTCCACAACGCCGGTTTTGGCTCCCGTGTCCTGGTTCCGACCGCCTATTCTACGGACCCGGAAGGCACCGTCTTTGGAGAAGGGCTTCGCGGACGTCATGATTCGAATCGCGCACCTGAAGAACGTCGAGATGATCCCGGTGCGAGAGCAAATCGAGCCGATCTCTCTCAACGTCGCTTACCAAATTCGGGACTATGTCACGGCCGAACACATTCGGTCGGTCCTCGTCGTGACGGCCGGCTTTCGTGCAAAGCGGGCGTCCTTGATTTACGAGGCGATTCTGGGAGAGGCCGGAGTGGCCGTATCTTGCGTGCCGGTGTTCGGAAGGACTACCCCGGAGAACTGGATCGGCACGTGGCACGGAATCCAGGAAGTTGTACTACAGTTTCTCAAGCTGACTTATTACCGCATCTACGTATTGCCGTTCGAGCGCGCACGGCGCATTCGTAACAATCCCAACGAAGTCTCTACGCAATTACCTGCGCGCAGCAACTTCATCCGGTGACGCGCAAATTTTGCGGAGGCGGGGCACCCGTGTCAGCGGGTGGGGATAGGTATAGGGCGTGTACACCCCGTTTGTCCACGTATTCGTTGCGGTGCAGACATCCAGCGTACCGTCATTCGCACTCGCGTTCTTGGTGTTCCAGTTGCCGCCCTGGTCGGTTGACCAATACGCCACACCCGTCGTGCAGGTGGCGGGCCGATTTGCTCGCGGGCCTGATCCAACGCCCACTGTGCCGTTAAAGCTCGCGGTGTACCCGTAGTAGTCCCGATTTGCTGCCAGCCTTGTCGAAGCCCCGGCCGCCACACTTACTCGAACGCTGGAGTCGTTCCCCCAGCCCACCACTGCAGAAAACGTGTTCAGCCATTCGCGAACGGGCTCTAGCGCCTGTCTGGGCCATGCACAAGCCTGCGAGTAATTGCACCCTGTTGATTTATTCACGACATTTGGGAAATCATTCGATAACAGATCGCCTTTGCCCCGTCCCGGTTGATCGAGGCAAGGGTACCCGACTGGTCGTATGCTGTTTCCGATCCCAGTTCGATCCGCTGCCATTGAACGCTGTCCCGCAGTAGCCCCACCCATGGTGTCGCTGGCCTCGGCGTAGGTCGCGTTATCCTCCGCGTCGAGTCGAGGTGAATGAAGTTCTTGTGAGCCGTTCGCTGTTGCCCATATGAGCGTGGGGCCGCTCGACACCCACGACAAATGTGAAGTTCGGCGGATCAATGACGATTCCAGTCCGAAGCCGCCGTCACGGTATTGCCGTACAGCTCATGTGCACGGCACCCGCGACCGCGTCCCGCTCCGCCGTCGGATGCGTCTGCCCGACGCCGTCCCCTTGCACGGAGTTGTAAGCGAATCGACGAAGCGCCGCGCCCGTGTTGCAATCGGTCATCCCGCGCGTAATAAGCCCGGCCAAGCCTGAATGGCCGTTCCACTGAATTGTCCTCGACGAAGATGAAGTCCGATCCCCCAAAACGGGTATCCGCGGCCCAGTGTCCGCGTCGCCACCGTCAGATGCTCCCTGAAGAAGAGGTAATTGCCCTGCTGCGATACATCGAAAATACTGTGGTCGATGACGCCATTGAGAGTGCCGAGAACCGAATCATCTTGTGTTCCGGCTACGGTATAGGTCCGCGCATGTGAAGTGGATGTGGTCAATCCGCATGCTCTTGCCTGATCCGCCACCGCGATCACCGCCGTGTTCTTTGAGCGTACCCGTGCCGCCCTTGAAGGTAATCCCAGTCATGCGAAACGTGCCGCTCGCGTTGACGCCAATGGTACGTAGCGGATCGCACGCGCAGATTGTCAACGATGACGGTTTGATCGTTCCCGCCATTATAGACGTGCTTCCAGCACCGTCGCACGATCACATTGGCCGGCGCCGTCCACAACGCGACAGGGGTTGTCCAGCTACAGGTACCGGCGGGAATGGAAACGGTATCGCCGGCAGCCGCGGAGCTCAGCGCTTTCTGCACGTCACTCGCTCCGCATGTCGCTGCGGAGATCGTGGTGCCCCTGCATTGACCGACGCTCCGAACAGTAGCGTAAGCAGAAGCCTTCCGACGATTCCTCTCATAGTCCTGCTCCCGTTTTGCGGCGTTGCGTGATCGTTGCAGCGTATGCGGTCGCCGCCAGGGCCGACGATGTTCGCGGACGTAGATCTCCCATGCGGTTCCTGGGCGTGGAGCGCGATTGGCTGAATCCGGAATGCAAATTCCTTTATCATTTCGCGATATCCAAGTCTGCATCCGCTACATGCAATATCCGGAAATGCGCAAATATCCACGCCTGAACAACCACGTAGAGGTTCACCGCGCAAGCTGCCAACTGACGCCTCGAAGCAGCGCTTTGGCTGCCTTTCCGGGACCATCTGGAAAGAATATACCATTGTCATATCTGCCGTCAAGGTACTGGTCCGGCTGCGTCGGATTGTGACGGCCTCAGTGCGACGAGCCTGCGTCTGTGCGCAAAACCTCCGTTGGGCTACGGGACAACCCTGAATGCGACCGTCAAATCAAGGGTTCCCTCGCCAGCCCAATTGCCCCAATCCTGAAATGCCGCAGATAGGCGCCCTGCCCCCCATCTCGGTCGTGATTCGTTGCGCCGAATCGGTTCGGCCTCGCGCGCGGTATGTTTTCGATACGCTATTCATGGCTTGCGGGATCCCGGTGCGACATACCGACGTTCCCCCACCGGAGGGAGCGTGGATACTCTACGCCCCCTCGAAGGACACCTCGTTGCCGCTGGATCGATGCATCGCCATGGCACATCGACCGGAGGCTTGGGGGCTGTTCGACGGGGCGTCGGATGTCGGTTCGGCGGGAGCGGCGAACGGACTCGCCCTGGTTTTTCCCGAGAGCGATCCTGCGTTCGACGGGCCCTGCGACATACCGTTCGACCTCGTGGCGAACGCCTTCTACTTCTTGTCGTCCTGGTCGGAACGCAACGCTTCGAATGGATCGGACTCGCGACAACTCTTCGGGACCTCGGTATTCGCACGATTCGGCATCCCTCAGGATGTCGTGGATGGCTATCTGGAGAGACTCCAGACAGCCGTTGGATCATTGGCTAACGGACTTGGTGCCCGCTACCTGCACGACCTCCCTTGGCCGAACGGCGCGCGCTTCGCGGTGGCGCTGTCGCACGACGTCGATTTTCTTCCCTCTGGCCTCTTCGACAATGTGCTTCAAGGCGGGAAGACACTATTTCGGCACCTGATCCGCCAACGCGACCCCCGCGCCGCGGTCCGGGCGGGAATCGGTTTGGCGGGAGCGCTACTCTCAGGGCGCGATCCCTACGGCTGCGTGCCTGAAATCATTGCGGAAGAGAAACGGCGTGGCGTGCGATCGTCTTTCCAGGTCGCGGTGGCCCGGCGGCACCCGGCCGACGTGAAGTACGACATCCGCAACGACCGTACGCGCGATTACCTTCGCGCGATCACCGACGCCGAATTCGATCTTTGCCTCCATGGAAGCTACCGCTCCACCGAAAATCGGACGTGGTACGGCGAGGAGGCGGCGCTCCTTACCGAACGCCTCGCGCGTCCGCGGGGATCGCGCCAGCACTTTCTATCGTTCGATTACGACATGCTATTCGCGGCGCAGGAAGAAGCCGGCATCCAATACGACATGTCGATGGGATTCCCCGATCGGTATCGGTTCGCGTTCCGGATTTTCGTACCCGTACTTTCCATTTTGCCTCGCAAAAAATCGTCCCTACGAAATCGTCGAGATCAGCCTTTTCTACATGGACGTGACGCTGCAAACTTACATGGGCCTTCGGCCGGCCCAAGCGCGCGAAGTGATCGACTCGGGTCTTGCCGATCTGCAGCGCAAGCACGGGGCGGTATCGGTGGTATGGCACCCCATCGTATTTGGCGGTGCCCGCGATCCGGGACACGATCAGTTGTACTGGTATCTCGTTGACCGGGTCCAGGCGATGGGCGGCGTTGCGACGGACGGGCGAACCATCAACGACTTCTGGCGCGAACGCGCCCGCGGCTACGCCAGTTTCTCGTGACGCACGATGGATGGCACCGAAACATCGAGTCTCGCTGCGCGTCGGCAGACGGAATGCTCAACTACGCGAGCCGGTAGCTGATTCCGCTTTCGCTCAGCCTGGCGTAAGCGACCCGCGCGCGTTCGGCGCTCGGGCCCGACGACTGTCCAGCCTTCGCCGCCGTTGACCAGGTGCATCTCGCGCCGGGCCCTCCACCACGTATTGACCTCTCTCGGCAGAGCGATCCACGTGCCGTCGTCCGACCGCAGCCGCGCGAGGTGGTCCAGCAGGGCATCGTCGACGCCTCTCGACCAGTCTTCGGTAGTGTAGTCAGGATGAATGATGAAACTCATCAGTCCATGTTTGGCACGGATTGCTTCGGTCTGCGTCATCCAACGGTCCAGCGAGCGTTCCTGCAGGATGTTGAAGAGCGAGTAGTCCTGAATCGTGGTGAACGGCAGCTCGAGGATATTGCCAATGAAGTAAGGCATCACGGTGCAGCAGCCGCCGCGCTGCGGGTCGAGATGACCGACGTTCGGCACGGACATGTCGTACAGGAAATCCAGCGCATGAAGCCACTCGGTTCCGATACATCACCGGAGATCGGAAACCCAGTGCACCCCATTGGGCAGCGTACGCGTTGATCTTCTGGCGCGTTCGAAGAAGATCTCCGGTAGTGAACAGCGTGCCGTCATGATTCAATCCGTGGATGCATACTTCGCACCCCTGGTCACGTATGTCCTGCAGAAAGGAGTCCGGCACGGGGTACCGTTCCTCGCGGCACGACTTCGAAGGCCGAGTGGATTCCGACGCGTTGCTCCATTCGCATCATGGTGGAGCAGAATCGCGCCCCGACTTCGTTTCGACGTCATGGGTCATGATGCAAGCGCTCGAGTGCCGTCCGGCCAGAACCAGATGAACGGCAACTCGTCGACACCCGCCGACTTCAATAGCCGTTCCCACGTAGCTTCCATGAGGCGCTCGGTGGTCACATCGACCGGCCACGCGGGAAATGGGATATGTGGCCCAGTCCCGAAGGTGCGCGCGCTGCAGATGCTTCCGAAACGAAACGGGGAACAGCGGGCGCATCAGGTAGTAGATCTCCCGGATTGCGGTCTTCGCCCCGCGCTTGCGGTCTGCCGATATCGAGTTGTCGATGTAGCGTTCCAAGCGGAGCAGGTCGATTGCGCGGTCGACCGCGAAATCCGTTTCGGCCGTCCGACCACCGTTGCGGACTTGCTCAAGGATTGACGCGAAATGGCGCGAGCGAGCGCTGGCGAAGAAAACGCGGCGTCCGGGAAATGACCGTTATCGTAATTGCGAGGGTCGGACACCAGCCGCCGACTGCCGTGCCGGAGCCGAAGACAGCACACCTGTTACGGTTTCGGCGCAGCGGGTGTGCTCGAGGAAGTTCTTCAACATCGGCACGCGCTCCAAGTTGCCTTCATCGGGGTCGGAAAGTGTAACCCTCGGGCGCCGCCGTGGAAGGCACCAGTGATCCTCAGAATCGGAGACCCTTGGCGAGGAAGGCCCGGACGTGCGCTCGCGTAGGGTAGCTGTGATTGACCCACGTTCCGGTCGGCTGTGGCGTTGCGGCGATTTTAGCGGGATCCGCCTCGCCAAGCAGATCCGCCATCATGCGGCCCCCCTCTTCGGAAGTCTTCACGTTGAGCGAGTAGACCGTGTCGTCAGGCCGCACTGAAACCCGGACCTGCCGGATGATGCCACCCGTGTCGAAGCCGTCAGCGATCTCGTGCAGGGTCGCCCCGACATGACTTGCCCCGTCCAGCATTGCATAAAAGCTGGGCGCCATCCCTCGATAGTTGGGGAGGTAGGACTTATGAAGATTCCAGGTTCCGATGCGTGCGACTTTGCGCGCACGCATTCCGATGTAGTGGCTGAAGTTCGTCGAGATGACGAGATCGGGCGACCAGGCCTCGAGTCGCGCAATGCTCTCCTCCTCATTGATGTTCTTCGTGTAAAAGGTCTCGGTGCCGTGGCGCTGCGCGAGTTGCGAAGGACGATCATGAACATCGCTGCGCATCAGCTTGCGCATGACCTTCATCCTGAACATCTCTGCGCCATATCGCAATCCCGAGCGCCTGAGGACGAACAGCGTCGCGCCGAGCTTCGACTTCTTGTAGATCGCACAGGTGGAGATAACCGAACCGACGACCGATTGCGGATATCGCTCGTAGACGGCGCGCTGCATGCGGCCAGCGAACTCATCGTCGACTGCCAGGAATACGATTTTCATTGTGCCGCGCGCCCGATCGCTCCGGACTTCCTTCGGTACGCCCGGTCGTACGCGGCATACAAAGCCTCCTTGGAGTGCTCCCAGGTCAGCCGCTCCAAGACTCGTTCGCGTCCGCGTTCGCCCATCGCCTTGCGCAGACTGTCGTTGTCCAGAAGCTGGTCGATCTTGGCGGCAAAGTCCCCCTCGTCGCCCGCATTTGCGTAGGCCCCCGCGTCGGCCGCCGAGAGGCGGACCTCTTCCAGATCGAAGGCGACAACGCCCTCCCGAGGCTCATGTACTCGATGACCTTTACCAGCGAGCACTTGTCGCTCAACGGCGTCTTGGGGTCAGGACACAGGCAAAGGTCCGCGCTAGCGATCCCTTCCATGACCTGCGGGTAGCCCACGCTACCGGTAAACGTGACGAGCTTATCTATGCCAAGCTCATCGGCATACGCCTTCATCTGGTCGAGGACAGTCCCTCCTCCCATGATGCGAACGTGAAAGTCGCCGCGTTGATGGATTGTCGCGAGACCGCGAATTGCACGCAAAAGTACATCGATGCCTTCCTGCGGGCCCATCATTCCAACGTATGTCAACAAGTGACGCTTGCCCGCCTTCAATTCGAGATTCGGCGCGGCGTTCCGAATGTTCTGCAACGATGGCCCATTGCGTACGACAAATACGTCCTGTTCCTTATTACCGCCGCGCCCCAACGCAATGCGCCGGCAGGATTCATTGACGACCATCACGACATCGGCAAACGAATACGTCAATTTCTCGAGGCGAAGCAGCACGCGAACTACAAAGTTCGGCTGTCCACTCAGCCCTTTCTGAGTCTCGTAGATCTCCGGGCAGATATCGTGCTGGTCGAAGACAACCTTCTTGCCCAAGAGCTTGAATGGCAGCGTCGGCAGGATGAGCAGGTCCGGTGGGTTGCAAATCTGGATCACGTCGAATCCTTCGCGTACCAGCACGATCCACAGGAGCCAGAACGACATGAACAATGCAACACCGTATTCAAGCATGTAGGATCGGAAGCTTCCGCTCGCGTGGTAGATCGGGTATCTATAAACCGAGATCCCGTCGATCGCCTCGTGCCATTTCGTGTCTGCTCCGGCACCCATCGGTGAGATCGTTGATACCTGATAGCCCGCCTCACGCAACGCGTGGCACTCTCTCCAGACGCGTCGGTCGAAGGGAACGGACAAATTCTCGACGACGATGACGACCTTTCGTCCAGTCGGCGGCGTTGGTGACTGCAGGGGCCGACTCATGCTTGCGGGGCGTTATTCATCGTTGCGGCACGGGTGATCACTGTCTGCGCGGCGGTATGGCTGACGGTGGCGTTCAATGGACGATCGTCCGCGCGCCCAACTAGACTCGGCGCGTTGGCTACTCGCAGTCGAAGCGACAGTTCGGTTGGGACTCCGGGTGGGCGAAACTTGAGCGACACGAGGCGGACTACGTACGCCGTCGTCCGGCCAAATCCGGAGCCTCTGAATGCGGGCAGATGCCGACGTCCGCGGTCAGGGCGGAAAAGCCAGTTCGCGAGTTGGGGGGCGGCGCACCTCGTACTACAGTTTGTTCGTCGTCGACGAGAAGGCACCGTTCGACGTGTTGTTCATCAGACGGTTATCCGAAAACGAAACGACCGCACCGCTCGACACGGTGCTGACACCCGTGGCGTTGCGCGTTATCGTCGCATCGGAAACATACGCAGCATTTCCGGAAGCCTGCCCCACAACGCCTGTTCCATTGCCGGAGACGAGTGAACTCACCACCGAGACGGTCGCCGTCGCGCCGGCCACGCTGCCAGCCTGCACGCCGATTCCGCTGTTGTCCGCGATAGTGCTGTCCCGAACCTCAACCTTCGCGACCCGTCCCGCCGTCACGGGATTTGCAGCAATTCCTGCCCCCCCCAACGTGACGCTCGATTCGCGGACAGTTCCGATGACGCCGTCTCCGAACGTGGCGCCGGTGCCGTTGCGCTCGAATTGCGTGCGCAAGACACTTACGGTCAACGTGCCCACGGTGGCACTGAACGTCGCACCAACCAGATTCTCGCGAAACGTGGAATCATTGATGACCACGCCCGTGTCCGCACCGACCGCAGCGGCGAGCCCGGCGCCTCCGGCGCCCGAGAAACCGGTGACGATCACGCCGTCGAGATAGAGCGTTGCCGCTGCCTGCAACTCCACACCCGTGGTGCCGCCCAAGGCATTGATCGTGAGCCCGCGCAGCGTCACTTTTGCACCAGCCGCATTGATCGCGATCCCGGGGCCCGAAGCGACGGTAACTCCCGCATACACGCCCGGCGGCGCAAGGATCGATACCGCCTGCGTCACCGTCACGGGGCCGTATCCTGCCGAGTCGAGCACAACGACCTCTCCCCCGGGATTTACCGTTCCGATCGCCGTTCCGAACGACCGGCACGGCACCGCCAGGCTGCAATTCAGCGGCGCGTTTGCGTCATTTCCGGTCGACGATACGAAAGCACGCTGACGAGCTGGCATGACGCCTCCGGAAGTCCAATAATCAGAAATGCCACTATTGCGACGCTTCGCAATCCCAATGCCAACTTGGTCATGTCGATCTCCGTCGAAACCGTCGATTCCGAGATCCGATCGCTCTCCGGCTCGTCATTGCTTGCCCACCGTCGACGAAAATGCGCCGTCGACCACGTTGTCAACTATACGGTTGTCGCCGATCGATGTCACCGTGCCGCCCGCGAGGCTGATGCCCGTTCCGTTTCTGGACACCGTGCTGTCAGTCACGAACAGCGCACCGCCGGCCTGCACCGACAGTCCTGTCCCGCTGCCGGTCAGTTGAACGCCGACGAGCGTCACGGAGGCGCTCGCACCGTCAGCTCCGCTACCCGCCTGCATGGCCACCGACGTGGTCTTCGAGACGGTCGAATTGCGCACCTCGATTCGTGCGGTCGATCCGGCGACCGTCGGCTGCACGACCACCCCTGCCATGCCGCCATTGATCGTGCTGCCCCGTACGACCCCCGAGGTATTCTTGCCCGCAAACGACATGGCGACTACATTGTTTTCGAAATCGGCGCGATCGATCTCGACTACCAGCGCACCGGTAGAAGCGGGTGTCGGACCGAATACCGCGCCGATGGCATTGTCGCGCAGCTTGACGTCACGCAGGTACACTGCGCCTCCCGCGCTTGACGCGGAATTGAGGCCCGCCGTGCCGAAATTGGTGATCGTCGTCCGCTCTATGTAGAGGGCCGCGCCGGACTGGAAATCGACGCCGATGGCCCCGCCCAGCGCGTTGATCGTCAGCCCGCGCAGCACGACACGCCCGCCGGCACCGGCGTTGACCACCATCCCGGCACCTGACGCGACGGACACACCCGCCTGGACACCCGACGGCGACACGATCGCAATCGGCTTCGTGATTGTCGCCGGGCCGTACCCTGCCGAATCCAGCACGACAACCTCGCCGTTGGCGAGGTCGCCGAAATCGCCCGATCGAACGAGCGGCAGGGCGAGCTCTCGGTGCACGGATTGGCATCGGTACCGAACGACGCGACCCACGAGCGGGCGCACGCCGGTGGATACCGTGTTCACCGTCAATGTGAAATTCTGCGCCGCGGGAGGCACACGCCATTGGTGGCGCCCAGCGTCACCGGAAAGACGCCCGTCGAGCCTGGCACGCCAGAGAGAACGCCGGTGCTCGTGTCGAAGCTCATGCCCGGCGGCAAGGCGCCGCTTTCGCTGAACGTCGACACGGGAAAACCGGAGGCCGTCACCGTGAAGCTGCACAACGATCCGGTGACGCATGTCGTGCTGTTGGGACTGGTGATCGCCGGCGCCTGGTTCACCAAGCAAAGTGAAGCCTTGATTGGCAGGCGTCCCGACACCATTGCTGGCGGTAAATGCGAGGGGATAGCTCCCGCCGCTCCCGGACGCCGGTGTTCCGCTCAACGTCGCGGTCCCGTTCCCATTGTCGTTGAATGTCACGCCACCCGGCAGCGCGCCTATCTCCTTCAGCGATGGCGTCGGCGCGCCGGTCGACGTCACCGTGAAATTCCCGACGATGCCTACCGAAAACGTGATGCTGTTGGCACTGACGATCGCCGGCGGCGTCAGTCCCCGCCGGTTAGTTGCCCGTACACGCTCAACTGCCCCTCGGCTCCCACGTACACCTTGCCGTTGGCGACCGTCGGGACCGAGAATTTGATAGCACCGCCCGGATTGTCGCGGCCTGCTGTTCTGCAGTGAGTGGTATAGGGGGCCCGCAGAGAGGCTTGACGCATTGTAGGCGAACAAAACACCAGCGCCACCGGGCCGGCTGTCCCATACCAGTGGGAATCCAAGACCCACAAAATGGCGTTGGAAATTCCATTGGCGGAAATGGTCGGCGTCGCGCCCGGGAAGTAGATATTGCCGGTGCCAGAATCCGTTGGGGACGTCGAGAGCAAACCGTTGGTAACCGTATAGGCCTTGCAGGGATCGTTGATCGCACACGTATACACTCTTCCCGTTGAAATAGACCGGCGAGCTGAACAGGCCTCTGGGTATCGCGATCTCCTGCACGATGTTGTCAACAGCAGGATCGAAATGTCCCATGCTGTCACGGTTGACTACATGAAGAATGGTCTTTTCCGGCCTGCACGAGCAAGTGCGGGTTCGGCCCGGATTGATCCGGAAGAATGGCAATGCCACCGGAACCGAGATCCGCGTCGTTCAATTCCAGTGCGGACTGATTGAAAGGAGTGAAATAGTCCTGCACCGTCGGGCCCTTCGACAGATCGATTCGGATGATCGAATCGCCGTAATTTATCGGGGGCGAAAGGGTCGCATCGAACTGACCGTTCCCCGTGGCCACGAACAAATTCGACCCCGTATCCATCGGCAGGCCCTGGCCGCCCATCCAGATGGCACCCAGCCGTCCCGTCAGCGAGGAAGGTTCGGTCGAAAACACGAAAGCTTGCGAAAAATTCGACCCGTTGTACGAGTACCCGAGAATCCAACCTCGAGCCAGCGGGTGGTCGCAGATCGAAGAAAAGCCGATATAAACAACACCGTTATAGAGCAGGAGTCCCGTACGCTGAAGTTGGCAGCGCGCACAAATGTTACCGCACTCTCTCCGGGCACGGTCACCGAGGCAGCAATCACGATAGGGCTGCCGGCCTTCTCCGCACCCGTCCTGATATCAAGCGCGTGAAGCTTCTTCACGTAGCTCGTGCCGTTGTTCTCGAGCGTCTCGGCCACGACGTAAAGTGTGTTTGTCGCCAAGTCGATCGCGGGCGTGCCGGTGATTCCGTATTCCGGATTGATGGCATCGCAATTGAGGTATGCGGCGGAACTGGGCACCGGTCGTCACGCCCGGAGAAAGGAAGCTCGTATGCCACAGCGGCTGCGCGTTCCCCCCCGCGTTGGAGTCCGCGTCGAAGGCGTACACGCTGTCATGCTCGGTGGCGACGTACACCACGTTGTGAACGACCCCACCAATCAAAACGTTTGAGACGTACAACGGCTGTGCATAGACGTGGCCGTCAACCGCCTGTGAAAACAGCTTGCCGAAGCTCGCTTGATTGACGTTTGCGGGCGTCAGAACCGACTCATTGCCATTGACCCCCGTCCGCTGATTGTTGTACATCGACGTGGTCACGTTGACCTGGGCGAACGCGGATACGGCCACCGTCGAAAGGACGGCCGCAAACGCCCGCCCCAAGGGCGGAACGATCTCGGTCTTTGCCACTGGCTTCTCTTGCCACTGTCCACTGAAACAGTGATTCGCTCGGAGCAGCTATGCATGTTTTCTCCGACACAAGTCATTCCGGACGATTTCCGTGCCAAGCCAATCGACGACGAGATTACCGTCATGGGCGAAGCTGCCGCTGCCGGATTATCGGTCCTCGCTGAGGTCCGATCTGTAGGACAGCACTTACCAAATTGCTGCCGTCGCCAGATTCGGATGTTGGCAGAATCCGATTCAGTTGCTTATCGTACACCAACGTCGCGCATTTGCGGTGAGTCCGGCGATCCGCAACAGGCGTCCCGGGTAAGTCCGCCGACGCGGCGGCGCGCATGCCTCACGGGTCAGGGCGAGCGCGGCGCGATCGCCAGAGGCAGTTGGAGCGCGCGCGAACTAGTGGCGTTCGTTGCGCGAAGAGCGGCCGATACCGAAATAGAGCAAGCCGGCACTCTCGGCCTCCGTCTGGTTCCAGAGATTGCGGCCGTCGAGCAGTACCTCCACGCCGGCCTTGCGCCATGCCTGGAAGTCGGGACGGGCGAATTCCTGGTGGGCGGTATTGAGGACCAAAACGCTTGATGCAGCGACACTTCCGGCGACCATGCCCATCTGGCGTAGTTCGGCTTCCGTGTAGTGCGGATCCTCGATCGTCACCGACGGCACCCTTGCGCTGCAGGTGGTCGCGCAATGCATATGCGGGACTGAACGTGTCGACTTTCACGCCCGGCCGAAATCCGAGGCCGAGGATGTGCACCTTCTGCCCGGCAAGCGCCTTCCAGCCAGCGGCGACACGGTCGAGTTGCCTTGCGGGCTGGTGGTCGTTGATTTCGCGCGCAGCCTCCGATATGCGCTGGGTCACGCCCATCCGGCGTGACTCGCGGGTGAGAAAGTAGGGATAAACCGGTGTGCAGTGACCTCCAACACCGATTCCGGGTACGAGGAGGTTTGCTTCACCGTCGCTGTTCGCGGCCGAGCGCACGCGGTCGAAGTCGACACCTGCCATCTCACAGAATGCGGCCAGCTCGTTTACCAGCGCAATGTTGACGTCGCGATAGAGCATGCCGAGAAGCTTGGTCATTTCGGCGGCTTCGATGGTGCCTACCTCGTCCACCGGCGCGCCGAGGTATTCCCGATAAAGCGCCGCGACCCTGGCAAGGGACGCGGCGTCGAGTCCGCCCACGACCTTTGGCGTGACCTCGAGGCGCGACAAGACAAGATTTGCCTTGACCCGCTCGGGGCTGTACGCAACATGGAAGTCCGTGCCTGCTTTTAGGCCGCTAAATTCTTCCAAAACCGGCACCAACCTGCCTCGGGTCCCTCCTCACGGTCACCGTTCGTTTCATAAACCACGAGGGTGCCAGGCCGGAGTCCCTTGCCGATATCTGTCGATGCCCGCAGGAGATTGGTGAAGTCGATGTAGCGATCGGGCGTCAGGTGTGCGGGCAACGATTACCACGATCGCCTCTGCATTGGAAGCAGCTTTCGCGACGTCGGTGGTCCCATGGAGCCTACCTGCGCCGTGCAGATCCCGCATGAGCTCAAGCAGTCCAGGCTCCTCGTAGGGGCACGTTCCGGCATCTATCTCATCGGCGATCGCGGGGTTGATGTCGCTCACCGTGACGTCGGCGCCACGTGACTTGCCAAAGTGCAGGCAAGGGGAAGAGCCCATCGCCCTCCGCCTACCACGTGGTCCGCATTGCGCTGCTCCCGTACGATTCGTTGCGTTTGTTGAATCGAATTTTTCCGCAGTCTGTGGCATGAATCCCTGGACCGGTTTATCGAATCGATCAGAACTACGGCAAGGTTACCGCGTCTCCCGATGCGATGAAATACTTCGCCCCTATCAACATGCAGTTGCAAGGAACAACCTTGCGTATACATATCCGGCCGTTCTACTGACGAACGACCGCGCACCCTCGCTCGTGCGCCGTCCGTGATCGGGTTCGATTCGCCGGTCCCGGATCAAGATGACGCCAATCTTAACGGCACCTCCAGCGCCCTTTCACAGGGAATCCTGGAACGGTGGCCGTGGACACCAAGGTAATTCGATCGATCGACACCAGTCGAGGGTTCGCGCGCTTGCAACCAGGATTTCATTGCCACCGCTGGATGATAGATCCGGTCCCGCTGCATTGCCGGACGCGACGCCGTTGAAATCAGATCGCGCGGCGCGCCGAAGCGAACGAGGTACTCCGTGGTGAATTCTTCATCGAAACCGCCACCCGCACGTCCCGTACACCGATGGTCACGTACGCAGCAAATCGCGAGAAGGCGGCCGAATTTCAAATTTCGGCCCGGCGAAATCGGGCAGAATCCCAAGTGCTCCGGGAACAACACGTTCGATGCGACGTGGAAATCTCCCGCGTCACATCGTCCGTCCGGTTGGACCGTCACGACACTTCCTGTACGCTCTCCTCCGAAATTGTGCGCAGCGAAACATGCTCCGGTGCGCAAGGATCAATCCGACAGGCGCGACGGCCATTGAAGTAACCAGCCAAAACAGGGTGCCACAACCGACAGCCAATTCGGGCGACACATGGAACGCGTATTGCAACATGGATATCGCCGCCAATTGCACCCCACCACCCACCGCCGGCAGCTGGATCAGGGAGCCCAGCATGCTTGAACCCAACAACACCACGGCGCCGGCCATAGTGATGTCCTGAAGAAGCGCACCGTACGCCCGAGCAATCTCGAAAAAGGCGATTGCAACGATCCACCACATCAGCACTGATACAACGCTCAGCTGCAGAAAGACAAGCGGACCGTCAATTGTATCCAGTCCGCGGTGGAAGTCACTTGCCAATTTCGCGAATCGTCTGGCGATGTCCGGCATCCGATGCGAAAACCGCGATTCGATCCAGAGGGACACTCCGCTTCCAAATCTGGCGAGTAACAGGGCACCCGCGGCAGCGCCGCCAACCACCGCAACCAGCAGCAGGCCACCGACCCGGATCCTGGAATAGAACTCCGGATTGGGCAGGTCGCGCAAATTCGTGGGAAGAAGGATGGCCAATAGAAGCAGCACAGCGAACCCGCCAAGGTCGATATGCGTTCCACCGTCCACACCGCCAGCTGCGATGAGATGGTGAGGTTGCAGCGTCTTGCGATCAGGTAGGGTCGAATCAAGTCTCCGGCGCGCCCAAGAGGGCAAGGCCGGTGAATCCCACGAGCGTAGGAGAAAGCAATTCAACGGTTGCCAACGTCGGCCGCGTGCGTCGAAGGAGTATTTTCCAACGCAATGCCCGCAGAAAATAGCTGATGTAGACCAATCCGATAGCCGCAAGGACGTGACTCAGGTCAAGCTGCCTCCACTGGCCCCAAAAGGTCCCAGTCGAAGTCGGTCCACGATCGGAATTGGAGGTAGAAAGGGCGGCCAAAATTGCCGCCACCACCGCAACGGCGACGGCTCTCCTTTTTTTGGGGCGATTGGGTGCCCCATCATTCGGCGACATGGAGCCACTCCCGCCTTACGGAGTACAAGAAAATACGGCGCTGTCCGGCGGCGGGCGTCGGCGTCTGGAACGGTGGTTGCAACATCGACCACTCCCCTACCTACAACGAAATCGGGCGTCTGGTTGGATTCGTGGAGAAGCGCGCCAGGGACTGCCGCAGCGCTTGAACCGTATTCATAACCTTTGGAAGCCTGCGCACGACGGAGACCGTTGGGCTTCTCCGCTCAAGTATCTGCACGGGAACCTCCAGGATCGGACGCCCAGGCGCCACGCCAGCAGCACGATTTCAGTCTGGAATATCTCGTCGGTGGTCATCGCTATTTCGCACAATTTCATTGCGACAGGTGTTTCGATGCTCTTGAGGCCATGGGTATCGCTACCGGGGTATCCGATCAGGAGCCCGAGAAACACCTGATTGTAGAGTGCGGTCAGGATTCGACGCTTGACCGGACGGCGGTCGAATCGATACGGGTGCCGCTTCGAGCCTACCACCATCTGCGCCCGACCCGCCGCAAATGCCGCGATCGACGTTGAAAGAAATCCAGCATCCAGGAAGTCGCATTCCAGAATGGAAACATGGGTACCTCGACTCTCCAGCATCCCGTGCTTGATGGCTGCCCCATAACTGCCTCGCGGAATCGACCGTACCTGGATCAATTTTGGAAATCGCAGTTGCAGCGACGGCAGGCTTCCAACGTGCCGTCGGTCGATCCATTCTCTACGACGATGATTTCCTTCAGGGCCGACGAGACGTCAGCTGGAAGATTCTCGATGAATTGGGCGACATATGCCTCGAGGTTCGCGGCCTCGTTGTGAACGGGAATGACGACGCTAAGCTCCATCAGCTCAAGCCCAGCGCCGCCGCCCGCGCGGATTCCATCGAGTCTTCCATGCTCGTGTAATCCCAAAGGCCGTAGCGACCTATCGGGAAAATGCCGGCATTTCGCAGCCGTTCCAGGATCGCCTTGACGGTGCTGTCCCGATCAGGGGTGTGGTGCACGTAGGCATGGCGCATGACATGAGTGACGACACAGATGACGTCCCGAGTATCCAACCAGCCGAGCGTACTCGAGGGATTCTATGACCTTCGGCTGCAAATCGTGCACGAGGTTGGTGCGATCCACCTCGTCGGATGGCATTCCGACCTCGACGTAGATCGCGTTGAAGCCGGGTGAACACGCACCTTTGCCGATGTTCGAATAAAATCCTACCCGATAAAAAGGAATCGTCCGATCCGGAACGTAGAGCCAGTGGATATCGGCGAATTCGGGGCGCAGCGGACCTCGAATGCCGATGTTGAAGCTTATCGTCGAGCTGTGCGAAAGCTTTGCCGACGCAGCGACCAGCTCGTCGTCATCCGTCATCCTGCACACGACATCGAGGGGCAGGCTGGAAAGGATTGCATTCCAGCGGTAGCATTCGCCTGTCGTTGTCGAGACGGTCTTGTCCCGAAGGCTTACCGCCACGATGTCCTGGTTCACGACGCAGCGTTTCGAGCCCGTTTCGAAGCCCCTGTACGAGGCGTCCGATCCCGCCCGATTTGGGGTACCAGAACGTGGAGTTATAACTCTGGCTTTCCGCTGAAACGCGCCCCGCAATTCCATTGCGAACCAGATTCTCGTCGGGCGCGGGAAAGAAGCGCCGGACTGCATTTTTCGACAGACGATCGAGTGGAATGGCCATCGTCTTCTCATTTTGCGGGATCAGAAACAGATCGGACGAGCGCCTGCCCAAATCCGCTGATGATGAAATCGCGAAATGTAGCCATCATCCGTGCCGGAAAGTACTGGCCGCTTGTCGTAGGACTCCGCGCATTGGGCAAGCAAGGGTGCCGGTAATTCCACCAGATTATATTGAATCGGCGCCGTGATCAGTCGCCCTCCGACATGACAATACGACTTCCGGCTGATCGGAGCCCATTCTTCGTTCCGGAGATTGGCGTAGGGGATGTCTTCCGGCGTCGAATAGCGGCTAAGGTGAAGAAAGTGCCCGGTGTAGTCGAAGCAGAATTCGCCCACCTCGACGGTGCGAGTCAGACCGCCGAAAGTCGGGCACTTTTCCAGCAGCAGAAATTCTCGTCCTTGCTGGTGAAGGATCCTAGCTGCGGTCAGGCCGGAGATCCCTCCCCCAAGCACAAGCGTCGGAAGCGTTCCGGATATTCGCGCCATTGGAATTCGCAGAATGAAGGGGTGCGTTGTAGGCCGAATCTATCTTGATTGCAACCGCGAATTGCGAAGATTCCAGTCCCAGAACGTATCGCCAGAACGCCCCGAGATGACAGAACGCGGCACCGTATCGGATCCCTTGGTGACATCCGTCGGATCGCGGCCGGTCGCGGCTCCGGGGGCGCCGATAGCGCGACGCGAGGCCATGTAGAGCGCCGAGCCGACCGCATCGTGCACGGGTGACACATCCCAATCGGCGGCCAGATCCCGAAGAATTCGCTGATCTTCGTCCTGATAGACGTGACTGAACACGAGCCAGAATCGCTCGGCCCCAGGGCGAAGCCCGCCACGGATTTCCGCAGCATACCGCTCCGGCTCGTCGCGATGAAAATCACCGTAGATGTAGCGATCGTCGCGCACCTTCAAGTAGAAATCGACGGCTGGAACAGCGCCTGAATAGACATAGACCGAGTCGCCGGGCGCAGCCTGCTTTTGCAGGTCGCCCAGAATCGCCTTGATGTCTTCGATTTCACGGTATGGCTGCTCGGCACGAATCTGGACTATTCCAGAGACGATCACGATCCCCATTATCGTCGCGATCGCGATATTGTTCATTCGACCCGCCCAGCGATCAGCGACGTGGACCAGGCTGACCGATGCAAGCAGCGACGCTACGGGAGCAAGAAACAGGCATTGGCGAATGGGGCCATAGGGATAGACATGCAATACAGCGCCGAACAACACCGCGCCGAACGACGCGAAACCCAGAACCACCAATGGCGGATACGTCCGTTCCCTTATCGATATGAAAAGATAACCGGCAACTGCAGCAGCGGAAAGCCATGCGGCCACAGCACCGGGCAGAAGAAATGCAAGCAGATGCCGGGTGGCCGACACCGCAAAGCGCGGGATGTTCTGGAGTGACTCGGGATAGTTGGGCGTGAGATACGCCGCGGGTTCGCCCCATTGATACCGGAGCGTCAGGAGAATGGTCAACGCGCAACCGGCAGCGAAAAATCCGGTCGCCACCATAAGTTGGGAGAGCCCGATTCGAGGCCGGGCGTCCGCGAGCCACAGGACCGCCATCGCAGCGAGCACCGCCGCGCCAAACAGCGCCAAACCGTATTGCACCAGCGGTGCGCCAAAAAGCAACAGGTACAGAAGCACACGGGTCATCCGCGTTTTTTGATACGCACGAACGAGCAAGTAGAAATATGTGAGGACCGCGGCGTAGAGGACCGACAGTGAGTATTCGCGGACCTCCTGAGCGTAACGAATCTGTGCCGCTGAAATCGCCAACATCAAAGCGGCGAGGACCGCCGCCCTGTAGCCGATCGACGGCAGCGGTGCAAGGCAAAGGAGCACGAGTACGGCCAGCACGCTCGCCACAAGCGACGGAAGTCGTACGGCTAGCGTGTCAGCACGGACCTTTTCCACCGCATACAGGATGAGCGGGTGCACGATCGGCGCACTGTGCAGTCCCCGCGTGAGCTCGATCGTTTCAGTCATGGTACCGCGAGAGATGTTGGCCGCAATCGCCTCATCGAGCCAAAGACTCCGTTCGCCAATATGCACTGCACGAAAGGAACCGGCGAGCAGGACGATCAGGGCCGCAGCCAGCAGGAATACCCGAAAACCGGTCGGACGAACACCTTCCGAATCTGGTCCCGTTTCCAATCCGCGCTCCCTGGAAAAAACTGTTTGCATTCACTTTCGATTGTCGATAGCCAGCGCAACAGCACCGACCGACCGGCGATCAACGGGCGGCGATACGCTCGCAAGTCCGGAGCCATCGGAAATCCGGTCTGTAATCGACAAGGATTTTCCGTCTTGGGCGCTGTATCCGATCGTTTGGCAGCGACTCGCGGAGTCCTTTTTGGAATCTCCCTAGGTTACAATAAAATGGTGAGTGATATCCATGCGCTCGCGAGAGTCGAACCAGGACGGAATTCCGCTACGACCGCGCCGCGCGCGCCGTGATCCCGGCCTTGAGGTGCCCTCTCACCCGATGAATCCCGGGGTCCTTTCCAAGGGCCCGTAAGCATTTGAAAACGCCGCCGTCTGCGAATTCCGCCAGTAACCGCGACACGCATGGTGCGGAAAAGCACGAGGGAGCGTTCGCCAGCGGCGAGCCGAATCGCGACTTCAAGGGCCGAACCATTCGTGGCGGATTGGTCACGATCTCGAACCAGTTCTTCCTGTTTGTCGTTTCCATGGCTTCCATGGTCGTTTTGGCGAGGCTCCTCTCGCCGGAAGACTACGGCATCGTCGGCATGGTTGCAGCAGTCATCGGATTTCTTGGCCTGATAAAGGATTCCGGTCTGTCCGCCGCCACGATTCAGCGGGAAACAGTTACAAAGGAACTTGTCTCGACGGTGTTCTGGATCAATATCGCGCTCGGTGTGATTCTCACTGCCTTTACGAGCGTCCTGGCGCCGATGCTGGTGGCGTTTTATCGCGAACCCCGCCTGTACGGGATCACCGTGGCACTTGCAGGCTCGTTCCTGATCGACGCCGCTGGCGCCCAGCACATGGCCCTCCTCCGCCGGCAAATGCGGATGAATGCGATCGCGGCCATCGACGTGGTCTCAAATGTCATCTGCGTGATCGTCGGCATCGTCATGGCTTTGCTCGGTTTTGAATACTGGGCGCTGGTGGCCATGCCATTGAGCCGAGCATTCGTGAACACGCTTGCCGTATGGATCGTCGAACCATGGCGCCCGGGGCTCCCGCGGCGCGGTTCGGGTGCCCGCTCGATGCTGCGGTTTGGAGGCTATCTCACGGGCGTACACCTGCTGAGCTATTCGGTGAGAAATGTAGACAACGTGCTTATCGGCTGGTACTGGGGGGCGACCAGCTTGGGCCTTTATCAGAAGGCCTATAGTTTGCTGATGTTGCCGATCAGCCAGGTCAACACTCCGATTGGAGGTGTGGCAATTTCCGCGCTTTCGCGAATTCAGTCCGATTCCGAGCGTTACCGACGATACTTCATCGGAGGCTACACTATCGCAGCCTCGATCATTCTGCCAATCCTGATCGCGTCGACCATCTATGCTGAAGACATCATCCGATTGATCCTCGGCGAGCAATGGATCAGCGCCGCCGGGCTTTTCCGCCTGCTGGTACCTGCTGCATTGATTGGAGCACTGGTCAGCCCGGTTGGTTGGCTGTTCCAGTCATCCGGCCGCGTGGGTGCGCAATTCGTTGCCAGCCTGGTTTGGGCGCCCCTGATGTTTCTCGCATTTGGCATCGGCGTGCACTATGGGCCGGAGGGCGTAGCGCTTGGCTATTCGGCCATGTCCGTCGTTCTCGCGATTCCCTTGTGTCTGTTTGCAGTCAAGGGCACCTCCATTCGTAGCAACGACATGGCGCGTGCCCTCAAATATCCGGCCATCGCCGGTGCCGTTGCCGGCGTATTCGGATTTTGGCTCATGGCGAATATCCCTGACGGCGTTCCGACGTCTGTGCGGGCAGTCGGCGGATCAATTGCGGTCGCCTGCGCGTACGCCCTTGTTCTGCTGTTCGTGCTGCGACAGTGGCCCCATTATCGGGAACTATTCAGCCACCTGTTTTCGCGCCGCGCCGAGCGGGACGATCGATGACATCGATCAACTTGGTCTCAATCTAATTCGAACAACAACATGGAAACCTTCGAAGCGAGTTCTAGCCTGCATGCCGGCGATTGGGTGGAGGTCCGGAGTGAGGACGAAATACTTGCCACGCTCGATAAGCGCGGACAGCTCGATGGACTGCCGTTCATGCCCGAGATGCTCAAGTATTGTGGCCAACGATTCCAGGTTTGGAAAAGGGCCCACAAGACCTGCGATACCGTGAACAAGACGGGTGGACGACGCGTGTCACGAGCGGTGCACCTCCAGGAGCTTCGATGCGACGGGCTGGCACATGGTGGGTGTCAGGCGGGCTGCCTTCTCTATTGGAAGGATGCCTGGATAAAACCGGTCGTGGATTCCGGCAAATCCGCACTTATCCGCAACGCTGATGCCGCAATCGTTCCGACTGGGCAGGCAACCGGCTGCACGCGGAGCGGTTTGCAAACCGCGACACTCGCCGACGGCAAGCAGGAGGAATCGGCCCCAGTTTTTGTTTGCCAGGCAACCCGGCTACCCTACGCATCGACACCGCTGCCTTGGTGGGACATTCGCCAATACTGGGAAGACTATATTTCTGGAAACGTCGGTTTGCGCCGGATGCTGTCCAGTTTCGGGTTTGCTGGCTTCTATCGGCTTACGATAGCCGGCATCGGTGTTGGGCGCCCCTCGCGCTGGCTCTATGACAAGATTCAAAATGCGCGCGGAAGCGTTCCGTTTCCGCGACGATCGGGTACCGTCCCACCGGGGGAACCGACCCCGTCACACACGCTCAATCTGCAGCCGGGAGAACTTGTTCGAGTGAAGAGTTTTCCCGAGATTCTTTCGACCCTCGATCACTCCAGCAAGAATCGCGGCCTTTATTTCGACTGTGAAGAGGTGCCATTCTGCGGCGGCACCTATCGCGTGAAAAGCCGCGTCAGCCGGATCATCAATGAGCGAACTGGAAAGATGACCCATTTCAAGACGGAATCGGTCATCCTGGACGGCGTATATTGTCAGGCACGATATAGTGACCGCAGACTATTCTGTCCGCGCAGCATCTATCCGTTGTGGCGCGAAGTTTGGCTGGAGCGGCTCGACACGCAGAAGTCCGAACCGCCTGCTGCGAAACGCCCATAGGCGCCCCCCCAAGCGCCTCCCGTTTTGATCAGCGCCGCGTCGGTGCATGCGTCAGGCGACATTCACAGCGCCCTGGTGTTTCGTCGAGCCACGAATACGAGCTCGCGACCCAGGCGCGCGGCCTCCAGCGCCGCTCGCCAACGGTCCATGCCGACAAGTCGGCGCATCGCGCCGTTAACCCAGCGATTCTCCACCCACCAAAGGAGGCCCTCGTCGCCGCCGGGGACCATCGACGTGACGCGCTCAATACGGAACCACGGCTCCAACATGGCGCGACAACGCGACATCGACGGCCATAACTGGATCTGTCCTTTGCCGAGCGCCTTGGCCCGCGATCTGCGCCGCCACACCTGCGCATTCTGCGTCATCAGCAGGAATATCCCATCGGGTCGCAGCAACCTGGCGATTTTGCGTATCGCGGCATTCTGATCGTGCATGTGGGCCAGCGAATCGGCGCTGACGATGTAGTCGAACGGACCCTGCAGGTCGAGATTCAGAAAATCGCCGCACACCAGCCGCACGTCCAGGATGCCGCCGTGTTCCTTCGGCAATTGCACCGGAGAGACAGGTCAACCCCGGTCACCTTGCCAAACGGTAACAATGCGTTGCCGAGCCATCCGGTGCCGCATCCGACATCCAGGATCGACGCATCGTGCATACTCGCTTTCGCGAGCGACCAGCGACGGCCATTTCGCGCTGCCGCACCATGAACATGTCGTCATTGGTATCGCAGAATCGCCAGGACTGGTTCCACTCGTCCCAGAAATTGCGTTGAAGCTGCAGTTCGGGCAGATCGTGCGGATCCGATTCAGTCGGCGCGTTGGAACTGCGAGACATGGTGGACTCCGGAGTTTCTGGGCAACGCGGAGCGGACCCAATACGGTGTGTGGCCCAAACCGCTCGTGAAATAATCGGCTCTTGGCCAGGCTAATGTGCGAACAACCATCAGCCCTGCTGCTGTCGCCTCGGCGGCGTGTCGTATTCCCGAATGAGCGATTCGGGAACGTGTACGAAATCGGTCGCTCGAAGATAGTCCCCCATCGTCGTTCCGGTGCATTCCGAGTCGACGTTCGGTGCACCGCGACGTTCGACGACATCGTCGAAATGGACCGTGCGGAAATCGATGCTGAAGCGCGTTATGCCGGAGGTGTTTGGAACGGTCGAATGCATCTGCGCCCCGGAAAACACGATCACGCCGCCGACCGGCGACACGATCCGAATCGGCAGTGTCGTGAGTCATCGACTCTTCGGGCTTTGGCTGCCGGCGGGTGTCGGTCCCGACGTGCTGTGCGGCGCGTCAGCCGGCTCGTGCGGTTCCACTCCGCGTAGTTGTAGTCGCACGAGCCATTGCGCACTCCGCGAGACCAGAACGTCGGATGAAAGGCCATGACGTTTTCCGGCACGACGTCGTAGATGGGCAGCCACCAGTTGATCTGGCACTGCGGCGCCGAATACCAGGTGTCACGATGCGGATGGAACGCGTACGAGATACCGGTACTGAGGTAGTCGTCGCTCGTCGACGTCCGCAGGCGGGGAACGTCGAAGTAGGTCTTGTCGGGATCGCATCCCAGTTCCACGAGCAGATCCCGAGTGAGTTCCTTGGAGCGGGCATGATGGATGAATTCGGGTTTGAGCTTGGCCAGAATTGCCGCGAATCTTCTCGACGGGAAGATCATGCTGCGCGGTCCGCGGATCCAGCGGTGCGAAGGCCACCTCCGTAAGCTCACGGGCAAATGCGGCAAATGCAAGCGCGGCGCTGGATGGTGAATAAACGAAGAGCTGGCCCCGATAAATGAGCTCGCGACGAGCATCGTCGCTCATGGCCGAGTCGTAGTGGAGAACGTTCATCGCTGCCCCGTGTTTTTACGCGCGGTTTGCCGGGCGATCGCGTCGCAAATTGTAGTCTCGATCGCGCAAGGGCTCACTGTCCTTCACCGCCCACCTTGACGTGTTGTCCGCAAATCGATCAATTTGTATTGGACAAAATGAATACCTGAATTGTCTCGCAGCCTCGCTAGCTCTCTCGACTTCCCTCGTGCGACAAACGACAGCACTCCCTGATTTCACCCAGCTTCCCCCAGACCTTGAGCTTGGCGCCAAATCGGCGCCTTTGCTCGAAAGAGAAAAGCCATCGAAGCGTCCAGGCTGCGAGCCGGCGAAACACCTGCAGGGGAACCTTTCCGACGAACCATTTCGTATCGGCAGGAATTCCAGACGTCCGAACCTCTGCGCGGCCCTTGTTGTACCACCAATGCAGAAAATAGCGCTTCTGCACCCGATCGGATGGAACGGCGTGATAGACGACCGCCGAGGGCTCGTACCATAGCCTTTCGCCGGCCTCGAGCAGACGATTGCCAAACTCGCTATCCTCACCCATGTGCAACGACGCTCTACCGACACCCGGGCCCAGATCCGTTCGAAAATTCCCGTACCGCTCGAACATCTCGCGTTTGAAGGCCATGTTGTTTCCATACGGTGGCTCGACCAGCGGTCCGGCCTCACGATCAGGATAGGAAATCGCGAGGGGCGCCAACGGAGCGGGCTCCATAAGTGGAATCCATGGCGGAAGTGAAAACTCGCAATCGGGAACTATCCGCCCGCCTGCCCCCGTCCAAGGTCCGTCGTGCAAGCCCGCGGTCAGTCGTTCGAGCCAGGTTGGCTCGACCGTAACGTCGTCGTCGAGGAACGCCAGTACGTCGCCGTGCGATTCTCGAATTCCCGAATTCAATGCAAATGACTTGCCCTGGACCGGTTCAAACAGGTAACGGAAGCGTCCCGGATACCGCTGGCTGAAATCCTCCACGACGGCGCGAGTCCGATCGGTTGAATTATTGTCAACAACGAGGACTTCCCACGAGTCCGGCGGTGAAAGGGTCAGGTGCGCAATGCTGTCGAGGGCATGCGCCAAACCGTGGCAACGGTTGAACGTGCACAGAATGACGGTGATATTCATACGATACGAAATGGGTGAACCGGTGGTCCGAGGCGTGGCTTAAAGGCCGGCTTTTCGCCTCACATAACGCACGATGCGTGCCAGGGCCAGGCCAGGGTTGGCGACCATCCACAGGAGCTCGCGGCCGATTTGCCGCGCCATGTACTGCCGATCGATCGATTCGCCCAATGTGGCAAGTCCACGCCTGTGGTAACGCCAGAAAGCATCCTCTCGCAGTCGAATGGCTTCCCTCGACAACATTTGATAATACTCACGCCGGGTGCGCGCTCTCAATTCGGCGGCGACGGCAGGTTCCAAGAATTCGTCGGCAAAGCGCTGCACGATGATATATCGATCCAGTGCATCCGGTTGCATTCCATGCGTGGCAGAAGAGATCGAATCGTTGCCCATTCGCAGGAACGAAAGCACCTGGTGAACGAAACCGAAATCCCAGTTCTCCAGCAACTGCATGCATTTCTCGGTGTCCTCATGCAGCAAGGACTCATCGAAGAATGGATCCTGATCCCGCACAATCGAGGAACGATATGCCACGGACGTGGGCGACCCAAATAGGTAGCCTCCCTCCAGAAGGTATTTCCGGGCAACGTCCTTCCCGCTCATGCGCGAGGTTGGAAATGGAAAGGTCGGCCCACGAACCGTTGCTCCCTTCAGAAAATAGGACCCGACCAATCCGATCGAGGAGGACTGCTGAAACGCCTGTACCATCAAATGCAAGCAGTCCGGAAAAATGAAGTCATCCGCCTGGACGATCTTGCAAAACTCGCTCCCCTCGGAAATCTCCGCCAGCGCGCTGTTGTAATTCGGAACCTGGGCGAGCAGTTGCGATCGCCGGAGCACCCGAATTCTGGGATCCCTGCGCGCATATTCGGCGGCAATGTCTCCCGAGCCGTCGGTGCTGCAGTTGTCGACAACAATGTATTCGAAGTTGGTGTACGTCTGCGCAACGACACTTTCGATGCATTGCGCGAGATAACGCGCCGTGTTGTGGACCGGAGTCACGACGCTCACAAGTCCTGCAGTCACGGTTGTCTCCCCGCGCCATGGGAACATGACCGTGCGAGGGTATCCCGTTCCCGGGCCATGATTCGGGCCTCGATTCCCATGCCAACCAGATAATTGAGATGCCAGCGCGCGCGAAGGAGTTTTTCGTGTTTGCGGGTAACGCAAGCCACCACGATGCGAAGCATTTCCTTGGGAATGTAATAGAACAGGTGTCGTGGTACGCCACCCCACAATTTGTGGCCAGGATTGAGTCGATAGTGCCCACGACCGTAACGAATAGCTCGCCGCAAGATCCAGGGTTTCTCCAATTGCTCCTGCCGGACAAAATGCTCGATGACTGCACCCTTGACGTGCCACGCCCGGTAGCCTTGCCGGGCAAGTCGCAGGAGAAGTTCGGTCTCGCTCCCCATCGGATAGTCCGTTCCACGCGGTCCGATCGATGTATCGAATCGGGCGCCGGACTGGAAGTAGCTGGCGCGCACCGCCATGTTTGGCCCTTGAACCAACGTGATCAGGCGGGGTTCCAACTCTCCGTCAGTCATCCACTTCGGCGTAATGGTGAAAATTGGTCCCAAGTCGAGCCAGCTGATCCAATGCGGCGGCGGAACTTCCCACCGTGGCACAACAGACCCTCCAAACACCGAAAACCCCGGCTGTTCATCCGCGGCCCTTCGCAACTGAACCAGCCAGTCCGCGTTGGGGAAAACATCGTCATCCGTGAATACGATGAGATCGCCTTCGGCGAGCGCCAGTCCCGTGTTGAGTGCTGCATTCTTTCCCGGCGTGGGCTCTGCCGCCGATTGCAACGGTAGTCGATTCGCGAAGTCGGCAATGACCGTGGCTGTTTCATCGGTGCTGCCGTTGTCGACCACGACAAGTTTCCATCCCCCGAAGGCGGCTCCAGCCCGCAAAACGCCTCGAGGACGCCGCGCAGAATTCGTGCCCGGTCTCTCGTCGAGAGCAATACGGTGAGCATCGTGCAGAATTCCCCTGGATCGAATCGCCACACGACAAGTACGCGCAAACGGACGCGCAGCATACGCGAAAGTTGCGCTCTGGCGCCAAACCAAGCATGTGGCGAAATGGGACTCCGAGCCAGCCAGCAATTCTTCAATGCCGGCAATCTCCGGATCGCGGTCGATTTTATACCAACATTTCGAGTGATTCGAGGACCTGCGGCGTCCGCCGCTCGTCAACATTGCAGTCGATTTGTCCCGTTTCCGATAGTATCGAGCGAGTCGCTAGCAGAATGTGGACGATCACTTGTGCAAGACAGATTGCGCCGGCACTTGAGCCCGATGCATGATTCAATACAGAATAGCGATCCTGGCGCGCCGCGGATTTCCGCAACCCGCCCGATCATGGCGTGAGATTGAATGAAAGTATTCGTCACCGGGGTTGACGGCTACATCGGAGCGGTCCTCGCCCCGTATCTGATGCATCGCGGGCTGGAAGTTCTTGGCCTCGATACGGGCTATTACCGCGATGGCTGGCTCTACAGCGACAACCGGCGGCTCGCGTACGCGCCGCAAACCCTGAACAAGGACCTGCGCGACATCACCGAAGCCGACCTCCTGGGCTGCGACGCTGTCGCGCACCTGGCCGAGCTCTCCAATGACCCGCTGGGCCAGAACAACCCGGCGGTGACGCATCGAATCAATCACCGGGGCTCGGTGTCGCTGGCCGAAAAGGCGCGATCCGCCGGCATAAGCCGATTCGTCTACACCTCGTCCTGCAGCGTCTATGGTGCTGGCACCGGTGACTTCCTCGACGAATCATCCGCCGACCAATCCGCAGACGGCGTACGCAGAATGCAAGGTCCTCGTCGAGCGCGATCTCGGCGCCATGGCCGGAGCGACCTTCTGCCCGGTCTTCCTGCGCAACGCGACGGCGTACGGACCGTCGCCGCGAATGCGCTTCGACATCGTCCTGAACGATCTTGCGGCGCTGGCCTGGACGACGAAGCGCATCGCCATGATCAGCGACGGCAGCCCATGGCGGCCGCTGGTGCACGTCGAGGACATCTGCGAAGCGATCTACCGATCGCTTGTTGCGCCGGACGACGCTGTCCGCGGCAAGATCTTCAACGTCGGGCAGAACTCCGAAAACTATCGCATTCGCGAAATCGCCGCAAATTGTTGCCGCGGAATTTCCCGGATGCGAAGTGACGGTCGGTCCGCCAAGCGGGGACAACCGCAGCTATCGCGTGAACTTCGACCGGATTCATCGGGAGTTGCCGGGCTTCCGCTGCCGCTATACGGCGAAGGATGGCGCGCGCCAGTTGCGCGAAGTGTTCGAGCGAATCCAGTTGACGTCCGGACCTGCATCAATTCCGCGCCTTCACCCGACTGAAGCAGCTCATGTACCTGCAGGCGACCGAACCAGATCGACGACGAGTTTCGCTGGCGCTGAAATGCAATTCGACGGCGCTCGGAATCGACCAGGCGTTCTCTGGTCAGATCGAGCGCATCACCGACGAGCGCGGATTCTTCGCGCGCACGTTCTGCGCGCGGGAATTTGGCGCGGCGGGCATGCCCGATCGAAGCGGTGCAGTCCAGCATTTCCTTCAACACCCGGCGCGGAACCGTGCGCGGCATGCACTTTCAATAGCCGCCTTCGCATGAGGGCAAACTCGTGCGCTGCGTCAAAGGCGCCATCTTCGACGTGTTGCTGGACCTGCGTCCCGGGATCGCCCACCTATCTGCGGCATGCGGCTGTCCCGCTCAACGACGACAGTCGCGACGCGGTCTTCGTGCCGCACGGCGTCGCGCACGGTTTCCAGACGCTGGTCGATTCGACCGAAGTGCTGTATCAGATGACGGACACTTACGCCCCGGACCTGGCCGCCGGCGTACGATGGAACGATGCCGGCATTTGGAATAGCATGGCCCATTCAAAGCGACGTTGTCATTTCCGAACGCGACGCGAAGTACCCGGATTTCGATCGCCAAGCGTTCGAGGCCGAGCTGTCGCGACGAGGCGGAGGAAATCGATGAACGCCTGGGACGACGGGCCGACCGCCGAAGCCGCACGGCATGGCGCGCCATGAGCGTGACGCCAGCGACCGCCGGCAGCGAATTGCACCGGTTCGCATCCCGACTGTACCCGATCTGTCGCAGCATCACCGGTGCACGGTGTTCGGCAGTCACTGGCGATCATCGGTCAGCAGATTCCCCTGGTGATCCACGAGATCCCGAGCGGCAGCGCCGTTTTCGACTGGGAAGTCCCGCTGGAGTGGAACATCGAGGATGCGGCCGTCGTGTCTCCGGACGGCGAGCGCGTCGTCGACTTCCAGCGGCACAACCTGCACATCGTCAGCTATTCGGAACCGATAGCGCAACACGTTGTCGCTGCCGAAGCTGCAGGAGCGCCTGCACTCGCTTGCCCGACCATCCGGACGTGGATTCCGTATCGCACCAGCTACTACCGGCGCAACTGGGGGTTCTGCCTTGGCGACGAGACGCGACAGGCCCTGCGGACCGGGCAAATACCGCGTCGAGATCAAGAGCTCGCTCGCTCCGGGATCGCTGACCTATGGCGAGCTGGAAATCCCTGGCCGCAGCCGCGAAGAAATACTGTTCTTCACCCACGTGTGCCATCCGTCGCTGGCCAACGACAACACGAGCGGCATGGCGATCGCAACCGCGCTGGCGCAATGGATCGCGCGCGAACCACGCCGCTACACCTATCGATTTGTGTTTGCGCCGGGCACCATCGGCTCGCTTTGCTGGCTCGAAGCAGAACGAGCGCAACCTCGCCGCGTGCACGCGGGATTGGTGCTTGGCCTGCTGGGTGACCCGGGTCGCGCTTACCTACAAGATGAGCCGCAGGAGCGAACCGAAAACCGATGCCATCGCGGCCTACGTGCTGTCGCAGATCGATCGCCGGGAGCGTCGTACCGTTCTCGCCCTACGGCTACGACGAGCGGCAGCTGTGCTCGCCGGGCTTCGATCTTCCGATCGGACGCCTGACGCGATCGGTCAACGGCGGCTATCCTCAGTACCACACGTTCGGCGGACGACCTCGCACTGATACGCCCGCGAGTGTCTCGAGCAAAGTCTCGGCGGCCTGCAAGCTGTTCGTGACGGTCCTCGAAGACAACGGCCGCTATGTCAACCGCAAGCCCAAGGGCGAGCCACGCCTCGGCAAACGCGGACTCTACGGCGCGGTCGGCGGAGCCAGCCCGGGCGAGCGCGAGCACGCGATGCTGTGGGTGCTGAACCAGTCCGACGGTTCGCAATTCCACTGCTGGACATCGCCCGTCGGTCCGGATTACGCTTCGACGTCCTTCAGGAAGCCGCGGTCGCGCTCGAGCAGGCAACTGCTGCGGACGCGGCAAACTGGCGCGTCGCGCACGGCGCTCGACCTCGCCCGCTGGACACGCAAACGCAAGTCGGCGCCCCGTGCCGCGAGCGCAAAGGCGAATTGCAGCACGGCAAAGGAGCAAGCCATGAAGGTCGTCCTCTTCTGCGGCGGACTTGGGCACGCGATTGCGCGAGCACTCCGATGACCATCCCCAAGCCGCTGGTCAACGTCGGCTATCGGCCGATCGTGTGGCACCTGATGCGCTACTACGCGCACTATCGGCCATACCGAGTTCATCCTTTGCCTCGGCTATCGCGGCGACCTGATCCGCGATTACTTTCCTGCGCTACGACGAAGCGATGACCAACGATTTCACGCTGCACGCCGGGCGACGAGCCGGGTCGAGCTGCATTCGCGGGACCTCGACGACTGGAAGATCACGTTCGTCGACACCGGGCTTGCACAGCAACATCGGTCAACGTCTGCTGCGGGTACGCAGCTACGTGCAGGACGACGAGATATTCCTGGCCAACTACGCCGACGGGCTGTCGGACCTCCCGCTGGACCAGCAGATCGCCGACTTTCGCGGTCGAACGCGGTGGCGAGACTTGCCGCCGTTCGCAGCAGCCAAAGCTTTCACGCCGTCCATGCCGGCGACGACGGCATCGTCACGCAGCATGGGGGCGTTGCCGAGCCAGCAGCTGTGGATCAACGGCGGCTACTTCGTACTGCGGCGGGAGATCTTCGACTACATGCGCGAGGGAGAGGAGCTGGTCGAGCAGCCCTTCGCGCGCCTGATCGCGGAACGCAAGCTGGCGACATTTCGCTGGGATGGATTCTGGCAATGCATGGATACATTCAAGGACAAGATCAGCTTCGATCGCATGGAGGCCCGCGGTGATTGCCCGTGGATGATCGTGGAAGCGACACCCGGCGAGTGCGCCGGAGTAACCGGTCCTGCGACGTACGATGCTCGATCTCATTCTTGATCTCCACCAACGACGCTCGCTCAGGGTGCTGTGCGTCGGCGCGCATTGCGACGACATAGAAATCGGTTGTGGCGCGACGCTGCGGACGTTCCAGCGCCGCGGCCGCAACGCGGTAATCGACTGGGTGGTTCTTAGCGGCACGCGCAAAGCGCCGCGCCGAGACGGAGCGCTCGATGCGAGCGCTGGTGCAGGCCGGCCTGTCGTGGCAAGTTGCGATTCGGCGACTTTCCCGACGGTCGATTTCCAGCCGTGTATGGTGAAATCAAGGATTTCTTGCGAGTCCCTGAAGCGCGACCCCGCGCCCGACCTGATCCTGTGCCACGAGCGCGACGACCGCCATCAGGATCATCGAATCGTCAATGAGATGATGTGGACCACGTTTCGCGATCACCTCATCCTCGAATACGAAATCCCCAAGTGGGATGGCGGTCTCGGACAGCCCAATGTGTATGTACCGGTAGACGCGAAAGACGCGGACGCCAAGGTGGCAGCACTGATGCAGTCGTACCCCTCGCAATCCGAAGGCACTGGTTCACGCAGGAAGTACTTTCATGGCGATGCTCCGATTGCGGGGCCTCGAATGCCGCTCGCCCAGCGGTTATGCGGAGGCATTTCATGGTCGCAAACTCCGACTCAGCGGCCGTTGAATCCGTTCGCCAGCCTGGGCGGAACGAACTTTCTAGCGCGGGAAAGCAGCTGAGTCGACGGGCCCACGAGCTCATTCCCGGCGGCGCGCATACCTATGCGAAGGGCGACGACCAATACCCGGAGCAGGCGCCCGCATTCATCGTGCGCGGTGACGGCTGCCATGTCTGGGACCTGGACGGCAACGAATTCATCGAATACGGCATGGGACTGCGCACCGTTACGCTGGGCCACGCGTTTCCGCGCGTCACTGCCGCCGTCGCCCGGCAGCTGCCCTTCGGCACCAATTTTGTCAGGCCCTCGCCCGATCGAGGTCGAGTGTGCAGAGCGTTTTCTGGAACTCGTCCCGTCAGCCGAGATGGTCAAATTCGCGAAGGACGGTTCCGACGCGCTCGACGGCGCCATCCGCCTTGCGCGAGCGCATACCGGCCGCGATTTCATCGCGATCTGCGGAGATCATCCCTTCTTTTCGACCTCGGACTGGTTCATCGGAACGACCGCGATGCCGGCGGGAGTTCCCGAATGGACGCGGTCGCGCACAGTGCAATTTCGCTATAACGATCTCGACAGCGTGAAGTCGCTGTTCGCGCGAGTACCCCGGCGCAGATCGCCTGCGTGCTGCTCGAACCGGCGCGACTGGACGAGCCGCGCGAGCGATTCCTCCCGGCGCTGAAGGAGCTCTGCCACGAACATGGCGCCCTGCTTGTCTTCGACGAAATGATCACCGGATTTCGCTGGCACCGCTCGGGTGCGCAACACGTCTACGGCGTCACTCCCGATCTGTCGACCTTCGGCAAGGGCCTCGCCAATGGGTTTGCCCTGTCCGCGCTCGCCGGGCGACGCGACGTCATGGAGCTCGGTGGCTACGATCACGATCGCGAGCGAGTGTTCCTGTTGTCGACGACGCATGGCGCGGAGACGCACGCGATGGCGGCCGGCATCGCGACCATGTCGATCTACCGCGACGAAGATGTCGTAGGCCACCTGTACCGCCAGGGGAGCCGCCTCCGTAAAGGCGTGCGCGAAGCAGCGGTTGCGGCGGGTGTCGGTGCGCAGGTCGAGTGCATGGGCCGCGACTGCGCGTTGCTCTTCGCGACGCGGGACAGCGACGGCCAGCCGAGCCAGGCATTTCGAACGCTTTTCCTGCAGGAGCTGATCCGGCGCGGAGTTCTCGCGCCGTCGTTCATGGTCAGCTATTCCCACAGCGACGCCGACATCGATTACACGATCGATGCGGTCGCGGAAGCCCTGCATGTCTATCGCCGGGCCCTCGACGAAGGTGTCGACAAATACCTCGTCGGACGGCCGGTAAAGCCGGTATTTCGCGCATTCGGATGGCGAACGAATGACCATTCCCGAAGTCGAACCACGAAGCACGGAACGCGCACCCGCAGGCAGCCACGCTCCACAGGACTCGCCGGCACATACGCCCGAAATGCCGTTTCTGCGCGAGTTCGATGACGACCACTTCGTCGACCTCGGCATGTCGCCGCTGTGCGAATCGTACATCGCGGCGGATCAACTGAACCAGATGGAGCCGTTCTATCCGCTTCACGTCTATGTTTGCGACCACTGCTTCCTGGTTCAGCTCGAGGAATTCGTCGCTCCGTCGGAGATCTTTTCCGACTACGCATATCTGTCGTCGTACTCCGACAGTTGGGTCGAGCATGCGCGGCGCTATACGGATTGCGATGCGGGAGCGATTCGGTCTCGGATTCGACGCAGCCTCGTCACCGAAATCGCCAGCAACGACGGGTATCTGCTGCAGCATTTCGTTTCCGCGAACGTTCCCGTGCTGGGCATCGAGCCCGCGGCGAATGTGGCGAAGATCGCGCAGAAGAAAGGGTATACGGACGGTCGTCGAGTTCTTTGGCGTGGCGACCGCGAGAACGATCAGAGCGAGATTCGGTCAGCCCGACCTGCTTGTCGGAAACAACGTCCTGGCGCACGTGCCGGACATCAACGACTTTGTCGCCGGAATGAAGATCCTGCTCAAGCCCGGTGGCGTGATCACGATGGAGTTTCCCCATCTGCTGCAACTGATGCAGCAGAACCAGTTCGACACCATCTATCACGAGCATTTCAGCTACCTCGCGTTCTTCGTGGTGGAGAGGATCTTTCGCGCAGCACGGTCTTCGGCTCTTCGACGTCGAAGAGCTTCCGACCCATGGAGGCTCGCTTCGGATCTATGCCTGCCACGACGACGACGCGTCGCCATCCAACGCTTCCCGCGGTCGCGGCGCTTCGCGCCGAGGAGATGGCGCAGGGCTTGGCAGATCTGGCGACCTATGGCCAATTCGAGGAACGCGTCGAGGAGACGAAGCGCGCGATCCTGGACTTCCTGATCGACGCGAAGCGCCAAGGCAAGCGGATCGTCGGCTACGGTGCTCCCGGCAAGGGCAATACGCTGCTCAACTACTGCGGCATTCGCACCGACTTCCTCGACTTCACCGTCGATAGAAACCCGCTCAAGCAGGGCAAGTACACCCCCGGCACGCACATACCGATCCTGGCGCCCGACGCGATCCGACAGGCGCGGCCGGACTACATCTTCATTCTGCCGTGGAACCTGAAGGATGAAATCAGCGCGTCGATGAGCTACGTTCGCGAATGGGGCGCACGATTTGTCATACCCATTCCGACGGTTTCGATTCTGGAATAACGCCGCTTCATTCCTCGTCCGCGGGCCGCCGCACGCGCCGGTCACCAATCCTAGACAGCACCATCGCGCCTTAGCACGACTCTGACGGTCTTGGCCAGAATCTTGAGATCGAGCATCAGCGACCAGTCGCGCGTATACCGAAGGTCCATCCGCACCATTTCGTCGAAGGACACCTTGCTGCGGCCCTCGACTTGCCATAGCCCGGTTATGCCCGGCTTTATTTCAAGTATTCGACGCAGATGCCATGACTGGTATTTCTCGGCTTCATACGTCAGCGGGGGCCGTGGCCCGACAAGACTCATGTCCCCCTTCAACACATTGAACAACTGCGGGAGTTCGTCGAGACTAGACTTCCGCAGGAAGCCACCAATCGGAGTAAGGCGCGGATCGGATTTGATCTTGTAAAGTGGCTTGACCGCATCCTGCTGATTGATTTCCTCGTGGCCGCCCTTGATCAGCGTAGTCACGAACTCGCGATGGATCGAATCGTCGACATTGAGCGCCATTGATCTGAATTTGTAAAAAATGAAAGGCGCACACCCCTTGCCGAGACGCTTTTGCCTGAATATGACGGGCCCCGGCGACGTCATCGCAATCGCGCTTCCCACGACCAGCATCAACGGCATGGCAAGCACAATCAGCGAGGCACTGACGACAATGTCGAATGCCCGCTTCGCGAAAAGTCCGAGTCTGTTCGGCCCTGCAGATTCGTCCAGAACGAACGAATGAAATTCAAGCGAATACTCGGCGCCCCTGGCCACGGTTTCGAAAAGATGATTGGGATAGGTTTCGCCAACTGACGAGAACGGCAGAGCACCGGCCTGCACTTCGACCTTCTGCATGAATCGATGCATTCCGTCCCGGCCGGTATCCAGTAGCAGGATCGCGATCACGCCGTTGTTCAATTGCCCGAGGATATCGGTTTCGCGCTTGTTGCCGCGCAGGAACCTCACCAGCGTCCGTGCATCGTTCAGCATCGCTTCGTGCTTGCCGTCGTAGCGGTACAGAACCATCGACAGCGGGGCTTTGGAACGATCGACGCGCCGCTTCTCGAGACGAAGCTGATTGAGAAACGGGTTCGCGGACAGCGGATCGGTCCTGGCGGCATCGCTGCGAGCTTCCAATCTCGCAACGCTTGTGGGGCCGTGCCTGTCCATTATCGTTGCCGTCCAGAATCCGTGGATTTGGCTGCACGGTGCGCGATATTGCAGCGCAATATCGAAGGCATTCTATCTCGACCCCATTTGCGAAGACGATATGCGACAGAATAGCGCGTAGCAATGGACATGCCGGGGATTGAGATTTGGCTGGAACGTATTTGTTCCGCGGAAGGGGACGATAGCAAAGCGGGTCGAATCCTCAAATCAGCTGTGCAGTACATAAAATCCGTCATAACAGAACGTTGCGACAGGTTAATGACAAGCCGGTGATACCAGTCCGAAAGTGTACGCCTAAATATTGATAATCAATAGATTATGCAAATATGAAATGAGCGGACATATCGCAATATCCTCAACGCGATCCTGATGTTGCTTATTAACCACGAAATGCGGTCAAACGTCCCGTGAATATTCACATCGGTACATCGCGAGTACCGATGGGAGCAGCATGCCGTGAAAGCCTTGCGGTTCTCAGGCGCAACCGTCGACGCATCGAGCATTGCCGAAAGGCACTCGTCGATCAGTCATTTCCACGCCGTGAGATTGAGGTGTTACCATGGTCATGGGTCATTGTTAACAAAGGGAAAATCATGATTCCGATCCGAACGCGTGCTGACACTTCGAGGCCCTGGATGCTTGGCAACGGGCTGGCGTTCGCGGGCGCTGTCCTTGCGTTGCTGGCGACCGGCTGTTCTATGAATCCCACGTATCCGCCCGCCCCGCGGGAAGCCCAGGCGGGCGACTACGCCTACACCATCGGACCGCTGGACACCGTGAACGTCATCGTATGGCGCAATCCTGAACTTTCGATGACAGTGCCGGTGCGTCCGGACGGGAAGATTTCCACGCCTCTTGTCGAAGACCTGTCCGCGTTGGGCAAGAGCCCCCCCGAACTCGCCCGCGACATCGAGAAAGCCCTCGCCAAGTACATCCGTGATCCTGTGGTGACGGTAGTCGTCACCAACTTTGTAGGACCGGCAAGCGAACAGATCCGGGTCATCGGCGAGGCGACCAAGCCGCAAATCCTCGCTTATCGCAAGAAAATGACGCTGCTGGATGTGATGATCGCCGTTGGTGGACTGACGGATTTCGCGGACGGGAACCGGGCCACGATTTTCCGCGTCAGTGATGGCGGCAAGCTGTACAGCGTTCGGTTGCGTGATCTGGTCAGGGGCGGAGACATCACCGCCAATGCCGACATGCGGCCCGGCGACATCCTGATCATTCCGCAAAGCTACTTCTGAGCATATTTATGCCGCATCGACGGGTGTCCGCATGAACGAAGCGCTTCGAGAATTGCTGCTCCACCTCCGCGGGATGTGGAACCGGCGCTTTTTCGGGCTCGCCGCGGCCTGGATCGCCGGTGTGGCCAGCATTGGCGTCGCACTGCTCATTCCCGAGTACTACGTCGCGAACGCCCGCGCCTATGTCGATACTCAATCGATGCTGCGGCCGGTGATGGCGGGCCTTAGCATCCAACCGAATCTCAATGAGCAAGTCGCGCTGATAAGCCGCACGTTGCTGAGCCGGCCCGAATATCGAAAAGCTCGTCCAGATGGCCAAGCTGGATGAGGGCGCTACCGGTATTGCGGAGCGCGAGGCGCTCATCGAGCAGCTGACGAAACGGATCGATCTCACCGGCAACGCGACCAGCAACATCTACATCATTTCGTACCGCGATCCGGACCCGCAACGGGCGCTTAGCGTCATCGAGTCGCTGCTCAAGATCTTCGTGCAATCCAGCGTCGGCGACGAGCGACAGGATGCGCGGGCCGCGGTCAAATTCCTGGATGAGCAGATCGCCCGTTATGAGCAGACCCTGCAGCTGGCGGAGGGCCGTCTCAAGGACTTCCGCCTCAAGTACCTCGGCGTTCCCGGACAGAGCGGCCAGGCCGGGCAGGATTATTTCGGCCGGATGTCGAGGCTGACGGACGAAATCTCCAATACGAGACTCGAATTGCGCTCCGCCATCGAGTCCCGCGAATCGTACAAACGCGACCTCGCCAGCCAGACCCCCACGATCTCTTCCGCCGGGCGGCCCGGCGTCATCGCTCCGCCCGTCCCCGAAATCGATGCGCGAATTGCCGCGCAAAAAGCCAAACTCGACGAATTGTTGCGCACTTATACGGATCAGCATCCCGATGTCGTCGGCACGCGGCGAGTCATCGCCGAGCTGGAAGTGCAGCAACGACAGGAGCGGCAAGCGCGCGAGCGGGCGGCAGCGCTATCCGGCAAACCGGTGGAGCCCATGGAAAGCAATCCGGTATACGAGAAGATGCGCGTCGCACTGGCCGATGCAGAGGCCAAGGCGGCATCGCTGCAAGGGCGGCTGTCCGCATACGAGAGTGAATACGCGCAGCTCAAGGTCCAGGCGCGCATCGTTCCGCAGGTCGAGGCCGAACTTGCCCAGCTCAATCGCGACTATGACATCCAGAAGAAGACCTATAGCGACCTGCTGGCGAGGCGCGAGGCCGCGACGATGGGGGTGAACGTGCAGGAAACGGAGGGCGCGCCCTTCCGCGTCGTCGACCCGCCACGGGTCTCCCAGAGACCGGTGCAGCCAACGCGCATGGTCATGCTCGGCGCAGCGCTCCTCTTTGCACTGGCCGTTGGAGTTCTCGCAAGCTTTGTCACCAACGAGCTCGTGCCGACATTTCAGGATCTGCGGTCGCTCGGTGCCATCGTCGGGCGACCGGTCCTCGGCGCCGTCTCCATGGTCGTCGTTGACCCCGAAAGGGCGCGCCGGCGGCGCGGGACGATGCTCTTCATCGGCGGATTGGGCGGATTGCTGGCGACGTTCTGCACGGTGATAACCGTTGCATTCCTGATATCCCGTACCGCATGAGGACCCTGCGATGAGCCTGATCGAAAAGGCCGCCAAGCGCCTCGCGGAGCTGCAGCGGGCGGGCGCCGAGGTGCGGGACGTTCCGGACAACGCGGACGAGGACACGGCCAAGGCGCTGCGGGAGCGCGTCCCTACGCCGGAGGCCATCGTGCGCGAGTTCAATTCGCGCAGTCCGGAGGCGGGTCCTGCGATGGCCCCGCGGGCGGCCGGCGAGCATGCCGCCGCACTCACTGACCCGGGCGAATGGGGAGACAGTACGCCGCGGGTGTCCGTTGAACTCGACCTCGGGCGCCTCAAGGCGCGCGGATTCGTGACACCTGACGCCAAGGATTCGCAGATCGCGCACGAATTTCGCGTGCTCAAGCGTCCGATCATAAGAAATGCACAAGCCAGATCCGGCACCCCGGTGCGCAATGGCAACCTGGTGATGGTGACGAGCGCGCTGCCAGGCGAAGGCAAGACGTTCACGGCGGCCAATCTCGCGCTCAGCATGGCCATGGAATTCGACACCACGGTTTTGCTGGTCGATGGCGACGTCGCGCGTCCATCGCTGCCGGATGTTTTCGGAATCCCGCCGTCGCCGGGGCTGATGGATCTCCTGATCCGTGACGATCTCGATCTCAGCCAGGTACTTCTGCAAACCAATATCGAGCGCCTCACCTTTCTTCCCGCGGGCATTCGCCATCAGCACGCCACCGAGCTCCTGTCGAGCGAGAAGATGGCTGCACTCCTGCACGAGCTGACGTCGCGTTACCGGAATCGCATCGTCATCTTCGATTCCCCCCCTTTGCTTCTCACGGCCGAGGCGCCCGCCCTCGCCGCGCAAATGGGACAAATCGTCGTGGTCGTCGCGGCCGACGTAACGCCGCGCCGAACCGTAGGCCATGCCCTCGCCACGATCGAGCGTTGTGACGTCGTGTTGATGACGTTGAACAAAACTGTCAGGTCCGAGGTTGGCAACTACTATGGCTATTACTCGGCTGATGATCCGCGCTAGCTGGGGACGGGCGCAACCAGAACGTCGGCAGCAAGCATCGGAGCATCATCGGAGTCCCATGGATCGGATTTCCCGCCGGCGTTTCGCCTCCGTCGTCCTTGCACTTGGTCTCGCGCTCGGCGCGATGCGCGTCGAGGCGCAGGTGTGGCGGTTTGAACCCTCCATCGGCTTGGTGGAGACACTGACGAACAACGTCAACTTGTCGCCATCCTCCGATCGGCAAAGCGATCTCGTGACGCAGGTGACGCCGACCTTGACGTTCAGCGAACTCGGCGCGCGGACAAAACTCGATGGCACGATCGCGCTCCCCATCGTGCTCTATGCGCGCACGGGGAGTGAAAACAACAATACCTATCCGACAGCAAATGTGCTGGGAACGATATCTGCCATCGAGCGATTTCTGTTCATCGAGGGCTTTGTTTCCGTCTCGCAGCCATTCCTGTCCCCCTTCGGCGCGCAGCCCCAGGGACTGACTTCGGCTACCGAAAACCGCTACACCCAGTCGACCTATCGCGTGAGCCCATACGTCAAAGGCGAATCACCGGGCAACGTCGAATTCGAATTGCGAAACAACAGCGCGTGGACGAATCTCAGCGGAGCGCCCATCACAACCAGCAACTCCTACACCTCCGAGTGGCTAGGAAAAATCCAGAGTCCGGCCGCTCCGCTGCGATGGTTTGGTGAATTCGACTTCACGGACGTGAAATTCGAAAACCAGGCACCGCAGCGAACCAACGTGGCTCGTGGCGGATTGCGCTATCTTGTGAGCCCGCAATTTCGAGTCCAGCTCGACGCCGGCTATGAGGACAACCGCTATCCATTCAGCAGCTACAGCGGCGCCGTCTACGGCGGAGGAATCGAGTGGCGGCCATCCGAGCGAACTTCAGTCGTCGCCAATGCGGGACATCGGTTTTTCGGAACGTCCTATCTGCTGTCGGCCGCTCACCGAACGCCCCTTTCCGTCTGGAGCATTGCGGCCTCGCGCAACATCACGACCTTTCCAGAACAGCTCGGAACTCTGTCGCCAGGGGCGAATGTCCAGGGGCTCCTGGACCAGCTGTTGAGCTCACGCATACCGGACCCTACGCAGCGGCAGCAGGCCGTTCAAGACCTGATTCAGCAGACGGGCCTGCCAACCACGGTCACGGGTGCGGTCAACGTTTACTCCGAGCAGGTCATTCTCGCCGAGAATTTCAATGCGACGATGGGCCTGATCGGCGCTCGCAACGACGTGTTTCTCAACCTGTTTCGACTCCGCAATGTACCGATTACCGCATCCGGAACTACTCTGCCGGCCCTATTTGACGTCAACAACAACAATACGCAGCTTGGCGCAACCCTGACCTGGACGCATCGCCTCACGCCATTGGCCGCACTGAACTTGACGGCATTCTTGTTGCGCACTACGGCGAATGCGCCACTGATTGGCAGGACGAATCAGGGAGGCGCGCTCCTGCAGTTGAGCTCGCCCATTTCGGCACACACGATGGTGACCGCGGGGATTCGCTTCCAGAAACTGAATTCGGACATCGTGCCGAGTTACACTGAAGTCGCCGCGTTGGCGGGGCTGACCTACTCGTTCAAATGAAGGCGCCATGTACGAAGCATACTATCGCCTGACCGGAAAGCCGTTCCAACTCAATCCGGACCCTTCCTTCTTTTTCGCCAGCCGCGGTCACAAGCGGGCGTTTGCGTATCTCGAGTACGGCCTGTATCAAAGCGAGGGATTCATCGTCATTACTGGTGAGATTGGAGCAGGCAAGACGACGATCGTCCGAAGCCTGCTCGAGCAGCTCGACCCGTCGAAGGTCGTGGCTGCGCAGATTGTCAGCACACAGCTCGATGCCGACGAATTGCTGCGCGCCGTCGGTGTGGCTTTTGGGCTCCCCGTGCGTACCGTCGACAAAGCCGTGTTGCTCGCATCGCTGGAGGCGTACTTCTGCCAGCTCGTCGTCGACAAGAAACGCGCGTTGCTTGTCGTCGACGAGGCTCAGAATCTCTCGGACCGAGCGCTGGAAGAGCTGCGCATGCTCTCCAACTTTCAGCTGGGCGACCAGGCACTCTTGCAAAGCTTCCTCATCGGACAGCCGGAATTGCGCCAGATGATGCAAGGCCCCCAGATGCAGCAATTGCGCCAGCGGGTGATCGCGTCGTATCACCTGGGCCCACTAGACTCCGAGGAAACGAAATCCTACGTCGAGCATCGCCTCCGGCACGTCAACTGGCAGGGCGACCCTAGTTTCGAGCCGGAATGTTTCGATCTGATCCACAGCTACGCGAGTGGTATTCCCAGGAAGATCAATACGCTCTGCAACCGTTTGCTGCTTGCATCCTACCTGGGCGAAAAGCACGCGGTGACAGCCGGGGACGTCAAAGGCGCTGCGCGCGAAATCGATGAGGAAATGGGGTCGGATTCGACGCGCGGTGCAATGTCGGTCGTCCCGGCGGTCGGGGGCCCGGCTGGCGATACCCCATGTCATCCGTGCGATCAGACCCCAAGTTCTTCCACCGCCATCTCGAGCAACTCGACGAGCGCATGGATCGCCTCGAGCGAACCGTCTCCACGGCGGTGGACCTACTCCATCGACTCCTTCATCCGGACAAATCCGTCAACGAGCCCGGAACGGGCACCGAACTCTAACGTACGGAATCCGATTCTTCGCACGTGCGTGATTCGTTCACCGCCTCTATGGAGATCGTGAATGCGCTCACGGTCGACGTCGTCGAGCATTTCCAGGATTTTGCGTTCGCGGAGCAGGTCCCGCGCACGTCATGGGATGCGCTCCCGTCACGGGTCGAACAGAACGTGGAGCGGGTGCTTGCGCTGTT